>CAWFXX010000006.1:0-111281 GCA_963819915.1 uncultured Alphaproteobacteria bacterium
AGAACCCCTGCAAAAGCGCTCGCCACCGCGACAAATAGACAGACGGCGGCAGGCAGGTCATGGACCACGAAGGCTGCCGACGTAGAACGATCGGCAACACGAAGGCCAGCGCGACGGCAATCATCCGCAGCTTGCGCGCATGTTTGCGCGCGATACGAAAGCCCATTTCCTTCAACAGGTAGTTTTCCGACGTATGTGGAGCATCAAGCTGCCGCACCGTGCCGAGCGCGCCCAGCCCTGTCGCACTTTCCGGTGTGCTGACGGGCTGCGCACGATCAACATCCCACCAATAGGCGAGCTCGGAGACGAGCGCGACGACGACGGTCGTTAGCGACACCGTCAACACGCCAGGTAGGCCGTACCCCGAAAAACCAGAGAGCATCGCAAGAGAAGTGCTCCCATCATGGCCGCAAGAGCCAGATAGTTCGCAACGACCCAGCGGTATTGTGCCAGTGCGGAACCGGCTTGAGCGAGCGATAAATATAAGCCGTGCAGACGACTGTGATGATCGTGCAGACGGCGCTGGCGATCCCACTTGCAACAAGCATTTTACCGTTGTTGTTGCGGAGCCAATCAAAACCGAAGATGAGCGCCGGGAGAAATGTGACAATGGAAGCGACCCCCTCCCGCGACAGCCAGGAGCTTTGCCATTGTGACAGCGCCCGCCACGCGCGTTCCCGGACGACCGAGATGCAGCATCGACGACAACAGGCCAGCTCCGATTGCGCCAAACGCCAGTAGCATCGCAACGAGGGTGAAAACAGGGTCTTGCGGCAGCAAGCCGACAGCGCCGTAGATACCGAGAAATGCAAGCAAGCCATAGCCGGCGCCCGATACGGTCGTGAAAAAAATAATGGAGAACGAAGGATGCACCGTGGCTCAATCCGACAACAAACGGTCAATCCAGCCGAGGAATCCGCCCGCTTCGGCAGCGGCGCCGATCTGGCATCGGCGCCGATTGCGGATGCCTCGGTGCGGCGCGGCCGCGGCGGCAGATATTTGTTGGTCGGCATGTAGCTCATTTCCGGCATGAGATCGTAGCCGCCACGCTCGCGCACCAATTTTGAAACGTCCGAATTTGGATCGCCCAGGTCGCCGAATGAACGCGCCGATGTCGGACAGGTTGAGACGCAAGCCGGTACGCGTTCCACGACATCGAGGTTCTCATTGTCAATTCGATCAATGCAAAGCGTGCATTTCTTCATCACGCCCACATCATAATCGTATTCTCGTGCGCCATAGGGACAGGCCCATGAGCACAATTTGCAACCGATACAGATGTCTTCGTTGACCAGCACAATGCCATCCTCGGCCCGTTTGTAGCTCGCGCCGGTCGGACACACAGTCACGCAAGCCGGCTGCTCGCAATGCAAGCATGAGCGCGGGAAATGGACGGTCCGGCTGCCGGCGCTATTTTGTGCCTCGAATGAGTGAATGCGGTTGAACCAAACGCCGAGCGGATCCGGGCCGTACGGATCAAGATCGGTCATCGGCGCAGCAACGCCGCCGCTATTCCACTCCTTGCAATTTACCGCGCAGGCGTGACAGCCGACGCAGATGTCGAGGTCAATGACGAGACCGAGCTTCTTGCCGCTAGTCTGTTGGGGAAGCGTTGTCATCGGGATTTCGCTTTCTCTCGGAACATAGCGCCATAGCGGAGGATCGCCGGGCGTTCCGGTAGTTTGGGTGCGTCGAGCGTGTCAAAGGCCGGCTCGCTGTGATCGCGTTTTCCGGCGACTTTTTCGATACGGACGCGCAAATCGTACCAGGCAGCCTGCCCGGTCACCGGATCTGAATTGGAGTAGCGATATCCGTCCGCGCGCGGTGGCAGCAGATCGCGAATGAGATGATTGAGTAAAAATCCGCGCTTGCTCTCACCGGTATCGGGAGCAAGATTCCGCGTACCCGATCTCTTTCCGATGGCGTTCCACGTCCACACTGTATTCGGATTGACGCCATCCATAAGCTTTGCCGGCACGACAAGGGCGCTATGGGCGCTCGTCAATTTCACCCAATCACCATCACCGATGCCGAGCTTGGTCGCCGTTTCCCGATTGATATGCAGGAAATTCTCATCATGGATCTGGCGCAGCCAGGCGTTTTGCGAACCCCAGCTGTGATACATGGCCATCGGCCGTTGCGTGATGGCATGAAACTCGAATTTGCCGCCGGCGTCCGCTTCCTCGAACGGCATGTACCAGATCGGCAATGGATCGAAATAAGTATCGACGCGTTGACGATGTTGCTCCGGTACCGCAATTTTGCCGTGACCGCGCGCGGCCAGGCGAAATTTCTGCAGCGTCTCGCTGTAGAGTTGGATGAAGATCGGCTCCGGCTTGTCGAGGAATCCCATCTCGACTGCCCATTTCAGATAGGCGGCATTCCATGGCTTGAAGAAATGCGCTTCAGGCGGAATCTCAGCCCGCCAGAAACACTGGTTATCGATATATCGATCGAGTTGGTGCGGATTTGGCGGGCCGACCGCGCTGGCGTCGCCTTTATCGCCACGCCAGCCCGCAAGCATACCGATGCCAGGCATACGCTCGTGATTGACCATAAAGTCTGGATAGAAGCCCGGATAACACGGCTTTCCGTCTTTGACGAAGCATGGAAGCCCGAGCCGCGCGCCAAGGTCGATAAGCACATCCTGGAACGCGCGCACGTCGCGGTCGGGCTTGATCACAGGTTGGCGAATGGCATCGCCGGCGCCTTCAGCATTACTGATCGGCCGATCGAGCAGCGAAATACAATCGTAGCGCTCGAGGTAGGTCGTGTCCGGCAACACCAGGTCGGCATAGGCCACCATCTCCGAGTAATACGCATCGGAATAGATGATGCGGGGAATTTTATGTTCCCCGGTTGCCGGATCGATATCACTGAGCATGTGCATGATTTCCGCTGTATTCATCGCGGAATTCCAGCTCATGTTCGCCATATACATGAAAAGCGTGTCGACCGTATAAGGATCGCCGCGGTGCGCGTTGGCAATCACAGTGTGGAACATGCCGTGCGCGGCGAGCGGAGCTTCCCAGGAGAAGGCTTTATCGATGCGTAGGGCCTTGCCGCTCTCGTCCACCAGCAGATCTTCTGGCCCCTGCGGAAATCCGAGCGGTGGGCCGTTTAACGACCCATTCGGATCAGCATGCCCTGCGGGTTTGACCGCGGGCGGCACGGACTTCGGATAAGGCGGCTCGTAGCGCCAGGCGCCCGGTGTATCGATCGCGCCGAGCAGCGCCTGCAACATATGCAGCGCGCGACAAGTATGGAAACCGTTCGAATGCGCGGAGATACCGCGCATCGCGTGGATACTGATCGGCCTGCCAACCATTTTGGAATGACGCCGGCCGGCCCAATCCGTCCAGGGCCGGTCGATGACCACCGGCTCGTTGAACGCAATATGTGCGAGCTCGGCGGCGATGCGCCTGATGGTGGTGACGGGAACCCCGGTCCGTTCGGCAACGTTTTCCGGAGAATATTTCTGCTCGAGATATCGCGCTGCCAGCAGCGTGAACGACGGCATGACGCGCGTTCCGTCGGCAAGAACGTATTCGCCGCTCAACGCCGGACTGACGTCCCCGTCAAGCGCGCTTATGATCGACTTGCGTTTGCGGTCATAAACGAGCGGCGCACCGCCATCGCTACGCGCAAACAGCCCGTCTTGGGCTCCGCCTTTGTCCTGGACGACCAGCCAGCTCGCATTCGTGTAACGCGCAAGATAATCTGCATCGACTTTGCCAGCGCGCAAAAGTTCATGAACGATTGCGAGCACGAACAGTCCGTCGGTGCCGGGACGGATACCGATCCATTCGTCGGCAATTGCAGAATATCCCGTGCGGATCGGATTGACCGAGACGACCTTGGCGCCGCGTTTTTTTAGCTTGCCCAATCCGATCTTGATCGGATTGGAAATCATGATCCTCCGCGACGCCGAACAACATAAAGTATTTGGTATTGTCCCAATCGGCCTCACCAAATTCCCAGAATGAGCCGCCAATGGTGTAGAGGCCACCAGCCGCCATATTGACCGAGCAAAAGCCGCCATGCGCGGCATAGTTGGCAGTACCGAACTGAGTTGCCCACCAGCTGGTCAAAGCTTGCGATTGATCGCGCCCGGTAAAAAAGGCGAGCTTCTTTGGATCAGTCTTGCGAATATTGCCGAGCCACTGCGTCGCAGTCGCGAGCGCTTCTTCCCACTCGATCTCGCGGAATTCGCCGCTACCGCGCGGGCCGGTGCGTATTAGTGGCTTGCGCAGCCGCGCCGGTGAGTAGTGCTGCATGATGCCGGCCGAGCCCTTGGCGCACAGCACACCGCGGTTCACCGGATGATTGCGGTTTCCTTCGATGTAACGAATTGCCCCATCGCGCAGACTCACTTTGATGCCGCAGCGGCACGCGCACATATAACATGTGGTGTATTTCGTTTCGTCGGCAACAAGAGCGTTTTTTGCCACCGGCGGGTCGTCAAAGGGTGTGCGCATATCACTCATGGCCCGCGACGGTGAGGCATTGCGAGAGCTCGATCTTTTTCCGACCACCGAAGCAAAACCCAACCTTCCACGGATCAGTCAACTTCTCAATATTCATCTTGGAAGCGCTTGAGATTAGCCGTGAAGTCGCCGAACGGCCGGTCTGCTTTCTCGCAGAATGAGATTACGTGTCATTGCCATGCGTCGCGGAAGTTGCAACGGCCAAAGTCGTGTTTTGGCCGCGCGCGCTCAAATACGGAAGCCGCGCATCACTGAATTGCTCTCAAGGTCACATTGGCAAAGATACAAAGCCCCGTAACGACCAGCGCGACTGACACGAATTGACGCAACTTTTCACGCGGCAGGCTGTGCGCCAGTTTTGCGCCGTACCAGGAACCGACGGTCAGCGACGCCGCCAATATTCCAGCGAATTTGAGATCGAGTTCGCCGTAAAGAAAATTGCCAACCGTCGCGGCGATTGCGATCGGCAACTGAATTGCCTGGCTCAAGCCGATGGCAATAAGCGCCGGCAGTTTCAGCGCGATAAGGACCGGCACCAAAACGAGCGGCCCACCGGTGCCGCTCAGCGACGACAGAAATCCCGTCCCGGCACCGACGCTCACTAAAGTCGCCGAGGACACTTCGTGCGTCTCATGGGAGGCGCGCCGCACCCACAACGCATTGATACCGGACACGAACGTCAACAATCCCAAGGCGATCTCGAGAACCCGCGCATTTACTGCGCTAGCTGCCCAGGCGCCGGCGAATGCAGTCGGCGTCGCGCCTGCACATAGCCACGCGGCCATACCCCAATGAATTGATTTGTTGCGCGCAAATACGAAGCTCGCAACCAGGCCAGAGAGAACGTAAGCGAGCATCGCCGCAGGAATGACGATCTTGATCGGAATTCCACCGAGAAAAACCAGTGCCGGCACAAGAATCACCCCGCCGATGCCGATGCATCCTATCATCAGCCCCGAGACCAGCCCGAGCGCTGCAATCCCTACGAATTCCATTGATATGCCCCAACAACAAGTCTGCGCGATAAGAGAGCGCAGCGCCGATCTACACTGAGCAAATGAGTTTGCTCATTCAACCTACCAATTAGGCAGCGCCAGTCGATGGCGCGACAAGTCGCTGAAAAAGCTGGTGGGCCCGGGAGAAGTGCCACGATCTTGCGATTTCAACTACTTACAGTGTCAAACTTCTCTAACGGCGCGTATAGACGCTAAAGGCATTTTCCCGAACTGTAAAACCGGGAAATGTAACGCGCCCCGTCTGCATCATGTCCGCCCGGCTGGGCTGCCACGCCGTAGCACGACCCCCCAGGGAATTGGTCAAAACAAAATGGGGCGCACAATGACCGTGCGGCTGGGCTAACGGACGTCCGACTTCCGATTGGGTTATCTGCCGAGCCGGGCCCGATCACCCTGCCGATCTACCTGCGCGAGATCGCCGAGGCGATGGTCGGGTCGAAGATGGGTGCATCAATGAGTTGGACGAAGCTCGCTCGTTGAGCTTTTCAGGCGTTTAAAATACGCGGTGGTCCACGCGAAATGCCAACACACGGAAACCAATTCCCAACCGTCGCGGCCCCAATCGTTCAATATGTTTTCTGTAACGCTTGGCTTACTCGTGCGTAGCCTAACCACAAGATACTCCCACATGGCTCATCCCCCTGTGAGCTACAACGAAAAGGCCGGGAAGCCCCGGCCTTTGTTCTTTTTCATCAAGCCATTGCGCTTTTATCTGATTAGTACAGATCGAATTGCTCGGTGGGCAAATTGGTCGCGGTTGTCATCATGCTGACGGGGTCGATGGAAACGGTCTGTTTTGCGACCGTAGGTCCCGTAAGCCACACAGTGGCAACGATTGCGGTCATCAGCGTGAGATAAATGATGGTGCGCATTGGAGGTCTCCGGTGCGGTGTATCGGGGAGAGCCTGTCGCTCTCGATGATGTGACACTACTTGCGTCAAGTGCACCCCGCTGTGCTGGCCATCACAAAAAAGCGTTTTTCGGCGTATAGTCGATGAGAGCGCAGTGGTGACAGCGTCGGAGACTGAAACATGACCCGTCGTCAGATAATTCGCGATAACCTGCACTTTGGGCTCGGCATCGTCACGATCGTTTGTCTCGCGCTTATAATCGTAACCTTCCCCGTGACACTCATCTGGAATGGACAACCGGCGGGAGCCGCCGCAGCATTAATTGCTGACGCCTTTGCGTGGCTGTTCGCGGCAGCTTTATTCGCAGCGTTTGTCCTATCGGTGGTCGAACAGCGCAAAGGCGGTGGGGCCGGCCATCACAGCGATGGGGTTGGCCATCATTAGGTGACTGGGGTGCTTGGGTCCTTTCCCGCCACTCGGCCCCATGCGAAGTCCCGCCGACCGTGCGGGTTAGCCAGTTTCAAGCATGAAAAATAGGCCTGCCGCATGTCCGCTTTACCCCCGAAAGCGGACATGTGCAGTGCACAAGCCGCATGTCCGCTAAGTGCCAATAGATGGGGTAATCGGCCGGCGTTGTTGTGGATAGCTGAAGATTTTGGGTGCTGCGCTTCAGGCTGATGGTGAAACGAGGTCCGTGTGAACGGCCTCAAGCATCAGAAGGAGAAGCGCAGCATGGACCATTTTGCTGGAATGGACGTATCGGTCAAGGAGACCAGCGTCTGCATTGTGGATGACACGGGCAAGATCGTGCGTGAAGTGAAGGTAGCGAGCGAACCTGAAGCGCTACTCGCGGTACTGGGGAACCCTGCCTACCATTTCAAGCGGATTGGGCTGGAAGCCGGGCCGCTGTCGCAGTGGCTTTACAGCGCGCTTGCGGACGCGGGCTTGCCGGTGATCTGTGTCGAGACGCGGCACATGCGGGCGGTGTTGAAGGCGCAGATCAACAAGACCGACCGCAACGACGCGCGCGGGATGGCGCAGATGATGCGGGCGGGGCTTTACCGTCCGGTGCATGTGAAGACGTTACGCAGCCAGAAGCTGCGCATGCTGCTGACCCACCGCAAGCTGCTGCAGTCGAAGGCCATCGCCATCGAGAACGACCTGCGCGGAACCTTGCGCAACTTCGGCCTCAAGGTCGGGATGGTCGGGAAGCTGAAGTTCGAGGCACGCATCAGGGAACTGGTCGAGAACCTCCCCGATCTGGCTGTACTGGTCGAACCGCTACTCATCGTCCGGCGGGTGCTGCGCGAGCAGACTCGGCATCCTGCATCGCCGCTTGCTGGCCATCGTGCGGGACGATGAGGTGTGCCGGCGCCTGATGACGATCCCGGGTGTCGGTCCCGTGGTGGCGCTGACCTATCGCGCCACCGTCGACGTGCCCGCTCGCTTCAGGAAGTCCAAGTCAGTCGGGGCGGTGTTTGGACTGACGTGCGCCAAGTATCAATCGGGCGAGATCGAACGCACCGGCAGAATATCACGCTGTGGAGACGAGATGATGCGGGTCATGCTCTATGAAGCGGCCCAGACCATGTTGCATTCAAAGAGATGGTCCTGGCTCAAGGCCTGGGCGATGAAGATCGCCAGGCACCGCGGAATGAAGAAGGCAATCGTGGCGCTGGCGCGCCGGTTGGCCGTGATCATGCACCGCATCTGGGTTGATGGCACCGAGTTCCGCTGGACCCGGGAAGAAGCCGCAGCGGCATGAGAGACGCACAGCACCACATTGAATAGGAGAACACTCGAACTCCACCGCGCGGTGGAATGATGTCCCTCGCGGGACGATGGATGAGGTGAGTTCGCATGTCCGCTTGGACCTGCCGTCACATTGACGGCAAGGCCGCCCAATAGATTGTTCCGCCTCGTTCTCGAATCCCATGATGGAAGGGCCCTGGTGCCGATTCCGAAGAGAAGCGCGAGCCCGTGAGCGACATCGACACTGTACTGGTGGATAGTCTGAAAGCGCTTGACCCAAACCGGCCGATTAGAGAAGCGGACATCCTTAAAGAAAGTCCGCCTCGCTGAGATCTTCGGAATTCGGCAAGCCTTTTCGCAATTCCAATGACTAATCTGCCGATGCGCCAGAAAATTGAATTACTTTAGCCCACTTCTCAGTTTCGGCCTTAAGCAATGAGCCAAAGTCGACCGATGACATTGGCATCGGCGTGCAGCCGAGATCGGCCAATCGAGCCTTAATTTGGGAATTTGCAAGCGCGGCGGTGAAAATACGATTGAGCTTTTCGACGATCTCTGGCGGGGTTCCTTTCGGCGCGACGACGCCGTACCAAATACCGGCCTCGTACCCCGGAACAGTTTCTGCCACGGTTGGCACGTTCGGTAGCGAGGCAGAGCGCGCAAGCGTTGTCACAGCTAGCGCCCGCAATTTTCCGGACTGAATATGAGAAATTGAAGACGGCAGGTTGTCGAACATTACTTGCACTTGTCCGCCGATCATGTCGGTCAACGCCGGTGCTCCGCCGCGATATGGAACATGGACAAGTTTAACTCCCGTCATCGCCATAAACAGCTCACCAGAAAGATGAATTGCTGTCCCCGTGCCGGCCGACGCCATATTGATTTTGCCGGGGTTGGCTTTGGCGTACGCAATAAATTCGGCGACAGTTTTGACTGGCAGCGACGGCGTCACCTCCATGACATTTGGCGTGCGCGCAATTCCAGCAATCGGCACTATGTCCTTTAGAAAATCAAATGGGAGTTTCTTGTAAAGAGTTGCATTAATCGCGTTATGCGGCGCGGCGAAAAGAATCGTGTAACCGTCCGGCGCGGCAGCAAGCGCAGCTTGCGTGCCGATGTTTCCACCAGCGCCGCCTTTGTTCTCGATAATGACGGGTTGCCCGAGTTGCTCCGATAAATATTGCGCGATGATACGCGCAACAGTGTCGTTGGCGCCCCCAGCGGGAAATGCGACGATCCAATGTATCGGTCGCGTCGGGTAGTCTTTGGCGGCGGTTGCGCTGACATTTGCTGCCAATAACCACGCAATGCTGAGCGCAAGAATGCGAAGTGGCGTCATGGCCCAATCCCCCTTCAGATTCGGTCATTTTAGAGCTTGAGTGCACAAGCAACTAAGAGCAAAATTGCAAATCGGTTTTCTGTTTTTGCAAGCCCCTATGGAATGGGATGACCTCAAACACTTTTTGGCTGTTGCCAGGCTTGGCAGCCTGAGCGAGGCAGCTAGCATTTTGAAGACAAGCGCGTCGACAGTAAGCCGACGCGTTGCAGTGCTGGAGAAGAAGCTTGGCGTTCGACTGTTCGATCGCAAGTCATCAGGCTATGCGTTGACCGAAAACGGTGTCGAGATCCGACGCAAAGCAGAAGACGTTGAAGCGGCGGCGCTTTCAGTTGAGCGAGCCGCACTTGGGCGCGACATGCAACCGACCGGTGTGGTGCGTGTCACCGCATCGGATGATATCGCTGCAAACTTGATTGCACCGCATTTGGGCCATTTTTACGCACGACATCCCAATATCTCTCTCGAAATTATCGCTCAAATGGAGTTTGCAGATCTCGCGCGCCGCGAGGCGGACATCGCGCTTCGAGGTTCTAGGCCCGCGCGCGGCCATTTCGTTATTCGGCGGGCCGGCGACTGGCATTTCGGTCTTTACGCATCACGAAAATATGCTGACGCGCATGAACTCAAGCCGGGGTTAAGAGATCTATCGGCGATCTCAATCATTACTTGGACAAAACAGTGGTCACATTTGCGCGGCGGCCCTTGGTTTGCTGAATATGCCCGAGGTGCCAAAGTTGCTCTCGCCTCGGACTCGCGACGTGTTCATCACGCCGCCTGTAAGGCCGGTCTCGGCGTTGCAATCTTGCCATGTGCTCTGGCGGATAAGGAACCCGAGCTGATTTGTCTGCTTCCTCCGAAAAAAGTCCTTTCATTGGAACTTTGGCTCGTGGTCCACCGGGATCTTGCGCGGACTACGCGTGTGCGGGCCGTCATGGATTTCTTATTCGAAACTGTATCGAAACACGCCCGCTAAAGCGGCGGGGTCAATGTCCGCTTTGGGTCAAAAGCAGACATGTGCGGTGCAAAACGCGATGTCCGCTAAGTGCCAATAGCGGACATCAGTGGTGATCTCCCGGACACGGCACCACTTCGACCGTTACATGGGATAGGCCGGTAAGCCCGCTTAGTCGTCTCTTGTAATGATCGGGCGCGCGCGGCTCGTGGGTCACAACCGATATGACCGCCGCGAGATGTCCCGGACCTAAACGCCACAAATGAAGGTCAGACACGCGGTCACTACCTTGCTCAAGGCGTGAAGCAATTCTTCGCGCCAATGCGGGATCGGGGCAAACGTCGAGAAGGACAGCGCCAGCAGAGCTGATAAGTGTCCATGACCAGCTTAGGATAACGACTGTCGCGACCAAGCCCATCAGCGGGTCCATCCAGACCCAGCCAAACTGCCGACCTGCAACTAACCCTACAATTACGAGGACTGACACCGCAGCATCCGCCATGACATGCACAAAGGCGGCCCGCAAATTATGATCACGATGTACCTCGCTGTTTCCATGCGCGTGGTCATGATCGTCGTGCGGATGGTCGTGGGCGCGATGGTGATCGTGAGCGTGCCCATGGTGATGGTCATGGTCTTCACGCAATAAGAAGGCGCTAAGCAGATTGACGCCCAAGCCAACCACCGCAATCGGGATGGCCTGATTGAAGGCAATTGGCACCGGACTAATGAGGCGGTCAAAGCTTTCGTAGCCGATAAGCAGCGCAATCATTGCCAAAGCTATCGCACTCGTGAATGCGGCCAAGTCACCAAGTTTGCCCGTACCGAATGCTAACCGCGCATCATCCGCATAGCGTCTTGAATAGGTATAGGCCAAGGCCGCTATGAGAAGCGCACCGGCGTGCGTGGACATGTGCAGACCGTCAGCGATAAGCGCGACCGAGCCAAACCAAAAGCCTCCGGTAATTTCCGCGACCATCATTGCGGCGCAGATACCAATAACGGCCCATGTCTTACGTTCGTTTCGCTCGTGCGCGTCGCCAAGAAACACGTGGGAATGACGAAAGTCGTCAATTGAATGGCTGTGCATGTGCCGCTCCAGAAAACCGTCGATCTTTACATATAGGAGGGAGAACGCCGGTCCTTCAATGTCCGCTAAGCGCCGATAGCGGCAATTAGTTACAGCCAGCCGGCTATCGCTACTTTCGTTGAGCCGCCGTGGACGCTCACGCTCTCAATCTTGACTTTCTTGAGAGTCTGTATCATTTGATTAGGCGTCGGGCTTGATTAGCAGTCGCCCGGCTTATCCAAGGCACCTCGCCCAAGCACTGCACTTAGCCCGAGCGTCGGGCCGAGGGCTTTTGGCGAGATGTCCCGTCACCACAAGTCCCATACCGGCGGCGGCACTGGAGAAATCCATGTCGGGTCCATTGCAGCCACCCGGCCGCTACAAGGCATTTCGCCCAAGCTCTGCTCTTTTTCCGCGATTTATGCGCACCGTCGCAGGGATGCGGTTTGGAGAAGGCAAATGTCACCCGCAATGCTCAGACTGCTACCCAGCAGTTTTGTCAAACATGACAATGTAAAGATCATCGGTACCGGTCTCGATAGCAGTAAAGCACGCAAACAGAAGCAAAAACGCAAAGAGCCCCGTAAGACAGAGGCCGTCCTGCTGCGGGAAGACCATATCGTCCTGCTGGCAATTGACGGGTTGCTAGCACTGCATGCGGCGCTCAAACGATATTTACTGCGTCGCAGAACTCGACAAATCCTGGCTACTCTCGACGACCGACAACTGAAGGATATCGGCCTCACCCGCGATAAGGCGTCCCATTAAAACGGTCACGGCTGGCGAAACTGGCCATTGGCCCAATCGTGGAGCAGATAGTCTGCCCGAATGACTTCATCTGAAAAGCCTCGCTCCGCGCGCAAGAGCGTCATGCTGCTTTACGTTGCGCGCGGGGTCCGAGGCTTCGGCGACGGATTTGCGATCATTGTACTGCCGGCATATTTGTCGGCGGCTGGCTTCAGCGCCGCGCAAATCGGTTTGATTGCCAGTGCATCGCTGCTTGGAACAGCGCTGTTCACGCTCGCTGTCGGCTTCATCGCGCCACGATATGATCTACGAAATTTGCTGCTGGCTGGCGCCGTCCTGATGGCCTGCACCGGCGTTGCATTCCCTAATGTAGATATACTCGCTGTTATTGCGGTCGTCGCGTTCGTCGGAACGATCAACCCGTCGACCGGCGACCTGGGCGTTTTGGTGCCGCTTGAGCACGCCATGCTCGCTCACGGTGTGCCCGATCAGGAGCGGACACGCACATTCGCGCGCTACAGTCTGATAGGCGCGCTGTCGATGGCGTTGGGATCGTTGGCTGCGGCAGCGCCCGATTTCATGGCTAAGGCCGGTGCGGATACGGTGACTGCGTTCAAAGTCATGTTCTACGCCTATGCCGCGCTCGGTCTCTTGTGCATTGCGCTCTACCGGTATCTGCCACATGCGCACGTGGATGAGGCAAAACCCAGCGCGCCGCTCGGTCCGTCGCGACTAGTTGTCTACAAACTGGCCGCCCTGTTCAGTCTTGATGCTTTTGCCGGGGGCTTTGTCGTCCAATCACTATTGGCGTTGTGGTTGTTCCAGCGCTTTGACATGTCGCTCTCGGCGGCCAGCGTCTTTTTCTTCTGGACGAGCACGCTGAGTGCATTTTCCTATCCAGTCGCCGCATGGCTCGCGAAGCGCATCGGCCTCGTCAACACAATGGTCTTTACCCACATTCCATCCAGCATTTTTCTCATTCTCGCGGCCATCTCCCCAAGTTTGATCCTTACTCAAGTTTTGCTGTTGTTGCGGGCCGCCCTATCGCAGATGGATGTGCCAACGCGCACTTCCTACGTGATGGCCGTGGTAACACCCGCCGAACGGACCGCCGCGGCGAGCGTGACCGCCGTCCCCCGAAGCCTCGCATCATCCATCAGCCCGGCGATGACGGGCGTTTTGCTGGCAACATCGTTTTCAGGGTTGCCGTTAGTGCTCTGCGGAATACTCAAGATAGCCTACGACCTGGCACTGCTGGTTTCGTTCCGGCATGTGAAGCCGCCCGAGGAAAAAACGCTGTCACAATTGTGAATGGCAGGTGCGAATGGTATGTCGGCTCGGACATTGCGCTTTTTGGCTTCAGGGGATTTTCAAGGGCGGGCGCCAGTCGTGTTCTGGCGGCGCATTCTTTGCATCACGGCAACGATCTTCCGCGACTTCGTATCGACGATAGCCACCAACTCTTCGACAACGAAATAACTCGTTCCGCGCAATTGCGGCGCTAATTCCTCGGCGTCAGGCGGCAATGATTGTATGGATACGTTCGCAGGTACCGTTGTGCCGATTGCGACCGGGAAAGCGGTCGCGCCGAGCGGGCGCAAGGTTCCGTTGGTGATGATTTCACTGACCTTATTCTGCTGATCGATGGATAGCGCCAAAGAAGGTGGCGTGGACACCTGGGCGACGGCCGTTACCGCGCTCAAAACTAATGCAAGCAACCCGGCAAGGAACAAATTCATCGAAATAACCTCGCACCAGTCTTCGTTGAAACTTGTCGAACGCGAAAATGTTCCCCGCCACTGCTCAAATGAACGGCCGGTCAATCGAATGTCCGCTTTGGGTCAAAAGCAGACATGTGCGGTGCAAAAGGCAATGTCCGCTAAGTGCCAAAAGCGGACATTCAGGACATGTCAGGTGCTGCTGCTACTGCAGGCGAGCGCGGCGTTTCGCTGAGCGCGTGTCTCCGGCAGCGCTGGCGACATAGTACGGGCTCGGATTGCAGAAGCCACGACTGCCCGCCAAAATATTGCCTCTGCGGTAGCAGTCATCGAACGAGCGATACTGGCAATCCCAATACACACTACCTGTGCCGTTCTCTATCATCGCGCACCAAGGGGCCTCAGCCTGAGCCGGATGTAGAACAAAAAACATACCTGCGAGAACAGCGATGACGGCAAAAATCAGGCGGGTCATCATCAACCTCCGTGCTACCTCTAGCTGACACACATAGCCGATGTGGTTCGTCTATCAATGCGTCAGCCACCACTCCTCGGCAAGCTCCCAAAGAACCGCTGCGTTCGGACAGTATGACTCCCAGACTAAACTATTGGGGTCGCCCCTCAGGTCCACCGCGCAAGCTTCTTGAAAGCCGCAGTTGAAACAACGACGCTTCAGCTCTTCGAACGTTTTGTAACTTTCAATGGCGTAGAGATCGAGACCGAGCATCGCTGTCCTACAATCCAAAAGATCGAGCTGCCGGTCATGCGCTGCATTACGGATTTGCATGAAATCCTCCTGCGGTCTTCCCCAATGCCACGGGAAGAATGAGATTCGCGCATTGACATGGGTCAAAATTGCTGCGCAGCAGCACGGGTCAGCATGCCCGCTTTACCCCCAAAAGCAGACATGTGCAGTGCACTAGGCAATGTCCGCTAAGTGCCAATAGCGGACATCCACGCTCAACTTAGAAACGCGCCTCGCCTGATTGCACTCCGAGCATTCTACAACCTATACTCAACCAACCTCAGCGCCGACGGGCAATGACGAAATGGTGGTCGACGTTGACTTTAAGAACGATACAGTGCGCCAATTTTTCTACGCAATTGTCGTCGGCCGACCAGAAAATACCGGGCGAGTAAGTGGGGGGCTCACATGATCAGTCATTCTACCCGTGCGGCCATCTTGGCGAGCGCGTTTGCCGCTTTAATGGTTGCCCCCGTGCCGAGTGCGAATGCGGAAAGTAAATTCGACGGCGCATGGAGCGTTGTTGTTCTCACGAAGTCTGGACCCTGCCACCCAATCACCCGTGGCGAAGTTCAAATCATCAATGGGGTTGTGCATTTCTACGCTGCTAATCCAACTAACTTCGCGGGACGTGTGGCGCCTAGCGGCGCTTTGACTGTGACAGCCGCCGTTGGTGAAAGCAATGCTGTGGGATCGGGGCGGCTATCAGGCAGTTCCGGCGGCGGATCATGGCGTGCTCATTCGGAAAATACGGTCTGTACCGGCGCTTGGAGCGCTCAGCGAGATTGAAACTGCTGGTGGCCCGCCGATGTGTGCACTTGGTTGCCCCACGGAACGCACTATAGTTCGGTCACGAATGCGCCTCGAATTGAATTATCGGTCATTGAAGTTACGCCCATAAAAACTCCACCAGGGGCTTCGTCCCTGAATGCCAAGAGGTCAAAGAAGTAAAGATTTACGGCGCGAGTGTCCGGCCGATCCGCAAGCCGTAGTTGCTGAACCGAAAGTCGGTGGCGCGCCCATCGCGGTTGGCCGAGCGGAGGACTGCGGAAAGTCGATCCAGGAACCGCCGCGGACGATACGGCTGCTGCAATCGCCGCCTGGTCCACGCCGAGCCGTCAGTGGGCGCTCCGTTGTAGTGATCGTGAGTGGCAGTCCTCGACCCACTGCCACACATTGCCGGCCATGTCGTAGAGGCCGAACGCATTGGGCTTGAATGATCCGACTGGCGAGTCGGCGGTTGGCTCCCACTGGCTGCCGCAGCCATTGCAATTGGCGTTTCCCTTGCCGATCTCATCGCCCCAGAAATAGGCCGAGTGGTACCGGCGCGAGCCGCGTATTCCCATTCGGCCTCCGTGAGCAGGCGGTAGGGCTGGCCGGTCATTTTGGAGAGCCACGCCACATATTGCTGGGCATCATCCCAGGTGACTTCGATCACCGGTTGCATCCCGTCCAATGCCGTTGTCGCTGGCGCTGGAGCATCCGCCAACCGCGACGCAGGCGTCCCACTCGGCGAACGTCACGTCAAACTTGGACACGGCAAAGGGCTTCGCATACGTGACCTTGTGCTGCGGACCTTCATTGCATAGCGGCCTGTTTCAGTCGTGGGCGATCCCATCGTGAATTCGCCCGCCGGAATGACAATCATCTCCGGACAATCCTTGGCGCACTCACGGAAGACCTCGCTAGCGGTTTCAGCGCACGTTCGGCTTCCGGCTTGAGCACGTAGGGACACATTCGCGACCATGTACGGCCGCATGGTCGTGAACCAATTCACTGCTCCTTATATAGCGACTGATTGATCCAGCCGACGAGCCCACCGATGATGCCGAACAAGCAGCACGTAAATGAGCGCCTGCACCCGCCGCTTCCTGCCTTTTGCGACCGCCTCCACCTTCCGGCATGCGACGAGGTACTCGCGATCCGTCGGCTCCAGGTTGGCGGCGAGATCGGGGCGCTCGCTCAGCCGCTCCGCCGCCGCCAGTCGATCCGTCGCGTGCGCGAGCCAGGCGGCGTTCTTGGCGTTCGCCGCCCAATCGCGCTGACGCGCGCTTGACGCCCTCCAGCACGGCAAGCAGCCCGGCATCTTCTGTCAGCCAGCCCTCCAGCAGGCCCCATTGCCGCAGCAGCGCCTCGTGCGCGGGCTCGATCGTTTTCTCGCCCGTGTCCTTGGCGACATCGGTCGCGAGTAGGCGCTGCTCGACGAGGTGCTGGATCAGCGGCCGAGCTTCAGCGGGGATTTCAGACAGCCGGGCGACGCGGCGACGCGGGGCACCGGTGTCGGGATCGATGCCGGCCAGCCAAGGAATGAGGCCGCGGCGAAGCAGCGCCAGCCGTGCGAGGCGGTCCCTCGGGATTGCCGGGTCGGCGTCGGCAGCCTTGAGGGCGTGCTCGACCGCCGCTTCGATGGAGCCTTTCACCCGTCCGAGTTCGTTGTAGTGCGAGAGCTTGAGAGTGCCGCCAGCGTGGTATTCGCCGTAGAGCCGCTCCAGCGTGAAGGCGAGCAACGGCAAGCGCATCCTTGGCGCCACCCGCCTCGATGTCGTCGAGCAGCGCTTCGACCAGGCCATCCTCGATCTTGAGCGCGCGTGCGGTCCCCTCCAGCCGTCGCGCCGGCCCCTTGACCACCTCGGCATAGGAACCTTTCGGCATGGGTGGCAGGCTGAACGTTTGCTGGCGTACGCCTTCCAGTTCTTTGGCAAGTTGCAGGCGTTCGTAGTTGTCCGACCGGATCGTGAACACGGCGATGATGGCGGGCACGTCTTCGTTGAGCAGATCACGCACCAAGGCGAGAAGGGGCTGCGCTTCGTCTTGCGCCTCCGCGAGGAACAACTCCTCTGCCTGGTCGATCGATAGGATCAGCGCGGGCGCCTTGGGTTTGGCACCGGTATCCGAAGCCGCCGGTGTTGCCTTGTCGGCAAGCGCTTGCAGGAGCGGCTTGAGCTTTGTGGCGCCACCTTGGATGGCCGCTCGCAGATCGGCGCGCGTCACCGCGATCCCGGCGACCGCAAACGCGCCTTCGAGCGCACGAAGCAGACCGGTCTCGCCGGTAGATCGCGGCCCGCTCCGGCCTGATGATCGGCAATGGCAGGAAATTCTGGTCGTCGCGCGCGAGCCGCGGAATTAGTCCGGCTCGCAGGAACGACGATTTGCCGGCGCCAGACGCGCCGAGGATGACGAACAGGCGTGGCGGAGCTCCGTCCCGCAAGCCGCGTAGCGCAGTCGAGCGCCTCGACGATTGGCCCGTCGCGGCCGAAGAAGATGCCGGCGTCGTCGGCCTCCAGCGGCCGCAAGGCCGCGATAGGGCGGACGGTTCGGGTCGCCTTCCGGCGGCCAAGCGAAGTGTTCGGATCAAGGCCGGCCGCCGCACCGTCGAGTTTTACGCGATAAACACGCACTGGCTGCGCAATATTCTTGAGCTGATAGTCGCCCATGTCGCTGACATTGAACGGGAGCTTGCCTTTGATCTGTTGGTGGACATTGTCAGAAAGGCAGATCGCACCGGGGCTAGCTAGCGTCTCCAAGCGCGCGGCTATATTGACGCCGTCACCGTAGATGTCGCCCTTATCGATAATAATATCACCGACGTTGATGCCTATGCGGAGTTCGATCCGGTGATCTTCAGGAATGCTGGCGTTGCGCTCAGCCATGGCGCGCTGGATTTCCATGGCACAACGGGTTGCGTCGACCGCGCTCGCAAATTCGACCAGAGCACCATCGCCCGTGGTCTTGACGATACGGCCGTGATGTTCCGCGATCTTGGGATCGATCAGTTCGCGGCGACAAGCCTTAAGCGCCGCGTGAGTACCTTCCTCGTCTTTGCCCATCAGGCGGCTGTAACCGGCCACATCAGTCGCAAAAATGGCAGCCAGCCGTCGTTCGACACGCCGCTCGGCCATAGAGATCGTCCTGATCCATCGTGGTTTCGAACTGAGTTTATGGTTGGGGGTGGGGTGTGTCTATCGAGTAACAAATGTCGCTTAGGGTCAAAAGGAGACATGTGCGGTGCACTAGCGCGATGTCCGCTAAGTGCCAAAAGCGGACATTTGCTTGCGCGGTAGAGATGTCTGACCGCCGAGCAATCCTTGTGTGATGTCCTTAACATTGAGATCGGGCGGCTGGGACTAATGTGCATCGAGAGCAAAGGACTTCTCCGAAACAACTAAAGGAGACCTCCCATGCGCATCCTGTTTGGCATTACGCTCGTAGCCGTTCTCGTAGTCGGAGCTTGGGCAAGCATTCCAACCGTTACGAAACAGCATGGCACTGTTTCGCTCGACCCGGCCAGTTTGACGGCAACCAAGACCAATCTTCCCACGGAGCAATACGACGCATTCTAATTCGCGTCGCTAAAGCGTAGAGGCCGGGCATTGCCCGGCCTTAACCTTTTGAGTCTTTGGTATGTCCACTTGGTGCCAATAGCGGACATTCCGGCCATGTAGCCCGATCTAAGCGTGCCACTTCGGTTCGTTCACAAACTCTAAGCCTGGCCCTCGAACTTGAACGAGACTTTCACCTTCGCGCGATACGCTTCGACTTTTCCATTCTTGAGTTGCATGTCTAGCTGCACGATCTCTGCGACCCGAAGGTCCCTCAAAGATTTCCCGGCCCTATCCACCGCGGCTTTCGCGGCCTTTTCCCACGATTCGGTACTGGTGCCGACTAACTCAATTACTTTGTAGACGGATTCAGCCATGACTACCTCCTTTGCAGCAACGCGCAAAAGTTAGCACTTTGCGACCCCCCATGTCCGCTTTGGGTCAAAAGCAGACATGTGCAGTGCAACGAGGGATGTCTGCTAAGTGCCAATAGCGGACATCTTGATACAATTTGCGCGCGCGAGGCGCCAACCGCCGCGGGGTCCATCAAATCTTTACGCAGTCTGAGGTGCGGTCCGTGTCTGGCTAGTCGACATCGTTATTGATCCGTCTGCGGCGGCAACCCCATGAAGAAGATAATCGTTCTGTGAACGTTGCACATGTTCCGCGGCCAACTGATCCACTTCGTTGGTAATGCGATCAAGTACCGTAATTGTTTCCTCAAGTTCAGCCCGTCGGCTCTCAACCGACAGCATCGATCGTATTATCTGCAACTGATTTCCAATACGGTGATTAATTTCGCGAATAAGCTGATCCTTCTCGGTCGTGCGCTGCGATACAAGCATTTCGAGGTGGTCGCGTTGCTGCTTGGGCGATGGGAGCATTTTTATTTCCGGCAGAATGAACGCGAACGCAATCGCCGTTCCAACTGACGTAATCGCGCAAAACAATCCTATTCCGGCATGTACACCAAGGTAATCGGCGCCGGTCGCAGCGGACCAAACGTGCGCCGTATGGGTAAGACCGCAGGCAATGATAAAAGTTACAAAAAGCGTCCACAGCCACGGATAAGGAATGTCGTCCTTGCGGTCGCGCAGAACGAGGCCCATGACGACAGGGATCGCGAAATAGGCGAGCGCTATCGATAAATCACTTCCGAGCACTAGCCAATAAAACGCATTGTTCGACGCACATAATGCTAAAACTTGATTGAGCATCGTGTTTGCCCTTCGACGATCACGACACCACCCGAATGCTGACAGGATCGCCTCGCAGCGGCCGAAGGCGCAATAGTACGCTGGTAGTAAGGCACAAGATTTTCAACCTATCGAGTGTGATGTCACTTGTGTCGTTTAGCAGACATAGGTGCCGCACCTTGATCTCTGTCGATTGTCCGCTTTGGGTCAAAAGCAGACATGTGCGGTGCAAAATGGCATGTCCGCTTCACCCCCAATAGCGACCGCAAAAGCGGACATTGAGCTCTCAGAAATGAAATAATTTTGACGTTAGGGGGCCGTATTAATTCGCTTTGCTCAGCATCAGATCGCGGCGCGGCTTCGCGACTTGCAGAAAACCAAGGTTTCTTCGCGAAACGAATTATTCTGTTCAAAAAAAATCATAAGTACCACTAATCATAGAGTTCAGATTCCTGCGCGTTCCGCAATTGCCGGCGATGACAGCTTTTGGACAGATGATAGGCTGTTATGACTTGGCCGTTGGCGACGACTAGTCGTTTGCCGACAACACGTCGGCACTGATCGAGCATATTTTTTAGCTGTCGTTCCACTTCCTGAAAGTCCTACGGTACCGCGTTGCATCTGCTCGATATCCGACCCGGCCGATCCGAACTACGATTGAGTCCGGCTCGTTCGACAATTTCGAGAATGGCCTGAGGCAATTTGAAAGCGGTCAGCTCCGCCGTTAGTCCGCTTTGAAACCGCGAAACGCCCATCCGGCCATGAACCCGAATAGCAAGAGGGCAACGGGCGGCCCGATCAAAAGCACGGGTATCGCCAGGAATTCAGCGGAAGCGTGGAATCCGCCCTGTATTCCGTAAAGAATTAAATAGACGAGCCACCCCATAATCCAGGCAGCCGATACCAACAGCCAGACACGCCACAACCCGCGTCGCCAATTTAACTGCGTCGCTGCACGCGTCGTTTCATCGGTTTCTCGAACATGAAGTCCAAATCGGGGCATTGCGGCTGCTCCTGCCCGAATGCGGGACAAATCGGTGAGGCCTGCATACGGCCACCTAACGCACGCGGGAAGGCACTGTTCCATCAAAGGCCTGCTGCGCCAAGGTGAAATTCGGCCCTTATTTCTTTATTGTCCGGTCATGCCACGACATCGTTCCTTCGCATCGCTCTGGCCTTCGATGGGAAAAGCAATATCCGCAAAAAGAAGCGGCGGCCTTTTGAGCCGCCGCAGTGTTTTCCAGCATCTGCGAAGCTACTGGAAAAGCTTCATCGAGTTGACCAGCGTCTGCAGCACGCCGAGAACGAGCGGGATGCCGACAAAGCCCCATGCCAGCAAGAGCTGGAGCGAGGTGGTGCCTTCCTTTGCTGTTGCCATGTTCGATTCTCCCTTTTACGCCCGCGCGCCGGCAGCGCCGCGCAAGTCGCCTTCGCTTTTTTCTTTCATGTGGTAGCGCGCATCGACCGCCTTGACGAGGAAGTTGCAGATGAAGCCGATCACCAGCAGCCCGGCCATGATGTACATCGTGGTGTTATAGGCTTGCGCCTTCGGTACGCCGTGCGTGACGTTGTATTCGCGGATGTAGTTCACGAGCACAGGGCCGAAGATCCCCGCCATCGACCACGCCGTCAGCAACAAGCCATGAATGGCGCCGACGTAACGCGTGCCATACATGTCCTTGAGGTAGGCGGGCACGGTGGCGAAGCCGCCGCCGTACATGCTGATGATGATCAGGAACGCGCAGACGAAGCCGGTCACGCTGCCGATTGCCCCCGTGTAGGGCACAAGGCAGTAGAGGATGAAGCCAAGCACCATGAACACGAAGTAGGTGTTACGCCGGCCGATATAGTCCGACGTGGACGCCCAGAAGAATCGGCCGCCCATATTGAACAGGCTCATCAAACCGACAAATCCTGCCGCCGAAACCGGTGAGATGCGGCCGGGGAACATTTCCTGGCTCATCGCGGAGGCCTGGCCGAGCACACCGATACCGGCGGTCACGTTCAGGCAGAGCACCCACCAGATCAGCCAGAATTGCGGCGTCTTCAACGCGTCATACACGAACACGTCGTTGTTGCTGATCAGCTTCTTCGTGTGGACCGGCGGCTTGTAGCCTTCCGGTTTCCAGCCCGGCGCGGGCACGCGGACGATGATCGCGCCGACCATCATGAAGATGAAATAAATTATGCCCAGCACGATGAATGTCGGGGCGACGCCGACATGATGTTGTGTCCGGAAGACGCTCATCAGCCAGACGGAGAGCGGCGATGCAATGAACGCTCCGCCACCGAAGCCCATGATGGCCATTCCTGTTGCCATGCCCGGGCGGTCGGGAAACCATTTGATCAATGTCGACACCGGCGAGATGTAGGCGATGCCAAGCGCGATGCCGCCGAGCACGCCATAGCCGAGATAAACGAGCCATAAATTGTGAATGGAGACGCCGAAGGCGGAAACGAAGAATCCGCCCGCCCAGCACAAGGCCGCGGTGAACATCGCGCGGCGCGGGCCGCCTTCCTCGACCCAGCGGCCGAACACCGACGATGAGACCCCGAGAAAGAAAATGGCGATGGAAAATATCCAGCCCAGCTCGGTCAACTTCCAGTCTTCCGGTGTTGACTGGGTGATGCCGAGAAGCTTGGTCATCGGCAGGTTGAACACGCTGAATGCGTAGGCTTGCCCGATGCACAGGTGCACGCACAGTGCCGCCGGCGGCACCATCCATCGGCTAAATCCCGGTTTCGCGACCGTGCGCTCGCGGTCAAGAAATGAAAATAGTGCCATTATTCGTATCCTCCCCTTTTGAATCTTGTTTTCTTGTGCTCTCAGCCCGGATCGACAGAAGAAAATGAGCGCGCCTTTGCATCAAGCAGGCGAATGCAATCGCTCTATTGCAAATCGCAATCATCGGTCTGCAATCGTGGGCAGGCGGAAGGGGAGTTAAGCCGCTGGCAATAAGCCGTGCGGCGCGCGTGCGCGGGCCTCCTCGATCAACGAAGCGACGGCGGGCTGGACCGGGTAGCGGTCAGAAACGACAAGGCCGATGGTGTGAGAGACTTCCGGCTCGACAATGGGAATTGCCCGTAATGTATCGCTCAATTCGACGGCTTCGAGCGCTGAATTGGGAACGATGCTGGCCCAGCGGCCGGCGTGAACATGGGCGATCAGCGCGCTCAGCGAAGTCTGTTTCCATCCGGGGTGTCAGCTCGACACCGATGCGGCGGAGAATACCGTCGACAATGCGCCGGCTCTGCATATCGCGCGCAAGGAGGCATAACGGTGCTACGCCGGCCTGTGACCACGTGACGCGATCAGCGTCGCCGAGCGGCCCGTTAGTGGTCGTCAGCAATAAATATTCTTCACGGTAAATTGGAATGGCGCTCACTTCGCCGATCGGCTCATTGCTCAGATAGGTGACGCCGGCTTCGATCTCGCGCTGACGCAACATGTCGAGAAGGACATTGGACGTGCGACCGAGAACGGTGAAGCGGATATTGGGGCAGCGTATCTGCAGCGGAACCGTAATCCTGGCCACCAGCGGCATGGCGGACGGGAATCGCGGCAATCCGCAAATGCACGTCCGAACCATCCTTCAGACCGAGAATGTCCTGCCGCATGGCGCGTGCATCACCAACCAGCCGGTGCGCCCATACCAACACGCGCTCGCCCTCCGGCGTAAAGCCCTGAAACCGCGAAGCTCGCTTTACAAGCGATGTGTTGAGCATTTGCTCGAGGCTTTGAATGCCGAGAGACAATGTTGGTTGGGCAACGCCACAACTTTCCGCGGCACGGCCAAAATGCTGTTCACGCGCCAGCGCGATCATGAATTCCAGTTTCTCAAGCATTGTAATTACTCATGTTGCGATTGCCGAAGCTCAACAGGGGCAATCCTAGGCTCGCGGAACTGCGAGCGCAAAGGTGCCAGGATATGGCCGATTTGCCGCATGTTTTCGGGCAAGTGGCGCCACGGCGATTTAGAAAAGCAATTCTTCGATTTAGAAAAATTATTACAATGTGAGACACGACGAAAGTGGCATTGACGAAAAAGCCGATCACGGTCGGCAATGTTTTCTCGGAGGATATTTTCGGCATCGCGCATTGCTGCGCGGATTCCGATGAATCGACCGAATGACGAGATGCAAGTTCGCACAAAAAGATCGAAACGTTTCGAATTTCGATCAAAGGGAGGAAATGACAATGTCACGCAATAAAAAATCGGCATCGGTATCGCGCCGGACACTGTTGCAGGCCGGCGCCGGCCTTGCCGGCAGCGCTCTACTGCCATCTGTTATTTCGCAGTCCGCGTTTGCAGTTGGCATCAGCGACCGTCCCGCGCTCGGGACCTGGCCGGCCGGCTCGGAAGGCTCGACCGTCAACATCGGCGCCACCGTGCCGCAGACCGGTACCTACGCGGTGCAGGGCGAAGACGAACTCAAGGGCATGCAGCTCGCTGTCGAGCATATCAACTCAGGCAACCCGCTGATTAAGAAGATCGCGCCCAAGGTCTCCAAGGGCGTGCTCGGCAAGCAGGTAAACCTCGTCGTTGCCAACTCTGCAGCCAACCCGAACAATGCGGTGCAGGCGCAGCAGCGCTTCATCAACGACAACAAGATCGTCGCGATGACCGGTTCGACCTCCTCGGCGGTCGCAGTGGCTCTCAACAAGTTCGCCGAACGCGAGAAGATCCTCTACCTTGTGGCGATCTCCGGCTCCAACGACACCACCGGCAAGGACTGCGTGCGCTACTCGTTCCGCCAGTGCTTCTATGGAGAGACGGCGGCGAACGCGATCGGCCCGGTGCTGATCAAGGCCTACGGCAAGAACAAGAAGGCGGCGTTCATGACGCCGGACTACACCTACGGCCACACCGTCACCAAGTCGGTGAACGATTACCTGACCAAGAACGGCGGCTGGACCATGGTGACCAACCAGGTCTCCAAGCTCGGCACGCAGGACTTCAGCCAGTTCCTCACCAACATCGCCAACTCCGGCGCCGAGTTCATCATCAATGTGAACTGGGGCCGCGACGCCGTGCTGTCGATCCAGCAGGCCAAGCAGTTCGGCCTCACCCCGAAGATGAAGATGGTGGTGCCCTACCAGATCCCGTTCCTTGCCAAGGAAACCGGGCCGGAGCTCACCGAGGGCGTCTACGCCGCCACCGATTTCTGGTGGACGCTGCAAGACAAGTATCCGCTCGCCAAGATGTTTGTCGAAGCCTTCGACAAAAAGTACGGCTACAAGCCGGAATGGGGCGCCAACAACGCCTACATGCAGTTCGCCATCTGGGCGCGCATGGTGTCGGAAGCCGGCTCGTTCTATCCGCCGGACGTCATCAAGCAGTACGAAAAGGGCGAGAAGTTCAACTCGACCGTCGGCGAGGTCTATTTCCGCAAGGAAGACCACCAGCTCGTACGGCCGGTGGTCATCGTCAAGGGCAAGGCGCCCAAGGATATGAAGAACAAGGAAGACTACTGGGAGGTCACCGAGGTGCTTCCTGGCGCGCCGCTGATGCAGAAGCCGGACGCATTCGGCTGCAATCTCGGCGACTACACCTGACGGCCAACCTCTCGTCCGCTCATTCCCGCGCAAGCGGGAATCCAGGGCCACGCATTCGGTTTCTATTTTCTGCCCTGGGTCCCCATCGCAAGTCGGCTTTAGCCGACTTGCGCACCTAAACGGCCAACATCGGGTAGACCCGATGTTGGTGCGCGGGGACGAGCGGGTGAGCAATGCTTGCAATGCTCGCTCCTTGAGAATTGATCGATGGTCAATTGGCCTAATTTCATCTCGCAATGTTTCAACGGGCTGGTGCTCGGCGCGCTGCTGGCGCTGATATCGTCCGGCCTGACGATCATTTACGGCACGCTCGGCGTGCTCAACCTCGCGCACGGCGCCATGTTCATGCTCGGCGGCTACGCCGGCTGGCTCGCCTACACTTACACCGGCTCTTTTATAGTTGCTGTCATCGCCGGCTCGCTGTTCCTCATGGTCGTCGGCGTGCTGATGGAACGCCTGATCATCCGCCACTTTTACGACCGCCCGGGCGAAGACCAAATCCTGGTCACCTTCGGCCTCGGCATCGTCATCGTCGAGACCGTACGCTTCTTCTTCGGCAGCCTGTCGAAAACGGTGCCGGCGCCACCGCCGTTTGTTGGCATTACGTCGATCGGCTTCATGTTCTACCCGACCTATCGCCTCGCACTGCTCGGCATCGTGGCCGTGGCGCTGCTGGCGCTCTACTTCGTGCTTTACCGCACCCGCATCGGCATGATCGTGCGGGCCGGCATCGAAGATTCGGTCATGGTCGATTCCCTCGGCATCGACGTCTACAAGGTTTTCATGCTGGTGTTCGGCATCGGCGCCATGGCAGCCGGCTTTGCCGGCATCGTTAACGCGCCGGTGGTGTCGATCGCGCCCGACGTCGGCGAGGCGATCCTGGTGCAGACCTTTGTCGTCGTCGTCATCGGCGGCGTCGGCTCGTTCACCGGCGCGATCCTCGGCGGGCTGATCGCCGGCCAGATCATCAGCATCACCTCGATGTTCAACCCCGGCTATTCCTACGTCATGTTGTTCGCGGCGATGACGCTGGTGCTGGTGCTGCGCCCGTACGGCCTGCTCGGCACGGCCGGCCGCGAATGAACGCGGTCGTCTGATGGTCAGGAAACATCCCGTTCTGGTCGAGACGCTGACGGCGGCCGCGCTGATCGCCGCGCCGTTCGTGCTGCCCAGTCTCGGATTTTCGCCCGCCACGGTGAACCGTATCCTGGTCTGGGGCCTGTTTGGCATCGGCTTCGATATTCTGTTCGGCTTTACCGGCCTGCTGTCGTTCGGACAGGCGGCGTTTTTTGGCACCGGCGGCATGGTCGCCGCCTATCTACTGACGGTCATGAACTTTCCGCACGTCATGACGGCAGTGTTCATCGGCATGATCGCGGCGGCGGCCATCGGCTATCTGATCGGGCTGATCGCGCTGCGGCGCACCGGCATCTACTTCGCCATGATCACGGTGGCGATCGGGGAAGTATTCTATTTCGTCGAGTTCAATCCTCTTTCCGATTTCACCGGCGGCGAGAACGGGCTTCCCGGCGTGCCGACCCCGGTTTTCAACCTCGGTTTCACCACCCTTCAATTCAACAGCGACACGTCGCTCTATTGGTTGCTGGCGTTCTGCTATTTCGTCGGCATCGTGATCGCGTTGCGCATCGTTCGCTCGCCGGTCGGCGCAATCCTCAGCGCGATTCGCGACAATCCGCTGCGTGCGGCCGCTCTCGGCCACAACATCCAGAACTACAAGCTCACCGCCTTCGTCGTCGCTGCCGCCTATGCCGGATTTGCCGGCGGGTTGCTCGGGCTGATGCAAGGATTCATGCCGCCCGAGGCATTCACGTTCGAGACGTCGGGCCAACTCGTCATGCAGACCGCGATCGGTGGCGCCGGCACGCTGTTCGGACCGCTGGTCGGCGCCACCGTGTGGCTTTATCTGAGCGATTTCTTCCAGACCACGCTGCACCTCGGCGCCACCTGGAAACTCGTGCTCGGCATCGTCTTCGTCCTGCTGGTCTGCTTCCTCCGTCACGGGCTGATCGGCGGCATCAAGGATCTCTATATCCTCGCCATCGAACGCCGGGCGCGCGGGACCGAACCGACCGGGCAGTCGCTCACGCCCGGTATGACCGCGGCGGAGGAGCAGAAGGCCGCTCAGGCTGATCTTGCCGCCGAAATGATGGCCGAGCCGATGGCCGCGCGCGAGCTCAGCGCGGCCAGCCATACCGGTGCGATCCTGCAGGTGACCGGGATCACCAAGCGCTATGGCGGCCTGATCGCCAACAGCGACATCGATTTTTCAGTCAATCACGGCGAGCGACGCGGCATCATCGGCCCGAATGGCGCCGGCAAGACGACTTTCTTCAGGATGCTCACCTGCGAGGTGCCGCCGACCTCGGGGCAAATCATCTTCGAAGGCCGCGATATCACCGGCATGACGGTGACCGATGTCTGCCAACTCGGGCTCACGAAAAGCTACCAGATCAACCAGCTGTTCAGCCGGCTGACAGTGCGCGAGAACCTGACGATCGCCGCGCTCGCCGAGCTGCGCGGCAAATTCCGCCTCGACATGCTGCGCAGCCTCAGCGGTATTTCCGGCCTCAACGAGCAGGTCGAGCACACGCTCAGGCTCGTCGAACTTGACCGAGCGGGTCGATACGCCGGTATCGCAACTTGCCTATGGCGAGAAGCGGCGGCTGGAGATCGGATTGGCGCTCGCCACCGGCCCCAGCCTGTTGTTGCTCGACGAGCCGCTCGCCGGCATGAGCCCGCGCGAGCGGGTGGAGACAGTGCAGCTGCTCAAATCGATCAGCCGCGGCCGCACCATGATCGTCATCGACCACGACATGGATTCGCTGTTCGAACTGGTCGAGCGCGTCACGGTGCTGCAGGAGGGCCGGGTGCTGGTCGAGGGCACGCCGGAGGAGATCAAGAGCAACGCGACGGTGCAGGAAGCCTATCTCGGCGGAGTGCACGGCGGCCATGAGCCTGCTCGAGGTCGACGGACTGAACAGCTATTACGGGGATTCGCACATCCTGTTCGACGTCTCGCTGCGCGTGGAGCGCAACGAGGTGGTGGCGCTGCTCGGCCGCAACGGCGCCGGCAAGAGCACGACCTTGAAGAGCTTGATGGGCGTGGTGACGCCGCGCGCCGGCCGCGTGACGTTCGACGGCGATCGAGATCGCCGGCAAGAAGAGCCATGCCATCGCGCAGGCTGGCATGCAATTGGTGCACGAAGACCGCCGAATTTTCGGCAGCCTGAATGTCGAGGAAAATCTCGTCCTTGCCGGCTTGACCGCGCCGAAGCCGCTGGCCGCTTCGAGCGGATCTACGAAATGTTTCCGCGGCTGGAAGAGCGCCGCACCAGCCGCGGCACCGATCTCTCGGGCGGCGAGCAACAGATGCTCGCGATTGCGCGGGCACTGATTCGGGATCCAAAAATCATTCTGCTGGATGAGCCGTTCGAAGGGCTGGCGCCGGTGATTGTGCGCGATCTGGTCGATGCCTGCCGCGATCTTGCCGCGGAGGGCCAGACGATCGTGCTGGTCGAGCAGAATCTGCGCCGCCGCACTTGCGCTCGCCCAGCGCGTTTACATCATCAATAATGGACATATCGTCGCACGAAGAATCGGCCAGGAATATCAAGGCCGAGCCGGAAATCCTGCACCGCCAGCTCGGCGTCTGATAACGGCTATTCCTTCACCGCGCCGGTCATCGCCGAGACATAGTGCTCGACAAAGAAGGCGTAGAGGATGACGAGCGGCAGCGAGCCGATCATCGCGCCGGCCATCAGCGAGCCCCAGCGGTAGATGTCGCCGTCGACCAGCGCGGTCACGATCGCGACCGGCACGGTCTTGTATTGCGTCGAGGAAATAAAGGTGAGCGCGTAGATGAATTCGTTCCAGCACAGCGTGAAGCAGAAGATGAAGGCCGAGATCAGCCCCGGTATCGACAGCGGCAGCACGATGCGGATCAGGATCTGCCAGCGGCTGGCGCCGTCGATCAGCGCGCATTCCTCCAGTTCGAACGGGATGGTCTTGAAATAGCCCATCAGCAGCCAGGTCGAGAACGGAATGAGGATGGTCGGATAGGTCAGGATCAGCGCGAACGGCGTGTCGAACAGGCCGTACTGGAAGACGACGGTCGAGAGCGGAATGAACAGGATCGACGGCGGCACCAGATAGGCGAGAAAGATCGCGCCGCCGACCCATTGCGCGCCCTTGTAGCGCAGCCGCACGATCGCGTAGGCGGCGAGCACGCTGGCGATGATCGACAGCACGGTCGCGCAGACCGCGACCAGCATCGTGTTCCACAGCCAGATCGGATAGTCGGTCTCGAACAGCAGCTTGTAGATGTGCTTGATCGTCGGATTCCAGGTCCAGAACGGACTGTAGGTCTCGAGATCGAGCAGTTGCTCGTCCGGCTTGATCGACGTCAGCGCCATCCAGTAAAACGGAAACAGCAGCACGAACAGAATGATCGAGAGCGGCAGATAGAGCGTGACGAGCCGCCGCGGCAGCGAGTGCAGATAGCTCATGCCCTCGGTGTCGTCGGCCAGCGGCGCCGAGCCGGTCAGCACGTCGCGCGGACTGGCAGCCTTGCCGGCGAGAGCGTCAGTCATTGCTCTCGCCCTGCTGCCACTTCCGCCGCTGCAAGCCGAACCACGACACCAGAATGGCGGCGAGCAGGAACGGGATCATCGCGGTCGAGATCGCGGCGCCTTCGCCCAGCTGACCGCCCAGGATGGCGCGCTGATAGGAGAGCGTCGCCATCAGGTGCGTGGCGTTGACCGGGCCGCCGCGCGTCATCACCCAGATCAGCTGGAAGTCGGTAAAGGTGAACAGCACCGAGAAGGTCATCACCACGGCGATGATCGGCGTCAGCAGCGGATAGGTGATGAAGCGGAAGCGCTGCCACGGCGTTGCGCCGTCGATGGTCGCCGCTTCGTAGAGCGACGGCGACACCGTCTGCAGGCCGGCGAGCAGCGTGATCGCGACGAATGGCACGCCGCGCCAGATATTGGCGAAGATCACCGACCAGCGCGCATTCCAGATGTCGCCGAGGAAATCGATGTTGGCCGTGATCAGGCCCATTTTCTTCAGCGACCACGAAATGATCGAGAATTGCGGATCGAACAGCCACCAGAATGCGATGGCCGACAGCACCGTCGGCACGATGAAGGGGATCAGCACGACGGCGCGCAGGATCGCCTTGAACGGCAGATTCTCGTTGAGCAGCAGCGCGAGATAGAGCCCGACCGCGAATTTTATGGTGCTGGCGACGCTGGTGTAGAGCAGCGTGTTGAACACCGAGAGCCAGAACGTCGAATCGTCCCACAGCCATTCGTAGTTCTCGAGGCCGACGAATATGCCGGAGCGGCCGATGCGGGCATCGGTGAAGGACAGCCAGACGCCGAGGCCCGAGCGGATAGGCCAGAAACAGAATGAGAAAGGCCGCCGCCGGCAGCATGAACCAGAGGCTCAACCATTCGCGGTTGGTCTTGAGGCGCTCCCACGCCGTCGCCTCACGCATGACGCGTCTTGGCTGCCGTCGATCTAAGCGCAATCGCCATTGCGAGCCCGTGTATTCGGTGTCTGCGACCAGAAGAACGGCCGGCGGGAGCCGCTGCTCCCGCCGGCCGGGCTTGTCCTTAGCGATAGATGCGCTTGAGCTGACGCTCGGCGATCGCGATCGAGCCCTTCACGTCTTCGCGGCCCGTGCAGTAGTTCGCGAACATGTCGAGCACGACGAAGTCGGCAATCGCGGTCGCCGCCTTCTCGCCGACCGAACCGAGGCCGCCCGCGGTCAGCGTGCGCTTGCCGACCTCGCCGAACACCGTGTTCTTCGGATCGGCGGTCCAGATCGGGTTCTTGTCGTAGGCGTTGAGGCAGTGCGTGAGATAGCCCTGCGCCGACTCGATCCACGGGTTGAAGTTGTCGGCTTCCAGCATGAAGGCCATCAGCGCCTTACAGGCCTGCGGATACTTCGTGTAGGTCATCGCCAGGGCCGGATACATCAGGTGCAGTTCGGTCGGCTTGCCGATCGGGCCGACCGGCCAGTAGGAATGGTCCATGTCCTCGGCGATCTGCTTCTTGGTCGGGTCTTTCTTGGCCGCGACGTAGATCGAGATGCCGTTGTCGGTCCAGTTGATTTCGCCGGCCAGGAACGCCTTGTTGTTCGACGCGTCGTTCCAGGCCGCGACGCCGGGGATCATCTCGGCGTAGAGCGCCTTGGCGTATTCGAGCGCCTTGGCGGTTTCCGGCGAGTTGATGATGACCTTGTCGTTCTTGTCGACGGTATTGCCGCCCTGCGACCACAGGCACCAGTGCACCCAGCCGTTGCCGTCGCCCGAGGCGTGACCGAGCGCAAAGCCGCCCGGCGTGTTGTTCTTCTTCATCGCCTTGGCATATTCGAGGAAGGCGTCGGACGTTGTCCGGGAACTTGGAGAAGCCGGCCTTCTTCGACGCTTCGAGCCGGTAGTTGATCATGTTGCCGGAGTAGCAGATCGGGATCGCGATCCACTTGTTGCCGCTCTTGCCGTAAGTGATCGCGCTCGGCACCCAGCCGCCGTATTTCTTGCCGAGATAGTCGGCGACGTCGGTCACGTCGACGCACTTTTGCGGGAAGAGATGCGGCAACGAGTAGAGGCCCCAGAACAGGTCCGGACCGGTGCCGGTATTGGCGGCGACCGATGCTTTCGGCTGCACGTCTTCATACGACTCGCGTGCGATATCGACTTTCACGCCGGTCGCCTTGGTGAAGGCCTCGATCAGCTTGACGAAGGCGTCGTCTTCCGACTGCACGAAATATTTCCAGCGCAGCATCGAAAGCTTGGCGTCTTTTTCCGGCTTCCAGGGTGCGTTCTGCGCCCAGGCCTTCGCCCAATCGAGCAAGGCCGGGCCGGTAAGGGCGCTCGCGGCGCCGAGTGCCGTGCCGCCCTGCACCAGAGCGCGGCGTGTGAATATCGTCATGGTCGTTCCTCCGTTGTGAAGATTTATGAGTTGAGTCGTTGTCCGGATGCTTCGTCGAAAAGATGGACGAGCCGCGGATCGGGTTTGAGCCGGATCTTGTCGCCCGGCTTGAATTGGTGTCGTTCGCGGAACACCGCGATGACGTCTTCGCCGCCGAGCTTGGCGACGACCTGAAGCTCCGAACCGGTCGGCTCGATGACCTGCACTTCTGCTTCGGCGCCGTCGTCGGCGAGAGAGAAATGCTCCGGCCGCACGCCGTAGACCGCGGGTCGCCCGTCGCTGGCGGTGCCGGACGCGTGGCAGCGAGAACTTGACGCCCGGCGGGTCCTTCGAAGCTGGCGCTGCCGTTGTTGCGGATGCGGCCCTTGATCATGTTCATCGCCGGCGAGCCGATGAATCCCGCGACGAACATGTTGTTCGGCCGGTCGTAAAGCTCGAGCGGCGCGCCGATCTGCTCGACCAGGCCGTCATGCATGACGACGATCTTGTCGGCCATGGTCATCGCCTCGATCTGGTCGTGGGTGACATAGACCGTCGTGGTCTTGAGGCGCTGGTGCAGTTCCTTGATCTCGGTGCGCATCTGCACGCGCAGCTTGGCGTCGAGATTCGACAGCGGCTCGTCGAACAGGAAGACCTGCGGATCGCGCACGATGGCGCGGCCCATGGCGACGCGCTGGCGCTGGCCGCCGGACAGCTGGCGTGGAAAGCGCTCGAGCAATTGCGAGAGGCCGAGAATTTCGGCGGCGCCATGCACGCGCTCTTCGATTTCGGCTTTCGGCGCGCCGCGCAGCTTCATGGAGAACGCCATATTGGCCGCGACGGTCATGTGCGGGTAAAGCGCATAGTTCTGGAAGACCATGGCGACGTCGCGTTCTTTCGGCGGCAGGTTGTTGACCACGCGCTCGCCGATGCGGATTTCGCCAGCGGTGATGTTTTCCAGGCCGGCGATCATCCGCAGCAAGGTCGACTTGCCGCATCCCGACGGCCCGACCAGCACGACAAATTCGCCGTCGCGTATCGAGATATTGACGCCGTGGATGACGTTGGTCGCGCCAAAGGCCTTCCGCACGTCGCGGATCTCAACCGAAGCCATTCACTCCTCCCAAGGGCGCCGTGGCGGCCCTTCGCGCATTTTTCTTCGGCGTGTTCGCCGTTTCGATCGGTGTCAGTCCCCGGACACCTGAGCGCGGCAAATCATCGGGCTTTCGCCCGTCGAAAAGCAAGCCCGACTTTGAGGTTGGCCGCGGCCCAATAATGGTGGGCGGGCAGGGGGTTAGAGCGCCATTAAAGCGCCATGCCGCCATCGACCAGGTGCGGCTGACCGGTGATGTAACTCGATTCATCGGAGGCCAGAAACAGTGCGAGCGCCGCGACTTCCTGTGCCGTCCCCAGCCGCGCCATCGGCTGGCGCGCAATAAAGTTCCCGCGCACATCCTTGAGTGGCCGTCCCGTTTCCTTCGCCACCGCAACCACTCGTTCCTCGAAGGAAGGGGACACTATGGTGCCGGGGCAGATGGCGTTGCAGCGGATGCCCTGCGTAATGAAGTCGGCAGCGATCGCCTTGGTCAGGCCGATGACAGCGGCCTTGGTCGCGCCATAGGCATAGCGTTTCGGCAGGCCTTTGATCGAGGAAACGCCCGACGACATGTTGATGATCGAGCCGCCGCCATTCTTCAGCATGGCGGGCAGGAAAGCTTTGATGGTGCGGTGCATGGATTTGACGTTGAGATCGAAGGAAAAATCCCAGTCTTTGTCCGAGCATTCGAGCACCGTGCCCTGGTGCACGTAGCCCGCGACATTGGCGAGCACGTCGAGCGCGCCAAATTCCTTCGTGATGGTTCTGGCGAAGGCTTCGACCGCTTTCGTCGAGAGCACGTCGAGCTTGCCGCACCTTGCGGCCTTCAGTCCCTTGAGCTTGCCGGCGTCAATGTCGGTGGCGATGACCTTCGCGCCCTCGGCAATGAACGTTTCCGCAATTGCGCGGCCAATACCCTGGCCCGCAGCGGTGACCAGCGCCACCTTGCTCTTCAGTCGATCAGTCACGTTTCACCTCATTGGAGTGTACTATTTGGCACCGCCCCACATTCCGCTCATCCCCGCGAAAGCGGGGACCCAGGATAGGAACTCTGGATTCCCTCATAGACGTGCGAAGCACGCCGTCCTTCGGACGGCTATGCGCGGGAATGAGCGGTGCATGTGTCGCTGCAGTTGCCACATACCTAATGATTGTCGCGCGGCATGCTTTTCTGTGCGACGCGGTGATATTTCACGGCCGGCTTGAGCACCATGCCGTCGGCCAATTGGTCAACGATGCCGCGCTGGATTTCCTGCCACGGCGTCTGGCTCTCCGGGTAGTGGTAACCACCGTTCTTGAGCAAGGCGGCACGCCTGCGCGACAGTTCTGCTTTCGAAATCAGGATATCGGCCGTGCCTCTGACGAGATCGATGCGCACGCGATCGCCGGTCTTGAGCAAGGCAATTCCGCCATTGGCCGCCGCCTCCGGTGATGCATTGAGAATCGATGGCGAGCCGGAGGTGCCGGACTGCCGTCCGTCGCCGATGCAGGGCAGGGACGTGATACCTTTTTTGATCAATGCCGCCGGCGGCTGCATGTTCACCACCTCGGCTGAGCCGGGATAACCGATGGGGCCGGCGCCGCGCATGAACAACAACGTATGCTCGTCGATCTTCAACGACGGGTCATCGATGCGATGGTGATAGTCCTCCGGTCCTTCAAAAACCACGGCGCGGCCTTCGAAGGCGTTCTTGTCCTTCGGATTGGACAGAAAGCGTTGGCGGAATTCATCTGAAATCACGCTGGTCTTCATGATCGCGGAGTCGAACAGATTTCCCTTGAAGACCTTGAATCCGGCCTTCTTCTTCATCGGCGCGCTATAGGGCTTGATAACATTGGCATCCGCGCTGCGTGCGCGTTTGACATTCTCGCCCATCGTCTTGCCGTTGATCGTCAGAGCGTCGGCGTGGATGCGCTTTGCTTTCAGGAGTTCGTGCATCACCGCCGGCAGACCGCCGGCGCGGTAGTATTCCTCGCCAAGATATTCCCCGGCCGGCTGCATGTTGACCAGCAGAGGCACATCGTAACCGACCTTCTCCCAGTCCTGGATTGACAGCTTGACGCCGATGTGGCGGGCAATCGCGTTGATATGAATCGGGGCGTTGGTCGAGCCACCGATCGCCGAGTTGGCAATGATGGCGTTCTCGAAGGCCTTGCGCGTGAGAATGTCTGACGGCTTAAGGTCCTGCTCGACGATCTCGACGGCGCGCACCCCGGTATCATAGGCAATCTGGCCTCGTTCCTTGTACGGGGCGGGAATTGCAGCGCAACCCGGCAACGACATGCCGAGCGCTTCCGCAAGCGCATTCATCGTCGAGGCCGTGCCCATTGTGTTGCAGTGGCCGATCGAGGGTGCCGACGACGCGACGATTTCCATGAACTCGTCGTAATCGATCTTGCCCGAGGCGCGAAGTTCGCGTGCATTCCACACGATCGTGCCGGAACCGGTTCGTCCGCCCTTCCACCAGCCATTGAGCATCGGCCCTCCGGAGAGGACGATCGCCGGAATGTTCACCGTTGCCGCTGCCATCAGGCAGGCCGGCGTCGTCTTGTCGCAGCCGGTCATCAGCACGACGCCGTCAAGCGGATAGCCATAGAGCACCTCGACCAGCGATAGATACGCGAGGTTGCGATCGAGCGCGGCCGTGGGCCGCTTGCCGGTCTCCTGGATCGGATGACACGGAAACTCGAAGGCCACGCCGCCCGCAGCGGTTATGCCTTCGCGCACGCGCTTCGCCAGTTCAAGGTGATGGCGGTTGCAGGGCGATAAATCCGATCCGGTTTGCGCGATGCCGATGATTGGCTTGCCTGATTGCAGCTCCTTCCGGGTCAGCCCGTAATTGAGATAGCGCTCGAGATAGAGCGCGGTCATGCCGGGATTTTCGGGATTGTCGAACCAGAGCTGCGACCGCAGCCGGCGAGCGGATTTCCGGGCATTTTTTGCCATGTGTGTCCCACAGTGAATTTCAGCGGCATATACATGATCGCAGGAAGTCATCGCCCGCAAGTAGCTTCACCGGCCCGCGCTGATCCTCAATGTGTGGGGGCCCACCTAGCCGAATTCCGCAATCGTGTTAGTTTCGCGTGTCCACTTCTTGCATGAACTTTCGCCGACGCCCGCGAGATAAATTTTATGCCAGATAATTCGGAAGTTCTCGCAGCTCCGCCAAGCGGGAATCAGCATGAATTCGCTCGTTTGCTGCGGGAAGTCGATCTATTCGCCGGTCTTGAGCGAGTCACACTGGCCAGGCTTGCAGCACATTTGGAGCCTCAGTTTTACGCAGCAACCTCGATTATTTTTCGTCAAGGTGACGCAGGTGACGCGCTGTATGTTGTGGCCAGCGGAACCGTCGGTGTCTACACACCAGACAAGACCGGTACGGCAGACACTCTGGTTAGGGTGCTCAGCGTGGGCGAGCCGTTTGGCGAGATGGCTTTGCTCAGCAGCATTCCGAGAACTGCGACAATAAAAGTGGAGACGGATTGCGAGGTTTTGCGCCTCAATCGGAGCGCGTTTGTCGAACTTGTGCGCGAGCAGCCAAGCGTTGCACTGGCAATCGCCGCGACGCTCAGCAGACGACTTGCTGACATGTTGAACCACCCTGCCGGCGCAATTCCGCCCCCTCTTGCAACGCGAAAACCGACGTCGCACACCCCACGCCAAGCCCCCGGTCCGATAAAGGCCACCGAGCCTGGCGTTTCTGCAGCAATCGGATGGTTGCGCTCATCCGTTGGACGCGTGGGCATAGCAATCGGGGCCGCCATCATAATTTTTGCGCTCGGTTGGGTTGTTTCACCGCCGCGCGGGCTAAATCTGCTCGCATGGCACAGCCTTGTTGCTTTGCTGGCGATATTGCCCGCGCTGGTGCTGGATGCGATTCTCGAAGGCGCGCTCGGACTCTTGCTCGCTTGCGCATGGGTGTTGACCGGTTCGGCGAGTGCGGGCGACGCTCTCTCGGGATTTGCAAGCCCGAGCTGGGTGCTCGTCGTCTCGGTGCTGATTATCGGCGCGGCGATCGCGCAAACCGGCATTCTCTACCGGCTGTCGCTCGAAACCATCACGCACATGCGAGGCGGATTTGTCGGTGAGGCAACGGCCCTGGCATGCGCGGGACAACTGCTGGGCCCCGCCGTGCCGAACGCGACAAGTCGCGTCATTATCATTGCGCCGATGCTGCGTGAATTGATTGAAGCCTTGGGCTATTCGCCAAAATCAAAAGGTGCAGTGGGCCTTGCCATGGCGACACTGGTCGGCTTCGGCCAAATGGCCGCCACGACACTCACGAGTGGCACGACGGCGGTCCTGGTTGCCGCAATTCTACCGGCGCAGGTGCGCGGTGACATCAATTGGATTACATGGACGATCTACGGCGCATCGTTCAACATCATCTTGTTTGTGGGTCTTCTCGGTACGATCCTGTGGTACTACCGGCCCACCGGGGAGGCGCGTCAGCCGTCAGCTGAGCGCGCAAAATCGCTCGCGTTGCAACGAGCCTTGCTCGGACCAATGTCGCGCGATGAAAAAATTGCACTGTGTGTAGGGGTCGCGCTGCTTGCCGGATTTATCACGCAGCCATTTCACCATGTCGATCCGGGTTGGGTGGCAGCTCTTGCGGTGGGCGTGCTTTCGGCCGCGCGCGTTGTTACGGTCAGCACATTGCGGGCGGTCAATTGGAATTTCGCGCTGCTGTTTGGATCTCTTATAAGCCTCGCCACGGTATTTAGTCATACCGGCCTCGATCATTGGGTGGCCGACCATGTCGCCGGGGTAATGGGAGACTTGGCTTCCTCGCGTGTCACTTTTGTCGTCGCATTGGCCTTATTCTGTTTTGCCGTAAGTTTTGTTGTGCGCTGGCAGGCAGCGGCGCCGCTCGTCACCATCGCGCTTGCGCCGGTAGCGAGTGCCGCCGGAATTCATCCGTACATTGTCGGCTTGATATCGGTCATCGCCTGCCACACTTTCTTCTTGCCGTATCAAAGCACGACCTACCTTGCGCTCACCGCTGGTACCGGCGGAGCGCTGTACACCCATGCCCAGGTTTTGCCGACGGCCATCGCCTATGCCTTTTGGACCGTCGTCGCGGTTGCGCTCAGCGTCCCGGTGTGGCGACTCTTGGGTCTAATGTAGATGACAGGACGAGCGCTACTTGGAGTCCAGAACGAAGACGCCATTCCAATCCGCGGGCGGCGGATCGTGTTCGAACGTCCGGATGCGCTCGTCATAAAGATCAAATAGATAGTCGAGACCAAAACCGTTCGAGATCTTACGGCAGCGCGCAATCGTGCCTGCGGCACTGGCAAAGTCGCATTTTCGGAACTGCGCGAGCATCTCGTTGACATCATGGTGCAACTGACCAAATCGGTCGCTGGCGGCCACATCCGCGCGGCCGAGCACCGTGTAGACGGATTCAGGCTCGGTCTTGCCCTTCACGGTAATGCAGTCGAGCTCCAGCACCGCGAATTTGTCGCGAAGCCCCATCGCTGTCTTTGAGCCGAGAATGATGGGGACGCCGTAATTTTTTGACTGTCCTTCCAGCCGCGATGCAAGATTGACGGGATCCCCGAGAACCGAATAGTTGAAGCGCAGGTCGGAGCCCATATTCCCGACGACGCATTTCCCGGTATTGATGCCGACGCCGACTTTGAGCGGAATGAAGCGTTGCCCGGTTTCCTTCGATTGCTGCTCGCGTTGCCGGTTGAGCGTCTCCACGCGCAGCAGCATCTCGAGCGCGGCCTCGCAGGCGTTGTATTCGTGTTGCGCGTCGTTCAGCGGTGCGTTCCAGAATGCCATGATCGCATCGCCCATGTATTTGTCGATCGTGCCTTTGTGCTCAATGATGGCGTTGGTCAAAGGCGTGAGAAAGCTGTTCATCAGCGAGGTCAGGCCCTGCGGGTCGCTCTTGTAGAGTTCGGAGATCGTGGTGAAGCCGCGAACGTCGCTGAACAGGATGCTCATCTCGCGCTCTTCCCCGCCGAGCACCAGCTTTTCCGGCGAATTCGCCAGCTGCTCGACCAGGTCGGGGGACAGATATTGGCCAAAGGCGGAGCGGATGCGGCGGCGTTGCGCCTGCTCGCTCATATAGTTGCTGAAGACCAGTGTGAGATAGACAAGCGCGCTCGATATAAGCGGGTAAGTAAAATCAAACAGCAACTGTTCGTGGACGTAGAAATACCATGAGGCGCCCGCGGTAAGCGCCATGATCGCGGCGCCGAAAATCAGCAGGTAAATCGGGCTCAAAATCGGCGCCAGCCAGATGGTGGCTGCACCGAGCAGCAGCGCCGCGCACAACTCCACGCCGACCGCATAGTTGGGCTCTGACAGCACAGATTGCGTCAGCACGCTCTCGAGCACCTGGGCGTGCACTTCGACGCCCGGCATCACCGGATCGATCGGGGTTGTCTTGGAGTCGAGCAGCCCGACGGCCGAGGTCCCGACCAGCACAAGTCGGCGGTTGACGCGATCGGCCGGCACCTTTCCTTCAAGGATGTCCGCGGCCGACACGTAGCGCGACAGGTCGTGCGGCGCGAAGTGAATCCACAGCTGGCCGTTGCGGTCGGTTGGAATCACGAAGCCCGGAACAGCCGCGCTTTGCACGCCCGCGCTATCGGACCGGATCAGGACTGTGCTGCTGCCGCTCACCACCCGCAACATTTCGAGGGTGAGCGAAGGCATGATCGTGCCCTGCGCCTGCATCACGATCGGCACGCGTCGCACGATGCCGTCGCGTTCGGCGCGGATGGTGAACAGGCCGCGTCCGCTGCCCGCCTGTTCCAGTATTGGCACGTTGCGGAGCAGGCCGGGAAAATTCAGCATAAATGGTCTGGCGTCGACGCCCATGGTCGCAACACCAACGGCCGGCTTGGCGCCATCAGGCTGTGCGACCGCGAAAGGAAGACCGGACTCGCCAAGTACGACATGCGAATTGCGCAGCGCATCGGCGAAGACGGCGTCGTTGCTTGGCAAGGCGCGCAGCTTCGTCCGCGTCGCGTCGTCGAGATCGCGGAAAACATCGGCGGCGACGCCGGGCGACATCCTGTCCGGCTCGGCGAATACGATATCGAACGCGATCACGAGCGCGCCCATTTCAGTCAGGCGGTTGATGAGATCCGCGACGCGCGTTCGCGGCCACGGCCATTGGCCGACCGTCCGGAGGCTCTTCTCGTCGATATCGACGATGACGACCGGCCGTTGCGTCGCATCGCGAGGTTGCAGCACCTGGAACAGGTCGAAGACGCGGACCCGAAGCTCCTGGATCGGCAACGGGTCGGCGATCCGCAGCGCGGCGAGCGCGACGAGCAGAACAAGGGCAACAGCGCGCGCAGGCCCGAATTTCTGCGCCGTGCGCGAAAGCCATGTCATTGGTGATCGCCCATCTGAAGGCGAGGCGGCGAGCTCGTCATTTTTCCCGGAACGCCCGCATGAATTGATCCTGCAAGGGCTTGGTCAGATAGGACATGACCGAGCGCTCGCCGGTCTGGACGAAGGCTTCGACCGGCATGCCGGGGATGAGCTTCACGTCGCCGAGCCGTGCGATTTCACTTTTCGTCATGGCGATGCGGGTCGTGTAATAGCTTTGGCCCGTGCGCTGGTCCGTCGTGGTGTCGGCCGATATGCGGGTGATCGTGCCGTTGATTTCCGGCGTCGTGCGCAGATTGAAGGCGGAAAAGCGCAGCACGGCCGACTGGCCAATCTGTATTTGATCGATGTCGTGCGGGCTGACTTTCGCCTCGACCAGCAAATTGTCGGTATCCGGGACGATCAGCATGATCGTATCGCCGGCCGGAACCACGCCGCCGACGGTGTGCACCTTCGACTCGAGCACGGTGCCGTCCTGCGGGGCGCGGAGGTCGATGCGCTTGAGCTGGTCTTCGGCCGCGACCTTGCGTTCGACGAATTCGCCGAACTTGGCGTCGACCTCGCGCATGTCCTTGGCAACTTCGCTGCTCAGGTCCTGATCGATCTGGATGACCTGCAGTTCAGTCTCGGTGACCTTGCCCTTGGCCTGGGCAACGGAGGCGACCAGTTGCCCGCGTTCGCCTTCGAGCCGCGCGCCGTCGCGCTCAAGCGCGGTCAGCCGGGTGATCTGCACCAGGTTGTTTTTCCAGAGCTCACGCACGCCTTCGAGCTCCTTGCCGATCAGCGCGATCTCGCGCGCCTTGGCATCCTGCTGGGCCGTGAGCCCGCTGATTTCGTCCTGCAGCTGCGTGATGCGCTGTTTGAGCTGCGCTTTCTGACCCAGGCGGGCCGAGCGGCGCAGCTCGAACAGCTTGCGCTCATTGGCTACTGCAACGGCGACCGACGACTCGCCGGCGCGGGCCAGCAATTCCTTGGGGAACGTGACGGTTTCCGCGCCGTCACGTTCGGCTTCGAGCCGCGCCTTGCGCGCGGCGAGTTCGTCGAGCCCCTTGGTGACAATGGCGAGATTGGCACGCGTTACGGTATCGTCGAGTTGCACGAGAATATCGCCTGCCTTGACGCGATCGCCATCCTGCACGTTGAGCTTGCCGACAACGCCCCCGGTCGGGTGCTGAATTTTTTTAACGTTGGAATCGACGACGACGGAGCCTTGCGCGATGAGCGCGCCGGCAATTTGCGTGGTGGACGCCCAGCCACCGACGCCGCCGGCGAGCAGCAATACAATCAGGCCGCCCGCGAGCAGATGACGATGGATGGAGTCGCGCGAACTCCCCGGCGCGGCCCTCGGTCGCAACCGCTCGACCCATGCGACGAAGCGCTCGCCCAAATTCGACATGTTCGACATGTGCGGCATTTTCATGCGCCGGCACTCCCGCTGTCGGGGACGACCTTGAGCGGCCGCGGTGCGGCGAGGGGTCGTTGCAGGACCTTCGACAACACTTCCTCTTTCGGGCCGATGGCCTGGACCTTGCCCTGGCTCATCATCAAAAGCTGGTCGACTCCCGCAATCGCGCTCGGGCGATGAGCGACCACAACGATGATGCCCTTGCGCTCACGGACGCCGAGGATCGCGCGCGTCAATGCTTCCTCGCCCTCGGAGTCCAGATTCGAATTGGGCTCGTCGAGCACGACCAGGAAAGGATCGCGATAGACGGCTCGCGCGAGCGCGATGCGCTGCGCCTGGCCCGCCGACAATGCAGAGCCCTGTTCACCGATCGGTGTATCGTAGCCGGCAGGCAGCCGAACGATCAGGTCATGGACGCCAACCGCCTTGGCCGCGGCAATAATGGCTTCGTTGTCGGGCTCGGGTTCGAAGCGAGAGATGTTCTGCGCCACCGTTCCCGCCAGCAGCTCCACGTCCTGCGGCAGGTAGCCGATATGGCGGCCGAGTGCATCGGGCGCCCATTGATCGAGCGCGGCGCTATCAAGGCGCACCTTGCCGCGCACCGGCTGCCAGACCCCAACGAGCAGGCGCGCGAGCGATGATTTGCCGGAGCCGCTTGGACCGATGACACCAAGTCCCTGTCCGGCCTCCAGCTCGAACGTAATATCCTGTGCGACAATCTTCGGAACGCCGGGCGGCGATGCGCTGACGCTTTCGACCGTGAGCCGGCGCACCGGCGGCTGGAGCTGCATCGGCACGGCCATCGCCGGCAACACTTTCAGCAGATTGTTCAGGCGGTGCCAGCTCTGCCGCGCGGCGACGAACCCTTTCCAGTTTGCGATGGCCATGTCGACTGGCGCCAGCGCGCGCGCGCTGAGAATCGATCCCGCGATGATGACGCCCGCGCTGGCTTCCTGGTTGATCACCAGGTAAGCGCCGACCGCAAGAACGGCGGACTGCAGCATCATGCGCAGGACTTTGGAAGTCGCGCCAAGGCCGCCGCCAAGATCGCTCGCTTCCTGCTGGCTGCGCATGTATTGCCGGTTGGCTTCGGACCAACGCGCCGCGATGCGGCCCGCCATCCCCATGGAGATCAGCGCCTCGGCGTTGCGCCGGCTGGCTTCCGCAAGGCCATTGCGGATGACAGCGGCCTCGGTTGCCGCCTTGGTGGGCGCCCGCATCAGGATCTCGGTGAGCAATGTCAGTGCAATCAGGATGATTGCGCCGGCCAGCGCGGTGAAACCGATGAGCGGATGGAAGGCAAAACAGACAGCGAGATAAAGCGGAATCCACGGCAGATCGAACAATGCGACCGGACCGAGACCGGAAAGGTATGAGCGGAGAGCGTCGAGGTCGCGCAGCGGCTGCGTGCCTTCGCTGCGCGCGCCGACCCGCAAGGGCGCCCGCATCAGCGTATCGTACACGCGCCCGCTGAGCGTTTCGTCAAGTTCACCGCCGATACGAACGAGGATTCGCCCGCGGATTGCATCGAGGACGCCGAGGGCGGCGAACAACCCTCCGGCCAGAACCAGCAAGCCGACCAGCGTCGGTATGCTGCGGCTGGGCAGCACGCGATCGTAGATTTCCAGCATGAACATCGCGCCGGTGAGCATCAGGATATTGCTCATCCCGCTGATCAACGCGGTGCCGTAGAAAGCGCCCCGGCATGCGGCGAGCGCTTCCGCAAGTTCCGAACGGGCCGGACGATTACGATTTAACTGCTGCATCGACCAGATACCTGACGACAATCAATGGCTGCAAAACTGGCTGCAGGCTCGCACTGTTGCCGATATTCAACGTCCCCGATTGTTAATTATGCCACAGAGGGCGCAATTTGTCGCCAAGGTGCAAGGACAGCGTTAACGCTGATTCCGCACCCGGCGCACCAATTTTCGGCGCATGGCCAAGGCGATTGTGGCAATGGGAATTGTGACCAGGCCGCGCAATCAGGTCACGTGTGATGGAGAATATCCGAGCCGGCCAGATTGACGTTCGACCCTGAGAGATGGACTTCCATGCTCACGGTGTTCGCCGCGTCGGTCGTATTCACGTAGACAATCGTCTGGTTGTGCGCCGTATCAACGAACCAGCTGATGCTGTGAGGGTCGACCAGCCCGGCCGCATCAACAGCGGTTTGCTGCACATTATTAGCGAGGGCAATGGCCGTGAAATCAAGATGGTCCGAGCCGTGCGTGAAATTATTGATCGTGTCGAAGTTGCCGGCACCCGACTGCGAATCCGTAGTGGCCTTGAAGACGAATGTATCGTTGCCGCCGGCTGGCGCGTTGGCTGGGCCTGTTGTGAGGATAGGCGCTGGTGCGCCGCTGTCGATCATTGCTCTGCCGGAATCCGCCGGCGGGTCGACGATTAGCGTGCCGCCACTGCCGTCGCTTTTAAGTATGAAGTTTGCGGTGGCGTAATCGCCGTTCGCAAAGGTCAGGGTATCGACTGCGGTGGCGGTGCCATTGATGGTTTCAGAAACCGTGAGCGCGCCGCCCGTATCAGATCCAGCATTGTCGAAGTAGGTCCACGACGTGCCGGCATCAAAAGCGATCCCTTTGAGATCGATTGCATCCGAACTTTGCGGGCTGGTGCCGGTGAAACCAAAGATTTGGCCGGTGTAATCGGTCGGGTGATCGAGCGCCAATGTACCAAAATTGTCCCCGGCGAACGTAACATTAGCCGACGAGGCAGCGACGAATTCGAAAGTCGCGGCGCCGCTGATCAGCGCGCTTCCAGTGCCGGTAACCGCGCCGCCGATAGTGATATTTCCGCCGTCCGCCCAGATCAGCCCCGCGTTCGAAATATCCCCGTTCACAATCAGACCGCCGCTTCCGGTCGCCTCGAGCGTTCCGGAGTTGATCACCGCGTTTGATCCGGTATCGATCGTCAGAGCATGGGTGCCGGTCGCGACAATCGTTCCCTCGTTGACGAGCACTGTCTGCCAATCGCCAAGCTGGCCGGCGCCAGAGATGGTGTTGTCCACATTGGTGAGCGTGATGCCTGGGAAAGCACCAGAGATGACGTTCGCATCGCTGTCGGACAGTATGACGTGACCGCCGCCCTGAAGCGTGATGCCATTTTGTATGAGTTCCAATGTCGTCGTGTTTGCAGCCGAGTCGAGTGCGATGGTGCCTGTATTATTGATGATGCCGCTCAGCGGCAGCATGGCATTATCACCGATCGTCATCATGCCGGCGTTGTTTGTAACCGGCGTCTGATCGAACACGAAGTTGTTCGCCGTGAGTGCCGCCGCACTGACACCGTGCACAGTGATCGATTCGTCGCTGCCAATGGTTATCACTGCGTTGCCGCTGGCATCGTCGGTCAAATGGGCCTGGATGTCGCTGAAGCTCGCGACATTGTTGAAGCCGATCAGGTCAATTTTGTCGGAACCAGCGTTGAAGTTGTAGATCGTGTCGTTGCCGATCGGTTGCGCGAAGACGAACAAATTGTTCGCGCCGGCACCAGTAAGGGTATCGTTGCCCGACCAGGCGAAGATTGGCGAACCTGCTGCATAGGCCTCGACGTTGTCCTTAAGACTCGCGGTTCCCGTGCTGCCGTCGGCATTGGTCCAGCTTTCCGTCACATTGAGCAGCGCCGCTCCTGCGAAAATGGCAGGTGTCCTGATCGTCAGTGCCGCCGGATCGCTTGTCTGCACCGCCCAGGCGCCGGCGCCGAGGTTCGTACCCTGGTCCATGCTCCAATCGGACGGAGCCCCGGTGACAGTCACGGTGACCGGGCCGCTCTGGCCGCCCGACAGATCTGTCAACGCCAGGTTGATCGGGTCTCCAGCGACGCCCGCAGGCGCCAGTGCACCAATGACGGCCAATTGGTTGCTGAGACCGGATGTGCTCAGAGATGTCGCCGACACATGTGGAAGGTCAATCAGCACATCGTTGACGTTATTGGCAGCGGCGCTGTTGACCGAACCCTGTATGAACAAGAACGTGTGCGTGATGCCAGAAATTGTCGCGCTGAAGGCCAGCGAGGAGCCAGTCGTACCGATGTCATTGGCCTGTAGAAATTGAACAGCCGCCGCAACATCCGCGAGCGTTGTGAGGCTTGTTCCACCATTAAACGTGACAATGCCATTTGAGACGCTAGCCGATGTTACAGCGCTAGCCGTGTGCAATTGTAAGGTAGAGGGAGTGGAACCGGCGATACCCCCCGATACAGATACGCCACTGAAGCCTATCTTTTCGCTCGCCAAGGCTGTTGCAGCTGGCGTGTAGTCAGTAATCGTGTCGTAACCTGCGATAGTGCCGCTCGTTCCTGATCCACCAATCGTCAGAAGGCTATCACCCGCAAACGACGCGCCGGCACCTGCGGTGAAGTTGAAGGTGTCGGTGCCGCCGCCCCCCGTCATCGTGTCTGAGCCCCGGCCACCGATTAGGACGTCGTTTCCGCTGCCCGTGACAATCGTATCGTTCCCGTCCAGGCCGTACGCGATGATGGTGTTTGTTATCGAACTGAGCGCTGGCGTATCATTGCTAGTGCCGCCGACCCAAATAGTGATTGGTGTCGTAGTTGCCGCACCGTGACTGTCCGTGGCTCTGATGTTGAGGGTATAAGTCCCAGCCCCAACATCGCTGTTGCCTACTGCTAGCTTTCCTGAGCTGTTCAGTGAAAATCCACTGGCTGAGCCGCTACCGAGCGAATAAGTGATAGCATCGCCCTCAGGATCAACTGCCGCGAATTGTCCGATGACGGCAGTCTCGTCGATATGGGCGCCTGACGGGTCGCTGTCGTTATCGGGGTCCGGATTACCAGAGCTCGCATCGGGAGTGAATGTGGCGGCGGCGGGCGGGTCGTTGGTGCCGGTGATGACGAAGTTCAGCGGCTGCGTCACGGTGGTGAGCTGGCCGTCCGAGACCTGGACCTGGTAACCGATCGTCAGCGTGTCGCCGGTCTTGAGGAAGTCGAGGTTGGCCGCCGTCGCGTCGTAGCTATAGCCAATGGTCTGCGCTCCCCCGTCCGACAGAACGCCGGAGGTGAAAGTGAGCTTGCCGGTCACCAGCGCGGCCGTCAGCGCGGTGATCTGGCCGGCCGTCAATGCCCCGCCGCTCCACACCAGGGTCGGCGTGCCGGAGATCGAGGCCGTGAGCGGGTCGCCGACGTCGAGGTCGGTCACCGGCAGCGTGCCGGCGATCGGAGCAAGATCCTGCGCCGCGGCGTTCGTGAGTTCCGCGACCGACGCCGGCTGCGTGATCGCCGCCAGTGCCGGCGCGTCCTCGGTGCCGGTGATGACGAAGTTCAGCGGCTGCGTCACGGTGGTGAGCTGGCCGTCCGAGACCTGGACCTGGTAACCGATCGTCAGCGTGTCGCCGGTCTTGAGGAAGTCGAGGTTGGCCGCCGTCGCGTCGTAGCTATAGCCAATGGTCTGCGCTCCCCCGTCCGACAGAACGCCGGAGGTGAAAGTGAGCTTGCCGGTCACCAGCGCGGCCGTCAGCGCGGTGATCTGGCCGGCCGTCAATGCCCCGCCGCTCCACACCAGGGTCGGCGTGCCGGAGATCGAGGCCGTGAGCGGGTCGCCGACGTCAAGGTCGGTCACCGGCAGCGTGCCGGCGATCGGAGCAAGATCCTGCGCCGCGGCGTTCGTGAGTTCCGCGACCGACGCCGGCTGCGTGATCGCCGCCAGTGCCGGCGCGTCCTCGGTGCCGGTGATGACGAAGTTCAGCGGCTGCGTCACGGTGGTGAGCTGGCCGTCCGAGACCTGGACCTGGTAACCGATCGTCAGCGTGTCGCCGGTCTTGAGGAAGTCGAGGTTGGCCGCCGTCGCGTCGTAGCTATAGCCAATGGTCTGCGCTCCCCCGTCCGACAGAACGCCGGAGGTGAAAGTGAGCTTGCCGGTCACCAGCGCGGCCGTCAGCGCGGTGATCTGGCCGGCCGTCAATGCCCCGCCGCTCCACACCAGGGTCGGCGTGCCGGAGATCGAGGCCGTGAGCGGGTCGCCGACGTCGAGGTCGGTCACCGGCAGCGTGCCGGCGATCGGAGCAAGATCCTGCGCCGCGGCGTTCGTGAGTTCCGCGACCGACGCCGGCTGCGTGATCGCCGCCAGTGCCGGCGCGTCCTCGGTGCCGGTGATGACGAAGTTCAGCGGCTGCGTCACGGTGGTGAGCTGGCCGTCCGAGACCTGGACCTGGTAACCGATCGTCAGCGTGTCGCCGGTCTTGAGGAAGTCGAGGTTGGCCGCCGTCGCGTCGTAGCTATAGCCAATGGTCTGCGCTCCCCCGTCCGACAGAACGCCGGAGGTGAAAGTGAGCTTGCCGGTCACCAGCGCGGCCGTCAGCGCGGTGATCTGGCCGGCCGTCAATGCCCCGCCGCTCCACACCAGGGTCGGCGTGCCGGAGATCGAGGCCGTGAGCGGGTCGCCGACGTCAAGGTCGGTCACCGGCAGCGTGCCGGCGATCGGAGCAAGATCCTGCGCCGCGGCGTTCGTGAGTTCCGCGACCGACGCCGGCTGCGTGATCGCCGCCAGTGCCGGCGCGTCCTCGGGTCGTTGACCGGGGTGACGTTGATGGTGATCGTGTTCGGCGACTGGTCGAGGTCGACGCCGCCGTTGGCCGTGCCGCCGTCGTCCTGCACCTGGAAGGTGAAGCTGGCGTAGGCAGCGCCGTTGGCATTGGCGGCCGGCGTGAACTTCAGCAAGCCGGCCGTGATGTCGGCCACGGGAATGAACTGACCGGCCGTCACCGCCACGCCGTTGTCGGTCAGCGTGCCGGCCGCCGGCAGCGTGCGTGATCTTCACGGCCAGCAGGTTGTTGGCCGGCGTGTCGTTGGGATCGCTGAAGCCGAAGTCGGCGGCCGTGAACGTGTAGGCCGTGTCTTCCAGCGTGGTGACCGTCTTGTTGGTGCCCGCCGGGGCGTCGTTGACCGCCGTGACGTTGATCGGTGATCGTGTTGGGCGACTGGATCGAGATCGACGCCGCCGTTGGCCGTGCCGCCGTCGTCCTGCACCTGGAAGGTGAAGCTGGCGTAGCGCGCGCCGTTGGCGTTGGCCGCCGGCGTGAACTTCAGCATGCCGGCCGTGATGTCGGCCACGGACACGAACTGGCCGGCCGTCACCGCCACGCCGTTGTCCGTCAGCGTGCCGGCGGCCGGCAAGCGTGCGTGATCTTCACCGCCAGCAGGTTGTTGGCCGGCGTGTCGTTCGGATCGCTGAAGCCGAAGTCGGCCGCCGTGAACGTGTAGGCCGTGTCTTCCAGCGTGGTGACCGTCTTGTCGGTGCCCGCCGGCGCGTCGTTGACCGCGGTGACGTTGACCGTGATCGTGTTGGGCGATTGGTCGAGGTCGACGCCGCCATTGGCCGTGCCGCCGTCGTCCTGCACCTGGAAGGTGAAGCTGGCGTAGGCGCGCCGTTGGCGTTGGCCGCCGGCGTGAACTCCAGCAAGCCGCCGGTGATGTCGGCCACGGAGACGAACTGCCCGGCGGTCACGGCCACGCCGTTGTCGGTCAGCGTGCCGGCGGCCGGCAGCGTGCGTGATCTTCACCGCCAGCAGTTGTTGGCCGGCGTAGTCGTTCGGATCGCTGAAGCCGAAGTCGGCCGCCGCGAACGTGTAGGCCGTGTCTTCCAGCGTGGTGACCGTCTTGTCGGTCCCCGCCGGCGCATCGTTGACCGAGGTGACGTTGACGGTGATCGTGTTGGGCGATTGGATCGAGGTCGACGCCGCCGTTGGCCGTGCCGCCGTCGTCCTGCACCTGGAAGGTGAAGCTGGCGTAGGTCAGCGCCGTTGGCGTTCGCCGCCGGCGTGAACTTCAGCAGGCCGGCCGTGATGTCGGCCACGGAGACGAACTGCCCGGCGGTCACGGCCACGCCGTTGTCGGTGAGCGTGCCGGCCGCCGGCAGCGTCGTGATCTTCACGGCCAGGAGGGTGTTGGCCGGCGTGTCGTTCGGGTCGCTGAAGCCGAAGTCGGCGGCCGTGAACGTGTAGGCCGTGTCCTCCAGCGTGGTGACCGTCTTGTCGGTGCCCGCCGGCGCGTCGTTGACCGCCGTGACGTTGATCGGTGATCGTGTTGGGCGACTGGTCGAGATCGACGCCGCCGTTGGCCGTGCCGCCGTCGTCCTGCACTTGGAAGGTGAAGCTGGCGTACGGCGCGCCGTTGGCATTGGCCGCCGGCGTGAACTTCAGCAGGCCGGCCGTGATGTCGGCCACGGGAATGAACTGGCCGGCCGTCACGGCCACGCCGTTGTCGGTCAGCGTGCCGGCGGCCGGCAGCGTGCGTGATCTTCACCGCCAACAGGTTGTTGGCCGGCGTGTCGTTCGGATCGCTGAAGCCGAAGTCGGCGGCCGTGAACGTGTAGGCCGTGTCCTCCAGCGTGGTGATCGTCTTGTCGGTGCCCGCCGGGGCGTCGTTGACCGCGGTGACATTGATCGTGATCGTGTTGGGCGACGGATCGAGATCGACGCCGCCGTTGGCCGTGCCGCCGTCGTCCTGCACCTGGAAGGTGAAGCTGGCGTAGGCCGCGCCGTTGGCGTTGGCCGCCGGCGTGAACTTCAGCAAGCCGGCCGCGATGTCGGCCACGGGGACGAACTGGCCGGCGGTCACGGCCACGCCGTTGTCCGTCGAGCGCTGCCGGCGGCCGGCAGCGTGGTGATCTTCACGGCCAGCAGATTGTTGGCCGGCGTGTCGTTCGGATCGCTGAAGCCGAAGTCGGCCGCCGTGAACGTGTAGGCCGTGTCTTCCAGCGTGGTGACCGTCTTGTTGGCGCCCGCCGGCGCGTCGTTGACCGGCGTGACGTTGACGGTGATCGTGTTGGGCGATCGGATCGAGATCCACGCCGCCGTTGGCCGTGCCGCCGTTGTCCTGCACCTGGAAGGTGAAGCTGGCGTAGCGCGCGCCGTTGGCATTCGCGGCCGGCGTGAACTTCAGCATGCCGGCCGTGATGTCGGCCACCGGAATGAACTGCCCGGCGGTCACGGCCACGCCGTTATCGGTGAGCGTGCCGGCCGTCGGCAGCGTCGTGATCTTCACGGCCAGCAGGTTGTTGGCCGGCGAGTCGTTGGGGTCGCTGAAGCCGAAGTCGGCGGCCGTGAACGTGTAGGCCGTGTCTTCCAGCGTGGTGACCGTCTTGTCGTGCCCGCCGGCGCATCGTTGACCGGCGTGACGTTGACGGTGATCGTGTTGGGCGACTGGATCGAGATCGACGCCGCCATTGGCCGTGCCGCCGTTGTCCTGCACCTGGAAGGTGAAGCTGGCGTAGCGCGGCGCCGTTGGCATTGGCGGCCGGCGTGAACTTGAGCATGCCGGCCGTGATGTCGGCCACGGGGATGAACTGGCCGGCCGTCACGGCCACGCCGTTGTCGGTCAGCGTGCCGGCGGCCGGCAGCGTGCGTGATCTTCACCGCCAGCAGGTTATTGGCCGGCGTGTCATTCGGATCGCTGAAGCCGAAGTCGGCGGCCGTGAACGTGTAGGCCGTGTCCTCCAGCGTGGTGACCGTCTTGTCGGTGCCCGCCGGCGCGTCGTTGACCGGCGTGACGTTGATCGTGATCGTGTTGGGCGACTGGATCGAGATCGACGCCGCCGTTGGCCGTGCCGCCGTCGTCCTGCACCTGGAAGGTGAAGCTGGCGTAGGTCGCGCCGTTGGCGTTGGCCGCCGGCGTGAACTTCAGCAGGCCGGCCGTGATGTCGGCCACCGGAACGAACTGGCCGGCCGTCACGGCCACGCCGTTGTCGGTCAGCGTGCCGGCGGCCGGCAGCGTCGTGATCTTCACGGCCACCAGAGTTGTTGGCCGGCGTGTCGTTGGGATCGCTGAAGCCGAAGTCGGCGGCCGCGAACGTGTAGGCCGTGTCTTCCAGCGGTGGTGACCGTCTGTTGCTGGTGCCCGCCGGCGCGTCGTTGGTGCCGGTCACCGTGATCGTCAGCGTGGTGGCGTTGGACACCGCGCCCGATGGGTCTTTGTCCGTATAGGTGAACGTATCCACCACCGCGGCGCCGGCGGGCAGACTGTCGGCGGTGTCGGCCACGTAGCTATATGAGCCGTCGGCATGCAGCGTCAGATGGCCGTAAGTGCCCGCAATCGAGCTGCCAACGCCGACGCCCTGCGTCACCGCGCCAGTGCCCGCGACCACGCCAGACACCAGCAGCGTGTTGGTGGCATTGTCGACATCGGTATCGGCCACCGAACCGCCGGTCGTGCCCTGTATCACGCCATTGGCGGTCGTCACCGTGCGAGTCGCATCCTCATTCACCGCGCCGGTGTCGGCATTGGCCACCGGCGCGTCATTGGTGCCGCCGATCACGATGGTCACGTCCTGCGTGACCACGCCGCCGTGACCGTCGTCGATCTGGACGGTGTAGACCTCCGAGATCCTCTGGTCGCCATTGAGCGCCTGGACCGCGGCGTTGTCGACCGTGAACGTCCACGCCACCTGGCCGTGACCGGTGCCTCCGGTATCGACCAGGGTTGGCGTGAAGGTGCCAAGCCCGCCCGGCGGCACGGGGAGGAATCCCGGCGGCGCGTCGTATCGACTGGATCGCCGATCACCTGTACCGTGTGAGTGTCGATCAGATCGACGTCGGAGAAATTGAAGGCGCCGTGAGTTCGAGAGCGTGCCGGCCGGCGCACCCGCAAATGCCGGCGTGGTGTCGTCCTCTGTCACGCCGCCGATGATGCCGCCGGTGCGATCGACCACGAACACGTCGGATTGGCCGCCGTCGGTGTCGGCCGGGGTGACGAGGTTTCCTGCCGTGCTGCCGAAGGCGAGCGAAGGCTCCCTGGAAGGTCCGCCGTGGCTGATGTCAGCGCCGAGCGTGCTGTCACCGTCACCTTGGGTACCGTCACTGGCGACTGAAACGAGCTTGATGGTATTGCTCGGCCTGTCGTAGACGAAGGTGTCGCCTTGTCCGTTGGTGTCGCCCGGCACCAGATTGGTCGCGTCGCTGGCAAAGATGATCTCGTCGCCATTGGCGCTGATCGAGGCGCGCAGGCTGGCGCCGTCCGAATGGACGAGCGCGTTTTCAGTGATGCCGGTGATGGTATTCGTGCCGCGGTCCCAGACGAAAATATCCATATGGCCGTTGGCAGTGCCGCCAGCCAGCGTATCGAGCGCGTCGGAGTCGCTCTGGAACACGACATGCTGGCCGTCGTTGCTCATCGACGCCCACCAGTTATCGCCGTCGCTGCCGGATGAGGTCGCGATGACCTGATGTTGACCGGTGGCGCGGTCGTAGGTGTAAAGCGTGGCGTCGCCGACCGGCGTTGCCGGTTGTTGGGTCGTGCGCAACCGTCCAGAACGTCAGGTAGCGGCCATTGCCGCTGATGTCAGCCTGCTGGAATTCGGTCTGCGGTTGATTCGGGCGTTGGGATCGGACGGCTCAATAATGCCGACCGTGCCGGGCTGGATGTCGGTCTGGATATGGCCGGCGAGGTCGGTGACGTAAATATGCCTCGTCGGTGGAGCGGATTGGTTGCCGAAATCCGTGCTCGCAAAGACGATCTGGCCGCCGGCGATGCGCGGCTCGTCGTTGACGGTAAATGGAGTGTGGGTAGCCTGATTGATCAGGCAGGTGCACCATATCGGACGGACGGTCGTAGACGTAAATATTACTGACATTGTCGAACCCGGTCGGCGACTGAGCGTCGACAACCTGATATTCGCCCCTGAACACGACGTGCTGCCGTCGCCGCTGATCGAAAATCCGGAAAAAAGTTCGCCCGACGGCCTCGACGCGAGCGGAATATGAGCGTCGTCGGTCAAGACTTTGGTGGTGCCGGTCAGCCGGTCGTAGAGGAAGACATCGCCGTTGAGTTTGTTGTCATTATTGTTGTTGTTATCGTCGGGATTTTGTTCGGCGCTGAAGAACACGACCCAGCGCCCGTCTTCGCTCATCGCCGGCGCGACCTCGTGCACCGCCAAAGCGTCGGTGCCGGGCGGCAGTGGGTCGGGAATCGGCACTTCGGTGACAATCGGCGCGAGGTCGATCGTTGGCGCCTCGTTGCGTGCCGGTGATGGTGACCGTGACGTCCTTGGTCACCGTCGAGGTGCCGTCAAACAATGAGATGGTGAAGGTCTCGACCTTGGTCTGGCCCTCGGCCAGGTAGTCGACCGCATCGTCGGCCACCGTGTAATGCCAGGTAATCACCCCGCCGGTGCCGTTCGTGTCATCGGTGGTCACCGACGCCGTCAGGGTGCCGAGCGCGCCGGCAGACGCCGTTACATTGGTGACTGAATGCGTATCGGTGAGGTCAACATCGCTGAACGAAAGCGTGCCGTCGGACTTCAGATTGTTGCTGACGTCGGGGTTGGTGTCCTCTTTCACCGCGCCGGTGTCGTGATCGCCGGCGCCCACCGCGATCAGCGCGTCCTCGTTGCTGCCGGTGATGGTGACCGTGACGTCCTTGGTCACCGTCGAGGTGCCGTCAAACAATGAGATGGTGAAGGTCTCGACCTTGGTCTGGCCTTCCGCCAGATAATCGACCGCATCATCGGCCACCGTGTAATGCCAGGTAATCACCCCGCCGATGCCGTTCGTGTCATCGGTGGTCACGTCCGCCGTCAGCGTGCCGAGCGCGCCGGCAGACGCCGTCACATTGGTGACTGAATGCGTGTCGGTCAGGTCAACATCGCTGAACGAGAGCGTGCCGTCGGACTTCAGATTGTTGCTGACGTCGGGGTTGGTGTCCTCTTTCACCGCGCCGCTGTCGTGATCGCCGGCGCCGACGGTGATCGTCGGCGGGTCGTTGGAGCCCGTGAGAGTAATGACGACCTGCTGCGGCAGGTCGTGCCCGAGACCGTCGGTTACCGTAACATTGTAGGTAACCGTGAGTGTTTCGTTTTGAGCTAAAAAATCGAGCCGTTGATCCTGAACGCTAAACTGGAAATCCGTTGGGTTCGGGCCAGTAAATTTAAGAATTGGTCGGGGGTCCGGTTCCCCTGGTTGTGGTGGTGCCACTAAGAGATTTAACGCTACAGCCGGCAGTGGCTGGCCGGTCGACCACGCAAAAGTCGGCGGATCTTGAGAGACGAGGCTAAATGCGAGCGAGACGTTCGTGTCATCACTCTGCGAACTGCCCGTATGGCCATCAAGTTCGTGAAACGATGCCCCTGCTGGCGACGGCGGACCTGGCGGCGGTGGCGGCGGAAGTACCAGCGGCGGATCGGAAACAGTGTTCTGCTGGGTCGTTCCCGGCCCGGGAGGCGGGGGTGAAAGGCGGCGGATTGTTGCCCGGAACGAAATTGATCGGTTGCGGCGGCGGGAATAAATTCGGGCGGCGGAGGTGAACTCGATCCCCCGGCCCCGTTGCCTGTCGGACCTTGTCCTTGCTGCAAGCCCACCGAGAAAGTGTGAAGCGCTTCCTGTTGTGCGGCCTGGTATTAGCGCCATCTGCGCAATTGAATTCGTGACGGTGTCCACGCTGAAGGAAGATCCGGAAGAGCGAATGACGATGGTTTCGCCGGGGTCATCCATCAATTTGACAAATTCCGGCTGTGTTGCCGTCGCGTGGACACGCAACTCGACGATGCCGAATTGCCCGAGGTCCTTGGACGTGATGTTGCCGTCGTCAAGGAACGAGATATCGGAGGGGCCAGCCTGGGCCTCTTCAAAGGCTGCGAAGAACAATGAAACAAGCGACAGCATGCCCATCCCGCCGCCGTTACGGCGGGCGCGAATGCTTGCAAAAGGCGTTTGGATGCAGAGACGGCCGGCTTCCGCCATTTTCCCTGCGATGAATGAAAAGGTGCCGCGGCTGATGTCGAACAGGGTCGGTGCCGCGTCGTCGACGTAGTCCTTCACCGCCATGCGGGCGTTGTCGGACAACGTAAAAGTGGTGCCGTCGGCGAAGAGAATGCTGAGCCGGCCGCCGGCCGACGTTTCGATAACGTCGCTTGGTCCGACAAGATCGCCGACGCTGAGCTGGGCCGGAGTGGCACCGGATCGCGAGACGGTGCACGCGCCGACAAGGGTCTCGATTCGGCCGATAACAGGCGCGAGATCGCCTGCTAGCTCCGACACAAGCCCACCCGGACTACCGTCCGGCGTAATGCGGCAATGACCGGACACCTGGCCCTGCCCCCCTGCGCTGCGAGCGTTTGAACTGTTTTCTCGCTGATTTATCGCGCTGATTACAATTTAAATCAACGGCTAGGCGTTTTATAGGTTCAAATTAATGGTTTATTTCGAGGGTTTTACGCCGATTTTTACGGAACATTGCTGACCGTCTGCCGGTGGAATCTTGCGCGTGTACCCGCGGAAGGGGCAATTCAGCCCTTTTAGACTTGGCCCTTCTAGACTTGGCCCTTATTGATGTGGCGGGCAAATCGGGATAATAGTGCGGTCTCTTAATCGGGGACACCCGCCCGGAGGGTAGGACGATGCGCGTGCATGCCGCTGCCGTGTTCGTAACGGGTGCCATTTTATCCGTTGCCAGTTTCCTTGCTGTGCCGTCACAGGCGCAGGACAACCAGGCTCGCCCGGCTGTCCAGAACGCTTCGATAAAGCCAATCGGAAAAATCGTCAGCGCGACCGGTTCGGTCACGATCGAACATGTCAACGCCGTGGTCGTTCAGGCCTCACTCAGCGCGCAGCCCGGCCAGGCCAAGGTCGGTGACGCGATCTATCTCGGCGATACGGTTTCAACTGGCGCCGATGGGAAGGTCGCGATTACGTTTGCCGACGACACGGCCTTCGATCTGTCCAACAACGCCCGCATGGTCATGACGGAATTCGTCTACGATCCGAACAGCAAGGCAAACTCGACGCTGCTGAGCCTGACAAAAGGAACGTTCACTTTCGTTGCCGGCAAAATTGCAAAAAGCGGCGACATGAAAGTCGATACGCCTGTTGCGACGATGGGCATCCGCGGCACGACACCGCACGTTGAAATCTCCGACGACGGCACCGTCAGGTTCTCTACCCTGCTCGAAGAGGGCAAGGATCAGGTCCTGCAAAAATACGGTGCGGGTGCGGCCAGGCCAGCGCCGGCCATGGACGAAGTCAAAAAGCCGAGTCTCGACATTTGTCGGGGCTGCTGAGCCCGGCTTTGTCGGAACAAGCTGTTTGGTGTAAGCGATGCCAACTCAGCCCAACGCGTTAGTCGGTCGGCGGCGGTGCGGAAATAGAAAGCATTGCGCTGCCGGCCGAATCAAATCTGAAAAAACCGGCATGTCTTTTTCGCTCAGGCGCCGCACTTTGTGCGGCGCCGTTCTTACGTTGTTATTGTGTCTGCCGGCCACTGCAATATTTGCCGCCTCACCGGCCGAGGAGAGAATTGCGACTCGCCTGAAAAATATAGAGTTGTGCAACGGGACCGACCGCACCACCCCCGAACCGCAGATCAAAGGTTGCTCGGCGCTGATCGAATCTCCGCGCGAAACGACACTCATATTGTCGATCGCACATAACAACCGCGGCGATGCCTATGCCACGAAACGCGACTATGACCGCGCCATCCAGGACTACGATCTCGCGATCAAATTGAATCCGACCTTCTCGAAGCCATTCAATAATCGCGGCGTCGCATATCAAAAGAAGGGTGACTACGACCGTGCGATCAAGGATTTCGACGAGGCCATTAAACTCAATCCTGACTACGCCAGGGCTTTTGCCAATCGCGCCGAAACATACCAGCGCCGGCACGATTATCAGAGCGCCGCACGAGACTATGACAGCGCGATTCGGCTCGACCCGGATCTGGAAGCAGTGTGGAATGGACGGTGCTGGACCCGTGCAATCGTCGGCGAACTGCAGCCGGCCCTGGAAGACTGCAACAAGGCCCTTTTGGTTACGCCGGCCGATCCGGCGACGCTCGACTCGCGTGGCTTGACCTACCTCAAGATGGGCCAGTTTGATTCTGCCATTTCCGACTACAACGCTGCGCTGCGTATCGAACCGAAGATGGCGAGCGCGCTTTACGGGCGCGGGCTCGCGCGGCTCAAGAAGGGCGATGCTGCCGGCGGCAACGCCGATCTTGCGTCCGCAATGAAGCTCGAGAAAACCGTTGCAGATGAATTCTCGCGCTACGGCGTAAACTAACGTCGGCTCGGAATTCGCCGCCGACGGCGGCCTTCACACCTCCGACCACCCCGACGCGGTTAATGTAAGCCTAACGTTCGCCGGCGGCGGGCCGCCCTGACGTGGGATTTGCCTGCATTTTTAGGGCCCGTTTCGCCTTCGTCCGCGCCCGCCAATCGGCCTTTCAGAATCCATTCACCGCAACGCCCAATAACCGCGCGTCTTCACCGCGACATAAACCCGACTGAAAATGTTTTAGCGCACAACGCCCGGTAATTCTCCGGAAATGGGATCGGGAAACCCGACCGACGTCTCCGGAAACAGGGGCGTTCGAACATGCCGGCCTTCGTGCGGACCGCGCGCATTATTTTTTCGGTTGCTGTCTGTTGCAGCGCCGCCTTCACCGACATGCATCCGAGCCGGTCTTCGCCGGTCGCGGAGCCGCAAGGCAACAGCGCAAATGAGCTGCGGGGCCTGCCTGAAAAAATATCCGTAGAGCTTCCTTTGCAACGGCTAGCTTTGCTCACTCCGGAATTGCCCACGGTCGGCAAAAATCTCGCGCGGCTGGCCGAGCCATTCGGTATGCCGGCGAAAGCCGCACTGCCGGAAGACATAGCTTCGAAATGGAGCGATCTTCAGTCGCGTATTCTGGCCGACGAAAAGACCATCGCGGCCTGCCGCCTCAACGAAGCCTCATGCTCCCCGGCCGCCCGACGCTTTTTGTCACTCGCCGAAACAGGCGGCAAAAACGAGCGTCGCGTTCAGCTGGGAATGGTCAATCGCGCAGTAAACCTGGCCATCCGGCCAGAGAGCGATTGGGCGCAATACGGTTACGCCGATTTCTGGGCGTCACCGCTGCAGACGCTTGCCAGCGGGGCCGGCGATTGTGAGGACTACGCAATCGTAAAGTACGTCGTACTTCGCGCACTAGGGATGGCCGAAGCCGATCTCCGGCTTATGATCGTCCACGACGACAGGCACCAAACCGAACATGCGATCGTGGTGGTGCGAGACGAGCAGGAATGGCTGATCTTGGACAACCGGACGATGTTCATCGTCAGTGCTGACGACGCCAGTTACTACAACCCCATGTTCGTGCTCGAACAGAAAACGCCACAGACTTTCGCGGCCGCCACCGTCGACACTGTCATAGATCGATAATCTGGCCTTCGCGCGCCACGATCGTGCCGGCGCGCACGTCATTGGCCTCGGCGGCCATCGTGTCCATGAAATCGTCGTCGTGCGACGGGTCATGATGAAACAGGCAGAGATGCTTGACGCCGGCTTCATCCGCCATGCGAATACCGCGCGCCCATGTCGAGTGCCCCCAGTCCGCCCGTGTGACGATTTCCTCTTCCGTGAAGGTCGCATCGTACACCGCGAGATCGGCACCGCGAGCGAGCGCGACCAGTTCCTTGTCGCGTTTTCCCGGGAAATCCTTCGGTGTCGCTGAGCAAGGCGAATGTGCGCCCGGCGTACTCAAGACGGTAGCCGTTGGTTCCGTCAGGATGATCAAGCTGCGTTGTCTGCAAGACGACGTCATCGTGCGGACGCAGAACGTCTCCGGATTTAAAGTCGCGAAATTCAATGTTTGCCTTGAAAATATCAATGGGAACGGGAAACCACGGCGAGCTCATGAGTCTTCGCATGACCTGTTCGATACTGTCCGCCGGCTTGAGGTTTCCAGCCCAGACACGGACGTGAAAATCCTTGTGGAAAAACGGCGCAAAGAATGGCAACGCGGAGACGTGGTCGAGATGACAATGCGTAATGAAAATATCGACGCTGCGAATCTTCTTGTCTTTTACAAGCTCCAGGCCAAGCGAGCGCAACCCGGTCCCGGCATCGAAAATGAGAACGCGGTCACCGCAGCGGACTTCTATGCAGGGGGTGTTGCCGCCGTAACGAATTGTCGTGGGGCCGGGACAGGGAATGCTTCCTCGGACGCCCCAGAACCGAACCCGCATCGAGGTTTTCAACATTCAGTGTGCCCGAAATTCACGCTGTAAGTTTTATTGGGAATGAATAACAATGTCGAGCGCGTTGCCTTGGCCCATTATCCGGCCGATTTTGGTACATTCTTACGTAGCGCGGAAATCGCCTGATCGGCGGCCGTGACGCCGGTAATCCAGCCTCCATGCGCTGTCGAAAAGTCACCGCGCGAGCAGGCCTCGCCCGCAAAGAACACGCGGTCATCGACCGGCGAGGCGAGCGTGGCGCGGCAGTCCGCCTTGCCTGGCAGCGCGTATGAATACGAGCCACGCGCAAACGGATCGGCGCCCCAACAGTGAATATGAATTGGCGCAATGCGCCGGGCAAAGTTATTCCCGAAATTTTCCTTGAGCTCGGACGCCGCAAAATCGAAAAATGCGGATGTTCCGCCCGTTTCGAGCTGCGCGGGCAATTGGCCGCCGAAATAAACCTCGATCTGGGGCCGTCCGAATGGCCTTAAGTGATATGTCGCCGTTGCCGTGCGATCTGTTGCCCCGAACAAGCGGCAATCCTTTTCGAATTCTTCGGCGCCCTCAAGCGACAGGAACAGTTTGTCGGCAAGGCCCAGCGGCAGGCCGCGCGCGGCTTCTATTTTTTCCGGAAGTGCCGGCGCAAACAGGTGCTCGGCATCGGCAAGGACCGACGTCGGCAGTGTCACGATCACCTGGTCAGCAGAGATGACTCCCCGTGACGTTTCGATCTTTAGACGTTTCCCGTGGTGGTCAATCCGCTGCACCGGGCAATCGAGAATAGCCGGCACGCCTTCACCGCATTTGGCAATCGTCGCGCCGTAGCCTTCCACGACGCGCCAATTCACACCGGTGTCGTCAAAATTGTCGAAGTCGCGCGCCGAAACACGCTCAAGTTCGGCGCCACTGATGTAGGTGCCGATGGCGCCGATCAGGTTGTTCCATCGGCGTCCCGGCAGAAGCAATGCAGCCGCCGGTACGTCCGGATCGCGTTGGGCCCTCTCGCCCACGCGCGCAAAGAATTCCTCCTGCGCCTTGCGGAATTCGAGCTGCTCGCCGTCCCGAAATCCATACGGCAAGGTCGCGCGCGCCCATGGCGGCGGGGTCTTGTCGATTGTCCGTCGCTGCTCTTCAGCGACAGCCACCCAGGGATTCCGGTCAGCGGAGTGCAACCAGCCGCAACCGAGATCGAGCGCGTTTCCTGATGGATCCGCAATGGTCCACGCGCGTCCGCCAAGGCGGGGGCGGGCTTCGACGATGACGCATTTCACCCCGGAACGCTGCAGGTGTCGCGCGGCTGCGATGCCGGCTGCGCCTCCACCGATCACTACGGTCTCAAAATCACGCTCGGCCATGTCCCGCTTTCTATGTTCGATCGCGGGCATACATATAGTATCGACATCGGCATTGGAAACGCGCCGGACCGCACGCCGTCCACTCAGCGCTGCATGCCCCAGAGATTGACCGTGCGTGCCTCAAGGGCGCGAAAGATCACGGACTCGACGACGAGGCCGATCAAGATGACGGCCAGGAGTCCTGAAAATACCGTTGCGGTATCGAGATCGTTGCGCGCCTCGAAAATATACCAGCCGATGCCGCCCGAACGGGAAGAGACGCCAAACACCAGCTCAGCCGCAACCAATGTACGCCAGGCAAACGCCCAGCCGATTTTCAGACCGGCGAGGATCGACGGGAATGCGGCCGGGATCAAAATGAGACCGACATAGCGCGCGCCCTTGAGCCCGAGATTGCGGCCGCTCATGCGGAGGGTTTCCGGCACGCTGCGGAAGCCGATCAGCGTATTGAGCGCAACGGCCCACAAAACCGAGTGAATAATGACGAACACCAGCGATGGCGTGCCGAGTCCAAACCAAATCAAGGCGAGGGGCAACAATGCGATTGCGGGCAGCGGGTTGAACATGGCCGTCAGCGTGGAGAGGATGCGCGTGCCGATGCCACTTGCGACCGCGAACGTGGTCAGCAGTGCCGCCAGTGCCAGTCCAAAACTGTAGCCGAGCGCCAGCGTGCGGAGCGACGTGAGCGTCCGGTCCACGAGCACGCCGTTGGCGACGTCTTTCGAGAAGGTTTTGACCGTCTCGGTGAAGGTCGGAAACAGCAGCGCGTTGTTCAGCCAGCGTGCGTAAAGCTCCCAGATGACGATGATCGCGACGAGGATGGTCAGGCGCTGCACTGCGTCGTTGTTGACGACACGCTCGACGACGGTGAGAGGACGCTCCACATCGCCGATGACGCCCGCGTCGACGAGATCGACCTCGCGCTCGGCCCGCGTCGGGTCTTGTTGGGGATTTTCGATCACGCGGGGACGTCCTCTGACGTGTGTTGTTTCTGATCGCCGCCAAACAGAAGGTCGTGGATTCGCTTCGACAGCGCGCCGAATTCGGCCTTGCCGATACTGTTGTGATCGAGGCCATTCGCATTGAGTTCGGCGCGGACGCGGCCCGGATGCGGCGACAGCACCAGAATGCGGGACCCTACAATGATCGCTTCCTCGATCGAGTGGGTCACGAACAGCACGGTGAAACGAAGCTGGTCCCACAGCGCGAGCAATTCCTGTTGCATCGTGCGTCGCGTGAGCGCATCAAGCGCGGCGAACGGCTCATCCATCAGCAGAATATCGGGTTCGAGCGCCATCGCGCGCGCGATCGCCACCCGCATCTTCATGCCGCCGGACAGCATGTGCGGATATACATCGCGAAACTTGGCGAGGCCGACCTTTTCAATGACCGCATCGGCGCGTCCGGCTGCTTCCGCCGCGGGAAATTTTTTCGTGACCTTCATGGGGAACAGGACGTTCTGATAGACGGTCTTCCAGGGCATCAACTGTTCGAATTCCTGGAACACCATCATGCGGTCCGGCCCGGGTGAGTCGATTGCGCGGCCGCGGATGCGGATCGAGCCCTCAACCGGCGGCATGAACCCGCCCACCGCCTTCAGAAGCGTGGATTTTCCGCAGCCGGATGGCCCGAGGATCACGTAGCGATCGCCCTGATGAACGGAAAAGTCGACGCGATAAGTCGCCGTCACCAGATGGCGCGGCGTCTTGTATTGGAGGGTTACTCCGCTGACATCGAGCAACACTGGAAGTCATAGGCCGGCGCCGTCAGCTGCCAGGCAGATCGTCGCGCCGCAAAACCGGGTTCATCCGATCGCCCTCCCAGGCCGACTTGTTCTTTGTTCTATTTGACCCATCATCCCCCACGCCGCGATAACGTGGCAAGCGACAAATCACGCAAGGAGCCGTTTGATGCCGGATCTCGCCTCACATATTCAAGCCGCGCTGTCGACGCGCTTTGGCGAACGGCTCGAAGTCGACGCCAGCTCTGTCTGGCCTGGATGAACTTGCCCGCATCGCCGGCACATCGGGTGCATCGCCGGTACCAATCGCGCGAGGTTTCGCCTGAATTGTTGCGATTGCTGTGCGCTTGCGCCCTTTCGGCGCCGTCGAAAAGTGACCTTCAGCAGGCTGACATTCTCATCGTGAGGGACCGGGCAAAGATCCAGGCCATCGGCGCGTTGCTTCCGGACATGCCGTGGCTGCGCGAGACGCCGGTCTTCCTTGTTTTTCTGGCCAATGGCCGGCGCTTGCCGCAGATCGCGAAGCTCCGCGGCAAGCCCTTTCCCAATGACCATTTCGATCTGTTGTTCAATGCGACAGTCGACGCCGCCATCGTTATGACGACATTTCTGCGCGCGGCCGAGGCGGTCGGTCTCGGCTGTTGTCCGATCAGCGTGATCCGCGATCACGCCACGGCCGTCAGTGCCATGCTTGGCCTGCCGGAGAAAGTCATCCCGGTTGCCGGCATGTGTGTCGGCTGGCCAGCCGAACAAGGCGGAATAACGCCGCGCCTTTCCCTCGGAACCACGGTGCACGAAGAGAAATTTACCGAGCGCGATCTTTCCGCCGAAATCGACGCTTATGATCATCGCCGCGCCGGTGTGTGGCCCTATCGCAATCAACGCGACCCCGAGCAATTCGGTCGCGCCGAATTTTATGGCTGGTCCGAAGACAAGGCGCGGCAATACGCCGTGCCCTTGCGCGCCGATTTCGGCGCCTTCGCCCGCGCCAAAGGTTTTCGTCTCGATTGAGCTGGCGTCAAACCTTGCGAATGCGAAAGGTGAGAACGCCGTCCGCCTCGCTTTTGCTTTCCAGCACGTCGCCGGTCTGGCGCAGCAGATTGGGAATGTCGATCGTGGTCAGCGGATCGGTGCATTCCGCGACGATCATGTCGCCTGCCGTCAGGCCGGATAACATCTTGCGCACGCGCAAGGCCGGCAGCGGGCATTTCAATCCGCGCAAGTTCATTGTCTTTTCAGTCATGACGTCCCGGGATCATGCGCTCAACGGCACCATCGATAGCCGCTTGTCGGCCGCCGGAATGTAGGCTTCGGCGATTCCAAGCTCCTTGCGCACGATGTTGGTGCCGCGTGTCAGCGCGACCATCTTGTAAAACGCGTGCATGCGGCTCATCGATTGCCGGCCGAATCCGCAATCGCTGGTGAGGATCAGCCGTTCCGGCTCGATATATTTAAGAGCCGCACGGATGAGATCGGCCACTTCTTCCGGCCGCTCGACTTGCAAAGTGCGGTGGCTGATAACGCCGAGCGCGATTTTTTTGTCTTTCGAAATCATTTTTCCGACGTGTTCGAGATCCATGCCCCGGTTGAAGGCGCCCTCGACGGTCAACACGTCGACGTCGAGCTGGTTGAGGTAGGGAAGCGCCGCTTTGTACGATTGGTCCTTGCTTGCCACGCGTTGTGCCGCCGGGCTGCCCCAGCAGGTGTGGCACCACACTTCGCATTTTCCGCGCAGTCCTTTGACCTCGCGGTTGAACGCCTCCACCCATTTCTCCGGGTTGATCGGTTGGTTCGGGTCGGCGATCACCTGGTGGATGGCCGGCTCTTCGATCTGCACGAGCGGTGCGCCGGCATCGGCCAGCGCGTGATATTCCTTATTGAGTGCAGCGGACAGGTCCATCAGCAAGTCGAGGCGATTCTTGTAGTGCTCATTGGTGAGCATGAGAGCGAGAATTTGTGCCGAGATCGACCCGATCTTCACCGGCTTGTCCGTCATGGGCGCGATGGCCTTGTAGGCGCGGTCGAGTTGCAATTCAGTGGCGCCGATTTTTCCTGTCACCGGCGGCGTCATTCGAGTCTCGATCACCTCCCACATCAAGTCGCCGGGGCCTTTGTCGGCCATGAATCCGGCCGGGGGCACTTCCACGCGCGGGGTCCCAATTCCGGCAACGCGCTCGGTGACGTAGCTCACCCAGGCCCGGCCGGCGACGTCGTCATCCAGGCGCGTGTCACCGTCGACGAAAATGTCGATGCCGGCGCGGTGTTGGGCAGCGACGTGGCAGGCGAGACAGTCGAAATGCTGCTCGCGATAGGCGAGGCGGGAAAAGCCTCGCGAAAGAGAAACGCCGCGAAGATTTTCCGTGTACCAGCTTGGCCGGGGCAGCGCCCCGGTCGTGGTGGTCAGAAGAGCCTTGTCCTTGGTCGTCGTAAACACGCGTCGTTCTCCTGATTTCACCCATGGAAAGCTGCGCTGCACGCGGCGCTTTGTTGAGGTAAACTGACTGAAGTATCTGGATGCAACAAGGTCAAGCGCGGCAAAATGGCGGTGTCCGAGGCAATACAGACGATCTCACGGCTGACCCCGCTCGCCGACGTGCTGACTATTGTCGACACGGAAATAAAGCCGGTGACCCAACGGACAATCGACGTGTCCGCCGGTGCAGGGCGAGCGCTGGCCGCGGATGCGATGGCTCCTGCACGTCCCGCGTCTGCGCTTGCGTTGCAGGATGGGTGGGCTCTGGCCGCGGACGAAACATTGGGCGCCGGCGGCTACGCACCGTCGCTCCTGCTGCGCACGCCATCGCGCATCGAAGTCGGTCAGCCGCTGCCCGCCGGAACAGACAGCGTCGCGCCCATCGACGCGGTGAAGGTCGTTGACGGCCGCGCCGAAGCGCTTGCCGTCATCAACCCAGGTGACGGTGTATTGGCGGCGGGCGGTGACAGCGATTCGGCAATTCCGCTGCGGCGTGCCGGCGAACGATTACGCGCCACCGATCTCGCGGCCTTTTCCGCCGCCGGCATCGCGCGCATCACCGTGCGCGAGCCGCGCATTCGTGTTCTGCCGGTGCGTGGCAGCGGCATCATCAATTCCACGGCTCGCTTGGTGACGGCCGATATCGAGCGCCGCGGCGGCGTTGCGCGGCTCGACGACAGTGGCCGCGGCCTCGATGTTGCGATGGCCGCGGAAAGTGCAGATGCAATTGTCGCGATCGGAGGAACCGGAAGCGGGCGCAATGATGGCAGCGTGCAGACGCTAGTCCGGGAAGGCCGGCTTGCCGTTCATGGCATGGCCCTCACGCCTGGCGAAACCGCCGCGCTCGGCTTTGTCGGCGCACGACCGGTATTGCTGTTGCCGGGCAGGCTCGATGCAGCATTGAGCGTCTGGCTTATCATCGGCCGGCGCCTGCTCGATCGGCTGGCAGCGGCCAAGAACAGCGAAAGCGAACCGGCCGAGAGTTTGCCACTGTCGCGCAAGGTCTCGTCAACGGTTGGCCTGGCTGAGATTGTCCCAGTGCGGCGAAGTGCCGGTCAGGCAGAACCATTGGCCACAAAATATCTGCCCCTGTCGTCGCTCGCGCGCTCCGACGGATGGATCTTCGTTCCGGCGGATAGCGAAGGATATTCCGCCGGCTCGAGCGTTCCGGTAAGGCCCTGGCCATGAGCATCCCGGCATGAGTGAAAGTCAAAAATCCAGGCCGCGTGGCGACGACGAATTGATCGCGCGCGTGCGGGCGGCCGCGCGCCAGGAACAATTCCTTGAAGTCGTGTCGGCGGATGAAGCCCGCAGGCGCTTCGAAAATCATCTCGACCTCGCTCCGCTTTCGGCAGAAAGCGTGGTGCTTTCGGATGCGCGTATGCGCGTGCTGGCACGCGACGTCGTGGCCGCGGTCGATGCGCCGCCATTTGACCGGTCAAACGTCGATGGTTTTGCCGTGCGCGCCGCCGATACCGTGGGCGCGAGCGATGGCAAACCCAAGGTGCTCGTTCTCAACGCCGAAGTTATTGCATGCGGCAGCTCGCCGGCAATTGCGGTCATGCCGGGGACATGCACCGCGATCGCGACCGGTGGTGTCATCCCGCGTGGCGCAGATGCCGTCGTGATGATCGAGCAGACCGAGCTGATTGAAGCGGGCGCGGCGCGTATTGAGCTGCGCCGCACGGCAGCGCCCGGACAATTTATTTCCTATGCCGGTTCCGACATCGCGCGCGGCGAGACTCTGTTGCGGCGCGGCACGCGCATTGGCTCGCGTGAAATCGGCATGCTGGCCGCTTGCGGACTTGATCGCGTCGATGTGGTGCGACGTCCAAAGGTGGCCGTGCTTTCGACGGGCGACGAGCTTGTCGAGCCGGGAAAGCCGCTCAAGCCCGCCGGTGTCTATGACAGCAACGGCGCTATCGTCGCTGCGTCGGTTGCGGAAGCCGGTGGCGAGCCAATCGCCTACGGCGCTTATCCTGACGATGCTGCGGTGTTGGAAAAAGCCGTGCGCGGCGCGCTTGCGGCGAGCGATATGGTCGTGCTCTCGGGCGGCACTTCGAAAGGCGCCGGCGATCTGTCGCATCGTGTTGTGTCACAGCTGGGCAAGCCGGGGATTCTCGTGCACGGCGTCGCGCTCAAGCCGGGGAAGCCACTGTGCCTGGGCGTGGTCGGCGACAAGCCAATTGTCGTTCTGCCGGGTTTTCCGACCTCGGCGATCTTCACGTTTCACCATTTTGTCGCGCCGATCATTCGCGCCCGAGCCGGACTGCCGCCGGAAGCGGCGGAGACAATCAACGCGCGCGTGCCGGTGCGCGTTCCCTCCGAACTCGGCCGCGAAGAATTCGTGCTTGTATCGCTTGTTGATACTGATGAGGGGACGGTCGCATTTCCCATCGGCAAGGGTTCCGGGGCAGTCACCAGTTTCTCGCAGGCGGATGGCTTCCTCGAGATCGATGCGCTTGCATCGGTCCTCGACGCCGACAGCATCGCGCGTGTGACGCTCATTGGCAGCTCAGCGCACGCGCCGGACCTGGTGATCATGGGCAGCCATGACGTGGCGCTCGACGTGATCGTCGGTGCGCTCGCTGATCGCGGATTTTCCGCGCGCACTTTGGCCATCGGCAGTCAGGGCGGCGTAACGGCGGCAAACCGTGGCGAGTGCGACATCGCGCCCGTGCACCTCGTCGATCCCGCGAGTGGTGAGTACAACAAGCATCTGGTCGCGCCGGGCCTCAGCCTGGTGCCAGGGTGGCGGCGGATGCAGGGCATACTGTTCCGGCCCGGCGACAAGCGTTTCGAGGATCGCAGCGCGCAGGAAGCGCTAAAAATCGTTTTGGCCGATGCCTCTGCTCTCATGGTCAGCCGCAATGCCGGCGCCGGCACGCGCGTTCTCATCGACAAGGTCCTCGTTGGTGCGCGGCCGGCGGGATACGCCAATCAGCCGAAATCGCACAATGCGGTCGCCGCTGCGATCGCCCAGGGCCGCGCCGATTGGGGCCTCGCGATCGAACCTGTGGCGAAGCTTTATGGTCTCGGCTTCCTGCCGGTGGCGCCGGAACACTATGATTTTCTCGTCGTCCAGAAACGGCGCGATCGGCCTGCGGTGCAGGCATTCCTCGCTGCTCTGCGTGATGAGGAGACGCGCGCGCGGATTCGCGCACTCGGCATGGAACCTGCCGCCGACTAAATTCTGCCGCGGCGCGGATATGAAGTGGAAGCCACGATGCGGCGAGAAATCAAAGATCTGATGGCCGTTTTGGCTCTGCTTCTGCTCGCCATGTGCCCGGCATACGCACAGCTGCGGGGCCACGGCGGTCCGGTGCGCGCCCTGGCAATCTCGCCAGACGGCGCATACGCAGTTTCAGGCAGCTTCGATACGTCAGCGATCCGCTGGTCACTCAACCGCAACGTCGCCGAGCAGGTGCTACGCTTTCACGACGGCGCGGTGAACGCCGTCGCATTTCTGAAAGATGGACGTATCGTCACCGCCGGCGCCGATGCGCATATTGCAATCTGGACGCCCGGCCAGCAGCAGCCTGACAACGTGCTCGATGGACACACCGCTCCCGTCGCTGGCTTGGCCGTCTCTCCGGACGGCACTTTGCTCGCGTCCGCGTCGTGGGATCACAGCGTGCGCCTGTGGCCTCTTGCCGGCGGTTCGCCACGGGTGCTGGACGGCAATGCGCAGAACGTCAACGGCGTTGCATTTTCGGCGGACGGAAAAAGTGTAGTAAGTGCCGGCTACGATGCGACGTTGCGTATCTGGCCGGTTGGGGGCGGGAGTGGGGCCATATTTACTGTGCCGAGTCCGCTCAATGCAGTGGTGGTCGCGCCCGATGGCGAGATCGTCACGGCGAGCGCCAGTGGCAAAGTCTATTTCGTATCGCCCATGGGCAAGATCCTGGACGAAATCGAAGCCTCGCCGACACCCATTATCTCCCTCGCCAACTCGCCCGATGGCAAGCTTGTCGCTGCGGCGGGTATCCGCGGTTCGGTCGCCATCATCGAGCGCAAGACGCGTAAGCTTACGCATACGCTGGTCGGGCCCGGTCTGCCGGTGTGGTCGGTGGCGTTCTTCCCTGACAGTCGAACATTATTGACGGGCGGCGCTGACCGGATGATTCGACGATGGGACGTGTCGAATGGCGAGCCGGTTGACGCAGTCGTCGTCGGTTCGCCGGAAGATCCGCTGGCAGCTTATGCCGGAAATCATGGCGCCGAAGTGTTTCGTGCCTGCGTCGCCTGCCACACGCTCACTCCGGATGAGGGTAACAAGGCCGGTCCAAGCCTGGCGGGGATTTTTGGCCGCCGGATAGCGACGCTGCCCGGTTATCGTTACTCCGACGCGCTCAAGCACATGAATATCGTGTGGACACCGGACACCGTATCGAAAATGTTTGAAGTGGGCCCCATGGCCTATACGCCTGGCACCAAGATGCCGGAACAGACGATTGGATCGCCAGAGGATCGCAAAGCGCTCGTGGATTTTCTCGCCAAGGCCACCGCGAAAAAATAACTAGCTATCGCCCTTCTGCTCGCGCTCGCGCAGGTAGTCGTCCGTCGTGCGCACAGGCGCGCGCTTTGGTGCTCCGAACGGATCGAACTGCTCCTCCGCCATTACGACCACGCGGCAGTCTTCACACATGCGGATGACATCGAGCCGCTTCTTGGAGTCCTTGTACATCCAGTGCTTGCCTTCGAGCTTTGCAACGACGCGGTCAACAGAACTCTTTACCCCGAACGCCTTGCCGCAACGGATGCATTCGGCGGGCTCTTCCTGCTTGATGATCCGGGCCATGGCGGTGGCAGCGCGAAAATCAATTTGCGGCCTGAGACCGATGACCCTCTCTGGACAGGTTGCCTTGCACAGTCCGCATTGGACGCAGGCATCCTCGGCAAAACGGAGCATCGGACGCTCCGGATCGTCCGACAGCGCGCCGGTCGGGCACGCCGACACGCAGGAGAGACACAATGTGCAGCCTTCGACGTTGACCTCGACCGTGCCAAATGGCGCGCCCTCCGGCAGCGGCACGATATCGACCGGTGCCGGGGCCGCTGCATGCAGTTCGCGCAGGGCGAGCCGCATCACATCGCGTTTGCGGCCGGTTGCGGAAAATGTGGCAGGCCTGGAAGCGCTGGCCATAGGCGCAATCGCGCGCAGGTTTTCGCCAAGCGCATCAGGATCGTCGGTCTCGATTGTTGCGGCGCGCGGGCCGGCAAATCCGAGACCGGTCAGGATCGGTTCGGCCAATGCAATTGTTTTGGCCAGGCCGGAGATATCGTGCTGCGGTCTGGCGCGGAGGAGAAAGCGCACGGCTGAGGCGCCATAGGCAAACACAGCTGCAATCGCCTCGATGCCGACTTGCGTAACCTCGTTGATCTCTACCGGCAGGACATTTTCCGGCAGCCCGTCGCCGTGACGGGCCAATGCGTCGATCAGTCCGCCGCCATGCCCGGCGTCGTGAAACATCACGATGGCCTGCGTGCCGCCGGCGTCACGGTAGGTCGACAACAACGCGCGCAATTTGCGCATCAGCATATCGGCGGGAGGCAAGGCATACGCAGCGGCACCGGTCGGACAAGCGGCGGCGCATTGGCCGCAGCCGGCGCAGATGCGTGCGTCGATGGCGACGTGATCGCCGGCCGGCATGATTGCGCCGGTGGGGCAGAGATCGAGGCAGCGGCGACAGCCGACAATCTTGGAGCGCGAATGCGCGCACAAATCTTCGGCAAAGTCGATATAGCGCGGCTTGTCGAATGTGCCGGTAAGCTCACGGGCTTTCAGCACCGCACGCAGGATCGCCGCGGGATCGCCGGGATCTGCTTTTATGTATCCGTCGCGCAAATCGGCAGCCGGGAACAGTGACGGGCCGCCGGAGAGATCAAGAATGATATCGCAACGGGATGCCGCGCCGTTACGCGGCATCCCGAATTCAAGCGCGCCACGCGATGACGGGCTGGCGGTGGCATAATCATCGACGGTGACTTCGAATGCACCGAGATAGCCCTTGGCGCTGCGGACGTTTCCCTTCACGACCGGGAACTCCGTCACACGTGGTGGGGAGACGTCGGCGCCCGGCTTGATCAGGACGGTGATGTCGAGCTGGTCTTTCAGAAGGTTGGCAGCTTCGATTGTGCGTTCATCATTGCCATAAAGCAGTGCGACGCCGTCGCTCGCCAACGACACAAAAGGAACGTCCGCCATCGGCTCTGAACCTGCCGCAATCAGTGCCGCCATCTTGGGACCGGCCTTGGCTGCCTCTTTCGACCAGCCAGCGGTTTCGCGAATATTGACGAAAGCCACGGGCGTGCCGTCGCCGATCTCGTTGGCGATTTCGCTGAAAAGTGGCGCCTCCTGGGTACACGCGACTGTGATGGGCTCGCCGCTCGCCGCGGCTTTGCGAAAGCGATCGAGTTCTGCCCGGCAAAATTGCCGGCCTTCAATGATTTCCGTATCGCGGCAGGCGCGGCGAATGCCCGCGCCGTCCAGCGGCATGGTGTTTTCGCAGGAGCAGATCAGGATGGTGCGCGGCCGTTCGGCCATCAGGCTCATTAACCTTTCTGCTTGTCCCGTCATTATCATGGCACAATGCCAATCGCGCATCGTCCGTCAGCGACCCTTGCGGCCACGGGACTGGCCTGTGGATCGTCGGCAGCTATAATTATATGTATTCAAATAGGAAGGGTAGAGTGAGATCCAATGCCGCTGGAAACACCGGCTCGCACACGATCGCCAAATTCGCCAGAATTGGCGCTGCCGCCGCCTTTTTCCGCGGTGCGCCTGCGTGAAGTCGGCGATGCTTTCGCGCATGCGGTATCGATTGCGGCCGAGCAGGGTGCGGGTACGCTCGTATATGTCGGGCGTTTCGATCTCGCCGAATTTGCGGTCGTCCTCGAACCCGACGAGCCTCTACTGAAGGCGCGGCGCGTCTTTTATGCCGGCATGGCCGCGCTCGCTGATGCGCTTGCCACCTACGCGCAGCCTGAAACGTCGATCATCATTGACTGGCCGGATTCGCTTTTCGTCAATCAGGGTCTTGTGGGCGGCGGCCGGCTTGCGTGGCCGCAAGACGTTTCCGAAACCGAGACGCCGCCATGGCTGGTTTTCGGCGGGATGATCCGTACCGTATCGATGACCGGAAACGAACCGGGACTGAACCCGCTCGTCACGGCGCTCGAGGAGGAAGGATTCACCGACGTTCTGTCGAACCACGTCGTGGAAAGCTTCGCGCGTCATTTAATGGTTGCGCTCAATTCCTGGCAGGAGGCCGGCTTCGCCGCAGTGGCGAAGAGCTATATTGAGCGATTACCGCGTGAGCCGGGCGGGCGTCGCGCCATCGACGACAATGGCGATTTGCTCATCCGCCGGGCCGGCAAAGCCGGCGCCGTCCGGGAAAAGTTCCTGCCGCGGCTTGCGCAGCCCGCATGGTTCGATCCCGCAGCAAAGGGACCACGCGCGTGAAACTCATCCGCACGATACGTCTCGACGCATCGGACACGTTCGTGTTCGAAAAGGCGGCTGAGCCGGGCGAGTGGGCGGTGTCGGGTGCTTTCGCTTTCTGGAGCCGTGATCCGGCAATGCTGGAAGGCAAAGCACGCACGGCGTTTCGCAGCGGTTTCCTTGGGATTTCAACGCTCGGCTGGACGACCCTTGTCCAGATTGTCGAAGCGAGCAACGATGATCGATCGGTGGTGATCGACATTTTGGCGAGACAACTCGTCGCGAGCTTCGGAGCGCCAACAATAGACGATGCCGTTGCGGCGGCGGAAGAAGAGGTCACATTCGTCGACTCGCTATGCACGCAGCCGAACGACACATTGATTGCCGTGCATCGGACGTTCGAGGATGGCGCGGTCCGCGAGTCGTTCCGCACATTGCGGCCACGCAGCGGTACGAAACCGGCACGGGCGTTCTCTTTCCTGGAGGTCGAAGGCGAGGACGATGCGACGGCCGATCAGGTCAACCTGATCTCGATGACCGGGCGAGAGAGCAAATGAGTGATTTCTGGATCTCCAGCGGACACCATCTGCTCGACCGCGAGCAGGGCGGTGGTCTGCTGGTGACCGACGAGTTCCTGAAGCTCTACCTGGCGCGGCCGGAAATGATTCCGCCAGCCGAGGCCTGCGCGGTCGAGCGCACTTTACATTCTGCGCTGCTTGCCAATCCGCGCATGGCGGTTTTGGCGTCGGATATCGCGGCCATTGCCGATGCCGATGCGCGCGAGAACTGGCAATTGCTGCTGGAATTCAGGGACTGCTTGCTGCGCCATAAGACGCTGGAGGGAGCCTATGTCGAGCTTATCCGGAACGGCGTAGGAAAGATTCCGCCTTTGTTCGTCAATCAACTGGTGCACGTGATCCTGCGTAACGCGCTGGACGGCATCAAGGATACCCGGGTGTTGCGTGCTGCGGAAATGTTCTTCCGCACTCAGCGCGTCACGCTGCACGATGGTTCATTGATCGCGGCGGACGAAGAAACGATCGGTGGCACGAACACATCTCCGGTCACTCCACTGGTTTCGATGCTTGGCATTCCCGCGGAGGCCGAGATCGATATCATCAATCGCGACAATGCCGACAGCTATTGGCAACGAAGCGACCAGTTCGACATGGCGTTGGACCTGACGGCCGGCCGGGATGGGTTCGACGCATTGGCGCAGGCGATGCAGCGCTGGATCGCGCATGTGCTCGGAATAGAGGTCATGATCGAAGCGCTCACGCAGCTGAGCGAGGTCGATCTGGCCTGGTATGTCGGTCTCGATGCGGACGCGACCAGACTCGGCGACATGCTCTGGCATGGCGAAGACATCGACGAAACGGCGATGTCGCGCGTGGTTGGTCTGTTCCGGTTGGGCTTCCGCGACCCCGCGGTGATGCTTGATAATGTCAGAGGCGAGCCGGTCTATCTGATCTTGGCAATGACACCGGACATGACGATCCGCATGAAACCGCAGAACCTGCTGACCGGATTGCCGGTCCGGCATCTGGAGGCCGTCAGTTGAGCAACGTCGTTCCGCTGGTCAGCATCCCGGTTGGCGTCGTTGTCGAGCGCAGCAAGAGTGCAAGCCCATGGGCGGATTTTCATTGGCGTCCGGTCAGGGTTCTTGCCGGAGCGCCCGACACGCCGCCCTGGACGAAACTCAGCGAAGACGACGAGCGCACGAGCTTTTACGTCGGGGCAGCTCCCGTTGAGTTGTACCGGACGGAAACCGCCCACTATCTCGACAACCTGCAGATCGAAACGCCGTTGCTGTGGATCGTGCTGCGGCCTGTCGACGGCGACCCGCCCTATGAGCTGGCGATGGTGACCGCCGACCCGGCGGAAGGCGAAGGCATGACCGAGGCGGGCTCCAATCTCGTGGAAGCGGTGGCGATGCCGGAGCCGTTGCGTGAAGCCATTGCGGCTTTCGTGGCGGAGCACCATGTCGAACGCGAATTCGTAAAGCGCAAACGCGATCGCGCCAATCCAGAAGTCCTGGCACGCCGCGGCTCGGCAGCACGGGAGGATCGAAAATGAACGATCCCGACAATTTCCTCGGTCGCTGGTCACGCCGCAAACGCGGAACCGACGCCGACAATTCACGAGCGGAAAAATCCGACACACAACCGGACGATCAGGCGTCGCCGTCGCGTGACCAGACGAGCCCGGCTGTTCCGAAGGATGAAGTGGGGTGCCCGCCGGTATTCGATGTCGCCAGCCTGCCTCCGATCGAGTCGATCGGTGCAGGTACCGACATTTCGGCCTTCATGCAAAGCGGCGTGCCGGCGGCGCTTCGGCATGCGGCGCTTCGTCGCGCGTGGGCCGCTGACCCGGCGATCAGAGATTATGTGGGGCTCAACGAGAACTTCTGGGACGCCGCCGGGCCCGACGGAATACCGGGCTTTGGCGAGCTGGACCCCGGCCTCGACGTCAAGCGCATGGTCGCGGATTTGTTCGGCGAAACGGCGCCGGACAAAACTGAGCCGGAACAACACGATTCCGCGAAAGTGCCGGCACAAAGCGAAGAAAATTTAGAAGCACCTGACGACCGCGGCAAAGCCGCGGTTTCCGCGGCGCCGCAACGTGCGCCGCAACAAAACGAAAATGGTGCGATGCAAAAACAGGCGGCCCAAACACAGGCGGCCCACGAACAGGCAGCCCATGAATCGCCGATACAAAAAATGACGCGCCGGCACGGCGGCGCAATGCCGGAATGAAGGTCGCGGAAGATTGTTCCTTAGTTATAGCCTGGAGCTATTGACCCACTCTCCCGTGGGCCATTACGCTTTAATTGTAACAATTTGAAAAAGAAGAGAATCGGATGAGGGATCCGGGCCTGTCCGAAGCGATCCGCGCCGCAGGCGGCGTCGGCGAGCTTGCGCGTCAGATTGGTATTTCCCAACCCTCCGTTTCAAACTGGAATCGCATCCCTGCCGAACGTGTCGTTTCGGTCGAAGCCGTCACCGGCGTCGATCGCGGTGTCTTGCGCCCGGACCTGTATGGTCGGGAGACGACGGGCGGTGACATGGACGAAATCGATGCCGCGCGTGCGCAGGAATATGCGCTGCTCGCTACGCTGTTGACGCGCGCACCGGACGCCGCGTTGCTGTCCGGCCTTTCGAAACTGCGCGCCGATGCCTCTCCACTCGGTTTGGCACACGCTGCGCTCGCGGAAGCGGCCGACAAGGCCACGGTTAAATCGGTCGAGCGTGAATTCTTCGACCTGTTTATCGGATTGGGCCGCGGCGAGTTGTTGCCGTACGGTTCGTATTATCTGACCGGTTTTTTGCACGAGCGCCCGCTGGCGCGGCTCCGCGACGATCTGGCGCGTATTGGAATCGCGCGCAGCGACGGCGTGGTGGAACCGGAAGATCACGCCGGCATTCTCTGTGAGATCATGTCGGGCCTGGCGAGCAGACGGCTTCCTGCCCTGCCCGATTCAGACCGCCTGATCTTCGAAAAACATATGGCGCCCTGGATCGGACGCTTCTTCATCGATCTGGAAAACGCCGAGGGTGCGGACTTCTACAGACGGGTGGGTGCGCTCGGACGCACCTATATCGACATCGAAAGAGAGGCCTTTGAACTGCCGGCTTGAGGCGGACGAAGGGCTAAAGTCGAATTTTAGAAGGGAACGGCGATGAAACAACAGGACAAAACAAAGTTAGGCCGTCGCGACTTCCTGCGCGCGATGGGCGCCGGTGCAGGAATTGCCGCCACCACGGCCGTGCCGCTCGCCACCGGGGCCACCGCATCCGAATCGGACGCGGAAAAGAAGAAGGCGCGTTACCAGGCGAACTCCACCGACGTGAAGACCTTCTACAAAGTCAACCGCTATCCGAGTTGAGGGAGATGCAACCGTGCTGATCAAGAGAGCAGAGCGTCAGACACGTCGCGGCCATCTCGCAGCGACGGTCGGCAATCAAGCCGCTGGCGGCCTCGATCGCCGCAGTTTCCTCCGCAAGTCCGGCCTGGTGGCGAGCGGTCTCGCCACGATCGGCGCGTTGCCGCTTGCCACGGTGCGTAAGGCAGAAGCCGCCGGGCCAAATCTGGCCAGCGCCACCATTCGCAAGAGTATCTGCACGCATTGTTCCGTCGGCTGCACGGTCATCGCGGAAGTGTCGAACGATGTCTGGGTTGGCCAGGAGCCAGCCTGGGATTCGCCCATCAATCGCGGCTCGCATTGCGCCAAGGGCGCATCAGTGCGCGAGCTCGTGTCCGGCGAACGTCGTCTCAAATACCCGATGAAGCTCACGAATGGCCAATGGACGCGCGTGTCGTGGGACGTCGCAATCAACGAGATCGGCGATCAGTTGACTGCGATTCGCCAGAAGTCCGGCGGTGACTCTGTGTATTGGCTCGGTTCCGCCAAGATGACGAACGAAGGATCTTATCTGTTCCGCAAGCTCGGCGCGTTCTGGGGCACGAACAACACCGATCACCAGGCACGTATCTGTCATTCGACCACCGTCACCGGCGTGGCCAATACCTGGGGCTACGGCGCGATGACGAACAGTTATACCGACATACGCAACGCCAAGACCCAGATCATCATGGGCGGCAATCCAGCCGAAGCCCATCCGGTGTCGTTGCAACACCTGATCGAGGGCGCTGAGCTCCAAAAGGCGAATGTCATCGTCATCGATCCACGTTTGACACGCACGGCCGCGCACGCAACCGAATATGTTCGCCTCCGGCCCGGTACCGACATTCCGGTGCTGTACGGGATGATGTGGCACATCATCAAGAATGGCTGGGAAGACAAGGAATTCATCCGCCAGCGCGTCTACGGCTTCGAGGATGCGCGCAAGGAGATGGAAAAGTGGACACCGGAAGAAGTTGAACGCGTGTCCGGCGTTCCAGGTGAGCAGCTCAAGCGCGTCGCCCAGATGTTTGCAACGCAGAAGCCATCAACTCTGATCTGGTGCATGGGGCAGACCCAACACACGGTCGGCACCGCCAACGTACGCGCGAGCTGCATGTTGCTGCTGCTCACCGGCAATGTCGGCGGTCCGGGCATGGGCGCGAACATCTTCCGCGGGCACGACAACGTGCAAGGCGCAACCGATGTGGGCCTCGATATCGTGACGCTGCCGTTCTACTACGGCCTGGTCGAAGGCGCCTGGAAGCATTGGTCGCGCGTGTGGGAAGTCGACTACAATTTCCTGCTCGGCCGCTTTGACGACAAGAAAATCATGGAAACGCCGGGCATCCCGCTCACCCGGTGGTTCGATGCCGCCATTTTGCCGAAAGATCAGGTTGCGCAGAAAGACAACGTGCGGGCGATGTTCGTGCAGGGCCACGCCAGCAACAGCATCACGCGTATTCCGGAATCATTGAAGGGCTTGAAAGCGCTTGATCTTCTGGTCGTCGCCGACCCGCATCCGACGACCTGGGCATCGCTCGCCGTGCAAGCCGGCCGCAAGGAGAACATGTATCTCCTGCCCGTTGCGACGCAGTTCGAATGCAAGGGCTCGCGCGTGGCGTCCAACCGCGCAATGCAGTGGGGCGAGCAGATCGTCAAGCCGATTTTCGAATCGAAGGATGATCTCGAGGTCATGTACCTCGTCGCCAAGAAGCTCGGCTTCGCCAACGAGATGTTCAAGAACATCAAGGTCGAAAACAATCTGCCGGTGGCGGAGGATATCCTGCGTGAAATGAACCGCGGCAGCTGGTCGACCGGCTACTGCGGGCAATCGCCCGAGCGCATCAAGTCGCACATGGCACATCAGGCGGACTTCGACATGCGCACGCAGCGCGCGACGACCGGTCCGAACAAAGGCGACTATTACGGCTTGCCTTGGCCATGCTGGGGCTCGCCCGAGGTCAAGCACCCCGGAACGCCGCTCCTCTACAATACCAACCTTGCCGCGATGGACGGCGGCGGTTGCTTCCGGGCCCGCTTCGGGGTGGAACGCGAGGAGAAGAGGCCGGACGGCTCCACGGTGAAGGTCAACATGCTTGCCGAAGGGTCCTATTCCAAGGATTCGGAGATCAAGGACGGCTATCCGGAGTTCACCCTCGCGGTGCTCAAGAAGCTCGGCTGGGACAAGGACCTGACCGAAGCTGAAATGGCGGTGATCAACAAGGTCAATCCGACCACGCCGGATGCGGTGTCATGGTCGCTCGATTTGTCCGGCGGCATTCAGCGCGTTGCGCTGAAGCACGGCTGTATTCCCTACGGAAATGCCAAGGCCCGCATGAACGCGTTTGGTCTGCCAGACCCGATTCCGGTGCATCGCGAGCCGATCTACACGCCAAGGATCGATCTTGTTTCCAAGTATCCGACCTTGCCGGACGCCAAGCAGTTCCGGCTGCCGAATATCGGGTTCTCGGTGCAGAAGGCGGCGATTGAAAAGGGAATAGCCAAGCAATTCCCGCTCATTCTCTCGTCCGGCCGTCTGGTCGAATACGAAGGCGGCGGCGAAGAGACCCGTTCCAATAAGTGGCTGGCCGAGCTGCAACAGGACATGTTTATCGAGATCAATCCTGGCGATGCCGCCGACCGCGGAATCACGGATGGCGGCTGGGTCTGGGTGACCGGCGCCGAAAACAGCTCAAAGGCCAAGATGAAGGCGCTCGTGACCGAACGAGTCGGCAAAGGCGTGGCCTGGATGCCATTCCACTTTGGCGGCTGGCTGGGCGGCGAGGACTTGCGGGCCAACTATCCGAAAGGGACCGACCCGGTCGTGCTCGGCGAAAGCGCGAATACGATCACGTCATATGGCTATGACCCGGCTACCGGCATGCAAGAGCCGAAAGTCACCCTCTGTCAGATTCGAGCGGCGTAAGGAGCAACGACCATGGCGCGAATGAAATTTCTCTGCGACGCCGACCGCTGCATCGAATGCAACGCCTGCGTCACCGCCTGCAAGAACGAACACGAAGTGCCCTGGGGCATCAATCGCCGGCGCGTCGTCACGCTCAATGACGGCAAGCCTGGCGAACGGTCGGTTTCCATGGCCTGCATGCACTGTACCGATGCGCCATGCGCGGCGGTGTGCCCGGTGAATTGCTTCTACACCACCGCGGATGCGGTGGTGCTGCACTCAAAGGACCTTTGCATCGGGTGCGGATATTGCTTCTACGCCTGTCCGTTTGGCGCGCCGCAGTATCCCAAGGTCGGCAATTTCGGATCGCGCGGAAAAATGGACAAGTGCACCTTCTGCGCGGGTGGCCCCGAGGCCGACGGCAGCAAGGAAGAGTTCGAGAAGTACGGCAACAACCGCCTGGCCGAAGGCAAGCTGCCATTGTGCGCGGAGATGTGCTCGACCAAATCGCTGCTCGCCGGGGACAGCGATGTCATCGCCCAGATCTACAAGGAGCGCGTATCGAAGCGCGGCTACGGTTCCGGCGCATGGGGTTGGCAGACCGCATATCGCGAGTCGATTGCGACCTGACGCTCGGCAGGCGGCGCGGCGCCCGTGGCGTCGTCGAAATTGGGACTATTCGAGAGTAGGGAGACGAACGCATGGCCAAACTTGTTGCACAATTGCGGTTGATTGCCGGCGCGCTGGCGCTCGCATTCATGGTCGCAATGTCCGCTCCGGTTTCGGCCCAGCAGCCGAATTCGGTCGATCCGAATGCAGCCGCGGTGAAAGAGCAACAATTACTTCAGCAGCTCAATACAATTCAGGGTCGCGGCACCATTCCGGACGTGAAATCCTATGTCCTTGAACATCCGGCGGGGCGCGAATGGCGCGAATTCCACAACGTGACGCTGAAATGGATCGGAGGCATCGCCATCGTTGGCATGCTGGCCATACTGGTTGTCTTCTATCTCTGGCGGGGTCCGATGCGAGTCAAATCGGGTTACTCCGGCGTCAAGATCCTGCGTTTCGATATGCTTGAACGCTTTGTGCACTGGCTGACGGCTGTGACGTTTGTCATTCTCGGAATAACCGGCCTCAACATCACATTCGGTCGAGCGCTGCTCTTGCCATGGATGGGTCCGGAAACCTTCAGTGCATGGTCGGAATGGGCAAAATACTTTCACAATTTCCTGAGCTTTGGCTTTACACTCGGTGTCCTCCTGATGTTCCTGATGTGGATCGGGCGCAACTTGCCGACCGCCGTGGATGTTCAGTGGCTTAAGCAGGGCGGTGGCATGTTCGACAAGACAGACAACACGCACGCACCCGCTTACAAATTCAATGCCGGGCAGAAAATATTGTTCTGGCTAATCGTCTTTGCCAGTGCAGCGATGATCATTAGCGGGTTTATGCTGTTATTCCCATTCTATTATGGGCTAACGGTCGGCAACATGCAGCTGGCGGAGATCTTCCACGGCGTGGTCGGTGTGTTGTTCGTCGCGCTTATTCTCGGCCATATCTATCTCGGTACCGTCGGGATGGAAGGTGCATTCGGGGCAATGGCCGACGGAAATGTCGATCTCAATTGGGCCAAGGAACATCACAGTCTTTGGGCCAAGGAGGAAATACAGGCGGGCGGTACTAAGCGCGAAGCGATGCGGCCTGCCGAATAGTTGGAAATTAGCGAAAAAAAAGCGCCCGGCCGCAAAGGCCGGGCGTTTTGCTTTTGGAGGGGCGTTCGTTTGCGGCCGCGTTCGGCGATTCTACGCAGCAAGGCCCAGCGCGAGGCAGACAGAATAGGCCACGGTCAGCATCGCCAGCCGTGGCGTCATCGGTACCAGCTCTTCGAATTGGTCATGTGTCCAGACGGTGCGCGCGATTCCGACGGCCACCGGTAAGGTTGCAAGCGGTAACAATACCCAGGCGCTAAATCCCCAGGCTCGCCAGAGCCAAAAGGGTGGCAGGTATGAGAACGTAAGTAGCCCGAGGAACTCACAGCGGCTGTAAAATTTGCCGAAGCACACCGCGATTGTGTTCTTGCCTTTAATTTTATCGAAGTCGTAATCACGGATATCGTCGATGATCAAAATATTGGTGATCATCGCGCCGATAGGCAGGCTGACCGCGACCGCGACAAGTGGCAGGGCTTCGCGCCAGTGCTCCGGGCCGAGCACACTGGCGGCCTGCACATAGTAGGCACCGAGCACCGACACGATGCCGAAAAACACGAAGAATAGTGGATCCGCGAAGCCATGACGGCCGAATGGCCAAGGTCCGGCAGAATAGGCCCAGCTCGCCAGCATGCTCGAAAGTCCAATCACGATCACCGGCCATCCGGCCAATGCGAACAAGGCTAACCCGAATATTGCGGCCAGGCCGTAGCTCGCCAGAATGGCTGCACGCAGATCCCCTAGCGACAGAAGGCCGCTCTTGATTGCTTGTACCAGTTCTGGGTGCTCGCGATCGTCCGGCTGGCGCTGAAGATTGCTGTAGTTGTCGGTTACAACACCGGCGAATTGGATGAGCCAGCCGGCCAAAAACGCGAGCAGCACAGGAACAGCGGCGAATACTCGATCGTGCCAGGCAAGGCCGATCGCAACGAGTATCGGGGCGGCTGCGGTGGGAAAGGTGTGGCCGGGATATATCAGCTTGCGCGTCCACACTTCACGCCGCGTCCATGCAAAGGATTGTGCCATTATCAGCCTCCATGGCGCTGCGGGCTGCAGATATCGGCGAGCCCTGGCAATTCCCACGTTTTGCGGAGCCACTGGCTAAAGGATGCTGTGCCCGCGACATGCTATATGTCGAGAGCTATTTGCAGGGTAAAACTAATTTATATGACAGCCATGCGCATCATCGGCCTCGCCGGCTGGAGCGGTTCGGGCAAAACCACGCTGATCACCAAGCTGATCCCGTGCCTGATCGGGCGGGGGGTTACGGTATCCACGCTCAAGCACGCCCATCACGGTTTCGACCTGGATCAACCAGGCAAGGATTCCTTCTTCCACCGCGCCGCCGGTGCCACCGAAGTTGTCATCTCGTCGGCGAAGCGTTGGGCCATCCTGCACGAATTGCGCGAGGAGCCGGAATGGGATCTGGGTGCGCTGGTCGCCAAAATGTCGACGGTCGATCTTGTGGTGGTCGAAGGCTTCAAGCGCGACGCCTTTCCCAAATTGGAAATCCACCGGGCCGCGAACGGCAAGCCACTTATTCATCCCGACGATCCCCACATTGTTGCGATCGCCTCCGATGTCGCGCTTCCGCACGTCAAGGTGCCGGTGGTTGATCTCGACGATGTCGAAGCGGTTGCCGATCTGCTGCTCAAACGCGCGGTCCCTGTTGCCGAGACTGCAGCTACGGCGCGAGGTGGCTGATGGCGCAGCTGACCGACGATTGCTTTGCATTTTCCGGGCCGCTCCTGAGGCTCGACGAAATGGAGTGTCTGATCGCCGAACGCATTGCGCCGGTCGCGGAGACCGAGCGCGTGCCGCTGCACGGCGCGCGCAACCGCGTTGTCGCCGCCGACGTGATGGCGCCGGTAGACTTGCCGCCATTCGATAATTCGGCGGTCGACGGTTATGCCGTGCGCCATGCCGATTTGCGTCCGGGCGGTGACACCACTCTCGTCATCTCGGGACGGCTCACCGCGGGGACGCGATCAAATATCGCCCTGGAGGTCCGGCAAGGCCATTCGAATATTCACCGGCGCGGCAATGCCAGAGGGCGCCGATACTGTTTTCATGCAGGAAGATGTGACGGTCGAAGGCGATCATGTGGCCGTGCCAAAAGGATTGAAGCGCGGCGCCAATCGTCGTCTTGCGGGTGAAGATGTGCCTTCCGGAGCGGTGGTGTCTACCGGCCGGTACTGTCCTTGAGGCCCAGCACGTAGCGCTCGCCGCCGCGCTCGGGATCACTGAGATCGGAGTCCGGCGGCGATTGCGGGTCGCAATCTTTTCGACCGGCGATGAAGTTGTAGAACCGGGTACCGTGCGCGGCAGCACGGCGATCTACGATGCCAACCGGTATTTGCTTGCCGAGCTGCTGGAACGACTTGGGGCGGTCGTGACCGATCTCGGCATTCTCGGAGACGATCCGGAAACATTGTCACGCGCACTGCGCGAAGCGGCGACCAAGCATGATCTGATTATTACGTCGGGCGGGGTCTCGACGGGCGAGGCCGATTACGTGCGTGATGCGGTTGAACGCATCGGCAGTCTGGTATTCTGGCGTGTTGCGATCAAGCCCGGCCGGCCAGTCGCCTTGGGCGTAATTTCTGCCGCCTCCGGGCATCGCGCGGCCTTTGTCGGCCTGCCGGGCAATCCAGTCGCCGTTTTCGTGACCTTCGTGCGCGTGGTGAAACCGCTGCTGCGCCGGTTATCCGGAGCGCGGCCGGACAAGGTCGTACCTTTGCCTGTGCGCGCGGCCTTCGCTTACAGAAAAAAGAAGGATCGGCGCGAGTATGTGCGCGTGACGCTGAGACGCGCCGCCGACGGAGAGATCGAGGCCGTCAAGTATCCGCAGGACGGCGCGGGCATCCTCACATCGTTGACCGAGACGGACGGACTGCTTGAGTTTCCCGAAGACGTGACAACGATCGAACCGGGTGCTCGCATCGGGTTCCTCTCCTATGCGACGCTTGTCGGGCCGTAAAGCAGACTATCCGCGCAGGACGCCTATCTCGCAGCAGCTCGAGGTCGTATATTGTTCCGGTCCAATGCCCGGGTGGCGAACATCGGGCGACAACGAAAGGAGCGATCGATGCCGAAGGGAATCATGATTCGGACAATTGCTTTCGCAGCGGCTGGAATGGCGATGGGACTTTTGCTCGCCTTTGCTATGGTCACAACCACATCGCGTCCGGCGATGGCGAACCCCGACATCGCGAAGAAGACAGGCCAACCCTGTGCAAAATGTCATTCTGCGCCGCCTGCGCTGAACGCCTACGGGAAGAAATACAAAGAAGGCAAGAAATAGGTAAGATGTAGATCCGCCTATCGTGTGGCCCATCGCTGACAAAAATTGTTGGCGACGCGCGGCCGCATGATCCTGGCTCAGAACCTGTTCGGTCCATTGAGAATCTGGCTGTGGGGAAGGCGGGTATGATCGCTTGGCGGCCTGGTCTTTGGTGGGGGGCGTTTACCGGCTTCTACAAACCGGGAGCGCAGGATATTGACGGCCTCGACCGTGTATCTCTCTTTCTATACTCCGCGCGCAGCGTCATTCTGGTTATTTCCGTCCAGGCGGCAATCATTGCGGGTCTTCTTGCTCTTGGGGCCGGCCATTTTGAATGGGGTAATTTCATCGGAGTGCTGGTCGGGTTCGTTGTCGCCCATATGATCAGCAATCTCAGCAACGACTATTTCGGGTTCACCCACGGGCACGACACGCCGGACTCGCCGCGGATGCGATATACGGTGCATCCGATCTCAAGCGGGATCCTCGACCGCCGTACGCTGCTTATCGGCCTTGCGTTGCTTGGCGCTATCGGCCTCAGCATCACAGCATATTTCATTGTTGAACGCGGTTGGACCGCAACTGCATTTGCCGTTTCCGGGGTGCTGCTGCTGATCCTCTATGACGCTGGTCCAGCGCCGTTGAAGACAATCGGACTTGGTGAGTTCGCCGTGCTGATCGTCTGGGGCCCTCTGATGATCGGCGGCGGATTTGCAATGATCACCGGCCGGATATCCGCCGACGTGATTTTTGCTTCGCTTCCGTATGGATTGGGTGTCATGACCATCCTCGTCGGCAAGCACATTGACCAGCTGGAATTTGATTCCGGCAGAAACATCCGCACCCTGCCGGTGTTGATCGGGGAATCTGCCGCGCGGTATCTGAATATCGCGGCGATCTGCGCAATATACGCGATCGTCGCTGTCCTTATCGGCCTTGGAAGAATGACGCCATTTGCGGCAGCGATCGTTGTTGCTGCGCCACGCGCGATTCTCGCCGTCAAATGCATGAGCCAGCCGCGACCGGCGGCACCGCCGGACGGCTATGTCGGCTGGCCACTTTGGTATCACCGTGTCTGTCTCGAGCACAATCGCTTGCTCGGTTGGGCATATATCGGCGGACTGGCCGCCGGTGCCTTGTGGCATCCGGAGATATAGCAATGCAGATCAATCGATGGCCATTTATTGGTATACTGATCGCGAGCGCAGCGGTGGGCGCAGGTGCCATTGTCGTCAGCACTTTCGTCAACCACGCCACCTCCACGGATGCTTTTTGCAGTACCTCTTGCCACTCGATGGTGTTCCAGTCGTCAAATGACTACTTCCAACGCTCTAAGCATCGGAGCAACAGCAAGGGAGTCATCGCAACTTGTGCAGACTGCCATATCCCGACGACAAACTGGTTCATCGAAACATACACTCATGTCAGCTCCGGTATGCGTGACGTATTCATGGAGCTGACGCACAATTTCAAGGATCAGAAAAACTGGGAATCGCACAGGACGGAACTCACGCCGGAGGTTCAAGCCAAGTTGCGCAGGCAGGACAGTGTCACCTGCCGCAGCTGTCATGATGCCAACGCAATTCATCCAGCAAGCGAAGACGGACGCACCTCACATGCCATGCTCAAGCAGGGCGGTGTGACTTGCGTCGATTGTCATACCAATCTCGTGCATCCTCCGGCAACGCAGTCCAGCCGGTTGGACTGAGCGAATTCTGTCCGCTTGGTGGAATCTTGGGCGCATCGATGGCGACCTATAACCACAAGCTCCGTCTGAGATACACAGCCGCGCAATTATTTGATCTGGTCGCGGATGTTGAGCGATATCCGGAATTCATGCCGTGGACGATCGCAACGCACGTGCACCGTCGCACGAATCGGGTCATCTGGACCGATCTGACCATAGGAACGGGCATTATCCGAAAGCGGTTCTCAACAGTGGCAACGCTGGATCGGCCGCATAAGATTGCGATTACCAGCCACGACCCGCTTTTCAGGAGGTTCGAACAGAAATGGACCTTCGAAGATTCGACTGAGGGCGGAACAGACGTTGAGTACTACACGGAATTTCAGCTCAGATCATTTCTGTTGCAGGCGCTCATGGACCTGTCGTTTGCCGACCGCGCCAGTGCGATTGTATCGGCCTACACACGCCGCGCCCGTCTTCTGTATGGCGTTCCATCATAAAATAATTCAGGACGCCGACATTGGCGCCACGTTTTTAGCGACGTTCAACCGATCGCTGGATATGATATTCGGCTTTATGCGCCGAGGCGCACACTCGTCGAACTGCTAAACGCGTGTTCCGCCGAGTCCGGCACGTTATTGAGAACCATGACGCCGGCAATCGCAATTACAACGGCCGCTGCGCAAGCCACGATGAATGTCTTCATGGAATTTGCTCCTTTCCCACACACATAAAGTAAATATGAATAGCTAGCGCGATAGCGGTCAAGAAATTCGCGCGTAAATATCAAGTATGCTGCAGCGCAATGCGCTCGGCGCGGGCGGCGTCTTCCGGCGTATTGACGTTGAAAAACGGATCAATCGGCTGATCCGGCCAGTCGGCAATCGCGACACCGTGCCGCGCCGTCCAGACCTCGATCTTGCGGAGATCGTCCTCGGTCAGCGCCTTGCGCAAATCCTCGCGCAGCGCCAGCGGCCATAGACCGACCACGGGGTGCCGCCATTCGCCCGAGCGTGCGCAGGCCAGCGGCACGCCCGCGCCCATCTTGCGCCGGGCTTGATGCAGCCGCTCGACCAGATCATCCGGCAGGAAGGGGCAGTCACCCGGCACGCTGACAATCCATTCGATGCCATTGTTTCTGCTTGGCCAGCCAATCGAGGCCGGCAAGAATTCCCGCGAGCGGGCCGGCAAAATCCGGAACACTGTCGGACAACCACGGTCAAACCGGTATCAGCAAAGCGTTTCGGGTCGCCATTGGCATTGATGATGATGCCGGTGCATTGCGCAGAGAGCGTCGCCAGCACGCGGTCGAGAATAGACACGCCGCCGATCTCGATGCGCGCTTTGTCGCCGCCGCCCATGCGGCGCGCCAGACCGCCGGCGAGCACCAGACCAAGGGTAGGGGGATGGCTAGTCGTCATGCACCGCCGCTTTGCGCCGATGCTTGGCGCCTTCATCTTCGACGAAGGAGAGGTCCTGGTCGAACACAATGCGATCCTCGCCGGCGAGCGCGACGAAACGCTTGCCGCGCGCGCGCCCGATCAGGGTCAGGTTCGCCTTGCGCGCCAGCTCGACGCCCCACGCCGTAAAGCCCGAGCGTGAAATGAGGATCGGAATGCCCATGCGGACGGTCTTGATCACCATTTCGGACGTCAGCCGCCCGGTGGTGTAGAAAATCTTGTCCGCCGGCGGGACCTTTTCCTTGAACATCCAGCCGGCGATCTTGTCGACGGCGTTGTGCCGGCCGACGTCTTCCATATACACCAGCGGCACGTCCCGTTGCGCAAGGACGCAGCCATGGATGGCGCCGGCTTCGAGATAGAGCGACGGCGTGGTGTTGATCTTGTGGGTGAGCGCGTAGAGCCAGGATGTGCGCAGCTCGGCCTTCGGCAGCGAGACGTTTTCAAGTGCTTCCATCAGGTCGCCGAACACGGTGCCTTGAGCACAGCCGGAGGTCTGCACTTTCTTTTTGAGCTTCTTCTCGTAGTTGGTCTTGCGTTTCGTGCGAACGACGACGACCGAAAGTTCTTCATCATAGTCCACACCGGTGACGACATCGTCCGCAAGCAGCATGTTCTGGTTGAGCAGATAGCCGACGGCCAGATATTCCGGATAATCGCCAATGGTCATGGCCGTGACGATTTCCTGGCTGTTGAGGAAGATCGTCAGCGCGCGCTCGACGGTCACGGACGTCTCGACACGCGCGCCGGTCTGATCAACGCCGGTGACGCGCTCGGTCAGCCGGGGGTCGGCCGGATCAGGCTTGATGATGTAGCCGTCTTTGCTCATGGCTCAACTATAGCAGACATTTTGGCGCAGGATGAAAACTGCCCACTTAAGTGGGCAGCAAAGCACGCTTTGTCCATGACCTCTGCGGCGATTTAACAAAGATCGTTTCCAAGCCGCGCGCCGCGGACATAGACTAGGGCCAACGACAAGTAATCCCCGGGGGAGATGCCGACATGCTTCGCGCCACCAAAGACATCATGCTGCCGACCACCATTACCGGCTCGCTGCCGCGGCCGAGCTGGTACACGCAAAATCTCGGTTCGCGCAGCTTTCTCGACGCGATGGTGAATAACCAGTTCCGCGAGCAATATGTCGACGCGGTCTCCATCTATCTGCATGAACAGGAAGTGGCCGGTCTCGATATCGTGACCGACGGCGATGCCCACTTCGATTCCGATGTCGGTGGCCAGAGCTGGACCAACTATCCGCCGCGGCACATGGGCGGCTTCGACCGCAATCCGCAGCCGATCCCGGCCGGTCAGGGCGGGTTGGCATTTCCACCCGGCCACATCCTGCATGACTATCTTGAATCGCGCGTGATGCCGAGCATCAACGGGCCGGTCACTCGGGGCGATCTTCAATACGCCGCCATGTGGAAGGTTGCGCAGCGCCTGACCAGAAAGCCGGTCAAGTTCGGCACCATCGGGCCCGAGCTCGTCGCGTTCGCCGTGCAGGACAGGCATTACAAGTCGCTGAAGGACCGCATTCTTGCCGTCACCGACGCATTGAACGCGGAGCTGCACGATCTCGCCGATGCCGGCTGTCAGGTCATCCAGTTTGAAGAGCCGCAGATCCATCTGCTGGCGGTGCGGAACATCGTCAATGACGTGATCAATCCGGCCTTCAGTGTCGAAGTCTTCAATCGCACGGTGAAGGGCCTGCGCGCCAAGACCGAAGTCTGGTGCCACACCTGCTGGGGCAATCCATCGCAGCAGCGCATGTTCAAGGAAGTGCAGAGCTACAAGACGGCGCTGGAGATGCTGAACAAGGTCGACGCCGACGTGATCACCTTTGAATCCGTCAGTGCCGGAGGCGCGGACCTCGAAGCGTTCGGCAAGATCATCACCGATAAAAAGATTGCTATCGGCGTCATCGATCACCACTCGTTGCAGGTGGAGCGGCCCGAGGAGATCGCCGAGCATATCCGCCGTGCGCTCAAGTACATTCCGGCCGAGCGGCTGGTGCTGTCTTCCGATTGCGGCATGGGCCGGGAGGGCATGAGCCGCCGCCACGCCTACTACAAGATCGTGTCGCTGGTGCTCGGCACCAACATTGTGCGCAAGGAGCTTGGCCTGCCGCAGGCCGATTGCCTGGCCGCTGACGGCCGCTATTCATTGGTTGTGCCCGCAAAATAAGGGGTTCAGGCCGCGACATTAACCCAGGTTAAAATGTGGTGACCATGTTGTTTCCAATCGGGAGCCCCGCTTGGCGTGGCTTCAATGGGTGCCGGAGTAGGGTGATCGTCGGGGGAGGGGCAGGCCAGGAGGCTTGCTGATGCGTGTTCGTTATTTTCTTGTCGCCGCCGCGTGCGCCTTTTGCTTGCTGGCGTTGCCGCAGCCACCCGCGCCTGCAGAGCCGCAGGTCAGCGTGACCCAGATCGATTTCGACGCCTTGCGCGCCGAGGCCAGGGGCGCGCTTGACGCGTTGCAGCAATCGCATGAACCGCGTGTGGCATCGGCCGCCAGCGCGGCGTTTTGATCAGGCTATGAGTCGCCACTGGCTGCACCGGAAAAGTCGACCAGGGCGGCACCGATTCACGCGCAAGCTGGCGGTTCCGGAAGATCATTACCCTGTACTTTGCGGCCGACAAGCGTTGTTTGCAGGTAGCGCTGACAAAGTAGGTCTAGAGCGACAACGGGCGAGGCCAGAATCTTTAGACCGGTCTTGCGGTCAGGCGTGGTGGTCCCGACATATTGATCCCAGTCAATGTTAGGCGTCCGGCAGGGCGTTAGACAGGGCAATGGTTTGGCCTATCTCGTTAAAGTCAATGAGTTTCAGACGTCTGATTTTGACAGGCGTGGCTGTTGCAATCGGTGCCGGCGTTCTGTTCGGTGCGTGGTCGGTATATTTCCGCACTATTCAGGTGCAGGTCGCGACCATTCAGCGTGACGTGCCGGTCGAGGTATTCGGGCTCGGCACCGTCGAGGCGCGCGTAACTTCCAAGATCGGATTCAAGGTTTCAGGCGTGCTGGTCGAGCTCCGTGCCGATGTTGGCGACCGCGTTGCCAAAGGCGCGCTTCTCGCTCACCTCGACGACCGCGAACAGACAGCGCGTACCGGCAGAGCCAAGGCCGCCACCGAGCAGGCCGAGGCCAATCTGCAGAAAGCAATGGCCAGCGTCGAAAAGGCGAAAGCCAACCATGCCAATGCCGCAAGACATTAATGAGCGCCGGCAAAAACTGGTTCAAACGAATATTACTTCGGTCGAATCGGCGGAGACGGCAAAGACCGCACAAGACGCCGCCGCTGCGGACATGAATCTTGCTACGAGCGATGTTGCGGTCGCGCGCGCCGCTATCGGCGATGCGAAGGCGCAATTGCAACAGGAAAGCCGCGACGCTCGATTTTCACGCGCTCACTGCACCCTATGATGCCATGGTCACTGCGCGATCCAAAGAGCTTGGCTCCGCGCTTGGCGCCGGCGAGCCGGTGTTCACGCTGATCGATCCAAACACCGTCTGGGTGCTCGCCTATATCGATGAGAGCAAGGCCGGCGAGATCAAGGTTGGAGAGCCGGCCGATATTGTTTTGCGCTCGCGTCCTGGTCAGCGTTTTCGGGGAAAGGTCGCCCGCATAGAGCCGGAAAGCGATCGTGTGAACGAAGAGCGCAGGATAGCGATCGCCTATGACAGGCTGCCTGATACCTTCAGTATCGGCGAGCAGGCCGAAGTCTATATTACGACCGTGCACTTGCCGCAGGCCGTATTGGTACCGGAAGCTGCCGTCGCGGGACTTGGCAAGAATCGTGGAACTGTTTGGGTGATCGAGGATGGTCACCTGCGGACGCACGAGGTGACGTTCGGTCACCGCCTGCTCGACGGGCGCTACGAGGTTACTGACGGCCTGCCGGACAAGTCTCAGGTGGTTGTGCAATTGCGCAATGGCTTGCGCGCTGGCCGTAGCGCCAAAGTTGCCGAAGAGCCAAGCCGATGAATCTGGCCTACCGGGATATCAAGCACAATCTGCTCCGGTTTATCCTGACCAATTTCGGATTGAGCCTGCTGCTCGGCATCGTCATCATGATCACCGGTGTCTACGGGGGCATGATTGATGAAGCATTGCGGCAGGCGCGCGCCCCTAACGTCGACCTCTGGGTGGTTGAGGCCGGAACCAATGGGCCCTTTGCCGAGGCTTCGCGCATCTCCGGCGACACCAGGGAATTAGTCAGCCGGGTTTATGGCGTGGAACGCGCCGGCTCGGTGACCTATCAGTCGGTGCAGACCGAACTAAACGGCAAGCCGCTCCGCATGTTCCTGGTGGGCTTCGAGCCCGGCCGCCCCGGTGGCCCGCGCAAGCTCACGGCCGGGCGCGACATTACGCGCGACCACTATGAAATGATCGTCGATCGCTCCGCCGGTCTCAAGCTCGGCCAGGAAGTGCCGCTCGGCACCCATGGCTACAAATTCACCGTCGTCGGCTTGATGACCAGGGAGGTCACGGCGTCCGGCGACCCGGTCGGCTACATCACCTTGCGCGACGCGCAAGCATTGCAGTTCGAACTCGCTCCTCCAGCCGAGCGTCGCGAACTCGCGCGCGGTGGTCCGTTGCAGACCAACGATCAGATCAACGCCGTCGTGGCCAAGATATCGCCGTATGTCCCCATCGCGGAAGTCGCGGCGACATTGGCGCGATGGAAGCACCTCACGACGCTCCGGCAGGAGCAGCAGGAAACCTTGTTGAGCAAGTTTGTCATTGAGAGAGTGCGCAATCAGCAGTTCCTGATCATGGTGTTACTGATCATCGTATCGGCGGTGATCATCGCCCTGATCATCTACACGCTCACCATGGACAAGGTGCGCTCGATTGCTACATTGAAATTTGTCGGTGCGCCTGACCGCACCATTGTCGGCCTGATCTTGCAGCAGGCTCTTTCAATGGGAATCTTCGGTTACTTTACCGGGCTAGGGCTTGTCCTCACTTTTGAGCCCTATTTTCCGCGGCGTCTCGTGTTCGATCCGGTGAACGTCGCAATTGTGTTTGGCATTACCATTGTAGTTTGCCTTGCCGCCAGCACCCTGGGAATCCGGCTTGCCCTCAAGGTGGACCCGGCGGAAGCGCTCGCGAGCTCGGGCTAGCACGATGGCCGCGCATACCAAACAGCCTGTTGTCCGCGTTGCGCACCTGTCGAAAACGTTCGGGCAGGGCGCCGCGCGCGTCGATGCACTGCGTGACATCAATATGGAAGTCTATCCTGGACAGGTGGTCGGGTTGATGGGTCCGAGCGGCTCGGGCAAAACCACACTGTTGCACTGTATTGCCTGCATTCTCGAGCCGAGCAGCGGACGCATCACACTCGACGGCGAAGATGTCTATGACGGGCACTGGATCAAGTCCGACCTGCGTCGGCTACGGCTCGAGAAGATCGGCTTCATTTTCCAGTACCCTAATCTGCTGCCGTTTCTCGACGGCAGCGATAATGTGGCCATTGCAATGCATCTGGCTGGACTTGGCGCTTCCGCAGCGCGCACCCGCGCCATCGAATTGCTCGACTATCTCGAGGTTGGCCATCGCAAGCATGCACTGCCCAAGCAGCTGTCCGGCGGCGAAGCCCAGCGCGTGGCGATTGCCCGCGCGCTCGCCAACAAGCCGCGGATCATTCTCGCCGACGAGCCGACAGCGCCCCTCGATTCGGCGCGCGCCCGCATCGTGATGGATTTACTGCGTCGAATCGCGGTTGAGCAGAGCGCCGCGATCATCGTCGTCACCCATGACGAAATGATCCTCGACCGCTTCGATCACATCTTCCATTTGCGCGATGGAAAGCTCGAATACGATGATCCTGAAAATGTGCGTCACGTCGAGAAATCTACCGCATTAGCTTGATCTTGGCTTACGCTCCCGAGTCGGTCGCGTTCGGATAGAACAGCTGCTCGCCATTGATCTTGTAGCTGGCGATGATCTTCTGTCCTTCCGGTGAAATCAGCCAATCGATGAATGCCTGGCCGAGGTCCTTTTTCACGTTCGGGTGCTTGGCCGGATTGACCAGCATGACGCCGTATTGGTTGAAAAGACGCTTGTCGCCTTCGACCGCGATGACGAGATCACCTTTGTTCTTGAATGAGATCCAGGTGCCGCGGTCCGACAACACATAGGCATCGCTGGCGCTCGCAGCATTGAGGGCTGCACCCATGCCTTGGCCGATCGACTTGTACCAGGGTCCCTTTTCTTTCTCGATGTCGATGCCGGCATCCTTGTTCCAGAGCGCTAGTTCCGCGATATGGGTGCCGGATCTATCGCCCCGCGAGATGAAGGGCGCCTGTTTGTTTTTGATAGTTTCGAGTGCCTTGGCAACGTCCCTCATGCCTTTGATCCCTGCCGGATCGCTCTTGGGGCCGATCAGCACGAAGTCGTTGTACATCACCGGGTAACGCTTCACGCCTTCTCCCTCGGCGATAAATTTCTGCTCTGCCGATTTGGCGTGCACAAAGACGACGTCAGCATCTCCGCGCCGGCCGGTATCGAGCGCCTGGCCGGTGCCTTGCGCGACGACTTTCACCTCGATGCCGGTCTTCTGCTTGAACAGCGGCAGGATGTAACCGAACAAGCCGGAATCTTGCGTCGATGTCGTCGACGACACCACGATCGATTTGTCTTGTGCGTGGACGGGTCCTGTAAAGACCGCCGTAGCGAGGGCGGCCACGGCTATCAGCGTGCGGCGATTCAGCATGTGATCCTCCATACTTTGTGATGTCAGACGAGCAATTCGCCCGCGATGAATTTGCGCGCCTCTTCCGTGCGCGGCCTTGCAAAGAACTCGTCAACCGGGCCTGTTTCAATCAGGCGGCCGCGGTGCAACAGCACGATTTCTCCGGCCAGGCGTTTGGCCTGGCCGAGGTCGTGCGTCGACAGCACGATTTTGACTCCGCGCTCGCTGACGGCGCGAATGATGTCTTCGATCGCCTTGGTGGCATGCGGATCCAGGCTGGCCGTTGGCTCATCAAGGAACAGGATTGCGGGATCGCGCGCGAGTGCACGTGCAAGCGCAAGCCGCTGTTGCTCGCCGCCCGATAGCCGCCGCGCCGGGCGGTGGTCCAGCCCGTCGAGTCCCACCATTGTCAGCAACTCGCGTATACGGTGTTGGCGTTGCGCGCGCGTGACCTTTGCGGCGGCGAGCGCATAACGAACATTGCCCGCGGTGCTGCGCCTGAGCATGGCCGGACGCTGGAACATGATGGCGCGCCGCAGCGGCGCGACCGCCTCGCGGCCGTCCCAGGTAATGCGCCCTGCAGTCAGCGGGATAAGTCCCATGCCGGCGCGCAAGAGGGTTGTCTTGCCGCTGCCGTTCGGCCCGATCACGACAGTCGGGGATCCGCTTGCAATGGTGAATGTCACATCGTCGAGGAGCGTTGTTGCGCGGACGACAATCCGCGCGTCGACGAGCATAAGTGGCAGGTCGGAAACCGGTGCGCGCATGCTCATCCTGCGTAGCGTTCGCCGGCGCGGCGCAGGGCCCACGCCAGTGCGTTGATCAGGATGACAATCACAATCAGCACCATGCCGAGGCCGATCGCGAGGGGCAGGTCGCCTTTGGAAGTTTCCAGTGCGATTGCCGTGGTCATTGTGCGGGTAAAGCCATCGATATTGCCGCCGACGATGATAATGGCGCCGACCTCAGCGGCGGCGCGGCCAAATCCGGCCAGCAATGCCGTGACCAGGCTGAAGCGCGCGTCCCAGATCAGTGTCGTCACACGCCGCGCTGCGCTGACGTTCATGGCCGCGAGTTCGTCGTGATATTCGGCCCACAGGTCTTCGATGGTCTGGCGAGTCAGGGCGGCGATGATAGGCGCGACGAGCACGGTCTGCGCAATCACCATGGCCTGTGGCGTAAACAGCAGGCCGAGTGACCCGAGCGGACCAGAGCGCGACAGCAGGAGAAATATCGCCAGGCCAGCCACCACCGGCGGCAGTCCCATCAAGGCGTTGAGCATGACAATGACAGCCTCGCGGCCGCGAAAGCGCGTGAGCGCCAGGAGCGCGCCGAACGGTACGCCGAGCAGCGTTGCGAACAGCACCGCGCTCAGGCTAACCAGGAGCGACAGCCGCACGATTGCGAACAGGCCCGGATCGCCGCTGAACACCAACTGGAATGCGGATACATCGCCCGTCATCGGGGTTCCCGGAGGCCGTTGTCGCAGGACGCAAAAAGGCGGTGAAACCTCGCCACGCTGCCGGCTTTGCGCGCGATTATTTTCTATTTATTTGCGCACTAAGTCCACTGTCGGCCAGTAATTGGAATTAAAACACAAATATGCTTATAGGGTGATATGAGTTTCCGATTGGGAGACGGGTTAGCCGGCGTCGGAGCATGGATATAGTCTCGGGCTATATCGGGCCCGTCGTCGTGCTTCCAAGCCGCACGAAGACGAGATTGCGGTCCCTGTGTGTTTTGCGGGCTGGTGCCGTCGAATTTGCCGCCGGGACAGATGTGCGAAGCGTCCATGCGGGAAGGCGCGCATTGCGTGCCTTGTAAAAAGTCGTGACCCTTGCGAGGGCCGATCAGGAGGGGTGGCCGAGTGGCTGAAGGCGCACGCTTGGAAAGCGTGTTTACGGGAAACCGTAACGTGGGTTCGAATCCCACTCCCTCCGCCATCTTCCTGAGGTGAGGTTCTCTCGTCCTCAAAGTCGCCGCTAACCGCGCTGGTTTTACGGGGGATTGGATACAGGTCTCTGTACTCCGCGCCTAAGTCGCACTGGTTCGATTGCTCTCCGGTACGACATTTTCTCTGGAGCTCTGTACTTCGATCGACAGGTACGGATTCTTGGGCCCAACATTCTCAGTCTATTTACGAGCCCCTGCGCCCGACGAGTTTGAATCGCTTCCGCTTGAGCGATTTCGACTGACCCAGCCGGGCCCGTGGCCTTTCGGTTTGGCTCCGATAACGGAAATTATCGGAAGCAATCGACGAACGCGGGATCATGTGCTGCGATACTTCCCAAATTCGTTTGTGGAGGACGGTGATGAAAGCGGTACTGCTAACGAACCATGGTGGGCCAGAGACGCTGCGCTATGGCGAGGCGTCGGATCCAACGGCAGGCCCTGGCGAAGTGGTAGTCGACATCCATGCGGCCAGCGTCAATGGAGCGGACCCGAAAGTGCGGCGTGGCAATGGCCGCTATAAGCTCGATCATTTTCCGCACATTCTCGGCCGCGACTTCTCTGGCGTCGTAAGTGCAGTTGGCGAGGGCGTCACTGAATTTAAGATTGGCGATGCCGTGTTTGGAGTGACCGACCAAGGGATTGAGGGAGCCTACGCAGAAAAAATCGCCATTAAAGCCGCAATCATCGCCAAAAAACGCGATCGCCTCAGTCATGCCGAGGCGGCAGCCCTTGGACTCACCAGCCTAACCGCACTTACGGCAATTGAAGATACGGCGCAGCTCAAAGCCGGCCAAACCATTCTCATCCACGGCGGTGCCGGCGGCGTCGCTGGATTTGCCATTCAGCTCGCGAAGCACCTCGGCGCCAAGGTGATCACGACGGCGAGCACCGGCAACCATCCTTATGTGCGCAGTCTCGGCGCTGACCAGGTGATCGATTATAACGCCGAAGATTTCACCAAGATTGGGCCTATCTGCGACGTGGTCTTTGACACGGTCGGCGGCGATGTACAGACCCGTTCCTATGCTGTGCTAAAGCCGGGCGGAAAGTTGGTTTGGATCGCGCCGGCACCTGAGGGATTTCGCCCCGCCCGCAGCGACGTCCAAACCTTACGTCCCAATGTCATTCGCGATCGCGCTCATCTGGAGCGAATGCTGGGCCTTTTCGAAGTGGGCGCAGTTAGGCCACCCACGATCGTCCCGTATAAGCTCGCAGACGCCGCCGAAGCGCACCGGATAAGCGAATCGCGCCATCTTCAAGGCAAGCTGGTGTTTGAAGTCCGCTGAGACCGAGAACATGTCCGCTTTCGGGAGTAAAGCGGACATGCCGTGGACATCGTCGAATATCCGCTAATGACCCAAAGCAGACATGGGTAAGATCAGCGCGCCTTTTGATCTACATCATTTCGCTTGCGGATTGGGTGGACAACTCTAAACGATGCGTTAGTTCGCTCGGAGTGGACCATGAAATATACTGTTCCGATTTCAATATGTGCCAGCATTCTCGGCTCGCAACTAATTGCGGCTGCGGAAGGAGAGATACCAAAATTCGACATTACGGCGGCGTGTCGGGGATCGGGTGCCGTGCAAACACAAGCAAAGTGTACGCAGGATGAGCAGGCAGCACACGATCTACTTGTGAAACAATGGCCGCAATTCAAGCAATCAGATGTTTCACGTTGCATTCAAATAACAACAAGCCGGGCAGCCTCGGCCAACTACACTGAATTGCTCACATGCCTGCAAGCGGCAAAGATCGAGGAAAAGGCCCCGACGGATCCCTTCGGACCTCTCCCGTCAATCGCAAAATAGAGAAAAGATGATCAGGGCGGCAGAGCGGCTCCGCTTATGGCACTTACCGGACATCAAAAGACCAGCCATCAAGGTCTGCTCTTAAGGTAAGACCGAACACTGCAAAACCCGCTAGTACCCGCGGCGCCGGATCTTTTTTGCGGCCTTGCGTGCTGCATAGCGGGCGTCGCGCTCGGCTTTTTGCTCCGCGGCCAGTGCCGCATCGCGTTCGGCCGCTTCAGCCTTAGCGAGCGCCTCGGCCTTCTCGGCCTCGCGTTGCGCCTGTGCGGCGAGTTCGGCGGCACGCGCCGCTTGCGCGGCCAGCTCGGTATCACGCGCCTTCTTTGCGGCTTCGCGCTCGGCTACGCGAGAGGCGCGCGCCTCATTCACGGCGATCCTTTTAAGGCGCTGTTGTTCGATAGCAGGGTCTTGGCGAGTGGCACGAAACTTTTCCAGCGTCACTTTTTTAACAGTGGCGGCATTATTCCGACGCTCAATAAGGTCGGGACTTCTGAAGCTGCTCATTCATTCTCCTGGGGGGAAATTCGAGGCCCGAGATATATGGCCTTTTGTCGCACAATATTGGTCGCGCATCAGCGCTAGGCATTGCGCTTTCGCCTGCGTTCTTCAAGCCAAGCTTGACCGCCGGTATTGATCCAGCCTGACGCCTCTTCCTCAGAAGACCCCTCGAAGATTTCTTCGGGTGGTATGCCTTCAAGCACGGCCCATACCGACCACACAGCGGCATGAGGTGCCTTGCGGACAGTCAATTTTGGTTTTTCTTGGCTCGAACAAGCAATATCTAGAATATCGGTCATACAAACTTAAATGTGTCCTTCGGGGCCATTTGCAAGCGCAGTTGGAGGTCTCTTTCGGTCTATCGAACTACAGTGCGATGTCCGCTTTTGGCACTTAGCGGACATGGGCGAGTGCGCTGCACATGTCTGCTTTTGACCCAAAGCAGACATGATGCGTGCAGTGCGAAACGTGTCCCTGACGCATTCGTCACAAGAACTTGATCGCCCGCAGCTCGGCTGTCCGATTATTATTGGAAGTTACTATGCTGAGACCACGCACCGGGGAGCTTCCGCAATGTCACAGTCACCTTCACCAAAGATGTTTTCGGCGACAGATTTCTACGCCGAAAGTGGCGCAGATACGCTTGCGCTTGCTGCGCGTTTGCTCATCGGATGGCTTTTTCTCGACTATGGGTGGATGAAGCTTCTCGGTCATGACGGCACTGTACGCTATCTTGCCAATCTTCACGTGCCCGCGCCTGAGCTGATGTACTGGCCGGTTATGCTGGCCGAACTTGTAATAGGCATAGCACTCATCGTCGGTATTGCGACGCGATACACTTCCCTATTCACTTTTGTCTATCTCATCATCGCTACGGCAATTGCGCACCGCTATTGGGAGGTGCCGCCGGCTGCCATAGGAGCGCAGTACGCCAATTTTTGCAAAAACCTGGCTATCATGGGAGGTACGCTGCTGTTGTACGTTCTTGGCGCGGGCCGGTTTTCGATCGACGCCTGGCTTCGGCGAAGTTGAGTGATCGTAACAAAACTTAAATTCCGCTTTGGCACTTAGCAAATATTTGTATTTGCACAGCGAAATTTCTGCTTATGAAGAAGAAATCATGGCCCAAATGGTTGCGGCGCGGGCGTTTGCTTTTTCGTGCGGCTGTGTACGAAGTTGATTGACAGCACAGCGACCGCGCCGCCGAGACCAATCCAGTCGAGCAAGTCAGCGCCCGGGAAAGCGTGCTGCGGGATCAGGATCGCTATTGCCGCGGCGCCGAAGGCAATGCGCAGCGGTACTGACAGCGCACAAAAGGCGAAGCCAACGATGCCGGCGGTTCCTACGAAAATACCGAGGATGTTTCGCGAAAAATTCCATGCGATCGCAGACCAAGTGGCATTCATCAGCATGCTTGGCTCGGTGATGAACAGGAACGGGATAAAAAACGTGCTCCAGCCCACTACTACGGCGGTCCAACCGGTCGTCCAGCCCGACACGCGCGCGATATTTGCAGCGGCATACGCAGCAATCGCCACCGGCGGAGTGATCATCGACAGCATGCCGAAATACATCACGTACATGTGCGCGGCCATCGGTGGCACGCCAAGTCTAACAATGGACGGGGCCAGTAATGAAGCGGTGAGCACATAAACGCTCACGGTCGGCATGCCCATGCCGAGAATAATGCTGATGATGGCAGTGAGCAGCAGCAGCACGAACAGGCTTTGCCCGCTCACCTCAATCAGCTGCAACGTCAATCCGAACGAAATTCCAGAAATATTAAGCGCGCCGACCACCATGCCAGCTGCGGCGCCGATAAGGATGATGTCGATTGCGGCGCGGCCGGTATCGAGGATTGCACGCAACATCTCCCGAGGCGTGACGCGAGTGCCTCGGTACCCGAATGCAAGGCTGAGGCCTACCAACATGGCGGTAGAATATATAGCAGCGCGTTCGATCGGAGTTTGAAAAAATTCCGGCCAGATCAGAGTCGCGATCAGAAATATAATGGGAATCGGGAAATACCAGCCCGATTTGACGACATCTTTAAATGCCGGAATGTGCGCGACCCGCACGGCGCCGATCTTGTGCTTGGCGGCTTCCAGATCGACATGCATGAACAGCGCGGCATAGTAGAGCACGGCTGGAATCGTGGCTGCGATGCATACCGCGCCGTAAGGCACCTGCAGAAATTCGGCCATTATGAATGCGGCTGCACCCATTACCGGCGGCATCAATTGCCCGCCGGTGGAACCGACCGATTCGATGGCCGCGGCGCGGGTCGGGGAAAAGCCTGAGCGCGACATTAGCGGAATTGTGACGATGCCGACCGCCATGACATTGCTTACCGCGGCGCCCGAGATCATACCGAACAGTGCCGAGCCGACCACCGCAATCTTGGCGGCGCCGCCGCGAAATCGTCCCATCGACGACATGGCAAGATCGGCAAAGTACGCGGCGCCTCCCGTGCGGCCGAGTACTTGGCCCATCAGTGTAAATGGAATGACGATCAGAACCGCGACGCCCAAAATCGCACCAATCATGCCGTTGACGTCGAGGCCGAGGTAAACCAATAGCCGTTGCGGCGAGACTTCCTTGGTAGCGAAGTCACCGGGCATATGAGGACCAATGAAGACATAGGCCGAGATCATCAGAATGATCGCGACTAGAACGCCACCGGCAGTACGGCGGGTTGCCTCCAGCACCAGCAGAATCAAAATCGCGCTTCCGACGATGCCCTCAATCGGCAAAAAGGCGACCTCGGAAGTGAGCGTCTCATAGCGTGCGCTGATATAACCGCAGATTGCGAGGGAGGCGATTGCCCCGGCCGCGCCCAGCCAGCGCGACGGCAATTTAGTATTGATGAAGGAGATGGCGAGGCTGAGACCGAGGCAGGTCGCCAGTAGTTGCTCGGTATAAAATGAAAAACCGAACCGCCGCGGCAGGTCGAGCACCCAGCCAACCACACAGATCAGCATGGTTGCCTGGAAAATATCCGTCCATAGCGCAACTGTGGGCGACGCGACGGACTTTCCCATCGCGTCAGTAGTCGCATGCATTTCGCTCACTGGAGCGGTTTCGCTTCGATGTTATGCTCCTTGAAATATCTCAGCGCCCCGGAGTGATAGGGAATTTCATACTTCTTATAGAGCCCATCAGCGGAGAATTCGCGCAACGCCGGTTGCACGGCGACCAAATCGGCTTTGTTGTTCGCAAGCGTCTCAATCATCTTGTAGACGACGTCGTCCTTAACTTTGGCATTGGTAAACAGCATGTTGTCCCAGGCATAGACGTTCATCGGTTTCAATACGCCGACGAAGAACGGGCCAGGGGTGACGGGCGCCAGATAGCCGTAGGGGAATATCTTGCGCGCCGCCGGCATCCCATTTTCGGAAATTTCCAGCGCGCGAATGCCGCCGACGGTGGCGTCGACCTCCCGCACTTTCGGTGCGCCGAAGGCGAAGAACAACATGTCGGACGCCCCGGAGGCAAAATCGTCGGCCCCTCGCACCACGTTGGGTACCAGCACCGGCTTAACGTCCTTTTCCGTTAGGCCGCCAGTGGCGAGAATGGCGCGCGCGAGCTTATCGATCGTGCGCATGGCCGAATAGCCCAGCGTGACCCTCTTGCCCTTGAGGTCGGCGATCGTCTGCATCGGGCTATCTTTGCGCACCCAGAAGGTGCCGCGCAGTGCGTGGATCGACCCAATCAGGCGGAGATCAGACTGCTTGCCACCCACCGCAGTGCCGTCCCACGCCTCGACCACCTCATTGATGTTCGCGATGCCGAGTTCAGCCTCGCTGCGATTGACCATGGGAATAAGAGTGGTTTCGCCGGCGGTCGGCTGCACGAGCACATTGAGGCCGCCTTTTTCCTTCAGCACCTTGGCGATCGCCGACGCTGTGGTGTGGCTGAGCGTGCCCGGCTGCATGGTCGCAATGCCATAGGTCTGTGCCAAGGCCGCACTGCTGCTGATTGCCAACGCGGCCAGGCCACCAATGGCAGTTTTCCAATCAAACAAACTTCGCTTCGATTTCGTCATCGACATGAAAAATTCCTCCCGTTTGTGTTGTGGCCTCAGGCCACATTATCCTGATTTAAAGACCAGGTTTGGACCGCTGGCAGTCGACCTCGCCAACGGCATTGTAAGCGGCTACTGCGCCCGGAGCTGTCCACCACGAACTTTGACACAGGATGCAACGCAAGGCGAGATCGGATGCCATGAATGGTGAAAACTGAGATGAAAAATGATTGGTAAAATTTCAAAAATGGACGATGGGAAACAGCGCACTTGAGGAATAATGGGCACGATAAGCGATTGATCACGTGCCTTCGGGATAGTCCGCCCCTGAGACGCCACAAGCATAACAATCACATAGGGAGCCCGTTGCCGTAGTGCACATTTCCGCTTTTGGCACTTAGCGGACATGCGGTTTTGCGCTGCACATGTCCGCTTTTGACCCAAAGCGGACATCAGCCGCCGTCTTGACGGGTTACCTATTTCATTTTAATTTCTAATCAAATGAAAGTGGCGCGGCCATACAACATGAAGGCGCGAGCAACCTCAACCGAGGCCACTCGCCGTCGTGTTCTTGATGCCGCCGTTTCCCTATTAAGGAGCCGATTTCGCTCTGAGATCCGCCTTGAAGACGTGGCGGCCAGTGCGCGGGTCACAGTACAGACGATCATCAACGTCTTTGGCGGTCGGTCTGCGCTTCTCGATCAAGCCTTAAAAGAATTGCTCCGTGATTTGAGATCACAGCGGCTCCGCCCCAACCCCGGGGATGTCGAAAGCGCAATCGCCGCACTCGTCGAGCACTACGAACAGTTCGGTGATTTGGTCATCAGAAACTTGGCGGAGAATGCAGACCGCGAACTGATCGAAACCGGGAGGGTAGGACACCGGCAGTGGGTGCAAAGGCAATTTACGCCACAAATGGCCAAACTGGACGCGAAGGACCGACGGTTACTTATCGACCAGCTTGTATGCGCCTGCGATGTCTACGCATGGAAGCTGCTCAGACGAGACATGGGCCGCTCACGGTCGGAGAGCGAAAGCACGATTTACGCGACCGTGAAAGCGATTGTAAGCACAGTTTGATATGGCCCGATTTCTATTTCTCACTTGGAACGGAGCGGGCAACCAGCCTCCGGCTGTGGCTATTGCAAACGCATTGAAAGATCGGGGCCACAAGATAACGTTCGCCGGATATGAAAATCAGAAAGATTATTTCGCCGAACGCGATTTTTATTTTGTACTACTGGAACGCTCCGCCAGAAAATGGCGCGATGAAAATCGCGAACTCATGTTCGCGGTCAAATCAGAGGCAGTCTGGGCATCATCCGACCATCTCGACGACGTTCCTCAGCTAATGGCACGGGAACGATGCGATGCCGTTGTCGTAGATTGCCTGATGTTTGGTGCTTTGGCTGCGGCCGAAAAGTTTAAATTGCCTGCCGCTACTCTTGTGCATAGTGCCCCCGGGGCGCTCATGCCTCCCAATGGCCAATTTGAAACGCTGCTCCTCCACGCCGTGAACCAAGTACGAATGCAAGCTGGTCTTGCTGCAGTCAAAACTCTTTGGCAGGCATGGGCCCAATTTCCCGCACTTTCGAACAGCATCCGCCAATTGGACCCGCTAGCATCACAAGCTCCCCCGTCGTTTCATTATTTTGGTCCGATGTTGTCTGACCGCGTTTCCTTATCGGAAGGAAAGGCTCCATGGTTGCGTGCGGACGATCGTCCTCTCGTATTGGTCAGCTTTTCGACAGGCCCGTATTGGGATCAAACCTCGCGCATCATAAGAACACTTGAGGCTCTATCGCAGTGCAATTGCCGCGCCATTGTTACCGCAGGCCCCGTCGAAATTGATCCAAAGATTGTGCCTGACAACGCCGTCGTCGTCAGTCGCGCCCCGCATGATGAAATTTTGCCGATGGCAGCACTGACCATTACTCATGCTGGTCACGGGACAGTGATAAGCTCACTGAAACACGGCGTGCCTCTGCTTTGTCTGCCGAATCCTGTGGCTGACCAGCCGATCCTAGCGAGCCAAAGTTGAAGCCCTCGGCTGCGGCCTGTCGCTGGATGGTGACAACGCGACGCCGGCGGAGATCAAAGCGGCGGTTGATCGCCTCCTTAATGACCGGTCCTTTACTGCGAATGCGCGTACACTGGCGGAAACGATCTCTCATAGCCCAGGCGTGGCGGCGGCGGCTTCACAATTAGAGACCTTGCTAAGCCACGAAACGGCGATTTCCGGCGCTGCCGAATAGGGACGACGCCGGACTGGCAATGTCCGCTATTGGCACTTAGCGGACATGGTTGAGTGCAGTGCACATGTCTGCTTTTGACCCATAGCAGACATCGAGCCCAGAAGCGGTGACCGGACATGCTTCAGCTGGCGGTGGCCTCCCGGTGGACGTGATTAAACTGATTTGCTGCATTCCATGACTTCCGCTAATCGTGGACATCGCAGACGTTCAAACAAGAACGAAGTCAGCCCGTGAGCCGTCCTCCACTTCCTCCCTTCAGCGCAGAGACCGCCGCACAAAAGGCACGCCTTGCCGAGGACGCCTGGAATACCCGCGACCCCAGTCGAGTAGCACTCGCCTATACCACTGACAGCATTTGGCGGAACCGCGCCGAGTTTATTCATGGGCGCGAGCAAATCGAAGCATTCCTCACCCGAAAATGGAATCGCGAGCTCGATTATCGGCTCATTAAGGAGGTTTGGACTTTCCGCGATAATCGGATCGCTGTGCGCTTTGCTTATGAATGGCACGACGATTCCGGTCATTGGTTCCGCAGTTACGGAAATGAGAATTGGGAATTTGACGCGGAGGGACTCATGCGGCGACGGATCGCTAGCATTAACGATCTTCCAATCAAAGAGAGTGAGCGTAAGTATCACTGGCAACTGGGGCGGCGCCCCGATGATCACCCCTCACTGACTGATCTCGGCCTTTAGGTTTCTGCTTTTGGGGGCAAACCGGACATGCCCGACCGCGGCGCATGTCTGCTTCTGACCCAAAGCGGACATTCCATTCAGGCTAAAAAAACCCGGCTCGCCGGGAGCCGGGTCAAAGTCATATGGGAGGAACGTTGAGAGCCGAACATTGTCACGGGTGAGTCGCTAATAACATTCCCGTAAATTCCCCTACGCGGGACGTTCTCGCACAACTGATTATTTCGTATCCGTCATAGGACTTCGCAGGTAATTTGAGGTGTTCTCTAATGGGGGCGCTATCTCTTTTTCGGGGGCTCACATGAAGTTCGGCCCAATTGTCCTTTTTTGCGCTAGCCTTGGTTTAATCGGCCCGACATACGGCGAGACGGTCAACTATAAGGCCGATCTGAAACCGTCGAACGAAGTGCCGCCAAACGATAGCAAGGCCGCCGGGTCTGTGACGCTAACATTCAATGATGCGACGAAGACCCTGACATGGAAGGGCACGTACTCAGATTTGACTGGGCCACCGACCGCTGCGCACTTCCATGGGCCAGCACCCGCGGGCAAAAACGCAGGTATTCTCGTTCCGATTTTTGTCGCTGGCTCCGCCAAGTCTCCCGCCAGCCCTTTTGAAGGATCAGCGGTGCTGACCGATGAACAAGTGGGATTTCTTAGGACCGGGAATTTGTATGTGAACATCCACACCCCGACGAACAAGGCTGGCGAACTTCGAGGCCAGGTGGTCCGATAGATGTGGCCGGGAAACCCTCGGGCGAAACGCTGAAACGCCCGGGGGTTTTTTGTTAGATCATTTAGCTCGCTAGGGCGTGGACAGCGATTGAAATGGCGGAAAGCATTATTGCTCCCGCAATAATCAGAAAGACCACGCCGCTTATTCGTTGCCACATTGAGGCAACGCTAACACTCGACGCGGCGATTCGTCATTAACGCCGCATAATTTCCGAATGCATGTCCGCTATTGGCACTTAGCGGACATCGACTTGTGCGCTGCACATGTCCGCTTTTGACCCAAAGCGGACACTTTGGCTATCGGCGGGTTGCAAAGCAGCCGTCGCCGCAGACCGAAACGCTGGTGGTAAAAACGACTTGGCAACGTTTCGCAAACTAGACGACGACGTGGTACTTTATCCACAGGCTGGGCGAATGGTAGATAATGCAGCCGACTATGCCATAGTTCGTTGCACGAAGCAGGAGCATTTGCACTTTAGCCAAATGGGGGGTGAAAATATGCTGAAGTTAGCCGTAACTGCCGTTGCGTTCGGTCTTCTAAGCGGATCGGTAGCATTCGCACAAAACTTTACAGGCTCATGCGAGCAGTTTTGCAGAGAGAAACGCTGTGCGCCAACAAACGTAAATTACGGCGTAGGCGTATGCATGAGCAAATGTGTGCCAGCCTGCCGCCAGAAGAATCCCAAGGCTAAATAAACGAGTTGTCTTCCTTTCGCTCAGCCCGACGCCCAAAAGACCAACCGACATTCGATGAGAAGTGGCGGCGGGTTCCTTAGCGGGGGCCGCCACTGCGATATCAGTTGACGAAACAGCCGTGAAAAAGGTTTTGATTTTTAGAATTACATTCGACTTCATGTTCGCTATTGGCACTTAGCGGACATCGCCTAATGCACTGCACATGTCTGCTCGTGACCCACAACGGACATCGTACATCGTCGCATTATAAGGAAGCCGATGCTCATGAGTAACGATGACAACCACAAGCACATGTTTGTCCGCTGGCGGAATTCTGAGGTAAGCAGAAATTTTCATCGGCTTGGACTGCTGGTTGCAGCGATGACTCTCGCTGCGGGCCTTTTGTTAATGGCAAAGGATGCACTTGGCCTGAGGTTTTGGGATTTGATTCCAGCGGACATTCCAATACTCGCGGGCGGAATCGCTATCGGCCTGAGCGGTATTGGATTGGTTTCATTGGCCGCATACGGCATCGTCCGTGCGATAGGTTGGGCGATTGACAAGTCTATCTAAAGTCGTCGCGACGGGGCCCCTTGTTAGACACGCCAATGACCGCTTTTGGCACTAAGCGGACATCCGGGGAAACGCAGCGTCCGGCCTTTATGCGCCGAGGCTTTTTTATGGGAAAACAGCTTCCCCAGCAGGTCGTTTCATGACCCCATGAGGGGGAAGGTCGGGCGGCCAAAACCAAATGCAGTATTTCGACCCATCCAGCGATCAATGTGAACGAATCGGCAAGGTGATCGGCGACGCCATCTCGGCGCTGTTTTTCCTCAGCGTTATCATCCTCGCTTTGTCACCTTCGTTCCGCTGACATGACTTTTTTCATGGGCATATTACTTGTTGTTCTGCCACACGGGACGGCGCTCGTTTGTGGTGCAATTACAGAGCGGGCCGACCGAACGGTGTCCGGGTGGTGTTCCGTGGGTGGGTTCGCACTAGGCGTTTATTTCTTTCACAAAAGTATGGGCCTTTTGGCAGGCTGACCGGTCTGCCGCCACTTTCTGAAAAGAGAATGCTGAAGATGGAAACGCTTGGACTTTTGGGTGCTGCCGTCGCCTTTTTCGCAGTGGGCCTCGTGCTGGTGCTTTACGAAAATGTTCGCATTAAAGCTGGTCGTCCAATCTTGAAAGGCGGCACTGCTGCGCAAAGCTACTACATCATTTATTTTGCAATGTTTGTGATGGCGCTTACCACCGGGATCAAGGCGATCACCGGATAGAAACCGCCGCCACCCAAACGGCTGCGAGTGCCACGACGCCCGACAAGACCCCGCTGATCGAATGTCCGCTTGGGTCAAAAGCAGACATGTGCAGCGCACTAGCGTCGGCGCGAGCAATCTCCGCTTAAAGAAAGAATTGCGCGACGCCAGCAATGGTCAGAGGAATGCCAAATCCAAACCCCGCTGTAATTGCAATTCCGACCACAGTTTCCACGCCCGGGAAACGGAGAAAATCTTTCTTCGTGCCGTCCTTGTTTGCTTTGCAAAAAGTTATCCCGATGATCGCTGCTGCAAGGCAAAACGATCCAAATACAAAAGTGCCCAAGTGCCCCCCCATTGGTTTCCTGCGCAGCGTAGGGTAAGAAACGAATGTCGGCCATTAAGGCGGCATAAAATCACACAGCGCGTTTCATACTTCCACGGTGACTGCGGGGGCATATGTCCGCTTTGGGTCATTAGCGGACATTTACAGTGCAAAACGTCATGTCCGCTTTACCCCAATAGCGACATCGATTGAGCGACGGGCGGCGAGTGAATTCGTCGACATGGAGTGCCCTAACGAACCAGACCCCGCCCGCCGTTGTGTCGAGACCGGCGGCGAAGCCCGTCCGCTCCCTTCGCATTTGCTGGTTCACGATCAGGAGGTTTATACGTTGCGAGCATTGCTGCTCGCGCGACCCCGATCCAGCAACAAAGCCGGTGCTATGCCGCAAAGCCTTTCACCGGCTTATTGAACCCCGAAGGTCTTTCAGTAAACGCATCATCGCTGCCCCCCCTTTTTGAAATTTCGTTTTCACCACGGCACGAACGGGCGACGCCCGCTGAGGCGATGCTCAATAGCGAAACGCGCACTCGCAAGGCGACTTGCATCGCATCGCGCTGAACATGTTGCCATGGCCCCCCCCGTGTTTCGGCCCGCGAGTGATAGTAGAACATATTTAGTATTCGCGGTATGCTGGTAGCTGGGGCTGGGGGATATTTTCATGCGTATCGTGTGCGTCACACTGCTCTGCGCAGCGGTGCTTGCTGGTTGCGCAAAAGATGCCGACCAAGTCGGCGCAACCTACACTTCACCCGTACTGTACGAGAACTACACTTGTCCGCAGTTGGCAGAGGAAGCCCAACGGGTCTCGAGCCACGCTGCGCAAGCGTCAGGTGTGCAAGATCAGAAGGCCACGAATGACAAAGTCGCGATGGGCGTTGGCCTCATCGTCTTCTGGCCGGTGGATAGTTGATGACGAAAGGCAACGACGAGAACACTGCCGAGCTTGCCCGACTAAAAGGGCAGATGAACGCGATCGAAGAGGCGTCGGTCAAGAAGAGGTGTGGGATCACGTTCCAGCACGCGCCGCCTCCGGTCAGCTCCGGTAGCTCAAAACAGCAGCGGGGTTCACTAGCGTCGCTTAATGTCGGAGTACGAGAGCGAGTGCAACTAGCAGACGTGCACGCACGTTTGTTGGAAACAAACAAGGAGAACACCATGAAAATGAAAATCGCGATCCTCGCCGCCTGTGCGGGCGCTGTGGTTTTCGCCGCGACGACGTGCGCGGATGCTGAGACAACAAGGTCGATGGCCACAGATACAATTCATAAGCAAACTACGGTTGAAAAAGAAAACCACAGTTCAAAAGCAAACCGCGATGCGCTCAAAAATTAAAACCAGCGTTGACTTATCTCTTCCCCATCAGCATCGGGACCGTTCAATAGATAGGCAACGCAATCCTTCCGTCTATAACCCCGAAAAGCCCGATCCTAGCCAATTTGGTTGCCTCGGTTGTCATAAGCAAAAGCAATAATGGGTACGGCATCGATAATATCCCCGATAGAGGAACTGTTATGACAGCAATGTCGAACGTGGTTTCGGCTTCTCGCTTTCTAAGTGGCACTGTCGTTGAACCAGCTCCGCCGCCGAGAGCAGCGGCGGTATCCCGCCCAGGTCAGGTGAAGACATCCGGGATCCGCCTCCGGCTCAGGCGCTAGCAACGACCAGTCGCAAAAACATGCGTGTCATAATGGCGGGACCGGCCCAAAATGCATCGTAGCGCCTCGGCCCGGCACCTCTCTGCCTCCCTGCCGTGGGAGGGCATATGGGTCCGAACGGGTGTCATGATTGAGTGTAAGTGATGTGGGGGCGTAGTTTTTGTCCGCTTTGGGTCAAAAACAGACATGTGCAGCGCAAAATGGAATGTCCGC
>CAWFXX010000007.1:0-938673 GCA_963819915.1 uncultured Alphaproteobacteria bacterium
CAATTTCGCGAACGTACCCAGCGGCGACAAGGCGGTCTCGGTGCTTATCCGGGATTGTGGGTTGCATCGATTTCTTGCCTACTTCATTCAAGGAAGCAAATTCCTCGCTCGTAAGCGGCACGCTGAGTGGAATGACAGACGACAGTTCGCGACTTAATTTTACCATGCGATTAGTTATGGTTGTTCGCCTGTCACAATCAAGCTTTGCCGCTGAGGGGTGTCCGCTACTGACCCAAAGCTGACCAATAAGCGGCGGGTGACGATTTTAGTGAAAAGCGGCAGCTTTGCTTACATGAAAAGAGAATAAACATTTTAGGCACATTACAAACGTGATGTGCCGCGCCTATGTTGCCAGTGCCGATGTGTTTTCATCAGGAACACGTTCATAAGAATTCTGGCCTGTCAGGGGGCAGACTAATGTCAAAAGTAAAGTTTATCTCCTCAGCAGCCGAAATTCCCGCTGGGCAGACGTTCATATTGGTCAAGTATGGCGACGAAAGCGGGCACACTAGAAATTCTCTTGGTCTTACCATCACCGTGGTCCGCAACCAGTCGAAGACTGTTAGCGATCTTTCCTTCTTAGCGAATATTCATACGGCCAAGGAGATCGCCAAGCGGGAAAAAATCTCAAACATCTTTGCCCTGAAATAGCGTGTAATTGCGACTCGCCCCAGTTGGTTTGCTGTTGGAAGACCATTCACTACTTTATCGCCAGGGGACATGCAGGAGCGGACAGATTTTACGTTGGTCAATCCACCCACCAGCGCAATGCGCGCAAGTGGGTGTTTTTTTGTGTTGATGTTCTCCCATGCGCGATAGCAGGCGGGCTAGCGCAGAAACCCCCGCAGCAGCATTCGGTCCTTTGTTTAGCATGATGCATTCAGCTCGCGCGGCCATTGCGGCATCAGTCATTTCGCCGCGGGACGGCAGCCCTTTCGAAATCAGCCCTTCAAGGACTTGCGTCGCCCAGATTGCCGGCACGTGGGCAGCTTCACAAAGCCACAAAATTTCCTCCGCATCTCCGCCAACCTCTCAAATCCCAGTTCGATGGCGAGATCGCCCCGCGCGATCATAATTGCGAGCGGCTGGCGGCCCGCGGCCTGAACAATAATCTCGGAAGATTATGGACCGCGCGTGGAGTTTCGATTTCGCCACCAGCGCCAAAGACCGCCAATCCTCGCGACGTGCTGCGAGTTCATCTTGCAGCCTAGTTACGTGCGCCGCGGTCTCTACAAATGAATAGCCAACCATGTCTGCGTTTCGCGTGATGAAATCGAGATCGGCGATATCGCGTTGAGTTAGTGGATCGAGACCGAGATCGATCCCGGGGAAGTTCAGGCCTTTTTCAGCCTTAAGTTTAATGCCCTTAGCGCGGCCTTCCTCGATTCGCGCAATCAGGCCGTTCGCCGTGCGGCGCAAAATATGGCCGCGTAATTTGCCATCATCGATTGAAATTGGATGCCCAACATCGAGGCGCGCGAGGACCTGCGGCAGCGTGCAGCCGGTGCTGAAGCAATCTCGGCCCGCCATATCATCAGTTGTGAGCAGTAGCTCATCGCCGACCTGCAGCCGATCTCGGCCAGCTGGAACAGTCACGTTGTCGGTTCTTACTTTTTTGGTTTCTCGCGATATCCATAAGTACCGGACGCGCCGGCCAACTCTTGCCTCTGCCTTCCGCACATTTGCGATCATTTTGCTCCAGCTCTCGGCATCGTCGTGGGCACAATTAATGCGAACTGCATCGGCGCCCTTGCCCGCCAAATTGGCGATCACCCCAGGGTCTTGTGCGGCATCAGTTCCCAAAGTAATTAGAATTCTTCCCACACGACCGAGTTGTGGTTTACCAAATATCTCTTCGCAGTTCTGAATGAGATATCGCTCGCCGCGAAAAAACTGTCTCTGTGATGGCCAGCGAATTTTCAGGAGCGGTGCTGTCCGCAATCCCGCAGAGCGCAAGAATTACTGTGTCCAGCGATGCAAGCACGCGGCTCTCGGCACGTCCCAGGGACGACAGGCCGAGTGCCATCAAGCGGCGCTGCAATGGTCGAAGATCTTGCCGTCGGAAAGCTAGATAGTGAGCGAAGTTCAGGGCACCCACACGAAAAGGCGGGCGATCGATACGCGCTGACCATCGGCGAAATATGGCCCGGCCTTGCTGAGCAGTGCGCTCCCGCAAGCCCGCCACCTCAGCGAGAATTGCACGAGCGTCTCGCTGAACGTCGTCGTAGAACATGTCAGTCGGCTCAAAATGCTTCGAATTCTATTCTGCCCTCTGTATCTACAGCATGACACGCTCGCGTCGCCTTGTAGTGCCGCTAGTGGGTGTTACGCAGGCCTGTGGCCATGTCCGCCTTTGGCACTTAGCGGACATGCCGTTTGCCCCGCGAAAACTGCTTTTGACCCAAGCGGACATCAGGCGGCCCAAAGCAAAAGGCCCTGGCGGTAAGACCAGGGCCTTTTCTATCAGAAGCGTATTAGGACCGCGTTTGTCGCCGTCTTCACAAGCGAAGGCTTGATGCGGGTTTACGGTTACAAAAGCACCCGTTCCGGCAGCGAGCGCAAAGGCGATCAATGCAAATCTGAGGGCTTTTCTCATGCACATATCTCCTCAAGAACACTCAGCATACCACTCGCCGGCCAGGGGATCTATGAGACAGGCAGCTAACGTTTGCGTGAGACGGGAACGCAAAGGAACCAATGTCCGCTATCAGTGGTAAAGCGGACATGCAGTTTTGCGCTGCAATTGTCCGCTAATGACCCAAAGCGGACATGCCGATTGCCGCTCGGAATGTTCACTATTGGGGGTAAAGTTGATCGGCGGGCCGCCGTCAAGAAAGTAGCCGGAGACGGCACGATCATCGACTTGCCGCCCTTGCGCGGAAAGCCGCTCAACTAGTCGCCCTTGGGTCTGACGTACCGACCCTCACTCCTCTTCCCACCAGTCGTCCTCTTCCACGCCTAACTTCTGCAAATCTTCCCCATGCAGAGTCGTCCGTAGAATTTGATGCCAAACGTCTTTTGCCTCCGATTTGGAAATCACATTATCATCGGCTCTCAGCGTAAAGACGAGCGGTATATGGAGTGGTTATATTTCTGCTTGTTGATGTCCAGTCAATGATCATAAAACGTGCTCAAACCGCGGTCCATTGCGGTTTGAGTTGCGCTGACTTCTATATTCAACGATTTCTTCTTTGTTCCTGCGCGAATAGCCCAGAGCGCCGAATCGAACCGATCCGAGTTACCTTGAAGCGTGAAATGAACGATTTCGTTTGCTTCATTCTTTGTGGATCCCGCAAGTTGTACTTTATCGCCTGCTTCATAATCATGGCCCGGAAACCGACGTGCTGATCGTCGCCGGTGACGGTCGCCAAAATAGCGTTGACGGGCGATTTAAAGACCATTGATCCCTCTGTGTGAAAGCCAGTCCGTGTGTGGGTGAGGCGCGGCAGGATTGAGCGTTGACTCCGACTACAGAAGCCCCTGCCGGTTCGATGAAACCAGCCGGCAGGGGCATCACTAGCATCCGCGCAATAGTCCGCCGTCAAGCGTGGGCGGAGCAAGGCCGTCCGCTAATAGCACTTAGCGGACATCGGCTTGTGCGTTGCACATGTCTGCTTTTGACCCAAAGCGGACATCCGACGCGACCTCTCGATCGGGCAAATGTTGCGCGCAAGCTGCACCTGTCTCGATAGAGGTCGCGATGCATCTGTGCACGTTATCCGCCGGAGAGAATGAACTTAGCGGCTACCCGGCACGTTGATTGTAATCATGACTGGAGAGTTCAATGACTGACATGAGTAAGATTAAAGAACATATGGAAGTTATCGGCGCAGACGGCACACACGTCGGCACAGTCGATAGGGTTGAAAACAACCGTATCAAGCTCGTTAAAGGAGACAGTGGCGAGGGCGCCCACAAGGGTCATCATCACTTCATTGATTCGAGCCTTATCGCTGAAGTCGAAGGCACCCAAGTCCGGCTTTCAGCCAACGCCGACGTCGCTGTAACAATGGAGCAGGAAGCGTAAAAGCGATTGGTAGTCGTGAACGCGGCGGCCTTTTCCTTTCGATGTCCCCTAACGCCGGTGTTAACCTTCGACCATTTTCAAGAGGTTTCTCCGAATGACCTAACACTTCTGCGCTGTGATAAGGTTTGGGTATAAATAAGCTTTTTTCGGGAAGCTGGTCGGGGTCCGGGATCCTATTGCCGCTCGTAATGATGATGTTTACGGGCGGCCAACGATCTCTCACGGCTGCAGCCAGCTTCAGGCCATCCATGGAACCTGGCATATTTATATCGGTGAAAATCGTATGAACATCATTGCGGGACTTGAGGACAACGATGGCGTCGTCGGCGTTTGTTACAGTTATAACATCGTATTCGTGGGCTCTCAGCGCTTCGCTGATGTCCAAGCTAACTAAGGCGTCGTCTTCGACGATAAGAATGGCCGGCATACTGGGATACTCCATGCCACCAAGCCGAGCCGGGCGCATTAGTTCCGACTGATTGGCGCCCGCAACTCAAACGGTTCCAATTCGGATATTTACAATTTGAGTTCCGCAATTGTGTGGTAACCACCCAGTTATGGGACCTTCCTCGGATCCGAAAAAACCAATCGTTGAGCAAAAACCTAACGATGGACATTCAGATGATTTGAGCGCTCGCGCACTGCATATGCGCATTCGCCAACAAGAATTACTCGCCGAACTCGGTGTTCTGGCCCTTCAAGGTACAAGCTTCATCGAAATGCTCAATCACACGGCGAGGGTAACGGCGGAAGGTTTGGAAGCGGAATATTGCAAAGTTCTGGAATACATCCCGGCTGATAAACGGCTTCTGGTTCGCGCCGGGATCGGCTGGGGCGAAGGTGTGGTGGGACATGCCACCGTCGGCGCCGACTCTGGGATCGCCTGCCGGCTATGCATTGCAGACCGGCAAGCCGGTGATTTCTAATCATCTGGAAAACGAACAAAGATTTCGCACTCCCGAGTTGCTCGTAGAGCACGGTATCCGCCGTGCGATGAACGTTATTTTGCAAGGAGATGGTTCACCATTTGGAGTCCTAGAAGTTGACAGCCGATCCGAAGGTGAATTCAGCGAGAAAGACGTCGCATTTCTGCAAGGCGCTGCAAATATTCTCGGCATGGCGATAGAGCAGCAGCAATACCAGCGAAAACTAAAAGCGGCTCTTGCGCGCCATCAAATTCTGCTCAAAGAGGTCAACCATCGCGTCAAGAATAGCCTTCAGGTTGTCTCCAGCATGCTTCATCTACAAGCGAATGCCGTGGGCAACACGGAATTGAGTGATCGTCTGAACGAAGCATCTACCCGCATATCGGCAGTAGGCCGTGCCTACGAGCGCCTCGCGTACAACGCGGACTATGAGAATATTGACCTTGTTTCCTATCTGCGCGAGGTCGTCGGTGACCTGGAAGCAGCAGTGAGCCCGTGCAAAATCAAACTGGAAGCACCCGATGAGATTCAGTTCGCAGCGGATCGCGCCATCCTTGTGGCGCTTGTCATCAATGAGTTGGTTCTGAATGCTGGCAAATATGCCTATCCCAACTCGTCTGAGGGTTTGATCTGGGTGCGCCTCGCCCAAATAGAAAAGAGTTCAATATTAGTTTCGGTTCGTGATGAGGGTGCTGGCCTGCCGGCTGGATTTGACCCTTTAACCAGCAAGCGTCTCGGTACGCGTTTGGTCAACGCGCTCGCGAACCAGCTAGCGGCGGAGGTGACGCGGGCGACCTCCATCAAGGGCACCAATTTTACGTTACTTATTCCATTGGAGCGAGTCGGGGGCGGGTAAACGTCACGCCGTTTCGCAAACGAATATCCGCTAATGACCCAAAGCGGACGTTTAGGAGGGTCGCCAAAAGGCCGTCATTTTACCGTCGTCTTACGTTTCTTTTGGCAGAACCCCGGGTAGGGGCTTTCTTGCCCTTTAAATTTGTCATCAGCTTACTGGCAACAACGCCTGCAACGACAAGAGCACTGAGAGCGGCAGCCAAATATTCTTCGCGTTTATGGTCGCTTGCAGCCTTGGCCGCCTGCCGCATGAATTTTCTGTAGCGCTTCGTTGTGCTGGCAAGCATCTTGTTTGTTCGTTTGCGTAAACCCTGTTCCGCAGTCTTCATCATTTTCGCCACCGATATTTCCTCCGCGGTTGGACGATTGAAGGCGTTATAAAAGCCTCAAGGTGGCTGTCGACAAGCTCAAATGACGTGCAAAAGCCACAAGACGATAATCAAGCCCACCGGTGCACCCAACAGCCACAGAATAATTGGCATATGTTTCTCCCAATCCAGACCTCAGGAGAACACACATCTGGTCATAGAGTTCCTTAGCGCTTGGTGCGGCTTAGTCGCTTGGAATTAGCGCCAACTCGTTTGCGATACTGTGCGATTACCTTGGCGCTTGACCCGCCAGTCATCATCGTCACGCCGGCGTCCCAGGCTGCGCTGATTTTTTCGCTGACCATCCGGCCGGCTTCTGCCCGCGCAGGAGAGCCTCCAGCGGAAAGTTTAGCGAGGCGCAATGCGATGACGCGGTTCGATTCCAGTGCCAAGGCAGCGACGTGAAGCCAATAAATTTTATGCGACTTCATTCTGCGACGCATTGCGTATCAAACGGATGTGTCGAGGCGAGCAAGTCGCAATCGTCTTAGCTTTTCGGTTAGCTCACGCAACGCTTGCTCTGCCGCATAGTAATCTGCAGTCGCTTTTGGAGCGTCAGCTTTTTGCTGCTCGCGCGCTTTAAAAAGTCGCTCAGCGCGCGCGCGGTCTTCACTTTCATGTTCCGGCATGAGGGCTTAACGCGCGGGGACCACCCGATGTTCCCAGGCGCGGCCGGCGTTCGCTATTTACCGCCAAATGTCCGCTAGTGGCACTTAGCGGACATGGCTTAGTGCACTGCACGTGTCTGCTTTTGACCCAAAGCGGACATGCGACGAATAATCAGCCGGTTCTGGGAGATGTCACTGTAGGCGGGTTCACTGTGCGTGGCTGATCGGCCAGCAGCACACTCAACAACGAATTATGGACTTCGAGATGTCCGTTGTAATCAATAAACCCAAGTTGACGAAACTTATTCATGAAGTGGCTCACGCGCGACCGGGTCGTGCCGATCATTTCAGCGAGTGTTTCCTGACTGATCTTCGCGAGAATTGGCTCCGGCTTGCCTTCCTTTCCAAAATTGGCCAATAGCAGCAACAGCCGCGCAAGCCGTTTTTCGGTTGAGTTGAAGAGCTGATCGACTAAGTCTTCTTCGACCCGGGCATTCCTCGCCAGAATATGCGAGACAAACATTTGCGAAAATGTCGGCTCGTCACGAAGGACCCGCTGGATTTCCGTTTTTGACACACGCATCGTCTCGCATTCCGTCATTGCAGACGCGGTTGCCAATCGCTTTGGCTGTCCGAGCAGGCATCCTTCGCCGACAAATTCGTTTTCCCCCATCAGTGCGACGATGGCTTCATTTCCTTGGTCGGATATGACGGCGACTTTGACCTTGCCCTTCTTGATATAGAAAACTGCATCGGCGACGTCGCCCTGAGTAAAAATGATCGCTTTCTTTGGGTGCTTGGAAATTTCGCGACCAACGCCCGCGGTCGCTAGAAAGACCGCAGGATCAAACAGCGGCGCGACCGCTGTCTTGCGGTTTGCGTTTGGCTTGGTCGGCTTTGATCTAGAAGTACGAGACATCGCGGCTTCCCCTCCGTTCAGGCGGGAGCTCAATTGTCTCTCAGTCACCGACGCCTGGGCACAGACCCGTTGTCGGTGATGCGTCAGTGTACGCTTCCGGACATAGGGAACCAAGAAAATTCGGTGGCGGAAATGCCTGCCGCAAGCGTGAATTAGCGACCTACAGTGCGCTAATCGAGCAAATAAAGATGGAAAAGTGGTCTGTATGGATCAGCTATTGCCCTTACCCGAGGGGTAGCCTTTTCCATCACCGAAACGGCTTCGGGCCTCGGTGACTGAGAGACAGTAGCAGTACAGCGCTCCCGCCCGTGCTTCACGGGAGGTGACTATGAATATCGTTACGATCCAAAGACGTTTGAGTTCGACGACGCCGCGACCCTCGCTATGGGCGAGGCTTTCGATCAAGCCTGCAAATCGCTTCTAAAGTTCGGGTCTACCTGTGAAGTGCGTGATCTCATCGCAAACATAATTATTGACGCCGCCAAGAGATGGCGAGCGCGATCCCGCCCGCCTCTATGAGCAAGCATTAATAGCCTTCGGCATCGAAGATATGTCGATGCTGTTTGTTAGCGTAGGCCGCGATCCCCCCGTCCCAACCTACGCTTTGGTCACGCAAGCAGCGTGATCTGAGAGAGCCCGGTTTCCCCGAGCCGGGCTCTCACTCAGCTTTGCTGGCGCGACATTCAAATTGCCGACCCCTCGACATTTTGAGATGCCAGCCCCCGGCAGTGAGGCCGGGGTTTTTTTATTGTCGAGGAACGCACGCAGCGTGATCTGAGAGAGCCCGGTTTCTCCGAGCTGGGCTCTAATTCAGCTTTGCTGGCCCGCATTCAAATTGCCGCCCCCTCGACATTTCGGACATGATCCGAGCAAACGTTATGATTGGAACCTATCTGGCTCTGCGCGAGTTGAAATATGTATTCAGCCAATCGATTTGGTTTTGAAACGGCGCCAGTTATCGCGGACGTTATAGGCGACACATTCTCCGCGACGCCTCACTCTAAAGGAGGCTTCCAATGGAATTAGTATTGATTATCGTCGTGCTGTTCCTGCTCTTCGGTGGCGGAGGATACTTTGGTCGCCGTCGCGGCTACTGGTGAAGCCATTTTTGCTCTAAGCGATAAAGTTAATCGGCTCTGCTGTTCACATCAAATAGCGCGAGCCAACTAAGGAGAATTTTGGTGAAGAAAATAACGCTGTTCGCCAGTTTGGCGTCAATCGGTGTGTGCTTTCTGACTGCACAAGCAGTCGCACAGGGCGTTCCACAGTCGGTAGAGATCACGAAGGTCGATGTGCAAAAGGTGGCGGCCGGTTATCGGGCATCCAAAGTCATCGGTAGTAGCGTCGTCAACGACGCGAACGAAACGATCGGCAAGATTGACGACCTTCTTGTGACACGCGATGGCAAGGAGCCGTACGCGGTTCTATCGGTCGGCGGTTTCCTGGGCATGGGCACCCGCATGGTGGTCATCCGTTACGACAGCCTCAAGTTCGCCGACGACAAGATTATGCTGCCGGGCGGGACAAAGGATGGGCTTAAGATGCTGCCTGCGTTCCAATACTCTAAGAAGTGATCGTTCGCGGCGTCGATCCGGAGAGTTATCCGAGCAATTTTTGAAAGGCCGCCGCGAGGCGGTCTTTCTTTTCGTGCGTCCAATGTCGGTTTTTGGCACTTAGCGGACATCAGCTTGTGCGCTGCACATGTCCGCTTTTGGGGTAAGAGCGGACGCAGCCTCTTTCTAATTCTGAAGCCAAGTCATTGATAGGTTTCGGGGTAAACCAAAGGAAATTACGTTATCCACAAACCTGCCCACGAAGCGCGCGCAAACAGGGTAGCGACGTGAGCGGTTATTTCGAATGCCCTGCGACTATCGGCGCGTAAGAGCGATTGTGACGCCCGAAACACGACTTCCCGGCGATCGGAGCGACACTGACTGATGATTGCCGTGGGTGGTCATGTTCAGAAATGCCGCGAAAGTCTGCCCTTCAATTCTCGCGTCGATATGATCGCCATTGATACTGCCGAAGAATTGCCCGGCGGCCTGGTTGGTGGACTTCGAACCAATTGCCGGTCATGTTGCCGCCATTGTTTATAGCGGTACCGCGGAAATCGACGTTGTAGCTGTCGCTTGCGCAACGCAAAGCGAGCTTGAGACTGTTACCCGCCGCTTGTGAATCGTAAGTTGCGCGGCATCGGAGCCTTTCGCTCGATCCAGAAGACAACGTGACGGTGCCACCGCCCGACCAATCCCCGGACATATCGGAGAATGTCCCTTGTGCCGCATAACCGGGCAGCGGCGATAGCGAGAGCGCTATTCCGCATACCGCAGCAGCAACACAGGCAATGGATGAAGAGCCAATATATCGTGTTTTCATTGTTGCCTCTCAATTTTTTCCACCTTGCCGTTTGCTCGGTTCGATAGCGGCACAGCCGGAATGTTTCTAACCGCCCTTATTTTGGGAGTTTGAGATGTCGAAATCGATTGTACGCAGGTAGCGCGGGATAGTTCTCTAGTTGTTTGCGTTAAGCCAACGCTTAGTGTTTTTGGCGAGCTTCCGAGGCCTCACGCCGCGACGCAGCTAGAGGCGATCACCTGGCTGTGAGACGTTGCGGTGCTGGGCTTGAGACCTTCGCTCACAAAACGAAATCGAATCGCAAATGGACTTCTTCATTAACCTCTTTGCGACGGACCGCAGAGAGACACTAAACCGCGGACGCATTTCTATGACGTTTCTCTTTGTCCTTAGAGGCAACGCGTCGCGATAGCATCGTTAATGTCCGCGACTTCGGCATCCAAGCGACCAAGGTACCGTTCACGTTCAGCACCGCTTTTACATAGTGCGGTTACGGCGCGCTCCTTGACGACTTCCAAAAAATAAAGCTGGGTCGTTTTGCATATTTCTGATCTTTCCACGCCGCCGAAGTTTTTTATCCGCGCCTCTATTGCTGAAACGCTAGCGCTTGCGACTGCGAGGCTGCGCTCGCAGCCGGGTAACGGGTTTGCTTCCGGATGGGCGGGAGGTGCGGCCAAAACAGCTATTGTGAAGGTGGCCGGCACGATTAAGCCGACAAATGCAGCAAGCGCGACCACAAAGCGCCTAAAGATCTTTTGGTTTTGTTGCGGAATTGGTGCATCAACCACGAACGCGTCTCGGCAATGCTTTGAACAGTAGCGACGCTTGTTGAACCAGCCGCGCCGATAGGCGACAAGACCAATACCGCGATTGCACTTTGGATTTGAACAATTCATGACGGCTTCCTTCCACAATCTCTGACGACGGGTCTCGCCTGTCTACCTACCGTCGTGTTTCTAACTGATGTTCATTTTGGCGACTTGACGCGCCGGAATTGATTGCACTCACGTCGCCTGCGATAGTTCTCTGGTTGGCTGGACTAAGCCAATGCTTATGGTCTATCGCCGAGCTCTGTCCCGACAATCCCAAGCTGATCATGGTCGAAATATTTTCGAGCACCGCATAGCTTTTGGCGCCGCCACTGTCCGTCGAGAAATGATGGCTCAATAGCCACGGCACGAGGCGTCTAGCACGCGTGCAGAATCCATGTGCCTAAGCCTGCGTCAGGATCATCGTCATCGAACGATGCCGCGGGGCGAGCACAACAGCCGAAGCACTAGCACGCTCCTCATTGGATTATCTTGATTCAACTGGCGCCCAATAGATCGGCCCTGAGCAATCACTTATTTCCCCGCGAGCGCTTGAAAGGCGCGGAAGTCAATTAGTCGTCGGAGCCCGACCATGCGTCCCTGCATCCTTTTTCTCACGCTTCTGCTGGTGCTTGCCGGCTGCAAGCCAGAGGACACGCCAGCGGCGCTCCAGCTGGTCCGCACGCTCGCCGATCCCAAATCCATCGACGAAGACCGCCACGCGATCGGTGTGATCAAGCCGCGTCATGAGGGGAAGTTTGCGTTCCGCGTCGGCGGCAACGCGATCTGCCGGCTCGTCGATGTCGACGGAGCCAACTTGGCCGTGAGGCGCAGCCATCAGCTCGTTCTCTAGGCGCGGCAACTAAGCCAAAGCACTAGACCTGTGGTCGTTGGATTATCCGGATTGGACCCGTGCCTAATGGATGTGGGACCGGGAAATCATCAGAGTAGCATCGGAATTTGGCCACCTCACTGCAGTGCGCTCCGGGATGCACCGGCAGGCCTGAGATGAGCGGCGACCTCCTGCTCTAGGGACACGTTATGGATCACTACTCTAGCCATTATCCTGATGCCGGTCGAAAGACGAGCAAGCCCATACTAAAAGGTCTATGCGCCGCGCTCGCCACTGCGTTTCTCGCAACGCCGTTGAGTGGCTGCAACGATCGACCGGCGGAGGCTAAACGCCCGGCCTTCTTGCGAACGCAAGTAGTGCAAGCGCTGCCCCTCCAACGTTCTGTAACGTTGACCGGAGAGGTACAGGCGCGTTTCCGTGCGGATCTTTCATTTCGGGTCAGCGGGCGCGTGACCGAGCGGCTGGTCGACGTCGGTGTCCATGTTAATGCGGGCGAGCTTCTGGCTCGAATTCGACCCGGCCGAGCAGCAGGCCGATGTCGGCGCCGCGCAAGCCGCGGTTACGGCAGCCGAGGCGCAGTTACGGGTGGCACGAGCGACTTTTAACCGTCAGAACGAACTGCTCTCCAAAGGCTTCACAACACGCGTTCTGTTCGATCAAGCACAGGAGACATTGCGGAGCGCCGAAGCTTCGCTTCAAACAGCCAAAGCGCAGCTAGGCACGGCGAAAGATGCTCTGGGATATACGGAGCTACGCGCAGGCGCGGCGGGAATCATCACCGCACGAAATGCCGAGGCCGGCCAGGTGGTGCAGGCGGCCCAGCCTGTGTTCACGCTTGCACAAGATGGTGAGCGTGACGCCATCTTCGATGTATACGAGTCACTCATTTTAAACGAGCCGGCTGAACGTTCTGTCGCGCTGATGCTCGTATCAGACCCGCATGTGACGGCGATCGGCCGTGTCAGGGAAGTTTCCCCGGTCGTCGACCCCAAGACGGCGACAGTGCGTGTCAAAGTGGCAATCGAAAATCCTCCAGCGGCAATGATGCTGGGGAGTGCGGTTTCCGGGACGGCCAAGTGGAAGCCGGTCGTGCAAATCTCTTTGCCCTGGACGGCGTTAATGGCTCTCGGTTCAAAACCCGCGGTCTGGGTCGTAAGCCCGGAATCCAAAACAGCGTCACTGAAGCCGGTCACGGTTGGCGATTACGAAGCAGACACTATCGTCATCAACGGGGGGCTCGAACCTGGAGAGCGCGTCGTTATCGACGGCGGCAAATTGCTGAGCTCTGGGCAGCAGGTGACCTACGACGGAGGGCGCTCGTGAAAAACCGCGCTGCCGTCATTGTTTCCGTAGTTGTTTGGGCGTTGACTACGGCCGGTTGCAGCCGAGAGGCGGAGAAGCAGGAGCCTGTTCGGCCCGTACTCTCGACGGTCCTCGCAGCGACGTCTTCTGCCTACACCGTCACGGGCACTGTCGAACCTCGGTACAAAACTGATTTGGGCTTTCGCGTACTTGGACGACTGATCGCAAGGCCCGTCTACGTCGGAGACTTTGTCAAGCAAGATCAAGTCGTGGCTGCGATCGATCCCACCGCGCTCGAGCTTGCCGTCCAGTCTGCGAAAGCGGACCTCTCAAGAGCTCATGCTCAACTTGTCAACGCCAAGGCGACGGAGGACCGGAAGCGCGTTCTCGAGGTGAGCGATGCCGCGTCGAAACAGGCGCTGGACGATGCGGAGCAGGCTCGAGCCGGTGCGGAAGCTTCAGTCGCTCGTGCGCAGGCCAATTTACAAAAGTCGCTCGAGCAGCTTGGCTACGCCCAGGTGAAGGCTGATTTCGCCGGCGTGGTCACCATGGTTGCGGCTGAGGTCGGACAGGTGGTCTCGCCGGGCCAGAGCGTCGTCACCGTCGCGCGCCCTGATGTTAGAGAAGCCCTCGTCGATATAGGAACGGATTTCCCCGTTCCGCTTCACGTCGGCATGCAATTCAACGTAAGTTTGCAACTTCTGCCGGCCACCAGTGTCGCAGGCCAAATTCGGGAAATTGCGCCGGAAGCAGATCCCGCCACTCGGACTCGACGGGTCCGTATTTCTTTGCTCGATCCGTCCGATAAGTTCAGGCTGGGGTCGACCATCAGGGCTAGTTTCGAAAGTCCAGAGAATTCAACTCTGCGCGTTCCCGAATCCGCTGTTTTGACCAGGGACGACAAGAAATTCGTCTGGCTCGTCGATTCGCGGTCCAAGACGGTTTCTCTTCACAAGCTCGAGCTACTCGCGGACCCCTCGGGGCTGCGTGTGACCGGCGGCCTCGACGCAGGCGCGCGTATCGTAACGGCCGGCATCCATAGCCTGAAGGATGGCCAGAAAGTTCGCATCGATGACGGAGACGCCACACCATGAACTCCTTCAACCTATCGGATTGGGCGCTACGGCATCGCTCGCTTGTTTGGTATTTCATGATCGCCTTCATGGCGGCGGGTCTCTTTTCATACTTACAGCTGGGACGGCAAGAGGACCCTGACTTCACCATCAAAACGATGGTCATCGCGGCGCAATGGCCGGGCGCATCTCCCGAGGAGGTGACGCGCGAGGTGACCGATCGGATCGAGAAGAAGCTCGAGGAGCTGGAGAATCTCGATTACACAAAGAGCGTCACGGTCTCCGGTCAGACCACAGTGTTCGTCTATCTCCGTGACACCACGAAAGCTGCCGACGTAAAGCCGACATGGGTGCGCGTGCGCAACATGATTGCGGATATCAAAAGCACTTTTCCGCAAGGGGTGATCGGACCGTTCTTCAACGATCGTTTCGGCGACGTCTTCGGGAATATTTATGCTTTCACCAGTGACGGTCTGACCCAGCGGCAACTACGTGACAAGGTTGAATATATTCGCTCGAGGGTGCTGACCGTCCCAAACGTCGGCAAGGTCGATATCCTGGGGGCGCAGGACGAGGTGATCTACCTCGATTTTTCCACTCGAAAAATCGCGGCCCTTGGGCTCGACACACGTTCGATCATGGCCTCTCTTCAGGGGCAAAATGCCGTTGCGGCGTCTGGCGTCTTCAATGAGGGACCGGAACTCATCAGCGTTCGCGTCGGCGGCCAGTTTTCGTCGGAAGAAACCGTCAAGGCGATTAATTTGCGAGTTAACGACCGGTTTTTTCCTTTGACCGATGTGGCCACCGTCAGGCGCGGTTACACCGCTCCGCCACAGACCTTGATCCGCTATGACGGGCAGCCGGCGATCGCGCTCGCGATCGGCATGAAGTCGGGAGCAAATCTTCTGAATTTCGGCGAAGCTTTGCACAAGGAAATTTCCAGGGTGACTGCCGACCTGCCGATTGGAGTGGGTGTTCACCTGGTCGCCGATCAGCCGGTGGTGGTCGAGGAGGCGGTTTCGGGATTTACGCACGCGCTCTTCGAGGCGGTCGTCATCGTTCTCGCCATCAGCTTTATCAGCCTCGGGGTTCGGGCTGGTCTGGTCGTAGCGGTCGCAATTCCTTTGGTGCTGGCGATCACATTCGTGGTTATGGCAGTCGCCGATATTTCACTGCAGAGGATCTCGCTTGGTGCGTTGATTATCGCGCTAGGTCTTCTGGTCGATGACGCGATGATCGCGGTCGAAATGATGGTGGCACGACTGGAAGTCGGGGATCCTCTGGGAAAGGCGGCGACCTACGTCTATACCTCGACCGCCTTTCCGATGCTGACGGGTACGTTGGTTACGGTTGCCGGGTTTATCCCGGTTGGTCTCAACAGCAGTAACGCCGGTGAATTCACCTACACGTTGTTTGTGGTGTTGGCGGTCTCTCTGATCGTGTCCTGGATTGTCGCTGTGCTGTTCACGCCACTGCTTGGCGTCACCATCCTACCGGCCAAGTTGAGGGGCACCACGGATCAAAAGATCGGATTACGGTTCTGTTCGCGCGTATCCTGCGGATCTGCATGCATTATCGCTGGATTACGATAGCGGTGACGCTGGCTGCCTTTGCGGCAGCGCTGGTCGGCATGGGACTTGTGCAGCAGCAGTTCTTTCCGTCGTCCGATCGCGCGAGGTGGTCGTCGATTGCAACCTGCCGCAGAACGCTTCGATTAGCGATACAAGCACGCAGCTAGCCCGCTTCGAGCGGGAGCAGCTGCAGGGAAACGCCTCTGTCGACCATTGGTCGACCTATGTCGGCACCGGCGCTCCGCGCTTCGTGCTGTCCTTCGACGTGCAGACCGCCAATACCTGGTTCGGCCAGATGGTGGTCGTGACGAAGGGTGGCATCAGCGCCCGCGACGGCCTGAAGGCGGAATTCGAGACGTATTTGCAGAAGGACTTTTCCTGGCACGGACACCTTCGTCAAATTGCTGGAGGTCGGGCCGCCGGTCGGACGTCCGGTGCAGTACCGGCTTACTGGACCCGACATCGCAAAAGTGCGGGAGCTCGCGCAGAGTCTTGCCGGCATCGTGCGCGGCAATCCCCATCTCGGTAACGTTGTGTTCGACTGGATGGAGCCTGCCCGGGTCGTCAAGGTCGATGTTCTGCAGGACAAGGCGCGCCAGCTCGGCGTCACCTCGGAAGACATCGCGACCGACGCTGAACGGCGTGCTCGACGGAACGACGATCACCCAGGTCCGGGACAGCATCTACCTGGTGAATGTGGTGAGCCGCGCCACTGTCGCGGAGCGCGCGTCCATCGATACGCTGCGGAATTTGCAGCTTATCGGCTTGGGCGGCCAATCAGTGCCGCTCGGGGCGCTGGCGACGCTGCGCTATGAAATGGAGCAACCGACCATCTGGCGGCGATCGCGGCTTCCGACGGTCACACTAAAAGCAAGCATGGTGGACGATACCGCAGCCGAAAACCGTCGTCGATCAACTCGCGCCGAAGGTGGCCGAGTTCAGCGAGGCAGCTGCCGGCAGGGTATTCGGTGCGGTCGGAGGCTCTGTCGAGGAAAGCGCGAAGAGCCAGGGGCCAATCCCGGCGGTTGTTCCGCTGATGCTCTTCATCATGGCAACGATCCTGATGATTCAGCTGCAAAGCTTCCACCGGCTGTTCCTGGTGTTTGCCGTCGCGCCCTTGGCGTTGATCGGCGTCGTCATGGCTTTGCTGCCGAGCGGAGCGCCGCTCGGATTCGTGGCAATCCTCGGCGTGCTGGCGCTTGATCGGCATCCTAGTTCGCAACTCGGTTATATTGATCGTGCAGATCGAAGAGTTGAAGCAGGCCGGACGACCGGCATGGGACGCGGTGGTGGAGGCCACCGAACATCGCATGCGACCGATCATGCTCACTGCCGCGGCAGCAAGTCTGGGCGCTCATTCCGATCGCGCGCGAGATTTTCTGGGGACCCATGGCCTATGCGATGATGGGCGGCATCATCGTCGGGACGGTGCTGACGCTCTTGTTCCTGCCGGCGCTCTACGTCGCCTGGTTTCGCATCAAGGAGCCCGTTGCTCCGCGCACGGCTGCGACACTCCGAGGACCGTAGACGCCCGATGTTGGCTACCGAGTGAACTCGATATGACGATGCGGCGCCTGACGAATGGCGGCGCCTCGGCAGCTAGCGCGCCTGGGTGGCAGGCCATCCATTACGTCATGGGCCGGCTCCTTGGTACACGTCTGAACAGCTCGTCGACGGCATTGCGAGAGCGGCCCTCACACGCGTTTGCGCAACTGGAGGATGCAGTCGCGCGCGTGGCTTGGACGGCACAAGGCACGGCTCGGGCTCCTCTTTCGCGTCACGGCTTCTGCGTTGCTCACATTTGAAGTGGCTCGCTGGTTGAATTTGCATGTGCCGGTCTGGGCGGTACTCACCGCGATCATCGTGACGCAGATGAGCGTTGGCCGCTCCTTGCAGGCCTCGCTCGACTATCTGGCGGGCACGATCGGCGGAGCGATCTATGGGACCGCTGTCGGCGTTCTGGTTGGGATGGAGAGCGAAGTCATGCTGCTGGCGGGGCTTGCCATCGCGGTGGGTCCGCTCGTGCTGATCGCAACCATGAGGCAAAGCATGACGGCCGCGCCGATCACTGCCGCCATCGTGCTGCTGGCTTCGACGCTCACTCATGCGAGCCCCATCGCGGCGGCAGTCGGATCGCGTGCTTCGAGGTCGCGCTCGGTGCGCTGATCGGGCTCACCATCTCGTTCGTCCTCTTTCCGTCGAGCGCCTATGACCTGGCGAGCGAAGCGGCGGCGCGCACGCTCGATCGTCTCGCCGACGCTGCGGGTGAGCTCATGACCGGCCTGAAAGCAGGTCTCGAGGCAGACGAACATCACCGCATCCAGGACGGTATCGGTGAGACGGTTATGCAACTCAACGCTCGTCGGTGCCGAGGCGGAGCGCGAGCGCGTGGTGGGCTTATCGCCGGCACCAGAAACCGGCCCACTGTTACGTACGTTGCTGAGATTACGTCACGACTTCGTGCTCATCGGCCGCGCAGCGGCTTCACCCTTGCCGCAAACCCTGCAGGCGAGGCTCGAGCCACACAGCGATGTTGGAACGGCTATCGCTGACTTCCTTCGCGCGAGTGGGACTGCGCTGCTGCGCTCGTCGCCGGCCTCCCTGCCTCGACGGCGTGGAATCGGCCCTCCACTCCTATGCGACGGCCATCGACACGGTTCGCCAGGAGGGTCTGACGCGCTGCCTGCCGAGCGACGTGACAGAGCGCTTCTTCGCGCTCTGCTTCGCACTGGAGCAGATGCGGCACAACCTGCGCGATCTCCATGGCTGCGTCGCGGAGTGGGCGCAATCACATGGCCAGACAAGTGACGCAACCGCTTTGTCCGGCCATTTGAGCGAGCATCCGCTTACGAGCTCTCGGTCGCGGTTTGAACGTTCGACAAGTGACACGATACGACCGCGACGACGTTCGATCAAGTCGTGTCGCTCAATTCGCCCAACATCGAGACAAGTTCTGTACTGTGGCGTGACCGACGCCGAGCGCATCGCGGCGGACATGTACGTCACAAACCCAACCTAAGCCAAAGCACTAGTAGATCGTCGATGGACTTATCTCGACTCGACCACGGCCCAATAGATCGGCGACCGAGCAATCAGTAATTTGGCGCGCATGCGCTTTGAACGCGCAAAGTCAAATCGGTCATCAACAACGCAAGCGAGGTTTTCAATGACTGAGCTCACTTCAACAAAGCAGGCAGATCCAACCACGAGCGCTGGGGCGTGGGACCTGCGTCACCCCGGCCTCATCATGAAGGACGGCGAGCGCGAGGTGCACGAGTTCACGGGCATGTGGCCACTCAAGCCCGATGCCGACCTGGTGAGGTTTACGAAAGCACTGAGCCGCGAAGTGCGTTATTGGACACCGCCTGGAAGAACGTTCTCGGAGGCGACGACGCAGCTCGGGCTGATCCGGGCGGCGCGCTGGTTCGTCGGCACCAGCACCGAGTTCGGCCCCACGCTCTACTTCGTCTCGCAGTTCGACAGCAGCCTGGAGAAGTACTTCGACGACTTCGTGCTCAACGGGAGGGAAAACCTGGAGAAGATCTGGGGTCAGTGCATCGGTTGTCCGACCGGCCCGAATGCGACGGCGCGCGACATCGTGCAGTACATCGCACGCGGTCAGATCAAGACCCTGGCCTGTTACGATGCCTTTCCGGGCCTCAGCAACAGCCAGATCGAGAAGCAGGCGGACTGGTACTCAAAGACGCAGAAATTCCAGCGTGCGGTCGCCAAAGGCGACGGCAACCTTGAGGACAAGGTCAACGCCTTCTTCAGCGAGCTGGCCAAGCCCTTTGAGCACGTGCGTAGCGCGCGCAGCCATCGACACCGACGTCGCCGGAGAGCGGCAGTACACCGACGTGCCGGAACGCTTAGGCGTGAAGAAGAAGGCAGCGTAGTCCCCCCTGCCTTTGCCTACGCCTGGATCGGTCCCGGGGCCCCGTCTGGGGCCGATCATCCCCACCCCACCTAGCAGCAAGTGTTGCCTTGAACACAGGTTCGCAACGGTGAAGCGAGCGCGGCGATTGGACAAGCGACAGGCGCGCAGCTGCTGCGGTCCACGTAGTCAGCAATGGAGAAACTTCGTCATGGAACAGCTTTCCTCTGCTGCAATCGCAGAGATAACCAAAGGATCTCGCGTGTCGGGACGCCCCCCTTTTGAATGCATTGCCCTGCTGCTGCAGGGTGGTGGCGCGCTCGGATCATATCAGGCCGGCGTGTATGAGGCACTCGCCGGGGCTGATTTGCAGCCGGATTGGGTCAGCGGCATTTCAATCGGTGCAATCAACGGCGCACTGATCGCGGGCAATGCGCCCGAGCGGCGCGTCGGGCAACTCAAGAAATTCTGGGAGCAAATCACAGTCGCGCCGCACAAGCTTGATGCCTGGCTTGCGCCATTGTCAGCAACAAGCGATGCCACGCGGGGCTGGATGAACCAGGCGAATGCTGCGAGGGCTCTGGTTTGGGGCGTGCCTGGATTCTTGCCCCGCGCCTCATGGCGCCGTGGTTCGTTCCGAATGGTAGCGCTAGCGCCACGAGCTACTACGACACCGAAAATCTGCGATCGACTCTTGAGAGCCTTATCGATTTCGACCGAATTAATTCAGGCCCGGTGAGATTCACGGTCGGCGCCGTCAATGTCCGTTCGGGCAATCTGGTCTGTTTCGACACCAAGACGCACCGGATCGGTCCCGAGCACGTCATGGCGAGCGGGGCGCTGCCGCCCGGTTTCCCCCCAGTTGAGATCGAGGGCGAGCATTATTGGGATGGCGGCCTCGTCTCCAATACTCCGTTGGAATGGGTCGTCGAAAACGTGCCGCGGCAGGACACCCTTGCCTTCCAGGTCGATTTGTGGAGCGCCCGCGGCGATTTTTCCCGCCACATAGCGGAAGTCGAGACGCGGCGGAAGGAGATCGTTTATTCGAGCCGAACCCGCGCCAACACGAGCAGCTTCAAGCGCATGCAAAGGATGCGCCATGCGGCGGCTAAGCTAAGCGCCGACATGCCTGAGCATGTGCGCAACAGTCCGGAGATGGAAGTACTGCAGCCGATGATCGAGCATAAGGCATACAACATCATCCAGCTCATTTACCGCGCAAAAACTTATGAGGGCGACTCCAAAGATTACGAATTTTTATGCCCAATTCCACGGGCTTCGGTGACTACACCGAGAGTGGTCAGGTGATCCCTGTGTCGCTCAACGGCCGACGTGGTAATTACACACACTGCATGTTTCTCGACGACGAGTCAGCGATCGCGGGGGGGCGCGAACTTTGGGGTTTTCCCAAAAAGCTCGCGAGCCCGAGCCTCAAGGTCGAGAAGGACACACTCGTCGGCACGCTTGACTACGGCCCAGTACGCGTGGTCACCGGCACGATGGGCTACAAGCACCGCACGCTCGATGCCTCGCAGATCGATCAAGCCCTGGGCGCACCGAATTTCCTGATTAAGGTCATTCCGCACGTCGACGGCACCGCGCGTATCTGCGAGCTTGTCGAATACCGGCTCGAGGACGTCCAGGTACGCGGCGCCTGGTCGGGGCCGGGCTCGTTGCAGGTTGAGCCCGCACGCGCTGGCGCCGGTCGCCGAGTTGCCGGTGCTCGAAATTGTTTCGGCCGTCCACTTCGTCGCCGATCTTGACTTTCGGCCTCGGCAAGGTCGTGCACGATTACCTAATGCCCGCCGCCACGCGTGCGACAGAAAGGAGATTCGCATGCGTCTCCTAGGCAAAGTCGCGGTCGTCACGGGCGCCGCGAGCGGCATCGGCAAGGAGATCGCACGTGCCTACCGGCGCGAGGGAGCCAAGGTCGTGATCGCCGATCTCAATCAGGCCAACGCCGACGCGGCGGCCGCCGAACTCGGCGTGGACGCTGCGATCGGCGTAGAGATGGACGTGACTAGCGAAGCACAAGTCGAAACCGGCATGGCCCAAGGCGGTCTCGGTCTTCGGTTGTATCGACGTGGTCGTAAGTAATGCAGGCATTCAAATCGTGGCTCCCCTGGAAGACTTTGACTTCGCGAAATGGAAGCAAATGTTGGAAATTCATCGAACGGCGCGTTCCTCATCACACGGGCGGCACTGAAGCAAATGCGCAGTCAGGGCACTGGTGGTAGCATCATCTACATGGGCTCGGTGCACTCGAAGGAAGCCTCGCTGCTGAAGGCGCCCTACGTAACGGCCGAACACGGTCTCATTGGGCTCGCGAAGGTCGTTGCCAAGGAAGGCGCCAAGCACGGCGTCCGCGCAAACGTGATCTGCCCGGGCTTCGTGCGCACGCCACTCGTTGACAGGCAAATTCCCGAGCAGGCGAAGGCACTCGGGATCACCGACGACCAAGTGATCAAAGGCGTTATGCTCAAGGATACGGTCGATGGTGAGTTTACGACAGTTGAAGACGTCGCGGAGGCGGCTTTATTTTTCGCAAGTTTCAAGACCAACGCGCTCACTGGACAGTCTCTGATCGTCAGCAGTCACGGTTGGTCAATGCAGTGAGAAACTGAGCGGGCGGCGCCTCGCTCGGGCTGAATGTTTGAAACCACGGTCTACGGAGGAATGGCGCCGTCGATTGGCAATGGGCGGAGCGGTTGTACAGGCGAAAGTCGTCACGCCTGGTTTGCGGACGGGTCCTGACGAATGTTTTAAACCCATGCTAAGATTTGTTGCCAGCTACTTGGATTCCGGATGGAGAGGGTAATGGCCGGTTGCGTTAGCTTGGGTGTTATTCGCGGGTCTCTGGCATGAAAATTACGCACGAATCGAGGCGCGGAGCCCGCGCCGTTGCCGCCCAATTCTTGTTGGGGATCGGCGGCCTGATTTTGATCACCTTCGTTTCTATTAACATCGGTTTTGGGCTGCAAAGGGTGGCCTTTGCTTATGTAATTCTGATTGCCGTGACTGCGTTGCTGGGAAGCTTCAGCGCCTCAATCATATTATCGATTATCGCTGCTGGGTGCCTTAGCTACTTCCACGCGCCGCCAATGTTCGGCATGTGGGTCGATGCTCCGGATGACATTGTGTGGATCGCGACATTCTTGACGACGTCGCTGATCGTTACCGGGAACTCATGGGCAAGCTGCGCGCCGACGAGTCGCGCTTCCGCACTTTTGTAGAGCAAGCCGCGGATGCTTTTTTTCTACTCGATGATCAGTTGTTAGTTCTCGACGTCAACCGCCAGGCCTGCGTCAGTCTGGGCTACAGCCGGGAAGAACTTATTGGAATGCACCCGCGGGATTTTGAATTCCGGTCTGGACGAGACGTCCATGCAGCGCCTCACGAAGCGTATTCTCGCTGGAGAGACGGTCACTTTCAGAACTCGTCATCGCCACAAGGACGGCATCTCCTTTCCGGTGGAAATTCGCGTCGGTCAATTTGAACAAGGCGGCCGCCGCCTACTGTGCATTGTTCGCGACATCACCGAACGTAAGCGCACAGATGAAGTCTTACGCGAGAGCGAAGCCAAGTTGCAGAAAGCCCAGCAGATCGCGCATTTCGGCTGGTGGGAACGGGACTTCAGCACCAATCGCGTGTTTCTCTCTGAGGAGGTTTGTCGAAATCTTCGGATTGCGGCCTGTCGATTTGCCAGAATGGCATGCCCACTGGCTAAATCTCATTCATCCCGAAGATCGGCCCAGGGCCGCCGCCGCCGCGGCGGCTGCCCTGAAGCCCGACGGGCCACGCTATGACGTTGAATACCGGGTGGTCCGCCCCGATGGCGCTCATCGAATAGTTCACAGCCAAGGTGACGTGACCTGGGACGAATCGGGCCGACCTCTGCGTCAGTTTGGTGTCCTCCAGGACATCACGGAGCTGAGGCGGACCGAAGAACAGCTGAAAGGGAGCGAAGAGCGGTTTCGTACCCTCATTCAATTTTCGTTCGACGTGTACTGGGAGACTGATGCGCAGCATCGCTTTATCCGCCAAGAGTTTGCCGATGGGCTAACTGACGCACCGGCGCCGGGCTCCGAGATGGGAAAGACCCGCTGGGAAGTGCCTTACCTCGAGCCTGACGCTAAAGCCTGGCGCGAGCATCGCGAAACGCTCGATGCCCACTTGCCGTTTCGGGACTTTGAGCTTGCGCGAGCTGCACCCGATGGCGGCAAGCGCTATGTGTCCGTTTCTGGGCTGCCAGTATTCGATGGGTCGGGGCATTTTGTCGGCTATCGCGGAGTGGGACGCCATATCACTGAACGAAAAAGGGCAGAAGAAGCGCTGCGGCGCAGCGAGACCTATTTGGCCGAGGCACAGCGGCTGAGCAACACCGGCACCTTGGTGTTCAATGCGACGGCGCCTGTTTATTGGTCGCAAGAAAGTTATCGAATATGGGGTCTTGATCCTGCGCAGGGTCTTCCGAGCCGGGAGACTGTGTTGCAGCGGATACATCCAGATGATCGCGAGCAGGCGGATACAGAGGCTGAGGAGGCCTTGCGTCAAAAAAGAGATTTTTCGCTCGAGTTCAGAATCATACTTCCAGATGGAGCGATCAAACATATTCAAACGATAGGCCGCCCATTGTATTCGGGAGATGAAGAAACTGTTGAAATGCTCGCTACGCATGTCGATGTGACGGAACGTAAACACGCACAAGAGGAGCATGAGAGACTTCGCCAGCTGGAGTCGGATCTCGCGCACGTCAATCGCGTTAGCATCATGGGAGAATTAGCCGCGTCACTGGCGCACGAAATACTGCACCCTATCGCCACGGCCCGCAACAATGCCCGGGCAGGAATGCGGTTTTTGGAAATGAGCCCGCCAAATCTTTCCGAAGTCAAAGAGGCGTTTGCCTGTATCGTCAGGGATGCCGACCGGGCCAAAGACATTGTTGATCGCATGCGCGATCACATCAAGAAGGCACCTCCACGAAGCGAGCTTTTGGATATTAATGAAGCGATATACGAGGTCATCGAGATGGTGCAGAGCGCTATCACAAGAAATGGAATTGTCGTCGGGACCACTCTGAAAGGGTCACTGCTCGTTCACGGCGATCGTGTTCAACTTCAACAGGTTGTGCTGAATTTGATCCTGAATGCGGTAGATGCAATGGGCTCGGTCGCGAAGGGATCGCGAGATCTCTTGATTAGCGCCAAGCCGGACCAGACCGGTGAGATTTTGGTCGCGGTGCGAGAACTTTGGACCGGGAGTTGATCCGGAGCGTCTTGATCAGGTTTTCGCGCCCTTCTATACAACAAAGAATACTGGCATCGGGATGGGCCTCGCGATTTGTCGATCAATCATCACTGCTCATGGCGGTCGAATGTGGGCTGAGGCCAATCACCCGAGAGGAGCGATTTTTCAGTTTACTTTGCCCGTGGGCCAGCCGGTCTCATGAGCGCCCCTGACGCGGCCCTCTGGGCTCAAGGGCCGTACGAAGGCAGCGCTCTAGTTGTTCATCATCCACAGGTTTGCTGAGGTAACAAACTACTCCTTCCGCCAAAGCGCGGGTTCGAGTCTTTTTCATCAGGATAGGCGGTGACGATGATGGTCGGTATCGACCGCCCAGTGTTGACGAGATACTTGTGGAGTTCAATGCCGCTCATGCCAGGCATCTGAACGTCTGTGACCAGGCAAGCCGTTTCGGTGACCAGAGGAGATTTCAGAAAATCGGCGGCCGACGAAAACGCCTCGACCGTATAGCCCAACACGGTCATGAGTTTTCGCATTGAGTCGCGAAAGGGTTGATCGTCCTCGACGACCGATATCAATGTACGTTTGCTCATTCCATCTCAACTTGTTTGGCCCCGATATGCGCTAGCTTCTCTCGTGACGTCGCGCCTGGGTGCAACTTCGCAATGTCGGCGCAGTCCCATAGTAATGCAATGCCGGCGGCCCTAAGCGATGGCTTAGGCGGTCGGCTATTCGTTTAGGGAGAAGGGGCTGTCGGCGGCAAAAGATTGTGAGTAGAATGAAGCCTATCAAAGAAGGAAGAAGGTCGGCCCTTTATGCATGTTCCAGGGATGCGTGAAGCGAACCCGAGCGTCGTGATCATCGACGATGATCCAGACTTTCGCGACTCGGTCGTGCGACTCTTGCGCTCGGTCGGCTTGGACATTCAGCAATTTTCTTCTGTTGCCGATTTTTCCAAGGCCGAGCTGTCGAATGGACCAACTTGCCTTCTGCTCGACGTTAGAATGCCGGGGAGAAGCGGTCTTGAGCTTCAGCGGGATCTTGCTGAGGCGAAGAGGCAAGTGCCGATCATCTTCATAACGGCGCACGCCGACGTGCCTATGACCGTACAAGCAATGAAGGGGGGTGCAATCGAGTTCCTCACGAAACCGTTCCGTGATCAGGAACTCCTCGACGCCGTGGAGGCCGGGATCGCGCGTGATCGCGCCCGCCGGGAGAGTGACAGGGTATTGGATACGCTCAAAGAACGTTTCGCGACGCTCAGCTCCCGCGAGCGGGAGGTCATGGTCCGGGTCACGGCGGGGCGCCTAAATAAGCAAATTGCCAACGATATCGGCATCGCCGAATCGACGGTGAAAGTACATCGCACCCACCTGATGCGGAAGATGAAAGCCCGCTCCCTTCCGGAGCTCAGCCGGATGGCCGATATCCTTAAGCTGACACCGGAAAAGCCCCTACACTCTTGACCGGATTGATCCAAACGCCCGAAGGCCGTTAAGGCCATCACAGAAGGCGCGGTCGCGCGCTGATTCTAAGCCATCGCTTAATCTGGCCAACCACAAGCGCATCCGGCGCGACCCGCGCCCAATAGATTCCGGCGTCGCAATTCGCGATCTTCCTGCCACGTGAGAAGCAGCCGAGTACTTCGACTGCACGTCACCGACACAGGGACAGAAGTTCGTGGCTGCCAGAACAAAGATTGCGCGTACGCTCGTTATCGTACTCCGTGCCGCCTGGATGTTGAGCACCACTGCGACCGCGAGTGCTGAAACCTTGGAAGAAAAGCAGGCCTGCATTGGGGATGCCTTCCAGTTTTGCGCCGGCGCAATTCCAGACCGTGACCGGGTGTTTAACTGTCTGGTCACCAATGACGATCTGATTTCGGCCGCGTGCCACGCGGTCATCGCGCCCTATGTGCCGGCTGATCAGGCATCACGGAAGCTGCTGAGGCAGAATGAGCGCAGCAGAATCGACCGCTCGCTATCTCATCGCACCTAAAATCTCTTCGAACCTAAGGAGGCACCCATGTCGACCTCGACCCAGATTCGGTTCAACGATGCCGGACAGTCTCGGAACCACGAATCTCCCATTGGCCCCGCTCACGCGGCGCTGGGGCGATTAGTCTGCGAATGGCAACACGAGATTGCGCAGAGACGATTGGTATGCACTTGGAAGCTTACCTAGTTTTCGCTCACACAAGCCAAATCCCGATTTCGAACTGCAACTGACGGACGGTCATGGCATTGAAATTCTGCAGGACCTGTCAGGTGGTCAAACCATGTTCGCTTTAATCCGCATCGCGTACGTCTGCTTGGCGCTTTGCTGCAGCGGCGCCTTCGCCAGCACGCATCAATTCCGCGCGTCTGAAAGCCGTCAGTCTGCTACGCATCGCGTACCGGCTGGAGAGCCATTTGATCTATTGTCAAAGGGCGTCCCGAGCGAAGACATCTCCACGAGGTGGAGCGAGCTTCAGTCCCGCATTTCTGCCGACGAAAAGATGCTCGCAGGCTGTCGCACGCACGAAAGCACTTGCTCGCAGGCTGAACGCCGCTTTTTGTCGATTGTTGAGCTTGCCCGAAAACACGAGGGCCGCGCGCGGCTGGGATGGCTCAATCGTGCGGTCAATATGAGCGTCAAGCCCGTTAGTGATTGGGTCCAATACGGTGATGCCGATTATTGGGCGTCCCCCCTTCAGACACTAGGCAGTGGTACCGGCGACTGCGAAGACTATGCGATTGTAAAATATGTCGCACTCCGTGCAGCGGGGATCGACGCCGATAATCTCCGGCTTGTCATCGTACAAGATGAGAGGCGAGGGACGCAGCATGCGGTCGTGGCGGTTCGCTACGAACAACAGTGGCTGATCCTCGACAATCTGACGATGGCGATCATCAATTCTGAGGATGCTCGCAGCTATCGTCCTCTGTTCACGCTAAATAACTCTCGCGCAGTTGCAGTAGCAGGTGTTGATCCGGCGCGAACTATGTAGCAGGCGCTCCTTCGAAATAGGTCCGCTATTGGTACCAAGTGCACATTGCCTTGTGCACCGCACATGTTTGCTTTTGACCCGAAGCGGGCATTATCAGAAAATCAATGTGGGTGCAGACGCTACTTGACCAGGCCGATCAGGGAGTGCTGGCTGAATAGGTCTTTGATCGCAGGCGGTGCCATGTTTCGTTTGTCCGCGTATTATTTGCTTGATGGCGATCCTCGCCCTGATCGGCGGCATTCGAAACGCTAATTCGCAGCCCGCTCCTGCGATCGACGACTACACCACCCGCATCCAGCCGATCTTCGACAACCGCTGCATCGCCTGTCACAGCTGCTACAATGCCCCCTGCCAACTTAACCTGCAGAGCCATTCGGGCCTGGCGCGCGGCGCCACCAAACTCAACGTCTACGATCGCTCACGAGCAAAGAGCGTTGCGCCTTCCCGGCTCAACATCGATGGTCGCAGCGTTTCCGACTGGCGCGCTAAGGGCTTCTTCGACGTAGTTAGGCGGCACAGAGCCTGCACAGACGCTGCTGATGCAGATGGTGAATCTGAGGGCCAGGCATTCGTCCTTGCAGCCAAGAAAACCAGTCGAAGACAGCAATTTCTGCCCGGCTGATAGCGACAGTGGCGCGCGCATTTCGCAAAACACGCCCGAGCTCGGGATGCCGTACGGACTGCCGCCACTGTCGGAGGCGCAGATAAGCGCGCTCAGTGAATGGATTGCGCGCGGCGCGCCTGGCCCGTCGGACGCTAGCTCTGGCGAGCCGCCGTGAGGTGCCACCAGAGCTGCAGCCTCAAGTGCGCGCTTGGGAGGCCTTCCTCAATGGCCGCACGCCACGTGAGAAACTTATGGCTCGTTATCTCTATGAGCATCTGTTTCTCGCGCATCTCTATTTCACGTCCGAGACGGCATCCGAGCGCCCGGCATTTTTCCGTCTGGTGCGCTCACGTATGCCGTGCGAGGCAGGCGTCGATGAGATTGCGACGCGACGACCCAATGACGATCCGGGGCCCGGAGACTTCCACTACTGCCTGAGCCGGTTCGACCAGACGATCGTCGATAAGACCCACATCCCCTATGATCTTTCCCCGCAGAAGCTCGAGCGGATTCGACAAACATTCCTTGCTCCACTGTGGGACGTGAAGAATCTGCCCGGCTATGGCGAGGAGACGGCCGGCAATCCCTTCGTGACGTTCGCCGACATTCCCGTGCGCGCGCGCTACCAGTTCCTGCTCGACGACGCCGAATATGAAATCAGCACCTTCATCAAGGGCCCGGTGTGCAACGGCAGCGTCGCGGTCAATTCTATCCAGGAGCAGTTCTTCGTCTTCTTCCTAAGGCCGGATGCCGACAACATGGTGTCGTCGGCAGAGTATGCAAAACAGGCCGAGGACAAACTGATCCTGCCCGGCGTATGGGGTAGCGACGTGCCAATCTTGGATGGTGTTCCGTTTTTCCGGCGCCTCGTCGAGCAGCGCGAGGCTTACCGCAAGCTCAGGGCCGACGGCGCGCACAAGCTGCGCCCGGCCGGTTACCGGCTCGAAGACATTTGGGACGGCGACGGCCGCAACCCAAACGCGCTGTTGACCGTATTCCGCCACTTCGACACTGCCGTGGTTATGAAAGGTGCCATAGGCGACCTGCCAAAGACGGGCTTCGTGCTCGACTACGCGCTATTCGAGCGCCTGGTCTACAATCTCGTGGTCAACTACGACGTGTTCGGCAACGTCGGCCATCAGGCGCTGACCCGGCTGTACATGGACATGATCCGGATGGAAGCGGAAGAGCTGTTTCTTGACTTTCTGCCGCCGTCGCAGCGCGTCGGCTTGCGCAACTCATGGTATCGCGGTGGTCCGTTTACCGAGCTCAAGCTTCGCTACGTTTTTCCACTCGTGAACAGATCCGCACCGTCCGGCATCACCTACCGCAACGAGGCCAGAGCCAAAGCTGAATTTATCGAGCGGGTCATCAACGAGTACCTACCATCGCCGGTGCGAGGCCGGCCTGACGCGCTCAACTGGAAAGCACTACAGTTTCCCGCTGGCCGGGGGGCACCGAAACTCACCACGACAGAAGAAGCGCTGCGCCAGATTGCGTCAATTAGGGCCGCGACCGCCACGCCATTCGCTCGCTTTCTTCCGGATCTTGCCATCGTGCTTGTGCGCGCCGAGGACGGCAGCGCGCGGCTCTACAGCATCGTCCACAACCGTGAACACGACAACATTTCGTGGATACTCGGAGAGTCGGAGCGATTTGCTCCGCAGGAGGACTCACTCACGGTCCGAGCCGGGGTAATTGGTGCGTACCCGAATATGTTCTTCGTGGTGCCCGAGAACCGGATCGAGGTGTTTTCCAGAGCCATCGCACGTCTTCGGTCAGTAGCTGACTATGACCGGTTGGTTGACGCCTTCGGCGTGCGGCGTTCGGATGAAAAATTCTGGTCAGTCTACGACGCGATCAACTCAACATACCGCGCTGGCGATCCAGTGCGCTCGGGCACGCTGGACCTCACACGCTACGCGCTCGTTGAGAAATAGCGAGGGCCGCGGACTTTTTCTGCCCCGCATCTGTGCACCATACTTTCTGCCGTGCGTGGCAGTTCGACGCGCTCAATCATTATTTGATCTGCATCAATGCCGTCGCTGAATGCTTGGGCTTGTCTTTTTTCGAACGGTGGAGAAGCCCTTTCATTGGGGCATGTAGGCGTAAATACTTTTTCACCGTGCGCAGACGCTCTTGGGTTAGCCCCTAGCCCGAGAGCGTCTCTTGGCTAAATGGTTGTACCCAAAACCAATTCACAAAACATAGAGAGGTGACACAAATGTCTCAGCACAGCGCTATTCATTTCTATCTTAATTGGGCGAAAGAACGGATCGATGAAATGGACGCCACACTGGCCTCATTTGAGGCCAAGGTCAGCGAACTCCAAGCTGACGCCCGCACCAAAGCCAACCAAGCTCTCGCTGACATGCGCAAAAAGCGTGATGACTTCCGTGATACGCTGAAAAAGCAGGCGGATGCCAACGAGGCCGTATGGGTTAAAGAGAAAGCACGGCTCCAATCTGAATGGAACGCGTTCGAGGCCGACGTCGGGAAGTATATCGAAAGCTCCAGCCAAAAAATCGAGCAGCAGCAGGCGGTTTTTAAAGGCCAAGCTGAAGCTCAAGTGAAGGCGTGGCGCGAAGCAGCCGAAAATCTTCGCACCGTTGGCAAAGAGTTCGCAGCTGGACGTCGGAGCGAAATAGAAGCTCGCCCTGAAGCAAATGGAAGCCGACGCCGCCATGGCTGAGAAAAAACTCCAAAAGATTAACGAGGCAGGCAAACAGTCATGGTCTGCATTGGTGACTGCATTGACGGAAACTCGCGGTTCGTTCGATCGCGCCAATCAAGCGGCACAGGAGGCATTCAAGCAGGCCGTTTGATCGGTTTCGAAATAGCCCATTGAAGGAGAGACCGCCGCGAGGCGGTCTTTCTTTATGGAGGCTACGTCGGCTATTGGCACTTAGCGGACATGGGGCCCCTAACCTTGGGGATAGTCCTCTGGACCGGAAATCCAGGTTTCTCAGGCGGCCCAAATCGGTTTTAGTCCGCCCGGACGCTCATAACCTGAAGGTCGTAGGTTCAAATCCTACCCCCGCAACCAAATCTAGCGTGATTTTGAGGCCCGACGTTCGCGCCGGGCCTTAATTTATTGGCGCCACGTGCGCTATTACCTCCCGAACGTCCTCAACTATTCGATTCAGTGGAACGGGCCGAAGCATTGCTGCATTGCAAAACCGAAGATCGATTTCCCATGAAAAGCGCGGCAAATAGCCCCGTATTCATGTCGTCCGTGAGCGTCTAGCGAATATGTACTATTTGTGATCGGGCCTTTTCTCGATACGATGACTGTGCGGGTGACGAATAGTCGCTGAGCCGACAAGAAGATCGGCCAGGCGGAGGACCTCAGGGAGGAGTGAAATGCGAAATACGACGCATGTTTTAGGTTTTGCTGCCGCCTGTATTGGCGGAGCGGTCGCACTATCGGCGCCAGCCCAGGCGTGGGAGCCCACCAAGCCCATCGAAATCATCGTGCCGGCCGGTACTGGCGGTGGCGCGGACCAGATGGCTCGCGTGATGCAGGGCATCATCACCAAGCACAATTTGTCGAAGCAGTCGGTGGTGGTGATCAATCAGTCGGGCGGCGCCGGCGGCGAGGGCTTCCTCGCCGCCAAGAACGCGAAGGGTGATCCGCACAAGCTGATCATCACGCTTTCGAATCTGTTCACCACGCCGCTCGCCACCGGCATTCCTTTCAACTGGAAGGATCTGACGCCGGTCGCGATGATGGCGCTCGACGAATTCGTCCTCTGGGTAAACGCTGACAAGCCATACAAGACGGTGAAGGACTACATCGCGGCGATCAAGGCCGCGCCCGACAACACCTTCAAGATGGGTGGCACCGGCTCCAAGCAGGAAGACCAGATCATCACGGTTGCGCTCGAAAAGGCGACCGGCAAAAAGATGACCTACATTCCTTATAAAGGCGGCGGCGCTGTTGCCGTCCAGCTCGTTGGCGATCACGTCGACTCAACGGTGAACAATCCGATCGAAGCTGTTGCTCATTGGCGCGCCGGCAAACTGCGCCCACTCTGCGTTTTTGACAGCAAGAAATTGGATTATCACGACAAGATTGCCGGTGATATGTCGTGGAACGACATTCCGACCTGCAAATCGCAAGGGCTCGATGTCGAATATCTGATGCTGCGCGGCTATTTCATGCCGCCAGGCGTCACTCCGGACGAGGTCGCCTACTATGTCGACCTGTTCAAGAAAGTGCGTGAGACACCCGAGTGGAAGAAATTGATGAGCGATGGGGCGTTCAACACGACCTTCATGACCGGCGCGGAGTATGCCAAGTGGGTGGCCGACGCAGAGAAGCTGCATGAAGGCCTGATGAAAGAGGCCGGCTTCCTCGCCAAGACCAATTAGCTGCGGTTGTCCGATCGCAGTCACTTGAGGGTGTAATGAATCAGACAACAAACGAAACCGGTGGGACGGGCCCGTCCCACCGGAGCGTGGAAATCGGAGTAGCCGCGTTCATGGCACTCCTCGCGCTGATCGGAATCTACGGAAGCTTGAAGGTTGGAATTGGCTGGGGCGATGACGGGCCGCGCGCCGGCTTTTTTCCATTTTATGTGAGCCTCGTGGTTCTGCTCTCCTGCGCGGTGAACCTTTTCAACGTGCTAGCGACGTCCGGACAAGGAAAGCTGTTTGCGGAATGGGGCCAGCTCCGGCAGGTCATTTCCGTTCTCGTGCCGACCATCATCTATGTCGCGCTTGTGCCTTATCTCGGAATGTATGTCGCGTCGGCGATCCTGATCGCGTTCTTCATGCGCTGGTTCGGAAAATACGGTTGGCTTGCCACCGTTTCGGTTGCGGTCGCGGTGCCCGTTCTCACCTTTCTGATGTTCGAGATATGGTTTCTCGTTCCACTACCGAAGGGCCCGCTCGAAAGCTTCCTGGGGTACTGACAATTCGACAGCCGTCGTGCGCGATGCGCCGGCGGTTTGGGGACAATGCGAATAATCAAGAGACGGGTGTATGGAAGACATTGGTAATCTATTCCACGGCTTTGCAGTGGTGGCGCAACCGTTCAACCTGGTGCTGATGGTCGTCGGCATCGTGCTGGGCGTGATCGTCGGCGTGCTGCCGGGCCTTGGCGGAGCTAACGGCGTCGCGATCCTGCTGCCGCTGACGTTTTCCATGTCGCCGACGTCGGCGATCATCATGCTCTCGTGCATCTACTGGGGAGCTTTGTTCGGCGGAGCCATCACCTCGATCCTGTTCAACATACCGGGTGAGCCATGGTCGGTGGCGACGACCTTCGACGGCTATCCGATGGCGCAGAACGGCAAAGCCGGCGAGGCTTTGACCGCTGCATTCACCTCGTCTTTCGTTGGCGCGCTGTTCGCGGTCATCATCATCACGCTGGTTGCGCCGCTGGTCGCCAGTTTCGCATTGCGGTTCGGGCCGCCTGAAATCTTCTCTGTTTATTTTCTCGCATTCTGCAGCTTCGTCGGATTGAGCAAGGAGCCGCCATTCAAGACCGTTGCGTCAATGATGCTGGGCTTTGGGCTTGGCGCCGTCGGCCTCGACCAGATGACCGGGACAACTGCGCCTCACCTTCGGCGTCGAGCAGATGCTCAACGGCTTCGACTTCCTGATCGCGGTGATCGGTCTTTTCGGCATCGGCGAAATTTTGCTGACCATGGAGGAAGGCCTGAGCTTCCGCGGCAAGCCGGCTGCGTTGAATATGAAGGTCGTGCTGCAGACCTGGGCAAAGTTGCCGCGCTACTGGTTGCTCTATCTGCGCTCATGCCTGATCGGATGTTGGATGGGGATCAGCCCGGCAGGCGCCACGCCGGCATCCTTCATGAGTTACGGCATCGCGAAGCGCATTTCGAAGAATGGGCATAATTTCGGAAATGGCGAGATCGAAGGGGTCATAGCACCGGAGACGGCGGCTCACGCCGCCGGTACGTCCGCGCTGCTGCCGATGATCGCGCTCGGTGTGCCCGGTTCACCGACGGCGGCGGTGTTGCTCGGCGGCTTGTTGATCTGGGGCTTGCAGCCCGGCCCGTTGCTCTTTGTCGAGCAGAAGGACTTCGTGTGGGGCCTGATTGCCAGCATGTACATGGGCAATATTGTCGGCCTGATCATCGTGCTGACCTGCGTGCCGCTGTTTGCCTCGATCCTGCGTATTCCGTTCAGCGTGATTGCACCGGTGATCATGGTGTTCTGCGCGATCGGCGCTTACACCGTGCACAACAACACCTTCGATGTCGTGATGATGGTGGTATTCGGCATTGCCGGCTACTTCATGAAGAAGTGCAACTATCCGATGGCGCCGATGGTGCTCGCGATTGTGCTGGGCGACAAAGCCGAAGAGGCGTTCCGCCAGTCATTGCTCAGTTCGCAAGGTAGCCTCGGTGTGTTCTTCTCGAACGGGCTGGTCAGTACGATTATGGCGCTTGGGCTGATCGCCCTGTTCTGGCCGATGATCCAGTCCGGATGGACGCGCCTACGTTCGGGCAAGCTGCGGCCGGCGGAATAGAATCCGCTCCAACACGGCGCTCCGAGTTTTGCGGCGACCCCGATTTTGATGCGATCCTCGACATATGCGGGCGGTTGCCGCACGCGGGGGCATCTGGCATATTGTATACCAGCATGAGTACCCGAGACCGTAACCCCCGTCGTGCCAGTGTTTCCGAGCGTGGAGCTGCCGCCCGCGCGCCGCTCACGCCACATCCGGCGCTCCAGCGGATCGACGTCACGCCTAGCTTCAAGCACAAGGCCTATGCCGCGCTGAAGAATGCGATCGTGGCGATGGACATCTATCGCAACCGCGACGACATCCGGCTGGACGAGCGCAAGCTTGCGCAGGACTTCGGCATCAGTCGCACGCCCGTGCGCGAGGCGATGGCCCAGCTCGAGAGCGAAGGCTTTGTCCGCTCGGTGCCGCGCCGCGGCATTTATGTGGTGCGCAAAACCAGGCGCGAAGTGATCGAGATGATTACCGCCTGGGCGGCGCTGGAAAGCATGGCCGCGCGGCTGATCACGCAAACGGCGACCGATGAGGAAATCGCCGGGCTGCGCAAAATGTTCGCGACCTTCGAAAACGGCCAGCTGCGCGCGCATCTGGATGAGTATTCGGATGTCAACATCGAGTTCCACCAGACCATCATCAAGCTCAGTCACAACGAGGTCCTGATCGACCTCGCCGAGAATCTTTTCACGCACATGCGCATGATCCGGCGCACCACGATCGGCGAGAAGGATCGCGCCGACCGTTCGATCCGCGACCACATGAACATCATCGAAGCGCTGGAGGCGCGCGCGACCGATCGTGCCGGAGAACTGGTGCGCGATCACGCGCTCGGTCTTGCCGAGCACGTGGCGCGCTATGCCGATTATCTCGATTAAACGAACAGAAGAGCGGGAGGATTCCCATGGCTGATGCAGCAGTGAAAGAAAAACAGGCAGATGCCGGCGAAGCAGAGCGCGAGCTGACAGATGGCTTCCATCTCATCATCGATGCGTTGAAGCTCAACGGCCTCAACACGATCTACGGCGTGCCCGGTATTCCGATCACGGATTTCGGCCGCATGGCGCAGGCCGAGGGCATCCGTGTCATCTCGTTCCGCCACGAGCAGAATGCCGGCTATGCGGCGTCGATTGCAGGCTTCCTGACGAAGAAGCCCGGCGTGTGCCTTACGGTTTCGGCGCCCGGCTTTCTCAACGGACTGACCGCGCTCGCGCATGCCACGACCAACTGCTTCCCGATGATATTGATGTCGGGTTCGTCGGAGCGCGAGATTGTCGACTTGCAGCAGGGCGACTACGAGGAGATGGATCAACTCGCCATCGCCAAGCCGCTGTGCAAAGCGGCTTTCCGCGTGCTGCACGCACAAGACATCGGCATCGGGCTGGCGCGTGCAATCCGCGCCGCTGTGTCGGGACGCCCCGGTGGCGTCTATCTCGACCTGCCGGCCAAGCTGTTTGGGCAAGTGATGGACGCCGAGGCCGGGCGCAAGTCACTCGTCAAGGTCATTGATCCAGCGCCGGCACAAATTCCCGGACCTGCCGCAATCAAGCGCGCACTCGACGTGCTCAAAAGCGCCAAACGGCCGCTGATTATCCTCGGCAAGGGCGCAGCCTATGCGCAGGCGGACGACGCGATCCGCGCGCTGGTCGAAAAGAGCGGCATTCCCTTCCTGCCGATGAGCATGGGCAAAGGCTTGCTGCCCGACACGCACCCGCAATGCGCGGGCGCGGCGCGCTCGACGGTGCTCAAGGACAGCGACGTCGTCATGCTGATCGGCGCACGGCTGAACTGGCTGCTGTCGCACGGCAAGGGCAAAGCCTGGGGCGACGCGCCGAAGAAGTTCATCCAGGTCGATATAGAGCCCAGGGAAATGGACTCAAACGTCGAGATCGTTGCGCCGGTGGTTGGCGACATCGGCTCATGTGTCGCCGCGCTAGTGCATGGCATGGACGGCAATTGGCCCGCGCCGCCGGCTGACTGGACCGGCGCCGTCAGCAAGAAGCGTGAAGAGAACGTCGCCAAGATGGCGCCGCGGTTGATGAACAACAATTCTCCGATGGACTACCACGGCGCGCTCGGCGTGCTGCGCACAATCATCAAGGAACGGCCTGACGCGATCCTCGTCAATGAGGGCGCCAACACGCTCGATCTCGCGCGCGGCATCATTGACATGTATCAGCCGCGCAAGCGCCTGGATGTCGGCACCTGGGGCATCATGGGCATCGGCATGGGCTATTCCATCGCCGCAGCCATCGAAACCGGCAAGCCGGTGCTCGCGGTCGAAGGCGACAGCGCATTCGGATTTTCGGGTATGGAGGTCGAAACGATCTGCCGCTACAAGCTGCCGGTCTGTGTCGTCATCTTCAATAACGACGGCATTTATCGCGGTACCGACGTCAACGCCGTGAGCTCGGATCCGGCGCCGACCGTCTTCGTGAAGGGCTCGCGCTACGACAAGATGATGGAGGGTTTCGGCGGCGTTGGCGTCAACGCGACGTCCCCGGACGAACTCAAGCGCGCCGTCAACGCCGCCATGGATTCCGGCAAGCCGACGCTCATCAATGCGGTGCTCGACCCGGCGGCTGGCAGCGAGAGCGGCCGGATTGGCAATCTCAATCCGCAAAGCAAGCTGAAGAAGAAATAGGAAGGGCTGTCGTCCCCGCGGAGGCGGGGACCCAGTAATCCCTAAAGTTCGTCGTTATGCACAATCGATAGGCCTGTGAATACTGGATGCCCGCCTGCGCGGGCATGACAGCCGAGAGATAGGAGAACCTGAGATGGCCAAGAAGAAACGGAAAAAGGCGAAAGCCGCATCGAAGAGGCGCGCCCGCAAGGTGGTGAAGCTCGCCGCCCGGAAACCGGCGGCAAAGAGGGCCAACGGCAATGGTCACCTGCCGAGGCCGTCGTCGCGGCCTTTCGGTCAGGACGGCAAGGCGCTCACCGGCGTGCGGATTCTCGATTTCACGCACGTGCAATCAGGCCCGACCTGCACGCAACTTCTCGCCTGGATGGGCGCCGACGTCATCAAGGTCGAGCGTCCGGGTGTCGGCGACATCACACGCGGGCAGCTGGTCGACGTGAAGGGTGCCGACTCGCTTTACTTCACGATGCTCAACCACAACAAGCGTTCGATCACCATCGACTCCAAGCACCCGCAAGGCAAACGCGTGCTCGATGAGCTGATCAAAAAATGCGACGTACTGGTGGAGAATTTCGCGCCGGGCGCGCTCGACCGCATGGGGCTCACCTGGGAGCACATTCACAAGCTCAACCCGCGCATGATCGTCGCCTCGGTCAAGGGCTTCGGTCCCGGTCCCTACGAAGATTGCAAAGTCTACGAGAACGTCGCGCAATGTGCCGGCGGCTCGGCCTCGACCACGGGGTTCCGTGAAGGTCCGCCACTCGTGACCGGCGCGCAGATAGGCGACAGCGGCACCGGCCTGCATCTGGCGCTCGGCATTGTTTGCGCGCTCTACCAGCGCAACCGCACCGGCCGTGGGCAAAAGGTGCTCGCCGCCATGCAGGATGGCGTGCTCAACCTCTGCCGCGTCAAGCTGCGCGACCAGCAACGCCTGAAGGCCGGTCCGCTCACGGAATACAGCCAGTATGGCGAAGGCGTTGCGTTTGGCGCCTCAGTGCCACGCGCGGGCAACGATTCCGGCGGCGGTCAGCCGGGCTGGATCCTCAAGTGCAAGGGCTGGGAGACTGATCCGGACGCCTACATCTATTTCATTACTCAGGCGCCGGTCTGGGGTCCGATTTGCGATCTGATCGGCGAGCCGACCTGGAAAACCGATCCGGAATACGCAACGCCGCGCGCGCGGCTGCCGAAGCTCAAGCAGATCTTTGGCCGTATCGAGCAATGGACCATGACCAAGACCAAGTTCGAGGTCATGGAATTGTGCAACAAGGTCGATATCCCGGTCGGTCCGATTTTGTCGATGAAGGAAATCGCCGAGGAGCCGTCGCTGCGCAAAACCGGCACCGTGGTCGAAGTCGATCATCCGACCCGCGGCAAATATCTCACCGTCGGCAATCCGATCAAGATGTCGGATTCGATCTCCGACGTGAAACGGTCGCCGCTGCTGGGCGAGCACACGGACGAAATCCTGACTGACGTCCTCGGCCTCAAGGCCGCGGAGGTCAACGAAATCAAGAACTCCGGCGCGCTGAGCGCGCCGAAGAAGGAAGAAAAGGCGGCGTAATCAACGAGCTGTCGTCCCCGCGAAGGCGGGGACCAGTGCTCCGAGCAGTCGGGATGCCCGCCTGCGCGGGCATGATGGCCAAGGATCTGGGGAGGTTAGTCGTATGCGTATTGTCGTTCACGGGCAGCAGGCTTTCGGAAAGGCCGTGCTCGAGGCGCTGCTCAAGCGCGGTGAAAATGTGGTTGCGGTCTATGTCGCCCCGGAAAAGGAAGGCGCCAAGGCCGATCCCCTCAAGGAAGCCGCGATCGCCGCCAAGCTGCCAGTCTATCAGCCGGCGTCCTACAAAGACTCGAAAGTCTGGGACGAATTCAAGGCGCTCAAGCCCGACCTGCAGGTGATGGCCTTCGTGACGTTGTTCGTCCCGGAGGATTTCCTCAACATCCCCACCCACGGCTCGATTCAGTATCACCCCTCGCTCCTGCCGGCCTATCGCGGCGCCAGCGCGATCAACTGGCCGATCATCAAGGGTGAAAAGGAAACCGGGCTGTCGATTTTCTGGCCCGACAATGGCCTCGATACCGGTGCTGTGCTGATCCAGAAGAAGACGCCAATTTCCGGCACCGACACGCTCGGCACCGTTTATTTCGACCGCCTGTTCCCGATGGGCGTCGACGCCATGATGGAGTCGGTCGATCTCGTGAAAGCCGGCAAGGCGCCGCGCATCAAGCAGGACGAGTCAAAGGCCACTTATGAGGGCCGCTGCGGTCCCGGCAACGCGAAGATCGACTGGGGCAAGCCGTGGGAGCAGATCGACCGGCTGATCCGCGGCTGCAATCCGGCGCCGGGCGCGTGGACGACACTCGATGGCAAGACGCTGAAGATTTTTGACGCCAAACCGCTGCCCGCGAAAGACCCGAAAGGCATCGCCGGAAAACTCGGTGAAGTGGTCGCGATCGATGCGGACAGTTTCACGGTGGTCTGCGCCGACGGGCGCTTCAAGGTCAGCCGTGTTCAACCCGACGGCGGCAAGAAAATCGATGCCGCTGAATTCATCTCCACCGCCAAGCTCGCCGCCGGAGCAAGGTTCACATGATTATCCGCCGTCATGGCCGGGCTTGTCCCGGCCATCCCGCTGAGGTGGGCGCTTTGCCTTCCTGAACGGGATGCCCGGCACAAGGCCGGGCATGACAGATCAGAATGCCCATCGGCTCATTCGAAACACACAACCGCATATTGGAAACGTCCCCATGCCCGCCTCGCAGCATCAAAGCCCGAAATCCGACATCGAAATTTCGCAAGCCGCCAAGAAGCGGCCGATCCTCGACATTGCCAAGGAAAAGCTCGGCATCGCCGCCGAGAATCTCGACCCCTACGGCCACTACAAGGCCAAGGTGTCGATGGACTACATCAAGTCGCTGCAAAGCAAGCCGAACGGCAAGCTGATCCTTGTTACCGCGATTACGCCGACGCCGGCGGGTGAGGGCAAGACGACGACCACGGTCGGCCTGACCGACGCGCTCAACCACATCGGCAAGAAGGCGATGCTGTGCCTGCGCGAGCCGAGCCTCGGCCCGTCGTTCGGGATGAAGGGCGGCGCCGCCGGCGGCGGTTATGCCCAGGTCGTGCCGATGGAAGACATCAATCTGCATTTCACCGGCGATTTTCACGCCATTACGTCTGCGCACAATCTGCTTTCGGCGCTGATCGACAACCATATCTACTGGGGCAATTCCCTCGGCATCGACTCGCGCCGCGTCGTCTGGCGCCGCGTCATGGACATGAACGACCGCGCGCTGCGCGAGATCGTCTGCTCGCTCGGCGGCGTTGCCAACGGCTACCCGCGCGAAGCCGGCTTCGACATCACCGTTGCCTCCGAAGTGATGGCGATTTTCTGCCTTGCCAAGAATCTCGACGACCTCAAGGAACGTCTCGGCAATATCATCGTTGCCTATACCCGCGACAGGAAGCCGGTGCGCGCGCGCGATCTCAAGGCGCACGGCGCAATGGCCGCGCTGCTCAAGGAAGCGATTGCCCCCAACCTGGTGCAGACGCTCGAGGGCACGCCGGCCTTCATCCATGGCGGCCCCTTCGCCAATATCGCGCATGGCTGCAACTCGGTGCTGGCGACCACGACCGCGCTCAAGCTCGCGGACTACGTCGTGACGGAAGCAGGCTTCGGCGCCGATCTCGGCGGCGAGAAGTTCATCGACATCAAGTGCCGCAAGGCCGGTCTCACGCCCGATTGCGTGGTGCTGGTCGCCACCATCCGCGCGCTCAAGATGCATGGCGGTGTCAAGAAGGAAGACCTCAAGTCGGAAAACCTGAAGGCGCTGGAAGCGGGCATGGCCAACCTTCAGCGCCATGTGGAGAACGTCAAGAAATTTGGCCTGCCGGCGGTGGTGTCGATTAACCGCTTCTCCGCCGACACCGACGCCGAAATCGCGCTGGTGAGAGAGAAATGCAAGGCGCTGGGCGTCGAGGCGCTGATGGCCGATCATTGGGCCATGGGCGGCGCGGGCGCGGCCGACGTCGCCAAGGCGGTGGTCAAGGTCATCGACGAAGGAAAGAGCAAACTCAAGCTCCTCTATCCCGACGAAATGTCACTGTTTGAAAAGATCGAGACGATCGCGCGTGAAATCTATCGCGCCAAAAACGTGACCGCCGACAAGTCGGTGAAGGACCAGCTCAAGGCCTGGGAGGAAATGGGGTATGGAAAATTGCCGATTTGCGTCGCCAAGACCCAGTACTCCTTTTCGACCAACCCGGACGCCAAGGGCGCGCCAGCCGACCACACGATCAATGTGCGCGAAGTCCGGCTGTCCGCCGGCGCCGAGTTCGTCGTGGCAATCTGCGGTGAGATCATGACCATGCCCGGCTTGCCCAAGGTGCCGTCGGCCAACTCGATCGACGTCAATGCCCAGGGCCAGATCGTCGGGTTATTTTAAGACTTTCCACGACGGTTCGAGAGATGAGAAAGGCCCGCCAAAAGCGGGCCTTTCGTCATTTAAGCCGGTGCCGCGGCGGCCGAATTGCCTAAAATTTTTGGCACTTTTGCATGCTGATCGTACAGCGAGTTTTCGGAAGTTTCCGGTAGGTTGCTACCCGCTACGGTCGCGCGGAATTCCCCGTGAGGCCGCGAGGCGATCAGTAACCACCGGTTAACCAGCGTTGCCCATGCCAGCCACCGCAGCATCACAGAATTCCCATGCACTCGCGCAAAGCCGTTCCGTGCTCGATGAGCTGATCGCGTCGGCATCGATCGGCAGCGTCGACCAGCGCCTGAGGATCCTTCAACGCATTGCCGATCTGTTTGCGGCGGGCTCGCGCAGCTACTCGCACGACCAGATCGCGCTGTTCGATGACGTTCTCGAGCAACTCTCCACCGATATCGAGGTCAAGGCGCGGGCAAAGCTTGCCGAGCATCTCGCGCGCATGGAAAGTGCGCCACCAAAAATCGTTCGCTCGCTGGCATTCGACGATGCGATCGAGGTTGCGGGACCAGTGCTGGTCCATTCGCAACAGTTGACCGACGAAGACCTTGTTGAAAACGCCACGGTCAAGAGCCAGGACCACCTGTTTTCGATCGCGCAGCGCCTGAAATTGAGCGAAGCGGTCACCGATGTCCTTGTCGAGCGCGGCGATCAACGGGTCGTCCACCGCGTCGTCAAGAACAAAGGCGCGCGCTTTTCACTTGCCGGCTATGGCAAGTTGACGACCCGCGCGCGCTATGATCGCAAGCTGACTCTGGCTCTCGGCGAGCGTAGCGATATTCCGCGCCAGTATTTCCTCAAGCTGCTGGAGGCGGCATCGTCCAACGTCCGCGCCAAGCTCGAGGCCGCCAATCCGAAAATGGCCGCCGCCATTCGCAATTCCGTCGACGACGTTGCCACCGAAATGCAGCAGGAGGTTCGCAAGAGTTCGCGCGCGCATAGCGCGGCCGTGCGCGAGGCCAAGCGGCGTTTCAACGTGCGCCCTATCACGGAAGCCAGCGTTCATGGCCCGGCGCACGCACAGGATTTCGAAAAGACGGCGGTCGCACTCGCCCGGCTTGGTGTCTTCCCCATTGATCTGGTGGAACGCGCGCTCCTCGACGAGGGCGAAGACATGGTGCTGCTGCTCGCCAAGGCCGCCGGCTGCTCCTGGACGACGGCGCGCGAGCTGCTGGTTATGTACGTTGCCAACCGCAGTCTGCAGCCCGACGAGATCACCGAGGCTTTTGAGCGCTACAGAAAGCTCAGCAAGGAAACCGCTCGCAATATCGTCAATTTCTACGAGCGGCGCATGAAAGAGCGATCGAAGCGGGGCGCAAAGAAAAAGGCCCTTTCTGCGCAAGAACTGGCACAAGCGGCAAGCGACGACGCTGACATCGTCGAGATGCCGTCGCCGTCTCTTGCGCCACTTTAGTTTTCGGCTAGTCGAGTTCGATCGGCGTCCAGCGGATTGCGGCGCTGAACATGGCGGCGCGAACGCGATTCACTGAATAGGGCGTACCGAACAACCGCAGGGTTTCCTTGGCGTCACCCATTACTCGTTTAGTGCATGCGACTAAAGACTAGTGCGAATTCAATCAGACAACAAAGGAGCAATACGACGTGCTTCTGCAACGAGGGCAGCCGTCAGAGTTGTCATCGGCTCCCGGGCCGGCGCGACCAGGCCAATTGTGTGCGATGCTTCCGGCCCAACAATTGGAATCGATCGCAACACATCTGTCAGGCCGAGCGATGCGGCAAGGCGCGCCGGCATTACGCTGGCCCAGCGGCCCGTGCGGACATGCGAATACAGACAGGATCATCGAATCCGATTCGAGCGTGATATGCGGATCGATGCCGGTCTCGCGCAGCAGTCGCTCGATGATCCGCCGGTTCTGCATATCGGGAGTGAGCAGACACAGCGGGACCTGTGCGACCTCGGACCAACTGACTGATTCCCGATCCCCGAGCGGGGCATCGGCGGCGACCAGCAGGCGATAGCGTTCGCGATAGAGCGGAATTGCGGTCACGCGGCCGAGCGGTTCGTTGTCGAGATAGGTGAGGCCGGCATCGATCTCGAGATTTTCCAGATGTGCGAGTATCTCGATCGATGTACGCGACAGGACCGTGAATTGGACGTCCGGATGCCGCGCGCGGAATGGCGTGGTCAGTGTTTCCACCATTGCGAGCGCGGTCGGAATTGCAGCCAGACGAAGCCGTCCGGCGAGTCCGTGACGGAGCGCGTCCACCTCCTGGCGCATGGCGCGGGTGTCGCCGACGATGCGGCGCGCCCATTCGAGCACGCGCTCGCCTTCCGCGGTAAAGCCCTGGAAACGGGATCCTCGGTTGACCAGCAAAACACCAAAGGTGTCTTCCAGCTGCTTCACGCCGGCCGACAGGGTCGGCTGGGTGACCCCGCAGGCTTCGGCCGCGCGGCCGAAATGCTTCTCGCGGGCCAAGGCGAGGAGAAATTCCAGTTTTTCCAGCAAGGTGTCGCCCGATCTGTGCGGATATGACGCGTTTCCGGATTGCCCCCGATAGCGGAAACAAAGCCGCTATTCGGAACGCCAATTAAGGCAGCATCATCGGAAATTACAAGCACAACGAGCGTATTAATAGAAAACGCTCTATCGCCCGATTTGGGGCTGGGGCTTGCCTAGCGGGGATTCAGAAGCGTTTTCCTGAGGTTTAGAGGGAGAAGAGATGAGCGTCACAGACCATGGAGCCTCCGCGGTTCCAGCCGCGCGCGTGCCGGTCGACGCCGTCCGCCGCGCACGCCCAAGGGACGCCAGGTCGATCCGCAGGCGCTGATTGAAATCCGGTCGCTCCTCACCGACCGGCCGCGCCGGCGCGATTTGCTGATCGAGCATCTTCATCTCATCCAGGATCAGTACGGCTATATTTCCGCAGCCCATCTCGCTGCGCTCGCCGCCGAAATGAAGATGGCGCTGACCGAAGTCTACGAGGTCGCGACCTTCTACGCGCATTTCGATGTGGTGAAGGAAGGCGAGATGCCGCCGCCTCCCGTTACCGTGCGCGTCTGCAATTCACTGTCGTGCGCGATGGCGGGTGCTGAAAAATTGCTGAAGGATTTGCCCGGCAAACTCGGACGCGACGTTCGCGTCGTGCGCGCGCCTTGCATGGGCGCCTGCGATCGCGCACCGGTCGCTGCCGTTGGCCATGTGCAGACCTTCAAGGCGACGCCCGCCAATGTTGCTGCGGCGGTGAAAGCAAAGCCGCACGCGCACGCGTGGACGCCGGGCGCGGATTTCGCCGCTTATCAAAAGTCCGGTGGCTACGCGCTGCTGAAAGCCTGTCTCTCGGACAAACGCACGCGCGATGATCTCATCAAGATCGTCAGCGATGCCGGTCTGCGCGGCCTCGGCGGTGCGGGATTTCCGACCGGCCGCAAATGGTCGCTGGTGCGCGCCGAGCCCGCGCCGCGCATGTTTGCGGTTAACGCCGACGAAGGCGAGCCCGGCACCTTCAAGGATCGTTACTATCTCGAACGCGATCCGCATCGCTTCATTGAAGGTGTGCTGATTGCCGCCTGGGTCGTCGAGGCGCCCGACACATACATTTACATTCGCGACGAATATCCCGAGTTGCGGCTGATGTTGCTCGACGAGATCGAGAAGGTCGAGAAGGCCGGCCTTTCACCGCATACGAAGCTGCATCTGCGCCGCGGCGCCGGTGCCTACATCTGCGGCGAAGAGTCGGCGATGATCGAATCGATCGAAGGCAAGCGCGGTCTGCCGCGCCATCGTCCGCCCTATGTTGCGCAGGTGGGCCTGTTCGGCCGCCCGACGCTCGAGCAGAACGTCGAGACCATGTTCTGGATCCGCGACATTATCGAGAAGGGCGCTGAGTGGATGACTGCGCAAGGCCGCCACGAAAGAAAAGGCTTCCGCAGTTTCTCGGTGTCGGGCCGCGTGAAGAACCCGGGCGTCAAGCTCGCGCCTGCCGGCATCACGATGCAGGAACTGATCGACGAGTTCTGCGGCGGCATGCAGGACGGCCATAGTTTCAAGGCCTATCTGCCAGGCGGGCCGTCAGGCGGCATTCTGCCGGCCTCCATGGCCGACATTCCGCTCGATTTCGGAACTCTGGAAAAATATGGCTGCTTCGTCGGGTCGCACGCGGTTGTGATTTTGTCCGACAAGGACGACATAAAAGCTGCGGCGTTGAATCTGATGAAGTTCTTCGAGGACGAAAGTTGCGGCCAGTGCACGCCTTGCCGTGCCGGCACGGAAAAGGCGGCCAAGTTGATGGCCAAGGGTCCCTGGGACGTAAAGCTGCTGGAAGAGCTTTCGACCGCCATGCGCGATGCCTCGATCTGCGGCCTTGGCCAGGCGGCACCGAATCCGCTGCTGTGCGTGCTGAAATACTTTCCGGATGAATTGTCGAAACCGCTCGGAAGCTGGTGACGGCGAAAGGCAAAAACAATGAGCGCAGGCAACGGCAAAGCCAAGAGCGTGAAGTTCATCCTCGACGGCAAGGAAGTCGAGGCGCTGGACGGGCGAGACCATCTGGCAGGTGGCGAAGCGGCTCGGCACCGACATTCCGCATCTTTGTTATTCGCCCGAGCCCGGCTACCGCGCCGACGGCAATTGCCGCGCCTGCATGGTGGAGATCGAAGGCGAGCGCGTGCTGGCGGCAAGCTGCATCCGCAAGCCGGCCGAAGGCATGAAGGTGAAGGCGACGTCGGATCGCGCCAAGACCGCGCGGCAGATGGTGTTCGAACTGCTCATTTCCGATCAGCCCGACCGAAAGACCGCTGCCCACGATCCACAATCGAAGTTCTGGGAATGGGCCGACCGCATGCACATCGGCACCAGCCGATTCCCGACGCACGGCAAGCCGGCGCCCGATCGCAGCCATCCGGCAATGGCCGTCAATCTCGACGCCTGCATCCAGTGCAATCTCTGTGTCCGGGCCTGCCGCGAAGTGCAGGTCAATGACGTGATCGGCATGGCCGGCCGCGGACATGGCGAAAAGATCGTCTTCGATTTCGACGACCCGATGGGCAACTCCACGTGCGTGGCTTGCGGCGAATGCGTGCAGGCCTGTCCGACCGGCGCGCTGATGCCGGCGACTCTGGTCAACGAGAAGAATGTCCGCACCGAATTCCCCGACCGCGAGGTGAACTCAGTCTGCCCGTATTGCGGCGTCGGCTGCCAGCTCACTTACAAGGTCAAGGATGACAAGCTTCTTTACGTCACCGGCCGTGACGGTCCGGCCAATCAGAATCGCCTGTGCGTAAAAGGCCGTTTCGGCTTTGACTACATCAGCAATCCGCAGCGCCTGACCAAGCCGTTGATCCGCAAGGACGGCGTGAAGAAAGCTGCCGACGATCTGGTCGACCCGTCGAATCCATGGACGCATTTCCGCGAGGCCACCTGGGAAGAGGCGATGGAACGCGCCGCTTCGGGCCTCAAGAAAATTCGCGACCGTGACGGCCCGCGCGCGCTCGCCGGCTTCGGTTCGGCCAAGGGGTCGAACGAGGAGGCCTATCTTTTCCAGAAGCTGGTGCGCACCGGCTTCGGTTCCAACAATGTTGACCACTGCACGCGGCTTTGCCATGCGTCCTCCGTCGCGGCGCTGCTTGAAGGCGTCGGCTCCGCCGCGGTGACCGCAACGTTCAACGAGTGCAAGAACTCCGATTTCATCATCGTGATCGGCGCCAATCCCACCGAAAATCATCCGGTCGCCGCCACCTTCTTCAAGCAGGCGGCCAAGCGCGGCGCCAAGCTGGTGGTGATGGATCCGCGCGGACAGGCGCTCAAGCGGCACGCCTGGCGCATGATGCAATTCAAGAACGGCGCCGACGTCGCGATGCTCAACGGCATGCTCAATGTCATCATTGGCGAGAAAATCTACGACCAGCAATACGTGCAGACCTACGTGGAAGGCTTCGAGCAGCTCGCCGACCACGTGAAGGACTTCACGCCGGAAGAGATGGCGCCGATCTGCGGCATTCCCGCCGACACGCTGCGCGAAGTGGCGCGCGGCTTTGCGCGTGCGGAAAATGCGATCATCTTCTGGGGCATGGGTGTGTCGCAACACACCCACGGCACGGACAATGCGCGCTGCCTGATCGCGCTATCGTTGATCTGCGGCCAGGTCGGCCGGCCCGGCACTGGCCTGCATCCGCTGCGCGGACAGAACAACGTGCAAGGTGCCTCGGACGCGGGCCTGATCCCGATGTTTTTCCCCGACTACAAGTCGGTGGAAAGTCCGGAGATGATCGCAAAATACGAAAAGGCCTGGGGCAAAAAGCTCGATCCCAAGCGCGGCAAGACCGTTGTCGAGATCATGGATGCGGTGCATGCCGACGAGATCAAGGGCATGTACATCATGGGCGAAAACCCCGCGATGTCGGATCCCGATCTCAATCACGCACGCGGCGCGCTCGCTCATCTCGAGCACCTGGTGGTGCAGGATCTCTTCCTCACTGAAACCGCGTCCTATGCCGACGTTGTCCTGCCGGCCTCGGCCTGGCCGGAGAAGGATGGCACCGTCACCAACACCAATCGTCAGGTGCAGATGGGCCGCAAGGCGCTCCCGCTTCCGGGTGACGCACGTCAGGACCTCTGGATTATCCAGGATCTCGCCCAGCGCATGGGCGAAAAGTGGAACTACAAGCACGTCAGCGAAGTGTTCGAGGAGATGGCGCGGCTGATGCCGGCGCTCGACAACATCACCTGGGACCGCGTCGAGCGCGAGGATCACGTGACCTATCCGGTCGATGGCCCCGATGTGCCGGGGCGTGATGTTGTGTTCGACAAAGGCTTCCCGCGGCCGAATGGCATGGCCAAGCTGGTGGCGGCGAAATTGCTGCCGCCGAACGAGACGCCGGATCACGACTATCCGTTTATCCTCACGACCGGCCGCCAGCTCGAGCATTGGCACACCGGCGCCATGACGCGGCGCGCGACAGTACTCGATGCATTGGAGCCCGCGGCCGTCGCCTCGCTGTCACGCGGCACGTTCGCCAAGCTCGGCATCAAGCCGGGCGACATGGTGAAGGTGACGACACGGCGCGGCGAAGTAGAACTCAATTCACGCCAGGACGATGCCATCCCCGATGGCGTGGTGTTCATTCCGTTTGCTTTCGTGGAGGCGGCGGCGAACATCCTGACCAATCCCGCGCTCGATCCGTTCGGCAAGATTCCGGAATTCAAATTCTGCGCCGCCAAGGTCGAAGCGGCCAAGCCGCGAATGGAAGCGGCGGAGTAGGGGCCACCTCGCCATACTGGGCGCTGCGTCACGGCCGGGCTTGTCCCCGGCCGTCGGCATTTTCGAGGCCGGGCCAACTTCATTCCAACCATTTTGGGGTCGGCCGGTCCGACTCTTGCATAGAAACCGGTCAAAGCGGTCGGATTTGGGGGGAAACCTAAGCATGATGAACATCCAGCAGCAGGTACCGGCGCGCCAAACTGTCGCACCTGCACCTTTCAACCCGCTTGCGGATTTTATCGCCTGCACTTATGCGGCCCTGGCGCCGGAGGGTGGCGGCGCGGTCGCGGATTACATCCCAGAGCTGCAAAAAGCCGATCCGCATCACTTCGGCATCGCACTCGCGACCATGGACGGCCATGTTTATGAGACCGGCGATACGGCCGTGCCGTTTACAATTCAATCGATCTCCAAGGCCTTCGTGTTTGCCCTCGCGTTGGACATGCTCGGCGCCGAGCGTGTCGAAGCCAAGATTGGCGTCGAGCCGAGCGGCGATGCGTTCAATTCCATCCGGCTGCGATCCGACAATCGCCCGTTCAACCCGATGGTGAATTCCGGCGCGATTGCGTGCTCTGGGTTGCTGCACGAAGCCGAAGGCGAAAACGCTACGGAGCGTATTCGCGATGTGCTCAGTCGGCTCGCGGGACGCAATCTCACAATCGATGAACGGGTTTTTGCCTCAGAGCGGCTGACCGGTGATCGAAACCGGGCGATTGCCTACCTCCTGCACAACTACGGCATCATCAGAGGCAGTGTCGACGCGGTCCTCGACGTCTATTTTCGGCAATGCTCGGTGCTCGTGACAGCGCGCGACCTTGCGCTAATGGCGGCGACGCTTGGCAACGGGGGCGTCAATCCCGTAAGCGGCGAGCGCGTGATCGGCTCCTATGCGGTCTCGCGAACTCTCTCGGTGATGACGAGTTCGGGTATGTATGATTTCGCCGGAGAGTGGATCTACCGCGTTGGATTTCCCGCCAAGAGTGGTGTTGGCGGCGGCATCCTGGCTGCATTTCCCTCGCAATTCGGGCTGGGTACATTTTCTCCGAGTCTCGATGAACACGGGAACAGCGTTCGCGGTTTGAAGGTCTGCGAGGCCGTTTCGGCACAATTCGAACTGCACATGCTCAATCGCACCAGCGATGTCCGGACGTGCATTGTTGCGGACTACGATTTCGCTCGTACGTCGCCGCGCGGACGCCAGCCCCACGAGCAAAAAATTATCGACAATCACATGAACGCCATGCGCGTTATCGAATTAACTGGCACGATCGCTTTCGCGAACGCCGACTTCATCGTCCGCCGGGTGGTGACGGGCGTTGTGCCATTGGTGCTTATTCTTGATTTCAGCCGCGTTCCCCACATCAGTTTTGGGGCAGCAAAATTGCTGGCAGACCTGCTCGGCAAACTCTCGTCGCAGGGCATCGTGCCGGTCGTGTCAGGCCTTGAGCGGGACTCGAGCAGTTGGAAAGCCGTAACGGGACGTAGCGGTGAAGACCAGCAGATTCGCCATTTCGTTCGACTCGACGAAGCCATCGAGTGGGCTGAAGACCAGGTCATTTACCGCTTTGGTGGTTTTACGAATTTGATGGAGTCGGTCCCGCTGACGGAGCAGGAATTGTTGCACGGGCTGCCTGCTCAACTGGTCGATGAAATCGGAAATTTAGGCACTTTGCAGACCTTTCGGGCGGGCGAACAGATTATCGCCGGCGGGACAGCCTCGGCCTCAATCTTCTTTCTCCTGAGCGGAATGGTCAGTGTGAAGCTTGCCGACGGCGTACGGCTGGCAACGCTGGTGCCAGGAATGGCATTTGGCGAGATGGCTTTGGTGGAGAGCCATCGCGGTGCGAACGTCTGGGCGGATACTGCAACTAAATGCGTCGAACTTCCGCTCGAAAGATTTTACGGCTTTTGCGAGCTCTACCCGAAAATGGGCCAGAGCATTATGCGCAATCTCGCCGGTCTTTTGGCACGGCGCCTGGGACGCGCAAACCGGCGCATCGATTTATTGAGCGCGACCTAGCGGCCAAGCCTGCGTCTTTGCTCGGAAATCTGCGGCGGATGAGCGGGAACGCAGTGGGCGCCAGATTTGCCGGTCTGTAACTATCCTGCCCATTTCCCGCCGTTTTCGCGGCGGAGAGTTCCGGTGCCTTCGCTGGGACGTGAAGGCGAGTGGACGGAGGGTAAAGCCATGAAAGTTGCGTCGTATAGTCTGGGACTCGCCATCGCTTGCGTTGCGTTACCGGCAATGGCCAAGCCGGCTTACATCGCTTCAACCGTCAATTTGCGCGCGGCGCCCGGCACGGGCAGCGAAATCGTCGCCAAGATTCCCGGTGGCAGCCTGGTTGATACCGGGGGCTGTGACGAGGGCTGGTGCGAGATCACGTGGCAGGACAAGAAGGGTTTCGCAATTCAGACCGCGCTTGATATGAGCGGCCGCGTACCGCAGCAGCGAACTGCCGCCGCAGGGCCGGCCTATCGGCAGGCTCCGCGCGGCGAGCAGGTGGTCGAAGGTCCAGAAGTTGTCGACGGCCCGGCCTATTACGATCCGCCGGCGGTCGTTTACTACGGTGGGCCGTATTACCGTCCGTATTGGGGTTGGCGCCGTCACCACTGGTGGTGACGACTATTTTGCAGGTTTGCTGCGTGCTGAACAAAAGGCCCAGCGTCACGCGCGTGATGATGTAGGCAAGAATACCGCCCGGTATCGCGACGTACAATTTTTCACCGAGCTGTTGCTCCAGCACGAGCAGCACGGCGGCCCCGACCAGCACGGCCGCAAAACGGATCGTGTGATCGCGATTCATGCGCGCTGCCTAGCGCTTGCTGTCGTTGGTCGCCGGCCCGCGCATGTTCGCCCACGGATCCGTTCGGACAGGCGTCGTGCCATCCTGCTTCATGCGTTTCAGCGTGGAGTCGTATTGTTTGTCGACGGCCTCGAGGTCTTTTTTCTTCAGGATTTCCTCCTTTGTGACCTCGCCTCCGCCTTTTTGTTGTGCGGAAACCGGTACCGCCAGTAGCGCCAGCAACATGACGCTGATCGTTACGCGTCGCATGGTTATTCCCCGGACTGTCTTACCCGCAAACACGCTACCACTTTCGGACAAAGCGCTCAATGCGATGAAATCATTGCGTAATCGGGTTTTGGTCCGTATGAGGCTGCGGTATAGGATGGCAAAACCCGCACATTGCCGGGCTACTTGGTGAGATCAGGGAATGCCGCTCGCTCACGATACGTCACCGGGCCCGGTTGTGAATCTGCTTCGTCACGATTGGACGCGCGCCGAGGTGCGGGCGCTGTTCGCATTGCCGTTTCCGGAATTGATGTTTCGCGCAGCAGCGGCACACCGCGAGAACTTCGATCCGGCGGAAGTGCAGATCTCCACGTTGTTGTCGATCAAGACGGGCGGTTGCCCGGAGGACTGCGCCTATTGCCCGCAGTCGGCCAAATTCGATACCGGCGTCAAAGCCGAAAAACTGATGGAGCTAGATGTCGTGCTCGCCGAGGCCCGCGCGGCCAAGGCCGGCGGAGCGTCGCGTTTTTGCATGGGCGCCGCCTGGCGCTCGCCGAAGGATCGCGATCTCGACAAAGTCTGCGCCATGGTGGAGGGCGTAAAGGCGCTCGGCATGGAAACCTGCGTGACGCTCGGCATGTTGACCGGCGAACAGGCGCGCCGCCTCAAGGACTGCGGCCTCGACTACTACAACCACAATCTCGATACCTCGCCGGAATTCTACGGCGAGATCATCACCACGCGCACGTATCAGGATCGGCTCGACACGCTCGACTATGTGCGCAATGCCGGCATCCATGTCTGCTGCGGCGGCATCGTAGGAATGGGTGAGGGGCTCGAGGATCGCATTGGCATGATCGCGACGCTCGCAAGCCTGCCGGTGCACCCGGAGAGCGTGCCGATCAACATGCTGGTGCAGGTCGAAGGCACGCCGCTCGCGGGCCAGGCGAAGCTCGATCCATTCGATTTCGTACGCACGATTGCAGTGGCGCGCATCTGCATGCCGTCATCGGTCGTACGGCTTTCTGCCGGCCGTGAAGATATGACCGAGGAAACGCAGGCTTTGTGCTTTATCGCCGGCGCAAACTCGATCTTCTATGGGCCGAAGCTGCTGACAACGCCCAATCCCGGCCGCGACCGCGACATGGCGCTGCTCGACAAGCTCGGTCTGCGGCCGATGGAGTGAGGCTTGGTGCGCTAGGCGAAGTTGCGGACCAGCGCGAGGCCGGCGAACAACCCACCGATCGATAGTGCAACCGACAGCAGCACATACAAAGACGCCAGCCCGACTTCGCCGCGTTCATAGAGCAACGCGACATCAAGCGAAAAGGTCGAGAAGGTCGTGTAGCCGCCGAGAATGCCGGTGGTGAGGAAGAGCTGCCAGTGTTGCGGGATGCCGCTCTTGAACGCGAAAAAGGCCACCAGGCACCCCATCACGATCGAGCCGGTGACGTTTTCAAACAGAGTTGCGTAAGGGAATGCCGTTCCCAACAGCCGCGCGAAAACAAGATTAAAGCCGTGGCGGAGCGCGGCACCGACCCCGCCACCGATAAACACAATGAGAAAGCCCATCATTCATCCTCAAGGTTGGGCAAATGAAAAACCGCCCTATGGCAGACGGAGTCCCACCGCCGTGAGTCGCGGTAGGAGTCATCAGCCCCAAAGTTTTGTAACTTGCGGGCGGTTATCGGGGGACCCCATCCCCATCGGGCCGAAACTACCGGCGGCACATGGCAGGGTCAACGGGGACGCGGCAGACATTTCACCCGCAGTCGACTAGTGTTCGCGCCGCTTTGACCCAAGCCGCTCCACCCCGCCGCCGCCGCCGCGCTTTCGACTGGTCGACCGCAGTCATTGCGGCGATGGCCGTTGCGGCCGCCACCACAGTTTATGTGCGCGACGGGCGCGAACATTTTTTTGCGATCCTGCTCGGCGACGTGACTTTGTTCGCCGCGATGCTGCCCAAAGTCCTGGCCGGATGTCTGATCGGGGCTTTCGTGACACTGCTGCTGCCGCGCGAAATGGTGGCTCGCTGGGTCGGACACGAATTCGGGTTTCCCGGCCTGCTGATCGCCGCGTTTTTCGGCTTCCTGCTGCCGGGCGGTCCGATCACGATCTATCCGGTCGCCGGAGCCTTCCTTGTCATGGGCGCGGACGCCGGTGCGGTCGTCGCATTCATCGTGAGCTGGACACTGATTGGATACACGCGCGCGCTGGTCTGGGAATTGCCGTTCTTCGGATCGGACTTCGTACTCTGGCGCATCATCGGAGCGCTGCCCCTTCCGATTGTCGCCGGGTTGCTGGCGCGGATCGCCGTGCGTGCCGGATTCAAATATCGCGATAACGACCAATGACGCTCGCCATCAACATCCTGCTGTGGCTGGTGGTTGCCGGTCTGGCCTTCATCGCCGCCATGCGCGGCCAGGTGCTGCTCAAGGACGGCGTGCGCGGTGGCGCGATGGAATTCCTGCTTCTGTTGCCGCGCATCGGCATTGGCGTGGTCGGCTCCGGATTTCTCGCCGAGGCTTTGCCGAATGAATGGATCGCGCCCTGGCTCGGTCCGCAGTCGGGCTTTTTCGGCGTGATGATTGCGACGATTGGCGGCGCGCTGACGCCGGGCGGGCCGGTGGTCGGTTTTTCGATCGGCGCCGCGGCGCTGAAAAGCGGAGCGGGGGCGCCGCAGGTGATCGCCTATTCGACCGCGTGGGCTTTGTATGCGATCCATCGGTTGTTGATCTGGGAAGTTCCGCTGATGCCGGCGCGCGTGGTGTGGCTGCGCGCGATGGTGTCGCTGCCGTTGCCGTTTCTGGCCGCCGCGCTTGCGATACTGCTTGGAAAACCATGATCGTTGCTGCTCGACCTCCGGCGCTCCGCCGAGGTCGCATTGGAGGTCCCGCTCAATAGGCCTGCGCTTCAGGGACAGGTCGTAAGCGTCACCGGGTCGGCCTTCGGCGGAACATAGTCACCCATGGGCCGGCAGCGCCCCTTAATACAGATTTCCCAGTCCGCTGTAGAGCCAGAACGACGCAGGACCACATTTTGTCATCGTTCGAAGCGGGGCCATGTAGTGCCACCATTTGCCATCAAAATGCGCGTTCGGTGGCGGTTCCATGCCTGCGCCGGTGGCCTGGATGCGGTCTTCCTCCAACACCAAACCGGCCGGTGTCGCCCGCCAGTCCTCCTCCCAGCGCGTTTTCTCGATCGAATGCGTCCAGGCCAATGTCAACGCGAGTGTGCCAAGGCGGACTGTGGCGCCGGCGGTGAGCAGGCACAGTTCCATCGTTACTCGGCCGGCCGCACTGCTGCGGCGGTGCGACGGCCGCGATGAGCCTTCCAGAACTGGTAGGCCATGAAGAGACCACAGGCCGTGAAACCGGCGGGGTCGGTCCAGGGATATTCCACCACCAGTAGCGCGGCCGACAGAAACGCGATGATACGCTCCGCCCAATTCACGGGCGCGAGGAAATATCCGATAGCGGTCACGCCCCACATGGTCACCGCCAGCACGGCTTTTACAATTACATAGGTGGCCGCAAAGGCGAAACCGTAGAGACCGACACGTGGGCCGACCGGCTGCAGCATAAGCGCAGGCGCATAGACGGCCATAAACGGCGCAATCCAGCCGGGTAGCGCGATCTTCACCGCGGTCCAGCCGATTTTGAAGCCGCTCTCCTTCGCGATCGATGCGGCGGCAAAGGCGGCCAAGGCCACTGGCGGTGTCAGGTCCGCCATGATGCCAAAATAGAAGACGAACATGTGCGACACGATCAACGGTACGCCAAGGTGCAACAGCGCGGGTGCGGCTATCGAAGACGTGATGATGTAATTGGGTATGGTCGGGATTCCCATGCCTAGGATGAGCGACGTGATCGCGGTCAGGCATAGCGAGAAGAAGATCGAGCTCTCACCAACCGAAACGATTACACGCACGAAGTTCGTGGCGGCGCCAGTCAGCGTCAGCGTGCCGATGATGGTCCCAACAAGTGCGCAGGCGACGCCGACCGGCAGCGCGTGACGCGCACCGTCGGCCAGGCTATTCAATGCGACCTTTAGGGTTTCGCGTCCTCCCTTAACGAAGGTCGTAATGGCCATGAGCACCACCACCATCGCGATCAGCAGCCAGACGCCAAATTCGAAGAACAATGCGGCCGACAAGCCAAGCAGGATCCAAAAAGCGACGCGTAGCGCCGGCGCCGGAATTGCGGCTACGATTGGATGACTGAAGATCACCATCACCGTTAGGCCGAGACCGATCGTCCCGGCGAAAAGCGGTGTGTAGCCGGCAAATAGCAACACCACGAGCGCTGCCAGCGGCATCAGGAGGAACCAGTTCTTGGTCAAAGCGCCTATCGCACTTGGGCACTGATCCTTGGGCAGTCCTACGAGGCCACGTTTGCCCGCTTCCAGATGCACCGCCCAGAACGCCGAATAATAATAGAGCAACGCTGGCACAATGGCGGCGATACGCACACGGTGGAGGAGGGGACGTTGATGCGTCTCCGCCATAATGAAGGCGACGGCGCCCATCACTGGCGGCATGATCTGCCCGCCCATCGAGGACGTGGCTTCAACCGCGCCGGCGAAATACGCCGGGTAGCCGAAGCGTTTCATCAGAGGGATGGTGAACTGTCCGACCGTCACAACATTGGCGATGCCTGAGCCATTAATGGTTCCCATAAGCCCAGACGAAATCACCGCCACCTTCGCAGGGCCGCCGCGCGCGTGGCCGACCGTGCCCATTGCGAGATCGGTGAACAGGCCAATCATGCCAGCGCGTTCGAGAAATGCACCGAACAGGATGAACAGGTAAATGTAGGTCGAGGAGACGTAGATCGGGATGCCGTAGATGCCCTCGGTGCCGAGGAACATCTGGTCCACGACCTGCGCAAAATCGTAGCCGCGCGTGTTGAGTGGGCTCGGAAAATACTGGCCGAACAAGCCATAGCTTAAAAAGATGGCGCAGATGATGGGCAGCACTGCCCCCATCATGCGGCGCCCGGCTTCGAACACCAGCGCCACGACGACGACGCCGACGACAATATCCAATCTGTTAGGGTCACCGGCGCGCAGTATGAGGTCGTTATAAAAAACCCAATGGTAAAAGCCGAGGACGAAGCCGGTGAGCCCGAGCCCCCAGAGTACTAGCTTGGAGGCAAGGCCTTTCGTCAGCGTGGCGGCGACGCCGAATACCATAAGCATCAGGAAGCCGACGTGCACTGAGCGAACGATATGGCTCGGTAATGGACTGAAGGTCGCGGTGACAACCTGGAACGCCGAAAAAGCAACGGCGGTCCAAAACAGCACCTGACCCTCCAGGTCGTTACCCCAGCCCTTGTCCAGACGGGCTTCGGTCTTGGTCTGGCCCGGCAGCGGAGTCGTTTCGACGGCTGTCATTGACGTGATCCCCTCAACAACTCCGACATCCAGTACTCGCCCTGATTAGAAACGTTCCGGTATTGAGGGCAGCTACGCCCTCAATACCGATCAACCACGTTGCGTCAGGAGCCGACTCCTTTTTCCTTGTAGTACTTAGCGGCGCCCGGATGCAGCGGCACCGGCGGATTTTTGGCGGCCTGGTCGAGCGTAATCGCTTTGGCCGCGGAATGCGCCGCTTGCAGCGCCGATAAATTGTCGAAGATGGTCTTTGTCATCTCGTAGACTTCCTGGTCGGGAAGCCCGGCGCGAGTGACAAGATAGTTCGGGACCACCGCGGCCTCGACGTCACTATCGTTGCCTTTGTAAGTGCCGCCCGGGATCGGCATCGATTGATAGGGTGTGCCGATCTTGGCCACCACCGATTTCGGTATCTCCACAATCACGCAGTCGACCGATGAGCACAGATCCCGGATAGCCGACACGCCGAGCCCCGCGGAAATAAGCGTCGCATCGAGCTGGCGGTTCTTCATCAGTTCGACCGATTCGTTGAATGGTAGATATTCGACCTTGCCGAGATCGCTGTATTTCATTCCTGCGCCGCTGAGGATCGCGCGCGCATTGAGCTCGGTGCCGGATTTAGGCGCGCCAACGGACAGCCGCTTGCCTTTAAGGTCGGCCAGCGTCTTGATGCCGGAATCTTTCAGCGCGGCGATCTGAATGATAGTTCGGATAGATTGCGGCAACAGTCCGCAGCTTGTCGAGCTTGCTCTTGAACCCAACTTCCGCATTGCCGTTCCAGGCGTCAGCAAGCGAGTTGCCGAGCGTGAAAGCGATTTCGCCTTTGCCGGCTTGCAGCAGGTTCAGGTTTTCGACCGATGCTTTGGTCGACTGCACAGACGGCTTAACGTCTTTCATCTTCTCGGCGTAGATTTTCGATAGCGCAACGCCGAGTGGGTAGTACACTCCGCCCGTGCCACCGGTGAGAATATTGATGAATTCTTCCGCGTTCGCGCCGATCGGTGCGAACGCAATGGCCGCGGCGAACAGGCCATATCCGGCAATTCTGGGACAATTGGTCATGATTTCTATTCCTCCATTTCGACGATCAGGCGGGTCTTGAGCTGCCGGCCTTGGCCGATACTTTAACCGCCTGCAGCGCTGCTGGCGACTATCCGCAAGGCCGGAATTGCAGGGCTGACACTCTAGGCCCCGCTGTGGAAGCGCGAATAGCATCGGTTCAGGCGAATCGGAACGGCTGGATTTAATCGCCGACGGCGGTGGACTGTCGCGGCAGGGCCGGCTGAGCCAGGCAAATGAAGTAGCCGGCTGCGCTGAGACACGCGATGCAGAAGCTCACCGGCCAGTCGGTATAGAAGGCCATCGTGAGACCGAGCCATGCATCGGCGAGCGCAAGCCCCGCCGAGACGAAAAGGCCGCTCCACAGACCGGTCGTAACGCGTTGCGCGGCGGCCGGCGGCCCCACCATCAGGGTGAATACCAGAAGCACACCGACGATTTGCGCGCAGGCTGACACCGCAATGGCGACAAGGGCGAGAAACGCGATCGACACGAGCCGCAGTGGCACGCCCTTGGCTTCCGCTAATTCGGGCTGAAGACTGGAAAATATCAGAGGACGCATAATGGCCGCGAGCGCGACAAGCGTGACCATCCCGAGCGTTGCCAGCGTCACGATCATGGTGTGATCGACCGCAAGCACATTGCCGAACAATATCGCGGTCGCCTGCGTTGCGAACGACGTGTAGTAGTGCAGGAACAAGAGGCCAAAGCCGAGTGCCAGCGACAGCACCACGCCGATTGCAATATCCCTATTGCTGATGCGCTCGCTGAGCGCGCCTATCACAATGCCGGCAGCGAGTGTGAAACCGAGCAGCCCCCACAGCGGGGCAAGCCCGATCAGTCCAGCGCCAGTGGCGCCGGCAAAGCCGATGTGCGAGAGCGCGTGGCCAGCGAAAGTCTGGCCGCGCATGACCAGGAAATAACCGACAAGCCCTGACACCACCGCGACAATGCCGGCGGCTGCGAAAGCGTTGATCATGAATTCATATGCGAACATGTCAGTGATGATGCTGCTGGCCATGCTCATGGCTGTGGTGGTCGTGCAGGTGATCGGTGCGTTCGACGTCGCGGCCGCGCGACATCACGAAAATATGGCCATCGGCGCGCACCACATGAATCTCGGTGCCATAGAGCCGGGACAGCACCGGGGCGGTCACCACCTGCTCGACGGTGCCGAGCACGGCCTGGCCGTTGCCGAGATAAAGCACGCGGTCAAGCGTGCCGAGCAGCTGGTTGAGTTCATGCGCGCTGAACAGCACGGTGATCTTGCGCTCGCGGCAGACCTTGCGTACGACGTCGATCGCGACCTCCTGGTGGCGGGCGTCGAGGCTGATCAGCGGCTCATCCAGCAGCAGGAGCTTGGGTTGTCCGATCAGGGCCTGCGCCAGCAGCAGCCTCTGGCGTTCGCCGCCGGACATGTCGGACAGCGGACGGGCGGCAAGATCGCGGGCGCCGACGGCCTCAAGCGTTTGCTCGATTGCTCCGTGGTCGTGGCCGCGCAGCGAAGGCAGGCCCCAACGCTCGCCATTGAGCGAGCTTGCGATGAAATCACGACCGCGCACGCGTAAATCGGGAAGAACCGTGCGCAACTGGGGGAGATAACCGATGTCCGGGCTGCCCCGTTGGGGTTTATGGCCGAACACATTGATGCTGCCTTGGGTCGGCGTAATCAGACCAAGAATGGCCCGCATCAAGGTGGTCTTGCCGGCGCCATTGGGGCCGAGCACGCCGATGAACTCGCCAGCCTCGATCGCGAAGCTGACATGCGACAGCACCGCCCGGTCGCCAACGTGAAGCGTGGCGTGGTCGAGCGCGATCACAGTCACGAGTTCGGCCCGCTCAACGCCTTGTCGACCGCGTCCAGCTCGACCCAGCACCCAGTCCTGGAACGAGATATTCGCCGGCATCGTTTCGGTGACGGCGATCACAGGGATTTTGGCCGCGCCGGCAATCGCGCGCATCCGCTCGGTCAGCTTTTCCGAGACCTGGCTGTTGTAGATCAGGGCCTTGACCTTGTGCTCTTTCAGGTCGCTCTCTAGCGCGGCGACATCACGCGCGCTCGGCTCGGTATCGTTCATCATCGCAAGCTGAAAGCGCTGATTACGCATGGTGAGCCCGAGCGCGTCGACCATGAGGCCGAAAACCGGCTCGGTGGCGGTCACGGCAGTTCCGGCATGCTTGGCCTTAAGCTGCGCAATGCGTTGTGTCGATACGCGCGAGCGAGGCGAGCGTTACCTTGAGCCGCGCGGCGTAGTCCGACGCATGCGCGACTGTCGAGCTTTGACAGTGCATCGGCAAGGGCGATTGCCGTCGCGGGCATGGTCGCCGGGTCGTACCACACATGCGGGTTGTCGCCCGACTTCCGTCCGCTGAGTTGCGCAGCGTTGATGACGAGGCGTCCGGAGCGTGGCGCTGGCACGTCAGAAGCTTGTCCATCCAGGGATCGTAGTTGGCTCCATTGAGAATCACGATCTGGGCATTGGCAAGCTGGCGCACGACGGCCGGGGTTGTTTCGAACAGATGCGGATCCTGGTCCGGGCTGCTCAGGATGCTGACGACGGCAACGCGGTCGCCGCCAACCTGGCGTGCGATGTCGCCATAGAAATTTTCCGCGGCGACGACAGCAATCTGTTGATCGGCCGCCACCGCGTGTGTCGCCTGTCCGGCGGCAAGCGCGGCGGCCATCCCTATTGCGAGAACCAATCCAGCGGCGACCTTCATCTTAGAGCCTGTTTTGGGCATTTCGCGGCTAGTGTAACATTATAACGTTGCAAACGACAAGGAGGCTGGGGTCGCGTTCGGCCCGGTTTACTGTGGTTAGGCGCCGGCTTTCGCGACGCCGCGGACGAGCCAGAAGCGGACCATCCGGCGCGCAGTCGCCACTGAAAGCTTGATGAAATCACCGCGCGCCTGCGCGGCGTCGGTGGCGGGCACCTCGTAGGGTGCAAACCGCAACTTCAGGATCGCGCTAAAGGTCGGCCAGCGCAGTTCGGCGGCCTTGCAGGCGACCAGGATGCCGTCGTAGCGGATATTTTGCATCAGTCGCTCGATCAATTCGACAGGCACCGCGCACATGCGGGCCAGACTGACGACCGTTTCTTCGTATTGACTGGCATCGGCAAAACCGGCGATCGCCGTCTCATTGAGTTGACCGGTTCCCTGAAGTTTATCGACCAGTGCCGTCGCATGACTGAAGTCGCGCGGCGCGCCCGCATTGCGCAGGACCTTGTCCGACACCGAGAAAAGAACTTGCTGAATGGCGGCCCGGCTTTCCGGCGGGACCACCGCCAGCAGGCGTGCGCGAACGGTCTCGGTCGCCTTCGAAACCAGGTCTTGCAGCAGCTGTGGCGGCATATCCATGCGCACGCCGAGATTCTCGGCGAGCCGTTCGTCTTTCTCCGCGCGCTGCGCGAGCTCGACGTAGCCGCCTTCGGAAAAGGTCGCACCCTGATTCTGCGACAGCTTGTGGACCACGGTGGTGTCGCCGCGCTGGATCAGGATGTCGGTGACCACTGCCGCGAGACGTTTGCGTTCGGAAATGGCGCCCAGATGGCCTTGGCCTTTTTCCGCCGCGATTTCGATCAGGTCGTTGTCGGTGAGTTGCGTCGATTGCGCCAGCACGGGTCCGGCGACCACTATTTCATCATGATGTGCAAGGGTGCGGATGACACCTGTGGGGGCGTTGTCGATGGGCGCGAGCTTGGCGCCAAGTTCGGCGAGCGCTTTAGTTTCAACTTGCCGCACGAGGTGGGCGAGCACGTCGTCAAACAGGCCAACCTGCTCTTGGTTGAAAGCCGCAGCGTCGCCCAGAAATAGATCGGTCACGCGTCTGAGGATTTCAGTGCGCCGGTCGCTTGAGCCTGCGGTCAGGACAAGTTCGAGTTCGTCAATAACGGACGCGGCCTGCGACATTTCTTGTCTTGGGCGGGATCCTTCCCGCCGCCTTCCACTGACTGCCGTGGGACACCCCGGCACGCCAGCGCACCATATCGCCGGGCCGTAAAGCTTAGGTAAAGCACGGCCCCGGCCCCGGTCGCAGCAATTCCATAATTATCACAATGGCTTAGTTTTGTGACCTATTGCGCGTGAATATTGCCTTCCTTGACCACGCGACCCCATTTGGCGATTTCCGTCTTGATGTAGTCGGCAAACTGGGCGGACGTCATTTCGACGGTAGCGGCGCCTTCGCGGTCGAAGGCGGCTTGCAGTTCGGGCGATTTCAATGCGGCCTGGGTCGCCGCGTAGAGTTTTTCGGCGATCGGCTTGGGTAAGCCAGCGGGACCCACGAGACCCCACCAATTGTCCGCGACATAGCCGGGGACACCTGCTTCGGCGATCGTCGGCACGTCCGGGAGCACCGGGTTGCGCTTGGCGCCACCCGTGCCCAGCGCAATGAGTTGTCCCGATTTGATGAATGGCGTGGTCTGCACGAGCGAGGAGAACATGATCTTCACATGACCGGCGACGACGTCCTGCATGGCCGGTCCGCCGCCTTTGTAAGGGACGTGCGTGAGATTGACGTGAGCCTGCAGCTTGAACAACTCGGCGCCCAGATGCTGGAAGCTGCCAACGCCCGCGGAGGCGTAGTTGAGTTCGCCCGGCTTCTCTTTGGCGAGCTTGAGCAAGTCCTTCACCGTTTTGATCGGCGATGTCGGATTGACCACCAGCACATTCGGTCCGGTCGCAAAGATCGAGATCGGCGTGAATGATTTGATGGGGTCGTATTTGAGGGTGTACAGCGCCGGGTTGACCGCGTGCGCAATCGATATCACGCAGACCGTGTAGCCGTCGGGCGTTGCCGTCGCGCAAGCCTCGGTGCCAAGGGTGCCGCCGGCCCCGCCACGGTTGTCGACGTAGACCTGCTGTCCCAGTTTTACGCTGAGCTGCTGCGCCACCAGCCGGCCGACCACGTCATTGCTGCCGCCGGGCGGAAACGGAATGATCAGCCGGACCGGCTTGCTCGGATAGTCATCGGCAAAGGCCGCAGGCGCGAGCGCCAGCAACAATGCAGCGGCCGTCATCCATCGTGGCAGCAATTTCGTCATGGTGCCTCCCAAACGTCGCATGTTGTTCAGTGCCAGTAAGGCGGATAATCGGTGTTCTTCTGCTCGGCATCGAGCCGGCGGAGCATCGCGGGCCATTCAAGGATGCCGTAAGGCCGGCGCGTGCCCGGCTGATAGAGGTCCGCGGTGTGCGCGAGCACGTTCTCGCCGGGCATCGTCAGTTCGGTGCGTGCGGCCATGGCGTCGACCTGCGAACGGCAGGACAATTCGAGTTGATACATCGTGTTGAAGGCCTGCTGGACGGACGCGCCGCAGGTCAGCAGGCCGTGGTTGCGCATGATGAGGGCCTCGTGCGGGCCGAGATCTCGCACCAATCGCTCGCGTTCGTCCAGTTCGAGCGCCGGCCCCTCATACTCGTGATAGCCAATGTGGCCAACGAAGCGGATCGATGTTTGCGAGAGCGGCAGCAGTCCACATTTCATTGCGGCAACCGCCATGCCGGCACGCGTGTGTGTATGCAGGACACAGGCGACATCGGGACGGGCCTTATGGATTGCGCCATGGATGACGTAACCCGATTTGTTGATGGCGTAGTCGGTATCGGGCTTCCAGATGATTTCGCCATCGACATGGATCTTCACCAGGCTAGATGCGGTAATTTCCTTGTAAAGGAGGCCATAAAGATTGAGCAGAACAACATCATCTTCGCCGGGAACCCGCGCCGTGATGTGGTTGTAAATGAGGTCGGTCATTCCATAGGTGTCGACCAGCCGGTAGCAGGCGGCGAGGTCGACCCGTGCCTGCCATTCTTCCGGCGACACCTGGTCCTTGATCGACGGGAAATCGGTGGAATAATTCATGGCGTTTCCCTTCTCCGGCGGGCGTTGACCGCCCTGCCATGCTTGGGCCGCAACCATATCCTTGGGGTCGGGGCGATCAATAGGTAAAACGGTAGCGAGATATGGTGCCCGCCGTCGCCGCGAGGTGTCCCGGCACGAGATTTACAAAATTGCACGCGTGTCCTTAACGCGCCGGCCAGACATTTTCAGGCATTGTGCGCGGACCGGTCACGGGGACAGCCTTCAGTGTCGGCACAGCGCATCCAGTTATTACGAAAGCCGGGCTACCAACGTGGCGTGGTGGCGTGCCGGAAATGCGGTGCGCCGATTCCTGTTCAAAATTTCAGCGCGCTGCCGGACGAATTCTCGGTGCGTTGTCCAAGCTGCGGTGATCGTGCCTTTTATGCGAAACGTGCGGTTGCGATCCAGGACTTGCCCGAACGGCGGAAAAAACCGCGGCGCTAGGCTGTTAAACAGGCGCCTTTCGGGCCTTTTGTAATCACCCTCGAGATTGCCTATATCTCCGTCACCACGGAGCGCTCATTTCCATGTCTGCCACCCCGTCAACTGACAAAATTCCCGTCACCGTGCTTACCGGCTATCTCGGCGCCGGGAAAACCACGTTGCTCAACCGCATCCTGTCCGAGCCGCACGGCAAGAAGTTTGCCGTCATCGTCAACGAGTTTGGCGAAATCGGGATCGACAACGAGCTGGTGGTGAATGCCGACGAAGAAGTGTTCGAGATGAACAACGGTTGCATCTGCTGCACCGTGCGCGGCGATCTGGTGCGCATCATCGATGGGCTAATGCGGCGCAAGGGCAAGTTCGACGCCATCATCGTGGAGACCACCGGTCTGGCGGACCCTGCGCCGGTCGCTCAGACCTTTTTCATGGACGAGCAAGTCGGCGCGAGGACAAAGCTCGACGCCGTCATTACGGTCGCCGATGCCAAGTGGTTGAGTGACAGGCTCAAGGATGCGCCCGAGGCCAAGAACCAGATCGCCTTCGCCGATGTCATCTTGATCAACAAGACCGATCTGGTTGATCCGCAGGAATTGAGCGAACTCGAGGCGCGCATCCGTGGCCTGAACCCTTATGCGCGGCTGCATCGGACGGAGCGCGCCAAGATCGATATCAACGAAGTCCTCGGCCGCAATGCATTTGACCTTGATCGCATCCTCGACATTGAGCCCAATTTTCTAGAAAGCGAGCACCATGACCACGATCATCATCATGACCATAGCCATGGCGATCATGGCACCCATCACCATCATCATGGTAACGGTCTCAAGCACTACCACGACGAAGACATGCAAAGCGTGTCGCTCCGGAGTGACGCGCCGCTGAACCCCGACAAGTTCTTTCCCTGGGTCCAGGATCTGGTGGCGACTGAAGGGCCCAACATTCTGCGCAGCAAGGGAATCCTCTCATTCAAGGATGATCCCGAGCGCTTTGTGTTCCAGGGCGTGCACATGATTCTCGACGGTGACCACCAGCGTCCGTGGCGCACGGACGAAAAGCGCAACAGCCGCATTGTCTTCATCGGTCGTAACTTGCCGGAAGATAAAATTCGCCAAGGCTTCGAAAGCTGCATCGCCTAACGTGAGCGACCCGCAGGCCCCAATTCCTTCGCTCGCCGACCGTGTGCGCGCCGTCGATGCGGGCGCGCCTGTGTTCGGCGCGCATTTCCTGGGCCAGACGCCGGTCTTTGTGCTGGGCGAGGAAACGCTGCTTTTCGCGGATGAATCTGAACGTCGCATCCCGATCCATGCCGGTGGCATTCTGGCGAGCGCCTCGGACGGCGAGCGCATCGTCACTGGTGGTGACGATGGCAAGCTCGTCGCGACAGGCGCGGACGGGAACCATCGCGTGCTGGCCTCTGACGAGAAGCGGCGGTGGATCGATCAGATCGCATTGGGTCCGGATGATGCGGTGGCCTGGTCCGCTGGAAAGACCGCGCACGTTCTCACGAAAAAGGGCGATGAGCGCCTACTAGAAGCGCCCTCCACTGTGGCGGGCCTTGCCTTTTCGCCGAAAGGGTTTCGCGTTGCCATCGCGCACTACAACGGTGCCACGCTCTGGTTTCCGAATGCCGCCGGTGCAAAGCCGGAACGGCTCGAATGGAAGGGCTCACATTTCGGCGTCACCATCAGCCCGGATGGCAAGTTCGTGATTACGACCATGCAGGAGTCGACACTCCACGGCTGGCGCATTGCAGACGCCAAACACATGCGCATGTCGGGCTATTCGGCGCGTGTCCGCTCGCTCAGCTGGAGCGCGGGTGGAGCTTTCCTCGCAACATCGGGCTCCGAACAGCTCATCCTGTGGCCGTTCGACGGCAAAGATGGCCCGATGGGCCGGCAGCCGAAAATTCTCGCGCAATCGGACTCGCGGGTCGGTGTCGTCGCGTGCCATCCAAGCCAACCCGTGGTGGCCGTGGGCTATGCAGATGGTGCAGTCAAACTTGTCCGCATCGATGATGGCGCCTTGATCTTGGTTCGCCACGGCGACGGCAAGTCGGTGAGCGCGCTGGGTTGGGATAGCACCGGTCAAACGCTTGTCCTCGGCACGGAATCGGGCGGGGCCGGAGTTCTCGCCCTGTGATCGCCGCAATAGCGCGTCTCACTATGCCGGATTGCCCGCCTTCCAGCGGCGGCACTAACCTGTAGGACACGTGATTCGGAACCAATCTCAGACGCCGCAACTTATCCCGCCTGCGGCCGGGCGAGCCTCGACGGGCAGGGGAATAATCATGCTTCTCACTCAGCAACTGCGCCGTTTGGCTTGCGCCGTCTTGATTGGCGGCGGGATAGCCTTTGCGGCGATCTCCACTCCGATCGTGCTCGGAGCGCTTACGCCGGCAGCAGCGCAGATTTCCGAAGACGCTCAAGTCGCGCTTGAGCAATACGGCAGCTGGCGTCCGCACCCGCGTTTTGGCGAGGTCTGGGTGCCGGCCGATGTGCCGCCGGACTGGCGTCCCTACGCCTACGGGCACTGGGTCTATACGGATGAGTGGGGTTGGTACTGGGTCTCCGACGATGTCGAGGCCGATTGGGGCTGGGTCGTCTACCACTACGGTCGTTGGGCGTTCGAACGAGGCTTCGGCTGGTTCTGGGTACCCGGTGACGAATGGGCGCCCGCTTGGGTCGATTGGCGTTACGGCGACGACTATTCCGGTTGGGCGCCGCTGCCGCCGGACGAACTGATCGATACCTATGAGGTTGAGCCGACCTATTGGGTCTTCGTGCCAACCCGCTTCATCGCTGCGCCACGCTTGCGTGCTTACTATGTGCCCATTCAACGCCGGTCGGTGATTTTGCGCTCGACGCACATCGTCAATCGCACCTTCGGGGTGCGCGGCTCGCGGCTAGCGGTCAATCCCGGCATCTCGCCGGCTTTCGTTGCTCGCGTGAGCGGCGCGCCCGTGTCGACCTACCGGGTGCGGCCGCGCGTATTTGCCTCGACGCAAGGTGTCGCGGGCGCGGTGCAAGTTCGCCGTGAGGATCTACGCGGCGCCCGAGGCGGCAGGCCGGCAGGCCCCGGCCCCGCTGGACCGGGTGCCCGAACGCGCCTGGGCAGCGTGTCTGTCGAGCGGACGACGGCGGTGATTCAACCGAACGCCACGGTCACCGCTCCGCAGCCGCTCGGGAAAAACGAACCCGGCCGGTTGGGAACGCATCCGCCGCGCGCCGCACAAGGCGTCGCACCGACTCCGTCGGTTGCGCCATCGCAAGGACAGCCGCCGTCGCCATCGCCGCCTCCGCCGCCAAGGTCTGGCGGGCCAACGCCACCACCGCCGGGCTCCGGGTTGCGTTCGGGGCCGCCGCCGACCACGACCGCACCGACAACTGCGCCATCGACTGACCGCGCCGGGAGCGTCGGCGCCTGCCGAGCGGCTTGAGCGGCGCGAGGAACGTCGCGACCTGCATCCGCCGGGTGGTGCAGGTGGCGGAGCGCCGCCGGCTGGACAACCGGCTCCGCAATCGCAGCCGAATATCGTGCGGCCGATTCCGCCACAGGCGCCACCGCCGTCTGCCGCCGCCTCCACCGCAGGAGCGGCGCGTACAGCCACCGCCGCCACCACCACCGCCGCAACAGCGGCAGGTGCAGCCGCCACCTCCGCCTGCTGTTCGTCCGCCTCCGCCGCCGGCCGCGCGAGCGCCTGCACCGCCACCGCCGGCTGCACGCGCGCCCGCGCCGCCGCCGAAGAAGCCGCCGCCGAAGCCCGGTGAGAAGCCGCCTGACACGCCGAAATAATTCGGGTCGGTTGGCACAAATAAAGCGGGCGGCCAATTGGCCGCCCGTTTCTCGTCTAGCGTCGTCCGTTTGCGCTGTTCAGCGCACGAGCACGTTCTTGAACTGCCACGGGTCACGCTTGTCGATGTCGTCCGGAAACAGACCAGGTCGCCGGCTGAGCGGTGTCCAGTCGGTATAAGTACCGACCACCGGTCCAAGATAGGGCGTCTGCACCTCAAGACAGCGGCGAAAATCCATCTCGTCGGTCTCGACGATGCCGGCGTTAGGATTCTCCAGCGCCCATACCATGCCGGCGAGCACCGCCGAGGTCACTTGCAGGCCGGTGGCGTTCTGGTAGGGCGCAACGTCGCGTGTTTCGTCGATCGAGAGTTGCGAACCATACCAATAGGCGTTCTTCTTGTGGCCGTAGAGCAGCACGCCGAGCTCATCAATGCCGTCGGCGATCTCGTGTTCATCCAGGATGTGGATCTGCTTCTGCCGCTCGCCCTCGCGGCCGAACATCTCGTGCAGCGAGAGCACGGCGTCGTTGCACGGGTGATAGGCGTAGTGGCAGGTCGGACGATAGACGAGCTTGCGGCCTTGCCGCAGCGTGAAGTAGTCGGCAATCGAGATCGACTCGTTGTGGGTGACGAGAAAGCCGTATTGCGCCTGCGCTGTCGGCGTCCAGGAGCGCACCCGGGTGTTGGCGCCCGGCTGCAACAAAAAGATCGCCGCGCCACAGCCCGCCTTGTGTTTGCGGGCGTTAGCCGGCGTCCACTTTTCATGCGTGCCCCAGCCGAGTTCGGCCGGCTGCAGGCCCTCCGACACGAAGCCCTCGACCGACCATGTGTTGACGAACACGTCCATCGCCTTGGGCTGCTTGGCGCGTTGGGTATCACGCTCGGCGATATGGATGCCTTTGATGTTCGCTCTCTTCCCGAGACGCGCCCATTCCTCGCGCGTCTTGGGCTCCTTGAATTTCAGGCCGGTATCGTTGGCAATGTTGAGAAGCGCCTGTTTGACGAACCAGGACACCATCCCGGGATTGGCGCCACAGCACGACACTGCGGTGGTTCCGCCCGGGCGTTTGCGCCGCGCTGCAAGGATGGTCTCGCGCAATGCGTAGTTAGATCGTGCTTCCGGTCCGAGCTTTGGGTCGAAATAAAAGCCCGACCAGGGCTCGACGACGGTGTCGATGTAGAGCGCGCCGATCTCCCGGCAAAGCTCCATGATGTCGAGCGATGACGTGTCGACTGACACGTTCACGCAAAAGCCCTGGCCGCCGCCGGCCGTGAGCAACGGTGTGAGCAGGTGCCGATAGTTATCTTTGGTAACGGCCTGATGGATGAAGCGGATGCCCCGCTCATCCAGCATTTTGCGGTCCTTATCTTCGGGGTCGATGACCACGAAGCGCGCCTTGTCGTAGGCGAAATGGCGCTCGATCAGCGGAAGCGTGCCTTTGCCGATCGAGCCGAAGCCGATCATCACGATGGGCCCGTTGATGCGGGCATGAACTGGCCATTTGGGCATCGTTGTCGTCTCCCCCGGGGGCTCGGTCATATCCGCGACAGGGCGCGAACGGAATAGTGACCGGGCAAAAGCCCGTCCGGCGTCCACGACATTCTGGCAGATTATGCCGCCGAAGCGGCGAGGCCCGGCTGCGAAATCGGTTGACCGGCCGGACGCAGCAGGCCGCGGACGCCATCGAGCGCACCCGGCACAAGCTCGAGGGCGAGCAGGCGGTGGCGCTCAAAAGGACCCGGCATGCGCAGGCCGGCGGTTTTCTCGGCCGAGAAGCCAAATCGACTGTAATAGGGTGCATCACCGACCAGAACGATGGCGCGGTGACCAAGGCGGCTCGCGGCAGCGATCGCACGGCGCACCAGCGCAGCACCGACGCCCTGGTTGCGGCAGTCGGCGGCGACGGCGACGGGTCCGAGCAACAATGCCTGCTTCGCCGGTGCCGCAGGCGAGAGTCCAAAGCCGGGCGGTACCGATGATCGCGCTTGCCGTCCGTTGCCACGAAGGCGAGACCTTCGGCCGGCGAGCGGCCATCGCGCAGGCGCTGCGAGCTTTTGCGCCAGCGGCGTTTGCCGAAGGCCTCGTCGAGCAGCGCCTCGCGCGCCGCTGCGTCAGGAGGGCGTTCTTTTCTGATCGAGATCATCGCGTTTGCTCCCGCCCCGGCGCGCGATCAGGGCGCGCTCCACGGGCGTCAATTGTGAGATGGAGGGAGCCGGCGACGCCGGCTCCCGGGATGTCAGATGTGATAGGTCTTCAGCGGCATGAAGCCGTTGAACGAGACCGATGAGTAGGTCGCCGTGTAGGCGCCGGTGCCTTCGATCAGCACCTTGTCGCCGATTTCCAGGCTGACCGGGAGCATGTAGGGCTCCTTCTCGTACAGCACGTCGGCGGAGTCACAGGTCGGTCCGGCCAGCACGCACGGCGCCATGGCGTCGCCATCGCGCGGGGTACGGATCGGATAGCGGATAGACTCGTCCATGGTTTCAGCGAGGCCGCCGAACTTGCCGATGTCCAGGTAGACCCAGCGGACGTCGTCTTCCTCGCTCTTCTTCGAGACCAGCACGACTTCGGCCTCGATGGTGCCGGCATTGCCGACCATGCCGCGACCCGGCTCGATGATGGTCTCCGGGATACGGTTGCCGAAGTGCTTGCGCAGCGCCTTGAAGATGGCGTTACCGTAGGTTTTCACCGTCGGCACGTTCTTCAGGTACTTGGTGGGGAAGCCCCCGCCCAGGTTAACCATCGACAGGTTCATGCCGCGCTCGCCACACTCTTTGAATACCGCCGCCGCCGAAGCGAGCGCGCGGTCCCAGGCGTGCTGGTTGCGCTGCTGTGAACCGACATGGAACGATACGCCATGAGGCTCAAGGCCAGCCTTAAGGGCATGCTCCAGCACGTCCACGGCCATCGCCGGCTCGCAGCCAAATTTGCGCGACAGCGGCCATTCCGCGCCGACGCAATCCGACAGGATGCGGCAGAACACGCGGCTGCCGGGCGCAGCCCGGGCAACCTTTTCGACTTCGGCCTTGCAGTCGACCGCATAGAGGCGGACGCCGAGGGCGTAGGCGCGGGCAACATCCCGCTCCTTCTTGATCGTGTTGCCGTAGCTGATGCGGTCGGGCGTAGCACCGGCCGCCAGCGCCATTTCGATTTCGGCGACCGAGGCGGTGTCGAAGCACGAACCGAGCTTGGCCAGCAGCGCAAGGACTTCCGGCGCCGGGTTGGCCTTCACAGCGTAGAATACGCGCGTGTCGGGCAGGGCTTTGGCGAAGGCATTATAGTTGTCGCGGACGACGTCGAGATCGACGACGAGGCAGGGGCCTTCATCGGTACGTTTACGTAAGAACTCACGGATGCGCTCAGTCATTGGCGCTATTCCCCACGGCTGACGGGACCATCAAGTCCCGGATGTCGCGGTTAACGACGGGCAAGCGTCTGCGCGCGATGGGGACGCGCCAACGCTACACATCGTATCCCGCTCATGCTGCCTTGGATTGGATGGGGGAGACCCCCGCCCGCACGGCCGGCAAAGATGAACAAGCCTCTTCGGTGACCCGCGCCGGTGGTGGAGACCGGCAGAGACCAAGGAAGCCCGATCGTCGTTGCTTTAAGCCGCGTCCCCTGCTGAGAGCAGAGTGTGCTGGTTTCGCCTCCAGCTGCCGGTCAGATTTCTTGGAGAGTTTTGGCTTCTCTCTCCAGGCGGCTGGCGGGCCTCTTGTCCCGCTACCTACCGACCGACACACGGCCACAGGCACGTGCGAAATTGGGCACAACCGAAATAACATTTTTTTCGCGTTGTGCAAGCGAATTAGTTCGCTGCACCAAAAAACTTTCTTAACTTTTTCTTTCGGAGTTTGATCGCGACGCGTTCAGTCGCGCGCGGTGAACGGCTCGATGCGGTGCGCGTTGCGGACGAACTGCGCCATGATGGCGATGCCGCAGAGGACGAACAGGCCGTCGAGGACCCGCTGCCCGACGCCGCCGAGGTCGAACAAGGTGGCGAGCGCCCACGAGCCGGCGAAGGCAGCGCCGAACACCTCGGCGCCAATCAGGATGGCGGCGCTGATCACGGTGACGACGTTAAGCCATACGATGCGGCGGCTTGTGTCAGACTGGGCCATTTGGGCCTCCCTTAGAGGCCGCAATGTCCCTGAATCCGGCTGCCGGATCAAGTCCGTAACGGCCATGCGGGCTCGCGCCGCGCCGCTTTTGATCTTGCTCATGGTGCTCAATCGCGAAGTGCCAAAAGTTAACACATGGCACCCGACAACGAGCTCAAGACCGCTCGACCTTACCTCGCCGGCCTGGCCGCGACGGGGGTCGCGACAGGCGTTGCAGTCAGCCTCATGGGTCATGGCGACTGGGCGAGGTTGATCTGGATCGCGGCAACGCTGCCGGTGCTGACGGCGCTCCTGATCGAGATTGTGACCAGCTCTGAGGCGCGGCGATGTCGGTCTCGATATCATCGCGGCCCTGTCGATGACCGCGGCACTGGTCTTCGGAGAGAGCCTCGCCGCCTCCATCGTGGCCTCTGATGTATGGCGGGCGGACAGTATCTTGAGAGCTTCGCCGAAAAGGCGGCCCGCCGCGAAATGACGGCCCTGCTTGTCGCGGGTGCCGCGCACCGCCATCCGGCATCGGGACGGACAGCTGGAAGAGGTCGCCCTCGAACTGCTCGAGCCGGGAGACCGGCTGCTGATCCGCCGGGGCGACGTGGTGCCGGTGGACGGCACGGTGGCCGAGGGCGTCGGGGTCCTCGACCAATCGGCGCTGACCGGCGAGTCCATGCCCGTGAAGATCCCGCCCGGCGCGGCAGCCATGAGCGGCTCGACCAATGCCGGGGAAGCCTTCGATCTGGTGGCAACGCGCCGCGCCGCGGAGAGTACCTATGCCGGCATCGTGCGGCTGGTCGAGGCCGCCCAGCGTGCCCGCGCGCCGATGTCGCGCATGGCTGACCGCTACGCCCTTCTTTTCCTCGGGGTCACGATTGTTCTCTCCACCGCTGCCTGGGCACTGACCGGCGATCCGGTCCGCGCGGTCGCCGTGCTCGTGGCGCAACACCCTGTCCGCTGATCCTTGCGGTCCCGGTCGCGATCGTCTCCGGCCTCTCGCGCGCGGCCAAGCTCGGCATCCTCATCAAAGGCGGCAAGGCAATCGAGACATTGGCGCGGGTCCGATCGCTGGTGATCGACAAGACCGGCACGTTGACCGCGGGTCAGGCGACGATTGTGTCGGCCAAGGCGGCCGACGGAGTGGCTGATGATGAACTGCTGCGGATCGCTGCGTCGCTCGACCAGGCATCCAAGCACGTGATCGCCCAGACGATCGTTGCCGAAGCGCGCAGCAGGGGTCTGGTTCTGGCGGTGCCGCTAGACGTCATGGAGACGCCAGGCGAGGGAGTCACCGGCACGGTTGAAGGCCGCAAGGCCGTCGTGGGGGGCCTCCATTTCGTTGCCGGGAAGATTTCCGATGCGGATCTCCCGCCGCTGTCCCTCGATTGGCCACCTGGCGCGCTTGCGGTCGCGGTCGCAGTCGACGGCAAGCTCGCTGGCGTGCTTGTGCTGGCGGACGAACTGCGCGCAGGCACGGAAGCGTTGTTGCACGAGCTGCGGGCTCTAGGCATCGAGCGCATCGTGCTGGCGACAGGAGATCGCCACGAGGTTGCGGGATTCATTGCGTCCGGCCTCAGGTTCGACCTCGTGCGCTCGGAACTTACACCCGATCAGAAGATCCTGGTGGTCTTGTCCGAACGCAAGAACGGCCCGGTGATGATGATTGGCGACGGTGTTAACGACGCTCCCGCTCTCGCCGCAGCCGATGTCGGCGTCGCGATGGGCGCAAAGGGAGCCGCCGCCTCGGCCGAGGCCGCTGACGTGGTGCTGCTGGTCGATCAGCTCGACCGTATTCTTCCCGCCATCAGGATCGCGCGCCGCTCGCGTTACATCGCGTTGGAAAGTGTGGTGGCCGGTATCGGCCTCTCCACAGCCGCGATGATTGCAGCCGCGTTCGGCTTCCTTGTGCCGGTTGAGGGAGCGCTGCTTCAGGAAGTGATCGACGTGGCCGTGATTTTCAATGCTCTGCGCGCCCTGCGCGGCTAGATCGTGCGAAGGCGGACCCGCTATGGCGCGGCGTCGCCATCTGGTAGCGTCAACCTTCGCAGTGGACCTCGCTCGGCAATTTCCGTCCAATGAGCGAGCATGACGGAGCAGGGAGTTCGACGATGCGATACATGTTGGCGACTTTCGCAATTACGCTTGGGTTGCTTTTGGTTGCGGGCGATGGCGGCATGGCCCAGACCGGCACGCCGGCGCCCATGAGCAAGCGGGCATTGCGGCATCAAGACAAGCAAGAGTGCGCGGCTCAGGCCAAACAGCAAAACATCGCCGAGCGGAATCTTGCTGAATTTGTCCGCAAGTGCATGGCGGATCGGCAAGCCGTTCGAAGAAAGCAGAGCGCGGATGACAGGCGCATCAAGAGAGGGATGGCGATTGAGGAGGGGGCCGCCATCCTGGACGTGAGGAACCGGGAGCGTCGGGAGCAGCTTGAAAAGGAAGGGGCCAAGCGGGCCGGCTGCAACAAACAGGCAAATGAGCAGAAGCTGCGCGTTGCCCAGCGCCGCAGCTTCGTCAAGAAATGCATTGCCCAGTAAATTCTTTTTGCTGACCATTTTTCCTTCTTTTTGATCGCGGCATCCGGTTTTCCGACTATATAAGCCGCATGAAACGCCCGAAAACTGCGGTTGTTCCCGAAGATCGAAATCCGCTCCTCGCCGAGTGGGCCGGTGCCTTTGCGCTGCCGCCATTCGCATCGATCAAGCCCGAGCACTTCCGGCCTGCGTTTGACCGCGCGCTCGCTGTCCATCGCGCCGAGATCGATGCGATCGCCGCAAATCCTTCGGCGCCGGACTTCGACAATACTATTGCGGCGCTGGAGAAAAGCGGTCGCATGCTTGATCGCGTCGCCAATGTCTTCTTTGTGCTGACGGGCGCCAACACGTCGGACGAGATCGAGGCGATTGAGCGCGGGATTTCGCCGTTGCTCGCCCGGCATAACAACGCGCTCTATCTCAATCGCGCTCTCTATGCCCGCATTGCCGAACTCTACAAAAAGCGCGATGGCCTCGGCCTCGATGCCGAGCAGGCGCGGGTGCTCGATCGCTATCACACGCGTTTTGTGCGGGCGGGTGCGGGCGTCGAGGAAGCGGCGCAGGCACGGCTCGCCGCGATCAATGAACGTCTGGCAAGTCTTGGGACGCAGTTCGGACAGAACGTACTGGCGGACGAGAAATCCTTCATGATGGTGCTGGAGGAAAGCGATCTCGCCGGGTTGCCGGATTTCGCGCGCACGGCTGCGCATGCTGCCGCCGAAGAACGCGGTGAGGCCGGGAAATATGTCATTACCCTGGCGCGTTCTTCGGTCGAGACCTTCCTTCAGTTTTCATCCCGGCGTGACCTGCGCGAAAAGGCTTTTCAGGCCTGGATCCGGCGCGGTGAGAACGGCGGGACAACCGACAACCGAGCGCTGATCGCTGAAATGGTGACATTGCGCGACGAGCGCGCAAAGCTGCTCGGCTTTGCAAACTTCGCGGATTACCGCCTCGACGACCAGATGGCCAAGACGCCGGCCGCCGCGCGCGATCTGCTCGACAACGTCTGGGACCGTGCGCGCGTGAAGGCTGCCGCCGAACGCGATGCGCTCCAGGCCATGATCGCGGAGGAGGGGGGCAATTTTGCGCTCGCTCCCTGGGATTGGCGCTACTACGCCGAGAAACTGAGAAAAGCGCGGTACGATCTCGACGAGGCTGAGATCAAACCGTACTTCCAGCTCGACAAGATGATCGAGGCGGCTTTTGAAACCGCACGCCGCCTGTTCGGCCTCTCGTTCAAGCCGGTTGCAGCACCGCTCTATCATCCGGACGCGCGGGCCTGGGACGTGACCGATGCGCAGGGCCGGCACGTCGCGTTATTTGTCGGCGATTATTTTGCGCGCAGTTCCAAGCACAGTGGCGCCTGGATGACTGCGCTGCGCGACCAAGAAAGACTTGCGGGCGATATCCGGCCGATCGTGCTCAACGTGTGCAACTTCTCCAAGCCCTCGGCCGGCGAAGCTGCGCTGCTGTCCTTTGATGACGCGCGCACGCTGTTCCACGAATTCGGTCACGCGCTGCACGGAATGTTGTCGAACGTGACCTATCCCCTGCTTGCGGGAACTGCCGTGCCGAGCGATTTCGTCGAGTTGCCGTCGCAGCTTTACGAGCACTGGCTCGAAGTGCCGGAGATCCTCCGGCAATATGCGCGCCATGCCGCAACCGGACAGCCGATGCCGCAGGCCCTGCTCGATCGCCTCCTGGCAACGCGCACGTTCAACCAGGGTTTTGCGACCGTTGAATACACGTCCTGCGCTTTGGTCGACCTCGATCTGCATTCGACGCCGGACGCGGCGGCGCTCGACGTGACCGAATTCGAGCGCAAGGATCTTGAGCGCATCGCCATGCCGGCGGAAATCGTGATGCGTCACCGCCTGCCGCATTTCCAGCATCTGTTTTCCGGCGGCGGCTATGCGGCCGGCTACTACTCCTACATGTGGTCGGAAGTGCTCGATGCCGACGCCTTCGCCGCATTCGAGGAGTCAGGCGATGCATTCGATCCGGCGACGGCGAAACGGTTGCGCGATTTTGTCTACAGCGCGGGCAATCTGCGCGAGCCGGCAGAAGCCTATAGGTCGTTCCGTGGCCGCCTGCCGACGGTCGATGCATTGTTAAAAAAGCGCGGCCTGGATACGGCGGTCAAGGCGCGATGAGCGCTATTGTAGCGGGGCTGGCCGTGGCCTGGGTCGTCTCGAAGACCGGGGGCCCCGAAAACAATGACACACAGATCAACGCTATGATGACGATCTCGAAGCAGATCTCGACGAGCTTTTCCATGATGTCCTCCCTCGCGGCGGTCCCAAAAACTTCAGGAAGCGATGTACGTCCCTGCCCATTTGTGTGCGGCAGGCGCTACAAGGTTCACGGCTGAATGAGCCGGAGGTTGATACGCGTGCTCGAGGGCAAAAAATCAAATATTTCAACGATATTGCAGCCTGCCGCGAGGGCTGAATGAGTCTTTACAGCGCCGGACATCGCCGCGGTGTCGTTTGCGCCCCGCATGCAGCCACCGTCGAGGATGGCCGCGCGATTCTCGCCGAGGGCGGCAACGCCATTGAGGCGATGGTGGCCATGGCAGCGAGCATTGCCGCGGTCTATCCGCACATGAACCATGTCGGCGGCGACGGCTTCTGGCTGATCCGCGAGCCGTCCGGCCGCGTGCGTGCGATCATGGGTGCGGGCCGTGCTGGCGCGAAGGCAACGTTGCAGCTTTATCGAGACCACGGTTACGACGAAATTCCGTCGCGAGGGCCGCTGGCCGCCCTCACGGTGCCGGGCGCGGTGGCGACCTGGATGCTCGCGGCCGAGGCGGCGAAAGCCAATCGCGGGAAGCTGCCGCGCGACGTGCTGCTATCGGCGGCCATTAAACATGCGCGCGAAGGCTACGTGGTAACGCGCAGCCAGGTGCGGCTGACGGCGGAAAAATTGCCCGAGATGAAAGACGCGGCCGGCTTCGCCAGCGCGTTCTTAATCGACGGCAAGGTCCCGGAAGTGGGCGCGCGCATCAAACAAACCGCTTTCGCCGCTACCCTCGACCAACTCGCCCAAGCCGGGCTCGACGATTTCTATCGTGGCGACGTGGGTCGCGAGGTCGCTGCAGATCTTGAACGCATCGGCAGTCCGGTGACGCGCGCCGATCTGGAGAAATTCGAGGCCAGGATTGCCGAGCCGCTCAGCGTCCCGATCCAGACCGGCACGCTCTACAATACGCCGCCGCCGACGCAGGGGCTGGCCTCGCTGATCGTCCTCGCGTTGTTCGAGCGCTTGCGCGTGCAGGAATGCGAAAGCTTCGAACATATTCACGGTCTCGTCGAAGCGACCAAGCGGGCCTTTCGCGTCCGCGACCGCGTTATCACCGACCCGGACCAGATCACGGTCGAGATAAGCAAATTTCTGTCCCCGGCTTTCCTGGATGTGGAGGCCACAAAGATCGACCGCAAGAAAGCCGCGCGTTGGCCGGCGCCCTATGGCGAAGGCGACACCATCTGGATGGGAGCGGCCGACGCGAGCGGCCTCGTTGTCTCCTACATCCAGTCACTCTACTGGGAGTTTGGCTCGGGCTGCGTGCTGCCGCGCACGGGTATCTTGATGCAAAATCGCGGTGCCAGCTTTTCACTGGATCCGAAGGCGCTGAACGCGCTTGCACCCGGACGCCGTCCCTTCCACACGCTCAACCCGGCCATCGCCGAACTCAAGGACGGGCGCATCATCGCTTACGGCACCATGGGCGGGGACGGCCAGCCGCAAAGCCAGGCGGCCGTGTTCACGCGTTATGTGACATTCCGCCAGCCGCTCGAGCGCGCGCTCGATGCGCCGCGCTGGTTGCTCGGGCGCACCTGGGGCTCGACCCACACGAACCTGCGAATGGAATCGCGTTTCGACGGTAACCTGATTGATCGCCTGTTATCGGCCGGCCACGATGTTGCGGTGCTGGACGAGCCCTATTCCGACACGATGGGTCATTCCGGTGCGGTCGTGCTCCATCCCGATGGAACGCTCGAAGGCGGACACGATCCGCGCGCCGACGGCGGGGCAGGGGGCGTCTGACTTTGCGTTTACGCTAAACCTATATGCAACACAGTTACACGTCACTTTTGCGCCGCAGTCCGTGGTATGTTGTACGCGCATGACCGCTGCCATCCGCATTCTCCTCGCCGCATTCGTTGGCCTCGTTATCGTTGGGCCCGCGCAGGCGCATCCGCACGTCTGGGTGACGATGCACAGCGAACTGGTCTACACGCCCGATGGCCGCATTACCGGCATTCGTCATGCGTGGGCTTTCGACGACATGTTCTCGACTTTTGCTTTGCAGGGATTGGAGAGCAAGGAGAAGGGCAAGTTCACGCGCGAGGAACTGGCGCCGCTTGCGAAAGTCAATGTCGAGTCGCTCAAGGAATACGACTACTTTACCTATGCGACCGCTGACGGCACCAAAGCGGAGCTGGCCGAGCCCACGTCCGATTACTGGCTCGACTATACGGATCAGGTGCTCACACTCCATTTCACATTGCCGTTCAAGACGCCGGTGAAAGCGAAAGAGCTGAAACTCGAAATCTACGATCCGACTATTTTTGTCGACTTCTCATGGGCAAAGGATGACCCGGTCCGGCTGGTTGGCGCGCCGCAATGCAAGGGCGATGTGGTCCAGCCGCGCGAAATGACGTTTGCCGAAGGGAAGAAACTGAGCGAGATCCCCGCCGACCAGAAGAATACGACGATGGCATGGGGCGCGCAGTTCGCGAACAAGATTCTCGGTACATTGTCCGTAGTGCGTGAAGTGGGGCGGCACGTCGGCAAGAGGTTCATGCTGCGATGAAGTGGTCGGCCCCAAAGTCTCCTTGGGCGCGCTGCGCCCTTGCAATTATCGGCATTCTCTTCGTTGTCGTCGCCGTTGATGCCGCGCTTGCACAGCCATTCGGCATGACACGCGCCGCGTCGCCGGCCGAGGTGGGTGGATTGACCGGTTGGGTTCTCGCCAAGCAGGCCGAATTCTATCAAATGTTTTCCGGGCTCATCCGCGCGTCGAAATCTGACGGCAGAGCGGCCTATACGCTGCTCGGCATTTCGTTTCTTTACGGCATATTCCACGCGGCCGGTCCCGGCCACGGCAAGGCGGTGATCTCGTCCTATCTGGTCGCGAACGACGAGACCTGGCGGCGCGGGATCGTGCTGTCTTTTGCGTCAGCGATCCTTCAGGCATTCACCGCGATTGTCCTCGTCGGCATTGCGGCCGTGTTGCTCGGCGCCACGGCCAAGGCCATGGGAAATACGGTGCGCGTCATCGAGATCGTCAGCTATGGCTTGATTATCATCATTGGCCTGCGGCTGTTGTGGGTCAAAGGCCGTGCGTTTTTAAAGCTGCTGCGCACCGGAACGCATGAACACGATGCGCACAATCATGCGCACGATCACGACCATCATCATCACGGCCATTCGCATGATCATCCACCATCATGACCACGGCGATGAGGCCTCGGCCTGGGGCCACGCTCATGCGCCCGAGCCGCGTGAGCTGACCGGGCAGCATTGGTTGCGGCACGGACTCTCGGCAATTATCGCTGTCGGTTTGCGGCCCTGTTCGGGCGCGATCATCGTGCTGGTGTTTGCGCTGGCGCAGGGTCTGTTCTGGATCGGTGTGGCGTCGACTTTTCTGATGGGGCTCGGCACGGCGATCACGGTTGCGGCCATCGCGACGCTTGCCGTGGGCGCACGCGGGCTCGCCGGTCGGTTTGCAAAGGCAAAGCCGGGTGCCGGAATGATCTTCATACGCGGATTGGAAACCGCGGCCGCGCTTGTGATCATCGTGTTCGGCGCGGCCTTGCTCACCGGCTACATGGTGAGCGAGCGGCTGATGGGGGTGTGAATTGTTGCAGCCTTGTCATCACCGGGCTTGTCCCGGTGATCCCGCTTAGGATGGCGTGGTGCTTCCCTAAGCGAGATGGCCGGGACATAGGCGTGCGAAAGCACGCCGTCCTTCGGACGGCTATGCCCGGCCATGACAATCAACCAAAATCCTCTTCGCGCAATTCGATCGGCTCGCCGTGCGGCGTGCGGTCGCAAGCGCGATCCCAGGCATCGCGGTAACGATGCAGCGTGTCTTGTGTCGTCACGCCTTTTTCCGCGACGATCTTTTCCAGCGTATTGAGCCAGTGTGAGTAATAAGTCTCGCCCGTGTCAGGATCGCCGGCGGCCTGCGCGCGCTTGATCTCAGCCGCAAGTGCGGCCGCCCATTCATTCCACGAGAAAACGCCGCGTTCGTGCAGCACCAGCGTCATTGCGAAGGCCTGCGCCTCCCACGGCTCGCGGAACACCGGGCCGTCGGCATCGCGTGGCACGCCGGGCACCGCGATCGCAGCGCGCATGGCAGCTTGCGGATCCATCCCCATGTCAGGCCGGCTCCAGATAGGGCTCCCAGGCGTCGACCGAGACTTTCACGCTCGGGTCGCCATCGGCACCCCACAGTTCAGGTCCATCGAATCGGACAGTGTAGAGCCATTGCGGATTTTCGCCGGCGCCGGTCGCATTGCTGTCGGGGAAAACTTGATAGCCGATCACGCGCTCAACGGTGCCGACACGGCCGCGCACATAACGCGGCAGCCGCGTGTGGGTGGGCGGATTGATATTCTTCGTCCGGACTTTGTCGCCGGCCTTGAATGCCGCCGACGTATTTGTTGGCCGCTCGGTCGGCCCGCCGCGATAAAGAACCTTTGCGACGTCGCCGGGCGAGAGGACACCCTTCGCCGGTTTCGGCGGACCTAAGGGATGTCCGGCTGCGATTTCCTTCTCCGTGACCAGGTCGCGTTCCTTCAGCAACGTCACCAACCCGGCAAGCCAGATCTGGTAGTAGCTCATCGACAGATATTCACCCGGTGGACGGTTCTCGCGTGCGAACCGCGACATGTCGATATTCCAGCCGCCGGGCCTGCCCATCGCGAGCGTGAGCGCGAAAGCGCGCCGCTCCCATTCGTCGTGAAAGACCGGTTCGTTTGGCTCCGGCTTGACCGGGCCGTGGCCGTGCGTGCCGCCGAGATCCTGACCGCCGTTCACTTTGCGATGTCCTTCGGAGATTTCGGCAGCCCCGTGCCGATCATGGAATCACGCGTGACGAGTTCGGCGAGTTTATCTTCGCTCCAGCCATCCGTGCCGGCGGGGCGCATCGGTATCACGAGATAGCGAATTTCGGCGGTCGAATCCCAGATGCGGATTTCGGTATCTTCCGGCAGCGTGACGTCGAAATCGGACAGCACGCTGCGCGGATCGGCAACCGCGCGCGAGCGATAGGGCGCCGATTTGTACCAGACCGGTGGAAGCCCCAGCACCGGCCACGGGTAGCAGGAGCACAGCGTGCAAACGACCATGTTGTGCAGCTTGGGTGTGTTCTCCAGGGCGACGATGTGCTCGCCCTGGCGGCCGGCATAGCCAAGCTCGGCGATGGCCGGTGTCGCATCCTTGAGGAGACGCGCGCGATAGGCCGGATCGGCCCAGGCCCTGGCGACCACACGGGCGCCGTTGCGCGGGCCGACTTTCTTTTCGTAGGTCTCGATCAAAAGATCGAGCGATGCCGGATCGACGTAGCCCTTTTCGGTGAGCACCGTCTCCAGCGCGCGCACGCGCAACTGGGTTTCCGAGAGCTCGGAATGCTCGTGATCGTGGTGATGATGGTCGTGATCGTGCCCGGACATGACTGGCAATTTAGCGGATCAACTCTCTCTGTGCCATCATCCGCGAAAGCGGATGATCCAGTACTCCCGGCATTGCGGTTAGACGATACATCGGAGTTTACTGGATGCCCCGCCTTCGCGGGGCATGACAGCGGAGTATTGGGCTATTTCGCAGACACTCACCGCATTCGCCGACCGTATCGACCGCCTGACAGCGGCAATCGGCCGCGCCGTGGCCTGGCTGGTACTGGCGGTCGTGCTGCTGCAATTCGCGCTGGTTGTGGCGCGTTACCTCTTCGGGATGGGGTCAGTGTGGCTCACCGAAACGGTGATCTATGCGCCACGCGGCAGTATTCATGCTGGCGGCGGCGTGGACATTGCAGCTCGGCGGCCACGTGCGGGTTGATATTTTCTACGCGGATGCCTCGGCGCGCACGAAGGCGCTGATCGATCTCGCCGGCAGCGTGCTGCTGCTGCTGCCGTTTGCGCTCGTGCTGTTCCTGCTTGCAGTGCCATACGCCGCGCGCTCATGGGCGATCCTCGAGCACTCGCAGGAGGCGAGCGGGCTGCCGCTCGTCTTTGTGCTCAAGACCTTGATCCCGCTGTTTGCGCTGCTGATGGCGTTGCAAGGCATTGCGCAGGCGATCCGCGCGGCGGCTGCGCTGTCGAGGGCGCGCTGATGCTGCTCGCCGAAACGCTCGCGATCTTGATGGTGACGGCGGTCATCGTCGCGCTGATGGCGGGTTATCCCGTGGCGCTGACGCTCGCCGGTATATCGCTGGTGTTCGCGTTGCTCGGCGATGCGCTGGGCATCATGAGTCTCGGCATCCTTGGCGCGCTGCCGCAGCGCATCTTCGGTGTGATGACAAATGAGGTGTTGCTGGCGATCCCGCTGTTCATCTTCATGGGTGTGATGCTGGAGCGCTCGCGCATTGCCGAAGATTTGCTCGAGACGATGGGGCGTCTGTTCGGCACATTGCGTGGCGGGTTAGGCATCTCCGCGGTCATCGTCGGCACGCTGCTCGCCGCCGCCAAGGGCGTCGTTGGCGCCACCACGGTGACGATGGGCCTGATCATGCTGCCGGCAATGCTGCGCTTCGGCTATGACCCGCGGCTCGCCGCCGGGACGGTGGCCGCCACCGCCACGCTGGCGCAGATATTCCCGCCGGCAACGGTGCTGGTTTTGCTCGGCGACCAGCTGGGCAACGCTTACCAAGCCGCGCAACTCTCCAAAGGCATATTCTCGCCGCGCTCCCTCACGGTCAGCGATCTCTTTGCCGGCGCGCTGGTGCCTGGCTTTGCGCTGGTCGGGCTCTATCTGCTGTTTCTGGTCGCGGTCGCGGTCCTGTGGCCAAAGGCGTCGCCCGCGCTGCCGCCGGATCCGAAGGCGCCGCGCGGTCTTGCGCTGGTTCGCCGCCTCGCGGAGGTCCTGGTTGCGCCGCTGGCACTGATAGCCGCGGTTCTCGGCTCGATCCTCGGCGGCGTGGCGACGCCTACGGAAGCCGCGTCAATTGGCGCGGTGGGCGCGATTCTCCTGGCGGCGCGCAAGGCGCCGCTCGCAACGCTGCTGCGGCCTGTCTGCGAGAAGACAACGCAGATCGTCAGCATGATTTTTCTGATCCTGATCGGCGCCACCATGTTCAGCCTGGTGTTCCGCGCGCTTGGCGGCGACGACATGGTGCATCGCGCGCTGTCCAATCTGCCGGGCGGCGCGCCCGGTGCCGTGCTCGCGGTGATGCTGGCGATGTTCCTCCTCGGCTTCGTCATGGACGCCTTCGAGATCATCTTCGTGGTCGTGCCGATCGTTGCGCCGACGCTTTTGGCGATGCCCGGCGTCGATCCGGTCTGGCTTGGCGTCATGATGGCGGTAAATCTGCAGACTTCTTACATGCACCCGCCGCTCGGGCCGACGCTGTTTTTTCTTCGCGGCGTCGCGCCGCCACAGATCACGACGCGTCACATCTACGTCGGGATCATTCCGTTCGTGCTGATCCAGTTGTTCGCGCTGGTGATGTTGTGGTTCGCGCCAGCGCTCGCGACCGCGGTGCCGCACGCGCTTTATGGGCGTTAGAGGGGGATCAATGCCAGCTTACCTGATTGCCGAACACATCGTAACCGATCCGGTGAGATGGGAAGAATACCGCACCAAGGTTGGGCCTATCATCGCGCGTTATGGCGGGCGCTACATCACGAAGCCCGGCAGCCACAAGGTTCTGGAAAAGGCCGTCTGGAATCCGGAGCGCGTCGTTATTATCGAATTCCCCGATATGGCTGCGCTGAACGCCTGGTACAGTGCGCCGGAATATCAGCCGCTGATTAAATTGCGGACCGGGGCCACGATCGACATGTTGATCACGCTCGAAGGGGCGTAGATCTCAACGCCAGAATCGCTCCGCTGCGATCCAGATCCACACAGCACCGGCTGCCAGCAATGATAGGCCGACCGCAGCGGAGCCCATGTCCTTGATAGCCTTGATCGCCGGATCTTTTTTACGGGTGATGCGATCGCTCAGCTTCTCGACTGCCGTGTTAAGAAGTTCGACGATCAGGATAAAGACGACTACCCCGATCAGCATAAACCGTCTGCCGACGTCCTCGGTCAGCACGAAGGCCAGCGGCACCGCCAGGGCCAGCAGAAGCAGCTCCTGACGAAAGGCAGCTTCCGACCGCGTCACCGCGACCAGGCCATTCCAGCTATTGATCACCGCTTGCCAGAGCCGCTCCACGTCACCCGCCCTTCCAAAGCTCCGCACGATAGGTACGGGTTTTTCACAGTCTATTCCATATCGTTGCGACCCCCGTGTATAACGGCTTCCGCATGAATGCCGCCGAGATGTTCAGCCTGAAAGGCCGCGTGGCGCTGGTGACGGGCGCGTCCAGCGGTCTCGGCGTGCAATTCGCGAGGGCGCTGGCGGACAATGGCGCGGCACTTGCGCTCGTGGCGCGGCGGGCGGATCGGCTCAAATCTCTCAAGGATGAGATCGAAAAAAAGGGCGGCAAGGCGATCGCGATCGAAGCCGACGTCACTGACCGCGCCGCCATGACGCGCGCTTTCGATGCGGCGGAGAAGGCCTTTGGCACGGTCACGATCCTTATCAACAACGCCGGCATCGCGCATGGCGGCCGTGCCGTCGAATTGCCGCCGGAGGAATGGCGGAAGGTGCTGTCGACCAATCTCGACGCGGTATTTTTCTGGGCGCAGGAGGCTGCGCGCCGCATGCTGGCGGCAAAGACGCAGGGTTGCGTCATCAACATCGCGTCGGTGCTGGGACTCGCGGTCGCCAAAGGCGCGGTCGCCTATGCAACCGCCAAGGCGGGCGTGGTTCAGGTTACCAAGGCGCTCGCGGTCGAACTGGCGTTCAAGGGCGTGCGCGTCAATGCCATCGCGCCGGGCTGGTTCGTCACCGAGATGAATGAGGAATATCTCGCCAGCGAAGCGGGCACCGCGATCAAGCGCGAGATACCGATGGGCCGCTTCGGCAATGCCGGCGATCTCGACGGCGCGTTGCTGCTTCTTGCGTCGGACGCGGGCAGTTACATCACCGGCGCAACCATTGTGGTCGATGGCGGCCAGGTTGTCGGGATCAGGGGGTAGGGATGGACTTCACACTGTCGCCTGAGATCGAGGACCTGCGCCTTCGGGTGCGCGCGTTCGTCGAGAAGGAGGTGCTGCCGCTTGAGGCCGATCCGGAAAACTTTTCCGACCACGAGAATATCCCGGAGGCGCGGCTCGCCAAGGTGCGTGAGAAGGCGAAGAAAGCCGGCCTGTGGGCGCCGCAATCGCCAAAGGAATTCGGCGGCATGGGCCTGCCGGTAGGGGCATGGCCCGCGATTTACGAGGAAGCCGCACGCTCGATCTTCGGCCCGCTCGCCATACATTGCATGGCGCCCGACGATGGCAACATGAATCTGCTCGCCAAGACGGGCACGCCCGCGCAAAAGGAAAAATGGCTGCGTCCGATCGTCGAGGGCAAGGTGCGCTCGGCATTCGTGATGACTGAGCCACATCCGGGCTCCGGTTCCGATCCCGGAATGATGCTCACGCGCGCTGAGAAAAAGAACGACCGTTATGTGGTGCGTGGGCGCAAGTGGTTCATTACTGGTGCCGACGGCGCCGCGCATTTCATCCTGATTGCACGCACCTCGGACGATCCGCGTCGCGGCCTTACTGCCTTGCTCTACCATAAGGACCAGCCCGGCTGGCGCATCCTGCGCCGCATTCCGATCATGGGGCCGGAAGAACACGGTGGCCATTGCGAGCTTGAGTTCGACGGCCTCGAGATTCCGTTCGAGAACGTCCTGATGACAGAAGGCGACGGTCTCCGTGCCACGCAAATCCGGCTTGGCCCGGCGCGTCTCACGCATTGCATGCGTTGGCTTGGCTTCGCCAAACGCTGCGTGGAGATCGCACAGGCTTATGTGTCGGAACGCGAGGGTTTTGGCATCAAGCTTGCCGACCGGGAAAGCGTGCAGATCAAGCTCGGCGAGGTGGCGCACCAGATCCAGATCGGCCGGCTGCTCACCATGCATGCGGCCTGGAAACTCGATCAGGGCTCGCGTGCGCGCAAGGAAGTGTCGATGGCGAAGATCCAGGTCGCCGACGCGCTGCATAACGCGGCTGACGTCGCGATCCAGCTCAATGGCGCGCGCGGCTATTCCAAGGACACCATTCTTGAATGGGTCTATCGCTACGCGCGTTCGGCGCGCCTGGTCGACGGCGCTTCCGAGGTGCACAAAATGGTGCTGGCGCGCTTCATGCGCGAGGAAGGCCGCGACTTCTGGCAGTGGGGGTAGCGGGATTCAGCCGTAGGGTGGGCTAAGGCGCGGAACGCGCCGCGCCCACCGCAACATCTCCGCAATCGGCGAGCTGTTGGTGGGCTCGCTTCGCTTAGCCCACCCTACGCAGTCACCTTACGCAAACTGGCCACCTCGGCCCGCGCCGATTTCACCAGATATTGTACGTCGGACGCCGTGATCACAAAGCGTGCGCCGAGCTTCACCAGTTCCGCGACGTGCTCGACATCGGCGCGAATGCCGCCGACGCCGAGATGCTTGCCATGCGCCTTGCAGGCTTTCGCCGTCGCTTCATAGGCGGCACGCAATTTGGGGCTTTTGAGTTCGCCCGGTATGCCCATGGCGGTGCAGAGATCATTGGAGCCAATAAGCAGCACGTCGATTCCCGGCACAGCGGCGATGGCATCCGCGTTGGCGATACCCTCAGGCGTTTCCAGCATGGCAATGAGAACGGTTGCGGCGTTGCCCTGCTTGTTGACGTCGCCGAGTGATGTCGGGTGATAGCCCTGCAAAGGCCCCGCGCCACTGACCGAGCGTTCACCCAGCGGCGGAAACCGGCAGGCGCGCACGAAAATTTCTGCTTCGGCCCGCGTGCTGACATTCGGGCAGATGATGCCGAGCGCGCCCATGTCGAGCAGGCGCGTTGCATCCTCGAACTGGTGGCCGGCAATGCGCACCAGCGGCGCAATCCCGACCGGCAGCGCCGCGACGCATATCTGCGCCGCCGCGTCGAGCGAGATCGTGCAGTGTTCCATGTCGATGAAAAGGGCGTCGAAACCACACGAATCCGCGATCATCGCGATTTCGGCGGTGCGCGCCAACCGCGTCGCCATGCACAGCGCCACTTCGCCGCGCGCCATGCGCTCCTGCATGCGATTGGTGACGGCCACGATCGGATTTTTCAGTTGCGGTAGCTGGTATCGGACTTGTCGAGGATGCGCAGATAGGCGGCCCAGTCATGGCTGCCGCGACCGGCGTCATGATGTTCGTATTGTTCCGCGGTCTTTGCACAGACATCCGGCGGAATTTCGATCAACGGGTTGCCGGTGGCTTCCATCATCAGCTGGATATGCGCGGCTTCGAGCAGATGCGACATCAGCACGAACGCTTCGCGCGCGGTCTTGCCGACCGTCAGCATGCCGTGATTTTGCATGATCATTGCGCGGTTCTGGCCGAGATCCTTGTTGATCCGTTCACGCTCACCGAAATCTTCGGTGATTCCTTCATAGGCGTGATGGCCGATGCGCTTGTAGAACCGCACCGCCGGCTGCGAAAGCATGCGCAACCCGCTCTTGAGGCCGGCGAAAGCCATGCCGACCTCGGTGTGGACGTGGATTGCGCAATTCACGTCTGCTCGCGCGGCGAGAACACCCCCATGCAGCGTGAAGCCCGGGCGGTTGACGCCGGACTTCTCATCCAGGTCTGCATCCATCGACACCTTGGCAAGATTGGAGGCGGTCACTTCGGTGTAAAGCAGGTCGTGCTGCTTCATCAGGAACATGCGCGGCTCGCCCGGCACTCGCATGGACGAATGGTTGTAGATCACGTCATCCCAGCCATAGTGCGCCGTCAGGCGATAGACCGCAGCGAGATCGACGCGTGCCTGCCATTCAGCCGGTGAAATTCCATCCCGTGAAATTTTGGAAACGCTGGCGAGCTTGTTCATCGGCGCAATACTCCGTGAATTTGAGCGATACTCTACCACACCGGTGCCGCTTGGCCAGATCGCGTCGCGTCAGTATAGAAGATGCCGGAACGAGCGAGAGAAAATGACCCAACCAATCAAGATCCGCATGGGCGGCTACGGCCCGCCGACAACCGGCTTCAGCAAGTCTCTGAAATTGATCGGCGACAAACTCGCGACGCAATTCGGCAAGGACGTTGCCGTTGAGTACATCTACAACATCATGGATCACGGCCATAAGGCCGAAGATATTCTGACGATGGTCGAGGATGGGTCGATCACGCTCGGTTACCAGTCGTCGAGCTATCTCACTGACCGCGTGCCGGAGCTGGGCTTCGTCGATTTGCCGTTCCTGTTCAGTAACAATGCGCAGGCGCGCGCCGCCATGGATGGCGAACTTGGTGCATTCCTTGTCCGCAAAACGGAAGAACGCATCAACTATCGCATTCTCGGCTGGTTCGAGAATGGCTTTCGCCATATCTCGAATCGTCTGCGCCCAATCCATCTGCCATCCGACATGAAGGACATGAAGATCCGCGTTTTGCCGAGCGAGATCCACAAACGCACGTTTGAGCTGCTCGGCGCGGTAGCAATGCGCATGGATCTCACCGAAGCGATCGCCATGATCAAGGCCGGCACGCTGGATGCGCAGGAAAATCCGCTCGCCAATACTGTCACCTATGGCGTGCACAAGTTTCACAAATTCCACACGCTCAGCTACCACTTCTATATTTCGCGGCCGATCTTCCTGCATCGGCCCTCGTTCGCGGCCTGGCCGGCCGACCTTCAACGGGCGATGCAAGCCGCGGTGAACGAGGCAGTCGCGCATCAGCGCAACCTCGCGGTCGAGGAAAACGAGCAGTCCTACAAGGCGATCGTGGCAGAAGGCTGCGAGATCAATGAACTGACGCCTCAGGAACACGACGCCTTTGTCGGCGCGGTGCAGCCGCTTTTGTCCGATGCCCGCGCGACCTATGGCGATGCCATGTTCAAAATGGTGCCAAAGGCCTAGCTGAAGCATCCGCGCGTTTAAGCTCACCGAAACCTTAACGCACTCGCTGCAATTCGAAGATTTACGCCGCTGAAACGACTCTTGCGTAGAGAGCAGTCGTCAATTTATCCGGGCGGTGGCGGTCCCAATGAATTCCCAGAATTTTCCTGTCGCGCTTGCGCTTCGCGGAGTGAGCAAGCGCTTTGACCGTCCCGCGGTCGATGCGCTGGATCTCACCGTCTATGGCGGCGAGTTCTACGCATTGGTCGGTCCAAACGGCGCCGGCAAGACGACGACTTTGCGTATGGTCGTTGGCCTGCTTGCGCCCGATGCCGGCACTATCTGCATCGAAGGCATCGATGCGCTCTCCGACCCTGTCGCGGCGAAACAGTTAACGGCCTGGGTGTCCGATGAGCCGATGATCTACGACAAGCTGACGCCTTACGAATATCTCGAATTCGTCGCCGGCCTCTGGCGCATTGAACCAGCTGCGGCGGAAGCGCGTGCACGCGAGCTGATCGGCTGGCTGGGACTCGAACCGCACGCGCATGAGCGTTGCGAGGGCTTCTCCAAGGGCATGCGGCAGAAGGTGGCATTGGCCGGCGCGCTGGTGCACGACCCCAAACTGATCATTCTCGATGAGCCGTTGACCGGCCTCGATGCGGGCACGGCGCGCCAGGTGAAAAATGTCCTGCGTGAGCGCGTGCGTGCGGGCGGCACGGTCATCATGAGCACGCATATTCTCGAGGTGGCCGAGCGCATGGCCGACCGCATCGGCGTCATCGCCGGCGGCCGCCTGATTGCGGAAGGCACGCTCGACGACCTGCGTCGTCAGACTGGAGAAACCGCGTCCAGCCTGGAAGACACGTTCCTGACGCTGGTGGCCGAGCAGGACGCCGCCGCGTGAGCCAGGCCGCTTCACTGCCATGGTTGGCCAGCCACGAGTTCCGGCTGGGCTGGCGCGATTGGGTCGCGCTCATGACCGCGGGCGGGCGACGCCGCGCACGCAACGCTGTAGTCGCACTGATCATCTTTGCGGCCTTCATGCACGCGTTCGCCTATTGGACGGTCGCCGCCTATGCCAACGCCAATCTGAAGTCCGATACGGCGACACTTGTCGGTCTCACGGGCACCCTGGTGCTGTCGTGGTCGCTCCTGCTCTCGCAGGCGATGGAATCGGTCACGCGGGCTTTCTATTCGCGATCGGATCTCGATCTCATTCTCACGTCACCTGCGTCTGCGCGTAAGGTCTTTGCGGTCCGCATGGGGCGGATTGCGACCGCGGCGGTTGCAATCGCGATGCTGCTGGCGGCGCCATTCATCAATGTCCTGGCATTTCTCGGCGGCAGCCGCTGGCTCGGCGCCTATGGCGTCGTGGCTGCCATGGGTGCGGTGGCGACGGCGGCGGCGCTTGCTTTGACCATTGCTTTGTTTCGTGTCGTCGGAGCCAAACGCACGCGTCTCATTGCGCAAATCGTCGCGGCAGTGATAGGCGCGGCCTTCGTCATCGGCCTGCAAATCGCGGCGATTTTTTCCGCCGGCAGCCTCTCCCGCTTCACGGCCTTGCAATCGGATTGGACGCTGCGTCATGCGCCTGTCGCCGACAGCGCCTTCTGGTGGCCGGCGCGCGCCGTGCTCGGTGACTATGTTGCGCTCGCCGCGGTTCTCGCATTCGGCATATTTTTCCTGGCCGGATCGATCGCGCTGTTCTCGCGCCGCTTCGGCGAGCACGCGGTAGCTGCGGCCGGCGTCTCCAGCACCACCGTTCGGCAGCGCCGTTGGTCGCTTCGCTTCCGCAGCCGGTCATCCGGCCGCGTCTTGCGGCAAAAAGAGTGGGCGCTCCTTCGGCGCGACCCCTGGCTGATTTCGCAGACTTTGATGCAGATTCTCTATCTCATTCCGCCCGCGCTGCTCTTGTGGATCACCTTCGGCAAAAGCAACGACGCCTTCGTCGTTTTGATTCCGGTGGTGGTGATGGCGGCCGGCCAGCTTGCCGGCGGCCTTGCGTGGTTGTCGATTTCCGGTGAAGACGCGCCGGATCTCGTCGCAACCGCTCCGATTGCCGCGCATCGCGTCCTGTGGGCGAAGATCGAGGCTGTCATCGGCATGATCGCGCTGATCTTCGCACCGATCGTCGGCATGATGGCGTTCGGCGAGGTGTATGCCGCGTTTGTCTGCGGACTTGGCATCCTGTCGGCCGCGGCAGCTTCGACGATGATTCAGCTTTGCTTCAGGGTGCAGGCGCGACGCAGCCAATTTCGCCGGCGCCAGACTTCGTCGCGCATCGCCACCTTTGCGGAGGCCTTCTCGTCAATCGCCTGGGCGGCAACGGCCGCGCTGGCTGCGGCGCAAACCTGGGCTGCGCTTGGTGCGGCGGTGATTGCGCTCGGACTCTTGGTTGCGATCTGGTCGGTCAGCCCTTCGCGGGCGTGACCGTCAAACATAGGCCAGGTTCAGGCGCCGCCGTCCGACCAGCGTTGCGATCAATAGCAAATTGAGAATATTGGCGCCGATGCCGGTGGCAAATGCTGGCGCGTAATATCCGTAGTGATCGTAGAGCAATCCTGCGAGCCAGCCGCCGAGCGCCATACCAAGCCCGCTGAACAGTAACAGCGTCGGAATTCGCCACGATGCTTCGGACGCTGGAAACAATTCGCGCAGTGCGAGCACATAGGCCGGAATGATTCCGGAGAATCCAAGACCGAACGCCGCGGCAATCGTGAACAGGCCGGCTTCGTTCTGCGTGAACAGAAACGCGGTCATCGACGCGGCTTGCCACGCCGACCCAATTAAGACGGTGGCGAGGCCGCCAATCCGATCGGAAATGGCGCCCCAGATTTGCCGGCTCAGAAACGCCGTGCCGAGCAAGACCGAGAGCATCAAGGCGCCAGTCGACCGGCTGATGCCGAGGTCGCTGCAGAAAGCGACCAGGTGGCCTTGCGGCATCGCCATCGGAATGCAGCACAGCACCGCGGCGGCACACATCGTGCCGAACACCAGATTGGGTGGCCAGCCGAGCACGCGGATTTTGCCGGCGGCATGACCAGAGGTGGCCGCAGGAACGATGAGTTCTGGTGGCGCACGGAAATAAATCGCCGCGAGCGGGACGATCACGACGATCTCGGCAATCGCATACCACAACATCGTTTGGCGCCAGCCGAAGCCCGCGATGACGCGCTCGAATACCGGTGGCCACATCGCGCCGGCCAGATAGCTGCCGCTCGAGATCAGCGCGAGTGCCGAGCCGCGCCGCCGGTCGAACCAGCGGCTGACGTAGATGTACATAGGGGCGTTGATGCCGCCGAGCCCGATCAAGCCGATGAAGAGGCCGTGACCGATCCAAAGCGGCCACGGCGGCCCGTATGTCGAGATCGCCAGGCCGAGACCGATCATCAGCGCGCCGCAGATAACGGTCCAGCGTGTCCCGACGCGATCGGCGATGCGGCCCATCAGGATGCCGCCCAGGCCGGAGCCGAGCCAGGCCAAAGCGCTGGCCAGCGCCGGTATCGAGCGTATGCCATCGACTTCGGCGGCGATGTCCTTGAGTGCGACGGCCGTAATCCACGCGGCGCCAAAGGCCATCAGCATCGTGACCAGCGCCACGGTGGCGACGGTCCACGAGGATCGTGTCTCAATCGAGGTCGACGGCGATTGCAACATCAGGTGGGGGTCCGGCTGGTCATTCTTTTGGCAGGCCGTACAGAATTTGACCACCCGCGCCGGCGTCGGGGCTGCTCTGCCTGCTGCGTTGCGCCATAATGCGTGGGGACAGGGTTAAAGGAAATTTCCTTCTAGAGTGCGCAAGAATAACGAAATTGACCCTAATGCCTCGACGTATAGCCTCGTAATCTGGCCCGGGTGCTTTGCGCCGCGAGCGCCAAGCCTATATGAGTGCTGCCGGCAAAGTAGTTGCCGCGTTGACAAGGCCGTCCATGCCGCTTCGACCGGTTAGTCTCGACGATAAATACGACCTTACCCAGTCGCATGTGCTGGTGACCGGTTATCAAGCGTTGATCCGTGCCTGCCTTATGCAGCATGAGCGCGACCGGCGGGCCGGCCTGAATACGGCTGGCTATGTCACCGGCTATCGCGGTTCCCCGCTTGGCGGCCTTGATCAGCAGTTCATGCGCGCGGCGCGCCAGATTGCCGCCGCGAATATCAAGTTCCAGCCCGGCATCAATGAGGAACTCGCCGCCACCGCGTTGTGGGGCAGCCAGCAGTCCGAACTGCGCGGCGAAGGCAAATTCGATGGCGTCTTCGGCATGTGGTACGGCAAGGGCCCGGGCGTCGATCGTTCAGGCGACGTTTTTCGCCACGCCAATCTCGCGGGCACGTCGAAAAACGGCGGTGTTCTCGCTTTGATGGGCGATGACCATACGGCCGAGTCATCGACCACGGCGCATCAGTCGGAATTTCACTTCGTCGATGTGATGATGCCGATCCTCAATCCGGCTGGTGTCCAGGAAATCATCGACTACTCGCTCTACGGCTGGGCGATGTCGCGCTTCACCGGGGCCTGGACCGCGCTCAAATGCATGCATGAGACCGTCGAGTCGACCGGCGTCGTGGACGGTGCGGTCGATAGGGTGAATATCATCACGCCAGCTGACTTCCGCATGCCGGACGGTGCCCTCAACATTCGTCTTGTCGACACGATCCTCGGCCAGGAAGCACGGCTGCACGATTACAAGCGAGACGCCATGCTCGCATTCGTGCATGCCAACAAGCTCAACCGCATCATCACATCGGGTGGCCGCAATCCGAAAATCGGCATCATCACCACCGGCAAAGCCTATCTCGACGTGCGTCAGGCCTTCGATGAACTCGGCATTGACGAGGTCAAATGCAACGATCTGGGCCTGCGGCTGTTCAAGGTCGGCTGCGTGTGGCCGTTGCCGCGGCAGGAACTTGCCGACTTTGCGCAAGGGCTCGATCTCATCATCGTGGTCGAGGAAAAACGATCGTTGATCGAGGTCCAGGTGCGCGAGGAATTGTACGGAACTGCGAACCAGCCGGTCTGCATCGGCAAGAAAGACGAGCAGGGCAATTGGCTGTTCCCGGTCAAAGGCGCGCTTGATCCGAACGACGTCGCAATCTGCATCGGTGACCGGTTGCTGCGCTATGGCGCCAATGAGGAGCTGGCGGCGAACGTGGCGCGGCTGAAATCGGCGCAACGCGCGCTTTTAGAGACGTCCGACGTTGCCCAGCGCATCCCGTATTTCTGCTCCGGCTGCCCGCACAATACATCGACGCGAGTTCCGGAAGGCAGCCGCGCCTATGCCGGTATCGGCTGCCACTACATGGCCCAATGGATGGAGCGCAAGACGCTCGGCTATACGCAGATGGGCGGCGAGGGCGCCAACTGGATTGGCGAGGCACCGTTCTCGAAGCGCGAGCACGTTTTCCAGAACCTCGGCGACGGCACCTACAACCACTCAGGGTATCTCGCTATCCGCGCCGCGATCGCGTCCGGCGTAAAAATGACCTACAAGATCCTGTTCAACGATGCGGTCGCGATGACCGGCGGGCAGGCCAACGATGGCGGGCTGACCGTCCCGCAGATTGCTGCGCAGGTCGCGGCGGAAGGCGCAAGCCGCGTTGTCGTAGTTACCGACGAGCCGTGGAAATACGCCAAAGGCACCGACTGGCCGCGCGGCCTGACCGTGCATCACCGCGAGGAGCTCGACGCAATTCAGCGTGAACTGGCCACCGTACCCGGCGTCAGCGTGCTGATTTATGACCAGACCTGTGCCGCCGAGAAACGGCGCCGCCGCAAGCGCGGCGCGTTCCCCGATCCCGATAAGCGGGTGGTCATCAACGATCTGGTCTGCGAGGGCTGTGGCGATTGCGGCGTCAAGTCGAATTGCGTGTCGGTGCAGCCATTGGAAACCGAATGGGGCCGCAAGCGCACCATCGATCAATCAAGCTGCAACAAGGACTATTCCTGCGTTAACGGGTTTTGTCCGTCGTTTGTGACCGTCCACGGCGCGAAACTGAAAAAAGGCGAGAGCGTCGCCGAGCCGGGCAATTGGCTCGCTTTGCCGGCACCGTCGGTGCCGCTGATCAATCATCCTTATGGAGTCATTGTTACCGGCATCGGCGGCACCGGCATTGTCACGATTGGCGCCATTGTCGGCATGGCCGCGCATCTGGAAGGCAAGGGCGTCGGCGTTATCGATATGGCTGGCCTCGCGCAGAAAGGCGGCGCCGTCTACAGCCACATCCGCATTGCCAATACGCCGGAGGAAATCCACGCCATCCGCGTCGCCGCCGGTGGTGCGGACCTCGTTCTGGGTGGCGACATTGTTGTAGCCGGCGCCAAGAAAGTGCTCGGCGCGATGAAGGCCGGCAGCACCCGTGTGATCGTGAATACGGCTGAATTTCTACCTGGAGATTTTACGCGCAACACCGAATTCTCGCTTCCGACCGAGCGGCTCAAACGCGCGATCGCCGCGCACGCCGGGCGAGAGCGCAGCCATTTCGTCGATGCGAGCCGCCTCGCCACCGCTTTGCTCGGAAATTCGATCGGCGCCAACATGTTCATGCTCGGTTACGCCTATCAGCTTGGGGCGTTGCCGCTTTCGGCCGAGGCGATCGAGCGCGCGATCGAGATGAATGGCGAGGCCGTTCAGATGAATATTTCGGCGTTCCGTTACGGGCGGCGCGCTGCGGTGGATCCCAAGGCGCTTGAAGCCCTGATCGAGCCGCGGCCACAGCAGCAGAACGATGCACTCAAGCTGTCCGAATCGTTCGCCGAGACGGTTGAACGGCGCGCGGCATTCCTGGTCGATTATCAGAATGCAAATTACGCGCGTCGCTATCGCAATCTGGTCGAAAAAGTGCGCACGGTGGAAGCCGAGAAAGCGCCGGGTCAATGCGGATTGGCGGAAGCGGTCGCGCGCTATCTCTTCAAGCTGATGGCGTACAAGGATGAATATGAGGTTGCCCGGCTCTATAGCGAGACATCATTTTTTGATCGCGTGAAATCGAACTTCGACGGCGATCGACTGCGCTTTGAATTCCATCTGGCGCCGCCTTTGCTTGCACGGCGCGATCCGCAAACCGGCGAGCCGAAAAAGATGTCGTTCGGACCGTGGATGCTGAAGGCCTTTGCGGTGCTCGCCAAGCTAAAATTTTTGCGCGGCACGATGTTCGATCCTTTCGGTTACACCGCCGAGCGGACAATGGAGCGCAATCTGGTTGCCGACTACGAAAAACTTCTTGGCGAAATCGTCGAGCAACTGACGCCGAACAATCACCGTCTGGCGGTCGGGCTTGCGATGATTCCGGAAAAGATCCGGGGCTTCGGGCCGGTCAAACAGCGTCATCTGGCCGCGGCCAAGGCCGAGGAAGCGGCATTGCGCGAACAATTTAAGGCGGGTGCTGCGCCATTTCTCAAGGCTGCGGAATAGCTTAGCCATCCGCTGTCGCCGATTTCAGTCCATCTGATACTTGACCGCCCTTCGGCGGTGTTTTCATATCGAGATAACAAGTCCGTCCATCAAAGGACGGCGAGGGGACAGAGGTCGCGCCACGCGCGCGATCACACGGGAGGAATGGGCTGTGGCGAATGCCGCCCCTGGCGCGGACACGTTTTCCAAGCTGTTGGTTCGCAATGCCCACCTTTATGGGGCGCGCCCGGCCATGCGGCACAAGGATCTCGGCATCTGGCAATCCTGGACGTGGAGCCAGTCGCTCGAACTTGTGCGCGCCTATGCCGTCGGTCTGCACCGGCTTGGCGTAAAGCGCGGCGAAACTGTCGCGATTGTCGGCGCAAACCGGCCAAAACTTTATTGGTCGGTGATGGCTGCGCAAATGTTGGGCGCAATCCCGGTCCCGGTCTATGCGGATGCGGTGGCCGACGAGCTCGCCTATGTGCTCGCGCACGCCGATGTGCGGTTCGCCGCGGTCGAGGATCAGGAGCAGATCGACAAGATCCAGTCGGTCATGCAGCGCCTGCCCAAGCTCGAATTCATGGTCTACGACGAAACGCGCGGGCTTCGCGACTACGACCACAGCCACTTGCGATCGATGAATGACGTCATCGAAGATGGGCGGAAGGCACTCGCCGGCGATCCGGCGGTCGCCGCGTGGCTCGATCGTGAAATTGCGGCCGGCAAGGGCTCCGATCCGTCAATCATTCTCTACACGTCGGGGACCACCGGGACATCCAAAGGCGTGGTGCTCTCAAACGAGCGATCGATCCATGCGGCGACGGATACCGCGACCTTCGACAAACTGAACGAAAAGGACGTGGCTCTGGCCTATCTCCCGCTCGCCTGGGTCGGCGACCATTATCTCAACTACGCACAAGGCATGGTGTCCGCGTTCTGCATGGCCTGCCCGGAAAATGCGGACACTGCCATGCAGGATCTGCGGGAGATCGGTCCGACTTTCTATTTTGCGCCGCCGCGCACGCTCGAACTCCTGCTGACGCGCGTCATGATCCGGATGGAAGACGCCGGTTTCATCAAGCGCAAGCTTTTTCACTATTTCATTGATGTCGCCCGTCGCTATGGCGAGCGCATCCTCAACGGCCAATCGGTTCCGATAACCGGCCGGTTGCTCTATTGGCTCGGCAATATTCTTGTCTACGGCCCGCTCAAGAACGTTCTTGGCTTTTCAAAGGTGCGCGTCGCCTATACCGCCGGCGAAGCGATCGGGCCGGATTTGTTCAATTTCTATCGCTCGATCGGGCTGAACCTGAAACAGCTGTACGGGCAGACCGAGGCCTTCCTCTACGTGACCGCGCAGCCGGACGGAGAAATTTATTCCGACACGGTGGGGCCGGCTTGCCCGAACGTCGACATTCGCATTGCTGAGAACGGCGAGGTGCAGTTCAAGTCACCCGGCATGTTTACGGGTTACTTCAAGGATGACGCCAAAACCGCGGAGGCGATGACGCCGGATGGCTACGTGAAGACCGGCGATGCCGGTTTCTTCGACGAGAAGACGGGGCACCTGAAGATTATTGACCGCGCCAAAGACGTCGGCCGTCTCAAGGACGGCACGCTGTTCCCGCCGAAATACATCGAAAACAAGCTGAAGTTCTACCCCAATATCCGCGAAGCCGTCGCGCTTGGGGACCAGCACGACTTTGTCGCGGTCATGCTGAATATCGACCTTACGGCGGTCGGCAGCTGGGCCGAGCGCAACAACGTCGTCTATGCCTCCTATCAGGAACTCGCGGGGCACCCGTTGGTCTATGACATGATCGGGAAGCACGTGGCCGAGGTGAATCGGTCGCTCGCCGCCGACAAGGTCATGGCAGGCGCGCAAATCAAGCGCTTTTTGATCCTGCACAAGGAGCTCGATGCCGACGATGGTGAACTCACGCGCACGCAGAAAGTCCGGCGCGGCTTCATCGCCGATCGCTATGCGCCGTTGATCAAGGCACTTTACGACGGCTCCAAGGAAGCCGACATCTCCACCGAGGTCACCTTCGAGGACGGCCGCAAGGGCGTGATCAGCGCGCGCGTGAAAATTCGGGACATGCAGATCGAGCCTGCACCCGTGGAGAAAGCGGCATGAGGGCCCCGGGAGGTCCCCAGGTCTCCGTTGGTGATGTACTGCTCTCCGTCGAAGACGTGTCACTGTCCTTTGGCGGTGTGAAGGCGGTCAGCAACGTTTCCTTCGACATCCGCAAAGGCGAGATCCGCGCGATCATCGGGCCAAATGGCGCCGGCAAGACGTCGATGCTCAACATCATTAACGGCTTTTATCAGCCGCAGCAGGGCCGCATCACTTTCAGAGGTGCGACACGCTCGCAAATGCGTCCGCATGAAGCCGCATTTGGCGGTATCGCACGTACCTTCCAGAACGTCGCGCTGTTTCGCGGCATGACTGCGCTGGACAACATCATGGCCGGCCGCACGTTGAAAATGAACAGCAACTTCTTCTGGCAATTGCTGCGCTATGGTCCGGCCATGACGGAAGAGGTCGAGCACCGCCGTTTTGTCGAAGGGATCATCGATTTCCTCAAGATCCAGGAAATCCGCCGCACGCCGGTCGGCCGGTTACCCTACGGATTGCAAAAGCGAGTCGAACTCGGTCGCGCGCTTGCCATGGAGCCGGAACTGCTGCTGCTCGATGAGCCGATGGCCGGCATGAACATCGAAGAGAAAGAGGACATGTCGCGCTTTGTGCTTGACGTCAACGATCACTACGGGACCACGATCGCGCTGATCGAGCATGACATGGGCGTAGTGATGGACCTGTCCGACCGTGTAGTTGTGCTCGATCACGGTATCAAGATTGCCGATGGTACACCCGACGATGTGAAGAGCAATCAGGCGGTGCTCGACGCCTATCTTGGCGTGGCGCACTGAGGAGATAATGGGCCCGCTCTACCAAATCTTCGTTGATCCCTTCGTGCAGATGGCGCAGGCGCCTGATCTTCTGGTGCAGACGCTGTGGGAGGGCCTCGTTGGCGGGATGCTCTATGCGCTGATCGCGCTCGGTTTCGTGTTGATCTTCAAGGCTTCGGGTGTGTTTAATTTTGCGCAAGGCATCATGGTGGTATTCGCCGCGCTCACGCTGGTCGGCTTACATAGTGTCGGCGTACCGGCGTTTCTCGCGCTTGGCCTCAGCATAGCGGTGATGTTCGCACTGGCTTTTACGGTGGAACGAGTGGTATTGCGTCCGCTGATCAACCAGCCCGACATCATTCTGTTTATGGCGACCTTCGGGATCACCTATTTCCTGATCGGCTTCGGAGAATTCGTGTTTGGCGGCGACCCGAAGGTGATGATTGCCGACCAGCTTTACCTGCCGAAAGGTACCATCACCTACAAGACGCTGGGCGGGGTTGTGTCGTTGCAAAAAATGGACATCGCCGCCGCGGTCATTGCCTCGATCATGGTGGCGGGCCTGGCGATATTTTTTTCCAAGACACGCATCGGCCGGGCATTGCGCGCTGTGGCCGACAGCCATTCGGCAGCGCTCTCGGTCGGGATCTCCCTTGAACAGATCTGGGTCATCGTCTGGTTTGCTGCCGGCCTGGTGGCACTTGTCACCGGCATCTTCTGGGGCGCGCGCTCGGACGTCTCCTTTGCGCTCGATGTGATCGCGCTGAAGGCACTACCCGTCCTAATTCTCGGCGGTCTTACGTCGATCCCAGGCGCAATCGTCGGTGGCCTGATCATCGGGATCGGCGAGAAGATCGGCGAATTCTATTGGGGCCCGCTGATCGGCGGAGGCACCGACTCCTGGTTCGCCTATGTGATTGCGCTGGTGTTCCTGCTGTTCCGGCCGCAGGGTCTGTTCGGCGAGCGCATCATCGAGCGGGTGTAAACGATGCTCTACCGCGAGGCCGGCCAATTCAAAACCAGCTACGCCAGTGATCTGGCGGTGTTTCCGATTCTGCAGGATCGCATCGGCATTTTCATTATCCTGGCCGTGGCGTTCGTGGTCATCCCGCTGACCGGCAATGATTTTATCATCAATGCAGTGATGATCCCGTTCCTGATCTTCGCGCTCGCGGCTATCGGGCTCAATCTGCTCACCGGCTATACCGGGCAGTTGTCGCTCGGCACCGGAGCCTTCATGGGGGTCGGCGCCTATGCCTGCTACAAGCTCACCACCAACTTCCCCGATGTAAACATCATCGTCTGGGTGGTGGCCTCCGGCTTCTTCTCCGCTGCGGCCGGCGTGGTATTCGGTCTGCCTTCGCTGCGCATCAAGGGTTTCTATCTGGCGATCGCGACGCTGGCGGCACAATTCTTCCTGGAATGGTGTTTCATCCGCATCCCCTGGCTCTACAACTACAATGTGTCGGCCGCAATTGAAGTACCACAGCGCGAATTATTCGGCATCATTATCACCGGGCCGCGCGCCGCCGCGGAAACCCGCTACTATATCGTGCTCGGCATTGTGGTGATGATGACCTGGGTCGCCTCCAATCTCGTGCACGGCCGCATCGGCCGTATGTGGATGGCGGTACGCGACATGGATATCGCCGCTGAGCTGATGGGAATCCGCCTGTTGCCCACCAAGCTGCTCGCCTTCGCGGTGTCGTCATTCTACTGCGGTGTTGCCGGCGCCATGCTGGTGTTCCTCTGGTACGGCGGCGCGGAATCGACCGTCTTTTCCATCAACGAGAGCTTCACCATCCTGTTCATGATTATTATTGGCGGCCTTGGCAGTTTGCTTGGCTCTTTTCTGGGCGCGGCACTGATCTACATCCTGCCCATCATCCTGCGCTTTGTGCCTCCAGAACTCGGACTGCCATTGCATGCGGCGACGGTCGAGCACATGACATTCATGATCACGGGTGCGCTGATTATATTCTTCCTGATCGCCGAACCGGCCGGGCTCGCCCGCTTGTGGCAGATAGGCAAGCAAAAACTGAGGGTGTGGCCGTTTCCGTACTGATGGTGCAAGATAGACCCAATTTCCGACCATGGCGGTGGCCATGGTTCCGAAATCGCCCTCCGATCAAGTCGGACAAGGCGAAATGCAGAAACCAGAGGCGCGCCTGATTGGCGCGAACCAAAGGGAGGAACGATATGAAGGCAAGAAATCTTCTGGCCGGAATGGCCTGTGCGAGCTTGCTGGGAGCCGCCGTGCTCTCCGGCCAAGCGCAAGCGCAAGATTCGATCTACGTGCCTCTACTCAGCTATCGGACCGGGCCCTATGCCGGCTCGGGTATCCCGATTGCCAATGGTATGCACGACTACCTTGCAATGCTGAATGAGCGCGACGGTGGCATCGGCGGTGTGAAGCTCAACATCGAGGAGTGCGAGACCGGATACGATACCAAGAAGGGCGTCGAGTGCTGGGAATCGGTCAAGAGCAAGAAGCCGGCGGTGGTGAATCCCTATTCAACCGGCATCACGCTGCAGATCATTCCGAAGGCGGCTGTCGACAAGATCCCGATCCTGTCGATGGCCTATGGCCTTTCGGCTTCGGCGGTCGGCAATGACTTCCCGTGGGTATTCAACCCGCCGGCCACTTACTGGGACGGCCTGTCGATGATCATGCGCTACATCGGCGGTAAGGAAGGCGGTTTGGACAAGCTCAAGGGCAAGACCATCGGGTTCATTTTCCTGGAGAGTCCGTATGGACGTGAGCCGCTGCCGCTGTTGCAGGAGTTCGCCAAGGATTACGGCTTCACGGTGAAAGAGTATTCTGTTGCCGGCAAGGAAATGCAGGATCAGTCGGCGCAGTGGCTCGCCGTTCGCCGCGATCGCCCGACGTGGATGATCATGTGGGGCTGGGGCGCGATGAACCCGACCGCGGTCAAGCGCGCGGCCGAGAATGGCTTCCCGATGGACCACTTCGTTGGCGTGTGGTGGTCGGGCAGCGATGACGACGGCCGTGGCGGTGGCGAGGCAGCCAAGGGCTACCTCTCACTCAACTTCAACGGTCTCGGCCCGAACTATCCGGCCATCCAGGACATCAAGAAATACGTCGTGGATAAGGGCAAGAGCCAGGTCGAGAAGGATAAGTTTGCGGAGAACTTCTACAACCGCGGTGTCTACAACTCGGTGCTGGTCGCGGAAGCGATCCGCAATGCGCAGAAGCTGTCGGGCAAGAAGGTCGTGACGGGCGAAGATGTCCGCCGCGGCCTCGAGACGCTCAACATCACCGATGCGCGCTGGAAGGAGCTCGGCTTTCCTAACTTTGCAGCGCCGCTTACCGGTGTAAGCTGCACCGACCACAACGGCCACGCGCCGGCTTATATGCAGCAGTGGGACGGCGCCAAGTGGGTGAAGATCTCCGATTGGATCCAGCCCATGAAGGAAAAAGTACGTCCGATGCTCGACGCGGCAGCCAAGGAATACGTCGAGAAGAATGCTGGCTGGCCGAAACGTACTGAAGCTTGCGACAAGTCTTCTTAATTCGAACGATCCCTCTCCCCACCCGTTGTGGGGAGAGTTTTTTTGTTTGGAGTTAGAATGTCGGTAGAAGTGCAGACCACCACGATTTCCGCGGCGGCAGACAAGATTTTGTCCGTCAACAACATCGAGGTGATCTACGGTCACGTGATCCTGGTGTTGAAAGGCGTGTCGCTGGAAGTGCCAAAGGGCGAGATCGTGGCGCTGCTCGGGGCCAACGGCGCCGGCAAGACCACCACGCTGAAGGCGATCTCCAATCTGCTACATGCCGAGCGCGGTGACGTTACAAAGGGCTCGATCGTGTTCGAGGGCGCTGAAGTTCATGACCTTTCGCCCAACGAATTGGTGCGGCGCGGCTGCATCCAGGTGATGGAAGGCCGGCACTGCTTCGGCCATCTCACGATCGAGGAGAACCTCCTCACCGGTGCGTTCACGCGACGGGACGGCAAGGCCGCGATCAAGCGCGACGTGGATCTCGTTTATTCCTATTTCCCGAAGCTCAGCGAACGAAAGGGCTCGCTCGCCGGCTACACCTCAGGCGGCGAGCAACAGATGTGCGCCATTGGCCGCGCGCTGATGTCGCGCCCAAAGATGATCCTGCTCGACGAGCCGTCGATGGGGCTTGCGCCGCAGATCGTCGAGGAAATTTTCGTGATTGTGAAAAACCTCAACGAAAGGGAAGGTGTTTCCTTCCTTTTGGCCGAGCAAAACACGCACATGGCGCTGCGTTTCGCGCGCTACGGCTACATTCTGGAAAATGGCCGTGTCGTATTGGACGGCGCTGCCAAGGCGCTGGCCGAGAATGAAGACGTGAAGGAATTTTACCTCGGCGTCTCTGAAGGCCGGCGCAAGTCTTTCCGCGAAGGAAAGCATTACCGGCGGCGCAAACGCTGGCTGGCGTAGGCCATGCCGGAACACTACGACGTACTGGAGACCCGCGATCCTGCTGTCCGAGAGCGTGACCAACTCGCGCGCCTGACCGAAATCATTGCGCGCGCCATGACGGCGCCGGGTTGGGCCAGGCATCTGTCAGGCGTTGATCCAAATGCAGTCACGTCGCGCGCGGCAATGGCAAAGCTGCCGGTGCTTCGTAAGGCCGACATATCCGCATTGCAAAAGGAGAGTCCGCCGTTTGGCGGTCTCAACGTGACGCCACCGGCTAGAGCGCGGCGCCTGCTGATGTCGCCGGGGCCGATCTTCGAACCGGAAGGTGAGGGCGCTGACTGGTGGGGAGCGGCGCGTGCGCTTTACGCCGCCGGTTTCCGCAGCGGTGACATTGTGCACAATTCCTTCGCGTATCACCTGACGCCTGGAGGTTTTATTCTGGAGTCCGGTGCGCATGCGCTCGGCTGTGCGGTGATCCCCGGCGGGGTCGGCAATACCGAGCAGCAGCTCGAGGCAATCGCGCACTACAAACCGTCGGGCTATGTTGGCACTCCTGATTTTCTGAAAATCCTGCTCGATACCGCTGAAAAATCCGGCAAGGATGTGACTTCCATCAAGCGGGGACTCGTCTCCGGCGCGGCATTGCCGGCCTCCCTGCGCGAGGAGCTTCGCGGCCGGGGTGTCGCCGTGCTGCAATGTTATGCGACCGCCGAGCTGGGCGTGATCGCCTTTGAAAGCGAAAGCGGCGACGGCATGATCGTGAACGAGACGGTGATTGTTGAGATCGTGCGGCCGGGCACCGGCGACCCTGTTCCTGAAGGCGAGGTGGGCGAGGTCGTCGTAACGACATTCAATCGCGACTACCCGATGATCAGGCTTGGCACCGGCGATCTCTCGGCGCTGATGCCGGGGGTCTCTCGATGCGGACGTACGAATGCACGTATCAAGGGATGGATGGGTCGGGCCGACCAGACGGCGAAAGTAAAGGGCATGTTCGTGCATCCCAAGCAGGTTGCCGAGATTGCCGCGCGCCATCCCGAACTCAAGCGGCTGCGACTCGTCGTCGACCGCAAGGATGAACAGGACACGATGACCCTGCAGGCCGAGTGTGCATCGTCGGGTGCCGCGCTCGAATCGGCGGTTGCGGGCACGTTGCAGTCGATCACCAAACTCAAAGGCGCGGTGAACTTGGTCGCGCCGGGCACGCTGCCGAATGACGGCAAGCTGATTGCCGACGAGCGCAAGTCATGAGTCCCGACACGCTCGCGCATGCCGGCGGCCGCATCGGCGTGCTTCTGGTCAATCTCGGGACGCCGGATTCGACCGGCTACTGGGCGGTCAGGCGCTATCTGAAAGAGTTTCTCTCCGACCGCCGCGTGATCGAGGAAAACCGTCTGAAATGGTGGCTGGTGCTCAATCTGATCATTTTAACCGTGCGGCCCGGCCGCAAGGGCCGTGACTACGACAAGATCTGGAACAGAGAGCGCAACGAATCGCCGCTCAAGACCATCACGCGTTCGCAATCCGACAGACTGGACGAGATGATGGACAAGCTCGACAAACGCATTCGGGTCGATTGGGCCATGCGTTACGGCAATCCGTCGATCGCGTCGCGGCTGGAGGCGCTCGTTGCGCAGAATTGCGAGCGAATCCTGATCGTGCCGCTGTACCCGCAATACGCGGCGCCGACCACGGCCACGGTCTGCGACGAAGTCTTTCGCGCGCTGACGCGCATGCGCTTTCAGCCGACGATACGTGTTGCCGCGCCTTATTTCGCCGAGCCCGCATACATCGACGCGCTCGCAGGCTCGATCAACGCAGCACTGGCAAAGCTTGCATTCAAGCCGGACGTTATCATTGCCTCCTATCATGGGATGCCCGAGGACTATGTCGCCAAAGGCGATCCCTATCAGCAGCAGTGCAGCGAGACGACCGTGCTATTGCGCAAGAAGCTCAAGCTCGATGACGAGCGATTGATCATGACATTCCAGTCGCGCTTCGGCACGGCGGAATGGATCAAGCCCTATACCGACGCGACCGTGAAATCCCTGGCCGAACGCGGCGTGAAAAACGTCGCCGTTATCACCCCTGGTTTTTCCGCCGATTGCCTGGAAACCCTGGAAGAAATTGCCATGGAGAATGCCGATATTTTCCGCCATGCGGGCGGCGAGAATTTCGCCCCTATTCCTTGCCTCAACGACACGCCTGGTGGGATGGCGGTGATCCGCGATGTCGTCGCGCGCGAACTCAAGGGCTGGATCTAGCCCGTAAACAGGGCGCTCCGGCGGATCAACGTCCCGTTAACCATAAGAATTTAACGTCCGTTAACCATCGTCCGCGGCACGGCGGGCGGGCGCTCCAGCTATGGACGCGCGCGTCCGGCGTGCGCGCGAGCGTTGGCGATGACGGACGAGGAGACATTCGAGCAGTGGCGCCCCTTCGCAATGCCCGCTTTGTTGCGCTGCGCGGCGTCGGCATGTTGGCGGCCGCGTGCGCAACGCTTCAGAACACTGGCGTGCACGCCCAGCTTGTTAGTCCGTCTTACACCGACCCGCTGACGGCGAAGTTGCAGTCCAGCCCGCGCAACCCGCCACGCTTCCAAAGATTGGATCGTGAGGCGCTCGCCCAGTTGGCTGGGCCAACGACTTTCACGCCGCCTGCGTCCGGCGCCGGCACGTCGGGATTTGATTCAACCAACAATCGAAAGGCTAAAGCCAAGACCAAGGTCAAGGCAGCAGCCAATGCGCAAGCGATTGCGCCGGGCGCAGCCGCGCCGGCCACAGTATCGGCTTACGACAAATCGGCTGACGTGACCGGAAGCGTTGCCGCCGGAGCGCCGGGCGCGCCACCAGTACAGATCGGTCCGATCCGGACATCCCCGAAAAAACGCGTCGCCCACAGCGAGCCCGATGATCCTTATGCCCCGCTCGGCATTCCGGCCGGTGCATTCGATCTTTTCCCGGCGGTCGAACTGATCGGCGGTTACAATACCAACCCGGGGCACGAGCCTGGTGGCCAGGCCGCGTGGTTCTATACCGTTGCGCCGGAATTGCGCGTGCAATCGAACTGATCGCAGCACGAGTTCAAAGCGGATTTGCGCGGCAGCTACATTGGCTACAGCCCGGATGAGACACCAACGCTGAGCCGTCCGTATTTCAATGGCAAAATAGATGGCCGCGTGGACGTCACACATGACACCCGCATTGATCTCGGCAGTCGCGTGTTGGTGTCGACCGACAATCCCGGCAGTCCGAATTTGCAGGCGGGACTTGCCAAGTTACCGATCTATGTCACCGGCGGCGGCATGATCGGATTGGGTCAACAATTCAATCGGTTCGACGTCGCGATCAAGGGGGATGTGTCGCGGACCGTCTATCAGGAGTCCACGCTGACCGACGGGTCAACGGCCAGCAACGACGACCGCAACTTTGACCAATATGCCGGCACGCTTCGTGGCGCCTATGAGCTGTCGCCAGGCTTGATCCCGTTCGTTGAGGTCGGTGCGGATACGCGTGTGCACGATCTCAATTCCGACTTTTCGGGTTATCAGCGCAATTCGAACGGGGTAATAGCCCAGGCCGGGGCGAAGTTTGAGTTCACGCGCCTGTTCACCGGCGAGGCGGCGCTTGGATATACACAGCGGGTCTACGAAGACCCTCGGCTCGCGAATATCGATGGCCTGATCGCGAACGCTTCATTGCTGTGGACCGCCAGCGCCCTGACCAACGTGAAGCTGATCGCGGCGTCATCAGTTGGGGAATCCACAATCGCCGGCGTGTCGGGCGTGCTCTATCGCGACATCGGGGTCCAGGTCGACCACGCCTTCCGGCGTTGGCTGATCGGCAGTCTCAAGCTCGGCTACGGCAATGATAATTATGTCGGGCTCGATCGCATCGATAACCGTTACTCGGCGGGCGTCGGATTGACCTACAAGCTCAATCGTTCGGTGCAGGTCAAAGGCGAATTCCGGCAGGATTGGCTGCATTCGAATGTCGTCGGCGTCGACTACACGGCGAGCGTCTTTACGCTTGGCCTGCGCCTCCAGCGCTAATCACTTCTCGCCGAGCAGATGCCGCATTTCGGCGCGTAGCTCCGGAGCGATATCGGCGCGCTCAAGCCCATAAGCTATGTTGGCGGACAGAAATCCGATCTTTGAGCCGCAATCGAAACTGCGACCGTCGAACTTCAGGCCATAGAAAGGTTGTGTGCGCGAGAGTGCCACCATGGCATCGGTCAGCTGAATTTCTCCGCCGGCACCTGCTGCCTGCTTTTCCAGAAGCTCGAATATCTGAGGCTGCAGGATATAGCGTCCGGTGATGCTGAGATTGGACGGCGCATCGCTGGCTTTCGGTTTTTCGACCATTTTGGTGATCGCGAATGCCTTGCCCTTGGCGGCGCCCACGCCGACCACGCCATACATGTGCACGCGTTCGGGCGGCACCTCTTCCACGGCAATGATGTTGGCGTTGGCGTCGAGATTTTTGGCGGCGTCGATCATCTGGGCGAGGCAACCGCGCTTGTGTTGCACCAGCACGTCGGGTAGCAGGAGCGCGAACGGCTCATTGCCGACAAGCTCGCGCGCGCACCAGATCGCGTGTCCGAGACCAAGCGGCGATTGCTGACGGGTGAAGCTGACGGTTCCTGCTTCCGGCAGATCTTCCGACAGGAGCTCCAGCTCCGTCTTCTTGCCCCGCTCCATCAAGGTTAACTCGAGCTCGAACTGGCGGTCGAAATGATCTTCGATCACGCTCTTGTTCCGGCCGGTGACGAAGATGAAATGCTCGATGCCGGCCTGCCGCGCTTCGTCGACCACGTGCTGGATCAGCGGGCGGTCCACGACGGGAAGCATTTCCTTCGGCATGGCTTTGGTGGCCGGCAGAAAACGGGTTCCGAGGCCGGCGACGGGAAATATGGCTTTGCGGATGCGGGTCATGCGAGAGTTTTATGTATGGTGCTAAGTCGTGAATTGCCGCCGGGCAGAAAGCACGGGGGCGGGCGAGGGTCCAGATTCGAGCGGGGGCAGTAGACCATTAACGCTACGGAAATGAAATCGGGGCACCCATAGTTTGTGGGATCGGGTGGAGACGGGATAGGGATGCGCAGAGCGAAGCATATTGTCGTTGCCGCAGCCATCGCCATGTCCGCGAGCGGCACTGCGTTAGCACAAGGTGGGCGCGATGGCCGTTATCCGGCCACCACCGGCACCATTTCGCCGCCGACCGCCCAAATGCCTCCTGCATGGAGCGGCAAGTCGGGCGCATCCGGCCACCCGCTGATGACGGCCGAGGCAATTCGTGCGGCGGCCGCAAATTTTCACGCCTGCATCGAGCGCATTTGGCCGGCGGCAGCGCGGCGTGGAATTTCGCGGACGGTCTTTCAGACATACACCGCCGCGCTCACGCCCGACTTGCGGATTATGGATCTACTCGACAACCAGCCCGAGTTCACCAAGTCGTTCTGGGATTATCTCGACATCCTGGTGACCAACGAACGAATTGAGCAAGGCCGGGCGCTCCTTGAAAAATATCGTAGCGCGTTCGAAGCCGTTGAACGGACCTACGGAGTTGACCGATACACGATCGCCGCGATCTGGGGTGTCGAGACAAATTACGGCACGCTGGGAGGCGACCGTTCCGTCGTTCGCTCAACCGGCACGCTTGCCTGTATTGGCCGGCGGCAGAATTATTTTCGCGAGGAATTTCTCTCCGCGCTGGAAATCCTGCAGCACGGCGACGTCCGGCCCGACCGTCTGGTCGGGTCCTGGGCCGGCGCATTCGGCCCAACGCAGTTCATGCCGACTGCGTTTAAACGATATGCCGTTGATTTCGACCGTGATGGCCGCCGGGATGTGGTCGACTCCGTTCCCGATGTCATCGCTTCGACCGCCAACAATTTAAAGAAGGACGGCTGGCTCACCGGGCAGACCTGGGGTTACGAGGTCGTCGTTCCGGCGACGATCGATTTCCGGCTTGCCGATCGCGCGCAAACGCTGTCGATCCGCGACTGGACCCGCTATGGAATTACGCGCGCCGACGGCCAACCGTTCCCGCGGCCCGACGACCGCGCCTTCCTGCTTGTCCCGGCCGGCATACAAGGACCCGGCTTCCTGATGCTGGAAAATTTCCGCGTCATCATGAAGTACAACCCGGCAGAGGCCTATGCACTCGCGATCGGCCATCTCGCGGACCGGCTTCGTGGCGGCGGGCCGTTTGTGCAGGTCTGGCCGCGATACGAGCGGGTGCTGTCACGCACGGAGCGTCTGGAACTCCAGCAATTGCTTGCCAGTCGTGGGTACGATATCGGCGAGCCGGATGGCCACTTCGGCCTCAAGACCCGGGCCGCAATCCGCGAATTTCAGGTCAAAAGCGGCCGGATTCCCGACGGTTTTGCCTCTGCGGGTATCCTGGACCAGCTGCGCGCACGTTAACGATAGATCCCGCACGCCACCTTTGAGTTGACATTTTTCGGGCGCTATTGGTCCATGGTTGCGAGACTAGGCGCTTGAGTGATTGGCATGCTTGGCAAAGTCCGGTTTTCACGTTGGCTCGTCGGGGCGGTCATCTTGGCTGCCGTCGATTGCGCCGGCTTGGCTGTCATCGAAGGCGCCCTCACGTCGCCGGCCCAGGCGCAGTTCCGTGACGACCGCTTTCCGTTTTTGAGCAGGCAACGTCCGCAACGGTCGGGCGGTGGTCTCTTCGGCGGTGGTGGCTTCGGCGGATTTTTTGGTGGCTCGCAGCGCCCTAGCGAAAACGAATACGAGCAGGCTCCGGTCGACAATTCGAAAGCACCACCGCCGCGCAAGGTCGAATCGAAAGGCGAACAGGTCGCGCCGACGACATCAATTGTCGTGTTGGGCGACGGCATGGCTGATTGGCTTGCCTACGGACTGGAAGATGCATTCAGCGATTCGCCGGAAGTCGCCATTGTACGCAAGAACAAGCTTCACTCGGGCTTGCTGCGCTACGAACAAAAAGGCGACCTCGATTGGTGGCACGTCGCACGCGACACGCTGGCCCAGGAAAAAGCGAACTATGTGGTGATGATGCTGGGCGTCAGCGATCGCCAGGGCATTCGCGAACGCGATCTTGCCAAGGAAGCGGACAAGAAAAAGAAAGACAAGGAACAGGCCGCCAAGCCTGCCACCGATAAGGACGCCCAAAATAAGGACCAGAGCAAAGACCAGCCCGACGAGCAGGATCAGCAATCGATTGTTGCGCCCGAGCAGCAGGCAGGCACCAAGGCCAACGGCGTCATTGAGTTCCGAACAGATCAATGGGCCGAGATCTATTCAAAGCGTATCGATGAAACAATCGCCGCCTTAAAAAGCAAGGGCGTGCCGGTATTCTGGGTCGGCCTGCCGTCCATCCGCGGAGCCAAATCGACCGCCGATGCGGTCTATCTCAACGATCTTTACCGCGCGCGCGCCGAACGCGCCGGTGCGATTTACATCGACATCTGGGACGGCTTCGTCGACGAAGGCGGCAAGTACTCGAATTTCGGTCCGGACTATGAAGGCCAGATGCGCCGGTTGCGCTCGAATGATGGTGTCTTTTTCACGAAATACGGTGCGTTCAAGCTCGCGCATTATGTCGAACGCGAAATCCGCCGCACCATGAATAGCCGCGTAACGCCGGTTGCGCTGCCCTCGGGGCCGATCGCGCCCGCGACACCGGATGGCAAGCCGGCGGCGCGGCCTCTGGCGGGGCCCGTGGTGCCGCTGACCGTCACGCCAGGCAACTCCGAGGAATTGCTCGGCGGTGCCGGCAACAGCTCCCCGCATGGCGATGCCATTGCAACGCGTGTCCTGGTGAAGGGCGAACCGGTGCCGGCGCCACGCGGCCGGGCCGACGATTTCGTTCTGCAGCCGGATAGTGCCGGCGCCGCGATATCTCCGGCTCCCGTTGTCCCATCCGATGCATTGGCATCTGCTCCCGCCAATGCGACACCGGCCAATGTTGCGCCCGCGGAACCGCCGGTCGTGCCGCAGAACAAGCCGCCGGCACCAACGAAAAACAACGCCACCGGTAAAACCACGCAAAATACCGCCGCCAAGCCAAAATCGCTGCAGCCGCCGCGTGATGATGCGCCTCGGCCGCCACGGCCCGTTTATCGGTCCGGCGGCAACTCCTTCGGCAGCTGGTTCCGCTAATTCACGGCGTCTAGCGCGGCAGCGTCGTCGACCCCATCAGGAATTTATCGACCGCGTGCGCCGCCTGACGGCCCTCTCGGATCGCCCATACCACCAGTGACTGGCCGCGGCGCATGTCGCCCGCCGCAAACACCTTCGGCACGGATGTGAGGTAGGCATTGGTGTCCGCGCTGACATTTCCGCGCTGGTCAAGAGCGACACCAAGGGATTTCAGCAGGCCCTCGTGAAGCGGGTGCACGAAACCCATGGCGAGCAGCACAAGATCGCCCTCGATTTCGAATTCTGTGCCGGCCACCGGCTTGAACTTCGCGTCCACGTGCGTGCAATGCAGTTTCTTCACCTGGCCATTTTCGCCGCTGAATTTCTGCGTCAGCACGGCGAATTCACGGGTGACGCCTTCCTCGTGGCTTGAGGAGATGCGCAGCTTGAGCGGCCAGTCCGGCCACGTCAGCATCTTGTTCTCGTGTTCGGGCGGCTGCGGCATGATCTCGAAGTTGGTCACCGAGGCAGCGCCTTGGCGAATCGACGTGCCGATGCAGTCGGAACCGGTGTCGCCGCCGCCGATAACGATGACTTTCTTGCCCTTGGCGAGGATCGGCTCGACGTTGCCCTGAGGTTCGTTGCTGACGCGGCGGTTTTGCTGCGGCAGAAAATCCATGGCGAAATGGACGCCCTTCAGTTCGCGCCCGGCAATCGGCAGATCGCGCGGCTTTTCGCTGCCGCCGGTCAGCACCACGGCGTCATGATCCTTGAGCAGTTTGTCGGCTGGCACGTTAACGCCAACATCAGCGTTGTAGTGGAAGACTACGCCTTCACCCTGCATCTGCTCGACGCGGCGATCGACGTGAATTTTTTCCATCTTGAAGTCAGGAATCCCGTAGCGAAGCAGCCCGCCAGCCTTGGCCCACCGCTCATAGACATGAACGTCATGACCGGCGCGGGCGAGTTGCTGCGCGCAGGCGAGGCCTGCCGGGCCAGAGCCAATCACCGCGACTTTCTTGCCGGTCTTGCGTTGCGGCTTGTCGGGCTTGAGACCCTGCGCGATCGCGCGGTCGGCAATCTCGCATTCAATCGACTTGATGGTGACCGGGTTCTCGTCGATGTTGAGCGTGCACGAGGCCTCGCAGGGCGCCGGGCAGACGCGACCGGTAAATTCCGGGAAATTATTGGTTGAGTGGAGGTTGCGCGCGGCCTCTTCCCAGTTGCCGCGATAGACCAGGTCGTTCCAGTCGGGGATCTGATTGTTGACCGGGCAACCGGTGGGCGCGCCGGTGATGCGGTTGGTGCCGTGGCAATAGGGCACGCCGCAGTCCATGCAACGCGCGGCCTGTTCGCGGATCTCTTTTTCAGGAAGCGGTAGCACGAATTCGTGCCAATGCTTCACGCGCTCCGCGACCGGTTGATAGTCGCGATCCTCGCGTTCGATTTCCAGAAACCCGGTGACCTTACCCATACCTACTCCGCAGCCTGCATCGTGGCGGCCTTCTCCTTTGCCATCTCAGCGAGCGCACGGCGGTATTCGACCGGCATCACTTTGCGGAACAGCGGGCGATAACGGTCCCAGTTGGCAAGGATTTCAGCGGCGCGCTTGGAACCCGTATAGCGCGCGTGATTGGAAATCAGCAGGTTCAGGCGCTCGGCGTCCTTGACCGTCAAATCCGACATGACGTCGACCCGGCCATGCGATTCAAGATCGACGCCGATATTCCTTCTCGGCGATTTCTTCTTCTTCCGGCACCGGCTCAAGCTCGACCATCGCCAGATTGCACCGCGACTTGAAGGTATTGTCCTCGTCCAGCACGTAGGCGATGCCGCCCGACATGCCCGCGGCGAAATTGCGGCCGGTGCGCCCGAGAAGCACAACGACGCCTCCGGTCATGTATTCGCAACAATGGTCACCGGCGCCTTCGATCACAGCGATTGCACCGGAGTTGCGCACGGCGAAGCGCTCGCCGGCAACGCCGCGGAAATAGCATTCGCCCTCGATCGCGCCGTACAGAACGGTGTTGCCGACAATGATGGATTCTTCCGGAACGATGCCGGAATCGGCCGGCGGGCGGATAATCAGACGTCCGCCCGAAAGCCCCTTGCCGACATAGTCATTGGCGTCGCCGTCGAGCTCGAAGGTAATGCCGCGCGCGAGCCAGGCGCCAAAGCTCTGTCCGGCGGTACCCGTGAAACGCACGTGGATGGTGTCGTCCGGCAGGCCCTCGTGGCCGTATCGCTTGGCCACTTCACCGGAGAGCATACCGCCGCACGCCCGGTCGGTATTGCGGATAGCGGATTGCAGACGGACAGGCGCGCCGCGATCGAGCGCCGATTGCGATTCCGCGATCAGCTTGCGGTCGAGAATTTTCTCGATCTTGTGGTCCTGAGCCTCGCACCGGAAGATCGGCGTGTTTTTATCGGCCGGCGGTTTGGTGAACAGCTTGGAGAAGTCCAGGCCCTTTGCCTTCCAGTGTTCCACCAGCTTGCGCCGATCGAGCATCTGCATCTGGCCAACCATTTCATCGAAGGTGCGGAAGCCGAGCGCGGCCATCAGTTCGCGCACTTCCTCGGCCACGAAGAAGAAATAGTTGATCACGTGCTCGGGCTGGCCCTTGAAGCGCTTGCGCAGCACGGGATCCTGCGTGGCGACGCCAACCGGGCAAGTGTTCAGGTGACACTTGCGCATCATGATGCAACCGGCGGCGATCAGCGGTGCGGTGGCAAAGCCGAATTCGTCGGCGCCGAGCAGGGCGCCTACGACGACGTCACGCCCGGTGCGGATACCGCCATCGACCTGCACCGAGATGCGTGAACGCAGACGGTTGATCACCAGCGTCTGGTGTGTCTCGGCGAGGCCGATTTCCCACGGGCTACCGGCATGCTTGATCGACGTGAGCGGGGAGGCGCCAGTGCCGCCCTCGAAACCTGCGATAGTGACGTGGTCGGCCCGTGCCTTGGAGACACCGGCGGCAACGGTTCCGACGCCGACTTCGGAGACGAGCTTCACCGACACGTCGCCAGCGGGATTGACGTTCTTCAGGTCGAAGATGAGCTGCGCCAGATCCTCGATCGAGTAGATGTCGTGGTGTGGCGGCGGTGAGATGAGGCCGACGCCGGGCGTGGAATGGCGCACCTTGGCGATGGTCTTGTCGACCTTGTGGCCGGGCAGCTGGCCGCCTTCGCCAGGCTTGGCGCCCTGCGCCATCTTGATCTGCATCATGTCCGAGTTGACGAGATACTCGGCCGTGACGCCGAAGCGTCCCGACGCCACCTGCTTGATCGCGGAACGCATCGAGTTGCCATTCGGCAGCGGCTTGAACCGGTCGGCTTCCTCGCCGCCCTCGCCGGTGTTCGACTTGCCGCCAATGCGGTTCATGGCGATGGCGAGGGTGGTGTGGGCCTCGCGCGAGATCGAGCCGAACGACATGGCGCCGGTGGAGAAGCGGCGCACGATGTTCTTGGCCGGCTCGACATCTTCGATCGCGACCGGCTTGCGGCCGTCTTCATCGGCATTTTTCAGCTTGAACATGCCGCGAATGGTAAGCAGCCGTTCGTTCTGGTCATTCACGATCTGCGCGAAGGCGCGATAGTGATCCTGCGAGTTGCCGCGCACCGCATGCTGAAGACGCGCGACAGTCTCGGCGGTCCAGACGTGGTCTTCGCCGCGCACGCGCACGGCATAGTCGCCGCCGACGTCGAGCATCGAGCGATATATCGGTGAGTCGCTGAAGGCATCGCGGTGACGGCGCACCGACTCTTCGGCAATTTCGGCGAGTCCGACGCCTTCGATGCGGGTGTGTGTGCCGGTGAAATATCTGTCGACGAAGTCCTGGCGCAGACCGACGGCATCGAAAATCTGCGCACCGCAATAGGACTGATAGGTCGAGATGCCCATCTTGGACATGACCTTCAGCAGGCCTTTGTCGATCGACTTGATGTAGCGCTTGATGATCTCTTTGTCTTCGAGCTTCTGCGGCAGGTCACCCTTCATCGCGATCAAGGTCTCGAAAGCGAGATACGGATTGATCGCTTCCGCGCCATAGCCCGCAAGGCACGCAAAGTGGTGCACTTCGCGCGGCTCGGCCGTCTCCACCACCATGCCGACCGAGGTGCGCAGTCCATTGCGGATCAGATGATGGTGCACGGCCGCACAGGCCAGCAGCACCGGAATTGGCACGCGGTCGGCGCCGGCTTTGCGGTCCGACAGGATGATGATGTTGCAGCCGTTGCGCACTTCCTCTTCGGCGCGTTCGCACAATGCGTCGATCGCCCAACCCATGCCGTCGGCGCCGTGCTCGGCCGGGAACGTGATGTCGAACGTGTGCGACTTGAAATGATCGCCGCTCATCTCCGAGATCGAGCGGATCTTCTCGAGGTCTTCGTTCGTGAGGATAGGCTGCCGCACCTCGAGACGCTTGGTGTTCGACATCCCCTCGTGATCGAGCAGGTTCGGGCGCGGTCCGATTATGGAGACAAGGCTCATCACCAGTTCCTCGCGGATCGGATCGATCGGCGGGTTGGTCACCTGCGCGAAGTTCTGCTTGAAATACGTGAACAACGGCTTCGGCTTGTCGGACAACGCCGAAATCGGCGTGTCGTTGCCCATCGAGCCGATCGCTTCCTCGCCGGTGGTCGCCATCGGCGTCATCAGGAATTTCAGGTCTTCCTGCGTATAGCCAAAGGCCTGCTGACGATCGAGCAGCGACAGGTTCGAGATCGGCGCTTCGTTGGCCGTTCCGGGCAGCTCTTCCAGCACAATTTGCGTGCGCCCGAGCCATTCCTTGTAGGGGTGGCTCTTCGCCAGGGTCGCCTTCAATTCTTCATCGGGTATGAGCCGCCCCTCATCGAGGTCGACGAGCAGCATCTTGCCGGGCTGAAGCCGCCACTTCTTCACGATGTCCTTTTCCGGAATTGGCAGCACGCCCATTTCCGAAGCCATCACGATGCGGTCATCGCGCGTGAGCAAATAGCGCGCCGGGCGCAAGCCGTTGCGGTCAAGGGTGGCGCCGATTTGCTTGCCATTGGTGAAGGCGATTGCGGCCGGGCCGTCCCACGGCTCCATCAGCGCGGCGTTGTATTCGTAGAACGCGCGCCGCTCCTCATCCATGAGCGGATTGCCCGCCCAGGCCTCCGGAATCATCATCATCATCGCGTGCGCCAGCGAGTACCCGCCTTGCACGAGGAATTCGAGCGCGTTGTCGAAGCAGGCTGTATCGGACTGGCCCTCATAGGAAATCGGCCACAGCTTGCCGATGTCGCTACCGAACAGCGGGGACGATACCGACGCCTGGCGCGCCGCCATCCAGTTCACGTTGCCGCGCAGCGTATTGATCTCGCCGTTGTGCGCGATGTAGCGATACGGATGTGCCAGCGACCACGTCGGGAACGTGTTGGTCGAGAAACGTTGATGAACAAGCGCGAGCGCGCTTTCGAAATCAGGGTCGTGCAAATCCGGATAGTAGGCGCCGAGCTGATCGGCAAGGAACATGCCCTTGTAGATCACCGTGCGGCAGGAGATCGACACCGGGTAATAGCCCGACGTGCGGCGCTCGCGGCGCTTGTAGATCGCATTCGAAATCGACTTGCGCAGGATGTAGAGCCGGCGTTCGAACTCGTCTTCGGAAAATTTCTTCTTCCCTCGCCCGATGAACACCTGCATGTGCTTCGGCTCGGTCGGCTTGACCGAATAACCGAGCGTCGAATTGTCGGTTGGCACATCGCGCCAGCCAAGCAATGACAGACCTTCGCGCGCGATGACTTCCGCATAGATGTCGCGAATGATCTGCCGCCAGTTTGCATCCGTCGGCATGAACAGATAGCCGACCGCGTATTCGCCAGGCTTCGGCAGCCTGAAGCCGAGCTCGGCCGTTTTCTTGGCAAAAAACTTGTGCGGAATCTGCACGAGGATGCCGGCGCCGTCTCCCATGCGCGGATCTGCGCCGACCGCGCCGCGATGCTCGAGATTGCAGAGAATGCGCAGGCCGTCTTCGATGATCTGATGCGACTTGCGGCCTTTGATGTCCGCGATGAATCCAACGCCGCACGAATCCTTGTCGAGCGCTGGGTCATAGAGACCCTGCGCGACGGGTGTGCCCGGATCGGCGGTCGAACCGCGTCCGGCGAATCCTGCGTTGCGTATCTCCTCGCGCATCTCGTCCTGCCTCACCGGAGCAGCCGCTGCTCCGGCGTACTCACCTCGTCCGCGCGCTCACGACGCTCGCGGTCAAGCTACCTGATCTCGAGAAGGGCAGCCCTGTCCGGCTTGTCGCCGCCCGTGGCTGCTCCTGTCGGGCGCCACCGATGTCTGCCCCTGCGACTTAAGAGCCGCCACCCGTGCTCGCCACCCATTAGGACAGCATTACTGTCCTAATGGACCATGCCAAATTTTGCCCCGGCATACAAGACTGGTCCACGACAGATTGGCTAAAACCTTGCGCTTTCTTGCGTCGGTGTGCCGAAACCGAGCAACAACAGGACCACGGCCGCGAAACCCGCGCAATGCCATTGCGTGGGCTGCCTCGTTCGCCGGAGAAGCGGGGCCTCTCAGCGCCTTTCGGTCTGCGGGAAAGCGCATCGACCGGACACAAAACGAAAGCGCCCCGGCTTCCGCCGGGGCGCTGCCGTCCTGCAAATGGCTCAGAAGTTAGGCCGCAGCCTTGGTGTCGATCACCTGGGCTTTGGCGCCGCCGTTGCCAATCGGAATTTGGCGCGGCTTCTTGGCCTCGGGGATCTCGCGCACGAGATCGACGTGCAGCAACCCGTTCTCGAGGCTCGCATTCTTGACCTGGACGTGGTCGGCCAGCTGGAAAACCCGCTCGAATGCGCGGGCAGCGATGCCCTGATAGAGCACCTCGCCGTTCTGTTCTTCCTTGGTTTGCTTGCCGCCTTTGATCGTCAGCGTGTTTTCTTTCGCCTCGATCGAAAGGTCGCTTTCGCCAAAGCCGGCCACCGCGACGGTAACACGATAGTCGTTCTCACCGGTGCGCTCGATGTTGTAGGGCGGGTAGCCCGGAGCGGTTTCGAATCCGTCCAGCATGGAAAACAGCCGGTCGAATCCAACAGTGGAGCGATAAAGGGGGGAAAGATCGAAAGTTCGCATAGCACATCCTCCTTGAGTTGAGCGACATGCGGCGGTCCGCCGGATGGCCAGACCTCGCCGTGCGCAGCCATTGGGCCTGCGCAAGGTTGATATGGGAGCGGTTTTGCGGCCTGCAAGAGCAGGCATACGCGTGCATAAAGTGTTGAAAATAATTATGTTTTTTGCGCCCGCCCACATTCGATTGAGAGTGCTCGCCACCCTGTTATAAGGCCGGCACGCCGCTCCAAGGCTATCTCGGCTCACCTTCCGGCCTCATGAAACTTGTTTCCATTCCCGCCAATCCGGTTCCCGACGGTGTCGTGACCGGCGCGATCGAGAACTCCGGACGGAGTCACTTTGCGTTTCGCCCGCTGGGCGCCACCGCCGGGCCGCAAGGGTACGGTTGTCGTCATGCAGGGCCGCGCGGAGTTCATCGAGAAATATTTCGAGACCGTGCGCGATCTGCACGCGCGCGGATTTGCGGTGGCCACGTTCGATTGGCGCGGTCAGGGTCTTTCCGATCGCAGGTTGTCCGATCGTCACAAAGGCTATGTGAGAAATTTCTCTCACTACATCACCGACCTTGAAGCGATCATGGAGCAGGTTGTTATGCCCGATTGCCCGCCACCGTATTTCGCGCTGGCGCATTCGATGGGCGCGGCTGTAGCCATCCGCGCGTGCCATGATGGCAGCCGCTGGTTTGAACGGACTGTGTTGTCGGCGCCGATGATCGCGTTACCGGCGGGCCGGCTCACACGCGTGGCGGGGCCACTCGCACGTTTCATGCGGATGATCGGACGCGGAGGGGCCTACGTCCCGACCGGCAATTCCGCAGCGACCGGCAGCGAAAGCTTCACCGGCAATGTGCTCACTTCCGATCCGGTCCGCTACGCGCGCAACGCTGCCGTTCTGGAACAGGAGCCTGAGCTCGGTCTCGGCGCGCCGACGGTCGCGTGGGCCGACGCGGCAATGCGCCAGATGAAAGCGTTCGCCGACAGCTCTTATGCCGTCAAGATACGGCAGCCGATTTTGATGGTGGCCGCAGGCCGCGACGAAGTTGTCTCCACGCCAGCCATCGAGACTTTCGGACAAAATCTGCTTGCAGGGCGGCACCTTATTATTGCCGGCGCAAAGCACGAGATCCTGCAGGAGCAGGATCAATATCGCGGACAGTTCTGGGCTGCGTTCGATGCTTTTGTGCCCGGCACGCCGCGGTTCTAGCCGTTCAGGACTTCCAGCGCCGCCTGGTGCACGCGTTTGTCGCCGGCGACTACGATGCGGCCGCCATTCTGCGCGGGTCCGTTTTCCCAGGTTGTGACGATACCGCCGGCGCCCGCAACAATCGGGATGACTGCGACGATGTCGTAAGGCTTGATCTCGGTCTCGATGATGAGGTCGATCAGTCCGGCTGCCAGCATGCAATAAGCATAACAGTCGCCGCCATAGCGTGACAGTTTAACCCTGTCCTCTAGGAGGCTAAAGGCGGCGCGGTCGGCGCGGTTCATGAGCAGAGGGCTTGTCGTGAACATCAATGCGTCATCGAGGCTCGTGCACCCCCGCACACGCAAATCGCGATTGCCGTTCGGACCGCGATATTGCGCGCCGCCACCGTCTCCGGAAAACCGCTCGCGCGTGAAGGGCTGATTCATCAGACCAAATACCGGCTCGCCGAAACGCATCAAGCCGATCAGCGTGCCCCAGGCGAGCATTCCGGAAATGAACGACTTGGTGCCGTCTATCGGATCAAGCACCCAGACGTATTCGGCATCGGTGTGCTCGGACCCGTATTCCTCCCCGAGGATTCCATGGTCGGGAAACTGCTTGCGGATAATCGCCCGCATCGTTTGTTCGGCCGCGCGATCCGCTGCGGTCACGGGATCGAAGCCGCCCGCTTTCTTGTTCTCGATCGCAAGGGCCGTGCGAAAGAACGGCAGAATGGTTTCGCCGGACGCGGTGGCGAGCTGATCGACAAAGCTGCTGAAGTTGATGGCCGACATGTCGCTCGCCTGTTTAACCCAACCGCCTATCGGAGCGCCGGTCTATCGGCAACCACACGCTTAAACCCGCCATTCGGCGTCTTGTGGAAGATGATGGTTCGCATTTCTGCTGCGCTGCGGGGTTCCGTCCGGTCCGTTTTCGCATGGCCATGCTGGCAAGGGAGGCAATGGGATGCAGTTATGCAAAAATAGCATAGGAAATGGGGGCTTGAACCTTGATTTTTGTGCGTCGCGGTGTAGCTTATTGCAGTGCGGTAGCGAGAGCTACTGCTGCCCTCCTTGGGCGTTTCCTCCCTAGACTTGGGCCGCTTGCATTCGCGAGCGGCCCTTTTTTCTTTTGTTGCCGCCCTGGTGTCGGCTATTCGGCGGCCGCCCGGTATGGGCGCAGTTGCTCGAGCGGAATTTCGCCCAGGCGCCTCGCCAAAGTCTCCATATCAGCCGCCAGGCGTTTAAAGGCCGACGAGCGTTGATAGCGCCGCTCGTCCATGTAGAGGGCGCGATTGATCTCGAGTTGGATGGCGTGCAGGCCTGCGGCCGGATTGCCGTAGTGCTCGGTGATGAAGCCGCCGGCGTACGGCTTGTTGCGGCTGACCGTGTACCCAAGCGTCCGCAGCGTCTTTTCGACCGTTTCAGCCACGACGCCGACGCAGCTGGTGCCGTAGCGGTCACCCAATACGAATTCAGGACGTGGGCGTTCATCCCGATGCCCTGCGGTCGACGGCATCGAATGGCAATCGATCAGCATCGCGGCGCCAAAATCCCGATGCAGGCGGGTAAACAAGCGGCGCAGCGCCCGGTGGTAGGGCTTGTACAGGCTCTCGATACGCCGCAGGGCGTCGTCTACCGGAATGCGCTGGTCATAGATTTCCTGGGCGTCTCCCACGACGCGGGCCACCGTGCCCAGGCCCCCGGCGACGCGCATCGAGCGTGTATTGGCAAAAGACGGCAGGCGCCCCTCGAACATGCGCGGGTCCAGTTCATAGGGCTCGCGGTTCACGTCTACAAAGCAGCGCGGAAAATGCGCGCGCATCATCGGATAGCCGACGTGGACGACGCCCGCGATCAGTTCGTCGACAAAGCTGTCCTCGGAACGGCGCAGCGTGCCGATATCAAGCCGGCAGGCCGACAGGAACTCGCGCGGGTAGGTCGAGCCGCTGTGGGGTGAATTGAACAGCACCGGCCCCTGGCATGCCTTGGGCTCGAGAATTTCGAACGGTGGGTCCAATTCGTCGCGGATTTCGTTCATCGGGGAAGGGCCATGATGGTCAGGCGGCCATTAACGCCTCGTTATAACCTCTATTGTTCATGGTCAGGGCACAAAGCCAAGCCATGCTTTCGGGTTCACCCGTTATTTACCGGGCATAAGTCTTAATCAGCCGGCTGAGGCGGTCCAAGACGGTCCATTGGCGTTCATCGGGCGGCCGGACGGGGTGTTGTGTGGTAATGTCCAAAATCCTTCTGGCTGAAGACGACACCGACATGCGGCGCTTTCTGGTCAAGGCGCTCCAGAATGCCGGATTTGATGTCACCTCCTATGACAACGGCCTGTCGGCCTATCACCGGCTGCGCGAGGAACCGTTCGAGCTTCTGCTCACGGATATCGTGATGCCGGAAATGGATGGCATCGAGCTTGCGCGCAGGGCGGCCGAACTCGATCCCGATATCAAGATCATGTTCATCACCGGCTTTGCGGCGGTCGCGCTCAATGCCGATTCCAACGCCCCCAAGCACGCCAAGGTGCTGTCGAAGCCCGTGCACCTGCGCGAGCTGGTCAGCGAAGTGCAGAAAATGCTGGCCGCCTAGCGCTTTTGCGCGGCCTTGCCTCGCCGGTTTGGAGCCGATAGATCAATCCAGGTTGACGGGCGCGTAGCTCAGCGGAAGAGCACCTCCTTGACATGGAGGGGGTCACAGGTTCGATCCCTGTCGCGCCCACCATCCTTCGCTTGCTTCGCAAGCTTCGGATCGGCAAGCTACCCAAAGAATCTCATAGCGAAGTGGCGAAAGATGCTGCGCCGCAGTTCCGCAGGAATGAAGGCGGGCGGGGGTCACTCTACAATCGACTGATAGACCAACGTGCGCATGAGATAGCGGTAGTGCATGCGCTGAAGCGGCGCCTGCATCAGCAGTACGGCAATGAGCTGCTGCTGCGGATCAATCCAGAAATACGTGCCGGTGACTCCGGTCCAGGAGTAGTCGCCAACCGAACCCGGCAATGGGTTGCGTCCCGCGTGCGTGCGAACGGCAAAGCCGAGACCAAAGCCAAGCCCGAGTTCTGCCGACGGGGCCAGTGCGCCGAACAGAATTGAGGTCGACGGGCTACGGCGCGTTTCTGGCGTTAGATGGTCGGACGTCATCAGCCTCACGATGGCCGGAGCGAGCAAACGCGTGCCGCCGAGTTCACCGCCGTTCAGAAGCATCTGGCAGAAGCGCACGTAATCGCTCGCAGTGGACAACAGCGCGCTGCCACCCGAGATCCAGTTCGGACGCGTAGTGATGTCACGCATCGGCGGCCGCTTGCCGGATGCGGGGTCAATCTGCGGCTGCGCGGCGCGCGTCGAGTCGACCGGGCCGAAACCGGTGTCGGCAAGATCGAGCGGCTTGCAGATGCGCTCGATGATGAAGCGATCGAGATTCATGCCGCTGGCGACTTCGACCACGCGGCCGAGCACGTCTGTGGACATGCCATATTGCCACGTGCTGCCGGGTTGATAGGCGAGGGGAACCTTTGCGAGCTTCGCAACCATCTCCGCATTGGTCTGTTTTTCGTCCATGACATTGGCATCTGTGTAGGCCTGCTTGAGCAGCGATCCGGCCAAATGCGCGTAACTTAATCCCGACGTATGACGGAGGAGATCCTGCACCGTCATGTCCCGCTGCAGCGGTTCTTTCGCGAGTTTCTTGGCCGAAGCGTTGTCGGAGTCGACAGCGACCTTGAGGTCGGCGAATTCGGGAAGGTAGCGCGCGACCGGGTCCGCAATGAGCAACTTGCCTTCCTCGGCCAGCATCATGGTTGCGACCGAAGTGAACGGCTTTGTCATCGACGCGATACGGAAGATCGTATCGGCTTTCATGGCAGCGCCGGATTCGCGGTCCCGGTAGCCAAGCGCTTCTAGGCAGGCGATTTTGCCGCGTCGGGCGATGAGCACGACTGCGCCGGGAACCAGGCCTTTGTCGATATCCGCTTTGAGCGTGTCGCATACACGTTGCAGGCGCGCGGAGGACAGTCCGACATCTTCGGGTTTATCCGTCCGCGGCATTCCGAAAGTCACGCGGTCCCCCTTATTTCCAGAATTGCCGCGAGGCGAGGGCGGCGCCGTCCGCCATGGCCTTGAGCTTGGCAAATACCACGTCGGGATCGACGGCTGCCTGTCCGACCCAGGTGCCGTAGCCGCAATCGCTTCCCGCGATGACATTTTCGCGCCCGACCAGCTTCGCGTAGCGGGAAATGCGCTGTGCGATGAGCTCAGGATGTTCGATGAAGTTTGATTTTGATTCGATTACGCCGGGAATCAGCACCTTGCCGTCCGGCAGTTTCACCGTTTCGAACAGCGTCCATTCGTGCGCATGCCGCGGATTGGCGGCTTCGAGCGAAATCGTGACAGGTTTGGCCGTGAAGACGATGTCGATGATGTCGGCTAGCGGAACATCGCGATGGTGCGGGCCTTCGTAGTTGCCCCAGCAAAGATGCATGCGTAGTTGCTCGGTCGGTATATTGGCCACCGCGTGATTGAGAGCCTCGATGTGCAGCTGCGCGCGCTTGCGAAAGTCGGGGAGACTCAAGTCCGCGTATTGAATGTGCCGTCCCATCGCCAGATCTGGGCAATCGATCTGCAACACGAAGCCTGCTTTGGCGACCGTTTCGTATTCGTGCCGCATGGCATCGGCGATGGCGTAAATGTAGCTCTCGAAATCTTTGTAGTGTTCGTTGCGAAAGAACAGAGACACGACGCCGGGCGAGGCCGCGCTCATGAAACCGCCCGTTGACGTGACGCCCGCCAGCGCGGCCTTGAGATTGTCGGCATCGATCTGCGGCGCAGTCTTGTCGCGCACGCTAATCGGGGCATTGCAGGCGGGAGTCTTGCGCCGCGACCGGCCGGGATCGCCAAATACGCGCTTTTCCAGTCGCGGAAAGTCAGCAAGGTCCTGATAAACAAACGTGTTGCCGGTACCGCCAAAGCCGTCGAGCCGGTCCTTGATGTAGGTGGCGTAGCTCGGCTTCGACATTTCTCCGTCGTTAATGAGATCGATGCCCGCAGCCGCCTGCTTTTTGACTACCCCGGCGACAGCGTCGCGCACGCGCGCGGCCAGGGCGCGCGGATCAACCGGGACGCCTTCCTCCTTGGCGTACATCATGCGGATGAGGTCGTCGGGTCGCGGCAGGCTGCCGGTATGAGTGGTCAAAAAACGGTCACGGCTGCGCTGCACGGCTTAAGCTCCCGCCCGGACTGTAGAGCACGCTGGGGCCGGTAACCACCGGTGGGCCGCTTGCGTTGACAGTCGCGGGTCGGCTGCGTATGAACCCGGCAAACAGCAACCCGAGATTGTCATGAAAGTCCGTAACTCCCTGAAATCCCTGCGCGGCCGGCACCGCAACAACCGCTTGGTGCGCCGGAAGGGCCGGGTCTACATCATCAACAAGACCAATCGCCGTTTTAAAGCCCGCCAAGGCTAATCTGGGCTGGCTGATCCCGGCGCCACTGGCGCCTGTTCCATCGCCGTATATTGGCCATGAACGGCGGAGACGTTAGACTCTGTCCATGCGCACTCGATTCCTCGCAGCGCTCCTAACCGTCGTCGTGGCTTCAGCCGCGCCGGTCGCCGCGCAGCCGGAAAAATGGGTCAAACCACCCGACAAGCTGCCGCGCGTGGCGCCCGGCGACCGCACCCATAATCTCGATTTTCTGTTTGGCGCGCTCAAAGTTGCGCCCGATGACGTGACAGCCAAAGCAATCGAAGAGCGCATCTGGGCGATGTGGACACTTTCGCGGAGTGACACCGCCAATCTTCTGATGACGCGCGTCAAGACCGCGATCGAGGCGAAAGATCTCGATCTTGCAATCAAGCTTCTCGATGGCATCGTGAAGGTGAAGCCGGACTATGTGGAAGCGTGGAACCGGCGTGCGACCATTTATTATATGCAGAAAGACTACGGCCACGCGCTTGCCGACATCCGGCAGGTTCTCAAACGCGAGCCACGTCATTTTGGTGCGCTGGCAGGTCTTGGACTGATCCTCCAGGATATCGGCGACGACAAGCAGGCGCTGGAAGTGTACCGCCGCGCACTCGCGCTTTATCCGCGCATGGAGCGTATTCCCGATATCGTCAAGACGCTGACGGAAAAGGTCGAGGGCCGGGATATCTAGCGGCGCTTACGCGCAACTATCCGTCAATCGCCGACTTCTTCCGCGCCCACATACGCAATGCGCAGCATATTCGTTGCGCCCGGGGTGCCGAGAGGAACGCCGGCCACCACGATCACGCGTTGGCCCGGCTTGGCGAAGCCTTCCTTGAACGAAATTCGGCAGGCGCGATCGACCATGTCGTCCTGATCGTGCGCGTCTTCGGTCACCACGCAATGCACGCCCCACACGACAGCCAACCGGCGACCGGTCGCGATGTTCGGTGACAGCGCCACGATCGGTGAACGCGGGCGTTCGCGCGCCACGCGCAGGCCGGTTGAACCGGACGATGTCCAGCAGATAACGGCCGCGAGGTCGAGCGTATCGGCTATTTGGCGCGCGGCATCGGCAATCGCATCCGCGCCGGTCGCCTCCGGCTCGGCGCGCTGCGCGGCAATGATATTGCGGTAGAGCGGGTCAGCTTCCACTTCTTCGGCAATGCGGTTCATGGTGGCGACCGCTTGTACCGGATATTGGCCGGCCGCCAACTCCGCCGACAGCATCACCGCATCGGCGCCTTCAAATATCGCGGTGGCAACGTCCGACACCTCGGCGCGTGTCGGCACGGGCGCGGTGATCATCGATTCCAGCATTTGCGTCGCGACGACCACCGGCTTGCCGGCGACACGGCCGGAGCGGGTCATCTGTTTTTGCACGCCGGGTACTTTTTCCAGGGGCATCTCGACGCCGAGGTCACCGCGCGCCACCATCAGCGCGTCGGTGAGATCGATGATTTCGTCGAGCCGTTTTACGGCCTGAGGCTTTTCGATCTTGGCCATCACCGCCGCGCGCCCGCGCGTGATCTTTTTGGCTTCCGCGATGTCTTCCGGCCGCTGGATAAACGATAGCGCCACCCAATCGATACCGGTTTCGAGCGCCGCTTCCAGGTCGGAGCGATCCTTGTCGGTCAACGCGGAGAACGGAATGGTGGTGTCCGGCAGGCTCACGCCCTTTCGGTCCGATAGCTTGCCGCCCACCTCGACGCGCGTGGTGATGCGCTTTGGCTCCACTTCCGTGACCGTGAGCTTCACTTTGCCGTCGTCAATCAGCAGCGCGTGGCCGGGCTTGATTGCGACGAAAATTTCCGGATGCGGCAGGTAGGCGCGCTTGGCGTTGCCGGCGGCTGGATCGGCATCGAGCACGAACGTGTCGCCGTTTTTCACCATCGCCGAGCCGCCATCGAAGGTGCCCAGGCGAAGCTTCGGACCCTGCAAGTCGACGAGCACACCGATGGGCCGGCCGGTATCACGTTCGACGGTGCGGATCATTGCGACCAGCTCGCGCATGCGGTCCTGAGTGGTGTGGCTCATATTGATGCGGAAGACATCGGCGCCGGCCGCAAAAAGCTTTGCGATCATGTCAGCGTTGGACGATGCAGGTCCAAGGGTGGCGACGATCTTGGCGCGGCGCAGGCGTCTCATTGTTTTCCGCCTCCGGGTGGAGGAGGCGACAGCGTTGTGGGCGGCCGCGATAGCCCGAGCGGTGCGCGGGGCGGCAAAGGCCGTTCGGGCGTCTGCTCGGCGGCGTCAGTCAACTGCACGGTCCAGGACCGCTGCTCGCTGGTGTCCACCTCGAAGAAGCCGGTGCGGTCATAGCCGCGCGCCAGACAATTCTCGGTTCCGCGAATGGTGAACTCTTTCTCGCGTGAGCACATGTAAGCCTTGCCCGACCATTCGCCCCCGCGATCATAGTCGACCGCATAGATATAATAGTAGCGCGCAACCAGTGCGCCGCGCAGCAAGGTTTCACAAGAGCGCGATGAAACATTCCACCAGCCTTCCGTGGTCCAACCTTCGTTGTCCTTGTAACCGATAGCGACGCCGACCCGGCCGCCAGTGTTGTTGCACAGCCGAAAATCGGCTTTGGCCGGATGTGCCGAGGCCGCCAGCAGCAGTGCGGCGGGGACCGCAGCGCGGGCAAAAATACGGGAAAGATGGCGCCTGGCGGCGGCAAGTGGCAATGCTGTCACGATTCTCGCCGGTTCCGAAGGATGCGCGGTTGTGGCGTGATCGGTCACGGCCTGTCAACGATGATGGCGCGGAAATCGTTCACGTTGGTGTAGGTCGGTCCGGGCACCACCAGGTCGCCAAGCGCCGTGAAAAAGCCTGTCGAATTGTTGTCGGCAAGGAAGGCGGCAGGATCGAGGCCGCGGGCCCGGGCGCGTGCCACCGATTCGCCATCAACGATGGCGCCAGCGGGGTCTTTTGCGTCTCCGGCGCCGCCGTCAGTGCCGTCGGTGTCGGCGGCGATTGCGGCGATTGCAGGCATGCCGTCGATCGCCATCGCCAGTGCCAGGGCGTATTCCTGATTGGGCCCGCCGCGGCCTTTGCCCCGGATGGTCACCGTTAGTTCGCCGCCGGAAATGATCACTGCCTGCTTTCCGTGTGCGCGGAGTTCGCGCGCAAACCCGGCATGCGCGGCGGCGACGTCTCGAGCCTCGCCTTCGACGCGGTCGCCAAGCGAAAGGCAGTCATAGCCGGCTGCCCGCACAGCGGCTTCGGCGGCCTTCATCGCATCGGCCGGACGCGCGGCCAGTGTGAATTGACTTCCGGAAAAGATCCGGTCGCCGGGCTTCGGCGATTTATTTTTTGGATCATTCAGCGCGCGCGTGACCGCGTCCGGAAGCGCGAGACGATACTTCGCTACAATTGCGCGCGCGTCCGCAAGTGTTGTGGGATCGGGAACGGTCGGCCCCGAGCCGATCGCCGACGGGTCGTCGCCCGGCACATCCGAAATCGCAATCGTCACAAGCATTGCGGGATGCGCATGGCGGGCAAGGCGGCCGCCCTTGATGCGCGAGAGATGTTTGCGCACCGTGTTGATCTCGCCGATGGCCGCGCCCGAGCGCAGGAGCGCATGTGTCACCGCTTGCTTGTCCGCAAACTGGATGCCGTCAGCCGGCGCGATCCAGTTGGCAGACGCGCCGCCCGACATCAGCACCAGCACGAGATCGTTTGCGGTTGCACTTTCAGCGAGCGCCAGCGCGCGGTCGGCGCCTTCCAGTCCCGCTGCATCGGGAATGGGATGGCCGGCTTCGATCATTCGCACGCGCCGCAGATGCCGGCCATAGCCGTGGCGCGCGACCGCGACGCCGCTCAAGCGCTCGGCCGCAATTTGCAGTTTGTCGAGATAGTGAGCTTCGGCGACTTCGGTCATCGCGCCGGCGGCTTTGCCTGCCGCAAGCAAGATGATCCGGCCTGCTGGCGGGGCCGGTAATAATGGCGGCAAACAGGACGCCGGATGCGCGGCGGCCACCGCCACGCGATACAATTCCTCGAGAAAAGAGCGGCGTCGCGCCATCATTGGAATCGGTTCTTGAAGCTCATGCAGCGAGTCTACTAAGCTTTACACTGCCTACGAGCCGGGGATTGCCGCAAGTGATAGATGAGGTTGTTCAAATCGACGTTCGTGACGGGACGTCAATCGGCGCGCGCATTTATCGGCCCGACGGCTCGGGGCCTTATCCGGCCTTGTTCGGCGCCGCTCCTTATCGTTTCGACAACAACAGCCTGCCGGCCAGTTCGCAATTTCTCTGGCGCGAGACCGGACCGATCGAGTGGTACGTCGAACAGGGCTACGCCTACGTCCATATGGATGTGCGCGGCAGCGGCCGCTCCGGCGGCGAGTTCGAATTTCTTGGCCGCCGCGAACAGCAGGATCTCTACGACGTCATTGAATGGATCGGTCGGCAACCGTGGTGCAATGGCAAGGTGGGCGGAATCGGCCAATCGTATTTCTGCATGCTGCAATGGTTCATGGGCGCCCTCGCGCCGCCCGCGCTTGCGTGCCTTGCTGCGCACGATGGTCTGGCCGACGTCTACCGCGCCGGCACCTATCACGGCGGCATTCCATGCGATTTCTTCCCCGGTTACTGGTGGTACCAGAACCGGTTCATTAATCGTTTTCCTGCGAACGGCCCGCCGCGCGACCAGGAAACCGATCTGACGGAACTGGTCGCATCGCATCCCACGTTTGATGACTTCTGGCGCGAACGCAGCGCCTGGGAAGTGCTCGACCGGATCAAGGTGCCGCTCTATTCAAGCGGCGTCTGGGCAAAAATGCAGCTGCACACCCGCGGCAACATCGACGCCTATCACCGCGCTGCGGGCCCGAAAAAACTGCGGATGTCCGGCGTTCCGAATGCCTGGGCGGCCGCGGCGGAATTTTCCAGCATCGAGTTTCACAAGACGGTGCTGTTGCCGTTCTACGATCACTATCTCAAAGACAAGCATACCGACTACGCGACGCGTCCGAATGTTGAATACGCGGTGCGCGGCTCAAACGTGGTGCGGAAGGCCGACAGTTGGCCGCCGGCCGGTACGCGTTATACGCGCTGGTATCTCAACGCCTCGCCGTCCGGCAGTGTGAACTCGCTGAATGACGGCGGACTGTCACCAAAGGCAGCAGGCGGCGCCGCATCGACCACTTACAAGTATCCCAACCCTGGCTGGGTGTCGGGTGTCGTCGGGTTTGGTCCGGCCGGGCCGCCCGGCGGCTTTGATTCCGCGCGCCGGGTGTTGACGTATACGACCGCGCCACTTGAAGGCGACATTGAAATTTGCGGGCCGATCAAGTTGGTCCTGTACGCATCCTCGACCGCGCGTGACACGGACTTCTTCGTCAAGCTCTCCGATCAATTTCCCCAATCGCCTGAAGATCGCGCCAAGGGGCTCAATCCATTTGCCGAATTGATCACGCGCGGCTGGCTGCGCGCATCGCATCGGGCGCTCGATCCGGCGCGCAGCACGGAGATGGCGCCGTACCACAGCCATTCCGATCCGCAGCCGCTCGCGCCCAACGAGATCTACAAATTCGAGATCAGCCTCGAGCCCATGGCCTATCTCATCAAACAGGGTCATCGGTTGCGACTCGAGATCGTCAACGGCGATTCGCCGGCCACAGAAATTCTCTGGTCGCATTATTACCGGCCAGACAAGATCGGCAGCGACACGATCCATCACGACGCAGCACATCCGTCCGAATTGATTTTGCCGGTGTCGCCCACTGCCGCTTGAGTGGGCCGATGGGACGCTTTCCATGGTCGCGCGGGTGGCATAGCATTCGTCCAAGGGCCGCAAACGGCCCGCTCGATACTAAAAAATACATCCCAGGGGAGGGGACCATGGCGGAAGTCGTGCAGGTGTCGCGTCTGCTTGATCAGCGCGGGCTGACCTCGTTCCATTACAATCTGATTTTCTGGTGCGTGCTGCTGTCGTTGATCGACGGTTATGACATCGCCGCTATCGCTTTCGCCGCGCCACACCTGGTGCGCGAATGGGGTCTCAAGCCCGGTGCGCTGGGCCCGGTGTTCAGCGCGAGCCTGATCGGCATCCTGTTCGGCTCGGCCGTGTTCGGATGGGTGGGCGACCGCTATGGCCGCAAGACGGCGCTCATCGCCTCGAACCTGCTGTTCGGTGTGTTCACACTGGCAGCGGCATGGGCGACGAACCTCGATCAGCTGTTCTGGCTGCGCCTGCTTGCTGGCCTCGGCATCGGCGGCGTTATCCCGAACGTGGTCGCAATCAATACCGAATCTTCGCCGCGCAAGCTGCGTGCGACGCTCGCACTCATCGGCGTCGGCTTTGTTCCGATCGGCGGCGCCATCCCCGGCGTCGTCGCCGCGACATTGGTGCCGACGCACGGTTGGCAGATTCTTTTCATGATCGGCGGCATTGTGCCGATCATTCTCGCTTTTGTCGCGCTATTCACCCTGCCGGAATCGATCAAATTCATGGCGTTGCATGAAAGCCAGCGCGCCAAGATGGAGAAAACCATCGCGGCGCTTGATCCGGACTTCAAGGTCCCGGCCAACGCCAAATTCATCATCGAGGATGAGCAGCAATTCCCCGGCTTCAACCCGGTTTATCTGTTCCGCCAGGGCCTTTGGCTGATTACGCCGCTTCTTTGGCTGCTCTTTGCGCTGAACCTGATGGGCTATTTCTTCTTGCTATCGTGGACGCCGACACTGATGGCGGTTTTGAAACTGCCACCATCGGTCGGAGCTCTTGCCGGCGCCATGATCCAGGTCGGCGGCACGGTCGGCTCGCTCATCCTTGCGCGCTGGGTCGAACGCCGGCGGTTTTTCGCCATCGCGTTCGTCTTCGTGGCGGCGGTGCCGATCGTAGCGTCGATCGGTTATGCCGGGCAAAGCTCGACGACCGCGCTGGCCGTTGCAACATTCTTCGCCGGCTTCTGCGTTCTGGGCATCCAGACCGGCATCAACGTGGCCGGCGCGCTTGTCTATCCGACATCGCTGCGCGCGAATGGCTCGGGGTGGCAATTGGGCATCGGCCGGATTGGCTCGATCGTCGGGCCGCTTGTCGGCGCGCTGTTGATCGGACTCCCGGTCGAGAAGCTCTATGCGTGGTCGGCATTGCCGTTCGCCGTGGGCGCGGTGGTCTGCTTCGCGATCTGGAAGCTCAACGAGACGCGCTTGCGCGAGCACCCCGAGCTGCGGGCCGCGCAGGCGCCAGCCGTAGAGCTCCGCGCTAGAACGGTTCGTAGCTCCACAACGCGGGGATGACCTGCTCGCCGAATAACCGGATCGAGCGCAGCAGGTCATTCTCGGGCAGGTCCGAGAAATTGAACTCGCCCATGAAAACGTTGAACAGTCCGGTCTTAGCCGCGGTGTGAATTTTCTCCGCAACTGTTTTTGCCGAGCCGATAAATACAAGTTCGTTTTTCATCAGGTAATCGGCATCGAACAGGTTGGCCATGATCTCGGACGCACCCGGCTCGCCGCGGCCGATGAATTTCTTGGCGTGTTCGCGCACGCGCTCCTCGAAAGTTTCGCCGGGCTTCGGCGGCGGCAGAAACCCTTCGTAGGCGCGCGCTGCGCGCGCGAGCGCAACGTCGAGTGCCTTCTCGTCGGTATCGTCCACGTAGACAATCGTGCAATAGGCGATCTTTGGCGGTTGCGGCCGATCGGCGGCGCCCCAGTCTGCGAGAAACTTGCGATAACGTGGTGCCGCGTCGGCGCGCGGATAGACCAGAAAATAGCCCGGATTGATTGCATTGCGGGCGCAGAATTCGAGCGTTTGCGGGTCGCGGCTCATCATCCAGAGCGGCGGATGGGGCTTTTGCAACGGTTGCACCGCAAGCTGCGCGCTCTCGGTGCGATGAACGTCGCCGTGAAAGGAGAACGGCTGCTTTTCGCCATAGGCCGCGCGCAAATAGTCGACAAACTCGAGCGTTGGCGACTTGCGCAAATTGTAATCGAGACCGAACGGCTTGAAATAGTCGGGATTGATGCCCGGCACGAGCCCGAGCTCCATGCGCCCGCCGACAATCTGGTCAACGAGTGCGATTTCCTCCGCCAGGCGCAACGGGTGATACAGCGGCACCACGTAGCCCATAGGGCCGATGCGCATGCGGCGTGTGCGCGCCGCCGCGCCGACAACATAGAGGCTCGGCGACGAGACCCAGCTTTCGTCGGGGCGGAAATGATGCTCGACACAGAAGCTGTAGTCGAAACCGAGTTCGTCACACAGCTGAAGCTCGCGCCATAACTCCTCGTAGCGCTGGTGCGCGGTCATGCCTGGCTTGGCCCAGACATGGGAGAAATGGGCAAACTTCACGCTACGGTCTCCTCAAGTCCCGATTTCGGGCTGTTCGGGGCCTTCAAAGGCGGGCAGGGCATGTCTATCTTCAATACAGTGGAGGACACCACTATGGACGACAAGACCCGCACCGAGCTTGAGGCCGCCGTATACCGACGGCTGGTCGAGCATCTGCGCTCGCGCACCGACGTGCAGAACATCGACATGATGAATTTGGCCGGCTTTTGCCGCAATTGCCTGTCGAACTGGATGAAGGATGCCGCCGACGCCAAGGGCCTCGCCATGAGCAAGGACGAGAGCCGTGAGACGGTCTACGGCATGCCCTACGAGGAATGGCGCAAGAAACACCAGAAAGAAGCCTCGCCGGAGCAGAAAGCGGCATTCGAAAAGTCCAGCCCCCGCCACTCGTAGTCACCATTTGCATGTGAACAGCGTGGATGACGGCGTCATTGGCTTGACCTGAGGGCGATCAATTCAGAAAGCTTCTTGGCAAATGGCGGTGATTGTCCGCCGCGTGAAGTCAAGGAGACGTCGATGCCTTCCACCGCTGCGGCTGAAAAAGAACAACCAGCCACCCGCTTCGCCAAGGATCAGCTCAAAGCCGTCATCGAACGCATCGAGCGGCTGGAAGAAGAGAAAAAAGCAACGTCGGACGATATTCGCGACGTCTATGCCGAGGCCAAGGGGACCGGCTTCGACACCAAGGCGCTGCGCGCCATCGTGCGGCTGCGCAAGCTGGATACCGATGAGCGTCGTGAGCAGCAGGAAGTGCTCGACACTTACCTGCACGCGCTGGGAATGGCGAATTAGGTAACTACCGCAGCGACGCGGTCGACTGGAACGCGAATGAGGTGGTGGCCACAAAGACCACCGCCGGGCCGTCGAAGCGGCTGGCAACCATGCCGAGTTGCGGATCGGTCGAGAATGACATCGTCACCGACATAGACGGCTTGTAGAGCAACCCCTGAAGCGGCCGCATGTCGACGGCCCCCATGCGCGTCGTCGTCATGAAGGCGCTGACGCTTGGTGTGAGCATTGCCGCGCGCAACCACGGGCTGTCGGACCGCAAATTGGCGTTCGCGCTGGCTGTCGCAAGCGCAGGTTTCGCGACCGTTGTTGTGTTGCCCTGAGCCGGCATGACGCTGGCTTCCTGAGGCAGCTGCGGCATGCGCGATCCCATCGGGCGCGCGCGCGCCGGCGCGAGAGCCTCGGATGCGGAGGCATAGGCGAGTGCGGTACTGCCGGTCGCATTCGGCTCGACGCTGGCGGTCTCGAAAACTTTCTGTGCGGCCGCCACCGGCAGATCGGGGCCTGTCTGCACGGCGCCGTGCCAGTAGCCGCGGTTGTCAAACAGGTTGCCGCCAAGTGAGGCTGTCACCACCGTGCGGACAGCCGGCTTGGGCGTAGCCGCGGCGACAGCGACGGCAACGGGCTTCGGCCGCGCGGCCGGCAGCGGCACGATGTGTTCAACTGATACCGGGTGCGGTTTCGGCGGGGTCAGGCTTGCGACCGCCATCGGCGTGCGCGCCTGTTTGGGCGCCGGCTCCTCGCTCACCTCGTCGGCATCTTTGTGGCTGCCGAACAACCGGGCGAAGATGCTACGCTTCGGCTTTGCGGCGCCAGGTTCGAAATTTGCCGTGATCACGCCTGCTTCGCGGGCCGCTTCCAGCGATGTCGCGGACGGCTGGCCGCCGCGCTGTTCGACATCGGCCAGCGCGAGTGCATAGCCGCGCAACGGCTGGCCATCCGAGGGGATGTGCACGGTACGGCCATCCGGGAATACTTTGGCCAGCTGGTCATGCGTCATGCGCGGCCAGTGGCGGATCGTTCCCGTGTCCATGTGGACGAAAGGCGAGCCCGAGGTCGGATAGAAACCGACGCCACCGCGTTGCAAGCGCAGGCCGACCTCGCGGATTTTCTCCAGCGGAACGCCGGGAATAAAGAAATCCATCGCCTGGCCATTGATGTGCTGGCTGTTTTGCGCGACGCCGCTTGATCGCGCGCGCAACATGGCGTTGGTGTCCGGCGAACGATAGCCGCACACGACGTCAATCGGCTGCGTTGCGCCAACTTCGCGATAGGCTTCCCACAACAGATCGAACAAATGCGGATCCATGTGGGTCTGCTGTTCCTTGCGCCAGTCGCGCATGAACCAGTCGAGCTTCTTCAGCGCGGCATCATCGTAGCGCCCGTTGCGCTTGAAGGTGATGGTGATGTCTTCGCCGGTGTGCAGATGATGGAAAGAGAGTGTGCGGGTGTCGCCTTCGGCGCTGGCATTTTGCAGCGCATCGTTGGCGCCGAGCATGAAGAGACCGGCCATGCCCAAGCGGGCGCCGGCGCGCGCCAAAGTCACAACGAGTGAACGCTCGCGCAGCGAGGCCAAGTTCACAGCATCTTTCCGTGAAAGAGTCCGTCCCACGTCGCCGTCACGTCCCCTCGGGCTGCCGTGACGGCAACCCCGTGAGTGTTATCGGGATCGGTTAATGAGTTGTTAGCGCCCGGTCCCCCGTCCGGCCTCTCACTATGCCGGGAATTGGGCCGAAAACTGGGCGGGCCTGGGTCGGGCGGTGGAAATTTGCCGTGCCAAAACGGGAAGTACGGGGGGCCTAACCCCCTAGCCCAGGAGGTATTTCAGGCGGACGGCGTGACCTGATTCGCCTCCTACGCCGAGATATCCTCATCCAGGCCCAGTCCCTCCAGTTTCCGATAGAGGGTCGAACGCCCGATGCGGAGACGCCGTGCGACTTCCGACATCTGCCCGCGATAGTGCGATATGGCGAAGCGAATGGTGTCCCGCTCAATGTCATCCAAAGCGCGGACTTCGCCCTGCGGGTCGGTCAGCGGCAAGGAATGGGCGGGTGCGAGTGATGCCCGCCGCTCGGCCGGCCGGTCGGGTTCCGGCCATGACGCCACCATCGCGGGAGACGGCTCGATCAGGGGATGCACGGCGAGGGCGTCCGACGAAACCTGCGAGGCAATCTGGGGGAACTCGTCGACCCCAATCTCATCGCCGTCCGTGAGCACGACCGCGCGGAATACCGCGTTTTCGAGTTGCCGCACATTGCCCGGCCAGTGGTAGGTGGCGAGCAACGCCATTGCTTGCGCGCTGATGCCGCGCACGCGCTTGCCTTCCTCCGCCGCGATGCGGGTGAGGAAATGGCGGGCAAGTTCCGGAATGTCGTCGCGCCGTGCCCGCAACGGCGGCACCGATATTGGAAAGACGTGCAGCCGGTAGAAAAGATCTTCCCGGAAACGCCCGGCTTTAACGTCCGCGATCAGGTCGCGATTGGTCGCCGAAACGATGCGCACATCGACCTTGACCGACTTGCGGCCGCCGACCGGCTCGACTTCGCCTTCCTGCAGCGCGCGCAGCAGTTTGACCTGCGCCGGGCCTGGCAATTCGCCGACCTCATCGAGGAACAGGGTGCCGCCATCCGCCTCGACGAATTTTCCGGTGTGTTTTTCGGTGGCGCCGGTGAAGGCACCTTTCTCGTGGCCGAATAAAATCGACTCGACGAGATTTTCAGGCAGCGCGCCGCAATTTACGGCAACGAACGGCTTGGCGCGCCGCGCGCCGCTGCCATGAATGGCGCGCGCGACCAGTTCCTTGCCGACTCCGGATTCCCCTTCGATCAGGACCGGGATGACTGAAGCGGCGGCCTTCTCCGCTGCCTTGAGCACTGGCTGCATGGCCGCCGAACGCGTGACCACGTCGGCGATGGTAAGCGTGCCGTCCTGCCGGCGCTTGAGGCGCTGCAATTCGCCCGCGAGCGCCTTGGTCGCGAGCGCATTGCGCAACGATACCTGGAGCCGCTCGGCGCTCGCCGGTTTCACCACGAAGTCGGTGGCGCCGGCGCGCATCGCCGAAACAACATTGTCGATGCCGCCATGCGCGGTCTGAACGATGACGGGGATGGCCAGTCCAGCGTCGCGCATGCGCGCCAGGACGCCGAGGCCGTCGAGATCAGGCATCACCAGGTCGAGCACGACGCCGTCGATACGTGCCGCATCAGGTCCGGCGAGCAAGTTGACCGCGGCATCGCCGCCTGCGGCAACGATCGCCTGATAACCGAAACGCTGGACCATGGCTTCGAGGAGGCGACGCTGAACCGGATCGTCGTCGACAATAAGCACGACCTCAGACATGAAACCCCCTCACGCACGACTGTGCCGAATTGGTGCAATGTGGCCTCTCTGCCTTAATGGGTTATTAAGTGGATCGGACAGCCTTGCCGCCTCTATGCGACGTGTTGAAAATCCGCCATCTGCCATCGCCCCGCCATGAGGCGCGGCCTAAATGGTGCCCTGACCCTCCTGCATTTCCCTCAAAACGATTGCCCCCATGGCCAAAACCGCGTCCCGTCGAAAAACCCTGAAAGCCGCCAAATTCGGTGCATTGCCCGAGTGGAACCTGAACGACCTCTATCCGGGGCTCGACAGCCCGCAGCTCAAAAGTGATCTCGAGCAGGCCGACAGCGACTGCGTTTTATTTGAGGAAGCCTACAAGGGACGGCTGGCCGCCCTGGCCGCCGGCGAAGGGGCGGGCCGCACACTTTCCGAAGCCCTCCGCCAATATGAAGCGATCGACGATCGCCTGGGCCGGCTGATCTCCTATGCCTCGCTGGTTTATGCCGGCAACACCACCGACCCGGTCCGCGCCAAGTTCTATGGCGACGTGCAGGAACGCATCACCGCAGCGTCCTTGCACCTGCTGTTCTTCACGCTCGAGCTCAACCGCATCGATGACGCGCACATTGATGCCGCCATGCGCGACCCCGCGCTCGGCCATTACCGGCCGTGGATCGAGGACGTGCGCAAGGAAAAGCCCTACCAGCTTGAAGACCGGGTCGAAGAACTCTTCCACGAGAAATCCGTGACGGGCTATTCGGCCTGGAACCGGCTGTTCGACGAAACGATCGCGGGCTTGCGCTTCAAGGTCGCCGGAAAGTCGCTGGCGATCGAGCCGACGCTCAATCTGATGCAGGATGCCGACGGCAAGAAGCGCAAGGCGGCGGCTGAAGCGCTCGCCAAAACTTTCAAGGACAATCTGCGACCGTTTGCCTTGATCACCAACACGCTCGCCAAGGACAAGGAAATCTCCGACCGCTGGCGCGGCTTCAAGGACATCGCTGATGCGCGCCATCTCTCGAACCGCGTCGAGCGCGAAGTGGTGGAGGCGCTGGTCGCGGCGGTGCGCGCCGCCTATCCAAAATTATCGCATCGTTATTATGCGCTGAAGGCAAAATGGTTCGGGAAAAAGCGTTTGCCGCATTGGGACCGCAATGCGCCGTTGCCGAAGGTTGCGCAGCGCACGATCCCGTGGAGCGACGCGCGCGCCACAATCCTCACCGCCTATGGTGCGTTCTCGCCGAAAATGGCGGAGGTCGCCGATCAGTTCTTCACGAAGAACTGGATCGATGCGCCGGTGCGCCCTGGCAAGCAGCCGGGCGCCTTCTCGCATCCGACCGTGCCTTCGGCGCATCCTTATGTGCTGCTCAACTACATGGGCAAGCCGCGCGATGTGATGACACTTGCCCACGAGTTGGGCCACGGCGTGCACCAGGTGCTGGCCGCGCCCAACGGCGCGCTGATGGCGCCGACCCCGCTGACGCTCGCCGAAACGGCGTCAGTGTTCGGCGAAATGCTCACCTTCAAGAAGCTGCTCGCGCAAACCACGGACAAGAAGCAGCGCAAGGCCATGCTCGCCGCCAAGGTCGAAGACATGATCAACACCGTGGTGCGGCAGACGGCGTTCTACAGCTTCGAGCGCAAGGTGCACACCGAGCGCCGCAACGGCGAATTGACGGCCGACAAGATCTGCGAATTGTGGATGTCGGTGCAGAGCGAAAGCCTGGGGCCGGCGATCGAGCTCAAGCCGGGCTACGAAACGTTCTGGGCCTATATCCCGCATTTCGTGCATTCGCCGTTCTACGTCTACGCTTATGCCTTCGGCGACTGTCTGGTGAATTCGCTTTACGCGGTCTACGAGAAGTCGGCGAGTGGCTTTGCCGAGCGCTATCTGGCCATGCTGTCGGCCGGCGGCACCAAGCATCATTCCGAATTGCTGGCGCCGTTCGGACTCGACGCGCGCGATCCGAAGTTCTGGGATGGCGGGTTGAGCGTGATCGCCAATTTGATCGACGAATTGGAAGCACTCGAAGCGCGCTAATCTTCGCCGCAGCCTTTACGGCCGCCGCGAGTCGAGAGCTGATACTCCATGCATTGCATGGTGATGTCGCGCGCCGGCTCATTCTCGCGCTGGTAGCTATAGACCTTGCGGTAAAGGTCGGTGTCCTCGTCGCGTCCGCAAATAAGTTTGTGCGTGTGGGAGATCTTGCGTGACGATTTCTCGGTGAACATCACCTTGCGCTTGTCATCGTCCGGACGCTTGAAGACGATTGTCTTTTCAAACGGTTCGTCGTTGCCTTCCGGCACGTATTTTACGTTGGGCGGCGAGCCGGGCGGCGGGTCTATTTCTGTCGGCCGCAAACGGCGGACGTCGCCCATCTTCTGCTTGGTATCGACGACGACCATCGAATAGCGGTTGAAAATAATTTGCTGAGCGCCGACTTGAGCCTGGCAACCCCAGGCCCAGATGGCGGCAGATGCGCCGGTCGATGCTCCGATCAAGCCGAATACGGCCGCAAGGCCTGCGACAATTCTGACGCGCATGGCTCGCTTCCTCCTGGGCTGCTTCCCATATTCGTAACACACTGGTACCCCGAGGTTCATGGCCACCGACCACGAAAAAAACCGCTTCTCGGCCCGCGCGCGGCGCTATGCCCGCGTCGGCACCAAAGTTGGCGGCGTGGCGGCGCGCATCGCGGGCCAGCGCCTCGTCGGTGCGCAGGGTGGCCGCGCCGGCAATGCCCTGGCGCTGGCCGCAGCGCTCGGCGGACTCAAGGGTCCGATCATGAAGGTGGCGCAGCTGCTCGCCACCATTCCCGATGCGCTGCCTGCCGAATACGCCGGCGAGCTGATGAAGCTGCAGAGCCAGGCGCCCCCGATGGGGTGGGCTTTCGTAAAACGTCGCATGCAGGCCGAACTCGGCGCCGCCTGGGAGAACAAGTTCAAAAGTTTCGAGCATCACCCGGCGGCGGCTGCGTCGCTCGGCCAGGTTCATCGTGCAACGGCGCTCGACGGGTCGGCGCTTGCCTGCAAGCTGCAATATCCCGACATGCAGTCAGCGGTCGAAGCCGATCTCAATCAGCTCCAGCTGCTGATGTCTATCCGCAAGCGCTTCGATCCGGCGATCGATGCCAGTGAAATTGCCGTCGAGATCGCTGCGCGTCTTCGCGAGGAGCTCGATTACAAGCGCGAGGCGTGTCACATCGCGCTCTATCAGGACATGCTCAAAGGCCATGACGCCATCTGCGTGCCAAAAGTCTGGCCCGCACTCTCGACCGGCCGCCTGTTGACGATGGACTGGCTGACGGGTCGCAAACTGCTCGAACACAAGGACGCGCCGCTGGCCGCGCGCAACCGGCTCGCCACCGCCATGTTCACCGCCTGGTGGTTTCCGTTCAGTCGTTTCGGCGTTATCCACGGCGATCCGCATCTCGGCAACTACACGGTCTTTGACGATGAGAAAGGAAAGCCCGCCGGCATCAATCTGCTCGATTACGGCTGCATCCGCATATTCCCGCCCAGTTTCGTTGCCGGCGTGGTCGATCTCTACCGCGGATTGTTACGTGGCGATGACACTCTCGTGGTGCATGCCTACGAGACCTGGGGCTTCAAGCGGCTCAACCGCGAGCTGATCGACGCGCTCAATATCTGGGCGCGCTTCATCTATGGCCCGTTGCTTGACGATCGCGTACGGACCATCGCTGACGGGGTGAAGCCGTCCCAATACGGTCGCAAGGAAGCCTTTCGCGTTCATCAGGCCCTCAAGGCTGCGCGGCCCGGTCACAGTGCCACGCGAATTCGTCTTTATGGACCGGGCGGCGATCGGTCTTGGCGCCGTGTTTCTGCATCTGGCGGCGGAACTCAATTTCTATCGATTGTTCAATGAGGCGATCGAACGGTTTGCGGTCGGCGAGGTGGCCGCGCGGCAAGCGGCTGCGCTCGACCGGGCAGGTTTGCACGCATCCACCAAAAGCTGAGACGGGCGGCGTTGCCCTTGGGCCTCAATTGCGCTAACCCCTCTGCGCCTGCCTTTTAAGCGACTCGGAGAGCTTCCCCCATGGCCGACCACGGCAACGTCGAATACGCCACCGCCACCGGCAACGACTATCCAGCGCACGAGCAAAGCTACGAAAGTTTCGTGCATTTCACGTTCGTCGGCATTCTCTACGTGGTGACGATCCTGTTCGGCCTCGCGACCGGCGGGGTGATGGGCCACTGGTTCCCGGCGGCAGCCATTTTTGTGATTGGGGCACTCGGCGCCATTCCCGGCCTGGTGAGCAAGGCGACGGCCCCGAGTTATGTTGCGTTTGCGATCTGCTTCCTGATCTTCGCGTACACCGGAATTTCGCCGCACTGACGAAGTTCACGGCTCGGCGGGGAGGCGCAAATGCAAATTGCCGTACCTCGTGAGACCGACGCCGGAGAACCGCGCGTCGGCGCTACTCCTGAGACAATCAAGAAACTAAAATCGTTCGGTGCCGAAGTCGCGGTTGCGCGCGGCGCCGGCATTACGTCCGGCATTCCCGATGCCGAGTTCGAGGCGGCCGGCGCGCAGATCGCCGATGCTGTGACCAAAAATGCCGACATCGTTCTGAAAGTGCGACGGCCCGCGCCGGGCGAACTCGCCGCCTATAAGAAGGGCGCGTTGGTCATTGCCGTTATGGATCCATACGGCAATGAAGCCGCGCTCAAGCAGATGGCCGATGCAGGGATTGCCGCCTTCGCCATGGAGCTGATGCCACGCATCACGCGCGCGCAGTCGATGGACGTGCTCTCCAGCCAGGCCAACCTCGCCGGCTATCGCGCAGTCATCGATGCCGCTGAAGAATATGGCCGCGCCCTGCCGATGATGATGACGGCGGCCGGCACCGTACCGGCCGCGAAAGTATTTATCATGGGTGTCGGTGTCGCGGGCTTGCAGGCAATTGCGACCGCGCGGCGTCTCGGCGCCGTCGTGACAGCAACCGACGTGCGGCCCGCGACCAAGGAGCAGGTGGAAAGCCTGGGCGCCAAGTTTCTCGCGGTCGAAGACGAGGAATTCAAGAACGCGCAGACCGCCGGCGGCTACGCCAAGGAAATGTCGAAGGAATATCAGGCCAAGCAGGCCGCGCTGACCACCGAGCATATCAAGAAGCAGGACATCGTCATCACGACCGCGCTGATCCCGGGCCGTCCGGCGCCGCGGCTCATCACAAAAGAGATGGTGGCTTCGATGCGCCCGGGTTCGGTGATTGTCGATCTTGCGGTCGAGCGCGGCGGCAATGTCGAAGGCGCCAGGCCCGGCGAGGTTGCGCAGGTCGGCGGCGTCAAGATCGTCGGCCATCTTAACGTGGCGGGACGCCTCGCGGCGTCCGCATCGGCGCTCTACGCGAAGAATTTGCTGACCTTCGTCGAAACTTTGATCGACAAAAAAGAGAAGAAGCTCGCCGTCAATTGGGACGACGAATTGGTCAAGGCGACGCTGCTGACGCGCGACGGCGCTGTGGTGCATCCGAACTTCCAGCCGAAGACGGCGGCCTGAGGAGACGCGACATGGAACAGATGGCAAATGCAGTCGATCCCTTCGTGTTCCGCCTCTCGATTTTCGTCCTGGCGGTATTCGTCGGCTACTACGTGGTCTGGTCGGTGACGCCGGCGCTGCACACGCCGTTGATGTCGGTGACCAATGCGATTTCCTCGGTGATCGTGGTCGGCGCGCTGCTTGCGGTCGGCGTCGCCCTTGCCGGCGACGACAACGGCCCGATATGGGCGCGCGCGCTAGGCTTCGTCGCGCTCGTTTTCGCTTCGGTCAATATCTTCGGCGGCTTCCTGGTCACCCAGCGCATGCTGGCGATGTACCAGAAGAAAAAGAAGTGACGGCAATGGGCCATAGGGGTTCGCAACTTCCCGTCATGGCCGGGCTTGTCCCGGCCATCCCGCTTAGGGACGCAAGGTCGCGCCATCCTAAGCGGGATCACCGGGACAAGCCCGGTGATGACAGTCGAATTTCAGGCGAGGTCTTCTCATGAGCCCCAACCTCGTCGCGCTGCTCTACCTGGTCGCCGGTGTCCTGTTCATCCTGGCGCTGCGCGGCCTGTCGAGCCCGGATTCCAGCCGGCGCGGCAATCAGTTCGGCATGATCGGCATGACCATCGCGGTGCTGACCACGCTTGGTTCGCACCCGCCGACCAGCCCGCTGGCCTGGGGATTGGTGGTCGGTGGCATCGTGGCCGGTGGTGGCGTTGGCGCCGTGATTGCGCGGCGCGTGCCGATGACGTCGATGCCGGAATTGGTCGCCGCCTTTCACTCGCTGGTCGGCATGGCGGCGGTGCTGGTCGCGGCCGGCGCCTTTTACGCCCCGGCGGCCTTCGATATCGGCACGGAAGGCCATATCCACGGGCAAAGCCTGATCGAAATGTCGCTCGGCGTGGCGATCGGCGCCATCACGTTCACCGGTTCAGTGATTGCGTTTCTGAAATTGTCCGGCCGCATGAGCGGCAAGCCGATTACGCTGCCGGGACGGCATATCATCAACCTCGCGCTTTTCGCCGCGCTGATCTTCTTTATCTACGGCTTCTTCGTGTCGCAAAGCGCGCTGGATTTCTGGATCATCGTCGGCTTGTCGTTGACCTTCGGCGTGCTGATCATCATCCCGATCGGCGGTGCCGACATGCCGGTCGTGATTTCAATGCTTAACTCCTATTCGGGGTGGGCCGCCGCCGGCATCGGATTCACGCTCGGCAATTCGGCGCTGATCATCACCGGCGCGCTGGTCGGCTCGTCGGGTGCGATCCTGTCCTACATCATGTGCAAGGGCATGAATCGCTCGTTTATCTCGGTCATTCTCGGCGGCTTCGGCGGCGAGGTGGCGGGCCCCGGTGCCGCCGCCGAACAGCGGCCGGTTAAGCTCGGCTCCGCCGAGGATGCCGCCTACATCATGAAAAATGCGCAGAAAGTGATCATCGTGCCGGGCTACGGCATGGCGGTGGCGCAGGCGCAGCACGCGCTGCGCGAAATGGCCGACCGCCTCAAGAAAGAAGGCGTTGAGGTCAAATATGCGATTCATCCGGTGGCCGGCCGCATGCCCGGCCACATGAACGTTCTGCTTGCGGAAGCGAATGTGCCCTACGACGAAGTCTTCGAGCTTGAGGACATCAATTCAGAATTCGCGCAAGCCGATGTCGCCTTCGTCATCGGCGCAAACGACGTCACCAATCCGGCGGCGGAAGAAGACAAGAGCTCTCCCATCTATGGCATGCCGGTGCTGCAGGTATGGAAGGCCGGCACCGTGATGTTCATCAAGCGCTCGCTCGCTTCTGGCTATGCTGGAATCGACAATCCTTTGTTCTATCGCGACAACACGATGATGCTGCTCGGCGATGCGAAAAAAATGACCGAGAGCATTGTCAAAGCGATGTAATTGATAACGTGCACAGCGGCGCATCACGCTGAATTCTTTTATCTGAATCAAATTTGAATCGGCGCGCGCTCATCTCGTTAACCGCGAGAGGAGCCGCCTGAGGATTGTGCGCTGCAAGGGATGGACGGCGGCGTGCAGTTGAATGTTTTATGCGGCCCGGGAACTTGTGGCGTAACCAGACGGGGAGGGACCGCACCCATGATCCGCGATCATAGTGACGAACGTCGAGGCGAGATCGTCCAGTTCGGGCGCAGGCCAATTCCACCACGAGCCTGCATCGTCGAAAACAAGACGCATGTGCGTATGTTTCTGGCCGAGATGCTCGATGAGCTTGGATTCATCGCGTGCGAGGCCGACACGCTCGACATCCGCGGGATGTTGCGTGAATTCCGCCCGGATCTGATTGTGCTCGGGCCGCTCAATGGCGGCGGCGAGGTGCGCACGTTCCTGCGCGCGCTGCAGAGCCAGATTTATGGCGGCAAGGTCATGCTGTTTGGCGGCCGCAGCTCGGCGGCCCTGATACGAACCCATGAATTTGGCGAGCAGGCGGGGCTGGCGATGCTGCCGCCGCTCGGAACGCCGTTTCGCGACCGCGACCTCAATGCAAACCTTGCCGTGCTTCCTGCCGGTTCGGCCGCCACCGGCATTGCCGGTCGATGTCGATGAGGCGCTCTGCAATGGCTGGCTCGAATTGTGGTACCAGTCCAAGATCAACCCGCGGTCGCTGGTGCCGAAAGGCGCCGAGGCGCTTATCCGCGTACGTCATCCGACCTGGGGTGTGGTATCGCCGGCCTATTTCGTGCCGGCCGCCAATGATCCTTATCTTCACGGTCTGTCGCAATTCGTGATTGCACGGTCGCTCGCGGATTCCATGCAATTTGCCGCGGCCAATCATCAGGTGCAGATTTCCATCCACCTGCCGCTCCAGGCACTCGAGGACATGCATTTTATCGACAGCATGTTGCGGCATCTTCCGGACAAGGCCCGGCAGAGCGGCTTTTTGATTGCAGTCGATTGTGTCGATCTGGTCAACGAACTTGAACTGGTGCGACGCGTGGCGGCTCAGCTCGCCGCGCGCAATATCGGGCTTTCGATCAACGGCATCGACGCGCAGGGTGCTTCACTCGCCGGACGCCGCGAGTTGCCGGTGGTAGAGATGAAGGTCGACCACAAATACATTCGCGGCTGTGCCGACGACCGGGTCAAACAGGCGCATTGCGCAGAAATCGTGGCGATCGCGCGCGATACCGGCGCGCGGTCGGTCGCCGAAGGCGTGGAAACCCAGTCGGATTTCCTCGTCGTGCGCGATCTCGGCTTTGACCTGCTGCAAGGCCATATGTTCGCCAAGCCGATGGCGCCCCACAAATTCGAACGGGCGATGCTGGCGCGTCGCTACGCTGCCGTGGCCTGACGTCCGCGCGGCCGCCGTTATTTTGCCCATGGAAACAGGACGGCCGGGAAATCGGCCGCGTAGCGATGTGTCTCCTGTTTCGACGGGAATGTCGGCGGCGGTGCTCCCTGCGGCTCGACGGCCTTGCGGTAGAGATGCCAGGTCGCATGGCCGAGGATCGGCATGACGACGGTTAACCCGAAAAAGAGCGGCAACGAGCCGATCAACAGCAACGCTGCGACAATCAGGCCCCACACCATCATCGTTGCCGGATTGTGCGCAACGACCCGGATCGATGTGAGGACCGCGACTGCCGCACCGACGTCGCGATCGAGCAGCAGCGGGAACGAAACAACGCTGATGGACAACACCACAATCGCAAACAGAAAGCCGACGCCATTCCCGACAACGATGAGTGTCCAACCGGCGGGCGTCGTAAGCACCTCGTGGAGGAACGTCGTGACAGACGCCGGCGGCGCATAGCCGAAATTCGCGATGTAGATGGCGTTGGCGACCGCCACCCAGATCATGAAAATGACAAACAGCAGAAATGCGAGCGCCGCGATGGCGCCAACCGACGACAACTCGAGCACATCGAGCGCATTTGCCGCGGACGCTTCGAGGCCCGCTTCCTTGCGTCGGCTCATTTCATAAAGGCCGAGCGCTGCGACCGGGCCGACGAGCGCAAAACCGCTCATCAGCGGATAGAGCAGCGGCAAGACGGAATAGCCAAACGTGAGGCGCGCGAGCACGAAGCCGACAATCGGATAGATAATGCAAAGAAACATTGCATGCGTTGGCATCGCATAGAAATCGTCGACACCCTTGGCCAAGGCATCCCGCAAGTCACTCACATGAATGGTGCGAATGAGCGGTTGCGCGGGACGTGTCCCGGCGCCGACCAGAACGTTTGAAGTTTGCATGACGCCACCTCCGTGGACCTGCGGCCCGGATGGCGTGGCGCCTGGAGTCGGATTCGAAAATGTTGCACCGGCTCTTGATCGCGTCACGTCGCGAGCCACTGACAAGCATTATAGCGCTCTCTGAGCGCGTTATTGATCACAAATCCGCGCGCGGCCTTTATCTCAAATCTGGACGGTCGGCAGCGGCACCACGCAATGCATGCGCAGGCCGTCCCGTCCATAGACGATCCTGGTCTTTGCCTGGATTTGTCCCGGTAGCACAAATTCCAGGAGGCGCGTGCCGAATCCTTTTCGCGTTGGCTCCGAGACCGGAGGCCCGCCGCTTTCGATCCAGTCGAAGGCAAGTGTCCGCCGGGTGGCGTCAATGGTGACGCTCCAGGTTACTTCGACTTTGCCGCCAAAGACAGACAATGCGCCGTATTTTGCGGCGTTGGTCGTGAGTTCGTGAACAGCCATGCCGAGCGAGACGGCAAGCTGCGACGACAAGATGACTGACGGTCCTTGCAGTGAGATCCGGCCGTTGGTGCCGTCATCGAAAGCGTCGAGCTCGCTACGCAGAAGGTCGATGAATTCCGCGGCGCGCTCTTCGTCGGCCAACAGCAAATGTGTCTTGGAAAGCGACTGGATGCGGCCAAACAGCGCCGTCTTGAAGTCTTCGATGTTGTCGACCACGCGCGCAGTCGAACCCATGATGGCTTGCACGGTGGCAAGCGTATTCTTCACGCGGTGATGCAGCTCGCGCACAAGCAGCGCCTGTTGTTCTTCGGCGCGCTTGCGATCCGTAATATCGACCAGCATGTTTACGGCGCCGATGAGCTTTCCGGTCTCGTCGTGGATCGGGGTCGGGTAGGGAATAAACGGCACGCGCGTGCCGTCCGGCCGCTCGGCGGCGGCTTCCATGCCGCGCACCGCGCGGTCTTCCTTAAGCGCGGTTGCCATCGGACATTCGTCGTGACGCAGCGGAGTTCCATCCGGCCAGAACAGTTTCCAGGACCCGCACCACTCGCTCGATCCGAGCGGCGGCCGGTGACCCCATAGCGTCGCGGCAGCGTCGTTGTAATAGGTAATTCGACCGGCGGCATCGGTCGTATAGACCGCCGCAGGCAGCGCATCGAGCAGCTCGCGAAACCGTCGCTCGCGCTCGCGCACAACCCCATGTGAGCGCAGGGCATCGGAGATCGGCACGACATTGTCGGCCGCAGGCGCCGGATGCATCGCGGCGACCGCCCGCTCAAATTCGCTCTCAAGAAGTCCTATTGGCTCGTCCATTGCCGGCCGCCTGCTACGCAGTTACTCAAAGGCATTACTTGACTTGGTCAAGGCCGCTTCCGGGACGAAGCAGGGCCCCCCGCAGCGGCAACGCGCAGTCGGGCAAATGGTTGCGCAGGTCGAGGCAAATTTTCAGCCATTTGCTCGCGCTATCCTTAACGGATGCTGGCGGCCTGTACGGCTGCGATCCTAATATCGAAGCGGATCAGAGACTTCGTATCATCACATAGGCATCGACGAGGCCAAGCCGGGGGTGCCGGAAAGCGCCCGGGAGCCGGCCGACAATGGCAAAGCCGAGGTCCTGCCATAGCCGCACCGCCCGTTCGTTGGAGGCGACGACGAAGTTGAACTGCATCGCGGTGAAGCCACGTGCCCGCGCCTGATCGAGCGAATGCGCACACATGGTGCGGGCAACGCCGCGACCGAACACGCCTGGCGCGACGACATAACCGCAATTGGCGACGTGTTGTCCGCCACCACGGTTATTGGCGCGCAAATAGTACGTACCGACGATCGTGCCCTCATCCTCGGTGACGAACACAACATGTCCGGGTGACTGCCAATAGGCGAGCGCGTCGCTCTGCGAAATGTCGCGCGGCACCGGGTAGGTTTCACCCGCGCGGAAGGTCGGCTCCAGAATGCGCCAGATCGCGTCGTTGTCGCGAGGTTCGGATGGCCGGATGAGCATTGCGGCAGACAATCAACGTGCTGCGGGCTTTATCATGACCAGATCCATCTGACCCACGAACGAACGCAATTTCTCGATCGAGACCGGTATGGCGGCACCTTGCTCGTCGAGTGCAAATGACTGGAATCCCGCCGACAGCAGCCGGTCGAGCATCTCGGGACCGGACAGGCCGCCGGCGCGGCTGAGATCCGGTGAATATTCGAGGATCACTGCGGCGGTGCGTTCCAGCGTTTCTGCGGCGCCGGCAATGACGGCTGGCTCGTAGCCCTCGACGTCGATCTTGAGAATGTTGACCGGCCGCTCTGCGAGGCCAAGCTGGGCGAGGGCGCTGTCGAGGTCGACCAGCGGCACCATGCGCGAACCGAAGCCATAGTTTGCGAGGAGCGAATGGCGGCCGCGATTGGAGGATTTGTAGCGGTGGAGGTGGATGCTGCCGCATTGCGCGCCAACCGCGGCATTGCTGACGACGGCATTTTCGACCGCGTTCTCGGCGAGATTGCGATCGAGCAACCAGGCATTAAACGGATCGGGTTCGAAAGCCACCACGCTTTCGACGGACGGATGCTTGGCGGCGTGCACGGCGTGCCATCCCAGATTGGCGCCAACGTCGATGAACATGCCGGGCGGCTTGCCGGTGAGATAATTGTGAATCCAGCGGCTTGGAATTGGCTCATGCGTGCCGTATTTGGCGATGTGTCGTCCGATCAGATCGCGGTAGTGCACGAAAAATTTCAGCCGAGAGTCGGCCGCCTGGATTTTGAACGCCGGGCGCCACGGCACCAGCCATGCGGCGAGAAATGCCGCCGTGCCGCCACTGCGCGGAATGCAAATCATCGATAAACGTCGCTCCCGTCGTCCGCGCCGGTCACTCCGCCGCTTCCTGGGCGGGACCTTGCGTCAATTTCGGGTTGAGCGCGCAGGCATCCTCCCAGCTCAGCACGTTCAGCGACTTTACGAATTTGCCCACACCATCGGTCTGGGCGCAGAGCATGCCGAGCTCGATGATTTCCTCATCGCTGAAATGTTTTTGCAGCTCGGTGTAGACCTCGTCCTTGTCAATCGCGTGTTCTCCCTGCTTGAACAGATCGGCGTAGCGCAGCGCCGCCTTCTCGCGTGGCGTGAAGTGCGCACTGGTTTCATAAGAAAACAGATCGTTGATCATCGCCTCGGTCAGGCCCTCAGCCTTGGCGACGTTGGAACGCACAGTCGAGCAATAGCCGCATTGATGCGCGACCGAAATCTTGATGCGGCACATTTCCTTTAGTTTGTGCGGCAACCGGCCTGTGTAAAGCACCTTGTTCCAGCACTCGACCCAGGCGGTGCCAACGTCGCTGCGCGTCATGATGCTCACCACGCGAGGGTCTGGCGCGCCCGTTTTTTTGGCGGATTCAATCAGCGCACTTGTGTGAGGGGTTTTCTCGCTCTCCTCGATATAACGCAGGCGCGGCATGGCAGTTCTCCCTGACGGTTTTGGTGAGGCTAGGAGGATCGCGCGACGGCGGCAACTCAAAGTCCGAACCAAGGCGGAGAATCCCGTGCTATGGGAAAGCATGGTCGCCCTGAAATGGCTCCTCATTGTCGCTGTGCTTGGTTACGTCGGATTACTGGCGCTGATGTATCTCTTCCAGCGTTCGCTGATGTATTTCCCCGATGCCACGCGTACGCCACCGGCCACAGCGGGCCTGCCGCAGGCCGACGAAGTCGTCCTGACCAGTTCCGATGGCGAAAAACTGATCGCCTGGCATGTTGCCCCGAAAGGGGCAAAGCGATTGGTGATCTATTTTCAGGGCAACGCCGGAGGACTAAACCTGCGTGCCGGGCGCTTCAAATGGCTGATCGAAGACGGCACTGGCCTCTTGGCGTTGTCCTATCGTGGCTATGGCGGATCAAGCGGCAAACCCAGCGAAGCGGGGTTCATTCGTGATGCGATCGCGGCCTACGATTTTGCGGCCGCGCGGCATCCTGCAAAACGGATCGTGTTGTGGGGCGAATCGCTCGGCACCGGTGTCGCCACGGCCCTTGCGGCCGAGCGCGAGATTGGCGCTCTCATTCTCGATGCGCCCTTCACATCCGCAGTCGATGTCGGCGCCGCAGCTTATCCGTTCGTGCCCGTGCGCTGGTTCATGAAGGATACTTTTCACTCCGATGAACGCATTGTCCGCCTGGACGCGCCGCTTCTTGTGCTGCATGGGTCGCAAGACGGGGTTGTGCCGATCGTCTTTGCTGAGCGCCTGTTCAAGCTCGCCCCCGAGCCCAAGCGAATGGTCCGTTTCCCGCTCGGCGGTCATGTCAATCTCGACGATTACGGTGCGGAGAAAGAGGTGAAGGTATTTTTGAGCGAGCTACGACCTCCGGGCGATTGAGCGGTGACACAGCTCCGCCTAAGCTTTGCACGGGGGTACAATAAATGCCGATGACGATAACGGCGCGGCTGACATTGGCCGCAGTCATGCTGGTTTGGCCAGTGCTTGCCATCGCGGCCGAGCCGGTCCGGCAGATCAGCGTTTACGTGCAGCCGTTTTACGAAGCCGGCCGTACACCTGGCGAGCGACCGCAGGTTTCCGTCGGCCAGCAATTCAATGAGCTGCTCAGCTCGAACCGGCGCGAAAATATACTCGCCGCGCGCGATTTGATCGTCGCCAAGCCGGGCGTGGTCACGCCGATGGCCATGATGGTGCTTGCCATTCGTTTCTATGACGTCGGTTTGCGCGACGACGCCGTGTTTTGGTTTTACGTTGCCAAGGAACGTTACATCGTGATGTCGGAGGTGCTGGACGTAAAGGCGCCAGCGCTCGCGCGAGCCGACGATGCCATCCGCAACTTTGCGACGCTGGCCGGCCCGGTGATCAACGGCTATGCGTTCTGCGACCTCGCCAAACAGAAAGAACTGCATGCGAAGGCGGTCGAGTGGGTTGCGGCAAATCCGTACGAGGTCATGTTCATGGCGCGCGCGCCCGCACTACTCGGCGATCGCGCCGAAAACGCCAAACGCGCGATTGCGAATGCCAAAGAGCGCGCCGCCAAGGAGAGCGCCTATTTCGACGATGCAGAGACGCGCGAGGCGTATTACGCCACGCGCAAGCGAAACGAAGCTGACGTGAAATACTGCTGGAAATAGCTCGATGCGTTCTACGCCGCGCGCGGCTGTCCGGATTTGGGCGCGGATGCGCAAACGAAATATTGTCCGCCCATCGGCAGCCAGCGGAGATATTTCTCGAATGGGCGCAGTGCCGCGAGCTGCTGCGGAAAGAACAGACAGTAACTCGATTCATCGACATTGAGGTGCGCGTTGCGCATGCGATCGACCGTCTCGCGCATGTTCAGCAGAACGGCGTCGGCGTCGAACGGACAATTTTTGACCAGATGGCGCGTCACCGGATTAATTGGGTTATGTTCGAAGATGATGAAATGACCGCCTTGCTTCAGCCGGCTATAGCAGTAGCGGATTGCCATCTGCCGATCCTGCGGCGGGATGTGGTGGAAAACGCAGGAGGCAATCACCAGGTCGAATTTGGTGTCCTCGCCGAGTTCGTCCATCGATACGAAACGGCAAGACGGATTTTGCTCGCGGGCCATCGCGAGGCTTTCATTGGAGGGATCGCAGCCGACGATCTCCGCTTTCGGAAAAACCTCGCGCAGATGCGGCATGCTGCGGCCTATGCCACAACCGAAATCGAGAACCGTGTCGACATTGCCAACAAGCTGCTGAGCGAGCTCGATTTTGTAGCGGGCGAAATAGTCGCTGTCGCCGTCGAAGAAATTCGTCTGCGCCGCGAGAATCGCCTCGTACTGCCCGGCATATTGATCGAAGTCGACGCGTTCCACGAAGCGGCCTCCTGCAAGGATCAAGGGGCGCCTGGCCGGCCGAAGAATGTCTCGGCGTTGCCCGCGGATCCGCGGCGAGAGATACGCGAACAAAAATAACAAACAGTTGCGGGGATGCGGGCGATTGCCGCTTGTCGCTGATTTTTAAGAAGAAAATGCCTTCAAAAACAATAGTGCGGGCTGCGTGAGGCCCGCGCCACCATCAATGCGAAATCATTGAAGCGAAGCGGCGATCAGCCGAAACGCGATGAACTGCCACGGCCGCGGCCGCCGCCATTTCCACCGCCCGGTCCGCCAGCACCACCGGCGCCGGGAATGACGCGGGGCTTCATCGGCAGGAGACCTTCGCGCTGCATCTTCTTGCGTGCGAGCTTGCGGGCCCGACGGATCGCTTCCGCCTTTTCCCGCGCCTTTTTTTCCGACGGTTTTTCGTAGTGGCCGCGAAGCTTCATCTCGCGGAAAATGCCCTCTCGCTGCATCTTCTTTTTCAGCGCCTTCAGGGCCTGGTCGACGTTGTTGTCGCGAACGAGAACTTGCACGCTTGCTCCTTCGTTGTTGGTCCGATGGGTTAAGGCAAAAGCCCCGAAAACGGGGGCTTTGAGTTCGGGCGGCTCTAGCAGAAAAGGGATTAAGAGTCCATTCGAAGGCAGCCAATGTGCCGGCCGTGTGGCCGTTTTCCTGATATGGGGTGAGGGGTTAGCTGGCGCCGGCCTCTAGCGCGACCAGACCCGCGTCACGTGCCCCATTTTGCGCCGCGGACGCGCCTCGCCTTTACCGTAGATGTGCACGGAGGCACCCGGCACGGTCAGCCAGCGCGTTGCTTCATTGATTTCCGCGCCGATGAGATTGGTCATCTCGACGCGGTGCCCGAGGCGGGCAGGTTTGCCTAGCGGCCAGCCGGCGATCGCGCGGATGTGTTGTTCGAACTGAGACACGGTCGCGCCATCGATCGTCCAATGGCCGGAATTGTGCACGCGTGGGGCAATCTCGTTCACCAGAACGACGTGCCGGCGACCTTTGCGCACCACGAACATTTCCACGGCCAGCACGCCGACGTAGTCGAAGGCCTTGGCGATGCGGGTTGCGATCTGGCGGGCCTGCGTTGCCACCGCCGGAGTGACTTTTGCGGGAACGCGTGATGTCTTGAGAATGTGGTCGCGGTGCTCGTTTTCGGTCACCTCGAAGCATTCGACTTTGCCGTCGCGGGGTCGCGCGGCCACCACGGAAACTTCACGCTCAAAGGCGATGAAGCCCTCCAGAATACAGGGTTCGTTGTGCAGTGAGCGCCACGCCGCGACAGGGTCACCGCCCTTGGCGATCTTGGCCTGGCCTTTGCCGTCGTAGCCGAGCCTACGGGTCTTGAGTACCGCGGGAAGGCCGACGGCGGTTACGCCCTCGGCGAGTTGCATTGCGCTGTGCACCGGTGCGTAAGGGGCGGTCGCGATCTTGAGCGCGATGATGAAATTTTTCTCGGCCAGCCGGTCTTGCGTTGTTTCCAGCACCTGCGGGTCGGGCAAGACCGGCCGTCGCCGCGCGAGAAACGCGGCCGCCTTGGCCGGCACGTTCTCGAATTCGTAGGTAATGACATCGACCGCGCCGGCGAAACGGCCGAGCGCGGTTTCGTCGTCATAGCTCGCGCAGGTGCCAGCATGAACCACATCAAACGCGCAGGAATTCTTTTCCGGCGAATAGACATGGCAGCGCAATCCTAATGGCGCCGCCGCGAGCGCCAGCATGCGGGCGAGCTGGCCGCCGCCAAGAATGCCGATGGTCGCGCCTGGTTTCAGCAAGGGTTCAATCTTTGGGCCGCTTGGTCACAGCTTTTGTCTGTCGCGCGCGCCAGGCATCGAGCCGCTTGGCGATCCTGACATCCGAAAGCGCCAGTACGGCGGTCGCAAGCAGCGCGGCATTGATCGCGCCCGCTTTGCCAATGGCGAGCGTACCGACCGGGATGCCGCCCGGCATCTGCATGATCGACAGCAACGAATCCTTGCCCTCGAGCGCGTGCGTATTCATGGGGACGCCCAGCACCGGCAACGGCGTCAACGAGGCCGCCATCCCCGGCAGGTGGGCGGCGCCGCCAGCGCCAGCGATGATCACCTTGAAGCCGTTCTTGCGCGCGCTGCCGGCGAAGTCGTAGAGCCGCTTCGGGGTACGATGGGCAGAAACGATGCGCGTCACATAGCCGATCTTGAGGGCATCAAGCGTTCTGGCGGCATGCTTCATCGTGGCCCAGTCCGACTGGCTGCCCATGATGATCGCGACAGGTTTTGACGCCATTTTGCCCCCGAATCCGCGTGTCCCCCACGGAAGGAAGCGGCGGATTATAGGTTGAGGCTCCCCGCTGGCAAGGCGAAACGGGTATTCTCGTGATCTGACAGCGGCGATTCGCGAGGGCTGAACAATGGGCCTCCCCCAAGAGCGTCTTTCCGAAGAGATTCCTCCACTGGCCTCGCTTCTGGCCGAAAACGAGCGCCTCAAGCGCGAGCTTGCTGTCGCGCGCGCTCGCGTCAGCGACCTGGAAGCGCGAGCTGACGTCGATCCGCTGCTGGATATTCTCAACCGGCGCGGCTTCGAACGCGAGCTCAAGCGCGCACTGGCTCATATCAAGCGCTACGGGACAGAAGCGGCGCTGATGTTCGTCGATCTCGATGGCTTCAAGGGGGTCAATGACCGCTATGGCCATGGCGCCGGCGATGCGCTGCTCAAGGGGGTGGCGCGCGAACTCGTCGGTCACGTGCGGGCCTCCGACGTGGTTGGCCGGCTCGGCGGCGACGAATTCGGCGTGCTGATCTGGCATGCCGGAGAGGAACAAGCACTCGCGAAAGCGCGGGAACTGGAATTGCTCATCGCACGGGTCGTGGTAATCCACGGCAAGGCGCGGATCGAGGTCGGAGCCAGCGTTGGAATGGCATTACTGGTTGCCGATACCACCGCTGAGGACATGATTGGTGCCGCCGACCATGCAATGTATGCGCGCAAGCAAGAGCGGCGGGGGTAGCCGCTTACGCAATAATGTCCGGCGTGAGCTGATCTTCAATACGGCGGATCTTATCGCGCAACACCAGCTTGCGCTTCTTCAGCCGCTGCACCTGGATCAGGTCGGAACCGGGCGAGATCATCAGGGCCTCGATGGCAGCATCGAGGTCGCGGTGCTCCTGTAGCAGGCGCGCCAGCTGCTCCCGCAACGCGCGTTCGTCCTCGTCGGTCATTGCCACCGCTGGTTTGCTTGCGACTGGCCGATCCGTCTCGGCAGAAGCATGCCAATTATCGCGTTTTCCACAAGGCGTTCAAGCGCGGCCGAAAAAGGAACTCCAATCAATGGCTTTGCGCTGGTTTGCCGCGCCGGGAAAGCGGGTATACCGTCGCTCTTGTGGCGAGTTTGCGCTACACTTACATCGTAGAGAGCCACTGATTGAGGAGACATACTGCATGTCGATGCAATCGCACCTTGCGGAATTGGAAAAACGGCATCAGGCGCTCGAAGACGAAATTTCCGAATGCCTGACCCATCCCGCGGTCGATGACCTGAGAGTCGTGGAGCTCAAGCGGCGCAAACTACAAGTAAAGGACGAGATCGAAAAGCTGCGTCATAACGGGCACGCCAGCGTGCACTGACCGGATCGATCTCTCGCTCGTTAAAATGCCTATTCGTCGGCTCACGCCGAACTCGGGTGTGCCCAGGGATGGCTGTTTTTTTTAAGTGGGCGCAAATCAGAAGCCTTTGTAGACCGCTTTGATTTGCTGACGCAGCCATGCGTGCTTTCGGTCCCGCTCACTCCGGACGTGCCAGGCCATGTTGGTTGCGATCTTTCCGACATCGAGCGGCACGCGTCGCTTGAGCAGACCGAATGTCTTTTCGAAGACTTCCGATGCCAGTTTCGTGAAGACGCCGATCATGTCGCTACCAGCCAGCAGATGCGGCACAGCCGTGAAGTTCGATACCGCCACCAATGCATGACGCGTAAGTCGATGGCGCGACAGCAGGTCATCAAAAATCGCGCGCCGTCCACCGGTCGCGCTTACGACAAGGTGCGGGAACGACAACACAGCCTGGATGTTGAATTTCACTTTCGGTTTCAGGATCGGGTGTCCGCGGCGGAAAACGCAATAGAGGTATTCGTCGAGCAGAAGCTCCGCGCTCAGATGCTGCGGCATTTCATCAAACCAGCCAAGGGCGAGATCAATCGAATCCTGGTCGAGCAGATCAAGCGCTTGCTGCCGATCGGCCGTCATAACGTGCAGGTCCATGTTCGGCGCGAGCCGCCGTAAACGATCGAGCAGCGGCGGGACGACGGCCAATGTCAGGCGGTCTGGCGTGCTTATCCGAAAGACGCCCGTGGCGCGCGCGGGGTCAAAGGACTCGTCCTGAAAGAAGCAATCGTCCACCAGGGCAATCACTTCGCGCAAAGGATCGCGCAATGCTTCCGCCCGGCGGGTCAATACCAGTCCGCTGCTGCCGCGCACGAGTAACTCGTCTCCCAATAAAGTCCTGAGCCGGTGCAGCGAATTGCTCACTGCCGGCTGCGATCGGCGGAGCCGCTTGCCGGCGCGCGTGACGTTGCGCTCGGCGATCAGGGCATCGAGGACTTTCAGCAGATTGAAGTCAAAATCTTTCGCGCGCATGAAAACCAGCTATTCATCGTATGGATGACTGACATTTGTACTATCGATTTTGAAAATGTGAAAGCGGGCCTTATTGAGCTTCAGTTCCGCCCGGTTGGCGGCGGCAAAAAAGATCAAGCGCTCGCGCATTTGGAGGAACTGAAATGACGATCGTCTCGCGCCGTGAAGTCCTGGGTGGGGCCGTCGCCGCCGCTGCAACCGCTGCAACGACGCCGCTTTCCGCGGCAACGCCTCAGAGTGGACAGCAGGCGCCCGGCTACTATCGCTACCGCGTCGGCAGCATCGAAATTACCGTCGTCAACGACGGCGTCAGCCGCATGCCGATCACCGACGATTTTGTTGCCAACGTTACCAAGGACCAAATCAACGCGGCGCTGGAGGCGGTTTTCCTGGAGAGGGACTTCTACGCCGGTCCGTACAATCCGATCGTGATCAATAACGGCTCCAAGCTCGCTCTCGTTGATACCGGCACTGGCGAGGCGGCCTTCAAATCGAGCAATGGCCTCAATGGCCGCCTGCCGATTACTCTCGCCGCCGCCGGTTTCGACGCGAGCGCGATCGATACCGTCATTATCTCCCACTACCACGGCGACCACATCAACGGTCTGCTGAAGGCGGACGGCTCTTTGGCATTCCCGAATGCTGAAATCCTGGTACCGGCTGTCGAGCACAAATTCTGGACGGATGACGGCGAAATGAGCCGCGCGACCAAGCCGCGCGTCGTTTTTGGCTTCAAGAACACGCGCCGCGTCATGACGGATGAGGTCCGCAAGCGGGTTCGCACTTATGAGTGGAGCAAGGAAGTCATTCCCGGCGTCACGGCAATCGGTACGCCTGGTCACACGCCCGGCCATACCTCCCTTGTGGTCGCGTCAGGCAACAAGTCGGTTTATGTCCAGGCCGACGTAACGCATGCCCCATTTCTGTTCGCGCGCCATCCCGAGTGGCATTTCATGCTGGACGTCGAGCCTATCGAAGCCGAAGCGACCCGCCGCAAAGTCTATGACATGCTGGTAGCGGAGCGGATGCTGGTGCAGGGATTTCACTATCCATTCCCCGCGGTCGGCCACGTCGAAAAGAGCGGCACCGGTTATCGGGAAGTGCTGGTGAACTGGAGTGCAACAATCTGAGTTCGCCCACTAGGCACGACGAAATCGGTGCTGATAAGCTTCTTCAGCGCCAAGACAAAAAGATTGGTGGAGGAAATGCGACATTCATTCAGGCTCTTGGTCCTCACTGCTGCCATTGCATGTTCGCCGTTCGGCGGTGTCTTCGCCGCGGATTATCCGTCACGCAATGTCACGCTGATCGTGCCTTATCCGCCTGGCGGCGGCGTCGATGCCATGGCGCGGGTCGTCGCACAGAAACTGTCGGACGCCTTTCACCAGCAATTCATCGTCGACAACAGGCCCGGCGCCGGCGGTACGATCGGCACGCGCGTGGTCGCACAGGCCGCGCCGGATGGCTACACGCTGTTGCTCGGCCACACCGGCACCATTTCGATCAACCCCAGCCTCTATGCGCATGCCGGCATCGATCCGCGCAAGCAATTTGCGCCGATCGGACTGGTTGCCTCGATGCCAGTGGCGCTGCTTGCCAATCCGTCATTTCCGGCCAAGACCGTGGCCGATGTCATAGCGTTGGCGAAGAAGGACCCTGGAAAACTCAATCTGGGCTCTTCGGCAGTCGGGACAGGCGGCTACATGTGCGCCGAGCAGTTCAAGGCGGACGCCGGCGTCGACGTTGCGATCATTCCCTACAAAGGAACTGCGCCGGTCATGAATGATCTGCTCGGCGGCCATGTGCCGATGGCGTTCGGCGTGCTGCCGCCGGCGCTCGGCAATATCCAGGCGGGTAAGCTGAATGTCATCGCTGTTACCAGCAAGAAGCGTTTCTCGCTGCTGCCCGATGTGCCGACGTTCGACGAATCCGGACTGCCCGGCTTTGAAGCCGTGTTGCATTACGGGCTGCTGGCGCCGGCGGGCACGCCGAAGGAAATCATCGACAAGCTCAACGCAGAACTTCGCAAGCTGGTCGATACCGCGGAGGTTCAGAGGCAGATTCACAACGAGGGCGGCGACCCGCTCACGTCGACGCCCGCCGAATACGCTTCCGATATCGACAAGGAAGAAACAAAATGGGGCAGCCTGGTAAAAAAGCTCGGGCTTAAGGTCGAATAACGCGGGGGAACACCATGCGTATATTGCGAGATCATTGTCCTGACGGTCCTCGCGCTTGTCGGTGTGCTGGATCGCGCTCGCGCCGACGACTATCCGACCCGGCCGATTACGCTTGATCGTGCCGTTTCCGCCCGGCGGCAGCACCACGGTGATGGCTCGCAACGTCGCCGACAAGCTGTCGGTTACGCTCGGCCAGCAGATCGTGGTGGAAAATCGTGGCGGCGCCGGCGGCACGATCGGTACGCGTTCCGTCGCGCGCGCCACGCCCGACGGCTACACCATTTTGCTGAGCTATACCGCCACGATGGCGATCGCGCCCGCCATGAACGCCAATGCCGGCTACGACCCGCGCAAGGATTTCGTACCAATCGGCATGATCGGCGCCGCGCCCAGCGTGCTGGTTGTGAATCCGTCGCTGCCGGTGCATTCGATCGCCGAGCTGATTGCCTATGCCAAGGCAGCGCCGGCAGCCATTGCAATACGGTTCGCCCGGTGTCGGCACCGTCAATCATCTTGCCGGTGAATATCTGGCGGCTGAAACCGGAATGAAACTCCAGCACGTGCCCTACAAAGGTAATGGGCCGGCTTTGGGTGATCTGCTCGGCGGCCACATTCCGATGATGTTCGTTCCGATCCCTGTTGCGCTCGGCAACATCAAGGCCGGAACCTTGCGCGGGCTGGCGATCGGAAGCGCAAAGCGGACGAGCCTGCTGCCCGATCTTGCCGACACTCGCCGAAAGCGGCGTGCCTGGTTTCGAAGTGGCGCTGCGTTACGGGCTGGTGGCACCCACCGGCACACCGCCGGCCGTGATCGCGCGGCTGAACAAGGAGCTCAATGCCGCGCTGTTGACCGAGGACGTCAGGAATCGTCTGGTAACCGAAGGCGCCGAGGCGTTGCCGGGGACGCCGGAGGCTTATGCGGCGGACATCGACAGGGAAGAAAAGAAGTGGGGCGGGCTGGTGAAGAAGCTTGGATTAAAGGTAGAATAGACAGCCTGCCGCCTTGCAGCCATATTGTCCTGCTGGGATTCGCAATGACGAGACGTACCACCGAGGCCGCCATGATAGTCCGCGCAACATCCCGTGCGTTCCTTACCGCTGCCGCATTCCTGACGGCGCTCCATGCGGTGTCAGGCGCGCACGCCTTTACCATCGAGGATCAGGGCGGCGCGAGTGGTGGCCGTGGTTACGTTGATCTGGACAAGCCGGCGGCAGCGCCAGATCGTCTGACGCCCGTTTCGCCGTTCAATACCGACAGCAGCGGATCAACGATCAAGCAGGGCAACAGCCACGTTCCAGTTTGGTCAGCAGCGCTCGTTTAACGAGCGCTACAACACGAACAACCTGTTCGACCCTTACGCTCGCGAAGGCCGCTAAGCGCCCGCGGATCGTTCACCGCTTTCGGTTCAGAAAAGCTGCAAACGCCGCCCTCGCTTCCGGCGAGGCGAGTCGAATTTTGAACTCTTCGACCTCCGCATCGATGCGCGCGATGATGTCATCAACGGAACCGCGCATCAGCCGCCGCGCAGTCGCCACGCTTTCGGGCGGCAGTGCGGCGATTTCACGCGCCACGGTGAGCGATTGAGCTTCAAGTTCGCCGGCGGGCACGACCGTACTCACGATACCCGCTGCCTTGGCATCGGCGGCAGACAGTGGTTTTCCCATCACCAGCAACGAGAACGCGCGGGCGTGCCCCATGAGCCTTGGCGCCAGCAGACTGGAGCCCGCCTCGGGCAGCAGACCGAGCGAGACGAATGGCGTCATCAGTGCGGCAGTTTCGCTCGCGATCACCTGATCGCAATGCAATAGCATCGTTGTGCCGACTCCGACCGCCGCCCCGTTAACCGCGGCCACCAGCGGCTTTTCGCAGCGCGCCAGGGCGTGAAGGAAGCGCACGATCGGCGCACCGAGGCCGCCACTGTTGGCCATCGCGACGAAATCGTTGAGGTCGTTGCCTGCACAGAACACATCCGCCGTGCCGGTGATCAGCAGGCACCGCACGCCCGCATTCGTTCCCGCGTCCTCGATCGTCGCCGCCATCGTTTCGTACATAGCCAGCGTCAACGCGTTCTTCTTGTCGGGCCGGTTGATCCGGATCTTGCGAACAGGGCCTTCATTGATAACGAGAATGTCGGGCATTTGGTGTTCCGGCAGGAATCGGGTGGCTGCGAGTGCGCTCAATTGCCAATTCATGGACATCGAGCAAGTGGAGCATAGACATGTCGAAGAGCTATTACAGCACGATCTTCGAGCAGCCCGCCGACGACGTTTGGAACGCCATCCGCGATTTCAACAATTATCCCGTCTGGGTCGACGGCGCCGGCGAGAGCGAGATCGAAGCTGGCAAGTCAGGCGAATTCTGTGGGTGCCGTACGCAATGTTCTCTATAACGGCGTACGCCGACGGCAAAAGCTGCTCGCTTTGTCGGATAGTCGATCGGACCCAGACCTACGAATTTGTCAGCGAGCCGCCAATCCACACGCGGAATTTCCAGGCGACGCTGCGTGTGACGCCCGTCATCGATGGCAATCGTGCGTTCGTCGAATGGTGGGCGACATTCGACTGCGACCTGGACCGAGCGGAAGAGCGCGTTGAGTTTCGTGCGATGCGTTTGCGAATGGCTGGAATCGCTGCGCCGTCACCTTGATCCTTGTCCTTCGGGCGGATTCCCCAGCGGTCACCTTAGGATCTAGCGCGGAGACGCACTTCGCTGTGACGCCACATGGACACCGTTCCCTGGCTGTCGATTTGCCCGCCTTCTGCCAGTTCGCGAATGCGGGCTCCAGTCACTTCGAAATCTAATTCGATTCCGCGGCTTTTAAGCACGCTATCAGTGCGGACGATTATGGACGCCGTCTTTCGCCAGTCTTGATGCAGAACCGAAAAGATTGCCTCATCTAATTCTGGTTCAGTGATCGAAGGAGGAAGTGTGACGTCCTTCCACTGGAGCGTGCTGCTGATGTGCGGCTCTTCTCGGTCTTCATTCATCACACAGCCTTCGCCATCTCGCGTAGCTTGAATTTCTGGATCTTGCCGGTGCTTGTCTTCGGGATGTCCGCAAAGACGACGTAGCGCGGGCATTTGTAGGCGGCCAAATGCTTGCGGCACCACTGCATCAGTTCGTCATTGCTCGCCTGCGTGCCCGGCTTGAGTTCGATGAAAGCGCAAGGGGTCTCGCCCCATTTGTCGTCCGGTTTTGCTACGACCGCCACGGCCATGACCGCCGGGTGCTTGTAGAGCGCGTCCTCGACCTCGATCGACGAAATGTTTTCGCCGCCCGAGATGATGATGTCCTTCGAGCGGTCCTTGAGCTGGATGTAGCCGTCGGGGTGCATGACGCCGAGGTCACCGGTGTGGAACCAGCCACCGGCAAACGCCTTCTCGGTCGATGCCTTGTTCTTGAGGTAGCCCTTCATCACGACATTGCCGCGCATCATCACTTCGCCCAGCGCCTCGCCGTTGCGTTTGACCGGTGTCATCGCTTCGGGGTCGAGCACATCGAGCGCCTCCAGCGCGCCATAGCGCACGCCTTGGCGCGCTTTTTTCACGGCCTGTGCGTCGGGGGCGAGCGCGTTCCACTCCGCGTGCCAATCATTCACGACGGCAGGCCCGTAACATTCGGTCAGTCCGTACAGGTGGGTCACGTTGAAACCTGCCTCTTTCATCGCGGCGAGCACAGCCTCCGGCGGCGGCGCCGCGGCGGTGAAGAATTCGACTACGTGCGGAAGTGGCTTCTTCTCCTGCGCGGGCGCATTGAGCAGCGTTGCCATCACAATCGGTGCGCCGCAAAGATGTGTGACCTTATGGGTGGCGATCGCGTCGTACATTGCGGCGGCGCGCACCGCGCGCAGACAGACATGTGTGCCGGCGGTGACCGAGATCGACCACGGGAAGCACCAGCCATTGCAATGGAACATCGGCAATGTCCACAGATAGACCGGATGTTTGCCCATGGAGCAGGTGACGACATTGCCGACCGCGAGGAGATGCGCGCCGCGGTGGTGATAGACGACGCCCTTGGGATCGCCGGTTGTGCCAGACGTGTAGTTGAGCGTGATGGCGTCCCATTCGTCATCGGGCATGTTCCAGGCATAGTCAGGGTCGCCTTTCGCGATGAAAGCTTCGTACTCGATCGTGCCGAGCCGCTCGCCGGCGCCGGTGTATTCCGGATCGTCATAGTCGATGACGAGCGGCTTCACCTTGCAGAGGGCAAGCGCCTCTTTCATCACCTTGGAAAATTCGCGGTCGGTAATGACCACCTTGGCATCGGCGTGGTCGAGCGAGAAGGCGATGATCGGCGCATCCAGCCGCGTGTTGAGCGTGTTGAGAACGCCCTGGCACATCGGGACGCCGTAATGGCATTCCAGCATTGCCGGCGTATTGGCGAGAAATGCCGACACTGTATCGCCGCGCTTGAGTCCGTGCTTCGCCAATGCCGAGCCAAGCCGCCGCGCGCGCATATAGAACTCCGCATAAGAGCGCCGCAGCGGCCCATGGATAATCGCAGTGTGGCCCGGAAAGACCGCAGCGGCGCGCTCGAGGAAGCCGAGCGGCGTCAGCGGCTGGTAGTTGGCCGGATTGCGGTCGAGATCGGTGTCGTAAGGCGATTTAGCCATTCCCGCTGTCCCCTTGAACACGACGTTAGCCAAGGGCAGCGCACTTGTCAGCCGCGCAAAATGTCCGTCATTCCGCTTCGCACCAATTCGATCGAGATCAAAAACATGATGACCAGCGTGATGCGGTAGAACAGCTCGGTCGGTGTGACGCGCACAACCCAGAAGCCGAACCAGTTGGCCAGCATGGCGAGCGGCAAAAGCGCGGCCGACGTCGCCACGCCTTTGGATGAAAACTGGCCGAGCGCGAAATAGGGGACGAGCTTCATCCAGTTCATCGCGGCAAACACGATCGCGTTGGTGCTGACATAAACCATCTTTGGCAGCTTCAGGCCGAGCACGTACATCTGGTAGGGCGGCCCGCCCGCCTGGCAGATCGTCGAGGTGAAACCGGCGATCGAGCCCCAGAACAGGCCGGGCGCGATGGGCGGCTCGCCTTCGTGCGGGACCGGCCGCGGCCCGAACCAGTTGTAGAGGACAAATGCAATCGTGGTCACACCGATAAAGACGCGTACGGCGGCGTCGGAGATATGCGCGGCCAGAAGCCAGGCCGCGCCCACGCCCAGCACGGCGCCTGGGAGCACGATGGCGACGATGCGCCCGCTCCAGTCCTTGCGGTAGACCCACACGGCGGCCGCGTCCTGCGCGATCATGATCGGCAGGAAAATCGCGGCTGCCTCCAGCGGCGGCATGACCAGCGCCAGCACGGGCGTCGCCATCTGTCCGAGGCCAACGAAGCCGCCTTTCGACAGGCCGAGCGCGATCACAGCCGGGATCGCCAGCGCATAGAACAGGGGATCGGTGATGAGGGTCACGGGTGAGGACGGAGTGGAAGCGCCATTTGATTTAAGTCACCCCCGGGCTTGACCCGGGGGTCCATCTTCTTTGCATCATGGATGGCCGGATCACGTCCGGCAATGTCGAGCTTTGCAAAGCTGCGCCGCACCCGCAGAATGGCGGCCGGGAGGAGACTATGGACGCCCGTACCAGCCGCTATCACGACATTTATGCGCATTGGCAGCGCAGCCCGGAGGTGTTCTGGGCCGAAGCGGCGGCGGACATTCACTGGTTCGAGAAGCCGAAGAAGATTTTCGACAAGGACGCCGGCATTTACGGCCGCTGGTTCACGGGCGCAACCTGCAATACTTGCTACAACGCGCTCGATCGTCACGTGCTCGCCGGCCGCAATGACCAGGCGGCGCTGATCTACGATTCCCCGGTCACCAATACCGTGAAGACCTTCACCTACGGCAGGATGCTGTCCGAGGTGCAGTTGCTCGGCGCCATGTTGCGCGACTTCGGCGTCGAAAAAGGCGACCGCGTCATCATCTACATGCCGATGGTGCCGGAGGCGGTGTTTGCCATGCTCGCCTGCGCGCGCATCGGCGCCATCCACTCCGTGGTGTTCGGCGGCTTTGCCGCCAAGGAACTTGCGACCCGCATTAACGACTGCAAGCCGAAAGTAATTCTGTCCGCGAGCTGCGGTATCGAAGGCACCCGCGTCATTCCCTACAAGCCCCTGCTCGATGACGCGATCAATCTTGCGAAACACAAGCCGCAGGCCTGCATGATCCTGCAGCGTCCGCAATGCGAGGCCCCGTTGACTGCCGGCCGCGACCACGACTGGCGCAAGGTGTGGGAAAACGCCGTCAACTACGCCAAGACCAGCGAATGCGTACCGGTCGCCGCCACCGATCCGCTCTACATCCTCTACACGTCAGGCACGACCGGCATTCCAAAAGGCGTGGTGCGCGACAATGGCGGCCACATGGTCGCGCTGAAATGGTCGATGCAGAATCTCTACGGCATTTCGCCCGGCGAGGTGTGGTGGTCGGGCTCGGATGTCGGCTGGGTGGTCGGACATTCCTACATTGTTTACGCGCCGTTGTTCCACGGCTGCACGTCGATTCTCTACGAAGGCAAACCGGTTGGCACGCCTGACGCCGGCGCGTTCTGGCGCGTGATTTCGCAACACGGCGCGGTGTCACTGTTCACGGCGCCTACCGCCTTCCGCGCCATTCGCAAGGAAGATCCCAATGGCGAATTCATCAGGAAATATGACCTGTCGAAGTTCCGCACGCTGTTTCTCGCCGGCGAGCGTGCCGACCCTCCGACCATTCAATGGGCGGAAGAGGTCCTGAAGGTGCCAGTGCTCGACCACTGGTGGCAGACGGAAACCGGCTGGTGCATCGCGGGCAACCCGGTCGGACTCGGCACGCTTCCTGTGCGCTATGGCTCGACCTGCGTGCCGATGCCCGGTTACGCGGTCGATATCGTGGACGAGGCTTGCCATATCCAGCCGGCCAACAAGATCGGCTCGATTGTGGTGAAGCTGCCGCTGCCGCCGGCCTGTTTCCCGACGCTGTGGCAGCAGGATGAGCGCTTCAAGGAAAGCTATCTGGCGGAGTTTCCCGGCTACTACAAGACGGCGGATGCCGGATACAAAGACGAGGACGGCTATGTCTACGTGATGAGCCGGACCGACGACATCATCAATGTCGCGGGCCACAGGCTGTCGACCGGCGGCATGGAGGAAGTGCTGGCGGGACACCCGGACGTCGCCGAATGTGCGGTGCTCGGCATCAAGGACGATCTCAAGGGCGAAGTGCCCTGCGGATTTATCGTGCTCAAGGCCGGCGTCAACCGCCCGCCGACGGAGATCGAGAAGGAGATCGTGGCGCTGGTGCGTGAGAAGGTCGGTCCAGTGGCGTCGTTCAAGCTCGCAATCACGGTCGCGCGCCTGCCGAAGACCCGGTCGGGAAAAATCCTGCGCGGCACCATCAAGAAAATTGCCGACGGCGACGCGTGGTCGATGCCGGCGACCATCGACGATCCGGCAATTTTGGACGAGATCGGTAGCGCACTGAAAGGGCACGGGGTGGGCGATAAATAGTTCACGACTGAGCGGAAATTCTGCTTGATCTGCCTCAATGCCAGCCGGGCGTCCGCGCAATAGACAGCGCGCATGCGAAAGATCGAAGAACTTCTCAGAAAGGCAGCCTTTTGGGTTTTCTACCGCCTGGGGCTACGTGACGCCCGTGGTGCCCGGCAAAATTAGGTGCGAAACGCACAAGCCGATGCAAGGCAAGATAGCTGTATCAATCGCTATGCAACACGCGCATAGTGCGGCGATGCATGGGGACGCAATCGATAAGGCGATGATCTATTCCTTCTGGGCGCTGGGATTTCTGCTCTCTGCCGGAATAGTTCTCGCGGTTCTTGTTTGGTGAACGTGGCGCCGGTTGGATTGTGATCGTGCCGCTCAACTCTCCCTTCGGGAATTCTGCAATGGCAAAACGCGCAAGATGCGCGACGTCTGCCTTTGGGCGCGCGCCATGAAAAGCGATCTCGAGCGCACGGACTATTCGGTGGTGGTCAAAAATCGGGCTCGCATGCCAAAGCCCTGGCGGTGGGAAATCTACCGGGCCGGCCGCATCAGCCCGATTGCGCACTCAGAGATCTATTTCGAATCGCGCAGCACGGCAAATCTTGAGGGCAAAGTAGCGCTCGAGGAAATGCTGAAGAAGCTGCGTTTTTAGCGAATAGCGCGCTGCGTGTGCCGGCAAAAAGTGGCGCGGCAATACTGAATTGCAGGGATGTTTGGTGCGCATGCGGCGCCGTTGCGCGGACGGGCTGCTATGGGCGTTGATCGCCAACACTTATTCGCGTTTTTCATCCATCACTTTCCATTGAATTCCGGAGCAAATGTTTTGATTGCGTTGTGTCTTGAGTGTGGCGCCGCGTTCCGCCACAAGGCGCGCGACGTGCATGCCCAATTTCCACGGAAGAGAACTTGCCATGAATGTTGTTGCATTCGAGACGCGGCAGCCGGTGAAACCGGTCGACGAAATGCCCGTCAAGAAAATTCCAGTGCCGGCGGGGCGGGCGCGCCTGACGTCCATCGATCTGTTGCGCGGCCTGGTCATGGTGGTGATGGCGCTCGATCACACGCGCGACTTTTTTGCTGCCGGCGGATTCAATCCGCGTGACGTCACCGATCCGGCATTATTCCTGACGCGGTGGATAACGCATTTCTGCGCGCCGACATTCATTTTTCTGGCGGGAATATCCGCGTTCCTGTACGGGCAGGGCCGCTCTGCCGGCAGCGTCAGCCGCTTTCTGCTGACGCGCGGCATCTGGCTTGTGCTGATTGAATTGACGGTCGTGCGTTTCGGCTGGAGCTTCAGCATCCACTTCAATCATTTCGTCGTGCAGGTGATTTTTGTCATCGGTGCGTCAATGATCGCGCTTGCCGGACTCGTCCATCTGCCACGCTGGGCAATCGCCGCCGCCGGGCTTGTCATGATCTTTGGCCACAATTTGCTCGACGGCATTAAGGCAGCACAATTCGGCGCCGCTGCGCCGGTGTGGAATTTCCTGCACCAACCCGGTCATCTCCAGCTTGCGCCCGGCGTGGATCTCGTCGTGCTGTATCCGTTGATCCCCTGGATCGGCGTAATGGCGGCGGGTTATGCACTGGGCCCGGTCTTCACGCGCGAGCCCGCCGCACGGATTCGGGAATTATTCGTGCTCGGCGCCACGATCACGGTCGGCTTCATCCTGCTGCGCGCCACCAATCTCTATGGTGATCCTGCGCCCTGGGCGGTGCAGGACAACGTTGTCGCGTCGGTGCTGTCGTTTATCAACTGCGAAAAATATCCGCCGTCGTTGCTGTATCTGGCGATGACGCTCGGGCCGGCGTTGATGCTGCTGGCGGCCATCGAACGGACTCAGGGGACCGGTCGCGGACTGGATCACGACCTTCGGGCGTGTGCCGTTTTTCTATTACATCGCGCATATCTTTCTGCTGCATGCGCTCGCGGTTCTATATGCGTGGACGGTGGTCGGCGATTTCGCGGCGCTGATCGGATCCACGCAGAAGCCGCCGGGTTACGGCCTTGGTCTTGCCGGCATCTATGCCGTGTGGCTTGGCGTTGTCGTGGCGCTCTACCCGGTGTGCCGCTGGTTTGCCGGCATCAAGCGCCGGCGCACCGAATGGTGGTGGAGTTATCTGTAGGGCGGGGGCGAACAACCCCCGCGCGCTTTGCAAAAGCCGCGGGAACAAACACAATGGGCGGTAAACTATCGTTAGTCATTCCGGGGCCGGCCTCAGGCCGGAACCCGGAATCCAGAAACGAATAACGGAGCGTGCGTCTGGATTCCGGGTCCACGCGCTCCGCGCGCGTCCCGGAATGACGGGAAATATTTTCATGCCTCTGTTCATCTGCACGGCCTGCGGCATGCAATATCCGGCGAGCGCACAGCCGCCCGCGCAATGCATTATCTGCGAGGAAGAGCGCCAATACGTCCCGGCACGCGGGCAAAGCTGGACCACGCTCGACGCGCTCGCGCAGAGCCACATGAACAGCTTCCATGAATACGATACCGGCCTCATCGGTATCGGCGCCGGCTTTGCCATCGGACAGCGCGCGCTATTGGTGCGTACTGAAGGCGGAAATATCTTGTGGGATTGCGTCGCCACGCTCGACGCCGCGACCGTGAGCATGATCAAAGGGCTCGGCGGGCTGAAGGCGATCGCCATTTCGCACCCGCATTTCTACACGACGATGGTGGAATGGGCGCATGCATTCAATTGCCCGGTCCATCTCAATGCCGCCGACAAAGACTGGATCATGCGCAAGGATCCGGCGGTGAAGCTGTGGCAAGGCGATACGTTCAGGCTCTGGGACGGCGCCACGCTCGTGCGGTGTGGCGGGCATTTTCCAGGCGGAACCGTTCTGCATTGGAAGGGCGGCGCCGGCGGCCGCGGCATTGTCTGCGCCGGCGATATCCTCACGGTGACGACAGACCGCAAATGGCTGTCGTTCATGCGCAGCTATCCGAACTTCATTCCGTTGTCGGCGCGTGAAGTTGAGCGCATCGGCAAGGCGCTCGCGCCATTCCAGTTTGATCTGATTTACGGGCACTATTTCGATCGCGTCATTGCGAAAGATGCAAAGCAGGTGCTGGACAACTCCATCGCGCGGTATGTTGCCGCAATCGAAGGCAAGCGCGGATACTGAAGAACAAGGTGAAACTCGCCCGAAACTATACCGGCCGCGCGTTGCCGGGTGGGAATCGGCTGCCGCGCGGCCGGGGTGAGAAGCGCCAGAGGAGCGCAACGTCACAGCCACATAGTCGAGCTCGTGGTCGTAGGTTGGTCGCCGCTCGTTCTCGTCCAACGCGGGGGATCGTCTGCCCCAGCGATGAAGGCAAGCTTAATTAGAAATTTGCAATAATTCCGAAGCGCGATGCGCGAGCGGATTCCGCATGTAACACGCGTGAAATTCGCCGTTCACTTTCCTGCGATGAGCGCGCGAGGCGCTGTATCGACGTACCCGTAGGGCGTGCGAACAATTTGCATACAAATCGTCGCAACAGCGGCGAAAATTTTGTGCCGCGCCTATTCGTCGTCTTTCTCGCCTTTGCCGCCGAGCTGCTTGAGCTTGGCGAATACCGCGCTGACGTCGATATCGCTGCCGCCCGGCTTTTTCTGCTCGGCTTCCGCGGCCGCGGCGGCGACTTCCGCCTCCTTGCGCGCGGTTGTTTCGGCAGCCGGAAGCAAGGTCGCGCCGGTATCGGCGGGTGCCGGCTTTTCCTTATTGGCGCGCGCCACCTCCAGATCGAGGTCGATCTGCGAGGCGAGGCCGAGCGTCACCGGATCCATCGGGCTCAGGTTTGGCGAGTTCCAATGCGTGCGATCGCGAATCGAGGCGATGGTCGACTTGGTGGTGCCGACCAGCCGCATGATCGCGCTGTCCTTGAGTTCCGGATGGTTGCGCACCAGCCACAGAATCGCGTTGGGACGATCCTGACGGCGCGAAACCGGGGTATAGCGCGGGCCTTTTTTGCCGCGCTCGGTCGGCGGAACCGCGACCTTCGGTTCGGTCAGCTTCAGGCGGGTTTCGGGGTTTTTTTCGGCTTCGGAAATCTGTTCGCGAGTCAGCTGCCCGGTCAAAATCGGGTCCAGGCCCTTGATTCCCTGTGCGGCATCGCCGTCGGCGATAGCCTTCACCTCGAGCGGGTGCAGCTTGCAGAATTCGGCGATCTGGTCGAACGACAGCGCGGTGTTGTCCAGCAGCCAGACGGCGGTCGCCTTCGGCATCAGGGGTGCTGCGGTCGCCATGGCAAAATCTCCTCTATGCTTCGCCCGCCGTTGGGCGAAGCTTCAGATCATCGGTGATGATCGGAAAGTGGCCGGAATATAGGGGCAGACCGGGGGTCATGCAACCATTCTGGCTTGACAGGGGAGGCCGGCGCACCCCATGTCGAGGCGGAAATAAGCGCGTAAAATGCGCGCTTCCGAGGACTTCGATGGTATCCGATTTACCAAAGCCCACATTGAAGGTCGTGCTTTGCTCGCCGCGCGGTTTCTGCGCCGGCGTCGTGCGGGCCATTGAATCGGTGGAACGGGCGCTGGCGATCTATGGCGCGCCGGTCTACGTGCGCCACGAGATCGTGCACAACCGTTACGTGGTCGATAGCCTGCGCGCCAAGGGCGCGATCTTCGTGGAAGAACTCAGCGAGGTGCCGGACAACAAGGCGCCAGTGATATTCTCCGCGCATGGCGTGGCGCGTGCGATCCCGGAAGAAGCCGCGCAACGCAATTTGCTCACGCTTGATGCAACCTGTCCGCTGGTGACCAAGGTGCATCGCGAAGCCGAGATTCATTTCCGGCGCCAGCGCGAGATCGTATTGATCGGTCACGCCGGTCATCCGGAAGTTGTCGGAACGATGGGTCAATTGCCGCCCGGCAGCATTGTGCTGATTGAATCGATCCAGCATGCGGAAAAATTCATTCCCCGTGACGAAAACAATCTTGCCTATGTCACGCAGACGACGCTGTCGGTCGATGACACCGCGGAAATCGTCGAGGTGCTCAAGCGGCGCTTCCCCAACATCGTCGGCCCGCACAAGGAAGACATCTGCTACGCCACCACCAACAGGCAGGAGGCGGTCAAGCGCGTGGCCCCGGTCGTCGATGCCATGATCGTTGTCGGTGCACCGAACTCGTCAAATTCGCAGCGCCTCAAGGAAGTGGCCCAGCGCGCCGGCTGTCCGCGCGCGGTGCTGATGCAGCGCGCAGCGGACATCAACTGGAGCGATTTCGACGGCGTCAAGCGGCTTGGCATTACTGCCGGTGCGTCAGCGCCCGAAGTTCTGGTCGAGGAGATCATGGGTGCGTTCGCCGCGCGCTACGTCCTCGATATCGAAACGGTTTCGGCGATCGAGGAGGGCGTGTTCTTCCCGCTGCCCCGCCCGCTGCGGGAGCATGAGCCGGCGGAGTGACCCTTCATGGCGGTCTACACCGACGTGCCGGCGGAGGAGCTCACCCGCTTTCTTTCCGGTTATGACATCGGCGAACTGCTCTCCTACAAGGGCATCGCGGAGGGCGTAGAGAATTCAAACTTCCTGGTGCACACCGGCGCTGGCAATTTCATTCTCACGCTCTATGAGAAGCGCGTTGCCGAGGGCGACCTGCCATTTTTTCTTGGTCTCATGGAACATCTGGCGGCGCGCGGCATCACGTGCCCGCAGCCGGTCAAAAACAAGCAGGGCGGCATGCTCGGCAAGGTCGCCGGTCGACCGGCGGCGATCGTCACATTTCTCGACGGCTTGTGGATCCGGCGGCCAAACCCCGGCCACTGTGCGGCGCTAGGCGAGGCGCTTGCGCGGCTGCACCTTGCGGGTGCAGATTTCAAGGTGAAGCGCGCGAACGCCTTGTCCATCGACAGCTGGCGACCGCTCTACGAGCACGCCGGTCCTCGCGGCGACAGCATACGGCCCGACCTGTGCAACGAAATCGTCAAAGAACTGGACGTGCTGGAAAAAAACTGGCCGCGTGAATTGCCGCAGGGGGTCATCCACGCCGATCTTTTTCCGGACAATGTCTTTTTTCTCGGTGACAGACTGTCGGGGCTGATCGATTTCTATTTCGCCTGCACCGATACGCTTGCTTACGACGTCGCCGTCTGCCTCAACGCCTGGTGTTTCGAGCCTGATCACTCCTACAACGTCACCAAGGGACGGGCGCTGCTCAACGCGTACGGCAAGGTGCGGGCGCTCTCGGCGCGCGAACGTGATGTATTGCCGATACTGGCGCGCGGCGCGGCCATTCGCTTCCTGCTCACGCGTCTCGTCGACTGGCTGGCGGTGCCGGACGGCGCGCTGGTCAGGCCGAAGGATCCGCTGGAATATTATCGCAAGCTGCGTTTTCATCAGTCGGTCAAGAGCATCAAGGACTATGGGCTCTAGCGCATGATCCCCAAGAGTGGAAACCGGGTTCCCGCCTTCATGCGCAAAGGAAAAATCGCGTGAGCGCGCAGCGCGTCACCGTCCACACTGATGGCGCCTGTTCGGGCAACCCGGGCCCGGGCGGCTGGGGCGCCATTCTGACTTTTCGCGACCATGAAAAAGAGCTCAAGGGCGGCGAACCGCACACCACCAATAACCGCATGGAATTGATGGCGGCGATTTCGGCCCTGGAAGCGTTGAAGCGGCCCTGCGCCGTCGATCTTCATACGGACAGCGAGTATCTCAAGAACGGCATTACGTCGTGGATCCATGGCTGGAAGAAAAACGGATGGCGCACAGCCGACAAGAAACCGGTGAAGAACGTCGATCTGTGGAAGCGGCTGGATGAAGCACTCGGCCATCACACGGTGCATTGGCACTGGGTGAAGGGCCATGCCGGTCATGCAATGAATGAGCGCGCCGATGAGCTCGCGCGTTCCGGCCTTATCGCCGCGCGGGCCGGCGCCATCGGCGCCATGACAAGCAAATAGTCATTCCGGATCGCGGGCTTTAGCCCGCGATCCGGAATCCAGAAACGATCTCAGTGCTTGTTTCTGGATTCCGGCCTTCGGCCGGTCCCGGAATGACAAATTAGACTACAGCTGGCTCAGCAAGGCCTGACCGCCCGAGATTTCGCACTTGCCCGGCGCATCCTCGATATTGAGTTTTTTCACAACGCCGTCTTCTACCAGCATCGAATAACGCTTCGAGCGGGTGCCGAGCCCGTTGCCGGATCCGTCGAAGGCCATGTCGATCGCCTTGGCGAATTCTCCGTTGCCATCCGCAAGGAAATCGATCTTGCCGTCGGCGCCGGTCGATTTCTTCCAGGCCTCCATGACGAAGACGTCGTTGACGCCGGTCACGGCGATTGTATGCACGCCCTTGGCCTTGATGGCGGCGGCATTGTTCAGGAAGCTCGGGATGTGCAGGTTGTTGCAAGTTGGCGTGAACGCGCCCGGCACCGCGAACAGCGCCACTTTGCGGCCTTTGAAAACTTCATCGGTCGTTTTCCAGACCGGACCCTCGGTGGTCATGACGCGGAATTTGGCCTCGGGCAATCGATCGCCGACCTTGATAGGCATGGGTGTCCTCTCGCTTTGCTTTATTAAAAATGTTTCCCGGCTGGGCTAATTACGCCCTTGTCGGTGATTAGTCGAGATGAGTCTTGACTTCCAGGGCGCGCTCGCCCGTGACGACAGTAAAGGTGAGATCGAATTTGCCTTTGGGGTCGACGCCGGGCGGCAAACCGTCAAGCTCAAAAGCGAAGCGCGCACGACCGGTTGGCGCGCCTTGCACAGGCATTGGGATGGGCAGCGCCCATTCCGGTGTCGGCCCTTCGACGAACAATTCGACCGCTTGGCCGGCCGGCGGGGCGAGGTCGACCGTGACTGTTGGCTTGGCTGCTCCATTGACGCGTCTGGCGGTCAGGCCGATCTGCGCGGCCGGCACCGTCCTAGGCACTCGCGCCTCCGCAGCGCTCAAGTCTGCGTTGCGCGCGCTTGTGCCGGATCCGAGCGTCAGCTCGGCGCTGCCTTCCGCAGGCACGCAGAGTTTTTCGCAGACCGCGTATTCGATCTTCATGCGCAGACGGACCGGCTTGCCGGGTTGCTGTGGCGCAACCACCAGCGGAAAGATTGCGCTGTTCTTGTAACCGAGTGAATGCCCGGTCTCATCGGTGAAGAGGTGCGGTGCGGGGAACAGCACCTTGGCGTCTTTCAGATTTTCCGAACCCGAAAAATCGAAACGCGGCGGCACGCCGGAATCGCCCGGATAGCGCCAGTAGGTTTTCCATCCCGGCTGCATCTTGATTTCGATGCCGGCGCGCAGCGCGACATCATCCTTGCCGTTGGCGCCAGCGATCAGCCTGACACCCGAACGGACGTCATTGCTCCAGGGTGATTCGTCTGCGGCAAGCGCCGCACGGCCCGAGATGGCGCCGATCGCGCACACCGTCAGGGCCACACAAAATGATCTGTGAATATCGTTCATCGTGCACGGTCTAGTTGGTAACGGCATGCCGCGCCACTGAATTCATTGTGAGCAACGATTGACCATGATCTGGGCAGGCGCCTGCCACAATTGTCGTATTGAATATGACGGTGAACGATTGAACTTTCTGCCGCAAGCTTCGTTTGCAAAGACAGATCGATCGGGTAACCTTTTGCCATGAAGCCGTCACGCAAAGCGAAGGAGCAGGCTCCCGCCCCCGGTCGCGGTTATCTTGACGGGCAAATGCTGATCGCTATGCCGGCGATGAACGACGAGCGCTTTGCGCGTGCGGTCATTTATGTTTGCGCGCATTCGACGGAAGGTGCCATGGGCATCGTCGTCAATCATCCCGCGGCCAATATCAAATTTCCCGACCTTCTCGTGCAGCTGGAAGTGATCCCGGCGGTCGAGCGCATTCAACTGCCGACGGGTGCTGAAGACGTCAAAGTGCTCAAGGGAGGCCCCGTCGAAACCGGGCGCGGGTTCGTTCTGCATTCGGCCGATTTCTTTATAGAAAATTCGACGCTGCCGATTGATGAGGGCATCTGTCTCACCGCCACGCTCGACATTCTCAAGGCGATCGCACGCGGCAATGGGCCGGCGAGCGCCATTCTCGCGCTCGGCTATGCCGGTTGGGCGCCCGGCCAGCTTGAACAGGAAATCCAGCAGAATGGCTGGTTGCATTGCGCGGCCGATCCCGAACTCATTTTCGGTACGGACACCGAAATGAAATATGAGAAGGCGCTGCGCAAAATCGGCATCGATCTCGGCATGCTGTCGAGCGAATCCGGCCACGCCTGAATTCCAATTCTGTCATTCCGGGTTCGCCGCTTCGCGGCGCCCGGGAATGACGGATTGATTTATTCAGAAGCAATCTTGAGCGCGCGCAACCGCGTCGGCTTGTCGATCAGGAGGTCGCGGGCGGCATCGGCCGTCATCGGCTCGCCAAAGGCGAAGCCTTGCGCGTATTCACAACCGAGCTGGTAAAGCTCGACCGCGTCGGAATCGGTTTCCGCGCCTTCCGCGACCACTTCCATGCCGAGATCGTGCGCAAGCGCGATGATCGAGCGCAAGATCACAGGTCGCGTTCCGCGTGGCGTGGTGCGCACGAACGACTGGTCGATCTTGATCGTGTCGAAGGGGAAACGCTGCAAATAAGCGAGCGATGAATGCCCCGTGCCGAAATCGTCGAGTGACAGGCCCGCGCCGAGTTCCTTAATGCGCGTGAGCATCTGCGCGGCATGTTCCGGATTTTCCATCACGAGCAATTCCGTGATTTCCAGCTTGAGCGTGCCGCGCGCCAATGCCGTGCGGGTCAGCACGCCGCGCAAATCCTGGATCAGGTCGTGGCGCAGCAATTGACGCGACGATACGTTGACGCTGGCAAAGACCGGCTCGCGGGCGCGGGTCGCGGCCTGCCATTGGGCGAGCTGCTTGGCAGTGTGGTCGAGGACAAACAGGCCGAGATCGACAATGAGGCCAATTTCTTCGGCGATCGAAATGAATTCAGCAGGCGACAGGCGGCCGAGCTTCGGGTGATCCCAGCGCGCCAGCGCCTCAAATCCGGCAATAGCGCGATCCTCCAACCGCACAATCGGCTGGAACAGCACCTTGATTTCCTCGCGTTCGATGGCGCGTCGCAATTCCAATTCCATGGTCAGGCGATCGGTTTTGCGCGAGCGCATCGCCGGCTTGAATATCTCGATGCGGTCGCCGCCGATGCGCTTGGCGTAGTACATCGCCAGTTCGGCGTCCTTGAGCACTTCTTCGGTGCGATTTGACTGATTTTCGGCGAGCGCCAGCCCGATCGAGGCGGTCAGGAAGATCTCGCGGTCGTTGAAGGCAATGGGCGCGCGCAACGTGCGCCGGATCGTTTCGGCGAAAGCCACGATGCGCGCGGGCTCGCGCTCCGAGAGCACGATCAGCGCGAACTGGTCGCCTGACAGCCGCGCCAAGGTATCCTGCGGCTTGAGCAGGCGAGACAGCCGGCGCGCGATGGTCAACAGAATTGAATCGCCGATCGCGATGCCGACGGAATCGTTGACCTGTTTGAAGCGGTCGAGATCGACCACCACGATAGAAGGCCGGATTTGCGGGTCGGCGCGGGCAAAGCCGAAGGCGGCCTCCATGCGGTCGATGAAGAGTTCGCGGTTCGGCAAGCCGGTGAGGTTGTCGTGGACGGCGTCAAACAGCAGCCGTTCCTCGGCATTCTTGAACTCGGTCACGTCGGTCATCGTGCCGACGAGGCGCACCACCTCGCCGTCGGAGCCGACCACGGGACGAACCTTGAGTGCAAACCAGAGATAGTGTCCGTCGGCGGTTCGCAGCCGAAAGTCCTGGGTGAGCCGGCCGCGCCGTTGTTCGACGATGCCGTCGAGCGCGGCGCGGAAACGGTCACGGTCGAGTGGATGCAGCACTTCAAGCCAGGTCGCCGCCGGTCCTTCCAGCGTGCCGCGCTTGAGGCCGAGCATGTGCTCGGTTTCCGGACTGGTGAAGACCTTGTCGGCGGAGACATCCCAGTCCCAGATCAGGTCGCCGGCACCAGTCAGCGCGAGCGCGCGACGCTCGACGTCGGAAACGATGCCGTGCGTGATGCCGCCCGCGAAAGCGTGCTGCATGACCGTGAAGCCGATCAGCATCACGATCAATACAAGGCCACCGAGCAGCGCGGGGCCGATGATGTCATTGGTGACCAGACCGGTAACGGCAAGGCCCGCGGCCAAAGTCCACACGACCAAGAGCAACCATGTGGGAATAAGCAGCACGGCACGGTCGAAACCATGCGTGGACAAATAGATCACGAGCGCGAGCCCGAAGACGCCTATGCCAGCCAGCGACATGCGCGCGATACCTGCGGCAATCGATGGATCGAACACGGCGACCGCTATCAATGCGGCGAGGGCCGCAAGCCACGCCATCGTGACATGCGCATAACGCACGTGCCAGCGCGACAGGTTGAGATAGGCGAAGAGAAAGACGAGCAGTGTTGCCGACAGGATGGCCTCGCCGCAGGCGCGCCACACGCGCTCGGCGCCGGCCGACATGTCGAACACCTTGCCCCAGAAACCGAAGTCAATGCCGATATAGATCAGCACCGCCCAGCCAAGCGCGGCGGCGGCCGGAAACATCATCGAGCCTTTGACGACGAACAGGATCGTCAGGAACAGCGCGAGCAAGCCGGCTATCCCGATAACGATGCCGTAGTACAAGGTGAACGAGTTGACTTTGTCCTTGTAGGCATCCGGCTCCCACAAATAAATCTGCGGCAGCTTGTCGGTGCGCAATTCGGCAACGAAGGTGATGACAGTGCCAGGATCAAGCGTGACGCGGAATATGTCGGCGGTCGCGCCCTCCTGACGAACCGGGCGGTCTCCGGTCGACGGTGTGATGCCCGCGATGCGCGACAGGCCGAGGTCAGGCCAGAACAGGCCAGAACCGACCATGCGGTAATGCGGCACGACGATGAGGCGATCAATCTGTTCGTCGCTGTTATTGGTGAGCGCGAAAACCGCCCAATTATTGTTGCCCTCACGCGCCCGCACTTCGATACGACGGACTATGCCATCCGGTCCCGGCGCGGTGGACACCTGGATGCGGTCGCCTTCGGTTTTTTGCACTTCCGTGGCCGCTGTCAAATCAATCGCCGCTGCATCGAGCCGCACGTTCACGGCTTCAACCGCACGCGCAGCCGGAACCACCAGCAGCGCGGCGACGAGCGCGAGCGCGATCGCTGCCAAACGGCTATTCAAAATCAAAACAATATCCCCCGCCGCGGCAGCGCCTCGCAGCCTGCGGCTCCGGCATTGCCAACGGTGAAAATCTGCAAGCAATCGCACCCTGTTGCGTTTTTAAGTCCGACATTGCGCCGATTTCGCGGCTTCTGAGGAAATGGACGCCGAGTCAAAGTGTTAGCACGATTTTGCCGATATGGGTGCTGGTTTCCATAAGCGCATGAGCGGCCGGTGCTTCGCCCATTGGAAATGTCTTGTAGATGACGGGTTTGACGGTTCCGGCTGTCACCAACGGCAGCACATGGTCCTCGACCGCCCGCGCAATGGCGCCTTTGTCCGCAACCGACCGCGCGCGCAAGGTTGAGCCCGTATGGTGCAGCCGCTTGAGCATAATTCGCCGAAAATCCACCGTCGCCTTCGGGCTGCCCTGAAATGCGATTTGCACGATGCGCCCCTCCACCGCGGCCGCTTCGTAATTGCGCGCGATGTAGTCCCCACCCACCATGTCCAGTATAACCTCGGCGCCCTTGTCCCCGGTCGCCGACTTGGTCGCGGCGACGAAGTCCTCGGACTTATAGTTAACGGCGACATCGGCCCCAAGTTTGCGGCAGGCCTCGCATTTTTCCGTCGAACCGGCGGTGGTGATCACGCGCGCGCCGAAAGCTTTTGCAAGTTGGATGGCTGTGGTGCCGATGCCGGACGAGCCGCCGTGCACCAGCAGCGTTTCGCCCTTTTTAAGTCCACCGCGCTCGAATGCGTTGTGCCAGACGGTGAAGAACGTTTCCGGCAGCGCGGCCGCCTCGACCATCGAAAGCCCCGAAAGCGGCAGCGCGTGCGTTTCGTGCGCGAGGCAATATTCGGCATACCCACCGCCGACCACGAGTGCCATGATTCTGTCGCCAACTTTCCAGCGTTTGACGCCGCCGCCCGTCGCCACAACCTCGCCAGCGATTTCCAAACCCGGAATGTCGGGCGCGCCGGGTGGGGGCGGGTAGAGGCCCATGCGCTGCATCACGTCAGGGCGGTTCACACCGGCTGCGGCGACCTTCACCAGGACCTCGCCCGCCGCCGGCGTCGGAAGTGGGCGTTGCTCGGGCACCAGCATCTCCGGACCGCCGGCTGATTTAATGCCGATTGCGGTCATCTGATTTGGCAGTGCGGCCATCGGTTCCCCATGTTTTCTGCAAATTGGAGGCTCCTGTGTAGGCGTGCCTCGCGGATGTGACAACCCGCAACGCCATGGCTAGATTTCGCCCGCAGGAGGTGGCCAATGCCGGCAATTGACGAGGACGACAAACCGAAAAAGAAGATTGCGCACGAGATCGGCCAGGACCTCACTTTGCTCTCCGTGGATGAACTTGCAGCACGTGTGCAAATGCTGCGTGACGAGATCGGTCGGCTCGAGTCCGACATGGCGCAGAAGCGAGTTTCGCGCACGGCAGCCGATCAGTTTTTCAAGCGGTGAGGCGGGGCACGATCGGCGTCGCCGGGATGGTATCGACGTGCCGGTGCGTCGGAAAAATATTTGGCATTGCGCGCATACCCTTAAGCTGTCGTTAAGCTTTCTCGACCATTACTGGCATTGTCCATCTTCATGTGGACATTGAGTGGCTCCTGTCCACTCTGTTTGACGCCTCCCTGTTATCAACTTCGAGCCGCCGGCAACGGCGGCTCTTTTTTTTGTCCCAAATTGGATCAGTGGCTGCAGGACCTGGGCGCTCGAATTTGCGCGGAAACTATATCGCGATGTTAACCATATCGCCGGCTGGACACGGCCGCATGGCGCGCGTCATGCTTACCCAATCGTATACGGGGCGCGATCGGCTCCGCGGTGAAGTGAGGCGTCGCGTCATGTCCGAGAAGTCCGAAAAGCCAATCAGCGAAACGCAAACGGTGTCGTTCGGAGAGCGGCTTGCGAGTTCGCAGGCATTCGCCGATTTATTCCGTGATGGAATGGCGTTGGTCGAGGAGACCGCGACTTATCTCGATGGTCCCGGCCGCCAGGAATCCAAAAAACTAGAGCGTGCGGCGGCGCTCGCCTATGCCACCGAAAGCATGCGTCTCACCACGCGCCTGATGCAACTTGCCTCATGGCTGTTGCTTCATCGCGCGGTGAAAGAAGGTGAGATGTCGCTGGCGCAGGCGGGCAAGGAAAAGAGCAAGGTGAAACTGGCCACTGCTGACGCGCACGATTCCAGCAATCTCGAGCTGCTGCCGCCGGCGCTGTGCGGCCTGATCGAGCGGTCGCGAAAGATCTACGCCAATGTGCGCCGTCTCGATGCAACGATCTACAATCAGAATGCCGCCGAGCGGCCATCGACAGGCAATCCCGTTGAGCGCCAGCTTGGGCTGTTGAAGGCCGCGTTCGGCGCGGAAAGCGTCTAGATCAGGCCTGGCCGGAAAACAAAAACCCCCGCATCGCGTGGGGGTTTTTTATTGCGGGCCGCCGGTTGTTATTTCTTCTCGTCGGCCTTCAGGAAGCCCGAGAACTTCTTCTGGAAGCGCGACACGCGGCCGCCACGGTCGACCAGCTGCTGCTGGCCGCCGGTCCAGGCCGGGTGCGACTTGGGGTCGATATCGAGGTGCAGAACGTCACCTTCTTTGCCCCAGGTGGAGCGGGTGGTGAATTCACTGCCATCGGTCATAACCACTTTGATACTGTGGTAACCGGGATGGATGTCTTGTTTCATCGTTCCTCTTCCGGAGCGCAAACGCGCCAGTAATCGCTGGATTTGGCGGCTCCTATACAGGACCTAGATGCAGGCGGCAAGTCACCACGATTGACCGCGATCAAGCCCGCAAGGCATTAATGGGGCAAGCGCCGGGGCGACAACAAAGGGCGTCGCATGAGTTTTGCAAGCGATGGACGGGGCCTCGATGTCGCCGGAGCGCCAGCGCCCGGCGGGCGAAGCAAAGTCAGACTAAGGCCGCTGGCCCGGCTTGTTCCATACATTACACGATATAGCGCTCGCGCGCTCGCTGCACTGGCAGCATTGATCGTCGCCGCACTCACCACCCTGGTCGTGCCTTTGGCCGTCCGGCGGATGATCGATTTTGGATTCTCCGATAAGGCAGTTCAGCTGATAGACAGCTATTTCGCGGTGATGATCCTCATCGTCGCCGTGCTCGCGGTATCGAGCGCGCTGCGTTACTACCTCGTAACGACTTTGGGCGAGCGCATCGTTGCCGATCTGCGCTCCGATGTATTCACCCACCTCACACACTTGTCGTCAGCATTTTTCGATGCAGCGCGTGCCGGTGAAATTGTGTCGCGCCTTACGGCTGACACGACCCAGATCAAGGCGGCCGTAGGCGCTTCCGTGTCGATCGCGTTGCGCAATCTGGTGCTGCTCTTCGGCGGCGCCGCCATGATGGTCGTCACCAGTCCGCGGCTTTCGCTATTCGTACTGGGCGCAATCCCGGTCATTGTGCTTCCGCTGGTTGGTTTCGGACGCGCAGTTCGCAAGCGCGGACGCGCGGCGCAAGACACGCTTGCGGACGCGTCGGGTTACGCAAACGAATTGATCGGCGCGATGCGTACGCTGCAGGCGTTCACCAACGAAAAGCTTGCGCAGTCGCGTTTCGATGGAGCTGTCGAGCAGGCCTATAGTGCTGCGCGTGGCGCGACAAAAGTGCGGGCCGTGCTCACCGCGGTGGTAATCTTTCTCGTTTTCGCGAGCATCGTTGTGGTGCTTTGGGTCGGCGCGCAGGATGTGCTGGCCGGCAGCATCACGCCAGGCCGGCTCGGGCAATTTGTTCTTTATGCGGTATTCGCGGCCGGCGGGCTTGGCGAACTGAGCCAGGTTTGGGGCGAGATCGCGCAGGCGTCCGGCGCGGCCGAACGGCTGTTCGAGATACTGGATGTCGAGTCGCAGATCAGAGCCCCCGCGCGTCCTGCCGTACTGCCGAAGCCGGCGGCCGGCGCGGTTGAGTTTCGCGACGTCAATTTTGCTTACCCGGGACGGCCGAATGTACCGGTGCTCGACCGCCTGTCGTTCCGGGTGGCGCCCGGTGAAAAGCTCGCATTGGTCGGCCCCTCCGGCGCCGGCAAGAGTACGATCTTCCAGCTTATTCTGCGTTTTTATGATCCGGTTTCGGGCAGCGTGAGTTTCGACGGCGTGCGCCTGACGGAGGCGGACCCGGCAGAGCTGCGTTCGCGCATCGCACTGGTGCCGCAGGATGCCGTGGTGTTCGGCACAAGTGTCCGTGAAAATATCCAATTCGGCCGTCCCGGCGCCACCGACGCGGAGATCGACAAGGCGGCGGATGCCGCGCATGCATCGGAATTCATCCGGCGATTGCCTTTGGGGTACGAAACGCCTGTCGGCGAGCGCGGCGTTACGCTCTCGGGTGGCCAGCGCCAGCGCATCGCGATCGCGCGCGCCATTTTGCGCAAGGCACCACTGCTGCTGCTCGATGAAGCGACCTCATCGCTCGACGCTGAGAGCGAAACGCTGGTTCAGCAGGCACTCAAGCGGCTGATGCTCAACCGTACCAGCATTGTCATCGCGCACCGGCTCGCCACCGTGCAGTCCTGTGACCGCATCCTGGTGCTCGACCACGGCCGCATCGTGGAGGAGGGCACGCACGCTTCGCTTGCAACGGCGGGTGGGCTCTATGCACGCCTGGCGAAGTTGCAGTTTGAGGTCGCGTAATTCAGGCGCGCCACGTCATCCTGTTGACCGCGAGTCCCGAGACGGGGTTTTTGTCTTCTCCCGCAATAACGAAGCCGTGCTTTTCATAAAAACGAATGGCGCGGAAATTATCTTTGTTGACGAGAAGGTAGAGACCCTTCGGCGAGAGGCGCTTTGCCTCGGCCAGCAAGGCAAGCGCGACGTCAGAGCCCCAGAGTTCCGGCGCAACCACAATCTGGTCGAGATATGTCGTCTTCGGATCAACCGTAACGAAGCCGCCCAACGTGCCATCGACGTCCGCCAGCACGATCTGCGCTGCAGGGACAAGTTCCTTGCGCCAACGTTCACGCCACCAGGCCAGGCGCGCGTTGAAGTCGATATGTGCGTAGTGCTTCTGCCAGGTTCGGCGCCACAGATCGATCGCCGCATCTTCGTCGGCGGCGGAATAGGGACGTAGCGTGCAGGATTTCGGGCTCACCGTTCGGTCAGCTTGAACTCGATGCGGCGATTTCGCTTGTAGGCGTCTTCGCTCTTGCCCGGATCGATCGGCTGGAATTCGCCGAAACCCGCGGCCACCAGCCGCTGTGGGGACACACCTTTGCCGACGAGATATTGCACGACCGAGATTGCGCGCGCAGCGGACAGGTCCCAGTTCGATTTGAACGCGCCACCGGCGGCGATCTGGCGGACATCGGTATGGCCGTCGACGCGCAAAACCCAGGCAATGTCGGTCGGGATTTGCTTTTCCAGCTCCAGCAGGGCGGCCGCCACCTTGTCGAGCTCAACGCGGCCCTCGGGCTTGAGGTCAGCCTTGCCGGTGTCGAAGAACACTTCCGACTGAAGCACGAAACGGTCGCCGACCACGCGCACATCGCTGCGATTGCCAAGGATTTCGCGAAGCTTGCCGAAGAAATCGGACTGATAGCGCTTGAGCTCATTCACGCGCTGCGCCAGCGCAAGGTTGAGCCGTTGTCCAAGCTCGGTGATCTGGCTCTGTGACTCCTTGTCCTTCTTCTCGGCGGCGTCGAGGGTCTGTTCGATTGCGGCCAGTTGGCGGCGCAAAGCCGCGATCTGCTGGTTAAGCACCTCGACCTGCGCCAGCGCGCGTGCGGAGATTTTCTTTTCACCTTCCAGCTGCCCGGTGAGTTCGGAAACCTTTCCCTGCGCGGCAGTGGCGCCGGCGCCGGCGTTTTCCGCTGCGCCCTTGAGGCGATCGCGTTCGCTTTCGGTGGTGGCCAGCGTCGCGCGCAACTGCGCAAGCTGATCTTCGAGATTGGCCTTGCCGGATTTCTCCATCGACAGCAGTTCGGTCAGCTGCGCGATCTGCGCATTCAGCCGGTTGAGTGCAGTATCCTTGCCGGCGACTTCCTGCTGCAAGTAAAACTGGACCACCACAAACACGGTGAGCAGGAAAATGATGCCGAGAATCAACGTCGACAGCGCATCGACGAAGCCCGGCCAGTAATTCATGCCGCTGTCGCCGCGGCGCGTTCGTGCGAGCGCCATGGGATTTAGCTCAACGGTTCACGTTCTCGACGCACCATGACTTCCAGGAGCTTCTTGATCTCGCGTTGCTGCTCGGCCTGCGAGTTGACCCAGTCGCGGATCATCTGCTGTTCGGTGCGCATGTGATGCACAAGGCCCTGGATCGCCTCGGCCAGGTTGGCCATGGCCGCGGAAGCCGACTTTCCGGCGCCGGCCTGGTCCACGGCTTCGCGCAGGCGCTCGATCGCAGTGCGCACCTCGCCGGTCACGCCGGCGGCGACGGCCGGCTCTGCCGCCTGGTCGTAGACGGTTGTGGAGAGCCAGTCCTCGAGTTCCGTGTAGAAGCGGTTTTGCGCCTGACTCGATTGCAGATCGAGAAACCCGAGCACAAGCGAGCCGGCGAGTCCGAACAGCGACGAGGAAAACGAAATCCCCATTCCGGAAAGCGGCGCGGCAAGGCCCTCGCGCAGTGAATCGAACATGCTGCCGGCATCGCCGCTGGCCTTGAGGCCCTGAATCACACCGCCGACCGAGCTCACGGTTTCGATGAGACCCCAGAAGGTGCCGAGCAGGCCGAGAAACACCAGCAGGCCGGTCATATAACGCGAAATATCGCGCGCCTCGTCGAGGCGAGTGGCGATTGAGTTGAGAATGCCGCGCATCAATTGCGCGGACATCGCCATGCGGCCGACGCGGCTGCCAAGGATTGCGGCCATCGGCGCCAGCAGCACCGGAGCACGATCGACGGCCAGTCCCGGATCGGCAAGACGGAAATTGTTCACCCACGCGATTTCGGGGTAGAGCCGCAACACCTGCCGGACCGATAGCAGAATTCCGATTGCCTCCACGCCGATGATGAGCGCGTTCAATCCTGGATTGGACATGAAGGCGACTTCGATCTGCTTGTGCAGCACGAAGGCAACCAGGCCGACCAGTATGACGAACACCAGCATCCTGAAGAGGAAGACACGCGGGGATGACAGCTTGAGTGGATCGAGTTCTTTGGCCATGAGACTTACATGCAACTCAATTGTTGATGCCGAACGAAGCCCTCGTGCGTACTATGGCACAGACCCGTGACGGGGAAAAAGCAATCATGCCGGAGCCGGTGGCCGGGTAAAGCGGCTGATTGAGTTGAAATTGCGGTGACTTAAGCCTTGGCCGCGGCCTTCAGCACCGCCACCAGCTCTTTTTGAATAGCTTCGTTGCCGGCGGCAATATGGCCCTTGTGGAACATGTCTTCGCCGCCGTCACAGTCGGTTACGAAACCACCGGCTTCCCGCACGAGGATAATTCCTGCCGCCATATCCCAGGGGTTGATGTTGCGCTCCCAATAGCCGTCGAGACGGCCCGCAGCGACCCAGGCGAGGTCGAGGGCGGCCGCGCCGAAGCGGCGAAGCCCGGCAACGCGTTCCTGCATCGCGCCGGTTTCCTTGCGCGAATGCGCGATGTCGCCGTGGCCGTGATGCGGCAGCCCGCATGCGATCACCGCGTCGCCCAGAAGTTTCCGGCCGGCGACCCGGATCCGCTGTTCGTTGAGAAAGGCGCCTTTGCCGCGCTCGGCAATGAACATGTCATCACTGACCGGATTGTAAATCAGACCGGCGACCATCGTACCTTCGCGTTCGAGTGCGATTGAGATGGCGAATTGCGGGATGCCATGGAGGAAATTTGTAGTGCCATCCAGTGGATCGACGATCCAGGTGTGTGTCTTATCGGCGCCCTCGCGGCGGCCGCCTTCTTCGCCGAGAAATCCGTATCCGGGTCGCGCCTTCATCAGTTCGGCGTAGAGTGTCTCTTCGGCGCGGCGGTCGGCTGCAGTCACGAAATTGCCGGGGCCTTTCAGCGAGACCTGCAATTTTTCCAGCTCGCCAAAGTCACGCTTGAGCGCGCGCGCGGCCTTGCGCGCTGCGGCGATCATAACATTGAGGAGGGCCGAGTGGTGCATACCGCGAGCGGTCTGCCCGCGAAGCCCAGCGCCGTCAAGGGCGGCCTGCCGTCGTGGTCGATAGCCATTTCTTGGCGGCGGCCTCGGCGGCTGCGCGGACGGTTGGGTTCTGTTTTGCGGCAAACACGTCGAGGTCGGGATCGCTGTTGCCGCCGGCCTTGGCAACCATATGCCACTTGATCGCCTCGGTGGCGTCCGGCGGCATGCCGCGCCCGGCCATTAAAATGCGCGCCAGGCGATTCTGCGCGATCGGGTTGCCGAGGTGTGCAGCTTTCAGAAACAGCTGAGCGGCCGCGGTCTCGTCCTTGTTCACGCCTTCGCCGTTGAACTGCGCGATGGCGAATTCGACCATGGCGTCGATATTGCCTGCGACAGAAGCCAGCCGCATCAGCAACATTGCCTTGCCCATATCCTTCGGCGCGCCGCGGCCCTCCTTGTACATGGTGGCGAGCGCGTATTGCGCTTCCGGATTCCCGCCTTCAGCAGCTATTGCGAAAAGTTCGCCGGCGCGCTTGAGGTCCTGCGGGAATTGTTGGCCTTGCAGATAGAGAAGCCCGAGGTCGTAGGCGGCGCCTGTATGGCCGAGCTTCGCGGCGGCCTCGAGCAACCGCGCGGCCTCTTCCAGATTTTTGGTGGTCGCGCGGCCCTGGAAACTGAACATCGCCAACGCAAAAAGGGCATCACGGTCGCCTTTTGCGGCGGCCATTTTGTACCATTGGGCTGCCTTGGAATCGTCGCGGCCCACGCCAAGGCCTTGCGCGTAAATTTCGCCAAGCAGCGTCATCGCGGCAGGATCATTCTGCTGCGCGCGTTTGGACGCCTCGTTGAAGGCAGTCAGATAAAGCCCTCGCTGGAAGGCGCCGTAGGCAATATCGATGTTGCCCTGATTCGTGCTGGCGGCCGGATTCGGCGCCGGCGGCGATGCCGGCGCGGCGTTGCGAGTGACCTGCGCGGACGCGGACGCAACAAACAGGGTTGTGACGACGGCGCCGAGAATGAGCCGGACGGGTGGGATCATCCCGCGTGCTCCGGCAACCGCAGAAGGCGGGACGCTTCGCTTGTTGTCGCGTCAATCGCGCGCGGATCGCGCCACAGAAAATCTCCGAGCGCAATGAAATCGGCGCCGGCGGTGACAAGCGGCGCGATTTCGTCAAGCGAGGCGGCGTATGCCACGCAGGGAATCTCGAACACTTCGGCCCACCAGGTGATGCGCTCCTCAATCGCCGTGAATGCCGGTCGCGCGCCGGTGACGTCTGGTTCTCCGAACATGACGTAGTCGGCGCCTTGCTCGGCCGCGAGCATGGCATCGTGCCGCGTGGCCAGGCCGCCGGCGCCGGCGATGCGCTCGGGCTTGAGATGGGCGAGGGCTTCGATGAACGCGGCAGTGCCGGTGAGGTGAGCGCCATCGGCCCCTGCACGCGCGACCAAGTCGACATGTCCGTCGAGCAAAAGCGCAGCGTCTTTGTTTTGCACAGGTGCTGCCATTGCCTTGATGCGGTTGATCAACGTGCGTTCGTCGGATTCGGCCAATCGCAGCAGAACTGCGGCGACATCGCCGGCGTCCATGGCTGCACTCAGTTGCAAGGAAAAAGCGGACGCGTCCGAGATCGGCGGCGTCGTCAGGTAGAGGCGGGCCGCCGGGCGCGGGGTCGCCTGTTTAGGTCGCGAAGCCATGGTCTCCGCATGCTAGCTCAATCGGGCGGAAAATTGACCTGCGATATTCTGTCAGCCCTTGGCTTTCGCGAACTCCGCAAGCTCCTGGGCGACAGCGGCTATCACGCTGTCCCAATCGCCGATTTGCGACTGCCGGAACAGCCGGGCGCTTGGGTACCAAGGGCTATCCGAGCGATCATGCATCCAACGCCAATCCTGTATATGGGAGAGCAGGAGCCAAAGCGGCCTGCCCAAGGCACCGGCGAGGTGCGCAACCGCGGTATCGACTGCAATCACCAGATCGAGTTCGCCTATCACCGCCGCGGTATCGGCGAAATCGGTGATAGCCTCGTCGAGACGCAAGATCGGCAGTGTGGCGAGCGCAGGCAATTCCGCCTCCCGGTATTCGCGCTGCAAACTGACAAATGAAACACCCGGGACTGCCAGAAGCGGTTCAAGGCGCGACAATGCGACGCTGCGATTATGGTCGTTCTTGTGGCTCGGCTTGCCGGACCAGACCAGGCCGATGCGTGGCTTACCAAGGTGCGATAACCGCGTGCGCCACGCGTCAACGCGGCCGGCCGGCGCGCGCAGGTAGGGCACCGAAGCCGGAATGGTCGTTGCTGTGGTGCCAAACGACAGCGGCAGGCTCATCAATGGACAATGAACATCGAAAGCCGGGAGTGCGTCACCGCGACGATGCATGCTGACGAGGCCGTCAGTGTCGCCAATCAATGGCATCAGACTGTCGGGCAATTCAAGGATGATCTTGCATCCTTTGTGCGCCACCATCGGCAGGTAGCGAACAAACTGGATGGTATCGCCGAAACCTTGTTCGGCATGAAGCAGAATGGTCTTGCCGTTCAAATCTTCGCCGCGCCACTGCGGCTGCGAAAATTCGCGTGGTGTCAGTTCGGTGGCGCCTCGCCATCGCCATTCGTACCCGGACCAGCCCTGCTCGAAATCGCCGATGGCGAGGCAAAGCAATGCCTTGTTCCAGTGCGCCTCCGGCAACTCGGGCTGAAGCGCGATTGCGCGATCGAAACTATCGAGAGCTTCCTCAATGCGACCGAGATAATGTAGTGCGCTGCCGCGGTTGACCAGCGCGAATGCGAAGGGTTTGTGCGCGATGGCGGACTCGTAATCGGCAAGCGCTTCCTCCGGCCGATTGAGATTGAGCAGCGCATTCCCCCGGTTGTTATGCGCCTCTGTAAGGTCGGGCTTGAGCGTAAGCGCCCGTTCAAAGCTGGCGATTGCTTCGTCATTGCGGCCCATGGCTTGCAGCGCATTGCCGCGGTTGTTGAAGCCAAAGGCAAAATCCGGCCGGACCTTAAGCGCGCGTTCGTACTCCTCGAGCGCCTTGTCATAGGAGTGCATTTCGTAAAAAAGATTGCCGCGCGCCACGATGACCTCGACATAGTCGGGTTTGATCGCAAGCGCGCGATCATAGGCTTTGAAAACTTCGTCGAAACGCTTGAGCGCACGCAGCACAAGACCGCGATTGGCATGTGTTTCGGGGTCGGTGTCTGCAATGGAAAGCGCGCGGTCATAACAGTCGAGTGCTTCCGCCGGTTGCCCACGGTCGCGCAGGAGATGACCGCGCTCCTTAAGTGCAGCGAGATGCCGCGGATTATTTGCCAATGCGCGCTCGAAGCTCACCAGCGCCTCATCGCGCCTGCCAAGCTTGACCAGACACTGGCCGCGGTTGACCAGCGCGTCGGCGTAGTCGGGCTGTAGCGCCAGCGCGTGATCGTAGCTGGCAAGAGCATCCTCGTTGCGGCCGAGCTCGAACAAGGCGTTGCCGCGGTTATTGAGAGCCTCGGCGTAATCCGGCTGGACGGCCACTGCGCGCTCGAAGCATTCAATCGCGTCCTGCGCGCGCTTGAGCGCGCGCAATGTATTGCCGCGATTGTTCAGGGCTCCGGCATAATCCGGTTTGAGTGCGATCGCCCGGTCGTAGCTCTTGAGCGCCTCGTCATGCCGTTCGACCGCCGCCAGAACGGTGCCGTAATTGGAATGGGCAGCCGCCGACCGCGCGTTGGTCTTGAGCGCACGGCCAATCAGCTTAAGAGCCTCGGCGGCGTTCCCGCGCTGATGCACGAGAACGCCGCACAGATGCAGCGCGTCGAAATTGTTGGGTTGAATTGCGAGGACCTGCCGGTAGAGCGCTTCGGCTTCGTGCAACTGCCCGCGCTGATGGTGCGCAGTCGCGCGCCGAAGCACATCGACGAGCGCGGCATTTCCGGAGGGCGGCCTGATGTGCGGTTTCGGCATGGGCTCGAAGGCGTTGCGAATGCGACGCGATACGCAACGTCACCGCGCCGGCGCCGCAGCCGGCGAATCATGCGCGAGATTATTCGCTTGTTGTGCCTGCGTCCAAGTTAACGCGAGCCGGCCTCATGGCATCGGGATCGGGCCCATATCCTTTGGCACCTTATAACCCTTCTGCACCGCCGGGCGCGCCGCGATGGTCTCATACCAGCGCCTGACGTTCGGGTATTGCTTCATGTCGATGGTTTGCCATTCGAAGCGCGAAATCCACGGCCAGATTGCGATATCGGCGATGGAATACTGATCGGCGACGAACTCCCGTCCTTCAAGGCGCGTGTTCAGAACTTTGTAGAGGCGGTGCGCTTCCTTCAGGTAACGCTCTTCGGCATAGGGTGCCTTGCCCTTGTTGTATTTCACGAAGTGATGCACCTGGCCAAGCATTGGTCCCGGGCCGCCCATCTGCCACATCAGCCATTCGATCACGCGGTAACGGCCTTCGCCGGACTTCGGCAACAGCTTGCCGGTCTTGTCTGCGAGATAGATCAGGATCGCGCCCAATTCCATCAGCGCGATGTTGGTGTCGCGGTCGACGATGGCAGGGATACGGTTGTTCGGCGCGATCTTGAGAAAGTCCGGCGCGAACTGTTCGTCCTTGGAAATGTCGATCGGGTGCACTGTGTAGGGCAGGCCGAGTTCTTCGAGCGCGATGGAAGCCTTGCGGCCGTTGGGGGTCGTCCAGGTGTAGAGATCGATCACGGGCAATATCCTTTACTTTTTCTCTGTCATGGCCGGGCTTGCCCCGGCCATCCACGATTTGACTGGCAGTAAGACGTGGATGCCCGGCACGAGGCCGGGCATGACGTCTCAATAGCGGACTTCACCTGCGCGTCACCGGGCGTATCGCAATGCTCCTACGCCGCTTTTTTCTCCATGTCGGCTTTCCATTGGCCGAGCGCGGCAAGCCCGTTCATTTTTGCACGATGCGAAAATGCGCGTTGGGCGGCGGCGACGTTTTCGGTCTTGCCCTTCCACGTCGTTTGCGGCGCGTGCTGGAGCGCGCGTCCGTAAGAGAAGGTCAGCGCCCACGGCAGATTGCCGATCTTGTTCATGGCATCAAGGTGTGCGGTGGCCTCTTCGTCGCTCTGGCCGCCGGAGAGGAACGCAATGCCCGGCACCGCGCCCGGCACGCAGTTCTTGAGAACCTTGACGGTTTTTTCGGCGACTTCCTCGATCCCGGCCCGTTTGCCGTTCTTCTTGCCGGAAATCACCATGTTCGGCTTGAGCACGATGCCTTCGAGTGCAACGCGCTGGAAAAAAAGCTCCTCGAACTGGAGTTTCAGCACCAGTTCCGTCACCTGCTGGCAGCGGTCGATGTCGTGATCGCCGTCCATCAGCACTTCAGGTTCGACGATCGGCACGATCTGCGCGGCCTGGCACAACGCGGCATAGCGTCCGAGCGCATGCGCGTTGGCGCGCATGCATGCGTATGTCGGAATGCCGGCGCCGATATCGATGACCGCGCGCCACTTCGCAAAGCGTGCGCCCTGTTCGTAATATTTCGGGAGCCGGTCGGCGAGCTTGTCGAGACCGATGGTGACGACCTCGCCCGGACACATTGGCAGCGGCTTGGTGCCTTCGTCGACCTTGATGCCGGGGATTGCGCCGGCCTTCTTGATCAGCTCGACCAGTGGCGTGCCATCCTTCGCCGTCTGCCAGATCGTTTCATCATAAAGGATGACGCCGGAGATATGTTTCATCCCTTCGGCCGAACGGAAGAGCATCTCGCGATAGTCGCGGCGGCTGTCCTCGCTGGACTCAACACCGATCGCATCAAAGCGCTTCTTGATCGTGCCGGAAGATTCATCCGCGGCCAGAATGCCCTTGCCGGGCGCCACCATGGCCTGCGCGACCTTGTTCAACTCAGCAAGATTTCATAGTTCCCTCCATCGCATCCGTTGCAATCCCCCCGGACGGCACTGTTCCAAGTCATTTTACCCGCAACACCTCGACCCCGGGCAAGGCCTTGCCTTCCAGCCATTCCAGGAAGGCGCCGCCTGCCGTGGAAACGTAAGTAAGCCGATCGGCGACCCCGGCGACATTAAGCGCCGCCACCGTATCGCCGCCGCCGGCTACTGAGACAAGCTTGCCGGCCTCGCTCAGTTCCGCAGCAGCCTCCGCAACCTCGACGGTGCCATTGTCGAACGGTTCCATCTCGAAAGCGCCGAACGGCCCGTTCCACACCAGCGTCTTTGCGCGCGCGAGCACGGAGACGACCTGCTCGACGCTGCGGGGACCAATATCCAGGATCATGTCGTTCGCGCCCACTTTGTCCACGTCGACGACGCGCGAGGGCGCATGCGCCTCGAACTTTTCGGCCACCACCGCATCGACCGGGAGCACGATTTCGCGCTTGGCGGATTTGGCCTTGGCCATGATCTCCCGGGCGGTGCCGACGAGGTCGGCTTCGGCAAGCGATTTTCCGATCTTCTTTCCTTGCGCGAACAAAAAGGTGTTGGCCATGGCGCCGCCGATGATCAGCGTGTCAACTTTGTCCAGGAGATTGCCAAGCAAGTCGAGCTTGGTGGAAATTTTTGCGCCGCCCACAATCGCCGCAAGCGGTCGCTCGGGGTGCTCAAGCGCCTTGGTGAGCGCCTCAAGCTCGGCCTGCATGGTGCGCCCGGCGTAAGCGGGAAGCTTGTGGCCGAGTCCCTCCGTGGACGCATGCGCGCGGTGCGCCGCGGAGAATGCGTCGTTGACCCAGATATCGCCGAGTTTTGCCAGCGCGGCCACGAAGGCTGGATCGTTCTTTTCTTCGCCGGCGTGGAAACGGGTATTTTCAAGACACAGAATGTCGCCGGGCTTCATGGCGGCGACCGCACGCTCGGCCACCTCGCCGATGCAGTCGTCGACGAATTTCACTGGCCGCTTGATGATGCGCGCCACCTCGGCGGCGACGGGCTTGAGCGATTGTTTCGGATCGCGCCCCTTCGGGCGGCCGAAATGCGAGAGCAGGATGACCTTGCCACCCTTGTCGGCGATTTCGGTGATTGCCGGCGCCGCGCGTTCGATGCGGGTCGCGTCAGTGACGACGCCGTTCTCCACCGGCACGTTGAGGTCAACGCGCACCAGGATGCGCTTACCCTTTACGTCAACATGGTCGAGAGTGCGGAAACCGTTCAAGACGTTGGTCCAGAGCTGCCGTCGGGTGGGATATAGCCGGGATCGGCCGGCGTCCTTCGGGTTTGTTTCGGACCCTCTCGCCCCGCGAGGATGTGAAAACAATCGTGCTGAACAATACAATCAGCGCGGCAGATGCCCAGCACACTCGACCAAGCCATGGCGCAATTCTCTGTCTAATCCTGTTCGGCTATAGCAGCTTGCCCATCGCGACGGCGGTATCCGTCATGCGGTTGGAGAAGCCCCACTCGTTGTCGTACCAGGACATCACCCGCACCAGCGTGCCGTCCATGACCTTCGTCTGGTCCATGTGGAAGATGGAGGAGCGTGGGTCGTGGTTGAAGTCGAGGGAGACGTTCGGATCGTTGGTGTAGCCGAGGATGCCCTTGAGCTGCTGTTCGGCGGCGCGCTTGATCGCGCCGTTCACTTCTTCCTTGCTGGTCGCCTTCTTGGCGACGAACTTGAAATCGATCACGGAGACGTTCGGTGTCGGCACGCGGATCGAGACGCCGTCGAGCTTGCCGTTAAGTTCGGGCAGAACGAGGCCGACGGCCTTGGCGGCGCCGGTCGACGTCGGGATCATGTTCAGCGCGGCCGCGCGGGCGCGGTAAAGGTCCTTGTGATACGTGTCGAGCGTCGGCTGGTCGCCAGTGTAGGAATGGATCGTCGTCATGAATCCCTTGTCGATCCCGACCGCGTCGTTGAGCACCTTGGCGACCGGCGCGAGGCAGTTGGTCGTGCAGGACGCATTCGAGACGATCTTGTGATCTTTGGTCAGCTTGTCGTGATTGACGCCATAGACGACCGTGAGATCAGCGCCATCGGCGGGCGCGGAGACCAGCACGCGCTTGGCGCCGGCGGTCAGGTGCGCGGACGCCTTGTCCTTGGCGGTGAACAAACCTGTGCACTCCAACGCGATGTCGATGCCAAGATCCTTCCACGGCAGCTTTGACGGATCGCGTTCGGCAGTGACCTTGATAGCGCCGTTACCGACACTGATGGTGTCACCCTTGACGGTGACGGTGCCGGGGAAGCGGCCATGCACGCTGTCGTAGCGCAGAAGGTGTGCGTTCGTTTCGACCGGGCCCAGATCGTTGACGGCGATGACTTCGACGTCCTTGCGGTCGGCTTCAGCGATGGCGCGCAAAACGTTGCGGCCAATGCGGCCAAACCCGTTGATGGCTACACGAACTGTCATTTTGATCGCTCCCGGCTCGTTCAGTCTGCCGCGGCCACGCGGGCCACAACTCTATATAGTCCTTCGCTACATCTTCCCAAGCTTGCCTAGCGCCGCGTTCGCGATCGTTTCGGCGGTAATTCCGAACTTTTTGTAGAGTTCCTTGTACGGTGCACTGGCGCCGAATGACGTCATGCCGACAAAGATGCCATCTGATCCGATGATCGCATCCCAGCCCTGACGCACAGCGGCTTCGACGCCGACCTTGACCTTGGCGTTGCCGATGATGGCGCGCCGGTATTCCTCATCCTGGCCCAGGAACAATTCGAAACATGGAACTGAAATCACGCGCGCGGCAATGCCACGAGCTGCCAAAAGTTTCGCGCCGTCGACCGCGATGGCAACTTCGGACCCGGTGGCGAATATCGAAACATCGGCTTGGCCGTCCGGCCCCGCAATCTCATACGCACCGCGCGCACAGATGTTGTCTGAATCGAGACGGTTGCGCAGCTGCGGCAGGTTCTGCCGCGTGAGCGCGAGCACGCTCGGCCTGTCATCCGCTTCGAGCGCGAGTTGCCAGCACTCCGCCGTTTCAACGGCATCGCAGGGGCGGAACACCAGCACGTCCGGAATTGCACGCAGCGCGGCCAAATGCTCCACCGGCTGATGCGTGGGCCCGTCTTCGCCAAGCCCGATGGAATCGTGAGTCATAACGTGAATGACTCGTTTGCCCATCAGCGCGGCGAGCCGGATCGCCGGCCGGCAATAATCGGAGAACACCAGAAACGTGCCGGAATATGGAACGATGCCACCGTGCAACGCCATGCCGTTCATGGCGGCGGCCATGCCGTGCTCGCGCACGCCGTAGTGTATGAAGCGGCCGGAAAAATCCTCGGCCGAGATTGCTTTCATCGACTTGGTGCGCGTGTTGTTGGAGCCGGTGAGGTCGGCTGAACCGCCGATCATTTCCGGCAGAGCGGGGATCAGACTCTCGAGTGCGAATTCGCAGGCCGTCCGCGTGGCAATTTCCTTCGGCGTTGCGGCAAGGCTTTCTTTCACCGCGCGCACCGCGCCGGCGAGCGCCTGCTGCGAAATCTCTCCGCGCATGCGGCGCTCGAATTCGGCGCGCTTGGCTCCGTCGAGCGCGCCGAGCCGTTTGCTCCAGTCGGCGTGCGCGGCTTTCGAGCGTGTGCCGGCGGCACGCCAGGCGCCCAAAATATCCGCGGGCACGTCAAACGGAGCCGACGTCCAGCCGAGTCGTTCACGTGCGCCTTTGATTTCGTCGGCGCCCAAGGGCGAGCCATGCGACGATGCCTTGCCGGCCTTGGTCGGCGCGCCGAAGCCGATCGTGGTCTTGCATGCAATAAGGACCGGTCTGTCCGATTTTTGCGCCTTCTCCAGCGCCGAACTGATTGCCGCTGGATCGTGACCGTCGACGCGCGACGCGCTCCAGCCGGCAGCTTCAAAGCGCTTGAGTTGGTCGACGCTGTCGGCGAGCGACAATGCGCCGTCAATGGAGATGCCGTTGTCGTCAAACAGCACGATCAGCTTGTTGAGCTTCAGGTGGCCAGCGAGCGCGATCGCTTCCTGGCTGATGCCTTCCATCAAGTCGCCGTCGGACACAATCACGTAGGTCTTGTGATTGACGACACTGTCGCCAAACTCCGCGGCGAGATGCCGTTCGGCGATCGCCATGCCGACGGCATTGGCGAGGCCTTGGCCAAGCGGGCCGGTGGTCGTCTCGGCGCCCGGCACATGTCCGTATTCAGGATGGCCGGCGGTGATCGAGCCGAGCTGCCGGAAGCGTTTGATCTGTTCGATCGTCATCGCTTCGTAGCCGGTCAAATAGAGCAACGCGTACAGCAACATCGAGCCATGGCCGGCCGAGAGCACAAAGCGGTCGCGGTCGGGCCAGGTCGGACTCGCCGGGTCAAATTTCAGGAATCGCGTAAACAGCACGGTTGCCACGTCCGCCATGCCCATCGGCATTCCGGGGTGGCCGGATTTCGCCTGTTCCACCGCATCCATTGCCAACGCCCGGATAGCGTTGGCCATGCTGGCGGGAGCAATGGCTGGACTAGCGGCCGGTTGCTCGCGACGCTCTGCGGGCGCCGCGGCTGCCGTCGGTGAGGCTTTTGCACTCATGGAAAGGGCCTTTTGGCGGGCTGGATAGCATGTAAGGCCCTTGAGTCAATGTGACCGCTGCAGCGCCGCGACGCCATGCACAGGGCGACGAAAACAGCTGGGCAAATCCCCCGCCGAGCGTTGACGCCATGGTCGTGCAGCACGTAAGATTCTTTGCCTAAATATCTGCTGCCGCAAGAGTTTTTGTGCGGAAGAGGCGATGTCAGAGCAAAGCGCAATCGATGCCGCAGTCAAGCGTCTCGCCCTCGCGCTGGACGCGCTTGATGCCGCTGTGGAGCGACGAAAGCAGGCGGATCGCAACGAAGAGGGCCTCGCCGCGCAGGTGCAGGCGCTCGGCGTCGATCGCACACGGCTGGCCGCTGCGCTCGACGGCGAGACCGCGCGCTCGCGGCGGCTGGAAACGACCAACCGCGAAATCGCCGACCGGCTGGATTCCGCGATTGCCTCGATTCAGTCAGTTCTCGATTTGCACGAGTAGGATCATGGCCCAAGTCATCGCCACCATTGCCGGCCGCCAATTCCGTCTCGCTTGCGAGGATGGCCAGGAAGATCATCTCCAGGCACTCGCGAAAGACATCGATCAGCGTGTCATCGATTTACGCCGCAAGTTCGGTGAAATCGGCGACACGCGGCTCACGGTGATGGCGGCGTTGATGCTCGAGGATGAGCTGGTTGAGGCGACTCAAAAAATGCGCCGTTTGGAAGACGAGATCGCCGCCCTGCAGGACGCCCGTCTCGTTGCGGGTGATCGCGCCAAGGCCGCATCCGATGCGGTGGTCGGCGCCTTCAACTCTGCCGCCGAGCGCATCGAAGGCATCACCAAGAAGCTCAATCAGACCGTCGGCAATGGCGGCGTGCCCATCGGGTGAGGCCGTTTTAACCGCTCTTCGCAAACTCTGCGATGTGCTGTGGCGTCCGTCCTGCTTAATGACTACATTGTTGAGGCGGGGCTGCGAGGTGCGACGGAGATAATTCCCCGGGGCCTTACGATCCTATCGGGAGCTGTCCCTGGCCGGGACCGTGGTTTCGGTCATATGGCGCCCACCTACTTATGTAGGTTCCCGGGATCACACTCCGACGGCCATCGCGGCTCCGCACTTTTTCATCAATGCCCGACGCAACCAAGACAGACTCAGCCAAAGCCAAGCTCCGCGCCGAAGCGTTGGCGCAGCGCGATGCTTTGCCGCCGGCAACCCGCGCTGCGGCGGCCGAGGCGATCGCGTTGCGCTCGTTCCCGCTGCGCATCGAGCACGGGATGATCGTGTCGGGATTTTCTCCGATGAAGAGCGAGATCAATCCAGTCCCGCTGATGCGCAAGCTCGCCGATGCGGGAGCGCGCCTCGCGCTGCCGGCCATCGCCGGGCGCGGCAGGCCGCTGATCATGCGCCTCTGGAGTTTCGGCGAACCGCTGGCGTCCGGCCAATGGGGCATCCGCGAGCCTACGGCCGATGCCCCGGAAGTTGCCCCCGACATCCTGATCGTGCCGCTTGCGGCTTTCGACCGAGTTGGCCATCGCATCGGCTATGGCGCCGGATACTACGATAAAACGATTAACGCGCTGCGCGCCCGGAAGCCCGTTACCGCCATTGGCGTTGCCTTTGCTGCGCAGGAAATTCCGCATGTGCCCGCCACTGAGCACGACGCGCGCCTCGATCTCGTGCTAACGGAGAACGAGACGATCGACTTTCGTGGGCATTAGCTGCATGCGTATTCTCTTTATCGGTGACGTGGTTGGCCGCTCCGGACGCACGATCGTGATGGAGCGGTTGCCGGGACTGATCGCCGACTGGAAGCTCGATCTCGTTGTGGTCAACGGCGAGAACGCAGCCGGCGGCTTCGGCATCACCGAGGTCATCTACAATGAGCTGATCGACGCGGGCGCCGATGCCGTCACGCTCGGTAATCACGCATGGGATCAACGCGAGGCGTTGGTGTTCATTGAGCGTGCACCGCGCCTCGTCCGCCCGCTCAACTATCCGAAAGGCACGCCCGGCCGCGGCGCGGCATTGGTTGAAAGCAAGAACGGCAAGCGTGCGCTGGTGATCAATGCGATGGGCCGCATTTTCATGGACGCGCTCGACGATCCCTTCGCCGCGGTCGAGCGTGAACTGGCCGCGTGTGCGCTGAGGTCGGGCGCGGATGCAATCATTATCGATATGCACTGCGAGGCGACCAGCGAAAAACAGGCGATGGGGTTTTTCTGCGATGGCCGTGCCAGCCTCGTCGTCGGCACGCATACACATACGCCCACCGCCGACGATCGTATCCTTCCCAGCGGCACCGCCTTTGTGTCGGACGTCGGCATGACGGCCGATTACGATTCAATTATCGGCATGAACAAAGACGAGCCGCTCAATCGTTTCCTGCGCAAGCTGCCGGGCGCGAAATTCGAGGCATCGAGCGGTCCAGCAACGTTGTGTGGCCTCGCTGTTGAGACCGACGACGCCACCGGCCTTGCCCGCAAAGTCGGCGCGGTCCGGCTCGGCGGTATCCTGCAGGAAACGCGTCCGGCATTCTGGGGCTGACGCCAAAAGCAGAGAACTGTTGACCTCGAATCGCGGCGATGATTCGGTAGGGGACGTTGATTCGCCGGCATGTGCGGGGTCCGGCAGCGTGACCTCGGCACAGGTGCCCATGAATCTGCACGTCAACAGCAATCTCGCTCTTGAGCTGCCGCCCGATCCCGCGCAACCGCAGCCCGCGCCGGAAACGAAAGTCGATCCGCGCGCCGAGCTTGCCGCCCAGTTCATCCCGTCGGGCGCGCGCGTGCTCGATCTCAGCGCAGATACGGCGTTGCAGCCTCTCTTGCCGGGCGGCTGCAATTACAGCGGCATCACACGCTCCGGCAAGAAACGTGCGGCATCGACCTGCGACCTGAACGCCGGCGAGTTTCCGACCGAAGCCGCATCGAAATGCGACGTCGTTGTCATGCTCGGGATGCTCGAACGCATTGCCGACGTGGAAAATCTGTTCACGCATCTGCGGTTCTGCAAGCACGACATCATCCTCAGCTACTGCGCGACGGATTTGGCGAAAGATGCCGATCGCAGCGCGCGCGGTTTCGTCAACCACATGAGCTTCTACGATCTCGCGCGACTTTTTGATCGCTATGGCTTCCGCATCGAATGCACGACACCGATTGATGAGGCACAGGTGTTGATGCGCTTGACGCCGACCGAATGGCTGTCGCCTGTCGTGTCGTCGAGGGTTGCCGTGATCTCAGGCGATGACGGCAGCGATTTCAGCGGCCGGCTCGGCCGCCACATGATCAACGCGCTAATGCCGGGCGAGGCTGAGGTCGATCATCTGACATTCCGCACGCTCAGCGCGGCGCGCGACAGCTACGATCTGATTGTGGTCGGGACCGGCAATGGCCTGTTTCCGCCATTGCTCGGCGATGAAGTCTTCGACGTCCTGTCCCGCGCCAAGACGACGATCGGCATTTTCGGCACGCAATGCCGCGAGCTGACCCCGCGTCCGGCGCTCGACCGCCTGATCGAGCGGCTCGACACTTGGTTCGCACGCTACGAAGACGATGTGCTGATGTACGGACGTGGCCGTAGCAATGTGATTCATGTTGGCGACTGGCTGATCGACCAGTTTCCGCTTACGCGCGCAACCAATGACGAGCCGCTGGTCGTCAGCATCGACCTCGGCCAGGAGCTGCCCCTCGACCGCGCAATCCGTACCATCCAGCAGCACAAGCAAGTCTATTCGACGGAGCCGGCGGCGCTGCTATGCGCGCTCACCTCGGCGGAACTTGCGGCCTATGCCGAAGTGCCTGCGCGGCAGCCTGATCTTGCTGCCGGCCAGTTCCGCAGCATGTTGATCGATGTGTTCGGCCGCGCCTATCCGGAAAAGAAATTTTTCCTGGTCGATCGCGATGCGGTGGTTCGCTACAAGGCGCGCGTCCATCGCAATGTGGCCAAGGTCGGCACCCGCATCGGCGCAATCCTGCGTAACGTCGCGATCGCGGCGGCCTGAAACCTTTCTTTGTCATTCCGGGGCAGGCACCGTCGCGCGTCTTCGGCGCGTTCCGGAATGACAAGTGTGGAGTTTATTTTCCCGCGCCGGCGGCCTATATAGCGGCCGTCATCAACTCATTTCACGAGACGTGCGGACATGGCCGGTCATTCCCAGTTCAAGAACATCATGCACCGCAAGGGCAAGCAGGACAAAGTCCGCTCCAAGGTGTTCGGCAAGCTGGCGCGCGAAATCACGGTGTCAGCCAAAATGGGCTTGCCGGATCCTGCATTCAATCCGCGCCTGCGCGCCGCGATCCTGGCGGCACGCGCCGAAAATATGCCGAAGGACAATATCGAACGCGCGATCAAGAAAGCGTCCGGCAATGATGCCGAGAGCTATGACGAAATCCGCTACGAGGGCTACGGGCCGGGCGGCGTGGCGGTGATCGTCGAGGCACTTACCGACAACCACAATCGCACCGCCGGCGAAGTGCGCGCCACCTTCACGAAAAACGGCGGCAATCTCGCCACCACCGGCGCGGTGTCATTCATGTTCAATCACGTCGGCGTCGTCGAGTACGATGCCAAGGTCGCAAGCGCCGATGCCATGCTGGATGCCGCGATCGAGGCCGGAGCAGACGACGTGAGCTCGAACGATGACGGCCACCAGGTTTTCACAACGCCGGAATCGTTGCGCGACGTCGCCAAGGCGCTGGAGACGAAATTCGGTGAGCCGCGCAAGTCGTCACTGTTGTGGAAACCGCAGAACACGGTGGCGCTCGATGACGAGGCCGGTGAAAAGATGCTCAAGCTGATCGAGTCGCTCGACGACAACGATGACGTGCAGAACGTCTATGCCAATTTTGAAGTGTCGGACGCACTTGTGCAGAAGATGAGCGCGTAGAATTCAGCCGTCATACTCCAGGATATAAAGCCCGGCATTGTAATCGGTCGCGTAGATCAATCCCTTTGCATCGACGAATACGTCCGCCGACTGAATGACGCGCGCGCGGTTCGGCCGCGTGTCGGCAAGCGTTGCCGGCTGCGGCGGCACCAATGCGCCGACCTCCTTGGGAATAAAAGGATTCGACATATCGAAGACGCGGACGCCTGCGTTCTGGTAGGTGGCGAAAATCAACGTCGACGACACGAAGCTGCCGGGCCGGTTTTCGTGAATGTTGTGCGGGCCGAAATGGCCGTCCTTGGCTTTGTAGTCGGCCTCCGCCGGCGTCGGGAAGCTTGCGATGCTCACCGGGTTTGTCGCAACACGATTGTCGAACACCCAGATGAGTTTCAGCCCATCTTCCTGATGGTCGAGCACGGCTTCGTCGAGCACCACCAGCAGATCGCGGTCGGGCAGCGGCAGGCAATTGTGCGTTCCGCCTCCGAACGGCGGCGACCAGTTGCGATGCACGATCAATTGCGGCTTCGCGCGGTCGGCGATATCGAGCACCACCATGCCGGCATCGCGCCAGGCGGCATAAGCGGTGTCGCCATGGATGATGGCGTGATGCAAGCCATATCGCCGCGTCGCCGCCCATGACGGGGCTTCGCCGGCTGCGAGATTCATGCCGGAGATCCACCAGCGCCCCGCCTCGCGCGGCTGCGCCGGGTCGCTCATGTCCACTGTCATGAAGATGTAATCGGTAAAGCCGTCGAGCAGCACCGATGCGTAGGCCCAGCGCCCGCCGGTGTACCAGACTCGATGAATGCCGCCGCCTTCGACCGGCATGAAGCCGATGCGGTGAGGCGCATCGGGCTTTGAGATGTCGTACACCGCAAGCCCCGCGCTCCAGTCGCGCTTGCGCTTTGCTTCGGCCGTGCCGACGGTTTTGCCGAGAGCGCCGCTGTAATAGGCGCGTTCGTCGGCAAATTCCGTGGCGGCGAACATATCCTTGGCATGGATGACGAGCAGCAAATCGCCATGCACCTGCAGGTGGATGTTCCAGGTATTCGCCGGCGCGGCAATAAAATTCACCGCGCGCGGTTTCTTCGCGTCGCGCACATCGATGACGGAAAATCCCTTCGAGAACATATGCCCGACATAGGCAAAGCCACGATGCACCATCACCTGCACGCCGTCGGGCCGCCCGCCCTGGTCGGAATGGCCGAGGATGCGCATGTTGCGCGCGTAATCGGGCTTTGGCAGATCGCTCATCACAATCTCCGTTCGTTCCCGCGCAAGCGGGAACCTAGTTCTTTGACATTTACTCGCTCTCTCTGGGTCCCCGCTTTCGCGGGGACGAACGGAGAGAGTGGATGTTTATCGATATGCGTCCAAAAAATGCGGCACCGCGATCCAGTCCAGCATCGCGCCGTCGTCTTGCAGAATCTCATGCATGCGCCGGTCTTCCTCGGTTTTCAGATTGACGCCGAGATGGGTGCCAAGCTTGCGTCCGTGCATCACGATGGTATTGCCGACCGGCTGACGTTCCGCGTTGTATGTCTCGAGCGCGTCGTCGATATCGTCGTGGTCGCGCAGCGCCTTGGCCAAAGCCTGTGCATCGGTGCCCGCCTTGGCCATGCCGAAGCCCATATGCGGCCGCGCATTCGCCGCCGCGTCGCCGACCATCGCAACACGGCCGTACACGATGGCCAGTGCGGTGAAGTCGTAGATCGGCGTGATGAACGGCTGCTTGATCTTCATCAGCGAGTCGAGCAAGGCCGGCGGCAGAATTTCGCGCGCATCCTTGTACATGCCGGCGATCAGATCCTTGCGGATCAACGGCGGCGGCACCGAGTACTCATGCTGCACGCCTTTTTCGTCCACGTTCATCTCGCGCAGCTTCGCGGCATCGGCGACGCGATACCAGATGAAGTTGAAACGGCGCTTGCCGGGGCGCAGGTCGTTGTCGAATCCGGCAATCGGATAGGTGATCACCTGCTGATGCTCGGGCAGGTAAAACGTGAACAGCGGGTAGATGCTGTTCTGGGTTTCGCGCTCGAGATCGGCCTCATTGGGCGCGCCGCGCCAGATGTAGTAGCCGGCGTAGATCGGCTGCACCTCCGGCGCCATCTGCGCGCGAACGCTTGAGCGAATCCCGTCGCCTCCGACGAGAATGTCGGCATGCTCGACGCGTCCGCCGGAAAACTGCACCCGGACACCGCGCTCGTCCTGGTCGACGCGCTCGAAATTCCAGCCGAGGTGATAGTGCGCTTCATCGATCGTATCGCGCAGCAAACGCTGGAGGCGATCCCAGGAGGTGAGGATTTGCCGCAAAGGTCGCTCGTCGGTAATCCGACCGTCGCGGTCGATCGCGATGCGCTTGGGCACTTCGACGCCGAGATCCTTGGTGCCGGCGCCGCTTGCTTCCAGCGCCTCGAGCAATTCCGGATGGCCGGTAATGCCGGCGCCGCGGCCGACCAGTTCGACGCTGGAGCGCTCGTAGACGTCAACGTCCCAGCCGATCTGCCGCAGGAACGCGGCGGTGAACAGGCCCGACATCGAGCCGCCAATAATGACGGCGCGTCGCTTGGAGCGGCGAGGAGAGGACGAACCCGGCATGACGCAGTCATCCTACTGCAAGACCGCGGCGGAATCCGAATCCGGTCTGCGGGGCGCTGGCCCATCCGGCGCGTGAGAGGTCAGTGCGACAGATAGTCCTGGACGTCGCGCAGCGCTTTTTGAAAGCGCGAAAATTCCGCCTTCGGCAGGACGTGTGCGACGGTGCCGCCTTTCGGCGATGTGATAACGAAATTCACGCCGGGCCCGGAGCTGACGGTCAGATGCGAGACGTCGGACGTGCCCGTCTCGGTCATGGTGCCGACCACGGTCCAGTCCCTGGACTGCAGGTTGGTTGCACGGTCGCAGAGTGCAATCAGCGACTTCCACTCAGCCAGATTGAAGGCGAAAGAATTTGCATCGGGTGTCGCGATGGTGAGCAGGCCGACTTTGCCTTTGTCTGCCGGAGCGCCCGCAACGGTATAGTGCGCGACTGCAAGCACGGTGTTGCTGTCGGCGAAACGCTCGACGACGGCGAGCTTGCCCTCGGCCTTGAGCGGCGATGCCCCCAGGCCAAAGCCAAGGACAAGGCTGAACACGAACAGCGCCTGAAAAAGCGGGCGTCGCATGCGCGGCATTGTCACGGATCCCCGGGGCGGCCAGCTCTTTGCGCGATGATAGCGCAATTACTTCGGAAAAACGGGGCGTGGCGGGTGCTCGGCCGTCATGTCGCCGTCATGCGGCCGTCCTTGCGATGCCTGCTAGGCGCGGGCGGAGCGCGGGGCTATCAACGGAGCCGGGATGGCTCACCTGATTCGCATTCTCGGCATTGATCCGGGGCTCCGCCGCACGGGCTGGGGTCTGATCGAGTCCGAAGGCAACCGGCTGGTCCATGTCGCCTGCGGCTCGGTGGAAACCCGCGAGCGGGATGAGCTCGGCGCGCGCTTGGTGGCGATCCATGATGGCTTGATCGCCGTTATCGAACGCTATCAGCCGCAAGAGGCCGCTGTGGAAGCTACATTCGTCAACGCCAATGCCGCGGCCACGCTCAAGCTCGGCCAGGCGCGCGGGATCGCCATGCTGGTGCCCGCGAAGGCGGGCCTGACGGTCGCCGAATACGCTCCGAATGTCGTGAAGAAGACCGTTGTCGGCGCCGGCCACGGCGAGAAGTCCCAGATCCGCATGATGATCGGTGTGCTGCTACCGAAAGCCGATCCGCAGAGCGAGGACGCTGCCGACGCGCTGGCGATCGCCATTTGCCACGCGCATCATCGGACAAGTGTCGTGCTGAAGGTGGCGGCCTCATGATCGGCAAGCTCAAGGGCATCGTCGACAGTTATGGCGAGGACTACATCATCCTCGACGTCGGTGGTGTCGGCTACCAGGTGCATTGTTCCGCGCGCACGTTGCAGGCGCTGCCATCGCCGGGCGAGGCCGCGACGCTGTCGATCGAAACTTATGTGCGCGAAGACCAGATCAAGCTGTTCGGCTTCGCGAGCGATATCGAGCGTGAATGGTTCCGCTTGCTGCAGACCGTGCAGGGTGTCGGCGCCAAAGTCGCAATGTCAGTGCTCGGCACGCTCAAGGCCTCCGAACTCGCGTCCGCCATTGCGATGCGCGACAAGGCGATGGTGGCGCGCTCGCCCGGCGTCGGCCAGAAAGTGGCCGAGCGCATCGTCACCGAGTTGAAAGATAAAGTGCCGGCCTTTGCCAATATCGATCCGGCCGTTGTGCATCTCGCCGGCGCGCTGGATGAAAACCGCGCGCCCCGGCCGGTCGCCGATGCGGTCTCTGCTCTCGTCAATCTTGGTTACGGGCATCCGCAGGCGGCGGCCGCGATCGCCGCGGCGGCGCGCAACGCGGGCGAGGGCGCTGATACGGCCACGCTGATCAGGCAAGGGCTGAAGGAGCTCAGCAGATGATTGCGGCAAGATCCATCTTTACCTCTCCCCTTCGGGGAGAGGTCGACCGAGCGAAGCGAGGTCGGGTGAGGAGGGACAGGCGTCGCCTTGTCACCCGAGCCCGAACCCCCTCACCCCAACTCTCTCCCCCATGGGGAGAGGGAGCGCGCCGTGCCTGTGGCAAAGGCTACTCATGAACACTCCCCGCCGCCTCGTCGCTGCCGATAAACGCGACGACGATGCGGACGCTTCATTGCGGCCGCAACGGCTGTCTGAATTCATCGGTCAGGAACAGGCGCGGGCCAATCTGTCGGTGTTCATCGAGGCGGCGCGCGCACGCAAGGAGGCGCTCGACCACGTTCTGTTTGTCGGCCCGCCGGGGCTGGGCAAGACCACGCTGGCGCAGATCGTCGCGCGCGAACTGGGCGTGAATTTCCGCGCCACATCGGGGCCGGTGATCGCGAAAGCCGGCGATCTTGCGGCGCTGCTCACCAATCTCGAGCCGCGCGACGTGCTGTTCATTGACGAAATTCACCGGCTCAACCCGGCGGTGGAGGAGATCCTCTATCCCGCGATGGAGGATTTTCAGCTCGATCTCATCATTGGTGAAGGCCCCGCGGCGCGATCTGTGAAGATCGACTTGTCGCCCTTCACGCTGGTCGGCGCGACGACTCGCGCCGGTCTTTTGACCAATCCGCTGCGCGACCGTTTCGGCATCCCGGTGCGGCTCAATTTCTATACCGAAAAGGAACTGGAGGAGATCGTCAACCGCGGCGCCCGCGTGCTCGGCATCGGCATTGCGCCCGATGGCGCCAACGAAATCGCCCGCCGTGCGCGTGGCACGCCGCGTATTGCCGGCCGCTTGCTGCGCCGCGTGCGCGACTTTGCGCATGTCGATGGCGCGAGGACCATCGATCGCAAGACGGCGGACCACGCGCTGCTCGCGCTGGAAGTGGATGGCGCGGGGCTCGACGCCATGGATCACCGCTATCTCAAGACGATCGCGGAAAACTATGGTGGCGGACCGGTGGGCGTCGACACTTTGGCGGCTGCGCTGTCGGAGCCGCGCGACGCCATCGAAGACATCATCGAGCCGTTCCTGATCCAGAAAGGTTTCCTGCAACGCACGCCGCGCGGGCGGCTGCTGACATCGGCAGCATTCAAGCATCTCGGACTTGTCGAGCCGGCGCGCGACCCGAGCCAGTTCGGGCTGTTCCCCGGGGACGACCAGGAGTAGCGCCGTGGCGGTGAACGCGCTCGACGGAGAAATCCGCGACGGCAAGCACTTTCAGGCCGTGCGCGTCTATTACGAGGACACGGACTTCTCCGGCATCGTCTATCACGCGAGCTATCTGCGTTTCATGGAGCGCGGCCGCACCAACTATCTGCGGCTGATCGGCGCCGACCACCGTGCGTTGTTCGAGCAAGCCGAGAAGGAAGCACCGGGCTTTGCCTTCGTCGTGCGGCACATGAGCATCGACTTCAGGAAGCCGGCGCACATGGACGATGTACTTTCCATCGTCACGACTCCGGAAGAGGTCAAAGGGGCCTCCGTCACACTCAACCAGAAGGTCATGCGTGGCGAAGACCTCCTGGTGGAGGCGCATGTGCAGGTCGCCTTCATCTCCGGCGGCCGCGCCAGGCCGATCCCGAAGCCACTGCGCATCGCCATGAAGGCGGATCAGGAATCGGGCGGCGGCGGCTGATCCTGGGTGTTATATTTGTCCTATGACGGACCAGCGCTTCGCCTTGTTTGAAACGATGATCGGCACCTGCGGGATCGTGTGGACCACGCGCGGCGTCTGCGGCGTGCAGCTTCCGGAGAAAGACCCGGCCGCGACTCGTACAAGGGTGCATCGGCGGCACCCGACGGCCGTTGAGGCCGAGCCAAGCGCCGATATGCAGCGCGCCATCGACGGCATCGTGGCGCTACTGTCCGGCGAAAAACGCGATCTGACCGGCATTGCGATCGATGACGCGAGACAGACGGAGTTCAACAAGCGCGCCTACGCCATCGCGCGCAGGATTCCACCAGGGCAGACCATGACCTATGGCGAAATCGCCGAGCGTCTCGGCGACAAGACGTTAGCGCGTGCGGTCGGTCAGGCCATGGGCGAGAACCCAACGCCCGTCATTATGCCGTGCCATCGCGTGTTGGCCGCCAGCGGCAAGACCGGTGGCTTCTCCGCGCCCGGTGGAGTCGTCACAAAGCTGCGCCTGCTCACCATCGAGGGCGCGCAGCCAAGCGGTCCGACCCTGTTCGACCATCTGCCTCTGGAAGTGAAGCGCCGCCAGCGTTCGTGAGGCCAGCATCGACGCGGCCTCCCTCGTCATGTAAAAGCCCTTCACATGAGATGGGGCAAGCGCAGCACGCGCAGCTATCACCACGGCAATCTGAAAGAAGCGCTGGTGCGCGCCGCGCTTGAGCTGATCGCTGAAAAAGGTCCGGCCGGATTCACATTCGCCGATGCCGCGCGCTTTGCCGGGGTGAGCCCTGCGGCGCCGTATCGGCATTTCCGTGATCGTGACGCGCTGCTCGCCGATGTGGCGCAACGCGGTTTCGTGCTTTTCAGTGCCGCGCTGGCGCAAGCCTGGGACGAAGGCAGGCCGGACGTGATGACGGCGTTCGATCGTCTCGGTAAAGCCTATCTTGCCTTCGCCAAGGGCGAACCGGCTTATTACTCGGCGATGTTCGAGGCGGGCGTGCCGCTCGACTCCGATCCGCAGTTGCGCGAAGCGGGCGAGAATGCCTTCGCGGTGTTGCGCGCAGCGGCAGAGAAGCTTGTGGCATTGATGCCGCCGCAAGGGCGGCCGCCGGCGCTCATGGTGGCGCTGCACGTCTGGTCGATGACGCACGGCATTGCTTCGCTGTTTGGTCGCGGCGATGCCGCCCGCCGGGCGCTGCCGATGCCGCCGGAAGAATTGCTGGAAGCGGCCGTGCTGATTTACCTCCGCGGGCTTGGGCTCACGGCTACGCCGCCGCGGCGCTGACCGTCCACTCGCGTTTTTTCGCGAGAGGGCTGGCGCCCGGATGGCTGTCCCCCAATTTAATGTTCGGTCCGCTTGACAGAGCACTCGCCCGGGCCTACCTATGTAAATGTTATTTACATTCACACGAGGTCGACAATGCCAATCACCGCAAGGCTCGACGAATTCGGCAAACCCGCCTGGATTGCTCTGATCATCCTCGGGTTCATGGCTTGGTGGCCGCTTGGTCTTTGCGTCCTCGCCTTCACGATCGGGAGCGGACGAATGGGATGTGGCGGATATGGCGGCCATGGCCGCTGGCAGGACAAGATGGATCGCAAGATGGATTGGATGCGCAACAGGATGAGCGGTGGGCCTTGGAATAGCGCGCCCAGCAGCGGCAATCGGGCCTTCGATGAATACCGCACGGAAACGCTGCGCCGGCTGGAGGAAGAGCAACGCGAATTCCGCTCCTTCCTCGATCGCCTGCGCTTTGCCAAGGACAAGACCGAGTTCGACCAGTTCATGGCCGAGCGCCGCGATCGGCCTGCGCCGGAAGCGAACCCCTCGCAAAGCTGAGCAATCCAAAGCCTTCGACGTTTATAGGCTTGCTGCCGAGGCCGCCCGATTGGGCGGCCTTCGTGCTTGGGGCGCAAGCAAGGTAACGACTCCTTAACCATAATCAGCGCTGTTTAGGGCTCAAATGCCCGCTTCCGCGCCCAAGTTTGGCCAAGTTTCGCGGGGATTTCGTACGTCGCCGGACGGGACATACGAATTTCGCGAAACTGGTCTTCGACGAAGCGCGTCGGCGGCATCACCGCGCGCGTGCGTTGATCCCACAGATTGCGCCGCGCCGGTTCGACCGACGGAACCGGATCAAGCGGAAAGGACGTGCCCATGAATCCTGCCGATGTGGCGCAGTCGGTGCTCCCGCTGACTTCATCCGATCTGTCGCTGTTCACGCTGTTCTGGAACGCCCACTGGGTCGTCAAAACAGTGATGGTCGGTCTGCTCGTCTGTTCGGTCTGGGTCTGGGCGATCGCGATCGACAAGACGGTCCTTTACACGCGCACCCGCCGCGCGATGGACCGCTTTGAACAGGCATTCTGGTCCGGCCAATCGCTCGACGAACTCTACCGTGCGCTGTCCTCGCGCCCGGCGCACTCGATGGCCGCGTTGTTCGTTGCGGCCATGCGCGAATGGAAGCGCAGCTTCGAAGGCAGCGGCCGTTCATTCGCCGGTTTGCAAATGCGCATCGAGAAGGTGATGGAAGTCACCATTGCGCGCGAGGTCGAGCGTCTGGAAAGACGCTTGCTTGTGCTTGCCACCGTCGGATCGGCCGGCCCCTTTGTCGGGTTGTTCGGCACGGTGTGGGGCATTATGACAAGCTTCCAGTCGATCGCCGCCTCGAAAAACACCTCGCTGGCGGTGGTTGCGCCCGGCATTGCCGAGGCATTGTTTGCGACCGCGCTCGGCCTTGTCGCCGCCATACCGGCGACCATTTTCTATAACAAGTTCGCGGCCGAGGTTAACAAGCAGGCGCAGCGGCTCGAGGGTTTTGCCGACGAGTTCGCTGCGATCCTTTCAAGGCAGATGGACGAACGAGGGTAGGGTCATTCCATGGCCGCCAATGCCGGTACACCGGTCATCGGGAGGCGCAAGCATCACCGTCAACGGGTGATGAGCGAGATCAACGTCACGCCGATGGTCGACGTGATGCTGGTGTTGCTGATCATCTTCATGGTGTCCGCGCCCTTGCTGACCGTCGGCGTGCCGATCGATCTGCCGCAAAGCCAGGCCAAGAGCCTTGAGCAGGACAAGGAGCCGCTGACCATCTCGGTCAACGACAAGGGCCAGATTTTCCTGCAAAATAGCGAAATTGCCGTGGACGACCTGGTCCCCAAGATGCAGGCGGTGGCCGATGCGCGAGGCGGGACCGACGCCCGTATTTATGTGCGGGGTGACAAGAAGGTGGACTACGGGACCATGATGAGGGTGATGGGGCGGCTGTCATCGGCCGGCTTCCATCGTGTAGCCTTGGTCACCGAATTCGAACAGGGCGCGAAAGCGCAGTGATGAGAAAGGCGACAGCGATTTCGGCCGGCCTGCATGCGGCGGTGCTGCTGTGGGCGACGCTGTCCTTTTCCGGCAAGACATTCGATGTGACTCCAGCGGAGTCACTTCCGGTCGATCTCGTCAGCGAGAAGGATTTCTCGCAAATGACCAAAGGTGTGAAGGACGCACCCAAGGTCGAAATGCCAAAGCCCATGGTGGAGAAGAAGGCGGAGGAGCCGCCGAAGCCGATCGAGGAGGCCAAGCCGAAGGTCACCGAGAAGAAAGAAATCCAGGCCGCCAAAGAACCCTCGCCGCCACCCGAACCGCAGCAGGCCAAGCCCGATCCGATCGCGGAAAAGATCAAGCAGCCGGACGAGCCGAAACCGCAGACCAAGGTTGAGCCGCTGCCGCCAAAGAAGCCGCCGCAAAAGCAACAGCCGAAGTTCGATGCCGATAAGATCGCGGCCTTGCTCGACAAGCGCGAAGCGCAGCGTGTCGCGTCGACCGGCGCCGAGCCCAATTCGACGCCCTCGCTGGGAACGGCCTCCGGCATGGCGGCGCAACTGTCGCAATCCGAAATCGATGCATTACGCGCGCGCTTGATGGGGCTGTGGAATCCGCCGGTCGGCATGCAGGACGCCAGGCAGACCCAGGTCACGATCCGGATCAGGTTCCGCAAAGATGGCACGCTGGCGGACGGACCGGCCGTCATGACAAGCGGACGTGGTGCGCAATTTGAAGCGATGCGCGACAGCGCGGTTCGCGCAGTTTTGATAGGGCAGCCTTATAAAATGCTGCGCCCCGAACACTACGACCAATGGAAAGAAATCGACTTCACCTTCGATACCAAGCAGATGTTTCACGATATTCCCGCAAGGTAGTGCCAACCCGTGATTGAAATTGCCAAGCCCAGACTAAGCCGCCGTCATTTGCTCATCGGCGCCGGGGCGCTCGCCGCGCTCGGCCCGCGTGCGGCCAATGCGGTTCTCAATATCGATATCAATCAAGGCAATGTGCAGCCGATGCCGATCGCGTTGCCGGACTTTCTGTCCGGTGGTCCGTCCGAAGGCGACATCGGCCGCAATGTCACGGGCGTCATCAGCAACAATCTGCAACGCAGTGGATTGTTCGCGCCGATCAATCCGGCCGCCTTCATCGAGAAAATCACCAACACCGACAGCGTGCCGCGCTTCCCCGACTGGCGCACGATCAATGCGCAGGCGTTGGTCACTGGCCGCATCACGCGGCAGGGTGATGGGCGCTTAAAAGCCGAATTCCGCTTGTGGGACGTGTTCGCCGGACAGCAGCTTGACGGCAAGCAGTACTTCACGACGCCCGACAACTGGCGGCGTATCGCGCACATTATTTCCGACGCGATCTACGAACGCCTCACCGGCGAAAAAGGCTACTTCGACAGCCGCGTGGTGTTCGTGGACGAAACCGGGCCCAAGGAGCGGCGGGTGAAGCGCCTGGCGATCATGGATCAGGACGGGGCCAGCGTGCGCTATCTCACGCGCGGCGACGATCTGGTCCTCACGCCACGCTTCAACCCGTCCACGCAAGAAATCACTTATATGTCATACGGGCAGGGCGATCCGCGCGTCTATCTCCTCAACATCGAAACCGGCCAGCGCGAAATCGTCGGCAATTTTCCCGGCATGACATTCGCGCCGAGATTTTCGCCGGATGGCCAGCGCGTGATCATGAGCCTGCAGCAAGGCGGCAACGCCAATCTGTTCGTGATGGATCTGCGCTCGAAACAAACGACGCGTCTTACCGATACGCCGGCGATCGACACGGCGCCGTGCTATTCCCCGGACGGACAGCGCATCTGCTTCGAGAGTGACCGCGGCGGCACCCAGCAGATCTACGTCATGGCGGCGAGCGGTGGCCCGGCGCAGCGCATCAGCTTCGGCGAGGGGCATCATTCGACGCCGGTCTGGTCGCCGCGCGGCGACTACATCGCCTTCACGGGTCAGGCGCGCGGGAATTTCTCCATCGGCATTCTCAAGCCCGACGGTTCCGGCGAACGCGTCCTGACCGAGGGCTTCCACAATGAGGGGCCGACCTTCGCGCCAAATGGACGCGTCCTTATGTTTTTCCGGGACGTCGGGCAGGGCCCGTCGCTCTTTACGATCGACGTGACCGGCCGCAACGAATTGAAGGTTCCGACGCCCAGTTACGCGTCGGATCCGGCGTGGTCCCCGCTGTTGTCGTGATGTCGTAAACCGGCCTCATTTTCACCGTGTCTTAACCATCAGAAACGGTTTAAGAGACTCCGACAGTTTTAATGGGCCTGCGCAATGTTCCATCAAGGTTGATGGAACGTTCGCTTAACGAACGGCCTGCTAGACCCACACGCATGCTCCGGTCGGTATGCGTGAATGGAGGCACCGGAATGATCGATATGAAGAAAATGCTGCACGGCGCCCGGCTCGCGGCGGTGTTGGCCGCGGCACTGGCAATCTCGGCTTGCGCCAACAAGACGGGCGAAGACGCGCAGGCCAACGCGGCAGGGCAGGCGACGCCCGGCAGCCAGCAAGACTTCGTGGTCAATGTTGGTGACCGCGTATTCTTCGAGACGGACTCGTCGGACCTTACGCCGCAGTCGCGCGCGACGCTCGACAAGCAGGCCCAGTGGCTCACGACCTATAGCCAGTACGGGCAGTTCACCATCGAGGGGCACGCCGACGAACGCGGCACGCGCGAATACAACATCGCGCTCGGTGCTCGCCGCGCGCAGGCGGTGCGTGACTATCTGACCTCGCGCGGGATCCAGGCGCAACGAATGCGCACGATCTCCTACGGCAAAGAGCGTCCGGTCGCCGTCTGCAACGACATCTCGTGCTGGTCGCAGAATTGCCGCGCGGTCACGGTGCTCGGGGTCAGCTCCTAGTCCATCGGTTGCGGAACAAGGAACACGGCGTGTCCGGGTCGCCCCGGACACCGGTGCGCCGTCTTTACGGAATTATTACGCAAGTCACGTCAGGGAAGGCGCATTCGCACCGCCCACAGTCACAATTTCGACGCAGCCGGCCTTATGCTACGCCTATCCGGCCAAAGGGGCCGCTGCCGGACTTCATGTGACATGACGCGTTTATCATCGACGTTTCCTTTCGCGGCCTTTGCCGCGCTGTCGCTGCTTCTGGCCGGCCCCGCGCTGGCGCAGCAAGAGCGTTCGTCCGGCAACTTTCTCGATAATCTTTTCAGCCGCGGCGAGCCGCCGGCTCAATCGCGTGCCGCGCCGCAACCGCAGTCGCAATCGCAACCGCAAGGCCGGGTGGCACAGTCGGATCCCGGCGACCTGAGCGTCCGGCTCGATCGCATGGAAGGCGCGCTGCGCCAGCTCACCGGCACCATCGAGCAGCTTCAGTATCGCAACCAGCAGCTCGAGCTCCAACTTAAGCGCATGCAGGACGATACCGAATACCGCTTCCAGCAAATGGGCGGGAAAGGTGGCTCGGCGCCGCCGCCATCACAGCGCGCCCCCAATTCTCCTGGCATGTCGCCTGGCAATGCGCCTGGCGGACCGCCACCATCAGGGGCGCCGGGCCGCCGTTCCGATGTGTTCGATCCGTCGCAAAATCCGACCGCGCCAGGCGCTCCGCGCACGTTGGGAAACCAGGCGGCCATCGCGGCGCCCGAGCCGGGGCAGGACAACGGGCCGCCGGTCGGTGCCCCTGGCGGCCGGGCCGCCGGCGCGCCGCTCGATCTATCGACCCTTGCCGGAAACGATCCCGCGCCGTCGCAAGCCGGCGCACCACCGCCAATGGCGCCGCCACCGGCGACCGTGGCATCGGCCGCTCCGATGCCGCTGCCGGCGTCGCAAGGCGCGGCACCATCACCGCCGCCGGCGCGCAATGTTGCGCCGGGCGGCCCGCAGCTCGCGACACTCCCGCCTTCGGCCACGCCACAGGATGAATACGACATGGCGTATGGCTACGTTCTGCATAAGGACTACGCGTTGGCCGAGCAGGCCTTTCGCGATTTCCTCGGAAAATATCCGAACGAGCGTCTGGTGCCGGATGCGCAATATTGGCTGGGTGAAAGCCTCTTCCAGCAGCAGCGCTATCGTGATGCTGCGGAATCATTTCTCGGCGTCTCGACGAAGTTCGAGCGCGCGGGCAAGGCGCCTGATGCCCTGCTTCGCCTTGGCCAGTCGCTGGCTGCCATGAACCAGAATGAGGCCGCCTGCGCTACGCTGGCCGAAATCGGCCGCAAGTATCCGCGTGCGTCCGCCGGTGTGAAGCGCGGCGTCACACAGGAACAAAAACGCGCCCACTGCTAAGGTGTGATCCGAAAACGCCCCGGATTTTCATCCGGGGCGGAAGCCGGTTCCGGGTGCGGTCATGCCTGCGCAAAAATCGACGGCAGTTTCGGCGGCGGAAGCCAGAGCGCTCTTTTCCGGTTTGGGGGCCTTTCCCGTGCTGGTGCTCGCTGTCTCCGGTGGTCCGGATTCGACCTCGCTGATGCTGCTCGCCGCGCGTTGGCGCGACGCGCTAAAGACGAAGCCGGCGCTGATCGCGGTCACCGTCGATCACGGCCTCCGCAAGGAATCGAAGCACGAAGCAGCGGCGGTTGCGCGCCTTGCGCGCAAGCTCAAGATCGCTCACCGCACATTGCGCTGGACCGGGCGCAAGCCGTCGGCCGGTTTGCAGAATGCCGCGCGCATGGCGCGCTATCAGTTGCTCGGCAATGCGGCGCGTAAGGCCGGCGCTGCGCATATACTTACCGCACACACGCTCGACGACCAGGCGGAGACTGTGCTGATCCGCATGAGCCGCGGCAGCGGCCTCACCGGTCTCGGCGCCATGACACGAATGGCGGTGCTGCCGGGTGACGAAGAACGCTCCATCACCTTGGTGCGGCCCTTGCTCGACGTCAGCAAGGCGCGGCTGATTGCAACCTTGCGTGCTGCAAAGATCGCGTACGCGGACGATCCTTCGAACCAGGATCCACGTTTTGCGCGCGTTCGGCTGCGCCGCTTGATGAGCGCATTGGCTGATGAAGGCCTCGATGCCGGACGGTTGGCGCAACTTGCGCGCCGTCTCAGGCGCGCCGAGAACGCAATCGAAGCTGCGGTTGATCGCGCCGCCGCCCTGGTGGTCGACACGCCGCGTCCGCACACGGTTGCGCTCGAAGCCCGGCGGTTTGCCGAACTGCCCGCCGAAATCGCATTGCGTTTGCTCGGCCGCCTGATCGCCCAGGTGGGTGACGAAGGCCCGATCGAGCTCGGGAAGCTCGAGGCGCTTAAATTGGCGCTCGATGGTGCTCAAAATGCCGATGATGGACGTTTCCGCCGCAGTTTGGCGGGTGCGATTGTGACGCTTGCCGGGCGCCAAATGATCGTCGAACGGGCGCCCCCGCGTCGTCGCAACCTCTTAACCAAACGCCGACCGGAGCGAGCGCGGCCGGCGAAAAAGCGCTAGAATATTAAGATTCGAGGCCTTTTCATGGGGGCGTGTGCTGCCTACATTGATCAGCAGGTCCGACGTGAAGTCGCCACGAACCGGATGCATAAAACACATGGCCGCGGGGCTCGCGCGCGGCGGGGTCAGGACGCCTGATGAACGCTAATCTCCGGAATTTCGCCCTCTGGGTGATCATCGTCCTGCTCCTGTTGGCGCTGTTCACGCTGTTTCAGAACCCGGGCCAGCGCACCACCGCGCAAGATATTTCCTTCTCGCAGCTGCTGTCCGAGGTCGACCAGGGCCGCGTGCGCGACGTCGTGATTCAGGGGCCGGACATTCATGGCACTTTCGCCAACGGCACCAGCTTCCAGACTTATGCGCCGAACGATCCCGGCCTGGTGCAGAAACTCTATTCAAAGGGCGTGTCGATCACCGCGCGGCCGCCATCGGATAACGTACCGTGGTTCGTGTCGCTGCTGGTGTCGTGGCTGCCGTTCATCGCGCTGATCGGCGTGTGGATATTCCTGTCGCGCCAGATGCAGGGCGCTGGCGGCAAGGCGCTCGGCTTTGGCAAGTCGCGCGCCAAGCTGCTGGCTGAAGCCCATGGCCGCGTGACATTCGAAGATGTCGCCGGTGTCGACGAAGCGAAACAGGACTTGCAGGAGATCGTCGAATTCCTGCGCGATCCCGGAAAATTCCAACGCCTCGGCGGGCGCATCCCGCGTGGCGTATTGCTCGTCGGCCCTCCGGGCACCGGCAAGACGCTGATTGCGCGTGCGGTCGCCGGCGAAGCCAATGTGCCGTTCTTCACGATATCCGGTTCCGACTTTGTCGAAATGTTCGTCGGCGTCGGCGCCAGTCGCGTGCGCGACATGTTCGAGCAGGCGAAGAAGAATGCGCCCTGCATTATCTTCATCGACGAAATCGACGCGGTCGGCCGTCATCGCGGCGCCGGCCTCGGCGGCGGCAATGACGAGCGCGAGCAGACGCTTAACCAGTTGCTGGTCGAGATGGACGGCTTCGAAGCCAACGAAGGCATCATCCTGATCGCGGCGACCAACCGCCCCGACGTGCTCGACCCCGCGCTGCTGCGGCCCGGCCGTTTCGACCGCCAGGTCGTCGTGCCGAACCCGGACGTGGTTGGACGAGAAAGCATTTTGAAGGTGCACGTGCGCAAGGTGCCGCTGGCGCCCGACGTGAACCTGAAGACAATCGCGCGCGGCACGCCGGGCTTCTCCGGCGCCGACCTCATGAATCTGGTCAACGAAGCGGCGCTGATGGCGGCGCGGCGCAACAAGCGCATGGTCACGCAGGCTGAATTCGAAGACGCCAAGGACAAAGTCATGATGGGCGCCGAGCGCAAGTCGCTCGTCATGACCGACGAAGAAAAGATGTTGACCGCTTATCACGAAGGCGGCCACGCCCTCGTCGCGCTTAACGTCAAGGCGACCGACCCGGTGCACAAGGCCACCATCATTCCGCGTGGCCGCGCGCTCGGCATGGTCATGCAGTTGCCCGAGCGCGACAAGTTGTCGATGAGCCGCGAGCAGATGACGTCGCGTCTGGCCATCATGATGGGCGGCCGGGTCGCCGAGGAAATGGTGTTCGGCAGGGAGAAGGTGACTTCCGGCGCTGCCTCGGACATCGAGCAGGCAACCAAGCTTGCGCGCCTTATGGTCACGCGGTGGGGCCTGTCCGACAAGCTCGGCACGGTGGCTTACGGCGAGAACCAGGACGAGGTTTTCCTCGGCTACCAGGTGTCGCGCCAGCAGAATATTTCGGAAGCGACCGCGCAGACGATCGATGCCGAGGTCCGCAAGCTGGTCGAGGCCGGGTATTCGGAGGCGACGCAGATCCTCACCGAAAAGCGCGCCGACCTTGAAGTATTGGCGAAAGGCCTACTTGAATTTGAGATGCTCACCGGTGACGAGATCATCGATCTGATCGCGGGCAAGCGGCCTGTGCGGGAATCGGTGATCGAGCCGAGCACGCCGCGTTCGTCCGCAGTGCCGCCGTCCGGCAAGCCGCGGCCGCGGCCCGATGCCCCCACGGGCGAAGTCGCACCACAGCCGCAAGGCTAAGCCATTTGGTCGTCACCGGGGTTGTCCCGGTGACCCCGCTTAGGAGAGCAAAAGTGCGTCCCTAAACGAGATGGCCGGGACAAGCCCGGCCATGACGGAATGCAACGCCCGCCGCATGGCGGGCGTACTTATTTGTGGGTTCACCTTCTCGCCTTGTCGATATAGACCGTGCGCTGCGTCAAAACACCGTTCGTACCCGCGCAAGCGGGTACCCAGTTCTTTTTGAACGGCCCTTAAACACTGGGTCCCCGCTTGCGCGGGGACGAACGGTCGAAATCGACACTTGTCCATGATCTCTCAATCGTCGCGCTGGTCCTACGGCGCCTTCCGCGAGGGCGTGATCGCGACTTTTCCTCTCATGCCGGGGCTTTTTGCCTTCGGCATGGCGTTCGGCACCGTCGCGGCGCGGCAGGGCTTCAGCCTGCTCGACGCGGTGGCGATGAGCGCGATCGTCTTTTCCGGTGTAGCGCAGATCATCGTGATCGACGCCTGGCCGCGCGAGCTGACCGTCGCCAGCGTGACCGCCATCGCCGCTGTCACGGCCGTCATATGCTCGCGCTTTCTGCTGATCGGCGCCGCGATGCGGCCGCTGCTGAGCCGTCTGTCGCCCGCGCAGGTGTATCCGTTCCTGCATTTCCTGGTGGAGCCGCCCTGGCTGCTCTCGATCCGCTATCAGCGGGAAGGCGGCAATGACCCCGGCTTCGTCATCGGCAGCGCCGCTACATGCTACGTGACCTGGGTCGTCTCGACTGCGCCGGGCTACTGGGTTGGCGCCGCCGCCGACCCGCATCGCTTCGGTCTCGACATGGTGATCCCTGCCTTCTTCACCGCGATGCTGGTTTCGTTGTGGCAGGGCCCGCGCAAGGCGGTCGGCTGGGCAGTGGGCGGCGCGGTGGCAGTGGCAGCCGACCTCACGCTGGGCGGCTTCTGGTATGTCGTGCTCGGCGGTCTAGCTGGCAGCATCGCGGGAGGTCTCGCCGATGAATAGCCACGACCCACTCGGCTACGCCATCGTCATCGCGGTGATGACGGTCGTCGTCTATCTCTCGCGCGCCGGCGGCTACTGGCTGATTGGCCGTATCACCATCGGTCCGCGGCTGCGCAAGATCCTCGATGCTTTGCCGGGCGCCATCATCGCTGCCACGATCGCGCCGCTGATCGTGCACGGCGGCCTCAGCGCGCTCGCCGCCGTGGCCGCGGCGCTACTCGCCATGGTGGCGCTTCGCAACGATTTTGCCGCCGTCACTGCTGGGCTGGTCGCGGCGGCGCTGGCGCGCGCGGTTGGTCTTTAAATGCTATCGTGCGCGGATGCCACTTCAATCGCGCGTTTCACCCTTCGGCGAATTGTTCTCAACGTCTTCACACGGAACGTTGATGGGCAATCGTGGTGGGCGGCTGCATGATGGCAAGCAAAAACTTGGCCGCCGGCGCTGGACATCGAAGCAATGGATCTGCTGCAGGCTTGAATTCAACAATCGTCATCGCGCCGTATGGGGCGATGGCTATACCGAATTGTTCTTTCTCGACGAGGTGACGGCGTTTGCCGCTGGGCACCGGCCCTGTTTCGAATGCCGGCGCAAGGATGCCGAGCGCTTCGCAGTATTATTCTCGGGCAAGAAGAAGCGCGCGTCGGCGCCCGCGATGGACATTGTGCTTCACGCCGAGCGGCTGGTTGGCATGGCCAAGCGCGCGCATGTACGAAAGCTCGGCACGCTTCCCGATGGTGCGATGATTGCTATCGCGGATCAGGCCTATGCCGTCCGGGGCAGGCGCCTGTTGCGATGGACACCGGCTGGTTACCGAGAGTCGATCCCGCGCCGGCGCGGCGCCGAGGCCGACGTCCTGACGCCGCCATCCATTCTTGCCGTACTCAAGCGTGGCTACGCGCCGCTCTGGCACGCAAGCGCGGACTAAGCCGGCTCGATCGGGCTTGGCGTCTCCCGGCGCGTCGTGCCGGTCCAGGCGAACATGACGATTGCCGCCATGATGACCAGCATCGCAGCGACCAGCGCAACGCAGGCCGACCAGCCACCCAGCGTCCAGGCGAAGGCGCCGACCGCCGCGCCGAAACTGCCGCCGGTATAAAAGGACGTGACATAGAGGCCGACCGCGGATGAGCGGCCTGCCTTGGCAGTTGTCGTCACGTAGCCGGTCGAAACCGCCTGACAGATGAGGCCGCAGCCGGCGCCGAGCGCAAGGCCGGCGATAATCAGCGGCAGCGACGGTGCAAGTGTCAGCGCGATCCCGCGCAAGCCACACCGCGATCACGCCCACCATGAAGTGCCGGCGCCCGAACCGGCCGACCGCCCAGCCGGTCCAGGGCGTGAGCACGGACCCGACGATATAGACGACGAAAATCGCGCCGAGCCAGCTGGCCGAGAGATTGTACGGCGCGGCGGCGAGGTGAAAGCTGACGAAAGTGAAGGTGCAGATGAAATTGAACAGCACGCCGAAGCCGACCGCGTAAGTCGCGAGCAGTTGCCCGTTGCGGAAGTGCGCCAGCATCTGCCGGCCGGAGGCGAGTAGTCCCTTCGAACGGACGAAGCGGCGCTCAGGCGGCAGCAGAAGCGCGACACCGATTGCGCCGGCAAATGCTATTGCGGCGAGTGCCGCGAAGCCCGCGCGCCATCCGATCAGGTCGGCGAAGAAACCGGTCACCAGCCGCCCGCTAAAGCCGCCGAGGCTCGATCCCGACGAGTAGATGCCGGCGGCGGTGGTCGCCTCGCTTGGTCGACCATTCGTCGCCGATATAGGCGACCGTCACCGCAAAGATTGGCGGCAGCACCAGCCCCTGTATCGCGCGCCAGAAGATGAGCTGCGGTAGACTTGTCGCCAGCGCCACCATCAAGCGTCGGGATGACCAGCACGAACATCGCCGCCACGATCACGCGCTTGCGGCCGAGCACGTCGGCGACCGCGCCGGTGAACGGCGCGGTCAGCGCAACGGCCAGCGTGCTGACCGTGATGATGGTGGAGACTTCGGCCGCGGTGGCGTGAAATTCCTGCGACAGCAGCGGCAGGATCGACTGCGGCGAATAGAGATTGATGAAGGCGCAGTAGCCGGCGAGCCCGACCGCGAGGTGGCGCGCGGAGAATGTTCGGGATTTGGCGGCGTTCATCGCGTTGAACCGGCTGGCAGGAGCATCTCGCAGATGAAGCTATGCATTGGTTTTATGGGCAACGCCAAGAGGGCGGGCGGCGGGACTGCGGGTCGCGCAATGCATAGCTGCTTCAATCAAGCTTCAACATCGCCCTGGCGCGGATAAGCGTGTCCTCGGCCGTGCCCGAAGCATCAACCTTCGACCAGGTGAGGCGCCCGAGATCGAACTGATCTTGCATGCGGGCGACCGCGGCATCGGCGTCGGATGCGTCGGCGGTGCGCGTGCCGACGCGGGCGAGGCGGGTCTCGAGGCTCGGCGGTGAGGAAAAGGCCCGTGGAATGTCGGCGCTTTCCTGCCGCTGTCTCGATGGCGGCGCGCTCGGCGGGCTGCGCGAAGACGCGCGTCGACGATCACCGAATGACCGGCGGCGCTCGCGCGCCGCGCCTTTTCGGCGAGGCTTGCATAGACCCGGGCGGTGACATCCGGCGCATAGGCGGTTTCCGGCAGCCGCTCGGTTTCGCGCGACGCCGATACAGCGTCTTGCGCTCGACGTCGCTGCGCAGCACCACCGCGCCCGGCAGCGGCGGAAGCGCGGGCGCCAGCGCGCGCGCGAGCAGCGACTTGCCGGTTCCGGAAAGTCCGCCGACGGCGACCAGCACGCGGCTTCGGCGGCGCCAGCAATTTTTGGCGAGCGCGAAATAAGCGCGTGCGCGCTGCGTCAGTTCGATCGCGTGCGTCTGCCTTGCCGGCGCCGCGCGGCGGTGACCTTGGCGCGGATCGCCGCGCGCACCGACATGAACAGCGGCAGCGCGGCCAGTGCGTCGAGGTCGTGCCGGCGTTGCGTCTCGGTCAAGATAGCGGTTGAGCACGATATTGGCGGCGCCGGGAAGCCCGCGCTCGATCAGGTCCATCAGCAGGAAGGCGAGATCGTAGAACACGTCGCCGGTGGCGATCGCGGCGTCGAATTCGATGGCGTCGAACAGCACCGGCTTGCCGTCGATCAGGACGATGTTGCCGAGATGCAGATCGCCATGACAGCGCGCGCACAAGACCGGCGCGCTCGCGCGCGTCCAGCAGCGACCGCACGCGCTCGAATGCAGCGCGCGTCGCGCTGCGTCGAGCGCCCGCAACGCCTGCGGGCGAGAACAGGTCGGGCACGCCCGCAAGCTCGTCGTCGTTCTGCGCGATGATTTCGCCAAGCGTGTCCGGCGAAATCGGCGTCCATCACCGACCGGCGCCGTCCGCGTGCGCGGCTGCGACCGCGCGCCCGAGCGCGTCGGCGAGGGCGTCGTCGATCGCGCCCGGCGTCGGCCAGATGATCGAGCGTCTGCGTCTCGTCGAAGCGGCGCATCTCCACCGCCCATTCGACCGGCTCGCCTTTGCCGCCGATGGCGAGACCGCCGTCCGCCTCGCGTGTGATCGCCACCACGCCGCGGTAAATCGCCGGCGCATAAGGCGCGGTTGACCTCGATTTCGGCTGCGCAGGCGGCTTTGCGTTTTTCCAGCGTCGAATAATCGAGGAACGGAAAGCGCACCGCGCGCTTGATCTTGAGGGCGCGCGGTCGCCGGCCAGAAATACCGATGGCGGCATGGGTGTCGATGCGCTTGACCGGCAGCGCCGCCATGACTGGCGGGATCGGCCAAGAAAGTCGATTACCGCCTGCTGCGAGGCCTCTGCCGTCATCGCGCCGCGCCCTTCTGCCTGCGCCACAGTCGGCAAAGTCGCACAATTTTCGGGCTGATCCAGATCAAAATGCCCTTGCCGAATTTTGGCATGATGGCGTTGCAATACAGAGAACCGGAAGGAGATCAACCGTGACCACCCTGCCACACACGTTCAAGCGCATCCGGCTCAATCTTGCCCGCTCCAAGGAGTTCCCGCAGGGCTCAACGCGGCACGGTTACGAATTCGTTGCCCCGCTTGACGGCAAGAACCATATCGATGCCGTGCTCTGGAAGCAGCATCGCGACCATTGCCGTGTGCGACGGTTCTGGGAGGGCGAGGCCGACGAACACGGCTTCCTGGTGCACAGGCCGGGCGGGCCCGAGCACGCGCGCTGGGTTTTCGACTATGATCAGACCGCCGAGGATGACGACGAGAGCGGCTATCGCTTCGGCGCACACGCCTTCCGGCCGGGCGAATATGTCTCGATTCGCAACGATGACGGCGAGATGCATACCTACCAGGTTGCCTCCGTGGAACCCGCGACCTGAGCAGAGAGTTACCCCCGACAAACAGGGGGTGGCACTCGCGACGACACCACGTATGCGCGCTCTGACCGTCAACTCCGGTCAAGATCATTTCCTTAGTGTAGACAATTTACCGCCGACGCCGGGACGCGACGGAGCCGTATTGGCGCGCGCGGCCGAGGTCTGACGATGACGTCACGTATTGAAGACTATGCGATGATCGGCGATCTCGGGTCGGCCGCGCTTGTCGGCCGTGACGGCTCGATCGATTGGCTATGCTGGCCACGGTTTGATTCTGACGCCTGTTTTGCCGCGCTGTTGGGCAAGTCCGAACACGGCCGCTGGCTGATCGCGCCGCAAGACGACACTGCGCGCGTCACGCGTCGATATCGGCCGAATACTCTTATTCTTGAGACGCGTTTTGAGACCGCAACCGGGGCGGCGACGCTGATCGATTTCATGCCGCCGCGCAGCCAGCATGCGAACGTCATCCGCATCGTCAAAGGCGAACGCGGAAAGATGGCATTTCGCAGCGAACTGGTCCTGCGATTTGCCTATGGCGCCATCGTGCCGTGGGTGACACGGATCGATGACGTCACTCTGCGCGGGATTGCGGGTCCGGATATGGCAATCCTGCGCACGCCCGCGCGCATGCGCGGCGAGAATTTCAAGACCGTCGGCGAGTTCACCGTCGCGCCTGGCGAGGAGGTGCCATTTATTCTTTCCTTTGCGCGCTCTCATCAGGACGTGCCCGAGCCGGTCGATGTCTGGGAGCGCCTGCACGCGACGGAGAAATTCTGGACGACCTGGGCCGGCCGCAACAAGATCGAGGGGCCCTGGAGCGACGCTGTCACGCGTTCGCTCATCGTGCTCAAGTCGCTAACCTATGCGCCAACCGGTGGCATGGCGGCGGCTCCGACGACGTCGTTGCCGGAGTTCATCGGCGGGACGCGCAATTGGGACTATCGCTATTGCTGGCTGCGCGATGCGACGCTCACGCTGCTAGCATTGATGAATGCAGGCTACTTCGATGAAGCGCAGAAGTGGCGTGACTGGCTATTGCGCGCGGCAGCGGGAAGTCCGCAGCAGATCCAGATCATGTACGGCCTGCGCGGCGAGCGTCGCCTGACGGAATGGCAGGTACCTTGGCTGTCCGGCTATGAAAATTCGCAGCCGGTTCGCATCGGCAATGCGGCACACGTTCAGCGCCAGCTCGACATCTTCGGTGAAGTCATGGACGCGCTGCATCAGGCGCGCCAAGGCGGCCTCGGCGCCAACGAGACCGGCTGGGCCATGCAACGCGAATTTCTGCTGCATCTTTCGCGCATCTGGCACGAGCCGGACGAGGGGCTCTGGGAGGTGCGCAGCGGCCGCGAGCACTTCACCCATTCAAAGGCCATGGCATGGCTGGCCTTCGATCGCGCTGTCCGTAGCGCGGAAATGTATCGACTCCCTGGTCCGATCGAGGAATGGCGCGCGCTACGAGACCGCATCCACGAGGATGTGTGTTCACATGGGTTTGACGCGGAGCTTGGCCATTTCGTTCGCGCTTATGGTTCGAAGGAACTCGATGCGAGCCTGTTGCTCTTGCCGGCGATCGGGTTCCTGCCACCGAACGACCCGCGCATTGTCGCCACCATCGAGGCCATCGAACGCCACCTGCTCGTGGATGGCCTGGTGCTGCGCTACGACAGCGCGACCGCGAGCGATGGCCTTCCGGCCGGCGAGGGCGTGTTTCTGGCCTGCAGCTTCTGGCTTGCCGATGCCTACCTCATGCTTGGACGCCGGGACGAGGCGTTGACGCTGTTCAATCATCTTTTATCGCTGCGCAACGACGTTGGCCTGCTGAGCGAGCAATACGATCCGCGCACGCGTCGGCTGGTCGGCAATTTTCCGCAGGCCTTTTCTCATCTTGCGCTGGTCAATACCGCGAGCAATCTCGCGCACCACCGCAAGCCGGCAGAGCAGCGGGCCGAGCGTCGCGTCGTCGACAAGCCTTCCATGCAGCCGAACAACCTCGAAGTCTATTGACCGGCGCGCGCCTTGCCGGAAGAGTGCGCGCCTGACCGCCGCATCAGGCGGCTTTTTTCAAGGGAGAAGCGAAGTGCTTATCGATCATCGCGCGTATCGGATTCTGCCGGGCAGGGTGCCGGCGCAGCTCGACCTCTACAGCAAGCTCGGCTATCCGGTGCAGCTCCGCTATATGGGTGAACCGCACTACTACATGGCCAGCGAAACCGGCCAGCTCAACATGCTGGTGCACGGTTGGGTCTATGATAGCGCGGGCGACCGTGAACAGAAGCGCGCGAAGATGATGCAGGACCCGGACTGGAAGCACTTTCTGTCCGAGAATGCGAAAGCCGGCAACGTGATCGAGCAGTCGAACTGGCTGATGACACCGGTGCCCTTCGCGCCGAAGATCCCGCCGGCAAAAATCGTGAAGTAACGTCGATGCGCGGCAAGGACAATGCTCGCACGGGCGGTGAAATCCTGATTGACCAGTTGTCGATCCAGGGCGTGCATCATGCGTTCTGCGTGCCGGGCGAAAGCTATCTTGCCGCGCTCGACGCCTTCTATGGCAGCGACATCAAGCTGACGGTCTGCCGTCACGAAAGTGCCGCCGCCATCATGGCCGAGACGGTCGGCAAGATAACCGGCCGTCCCGGTATCTGTTTCGTTACGCGCGGTCCAGGCGCCACCAACGCTTCGGCCGGCATTCACATCGCGCGCCAGGATTCCTCGCCGATGATCGTGTTCGTCGGCCAGGTTGGCCGCGAGATGCGCGAGCGCGAGGCGTTCCAGGAGCTCGATTACCGCGCGGTCTTCGGCACGATGGCTAAATGGGCGACAGAGATTGACGACCCCGCGCGTATTCCGGAAATCGTTTCGCGGGCATTTCATACGGCCTGCAACGGCCGCCCGGGTCCGGTCGTGATTGCATTGCCGGAAGACATGTTGCGCGAACGCGTTTCTGTGCCTGACGCGACAACGTTCGAGCCGGTGGAAATCTGGCCCGGCGACGCCGACATGAGGCGGCTGCAGGACTTGCTGGCCGCCGCCAAACGGCCGGTTGCGCTGATCGGCGGCAGCCGGTGGAGCGAGCAGGCGGCAATCGCAATGATGCGTTTTGCCGAGCGGTTTGCCTTGCCGGTCGCGACGACCTTTCGCCGCGGTCATTTGTTCGACGCATTACATCCCTGCTACGCAGGCGATTTCGGCATCGGGCCGAACCCGAAACTGCTTGCACGGGTCAAAGGCGCCGATCTTGTCCTTCTGATTGGCGGGCGGTTCAGCGAAATGCCGTCTCAAAGCTACAGCGTGTTCGATATTCCCGAACCGCAGACCAAGCTCGTGCACGTGCATCCGGGCGCGGAAGAACTGGGCCGCGTCTATCATGCGCATCTTGCGATCAACGCGGCGCCGACGGCGTTTTGTCTCGCGCTGGAAAAACTGCAGGCGCCGAAGGACATTGCCTGGCGCGGCGAAAGCGATACCGCGCACGCGGACTATCTTGCCTGGGGCGAGAAGGCCACAGCGGTGCCAGGCGCGGTCAATCTCGGTGAAATCATGGTGTGGCTGCGGGACAACCTGCCGCCGGATGCGACCATCACGCAGGGCGCCGGAAATTTCTCGGGCTGGGTCCACCGGTTTTATCGCGTGCGAAAATTTGGCGGACTCGTCGGCGCCACGTCGGGTTCGATGGGCTACGGCCTGCCCGCCGCGCTGGCGATGCAGATCCTCTACCCGGAACGTCCTGTTGTGTGTGTCGCCGGCGACGGCGATTTTCTGATGACCGGTCAGGATTTCGCGACCGCCGTTCAATACAAATTGCCGGTGATCGTGCTGGTGGCCGATAACGGCATCTACGGCACGATCCGCATGCACCAGGAGCGCGACTATCCCGGCCGCGTCATTGCGACCGATCTGCGCAATCCGGATTTTGTCGGCTATGCGCTAGCGTTCGGCGGCTACGGCGCGGTGGTGGAAAAAACCGCGGATTTCCCGGCGGCGTTCGCGGCCGCGCGCGCCTCCGGCAAGCCGTCGATCATCCACCTCAAGATCGATCCCGAGGCGATTACGCCGAGCGCAACGTTGACCGGCATCCGCGACAAGTCGCTGGCGAGTGGTGGGGGCAAGAGCGGCACGCATCGCAACTGAAGCCACGGACATGATCTCCGCTCATGCCCGCGCAAGCGGGCATCCCGCATCCTTGTAAGGCCCTGGGCCCCCGCTTTCGCGGGGACGAGCTTGCGACTTGCCACCGGCCGGTGAATTATCGTTCACTCAATTCATGGCATATCGCCGCACCGAAAACGTGGTTCGCCGCCTGGCCGCGCGTGAACAGACGATCGTTGATGCCGCGCGCTCGATCGCCGGCGAAAGCGGTATGGGCGCCGTCCAAATCGCTGCTGTGGCAAACCGGGCCGATATCGCGGCCGGCACCGTCTACCGCTATTTTCCGTCGAAGGCGCATTTGGTTGCTGAACTGATTTCGGCCAGCGCGGATCGTGAAGTCGCCGCGATGCGAGCCGCGGCCGATGCAGCGCCGGGACCATTGTCAGCGCTGGCTGCCTGTCTCGCCACCTTTGCCTCGCGTGCTCTGCATGAACGCGGGCTCGCCTGGGCGGTGATCGCCGAGCCGGTCGATGCCGATATCGATGCCCTGCGGCTGGAATTCCGCCGCGCGCTGGCGGCTGAACTCGAAGTACGCATCAGAACGGCCATCGCGGGCGGCCATTTGCCTGATCAGGACGCGCGCTTCGCCGCACCTGCAATTCTGGGCGCTTTGCTGGAGGGGCTGCTCGGACCGCTGGCGCCGCCTGCCGCGGCCGATGCCGGCGCCGCGCGTGAGGCGGTTCAGACAATCACGTTGCTTGCATTGCGATCGTTGGGCGTCGTCGATGCACGCGCTCGCGGTCTCGTCGCCCAGTGCGTGCTGCCTTAGGTTCTTTCAATGCGTGGTAAGCGCCGGTAATTCGTGCAGCGGCAACGTCACGACTTTCACGCCGCGTTCGCCGGCATCTTCAGCGACGTGGAATCCAAGCTCGGCGCACATCTGGAGCATGGTGGCGTTTTCGGCCAGCACCTGCCCGTGCACGGTTTCCAGACCCTTCTCCTGGGCATAGGCGATCATGTGTTTCATCATCAGCCAACCTAGCCCGTGACCCTTGAGTTGCGAACGCACGAGAATGGCGAATTCGCCGCCTTCGCTGTTCGGGTCATCGTGCAGGCGCACCACACCGAGCATGCGGCCCGTCGCCTCAGCGATGGCGATGAAAGCCATGGCATGCTCGGGATCGTAGTGGATGAGCTTGTCGATCAGGTCGTGGCTGACTTCGCGCATCGGGGCAAAGAAGCGGAGACGGAGATCGTCAGGAGTCACTTCCGCGAGAAAGTCGGGATAAAGCGCGGCGTCCTCGACCTTGAGTGGCCGAATGAACACCTTCTCGCCGTCGCGCAACGTGAGGTGATTTTCGAGCATTCAGCCACCTGAGCGGCTTTTTGCGACCCTTAGTGCGACATCAGCACCGGCACTGTCATTGCCTCGAGCAAGCCGCGGGTTGCGCCGCCGAGCACAAATTCGCGCAACCGTGAATGTCCGTATCCGCCCATGACGATCATATCAGCGGAGGAATCTGCCGCGTAAGACAGGATCGTAGACGGCACGTCGATCTCGGGCGAGGTGATCCGCTTGACGTCCACCTTGAGCCCGTGACGCGCAAGGTGCTGGCCAAGATCGGCGCCGGGTATTTCATCTTTCTTGCCGGCTTTGTCGGCAACGATGACGATCTCGACTTGCTTTGCCTTTTTCATAAACGGCATGGCATCGGCGACGGCGCGTGCGGCGGCGCGACTGCCATCCCAGCACACCATGATGCGGTCGAGCTTCATTCCGCCTTTCTGGATGAAGGGCACGAAGATCACCGGCCGGCCCGACTCGAACAACACGCCTTCGTCGACGACTTCATCGGGCAAGGATTTCTGCCGTTCCGGTTGACCCACGATGACCAGGTCGAAGCGCCGGCCGATGCGGCCGATCTGGTCGGCGGCGCCGGAAATGCTGGCGCTGATGGTACGGCTCTCGCCTGACACCCCGGTACGTTTGACCGCCTGCTCGAAACGGCTGACAGCGGTCCGCGCCTTCTGGTTTGATTCCGAACGCTGACTTTCAATGATTTCGGGTGGAATGCCGCCCATCACGGTGCCGGGGATCACCGGTTCATAGGAGACCGCGATGCCGAGCACATGGGCTCCAAAGGCCTCAGCAACTGAAATGGCGTAGTCGCCGGCGGGATCGTGTTTCCCAAGGCCGAGGTTGACGACAATATCCTTGATCATGATGTAGATCTCCTAACCGAGCGAAACGCTCGCCGGTGTCATGATGCCTGTCGCCCCAGCCGCCGCCTTGACCAAAGTCAAAGGCCCGACATGCGCTTGTTTGTCCGGTGAATCCTACTTCTTTTTTCCGTCGGCGCCGAACTGCTTGAGATAGGCCCACAAATCGTCAGCTTCCTTCTCGTTCTTGATGCCCGGGAAGATCATCTTGGTATTTGGAATCTTGGCGCGGGGGTCCTTGATGTATTCCTTGAAGGAAGCCTGGTTCCAGGTAATGCCGGAATTCTTGTTTGCATCTGAATAATTGTAATCGGCGGCCGTGCCCGAATGTCGGCCGTCCAAGCCATTGAGCTCCGGGCCCACTTTGTTCTTCGCGCCTTCGCCGATCGAATGGCAGGGAAAGCATTTTTTGAAGGATTGTTCGCCGGCGGCGACATCCTGCGCGCGCGCGCCTTGAGTCAACGCGGCCAAAATGATGGCCGCCGAAAGGACTGGTTTCATCAATCTACTCCCCTGGTGATTTTAGGCCGCCGCCGAGCCAACGCCGGCTGGCCCGGACTGGTTTCCGATGGGTTTTGCCAGCCCTATGTGTAATGCGTCAAATGGCTGGTATCGTTGCTTGAGAATGAGCCGGGAGTTTTGTCCGTGGCCGTGAGAATGCCGGAGACAGATCAGGCGGTATTGGGCCGCCGGGCGCGCATTGTCGCCGCCCTGCGGACGATTGTACCCGGCGAGGGTGTGATCGATGCGGAGCGCGAATTGCGACCATACGAAAGCGACGGGCTCACCGCCTATCGCCAGTTGCCGATGGTTGTCGTGCTTCCGGAGACCACCCAGCAGGTCGCCGAGGTGCTGCGCTATTGCCACGACGAAGGCATCAAGGTGGTGCCACGCGGGGCCGGCACCTCGCTGTCCGGCGGCGCGCTTCCGCTCGCGGACGGCGTGCTGCTCGGCATGGCCAAGTTCAACCGCATCCGCGACATCGATTATGACAATCGTGTCGTCGTTGCAGAGCCGGGTGTGACCAATCTCGCAGTCAGCAATGCGGTCGCGCATGCGGGATTTTATTATGCGCCGGATCCGTCCTCGCAGATTGCCTGCACCATCGGCGGCAATGTGGCGGAGAATTCCGGTGGTGTGCACTGCCTGAAATACGGCATGACCACCAACAACGTGCTGGGTTGCGAAATCGTGCTGATCACCGGCGAAGTTCTTCGCCTCGGCGGCAGGCATCTCGACGCTTCGGGATATGATTTGCTCGGCGTGATTACCGGCTCCGAAGGGCTGCTCGGCGTGGTCACTGAAGTGACCGTCCGCATCCTGAAGAAGCCGGAGACGGCGCGCGCGCTTCTGGTCGGCTTTCCGTCGTCGGAAGACGCCGGCGAATGTGTTTCGCGCATTATCGGCAGCGGGGATCATTCCGGGTGGCATGGAAATCATGGACGGCCCGGCGATCGCGGCGGTGGAGCAGTTCGTCCACGCTGGGTATCCGCTCGATGTCGAGGCGTTGCTGATCGTCGAGCTCGATGGGCCGGCGGCCGAGGTCGACTATCTCATCGGGCGTGTCGAAAAGATCGCGCGCGAGTGCCGGGCCGTGTCATGCAAGGCCTCTCGGTCGGAGGAAGAACGACTGCTGTTCTGGGCGGGACGCAAGGCCGCGTTCCCGGCCGTCGGCCGCATCTCGCCGGATTATTACTGCATGGATGGCACAATTCCGCGCGCGCAGCTGCCGCTGGTGCTCAAGCGCATCCGGGAGCTGTCGAATAAATACGGTTTGCGCGTCGCCAACGTGTTCCATGCGGGCGACGGCAACCTGCATCCGCTCATCCTCTATGATGCCAACGTGCCGGGCGAACTGGAGAAGACCGAGGAATTCGGCGCCGAAATCCTCAAGCTCTGTGTCGAAGTCGGTGGCGTGCTGACCGGTGAACACGGCGTCGGTGTCGAAAAACGCGATCTGATGCCGGTCATGTTCTCCGAGATCGATCTCAACCAGCAGCAGCGCTTGAAATGCGCCTTCGATGCCAAGGGCCTGCTCAACCCCGGCAAGGTATTTCCGCAGCTGCATCGCTGCGCCGAGCTGGGCAGGCTGCACGTTCATGCCGGCAAGCTGCCGTTCCCCGATATTCCAAGGTTCTAATAATGCGTTTCGGATTGTTCTGTTCGCCCAAGGCCGACATTCCAGGCTTCGGCCCCGAGACCGGCCGCGGTTTTTTCGACTATCTCGATTTCAATGTGGAAGCCGAGGCGTTGGGCTTTCACTCGAGCTTTTCGGTCGAGCACCATTTCAGCGGCTGGAACCAGGTGTCCTCGACGCTGATGCTGCTGACGGCGCTGGCGATGCGCACCACGACCTTGCGCCTTGGCACCGCCGTCATCGTGCCACCGTGGCACAATCCGATACTCCTCGCCGAAGAAGCTGCGACGCTCGATCTGCTCTCAAAGGGCCGCCTCGATCTCGGTATCGGCAAGGGATACCGGCACAGCGAGTTCAAGGGTTTCCAGATCGCGCCGGAAGAGGCTGAAGCGCGCTTCGAGGAAGCGGTCGAGGTCATGTTGCGCGCGTGGACGACGCGCGAACGTTTCTCGCACAAAGGCCGCTTCTGGCATTTCGAGGATGTCGTGGTCGAGCCGCCGCCGGCGCAAAACCCGCATCCGCCGCTCTGGGTCGCCGCCGGCAACCCGCATTCGATCAAGCGCGCCGGCGCGCGCGGCTTCAATCTTATTCTCGATCAATATGCATCGCCGGCGGCGTTGAGCGAGCGCATTGCGATCTACCGGACCGAGCGAGAGGCAAATGGGCTCGGCTTCGATCCGATGCAGGTGACGGTCGCCCGGCAACTTTATGTGGCGAAAGATAAAGCCGACACCGAGGCCGCGCTTGTTCGCCAGGCCGAATATACCAAGCGCACCGTCGATGTATCACGCATGCCCGGCGGCAAGCCGGGCGCGCATGTGCTGGCCTATGCCGACAAGGCGGGCGCGACAGAAGCGAATGCGCTTTACGGCACACCGCACGAGATTGCGGGCATGATCGAGGCTCTACGCGATGCCGGCGTCGGCTATGTGTTACTCACAATTGCCGGTGGCATCGACCAGTTGCGCCGGTTTGCGCGCGAGATCATGCCGGCTTTCGCGCGTGAGCCGGCCGCGCGAGCCGCCGAATGACCGAAACGTGCTATGGCTGACACGCTCAAACCCCGCGACGCCAAAGAGGTCGAGGATGCCGTGCGTTGGGCGCTCGGCAACGACAAGGCGTTGGAACTGGCCGGGCAGGGGACGAAGCGTGTAATCGGCCGGCCGAGCCAGACCGATTTGACGCTCGATCTTTCGGCGCTCACCGGCGTTACGCTTTACGAGCCAGCCGAACTGGTGCTGTCGGCGCGTGCGGGCACGCCGCTTGCCGAGATCGAAGCGTTGCTGGACAAAAACAACCAGGAGCTTGCCTTCGAGCCGATGGACTATGGGCCGCTGCTTGGCGGTGAAGCGAACGGCGGTACACTCGGTGGTGCGATTGCCGCCAATCTGTCCGGCCCGCGCCGCATCAAAGCTGGCGCCGCGCGCGATCATTTTCTCGGCGTGACCGCAATCACCGGCCGCGGTGAGACGATCAAATCGGGCGGACGCGTGGTGAAGAATGTAACCGGCTATGACCTCTGCAAGTTGCTCGCCGGATCCTGGGGCACGCTCGCCGCCATGACCGATGTCACCATCAAGGTTCTTCCGAAAGCCGAAACCGAGGTGACGGTGCTCGTCACGGGCCTTAATGACGCGCGTGCGTGCGCCGCCATGGCGGCTGCGATGGGCTCGTCGTGCGATGTTTCGGGCGCCGCGCATCTGCCCGATCATGTTGCGTCCTGGTTCGCCGGTTTGCCGAGGACCGAGGCGTCAACGGTGCTCAGGCTGGAAGGTTTTGCGCCGTCGGTTGAACATCGCAAGGCTGCGCTCGCAAGGCTCATGAAGGAATTTGGCCCGATTTCGCTGATTGACGAAAAAGAATCGCGCGCCTTATGGCGGAGTGTCCGGAATGTGCAACCATTTGCGTCGGAGGCCGCGCGATCGCGCCCGCTCTGGCGTATTTCGGTCGCGCCAGGCAAAGGGCACGAAATCGCCACCGCGATTACGCCAGCCGCGCAAATGTTTTACGACTGGGCCGGCGGCCTCATCTGGGTGGCGATGCCGTTTGCCGCCGAGCCCGACGCCGCTGCGATCCGCGGCGCGACGGCCGCTCTCGGTGGACACGCCACGCTTGTACGCGCACCCACGGCGGTGCGGGCCGCGATGGATGTTTTCGAGCCGGAGGAACCCGCATTGCGTGCGCTGACCAGGCGCGTGAAAGAGAGTTTCGACCCGAAGTCCGTGCTCAATCCCGGTCGCATGTGGGCGGGAGTGTAGCGCATGCAAACCTCATTCACGCTCACGCAGCTGCTCGATCCGCAGGTCGCTTCGTCGGAGAAAATTCTTCGCGCCTGCGTGCACTGCGGCTTCTGCACGGCGACATGCCCGACCTATGCCCTGCTGGGCGACGAACTCGATTCCCCGCGCGGGCGCATTTACCTGATCAAGGAGATGCTCGAGCAGGACAGGCCGGCGACGCGTGAGGTGGTCAAGCACATCGACCGTTGCCTGTCTTGCCTTGCGTGCATGACCACCTGTCCGTCGGGCGTGAACTACATGCATCTCGTCGATCACGCCCGCGAGCATATCGAGAAAACGTACAAGCGTTCGCTCGCAGATCGCTTCGTGCGTGGGCTGCTCGCGCGTGTGCTGGTCGATCCGTCCCTTTTCCGTATTGCCGTCGTTGCGGGCATTGTCGGGAGGCCGTTCGCGCCGGTGCTGGATCTCCTGGGGCTGCATCGGATGGCGGCCATGCTCCGCCTGACGCCGCACCGCCGGCCGGCGCCGCCGGTTGATCGCGTGGGCAAGGTCTACCCGGCGGAAGGGACGCGCCGTGGCCGGGTGGCTTTGTTGTCCGGCTGCATCAATCCGGTGCTGGCGCCATCAACCAACGAAGCCGCCATTCGTCTGCTCAATCGCCACGGGATCGAGGTGGTCGTCGCGGCCGGTGAAGCCTGCTGCGGGTCGCTTGCCCACCACATGGGTCGCGAGGACGAAGCCCGGGCGCGGGCCCGCAACAATATCGATGCGTGGACGCGCGAGCTCGAAGGTGCCGGTCTGGACGCCATTCTCGTGACCGTCTCGGGCTGCGGCACGACGCTCAAGGATTACGGCTTCATGTTTCGCAACGATCTGGTCTACGCCAGCAAGGCATCGCGCGTTTCCGCGTGTGCCCGCGACATCACCGAATACCTGGCGACGCTCGATTTGCGGACGACCGGCGCGGCCAAGCCGCTCACGATCGCGTATCATGCCGCCTGTTCGCTGCAGCACGGACAAAAGGTTATCCGCGAGCCGAAAGATCTGCTCTCCAGATCCGGTTTCGTTGTGAAGGACGTGCCGGAAGGCCATCTGTGCTGCGGGTCGGCGGGCACCTACAACATTCTTCAGCCGGCGCTCGCGGAGCAGCTGCGCGCGCGCAAGGTCGCGAACATCGAACGTCTTGCGCCTGATGCGATCGCGGCCGGCAACATCGGGTGCATCACTCAGCTTGCCGCCGGCAGTGCCATCCCTGTCGTGCACACGGTCGAATTGCTCGATTGGGCGACCGGCGGCCCCGTGCCGGAATCGCTTGTGGCGCTGGTGAGCACCGAACCAACATCGCTCTGAAAAGTTACGAGACAGATCCTGCCGCGTTGCACCATCGCCCCGATTGCATCAACAAGACGGGCCGCATAGCATGCGCCCCATGAGGCGACCGGCTGTAAGGGCCGGAACTCTTTAGGATTTTTACGAACAAGCCATAAGGGAGGCCGCAATGCCGGCGACTTACAAAATTCTGATCATGGGCGCGTCCTACGGGTCGCTGCTTGCCTCCAAGATCATGTTTGGCGGGCATTCCGTCCATCTGATTTGCCTCCCGGCGGAAGCGGACCTGATCAATGCCGAAGGCTTCCGCGTACGCATGCCCGTAAAGGGCCGCAAGGACCAGATCGAGATCGACTCGCGCAAGTTGCCCGGCAAGGTCACGGCCGGCGGCGCTGCCGGCGTTAACCCGAAGGACTACGACCTGGTCGGGCTCGCCATGCAGGAGCCGCAATATCGCTCACCCGGTGTGCGCGAATTGCTCGATGCGGTGGCAAAATCAAAAGTGCCGTGCATGTCGATCATGAACATGCCGCCGCTGCCCTACGTGAAACGTATCCCCGGGCTCAATTACGATTTGCTCAAGCCCGCCTATACCGATCCGACGGTGTGGGACAATTTCGATCCGGGCCTTCTGACTCTGTGCAGCCCCGATCCGCAGGCAATCCGCCCGCCCGAGGAAAAGGTCAACGTGTTGCAGGTCACGCTGCCGACGAATTTCAAGGTCGCCAAGTTCGACAACGACATACACACCGCGATCCTGCGCCAGCTCGAGAAAGACATCGACGCCGTGCGCTTCGACACGCCGGAAGGCAAGATCGAACTGCCGGTGAAATTGCGCGTGCACGATTCCATCTTCGTGCCGCTCGCGAAATGGTCGATGCTGCTCGCCGGCAACTATCGCTGCATCACCAAAGACGGCATGCGCACGGCGCAAGAGGCGGTGCATTCGAACATCGAGGAGTCGCGCTCGGTCTACAATTTCGTGTTCGATCTCTGCGTGAAGCTTGGCGCGGCGCCGAGCGATCTTGTGCCGTTCGAAAAATATGCGGCAGCGGCGCAGAGCCTGACGCGTCCGGCGTCGGCCGCGCGCGCTTTGCAAAACGGCGCGCCGAATATCGAGCGCGCCGACAAGCTGGTGCAGCTGATCGCCAAGCAGAAGGGCCTGAGCCATCCGGTGATCGACGCGATCGTCGCGCTGGTCGACTCGCGCCTGGAGGCCAACCGCAAAAAGGCGGCGGCGGCCTGAAAACGTCGATTCGGGCCGCCCGAATAGTCGTTCGTTTGCAAACGCCAGGGTGTGGAAAACCCGGCCCGTCTGGCCGGGGATACAACCTTTGGTGCAGGCAAAAGAGCGGGTTTGGGTCCCAATTTGTGACATTCACGCAACAGCTGCCGGCATTCTGTCGATAGGGAGCGGATTCGCCTAAAAAGGCGGCAGTTGCCACCGTTTTTGGCTTGCCGCGATGGCGCGTCACAGGTCTAAATTTGCGCGTTAATGCAGTCAAAACGCGTACAGACCGATTACCGCCCGGGGAAATCTACGGTTCTGTACGCAGGGACAGGGGATCGGCCGGAACTCTCGGGCCGATCGAATTAAAAGGGGCAGACTCAATGAAGAAAGTTGTGTTGTCGGTTGTTGCGGCGCTCGCGGTTTCGGCCGCTGTGCCCGCATTCGCGGCTGACATGCCGGCGAAAGCCGCCAAGGTGGCGCCGGCTCCGGAACCGAGCCCGTGGGATATCGCTTTCGGTTCGGCGATCATGAATGACTACGTCTGGCGCGGCATCACCCAATCCGGCCACAAACCATCGGTCGCAGCTTATTTTGAGCCGCGCTACAACATCCTTTCGAACGTCCAGCTCTATGCCGGCCTGTCTGGTGAGAGCATCAAGTTCGCAAACAACGCGGCTGCGGAAATCGATATGTACGGCGGTGTTCGCCCAACCTTCGGTCCTTTGGCCTTCGATTTTGGCTTTTGGTACTATTACTATCCGGGTGGCAAGTGTTACGGCACGGGCTCCGACTGCAGTCTTTCGATCCCGGCTGCGATCCGGCTTCATCTTCCCCAACGGCAACGCCGCCAAGTCGGTTGCCAGCTTCTACGAAGTCTACGCCAAGGTTGCTTACACCTGGACCGATTGGGTGTTCGGCGCGAACTTCTATTATTCGCCGAACTTCCTGAACACCGGCGCCGATGGCGAATATCTCTCCGGCACGATCAAGTTCACCGCGCCTGAGAAAATGGCGCTTGGTCCGTTCGGCTGGTACGTGTCGGGTGAGTTCGGTCGTCAATGGCTCGGCACCAGCGATCCCTTCTACGGCGCGTACTACCTCGGTATCTGTTCCGCACTACCGCCCTATGCCAATGGCATCCCCTACGCGGACTACAACACCTGGAACGTCGGCATCGGTTTCACCTGGAAGGTGTTCACGCTCGATCTGCGTTACTCCGACACCAATCTCAGCAAGGGTGACTGCAACGCCTTCACCAGCGATCCGACTGCGACCGTAATCAACAACGTTACTTCAATCAATACGAGTGGCGCTGGCTCCAGCTGGTGCGGCGCGGCCTTCGTCGCCAAGCTGTCTGCCGACCTTACGCTCGGCAGCCTGAAGTAATCTGAACTAAGTCTGTCCCTGAAGGGGCGGCGGCCGTGACCGGTCGCCGCCCTTTCTCTTTTGCCGGTGCGCGGTTTTGCCCTAGCTCGCCGGCGTGAGTTTTTCCTCTTGCACGGCGGAATGATCGCCGTCCCGGTTGAACGCCAGCCGGCGCTGATGGAATGCCGCAAGAGTCGCGCGGTGTCCGATCGACACAATTGTAGCCTTGGCGAGCCGCTGCTCGAGCAGCCGATAGACCGCGGCTTCTGCCGGTTCATCCAGTGAAGCAGTCGCTTCGTCCAGAAACAGATAGTCCGGTGCGTAGAGCAGGGCGCGCGCGATCCCCAGCCGCTGCTGCTCGCCGAGCGACAACATGCGGTTCCAGTGCGCTTCTTCCTCAATGCGAGCGGCGAGCGCGGGCAGGCCGACCGCGGCAATGAGCTCCGCGACGCGGCCGGCATCGAAGCTGCCGGGCTCGGCCGGATAGGCGACGGCGGCAGCAAGCGGCGCGATGGGGAAATATGGCCGTTGCGGCAGGATCATCATTCGCGCGCCTTTCGGCACCGTGATGGTGCCTTCGCCAAACGGCCAGACGCCGGCAAGCGCCCGGAACAAAGTTGATTTGCCGGCGCCGGAGGGTCCGCTCACCAGCACGCGTTCGCCGAGCTTGATCGAAATCTCGCTGGCGCTGACCAATGGTTTTCCGTTCGGAAGCCGTACGACCAGATCGTCGAAGCTCACGGCGCTCGCGCCTCCTGTCACGAGTGTGATGACAGGCGGTGTATTCGCAGCCGCTTTCGCAGCAGCGATCGACTCATCGAATCCGGCAAGCCGTTCGACCACTGCCAGCCACTCGGCGAGCTGCCGATAGACCGAGATGAAGAACGACAGGGCACCCTGCACGCTGCCGAATGCCGATGCCGTCTGCATCAACCCGCCGAGCTGGATCGAGCCGGCAAAATAGGCCGGGCTTACCACCACGAACGGGAATACCGAAGAGACCTGACTGTAGCCGGCAGTCAGGAATGTCAGTTTCTTCTGCCGCGACATGATTGCGAGCCAGTTTGCTACAACATTGCTGAATCGGGTCAATAGCCGGTCGCGTTCCGCTGGCTCGCCGGCAAGCAGCGCGATCTGTTCGGAATTCTCGCGCACGCGAACCAGATTAAATCGGAAATCCGCTTCGTAACGTTGCTGTTGGAAATTGAGCGCGGTCAGTGCACGGCCGACCAAATGCGTGAGTGCCGTGCCGATAATCGCATAGATCAACGCTGCCCAGAACAAGTAGCCCGGTATGGCCCATGTGGTGCCGAACAACTGAAGAGGGGCGGATCCCGACAGATTCCACAGGATGATCGCGAAAGAGCCCAGCGTCACGACGGAGTTCAGCAAACCAAGCCCGATCGGTAAAACGCCGATGCCGGTAGCGCCGGCATCGATGAATTGCTTTACGTCCTCGGCAATACGCTGGTCGGGATTGTCGGCGGCATCGCCAAGGAGCTGCATGCGGTAGTGGTTGGCGTCGGTCAGCCAATGGTCGAGATAGGTTTGCGTCAACCAGCGCCGCCAGCGAATCTGCAGCCATTGATTGAGATAGAGCTGATAAACGGCCAGCAGAATATAGATCGTAGCGAGCACGCAAAAATAGCCGAGCTGATAAATGAACGCGTTCCAATTCTTGTCCTGAAGCGCGTTGTAGAAGGTATTGTTCCACGAATTGAGAAGGACATTGATTCCGACGATTGCCAATTCGATTGCAACGACGGCGGCCAGCAAGATGCGGCCCGGCCAGCGATCTTCCGAATAGAAATAGGGGCTGGCAATTCGCCACACGATGGCGAGCGTCGAGAATATGCCTCTCACGGAAAGTCTCCTGTCGAACCAGAGAAAAGTGCTTCCATCTGGCATACCTACTAACGGCTAGTGCAGCGCGGAAATCGTTCTATTTCGACGGATTCCCGCATAAAAAGGGCGTATCGAGGGCGTTAAAACACACGAGCCAAGATGGCCCAAAGACTGCCCAATATTGCTTCCGTCCACCGCACCCCGTACGATCATTGTCAAGGGTTGCCTGATCCGAACGCAAAAGTCGGGCCATGGAATAAGACCCGGCGGTAAATGTTAAAGGGATAAAACGATCCAAGGGAGGGAAAGAGAAATGGCCAAAAACAAGCAGTGTAATGCCGCGACCCGCCGAAAGTTTCTTGGCGGCGCCGCTGTTGCCGGCGTGGCGACGATTGCCATGCCGCAGGTTTCTCGCGCACAAACCGTGACCCTGAAAATGCAGGGTGGCTGGGGAGCTACGGATATTCTCAACGAGTACGGCCAAGACTATGCCCGGACCGTCAACGAGATGGGCGGCGGCCGTCTGAAGATCGACTACCTCAACGCTGGCGCCGTGGTGAAGGCGTTCTCGGTCATGGACGCGACCCATTCGGGCGTGCTCGACGGCTGCCACAGCGTGCCGGCCTACTGGTACGGCAAGCATCGCGCCGCGTCGCTGTTCGGCACCGGCCCCTGCTACGGCACCAACGCCAGCCAGTTCATGGGCTGGTTCTATCATGGCGGCGGTCAGGCTCTCTACGACGAGCTGACCCAGAAGATCCTCAATCTCAACGTCCAGGGCTTCTATCGTCTTCGCCATGCCGACCCAGCCGCTCGGCTGGTTCAAGAAAGAGCTGAACGGGTCCGGATGACTTCAAGGGCATGAAGTACCGCACCGTCGGTCTCGCCTCCAACGTCATGCAGGCGATGGGCGCCAGCGTCGCGCAACTGCCAGGGCCGGAAATCCTGCCGGCGATGGAAAAGGGCGTGATCGAGGCGTTCGAGTTCAACAACCCGACGTCCGACATGCGCTTCGGCGGCCAGGACGTGGCCAAGTACTACTATCTCGGCTCGTACCACCAGGCGTCGGAAGCCATCGAGGTCGTGTCTCAACAAAACGAAGTGGGACAGTCTCGGCAAGGAGCAGCAGCAAGTGCTGCACCTGGCCGGCCAAGCCTCCAACTCCGCCGACATCTGGAAGGCCTGGGACATCTACTCGCGCGATCTTGAGACGTTGCAGACCAAGCATGGCGTCCACGTCAAGCGCACCTCCGAGGCGATCTTCAAGGCGCAACTCGCGGCTTGGGACAAGGTCGTCGACGAGATCAGCGCCGACGCGAACCAGGGTCCGTTCATCAAGAAGGTGCTTGCGAGCCAGAAAGAGTGGGGCAAGCGGGTCGGCTTCTACTCGATCAACAACGAAGCGGACTACAAGTCTGCCTACGAGCACTACTTCGGACCGATGAAGGTCTGATCAGGGCTTACCGAATTCGCCGGGGCGGCACCGCTGCCCCGGCGAGTTTGTGTCTGTAGCCAATCTGGGGGAGTTCTTCGTGGAACAATTTCTGCTGTTCATCGACCGTCTGAGCGCGGGCGTCGGCAAGGCGTTCGGCTGGTGCATCGTCATCATGACGTTCGGCACCTGTTACGACGTTTTCATGCGCTACCTGTTTCGCGCGCCGACCAACTGGGCGTTCGACGTCAGTTACTTCATGTATGGCGCGCTGTTCATGATGGCCGGCGCCTATACGCTGTCGCGCAACGGACATGTGCGCGGCGACTTCGTCTACCGGATGTGGCCGTACCGGGTGCAGGCGTCGATCGATCTCGTCCTCTTCATCATTTTCATGCTGCCGGGCATGGGCGCGTTGTTCTATTACGGCATCCCCTATGCCGAGCAGTCCTGGCACATCCATGAGGTCAGCATCTACAGCCCGACCGGCGCGCCGGTCTATCCGCACAAGACGCTGATTCCGATTGCCGGGGCGCTGATGTTGATGCAGTGCTTTGCCGAAATCATCCGCTGCATCATCTGCATTCGCGACGGCGTCTGGCCGCAACGGCTGCATGACGTGGAAGAAATGGAATCCGCCATTCTCGCCGAAGCGGCGGATCGCCGGCGCATCGAAGAAGAAATGCACGTGGGGGCGTCGCGATGATGTTCACCAATCCCGAAATCGGGATGATCCAGCTCTGCAGCTTCATCGGCGTCATTTTGCTGGGCTTCCCGATCGCCTTCACGCTCGTCGCGATGGGCGTGTTCTTCGGCTACTACGCGATGGGCTCGCGCATTTTCGACCTGCTCGTCACCAATACCTATGACGTGATGTCGAATGACGTGCTGACCGCGGTGCCGCTGTTCCTGTTCATGGGCTACGTGGTCGAGCGCTCGAACATTCTCGACCGGCTGTTTTATTCGCTGCAGATGTCGATGCGGCACGTGCCGGGCGCGCTCGCAGTCGCCACGCTGATCACCTGCGCGCTGTTCGCCACCGCCACCGGCATCGTCGGCGCGGTCGTCACCTTGATGGGTCTGCTCGCTTTCCCGGCCATGCTGCGCGGCCGGCTACAACACCGAACTCTCGGCCGGCGTGGTCTGCGCCGGCGGCTGCCTCGGCATCATGATTCCGCCGAGCGTGCTGCTGATCCTGTACGGCGCGACCACGTCGGTTTCCGTCGTTCAGCTTTACGCCGCGGCCTTCCTCCCCGGCTTCCTGCTGGCGGGACTCTATGTCGTCTACGTGATCGTGCGCGTGCTGATCAATCCGAGCCTGGCGCCGAAGCCGAAAGAACTCGAACGTGACATTCCGTTCGGCGAAGTGTTTGGGCGCTGCTGACCTCGTTCTTCCCGCTCGCGATCCTGATCCTCTCAGTGCTCGGCGCGATCCTGCTCGGACTGGCGACCCCGTCGGAAGCGGCGGCGGTTGGCGCGCCGGCTCCGTTATTCTTGCGGCCGGCTACAAGCTCGCTCGACGTTTCAGCGGCTGAAAGAGGCCGTCTACCTCACCGCCCGCACCTCGGCCATGGTTTGCTACCTGTTCATCGGCTCGTGGACCTTCTCCTCGGTGTTCTCTTATCTCGGCGGCCACGAGGTGATCGAGCATTGGGTGATCGCGGCGAATTTGAGCGCGACCGGATTCCTCATCCTGGCCCAGTTCATCATCTTTTGCCTTGGCTGGCCGCTGGAGTGGACCGAGATCATCATCATCTTCGTCCCGATCTTCCTGCCGCTGGTCAAGCACTTCAATATCGACCCGACTTTGTTCGGCATTCTGGTCGCGCTCAACATCCAGACGTCGTTCAACACGCCGCCGATGGCTATGGCCGCGTACTACCTCAAGGGCGTGGCGCCGCCGCATGTGCGGCTGAACCAGATTTTCGCCGGCGCCTTGCCGTTCGTGTTCATGGTGTTCTTGACCATGACGCTCGTCTACATGTTCCCGGGCATCGCCCTCTGGCTGCCTGGCAAAATTTACGCGAATTGACGGTGGCTGAAGACGATCTGACATCGCTTGACCGCGATCGAGGCTGCCGAGCGGATTGCCAAGCGGCGATATCTCCGCTGAGGAATATACGAGCGCCTGCCTCGATCGTATCGCCGAGCTCGACGACAAGGTGCACGCCTTCGTCCATCTCGATCCGGACGAGGCGCTCCTGCAGGCGCGCAGGCTCGATGAGCGCCGCCGCAACGGCAATGCGATCGGACCGCTGCATGGCGTTCCGGTCGCCATCAAAGACATATTCGACACCGCCGATTACAAAACTGAATGCGGCTCGCCCATTCTCAAGGGCCGCCAGCCGATGCGCGATTGCACGGCGGTCGCACGCTTGCGCGAAGCCGGCGCCGTCATCATCGGCAAGACGGTGACCACCGAGTTTGCGTATTTTCATCCCGGCGCGACCCGAAATCCGCACGACCTCGAACGCACGCCCGGCGGTTCGTCGTCCGGCTCCGCTGCGGCGGTGGCCGCCGGCATGGTGCCGCTGGCGATCGGTTCGCAAACCAACGGCTCGGTTATCCGCCCGTCGGCCTTCTGCGGCGTCTATGGCTGCAAGCCGACGCACGGCACCATCTCGCGGCACGGCGCCCTGCAGCTGTCGCAGGCGCTCGACCATGTCGGCGTGTTCGCCCGCTCGCTCCCCGATACCGCGCTGATCCTGGAAGTGCTGGCAGGCTATGACCCGCAATGACGGCGACACGCGGCCGGTCGCGGCGCCGTCCTTTCTGGAAATGACCGGCGCGGAGCCGCCGCTGCCGCCGCGCTTTGCCTTCGTGCAGACGCCGATCTGGGAAAAGGCCGAGCCAGAAACCCGCGCTGCATTCGAGAGCCTGGTCGGGCTGCTCGGAGAACAGGCGCAGCCGATCAAGCTCGGTGAGTCTTTCGCCACGGCGTGGGACGACCAGCGCGCGATCATGGCCGCCGACATGGCGCATAATCTCCGCCCTATCGTCGCGCGCGGCGATGAGGCGGCGTCGAGCCGGCAGTTGCGCGATTTCCTTGCCGAAGGCGAAAAAGTAACGGCGGTGCGCTACCTCGCGGCGCGCGATGCCGCCCGGCGTTACGCCGCCGCGATCGGGGAAATATTCAAGGAATACGACGCGATTATCACTCCGGCGAGCGTAGGTGTCGCACCCAAGGGGGAAGCGACCGGCAGCCCGATATTCTGCTCGTTGTGGACCTTGACCGGATTGCCGGCGCTGTCATTGCCGCTGCTGACGGGTGAGGGCGGCATGCCGCTGGGTGTGCAATTGATCGGCGACCGCGGCGACGACGCGCGTCTGCTGCGCACGGCGAACTGGCTGATCGAGGAATTGTCCGAGGACTAGCGCTATTTCGAATCGCGCTTGACGATCGGTTGCCAGTCGTCGCCCCAGAAGCCCCAGAGCATCAGGGCAAGCCCGATGAGAACACAAATCCACAGCGGCGGCGCGGCGAGCTTGGCAGCGATCAAAAACATATAGCCAATCATGATGATTGCGCCGATCAAAGCCGTTACTGCGTCCGCCATCTTGTCCTCCCGCCAGAATGCTGGCGCTTTTCTCAGTTGCTATTCTAACGCGGCCCTTCCGCACGAGCAATAATAAACCGATTGGACGTCGCGGGCCGATTTACCAATTTTATGTCGCATTGATCCGCTGATGTATTCTGGTATTAGGCGCGGATGCGGCTGGCCCTCGGCACTGTCGTCTATTTTGCGCTTTCGGGCCTGCTTTGGTACTGGAAGCCCCGCGGCGACCTGTGGTTGATCGGATCGCTCGTTCTGGGCGGCGCATATATGCCTTACTTTCTGTGGGCTATCACTCGCGAAGTTGGGCATCGGGACTAAGGAGAGCACCCATTCGCTATTTCAGACCGGAATCAGTTAAACGGTTGGTACGAACAGCGCGTAGCCTTGTGCAACAAGATGCCGGGGCCGAATGACGCGTCACGCTGTTGTGCGCGGCTCTGTCGCCGCAATTCTGATCCTGTTGGCGTGCGGTGCGGGAGTCGCCGCCGATACTTTTCCATTCGATCAGGAGCTTTTGCTCGATGCGGCGCCGATGCGGCCGGGCAAGCGAATGCCCGTTCTTGCCGTTGAATCGAATGGCGGCGCGCGCATTGATCTGTGGTGCAGAACGGTGCCGGCGCAAGTGGAAGTTTCCGATGGTGCGATCAAGATCGAGGCCGGCCCGCTTCCTGAAGATATGCCCGCGATGCAAAGTGCAGGACAATGCACGCCCGAACGGGTCCAGGCCGACGAGGAATTTCTGGCGACTCTGACGCAGATGACCGGTTGGCGGCGGGCGGGCGACAGCATTGTCCTGGAGGGGCCAATGACATTGAAATTCCGCGCCAGCGATCATTGACGCGCCTGGACTGAGAAACAAAAAGGGCGCGGCCGGGGCCGCGCCCTTGCTCTGTCCGTCAGGGAATCGAGCTGCGTTAGAAGCCCATTCCACCGCCCATGCCGCCTCCTTGCGGCATTGCCGGCGCGGGTTCCTTCGGCAGTTCGGCCACCATCGCTTCGGTGGTGACCAGGAGGCCTGCAACCGAGCCTGCATCCTGAAGCGCGGTGCGCACGACCTTTGCCGGGTCGATGATGCCGGCGTCGACCATGTCGACATATTTCTCGGTCTGGGCATCGAAGCCGTAGGTCTCGGACTTTTCGTCCGTGATCTTGCCGACCACGATCGAGCCCTCCACGCCTGCGTTTTCCGCGATCTGGCGGATGGGCGCTTCCAGTGCCTTGAGGACGATATTGATGCCGGCCTGGACGTCCGGGTTCTCATCGTGGATACGGCCGACCGCCTTTTTGGCACGTAGCAGGGCAACGCCGCCGCCCGGCACAATGCCTTCCTCGACCGCGGCGCGGGTGGCATTGAGCGCGTCCTCGACGCGGTCCTTCTTCTCTTTCACCTCGATTTCGGTGGCACCGCCAACGCGGATCACCGCAACGCCGCCCGCCAGCTTGGCGAGGCGTTCCTGCAGCTTTTCGCGGTCGTAGTCGGAGGTGGTTTCCTCGATCTGCGCCTTGATCTGCTGAACCCGCGCCTCGATTTCCGGCTTCTTGCCGGCGCCGTGCACGATGGTGGTCTTTTCTTTCTCGATGATCACCTTCTTGGCGCGGCCGAGCATGGCCGTGGTGACGTTCTCGAGCTTGATGCCGAGGTCTTCGGAGATCAGCTGGCCGCCCGTGAGAATTGCAATGTCTTCGAGCATCGCCTTGCGGCGGTCGCCGAAGCCCGGCGCTTTGACGGCAGCAACCTTCAGGCCGCCGCGCAGCTTGTTGACCACCAGCGTGGCGATCGCTTCGCCTTCGACGTCTTCTGCGATGATGACGAGCGGCTTGCCGGACTGCACCACCGCTTCCAGCACGGGAAGCATCGACTGAAGGCCGGAGAGCTTCTTTTCGTGGAGGAGGATGTAAGCATCCTCAAGCTCGGCCAGCATCTTCTCCGCGTTGGTGACGAAATAGGGGGAGATGTAGCCGCGGTCGAACTGCATGCCTTCAACGATCTCGACTTCCGTCTCCATCGCCTTGGCCTCTTCGACCGTGATGACGCCTTCGTTGCCGACTTTCTGCATCGCTTTGGCGATCATGCTGCCGATATTGCTGTCGCCGTTGGACGAGACGGTGCCGACCTGGGCGACTTCCGCCGACGAGGAAACCTTCTTGGCGCGCTTCTCGATGTCCTTGACCACTGCGGTGACGGCGATGTCGATGCCGCGCTTGAGGTCCATCGGATTCATGCCCGCAGCGACCGACTTGGCGCCTTCCCTGACGATTGCCTGTGCGAGCACAGTCGCCGTCGTGGTGCCGTCGCCGGCGAGATCGTTGGTCTTCTGGGCAACTTCGCGCACCATCTGTGCGCCCATATTTTCGAACTTGTCTTCCAGCTCGATGTCCTTGGCGACCGTCACACCGTCCTTGGTGATGCGCGGCGCGCCGAACGATTTATCGAGCACGACGTTGCGTCCTTTCGGACCGAGCGTCACTTTCACGGCATTGGCGAGAATGTCGACACCGCGCAACATGCGGTCGCGCGCATCGCCTGAAAATTTTACGTCCTTGGCAGCCATTTTAATTTACTCCGTTTGCTTAATCCTCATCCTGAGGAGCGGCGAAGCCGCGTCTCGAAGGATGAGGGTGGATGAATTTTTTGCCCTCGTCCTTCGAGATGGCCGCTGCGCGGCCTCCTCAGGACAAGGAAGAACTTAGGCGATCACGCCCATGATGTCGGACTCCTTCATGATCAGGAGCTCCTCACCATCGAGCTTGACTTCCGTGCCCGACCACTTGCCGAACAGCACGCGGTTGCCCGTCTTCAGGTCGATCGGAATGAGTTTGCCGCTTTCGTCGCGGGCGCCGGGTCCGACGGCGATGACTTCGCCTTCCTGCGGCTTCTCCTGGGCGGTGTCGGGAATGATGATGCCGCCTTTGGTCTTCTCTTCGGCGGTTATTCGGCGCACGACCACGCGATCGTGCAGGGGGCGAAACTTGGTTTTGGCCATGGGCATCCTCGTGGCGCTAGTGCGCGTCTCGTTGAACTGAAATGATCGATTTATCAGGCATTTAGCACTCTCATAGAATGAGTGCCAATTGCTGCTTGGGAAATATTGCCTTGGCGGCGGGGTGTCAAGCTTGGAGGCCGGCTGAATCTCGCCGTGGACACCCAAACCGCGCTTGCGCTGTGCGCCGATGCCCTCCAAAGTCGCGTGCCTGCCTCAAGGAGCCGGAATGAGCCATCTCCACCGCCCCGCGCTCTCAAGCGCCCTAGCTCTCGCTTTGCTGGCGCTTGGGCTTGCCGGTTGTGCGACCGGGCCGCAGCTCGAGCAGCCGGCCGCGCCATCGATCGGGCCGGCGCTGCCGCCCGCGTTTCCGCCGCAGGACATTGTCGGACGGTGGGGCCTTGCCGCCTATCACAAGGAAGAGGATCGCCCGCGTACCGAGCAGGCGGCCATTGCCGGCTGCAAGCAACCGTACGTCATCACGCTTGGCCCAAGCGGCGGCGTGATGATGCACCTCGCTGATGAAGCAACGCCGACCGAGCTGCGCCTGAAGGGCGCGCCGGGCGGCAAAACGTTCATCGGGCCGGCGGACGCCGAGCCGGGCGGAGCCCAGGACCGCGAAGTGGTCTCCTTTGACGGTCGCGTTATGATCTTGCGCTGGATGGATTCGGAAGTGCAGGGCCGCTATGGCACCATGGTCTATGTGCGCTGCGGAACCGAAGGGGCCAAGCGGGCGGCGGCCAAACCGAAACCAAAGCCCAAGACCACGCCGAGACCGGCGCAGCCACCCATACAGCAGGCGCCACCGCCGCAGCAGCAATTCCAGCCGCCGCCACCGCGGCAGTGATAACCCGGGCGTCTTTCAGCGAGAATAATGATTACGCTGCGGACCCAAGTTTTGACTTTCATGATCCTGGGGGCCGCAATTACATTCAGCGGTTCCCTTGGCTTTCTGACCGACTGGCTGGCGATCTGGTATTAGTTGGCGCCGGGCCCTTTCGATGAAACCAAGATTTCCCGTCAGCCGTAGCGATGCCGAGTGGCGTAAGCTCCTCGATCCCAAACAATATATGGTTATGCGCCGGTTCGGCACCGAGCCGGCGGGAAGTTGCGCGCTCAATCATGAGAAGCGCGCGGGCACCTTCATTTGCGCAGGCTGCAATCAACCGCTGTTCGTGTCCAAAACAAAGTACGAAAGCGATACCGGCTGGCCAAGTTTCAACGACGCGATTGACGGTGCGATCGGAACCAGAAGAGATTCAGTCTATGGTGATTTGCAGGTTGAAGTTCACTGCCGGCAATGCGGCAGTCATCTTGGCCACGTTTTTCCCGATGGACCGCCGCCGACCAATCTGCGCTATTGCATCAATGGCGTGGCAATGCGGTTTATTGCCGATTAATCCTGAGATCGGGCCCGATTCCGAAAATGATGTGCACCGTCATTTGGCGCTGCCATGAAAGGCCACCTGGGGATTTTGGGGATTCCGTGTTTGTCGAGAGTGAAAGGACGCGGTGTGTTAAGCAGTCGGGCGTCAGCGTTCTCAGCGGCCGCTCATGATCGTTCTTCGCGACTTCATCGAAGGCCCAATAAAAGGCCCATGGCGAGCCGTGCCCGTGCTCGGCGTCACGCAGATCTTGTCCTGGGGCACTATATTTTACACGCCGGTGTTGATTGTGCCGCTGATCGCCGCGGAGCGCGGCTGGTCGATCACCTTCACGATGGGCGGCTTTTCAGTCGGCCTTTTGACCGCCGGTTCGATCGCGCCCTACGTGGGCCGTTCGATCGATCGCTTCGGCGGGCACGTTGTGATGACGATCGGCTCGCTGATTGGCGCCCTCGGTCTCTTCCTCATCGTGCATGCAAATCATCCCGTCGCTTACTACGCGGTCTGGATGGTCCTTGGCGCCGCCATGGCGGCGAATCTTTACGATTCCGCTTTCGCGACGCTCGGCCGCATTTTCGGCATCGGGGCGCGGCGCCCGATCACCGCGCTCACGCTCGCCGGTGGATTTGCCTCGACGGTGAGCTGGCCGGCAACACATTTTCTGATTGATCGAGTCGGATGGGGCGGCACGTATTTGTTGTATGCGGCGCTCCTGGCGTTTATTTCCGCGCCGCTGCACGCTTTCGCCCTGCCGCGCAATCGCTTTGAGGCCGACGTACCAAAGACATCCGGGACGGAGGCAACGATAAAGGTGCTGCCGCCGCATGGCCTTCCGTTTATTCTGGTGGCCTCGGCCTTCGCTTCCTATGCCTTCATCCCGTCTGGTCTGTCCGCGCATTTGCTGGCGATCTTCGCGCGCTCCGGGATCGATGCGGGAACCGTGGTCTGGATTGGCGCCCTGTTCGGGCCGGCGCAAGTCGGCGCACGGCTGATCGAATTTGCGTTCGGCCGCAACGTGCATCCGCTGTGGGTCGTGCGATTCGCACTTGGCGCGTTGCTGTGCGCATTTGTTATGCTTGCGTTTCTTCACGTATCGACCGCGACTGCCGCAGCATTTGCGCTCATGTTTGGAGGCGCCAACGGCCTCGTCACCATCACGCGGGGCGCCGTTCCGCTCGCGTTGTTCGGTGCTTCGGGCTATGGGCGGCTGATGGGCCGTCTCGCGGCGCCATTCCTGCTGATGCAGTCAGCGGCACCCTTGGTCATGGCGTTTGTAATCGAGCGCATGTCGGACGCAGCAGCGCTTTCGCTGGCAGCGGCTTTTGCAGCAGTCGCGCTGGTTTGCTTTATATCGCTGCGCCGGCCGGCTTAGGCGAACATCGCATCGATATCTTGCTGAGTGACGTGGCCAGAGTCGCCATCAAGTCGCGGTCCGTTGATGAGGTCGCCACTATACGTGCGACGCGCTTCCGCTGCCGGGCGCCCTGCTTCACCACTGCTGTGGTAGCGCTCGATCATCGCCGCCAGGTGCTCTTCGACCATCATCAAGGTTGTGATGACTTTGCCGATGCGCTGCCCGGCGAGATCCTGAAAGTTGCATGCTTCATAGACGCGCACGACGTGATCCTGCACATCTTGCGCCAGGCCATTGTGATAGTCGTCAGTCAATGCGGCGGCCAAGGCACGTGCGCATTCATCAATTGCTTCTGCCGACGCCAGGATCTTCTGTGTTGCCGTTTCCATGCCCTCGACTGCGGCGCCGAGTTCGCCGGCCGCGCGCGACAGGCGGCGCTCATTGCCATCGTTGATCAGCGCGGAGAGTTCGCGCTTGTTGCGAGTGATGATGTCGTGGATTCCAGCCAATTCGTGCTCGATCGCTGGCACTGGTTCGGCTGCGACAAGATCAGCATAGCGCTGCCGCGGGAGCGTTGACCCCGGCCAGTTCCTCGATGCGGAACACTTTGCGTTGCACGACTGACATCCCACGCGAAACCGTGGATGTTCTTACCGAGGGGGCCTTAACGCTGGGTTGCGGGGGCATGGAAACCGCTCGTTTACCATGTCCGATCGTGGTTTACGGCAATTTACCAATCGGTGTGCGTTTGCGCTTTTACTGCATCGCGCGAGTAACAGTGCAAGGTGCGTGGATGCGTGTTTCAGTCATTGCAGCAGTTTTCGCGGCGGCAGCCGTATCGTCGACATTGGCGTTAGCGGATCCGGTGTCGCTCGCGCCGCCAGAGGGCGCGCCAGACGCACCGCCGATGGTGACGGTCGCATCGGCCCAGCAGCCACAGCCACAGCCCCAGTCTGGTCTCGGCGGTGGTTTCATCGAATTTCTGTTTGGCGATGCAGGCGAGCGGCCACGCGCAAACTCGCAAACCTGGTATGGCGAGCCACCGCGGCGCGACTATTACGGGCGCGAGCAATCGACTCAGCCGATTTATGCCAGCAGGACGCCGGTTGATCCCAGGCTGGAGCAGCAGGCAGCCGACTATCAGATCGATCCGCGCTTCCAGCGCCAGCAAGTTGCATACAACGGTGCTGAAAAGTCCGGCACCATCGTCATCGATACGCCGAACCACTTCCTCTATCTGGTCGAGGGGGATGGCCGGGCGATGCGCTACGGCATCGGCGTCGGACGTCCAGGATTTACCTGGTCAGGCGTGCACGCGGTTTCCGCAAAGAAGGAATGGCCGGACTGGGTGCCGCCGGATGAGATGCTCAAGCGTCAGCCTTATCTGCCGCATTTCGTTGCCGGTGGGCCGGGCAATCCGCTTGGCGCGCGCGCGCTTTATCTCGGCTCGACAATCTACCGCATCCATGGCTCGAACGAACCCTGGACAATCGGCAAGAACGTGTCGTCGGGATGTATTCGCATGCGCAACGCGGATGTGGAGGACCTTTACGAGCGGGTGAGGGTCGGCACCAAAGTCATCGTGCTTTAGGCGAGCTCAAGCGCGGCGCCATGTTCTGCAAGCGCTTTCGGGAAAGCCTCGGAACTCAAAAAGGCAAATTCGTGCTCGCGCAGCGTCGTCAGCGAATCGAGCGCTTTTAGCTCGGCATCGACGAAGCCCGGATGACACATGACCAGCCCGCCATCAGGCAGCCCGGAGAGGAAACGCGGGAATAGCCTGGCGAAACTGGCCTTCGCATTGAAAGAATAGGTCCCTGCGAAAGCCGGATTGAAGGCAACGCCCAGCTGTTTCGCTTTGCGGCGAAAGGCCACGCTCAGAATATCGAGAGTCAGCGCCTTGCGGTCATGCAGACGTCGCACCGGCCGCGCGCGGCCACATTGCCTGACCCAGGAATTCGATGCGCCCTCCGCAACAACGCGGAGAAAAGCGTCGCGAACCTGCGGAAACAAGTGCACATGCTGATGGCCGTCGAGGAAATCCGGCGGACGACCGAATGCATCGATGAATGCGCGCAGCTGGCTCGCGATTTCGATCACCAACAACTCGGCCTGCAAGCGTCGCGAAACAGCCGCCCGCAACATGTCATTGAGTGGCAGAAACCCCCCATGACGCAACGGGGTGAAGCCTTCACTGATCGGTTTGAACGGCCCCGTCAGCGTGACGTGCAATCCGAGTGCCGCGCGTTTCTCGCCCGAATTAAGGGTGTCGAGAGCGGCCGCTTCATCGACGCTGAAATGCGGAGCGGCCACCATGACGGATGTGGCGTTGATGCGCCGCTGCGCAATCAACTCGCGGATCGCGGCGTTGACGCCCGGAGAAATTCCGTAGTCATCGGCGCACAGCCAGATCCGGCGGGGTGCCGTGCGCATGGGGTGCCGCTTTATTCCGCCGCCCGAGAGGTCGCAGGCCGCGTTTTGGCTGTTTCACCTGTGCGTTTCACGCGGTGCTCGGCCACAAAATAGACCGGCCGCGCTTTTGTCTCGGACAGCATTTTGCCGATGTATTCGCCGAGGACCCCGATCAGGATCAGCTGAACGCCGCCAATCACCATGACGCTGACCACCAGCGAGGGATAGCCGGGTACATCCTTGCCGTACAGGAGCGTTTCGAGCACGATCCAGCTGCCGAAAAACAGCGCAGTCAGGGCGAGCAGCACGCCCAACATGCTGGCCACACGCAGCGGTGCCACGGAGAACGAGGTTAGCCCCTCGATCGAAAGTCCGATCAGAGTTTTTGCGCTCCACGTGGTCGCTCCGTGTTCACGAGCGGCCGGTTCATAGTCGACGCGCACCTGACGAAAGCCGATCCAGCTCGATAGCCCCTTGAAGAAGCGGTTTCGTTCCGGCATCTGGCGCAAAGCCGCGGCCGCGCGTGGCGACAACAGGCGGAAATCGCCGGCATCTTCCGGAATTTTGTGCCGCGCACCCCAGTTGAGTAACGCATAGAACCAATGAACGCCGATCCGTCGCAGCCAAGACTCATTTTCGCGGTGCGCCTTGGCCGTGTAAACGACGTCGTACCCGTCATCGAGCCAGCGCGCGACCAGGGTCTCGATCATGTTCGGCGGGTGTTGGCCGTCGCCATCCATGAAAAGCACGGCACCGAGCCGCGCGTGATCGAGACCGGCGAGAAGCGCGGCCTCCTTGCCGAAATTGCGCGACAGCGTGACGACCTGAATATCGAGCGGCAACGGCGGCAGGCTATTGGCTACATCACTGGTGCCGTCGTGGCTCCCGTCGTCGACGTAAACAACTTCAAGGTCCAACCCGCGCTTGTTCTTCAAGAAGCGCGCAACCTCCGCAATGCGTTCATGCAGGACGGGCAGGCCTTTGGCCTCGTTGAACAAGGGCACGACAATCGACATCGTCGGCGCAGATGATGCCGATCGCGCGCGGGCGCCTGTTTTGGTGGGTTTCGCCGGCATCTCTGGTTAACCTGTCGCTCCCGATTTTACGGCGATCTATACCGCACCGGGATGGCGCTGTCGCGTCCAGCCTACCGGCACCAATTTTGCCGTGCTAAGCGGATGCCAGCAATGATCCCGGCGCCCCTCCAGAATATCGTCGAACGTCTCACCGTGGCCTGGCATGAGCGCGCCATCGCGCTCAAGGCCGCCAGTTTTGGGCTGGTCGGTGTCGTCAACTCCGGCGTCGACTTCGGGGTCTTTTCCTTGTGCTACTACTACATAGGGTTGCCGCTCATCGCCGCCAACACGTTGGCCTGGGTCGTCGCGGTGACCGGCTCCTATGTGATGAATTCGACCATCACCTTCGCCGCCGAATCCGGGCGTCTCGGCGTCAAAAGTTATTTCGCTTTCGTGGTGTCGCAGGTCGCCGGCTTTCTCGGCAATACGGCCACGGTGTGGTGTCTGGTCACATTGCTGTTCATCCCGGCCTGGGCGGCGAAAGTGGCCGCGATCCTGGTGAGCTTCGTGATCAACTTCTCGCTCTCGCATTTCGTGGTATTCAAGCAGCGTCGGCCGCCGGATGCACAATCATAGCGGCCGGGCGAGGGTGACAATGCAGTACGACGACAATCTGGTTGCCAAGCGCCCGAGCTTTGTCACGCATCTTGAATGCGCGATGACCGGCGAACGCCATGAAGCGGATCAGGTGCACAACCTGTCGCGTGCCGGCAAACCGCTATTGGTGCGGTACGATCTTGATGGTGTTCGTCGGGCGCTGAACAAGGAAACCCTTGCAGCCCGTCCGCCCGATCTCTGGCGGTATCGCGAGCTGCTTCCGGTGCGCAAAGTCGAGGATATCGTCAGCCTCGGCGAGACAATGACGCCGATCGTGCCGATGCCGCGGCTGTCGGCCAAGCTGGGTGGCGGGGAAATTCTGGTCAAGGACGAAGGCCGGCTGCCGACCGGGTCATTCAAGGCGCGTGGACTGGTGATGGCCGTGTCGATGGCCAAGGCACTCGGCATCAAGCACATGGCGATGCCGACAAACGGAAATGCGGGAGCAGCGCTCGCGGCCTACGCTTCGCGCGCCGGCATCAGGACGACGATTTTCTGCCCGGAAGACACGCCGGAGGTCAATGTCAGCGAAATCGCATTGCAGGGCGCGAAGGTTTATCGCGTGAATGGCCTGATTGACGATTGCGGAAAGATCGTTGGCGAAGGCAAGGCCAAGGTTGGCTGGTTCGATACCTCAACTCTGAAGGAGCCGTATCGGATCGAGGGCAAGAAAACGATGGGCCTCGAACTGGCCGAGCAACTCGGTTGGCAGATGCCGGACGCGATCTTTTATCCGACCGGCGGCGGCACCGGTTTGATCGGGATGTGGAAGGCTTTTGCAGAATTGGAAGCGATCGGCTTCATCGGCAAGAAACGCCCGCGCATGATCGCCGTGCAGGCCGCCGGCTGCGCGCCGATGGTGAAGGCCTTTGAAGCGGGTGAGGAACACGCGCCGCGCTGGGAAAATGCACACACGATCGCCTCCGGAATTCGCGTGCCGCAGGCGATTGGCGACTTTCTCATTTTGCGTGCCGTGCGCGAGAGCGGCGGTTTTGCGATCGCGGTGGAAGATCCGGCCATCACGGTGGCGCTCGACGAGATGGCGCGCGAGGAGGGTTTTCTGCTGTGTCCGGAAGGGGCGGCGACGTATGCGGCCTACAAACAGAGCCTGGCCGACGGCCGCGTCAAACGCACCGACCGGGTGGTGTTGTTCAATTGCGCCAGCGGCTTGAAGTATCCGCTGCCGAAAATCGAGCGCAAGCTCGATCGGCACAAGCCGATTGATTTTGCATCTCTATAAGCGGATGATTTCTGCCAGGGCGTACAAAAGAAAACGCCGCGCGGGGAGGATTCTATGAAACGGCTGATCACGGCCGCAATCATTGCGGTATTGACGGGCAGCACGCTGGCCAGCGCGGAAACCTTTCCGTCGCGTCCGATCACGATCATCGTGCCGTTTGCCGCCGGCGGCCCCACCGATGCGTTGGCGCGCATTCTCGGGGATCGCATGCGCCAGTCCCTGGGACAGCCCATCGTCGTTGAGGATGTCACCGGAGCTGGCGGCACCATCGGTGTCGGCCGCGCCGTACACGCGGCGCCCGATGGCTACACGCTGAGCATCGGTCACCTCGGCACGCACGTGATCAACGGCGCGATCTATCCGCTGAACTTTGATCTGGTGAAGGATCTCGATCCTGTCGCGACGATCGCAAGCAATCCGATGATGATCGTTTCCAAAAACGACGTTCCGGCGAAAGACCTGAAGGAGTTGATCGCCTGGATCAAGGCGCATGACGGCAAGGTGACGGCGGGCACGGCCGGCGTTGGCTCAGGCGCGCATTTTTCCGGCGTTTATTTCGGACAGCTGATCGACAGCAAATTGCAGTTCGTGCCTTATCGCGGCACCGGGCCTGCGCTGCTCGATCTGGTTGCCGGACAGATCGATTTGATTGTCGATCAGGCGTCGAATTCTCTGGCGCAAGTCAAGGCGGGTAAAATCCGCGCCTATGCCGTCACCGCCGAAAAACGCCTCGCGGCCGCGCCCGACATTCCGACGGTGGATGAAGCCGGTCTTCCAGGTTTCCACGTCGAGCTGTGGTCAGGGATCTGGGTCCCGAAGGGAACGCCGAAAGATATCGTGGGCAAGCTCAATGCCGCGGTCGTGGACGCGCTCGCCGACCCCGCGGTGCGCAAACGGATGGCAGAGGCAGGTCTGGATATTCCGTCGCGCGACAAACAAACGCCGGAAGGGCTCGCCGCGTATCAGCAATCCGAGGTCAAGAAATGGTGGCCGATGATCAAGGCCGCCAACATCAAGGTCGAGTAGCGCGCTAGCCGTCGATACCCGCTTCGAGCTTGGCGTATAGCGGGTTGTCGCGCGAAAACACGTAATCGAGCTCGGCCACGGCAACCGCCTCGGCGCCGTTTTCGCGCAGGAAGCTGGTGAGCGCATAGACCTGATCGGGCGGGCAGTGCAGCGTGAGCAGGCCCGTCGCGCTGGGGCCGCCGAACGGTGCCTCGATGCCAAACCGCCGCTTTGCATTTTCGACCAGCATATCGGTGCCGGCCGCAAATCGCGCACGGACCTCGCGAAAAGCCCGCGCGCGTGCCTGAGCCGCCACGCGATCGAGGATGACGCGCGCAAGGTCGCGCTCGCGCCTTGTCCCAGGTGGCTGCGCGCGAGGCCACCAGATTGGCCTGCGAGCGCAGGATCGTTCCGTCTTCCACCACTTTCAGGCCATTGGCCGCAAGCGTTGTGCCGGTCGTCGTGATATCGACGATCATTTCCGCCGTGCCGGCGGCAGGCGCGCCTTCGGTCGCGCCCGAGCTCTCGACGATGCGATAGTCGATGATGCCGTGGGCGGAGAAGAAATCACGCGTCAGGTTGATGTATTTGGTCGCAACCCGCATCTTGCGGTCGTGATGGTGCCGAAAAGCGGTGGCGACATCATCGATGTCAGCCATGGTGCGCACGTCGATCCACGCCTGCGGCACCGCCACGACGACATTCGCAAAGCCAAAACCGAGGCCTTCGATCAGCACGACGCGCTTGTCGGCGTCGATGATCATTTCGCGAACCAGATCTTCACCGGTGACGCCGAGGTGCACGGCGCCGGCTGCGAGCTGGCTGGTGATTTCGGAGGCCGACAGATAGGCAATCTCCACGCCATCGAGACCGCCGATCGTTCCGCGATAGTCGCGGGCGCCGCGCGGTTTGACGAGCGCGAGACCCGCGCGCGCAAAAAACGCTTCCGCGTTTTCCTGCAAGCGGCCCTTGGCCGGAACGGCGAGCACCAGAGGCGCGGTCATGATGCGCCTCCATAAACGGCGAGCCGTTCGATCCAGATTGCAAAGCCGACGGCGGGAATTGGTCCGGCGGCGCCCAGCCGCGCAAGCAGTTCGTCATAGCGGCCGCCCGCGACGAGCGGATCGCCGGTGCGCTTGGGATCGGTCAATTCGAAGACGAGACCGGTGTAGTAATCGAAGCCGCGTCCGAATGCGGTCGAAAAGCGCACGCGTTTCACGTCGATACCGCGCGCGTCGAGAAAGCCGGTGCGGCTTTCGAATTGATCGAGTGCCGGCGCGAGCGCCGAGGTCATGTTGGCTTCTCCCGCCAAAGCACGAAGTGCGGCGGCGCCCTCGTCGGGATTACCTTGGATGGCGAGAAAGCGCTCGATCAAGCCGCGAATGTCGCGCGGCAGCTTGGCGCTGGCGCCGAGCGCGGACTGCTCGAGAAAGCGCTCCGCGATTTCCGCGACCGAGCGTCCGCCGACGGCATTGATGCCGGCGATCGACAGCAAGTCAGTGACGAGCGCGCGCGCGCCTTTCGGATCCGAACCCGCGAGTGCCGCCAATACGCCCTGGTATTCGGGACGCGTATTGTTGCCGCCGAGCACGAGACGATCGAGATCCTGCGCCAGATTGGTCTTGCGATTGAAATCCTTGACCAGCCTGCGCTTCCAGGCCGGCGGCAAGTCGAGGCCTGCAATCAAGCCGGCAAACAATGCGACGTCGCCAATCTGGATATCGGGCGCCGGCAGGCCGTAATGCGCGGTCGCCTCGAGGCCGAGCGACAGCATTTCGGCGTCGGCCGCTGCTTTGTCCGAGCGTCCGAATGACTCGATGCCAGCTTGCAGGAATTCCGCCGGGGCGTCGCTGCGGTGGCGGAAGACCGGTCCGAGATAACAAAATCCGGCCGCCTTGCCTGCGAGCGGCGAGGCGAGATAGTCGCGCGAGACAGGAATGGTGAGATCCGGCCGCAGACAGAATTCGCCGCCATCCGGCGCCGTCGTGAGATACATCCGGCGGCGGATGTCCTCGCCCGAAAGGTCGAGGAACGGCTCCGCCGGTTGCAGCATGGCGGGCGCAACGCGGGCGTACCCGGCGCGCTCGTAGGAGGCGACCAATGCCTCCGCCCGCGCGTCGGGTCCCTGCCTCTGTGTTGTTACGCTCGCGTTCATTCCTGCTCCAAAAACGGCTGCAAATACGGGGGTCCGCGGCCGGGCCTTTAGCATGGCGGCCTTAAGGATTCGACGACGTTTGCCCGCTGGCCTTAACGGACGGGGCCGTCAAATGTTTGTCGTCGTTAATAAATTTTGCCGCTGCCGGCGCGAACCGTGGGCGACGGCCTGCGGTTACGGTTGCCTTACCATATCCCGCACAACGCGTAAGGGAATTTCAATACAACCGCGATTGACTGGCCGTTATGGAAGCGAAAGCGATGAACAATCCGGTGCCGCGCGCCGCCGTCGAGGCATTTTACCGTGCCCTCGCGGACCGCGACATGGATACGCTCGCAACGTTTCTCGACGACGACGTGAAGTGGACCATCTCCGGCCCCGTCGACATTCTGCCGTTCTGCGGGCAGCGCGTCGGCAAGGACGTGGTGATGGAATTGCTGGTGCGCGATATTCCGACGCTTCTGGAAGGCCGGCGCTTCGTCCCGCAGATGATGTTGGTGGATGGCGACCGTGCCGCGGTGCTGGGCAAACTCACCGCGACCAAGCGCGCCGGCGGCCGCGCCATCAGTTATCGGATTGCCCACTTCATTCAGTTCCGCAATGAAAAGGTCATAGATTACGTATCGATCATCGACAGCTTCGATGCGGTCGAGCAGATGCTGGGCTACAGCCTCGACGCCTATGACGGTTATCGGGTCAATGGTGACGTCGTCACTGTGTGACGGCCGTCACTGCGGTATATTTTGATTCCGGCATAACGTATCCTCGTCAAATTGGATCTGCTTCGGAGCACAAGCCTCATGCGCCGCTATCACGCTATTGCCGTTGCATTGCTTTTGTCCGCTTCGCCAGCGCTCGCGCTCGACATGCCGACCCGCAAGGCCGGGCTGTGGGAGCTCAAGATGGAATTTCAGGGCCGCAATCTTCCGGCCCAGTTGATGCAACAATGCACCGACGCCAGCACCGACAAGCTGATGACGCTGAATTTCGGCGGCGCGGCTGACCGCAACTGCCAGAAGCGTGACGTTCAGAACGCCGGCGGCACCATCACGGTCGATTCGGTCTGCCAGTTCGGCGAGGCGACAACGACGTCGCATGCGGTGGTGAGCGGCGATTTCAACAGCGCCTACACCGTCCAGATCAACTCGACGCGGCAGGGCGGCCGGCCAATTCCGGGCGTCGCTCCGGGCAGCGAGTCGCACATGATGATTGCCGCGAAATATCTGGGGCCCTGCGCCAATGGCCAAAAGCCGGGCGACGTGATGATGGGCAACGGGATGAAGATGAACGTGCTCGACATCCAGAAGATGGGTGGAGCGCCGCCGCAGCGGCAGTAACTTCTTCCGCTCATTCCCGCGAAAGCGGGAATCCAGAGACACATATCGGTACCGCGCTGATTTTTGCACTGGGTCCCCGCTTTCGCGGGGACGAGCGGAATTGGCTACGGCAAGTTGTGACGGGTGAGCAGCTTGCGAACTTCGTCTACAAGCTTGTCCTGATCGACCGCGAATTGCGCCTCGTTCTGCTTCTTCAGGTACTCATCGCGATCTTTGATCTCGGTAAGTCCGGCGCCAAGGATCAGGTCCTTGATGAGGACTTTCCTTTGCGTCCTTTTCGTCGCTTCCCTGAATGATCGCACAAGGTGAACCGCGCTTGTCGGCATATTTGAGCTGCGCGCCGAGATTGTTCTTCGGATTGCCGAGATAAAGCTCGGCGCGGATGCCCGCATTGCGCAACGTGGCCGCCATCTTCTGGTAATCGGTGATGCGATCGCGGTCGAAGATCGTGACGACGACCGGGCCCGGTTCAGGCTTTGCGCTGATCTTGCCGAGCGCGGTCAGTGCTGCCTGCAGGCGCGAAACGCCGATGGAAAAGCCCGTGGCGGGAACCGGCTCGCCGCGGAAACGCGACACAAGTCCGTCATAACGCCCGCCGCCGCCGACCGAACCGAAGCGGACGGGCCGGCCTTTCTCGTCCTTGATCTCGAAGGTCAATTCAACTTCGTAGACCGGGCCGGTGTAGTATTCGAGGCCACGCACGACAGAGCGATCGACTAAGATCCGGACTCGTCGAACCCTGCGTTCTTCGCCAGCGCGGCGATGTCACGCAATTCTTGTACACCTATTTTTCCCGTTGGCCCAAGTTCGATATTCTTTTCGAACCAGTCCAGACGGGCACGATTCTCTACTGCAATTTCCCCTAACTGTCGGTCGACCTTATATACGGGCTTGCCTGAAGTTACGTCTTGGGAAAAACCAAGAAACCGCATCACATTGTCAGCTTGCGCTTCAGAAAGGCCCGCACCTTTTGTGAAGTCACCACTCTCATCTTTGCGTCCATCGGTGAGAAGCTGGAAAACTCCCTGTATGCCGACGCGATCAAGTTTGTCGATGGCTCGCATTACCGTTAGCCACTCGGCTTCGCTGATCGGCGCAACGATACTCAAGGACTCTCTTAGCCCATCGAGAATTTTGCGATTGTTCACCTTCACGACATATTGGCCGCGCGGAATTCCCAGCGCTTCCATCGTGTCGGCGGCGAGCATGCACATCTCTGCGTCGGCGGCCATGGACGCTGCGCCGACGGTATCCGCATCAAATTGCATGAACTGGCGATAGCGGCCGGGGCCCGGCTTTTCGTTGCGGAACACCCAGCCGTATCGATACGACCGGTAGGGCATTGCAAGGTTCTGGAAGTTTTCCGCGACGTAGCGGGCGAGCGGCGCGGTGAGGTCGTACCGCAGCGAGAGCCATTGCTCGTCGTCATCCTGGAACGAAAACACGCCTTCGTTCGGGCGGTCCTGGTCGGGCAGGAACTTGCCGAGCGCGTCGGTGTATTCGATGGCCGGCGTCTCGACCGGCTCGAAGCCGTAGCGCTCGAACACGAGGCGGATCGCTTCCACCATGTGGCGGGTGGCGGCGATCTCGGCCGGGCCGCGGTCGGCGAGGCCGCGGGGCAGGCGGGCTTTGAGCTTGGTCGGCTTGTTGGGTTTGTCTGCCATTTGCGGTCTACATATCAGACACGCGCATTACGGCAACGCTGTAAACCGCCATGGCCGGGCTTGTCCCACCCTTCCACGTCTTTATGTGTAAAATGGCAGAAGTCGTAGATGCCCGGCACAAGGCCGGCATGACGACCTCAAACGGTGACAGGTCATGGCAAAAGCCCAGGTGCAGGAAAAAGTCGGTCTTCCCAACGACCTCGAACCCTACTGGATGCCGTTCACGGCCAACCGCGCCTTCAAGAAGCGGCCGCGGATCGTCGTCGGCGCCAAGGACATGCACTACATCGCCAGCGATGGCCGCAAGCTCCTCGACGGGGCGGCTGGGCTCTGGTGCACGAATGCCGGCCATAACCGCGAGCGGATCGTCGCGGCGATCCAGAAAGAAGCCGCAACGCTCGATTACGCGCCGGCCTTTCAATTTGCCCATCCGAAGGCGTTCGAATTGGCGAGCCGGGTGGCCGCGCTGGCGCCCGGCGATCTCGACCACGTCTTCTTCTGCAACTCCGGCTCGGAAGCGGTCGACACCGCGCTCAAGATTGCGCTCGCCTATCACAATGTCCGGGGCAATGCGTCACGCGTGCGGCTGATCGGCCGCGAGCGCGGCTATCATGGCGTCGGCTTTGGCGGCATCGCGGTCGGCGGCATCGTCAATAACCGCAAGCAGTTCGGTGCGCTGTTCGCGGGCGTCGACCACTTGCAGATGACCTACAATCGCGAGAAGCAGGCCTTCACCGTCGGCGAGCCCGAGTGGGGCGCACACTTGGCCGACGATCTCGATCGTCTTGTCGCGCTGCATGATGCGTCAACGATCGCCGCCGTCATCGTCGAGCCGCTGGCGGCATCGACCGGCGTGCTGCCGCCGCCCAAGGGCTATCTCGAGCGTCTGCGCGCGATCTGCGACAAGCACGGCATTCTGCTGATCTTCGATGAAGTGATCACGGGCTATGGCCGCATGGGCTACGCCTTTGCTGCCGAACGTTACGGCGTGGTTCCCGACATGATCACTTTTGCGAAGGGCATCACGTCGGGCAGCGTGCCGATGGGCGGCGTGCTCGTGCGCAAGGGCATCTACGACGCCTTCATGAAAGGGCCCGAGCACGTCATTGAACTTTTTCACGGCTATACTTATTCGGCGCACCCGCTCGCCTGCGCGGCGGGACTTGCCACGCTGGATCTCTACCGCGACGAGGGTCTGTTCGAACGCGCGCGCAAGCTGGAAAAACCATGGGCGCAGGCTGCCATGGGTCTCAAGGGTCTGCCGAACGTGCTCGACATCCGTCCCGTCGGTCTGACTGTCGGCATCGATCTCGCCAGCAAGCCTGACGGCGTCGGCAAACGCGGCATGGAAGCGCTGGAACTCGGCTTCTTTGAGCACGACGTGATGTTCCGCGCGGTCGGCGACACGATTGCGCTCAGCCCGCCGCTCATTGTCAGTGAAGCTCAGATCGGCGAGATGTTCGACAAGCTCGGAAAGATTATTAAGGCCGTAGCTTAGCTTTCAATTGTCATTCCGGGACGGCCGAATGGCCGGACCCGGAATCCAGAAGCAATCTCCGATTATGTTTCTGGATTCCGGGTTCGCTCGCGGAGCCTGTCATCGGGCCGCGCTTCGCGCGGACCCGTTGGCTCGCACCCCGGAATGACAGCTATTTTATTGCGCGGCGTAGCTCGGCCGCGGCTGCAGGATCGCCCAGCCGACATTGAGCGTCGAATCCCCGCGCCGGTCATGCAACTGGAATGGCGGCTGCACGGCCGCTTCCACCGCAATGGTCCGCAATTCCGGGGGCACTGCGGTCAGGTCGCCGGCCGTCCACACGACCAGTGCGCCTTTCGACCTGAGATCGGCGAGATCGATCCACGGCGCACGTTCAGGCTTGCCATCGATGAGCACGCGCGGGTGGTCGGGCGCGTAATGCGCAATATTGCCGCCGTCCCACATGCTGCCGATCACATAGACGATCGGCTTGCCGGTGACTGCGCGATAACGTTGTGACAATTCGCGTGCGAGCTCGTCGCCCGGAAAGAAGACCGCCCGGTAGCGGTGATCGTAATTTGGCAGGATCGCGTAATTCGCAATGAATGCGAGCGCCAGGCATCCGAACACGGCCATCCACGTGATCAGCACGCGCGCGAGGCGCGTCTCGTCGAGCGCGCGGCACGCGACCATCACAGCCCACACGCCGATGAATAACCAGAGCGGATAGCCCCACATGGCGACGGTGCCGCGGCCGCTCACCGCGGACATCGCCAGCACTGTCGCGATCGGCCCAAAGGCCAACCACGTCACGATGCGCATATCGAACGCGTCCGATGCGGGCGCATCGGCATTCCGCCGAGGGACAAACAACGGCAGCGCAATCAGTGCGGACGGAATGAGGAAAAAAGCCTGGCTGACGGCAAACTGGAGCGGATGCCAGATGTGGTCGATCAATCCGCGCGACGGCAAAGCGCGATGTTCGGCATAAGTGAAGGGCAGAAAATCGTTCTGCACCAACCAGACGAGATGCGGCGCCATCGTTACAAGCGCGACAGCGGCCGCCACATAAGGGCCCGGCGTCGCCAGCGTCTTGCGCGCGTCGCGGTCGAGCAGAAGGAACAGTGCAAGCGGCGCCGCCAGCACCACCACGAAATATTTTGCCCATAGCGACATTCCGATCGCGACGCCCAGCAGCAGCCAGTGCCCGATCCATCCGCCGCGCAGCGCGCGATGGAAGGCAAAACCGGCCAGCGCCCAGAACGGCAGCTGCATGACATCGTGATTGAATTTCGCCGCGGTGTAATTGAGGTAGTGCAGTCCATCGACGATCAGCACGGCCACCAGCGCGCCGATCGGGCCGGTGAGGGGCCGCGCGGTCAGCCAGACAAGCCAGAGCGCGGCAACGACGGCCACTTGCGCCAGCAGGTAATAGGCGAAGTCGTGACCAACCAGGCGGTAGACGATCTCGACCATCCACCACGGCAAAGGCGGCAGCTTGTCATATCCAAGCTGCCATTCCCGCCCGTAAGTCAGGGCCTCGATCAGGTCGAGCGGGAGATTGGTGTAAAGCAGCGTCGGCAGGGCCGTCCACATCGCCGCGTGCAGCAGCAGGATCGCGGCCAAAGCCCGCCCCGGCGCGGCCGCGATCTGGGCCACGAGGGGAAAACGGGACGGCGCCGGCATCGGCTTGGCGGTCGACAATGGCTTGGGTTCCTAGGCCTTAAGTTCCTGCGAATAAGGGGTGAATTCGCGCTACCATAGCAAGAGTTCGAGTTGCGCGCGGCCGTGGCGTCATGGACATTGGTGCCTGGCCGTACGAATCAGCCGCTCTGGCGGCATTGCACCGGCCGCGGGGGTTGGCCCAGGATAAGCCGCATGCGTCGTATCAGCGCTATCTTCATTGCGGTCTGCGTGGTTCTCATCGCCGCCTCGGTTGGCGCCGTGCTCTATCTCGGTTTTGCCATCGATGCCAGCACGTCGGCCATCGTGGCGCTCGCCACCCTGACCGGGATGGCGCTTTTCAATACCGTCAGCAACCGATTGCGCGACCGCGGCGATCTCGGCGATCAGATTGGCGATCTGTCGCGCGGTACCGCCGATCTTGCGCGGCAGGTGGCCGAGATTTCGCGCCGCCTCAACGCGGTGGAGATCAAGATGGCGGCCCCCGCGCGTGCGCGGAGCGGCGCCGATCCGCTGGCCACCGAAATCGGCGAGCTTGGCGGACTGGTGAAACAAATCGCCGAGACCGTTGCGGCCCACGCGGCCGCCTTGCAGAAGCAAGGCGCCCTGACGGCGCGCGTCACACCAAGCCCGCCGAAATCTGAGCTGGCGCGGCCGGCCGAAGGCACGCTCGCGCGCAGCGAAAATGATACCGTGAATAATATCGAGCGCTTCCGCGCGCTCTCGCGCGAGAGCATTGCCGACTTGCTGTCCAAGGCCTGCGATGCCAACCGCATCGATCTTTATCTGCAACCCATCGTCACGCTGCCGCAGCGCAAGGTGCGCTACTACGAGGCGATGTCGCGTTTGCGCAGCGAAGATGGCGACATCATCCCGGCCATCGATTTCATTGACGTTGCCGAAAGCGTCGGCTTGATGCCGAAGATCGACAATCTTGCGGTGTTCCGCTGCGTCCAGGTGACGCGCCGCCTGCTGCTGAAAAACCGCGACGTCGGCCTGTTCTGCAACATCAGCGCAGCGACCCTCACCGACGCCGTAATGTTCCAGCAATTCCTCGATTTCATGGATGCCAATCGCGCGCTCGCATCCTCGCTGATGTTCGAGTTCACGCAGGAGGCCTATCGCTCTTTCGGCCCCATCGAGCACGAAAGCCTCGCCGCGCTCGCCGAACGCGGCTTCCGCTTCTCAATGGACCACGTCACCGACCTGCACATCGCGCCGAATGAGCTTGCGGAGCGCTCGTTCCGTTTCCTCAAGGTGCCGGCCAAATTGCTGCTCAACAAAGTCGCCGGAGTACAGACCGATATTGATCCGGAAGATCTCGCGGATCTGCTCGCGCGCTCCGGGATCGATTTGATTGCGGAGCGGATCGAGACCGAGACCACTGTTGTCGATCTGCTCGACTACGACGTGCGGTTCGGCCAAGGCTTCCTGTTCTCGCCGCCACGGCCGGTACGTGCCGAGGCGCTGCAAGGTTCAACGTCCGGCGCTGCAAAGTCTGGCGAGGCCGAAAGTGATGGCCCGGGCGCGCTCCTGGCGGCCAGCTGATATTTTCCTGTGATGCAAACAAGCCTTTCATGAGCGCCGCACGGCCGTCTTTGATTCCGAAGTTTTCCGCGCTGGCGCCCGACTATGACGCGGTGCTGTCCGACGTATGGGGTGTCATCCACAATGGCATCGCCACATTCCCGCATGCCTGCGACGCGTTGATGCGCATGCGCGCGCGCGGCGGCGTGGTCGTCCTCATCACCAATGCGCCGCGCCCGAGCGAACAGGTCATGCGCCAGCTCGAGCGCTTGCATGTGCCGCGCGAGGCCTATGACGCCATCGTTTCGTCGGGCGATCTCACCCGCGCTACGGTCGAGGAGCGGCCTGGTCAATCGCTCTACCACCTCGGCCCCGAGCGTGACCGTTCGATCTTCAGCGGACTGGATGTGCACTTTGCGCCACCGGAAAGCGCCGACTACGTGGTTTGCACGGGCCTCGAGGACGACGAAACCGAGACGCCGGACGACTATCGCGCACGGCTCGAAGCTATGCTGGCGCGCAAGCTGTTTATGGTCTGCGGCAATCCCGATGTCGTGGTCGAACGGGGCCCGACGCTGGTCTATTGCGCCGGTGCGATCGCCGATCTTTATGCGACCATGGGCGGCAAGGTGCTCTATGCGGGCAAGCCGTATCGACCGATCTACGAGATGGCGCTCGCAAAAATTGACGTGGCAGCCGGCCGCAGGATCGCGCGCAGCCGCGTGCTTGCGGTGGGTGACTCGGTGCGCACGGATCTCAAGGGTGCCCGCACGATCGGCATCGATTTTCTGTTTGTCACCTCGGGCATTCACGCCGAGGAGCTCGGCGGCCGTGAGCGGCCCGATGATGCGGCGTTGACGACAACGTTTGCTGCTGCCGGCGGCGCGCCAAAAGCCGTGATGCGGGAATTGCGGTGGTAGTGTTCAGGCGGCGGGAGCGGACACTTCGGCTTCGCCGAAGACGGCGTCGATCTTGCTTTTGAGCGTCTGCGCGTTGAACGGCTTGACGATATAGTTGGACACCCCCGCCTTCTTCGCCGCGATCACGTTCTCGGTTTTCGATTCCGCTGTGACCATGATGAACGGGATTTCCGAGAGCGAGGGGTCGGCGCGCATTTCCTGGAGCAGGGCAAAGCCGGTCATCGGCTCCATGTTCCAGTCCGAGATGACCAGGCCGTACTCGCCCTTGCGCAATTTATTGAGCGCGGTCGAGCCGTCATTGGCATCGTCGACCTGTTCGAAGCCAAGCTGCTTGAGCAGATTGTGCATGATGCGAATCATCGTGTTGTAATCGTCCACGACGAGTACCGGCTTGGTCAGGTCGACAGCCATGGCGCATCTGCCCGCACGCGGGCACTCCCCGGAATGGTGGCGTTAAATAGCAGTGGGCCTTGAATAACCCGTTAATTTGAAAGTTTGTTAACGGCGCGCTAACCGTAGCGGCGGCCGGAATGTTCCGGCGATGTAAAAATGTGCACGTTCCTGACCGCAATTTCCTGCAATTGCACGGCATTCCGATGACCAGGCCTAAAGCGCCCGCGAAGCAATTCCACGTCGTACGCGGCGGCGCGCAGGCGATCGCCGGCGGCCCGCTGGCGGGCGCCGTGATGGCCATCGGCAATTTCGACGGTGTGCATCGCGGCCATCGCGCGGTGATCGGCGCTGCGCTCAAGCGCGCCCGTTCGCTCGGCCGCAAGGCGGCGGCCTTGACCTTCACGCCGCATCCGCGGCTGTTCCTGCGCCCGCAGGAAACGTTGTTTCAGCTGTCGAGTGAGCGCGACAAAATGCGTCTGCTTGCCGCCACCGGCCTCGACGGCGTCATCGTCATGACGTTCGACGCGGCTCTGGCGGCAACTCCGGCGGAGGAATTCGTCACAAAAATTCTGGCACAAACGCTCGGTATCGGCGGCGCGGCGATCGGGTTTGATTTTCATTTCGGGAAGAATCGGGGTGGCTCGCCGGCTTTTCTTGCCGAGCAGGGCAAGCAGCTCGGTTTCGCGGTCGATATCGTGCCGCCGCTTGAGGACGAAGGCCGCCCGGTGTCGTCCGGCGCAGCGCGCACAGCGCTCACCGAGGGCAAAGTGGTAGAGGCGACTGAGCTTCTGGGCGCGCCATGGTTCGTCTCGGGGGACGTGGTCCACGGCGACAAGCGGGGACGCGAGCTTGGCTTTCCCACCGCCAATCTCAGGCTCGATCCATCCTGCGGGCTCAAGCACGGCATCTACGCGGTGCGCGTCGCCGTTGGCGACATGCGCTATGACGGCGTCGCCAGCTTCGGAGTCCGGCCGATGTTCGATGATGGCGCACCGTTGCTGGAGGTCTTCCTGTTCGATTTCGGCGGCGATCTTTACGGGCGCACGATCGATGTCGCTTTTATCGGCTGGATCCGCCACGAGCAGAAATTCGAATCGATCGAGGCGCTCAAGCAGCACATGACCACGGACGTTGCCCGGGCGCGCGACGCGCTCAAGCGCGCCGGCAAGGCCTTCCCGCTGCTGGGTGAGGTTAACTCTCAGGCCAGTCTCCCCGCGAAAGCGGGCCCATAGGCCTTCGGCCGTCTCAGATAGCGGGGGGCTGCGGCGTATGGGTGCCCGCCGGAGCCTGTCATCGGGCCGCGCTTTGCGCGGCCCGTTGGCGGGGACGACGGCAAACCGTCGGCCTTTCCGCAGCCGAATCCGCCTGCTAGTAAGCGCCCATGTCGAAGCCCGAGCGCGACTATTCCGAAACGCTGTTTCTGCCGCAGACGGATTTCCCGATGCGCGCCGGCCTGCCGCAGAAGGAGCCGGAGATCCTCGCGCGCTGGGCGAAGGCCGACCTCTACCGCCAGCTTCGCGCCGCCGCCAAGGGCCGCGAGAAATTCATCCTGCATGACGGCCCGCCTTACGCGAATGGCAACATCCACATCGGGCACGCGCTCAACAAGATCCTCAAGGACGTGGTGACGCGCAGCCAGCAGATGCTCGGCTACGACAGCAATTATGTGCCGGGCTGGGACTGCCATGGCCTGCCGATCGAATGGAAGATCGAGGAAGAAAACTACCGCTCCAAGAACAAGAAGAAGCCGGATCTCTCCGACCCGGCGGCGATGGTCGCGTTCCGGCAGGAATGCCGCGCCTATGCCGAGCATTGGCTCAAGGTGCAGCGCGAGGAGTTCAAGCGGCTCGGCGTCGAGGGCGACTGGGCGCATCCTTATACGACGATGAGTTTTCCAGCCGAGGCGCAGATCGCGCGCGAGCTGATGAAGTTCGCCGCCAACGGCACGCTGTACCGCGGCTCGAAGCCGGTAATGTGGAGCGTCGTCGAAAAGACCGCGCTGGCGGAGGCGGAGGTTGAGTACGAGGACTACACCAGCGATACGGTGTGGGTGAAGTTTCCGGTTATCTCTTTCGATAAGAAGGCTCAGGCCAATTCGATCGAGCAACAAAAAGAAGTAGTCGGAAATCTCTCGGATGCGGAAGGTGATCTAGGTGACGCTTCAGTAGTTATCTGGACAACTACGCCGTGGACGCTCCCGGGCAATCGCGCAATCTCATTTTCTCCAAGGATTGGGTATTCGCTTTGTGTCGTCACTGGCGCGCCTGACGGCAATTGGCTGAAGCCAGGGCAAAAGCTCGTTCTTGCGGACAAGTTGATCCCTGAGGTGATGAAACAGGCGAAAGTCTCCGATTTCAAGCGTATTAGGCTGGTAACAAACTCAGAGTTAGAAAATATCCTCTGTTCACATCCGCTGAAGACTAAAGGCTACGAATTCAAGGTGCCTTTACTTTCCGGCGATCACGTCACCGACGACGCCGGCACAGGCTTTGTGCACACCGCCCCCGGACACGGCCGCGAAGACTTTGACGTGTGGACGGTGAACCGCGCGGCACTCGAAGCGCGCGGCATCAACCCGGCGATTCCCTACACCGTCGATGAAAACGGCGCCTTCACCGAGGCCGCACCCGGGTTCACCGGCAAGCGTGTCATCAACGACAAGGGCGAAAAGGGCGATGCCAACGAGGCGGTGATCAAGGCGCTGGTCGAGGCCGGCAATATCATCGCGCGCGGCCGCCTGAAGCACCAGTATCCGCACAGCTGGCGCTCGAAGAAACCCGTCATCTTCCGCAACACGCCGCAATGGTTCATCGCGATGGATAAACCGATTGAGGGCTTGCTTTCTTCACCTCTCCCGTTGGGAGAGGTCGGCACGCGTAGCGTGCCGGGTGAGGGGTTACGGCCTCTCGAGAAATCATCTCCCCCCTCACCCGACGCCTTCGGCGTCGACCTCTCCCCGGAGGGGAGAGGTGGCCGCTCCGGCAAGCGGCGACACGCTGCGCCATCGCGCGCTGGCGGCCATCAAGGTGACACGCTGGGTCCCCCCGCAGGGCGAAAACCGCATCACCGGCATGATCGAGTCGAGGCCAGACTGGGTGATCTCGCGCCAGCGCGCCTGGGGCGTGCCGATTGCCGTCTTCGTCAAGGAAAAGCCCGATGGCTCGGTCGACATCCTGCAAGACCCCGACGTCGAGCTGCGCATCATCGAGGCCTTCGAGAAAGAAGGCGCCGACGCCTGGTACAAAGAAGGCGCGCGCGAGCGTTTCCTCGGCAAGCTCGCCAATGACAGCTGGAAGAAGGTCGACGACATTCTCGACGTCTGGTTCGATTCCGGCTCCACGCACGCATTCGTGCTGGAAGACCCGGTGCATTTCCCGACGCTGGCCGGCATCAAGCGCAAAATGGATGGCGGCAAGGATACCGTGATGTATCTGGAAGGCAGCGACCAGCATCGCGGCTGGTTCCATTCCTCATTGCTGGAAAGCTGCGGCACACGCGGGCGTGCGCCCTTCGATGTAGTGTTGACCCACGGCTTCGTGCTCGACGAAGACGGGCGCAAGATGTCGAAATCGCTCGGCAACGTCACCGCGCCGCAGGACGTGATCAAGCAGTCGGGCGCCGACATCCTGCGCATGTGGGTCTGCGCGTCGGATTATGCTGACGATCTGCGCATTGGGCCCGAGATCCTGAAAACCACGGCCGATACATATCGCAAGCTGCGCAACACGGTGCGCTGGATGCTGGGTTCGCTGGCGCATTTCCACGAGGAAGACCGCGTGAAGCTCGACAAGATGCCGGAGCTGGAACGCTTGATGCTGCACCGGTTGCACGAGCTCGACGGGCTGGTGCGCAAGGCCTACGCCGATTTCGACTACAAGCGCATCTTTGCGGCGCTCTCGAGTTTCATGACGTCGGACCTGTCGGCGTTTTATTTCGACATCCGCAAGGACACGCTTTATTGCGATCCGATTTCGTCGGTTAAACGCAAGGCCAGCCTGACCGTCATCGACCATCTGTTTAGCTGCACGGTCATATGGCTCGCGCCAATGCTTTGCTTTACGGCGGAAGAATCCTGGCTGTCGCGCTACGGTCCTGCTGCAAAGTCCGTGCATCTGGAAACTTTTCCCGATGTTCCGGCTGCGTGGCGCGACGACAAGCTCGCGGAGAAGTGGCGCAAGGTGCGCATCGTGCGCGGGGTGGTGACCGGCGCGCTCGAAATCGAGCGCGCGCAAAAGCGCATCGGTTCCTCGCTCGAGGCGCACCCGATCGTGCATGTTTCAAACACGGAGCTATACGAGGCCGTGGTTGATTGCGATCTCGCCGAAGTGTGCATCACGTCGGCGGCGACGCTGGTGCAGGACGAAGAGCCGGGCGGCGCGTTTCGCCTGCCGGACGTCACCGGCGTTGCGGTCGTGCCCAATCTCGCCGAGGGCACCAAATGCGCACGCTCGTGGAAAATTCTCACGACCATTGGCGCCGACCCGCAGTATCCGGACGTTTCGCCGCGCGACGCCCAAGCGTTGCGCGAATGGGAAGCCACGCGCAAGGCGGCGGAGTGACAGTGACGCCACTTGCCGTCACTGTCATCACCGGGCAACCGGGGCCGGCCAGCGGCCGGACCCGGTTGCCCGGCCATGACAGCAGAGAGGCATGTCGTTGACCTCAATGAAGGTGTCGATCACCGGTCCCTTCACCCGCTTCGGGCTTGCGGTTGCTGTCGTCGCATGCGTTCTCGACCAGGCCAGCAAAGTTTACCTCCTTTCGGTCTTTGACCTTGCTGCCAACGGGCCGGTACGCCTTGGCCCATTTTTCGATTTCGTTCTCACCCGCAACACCGGGATCAGTTACGGATTATTCCAAACGCAGGGGGCGGTGGGCCAATGGGTGCTTCTGGGGTTTAAAGCGGTCGCCGTGCTGCTGCTATGGCTCTGGCTTGCCAACGCCCGGGATCAACTCACCGCGCTTTCCCTCGGCCTGATTGTGGGCGGCGCGGTCGGCAACGCCATCGACCGGTTGGCCTATGGTTGGGTCGCCGATTTCGTGTTTTTTCACGTTTCCACGCCGAATTGGCGCTTCAATTGGTATGTTTTTAACCTAGCTGACGTAGCGATCGTTGCCGGGGTTATTGGGCTGCTGTATGAATCCCTTGTAATGGATCGCGCCGCAAAAGCGCCCTGATCCCCCAGCAAGAGTCGCGATAATTCGGTGGTTTCGGGGTCCGGTTCCGGATGAACACGATGCGTCTCACCAATGCTTTCTCTGCCTGCGCCGCCATCGGACTGGCGCTCGGGGTCGTTGTTTTGACCGGCCCAGCGCGCGCAGCCGATGATGGCTCGGTCGACCAAGCGGTCATGAACAGCATCATGACGGGCCTCGGCTTTAAGAACGACGGCGACGCTCAGATCAATTACCAGGAACGCGCGCCGCTCGTTCTTCCGCCCAACCGCGATTTGCCGCCGCCCGAGCGTCCTGGCGCGGTGACGGCCAATAATCCGGCCTGGCCGAAGGATCCCGACGTCGCACGCCGAAAGGCCGAAGCGGCCATGGAGAGAAGCCGTAACGTCAGCGACGAACGCGAGCGCGAGCAGAACCCGCTGCGTCCGGACCAACTCACACCCGGGCGGCGGGGCCAGGCGCGCCCGCAAGCGCGCACGACTGACAATGGTTATGATGCGCCAGCTTCGGGTTTCAGCAGCCAGTTGCTGCCATCGCAACTGGGCTCGTCTACCAGCAGCGTGTGGGGCGCGATGTTCGGCAATAAGAAAGACGAGTCGGCGAAATTCACCGGTGAGCCACCGCGCGCCTCGCTCACCGATCCACCGGTCGGATATCAGACGCCGTCTCCCGAGCAGCCGTATGGTGTCGACAAGGCCGGACCAGCGAAACCGACCGACTACTACACCTCACACGTCGAGCCCACCAGATAAACAGAGCGGCCGTCGAATTGGCTTTGTTGCGTGGCTGACGACGTAAGCGGATCTCGTGCAGCGGCACGATCGCAACATAACCAGGTCAGACATCGTGCTTGCCAATAAATACGTCATCGTCGCTGCGCTCATTTCAGCTTTTGCAACACCAGTCACTGGCCGCCGAACAGGCAGGCCCGGAGATCGCCGATTTCACATTGGCTAACGGCCTGGAGCTTGTTGTGATTCCCGACCATCGCGCTCCGGTGGTCACGCACATGATCTGGTACAAGGTCGGCGCGGCCGATGAGACGCCCGGTAAATCCGGCCTGGCGCATTTCCTTGAGCATCTGATGTTCAAGGGCACCGCGAAAAATCCGACCGGAAAATTCTCGCAAGTGGTTGCCCGCATCGGCGGCCAGGAGAACGCCTTCACCTCGCAGGATTACACCGGCTACTTCCAGCGCGTGCCGAGCGACCAGCTCAAGACCGTCATGGAATTCGAAGCCGACCGCATGACGGGGCTGCAGCTCACCGATGATGTCGTTCTGCCCGAACGCAATGTCATTCTCGAGGAGCAGAACCAGCGGGTGGGAAACAACCCGCCTGCACGGCTGACCGAGCAGGTCGACGCAGCGCTTTTCCTCAATCATCCGTACGGCAAGCCGGTCATCGGCTGGCGCCACGAGATGGAAGAACTGTCGCGTGACGACGCGATCGGGTTCTACCGGCGCTTCTACGCGCCCAATAATGCGGTCGTCGTCATCGCCGGCGACATTGATCCTGCGCAGGCGCGCGCGTTTGCGGAGGATACCTACGGCAAGGTTGCGCGTCACGCCTCGATGACGCCGCGCATACGCGCGCAAGAGCCCCCGCCGGTCGCGGTGCGCTCGCTGACGATGGCGGACCCGCGAGTGGAAATTCCGTCCATGCAGCGCGAATATCTGGTGCCGTCCTTCAAGACGGCCAAGCATGGTGAGTCGGAGGCGCTTGAGGTTCTCTCGCATATCCTCGGAAGCGGCTCCAACAGCCGGCTTTATCGCGCGCTTGTTGTCGACAAGCAGGTCGCGGTCATGGTCGGTGCCTGGTACAATTCCAGCGCGATCGATCCGTCCAAGTTCGGAATTCAGGGCTCTCCGCGTCCCGGCGTCACGCTGCCGCAGCTGGAAGCGGACATTGACGCAGTCGTCGCCCAGATCATCGACAAGGGCGTGACCAACGAGGAACTGGAACGGACGAAAACGCGCCTCATCGCCGATACTGTTTACGCGCAGGACAATCAGGCCAGCATGGCGCGCTGGTACGGCGCGTCCCTGACGACCGGCGCGACCGTCAATGATGTGCTGCATTGGCCGGATCGTATCCGTGCCGTCACCGCCGATCAGGTGCGGGATGCCGCCCGGCAGTGGCTCGACAAACGGCGTTCGGTCACCGGCTATTTGATCAAGGACGTCAGCCCGCAAGCGGAGAAGCGTTCATGAGAAGGCTTGCAGGATCGATCCTTTGCATCGCGGCTGCGTTGCTTGCCGGGCCGCGGGTGGCTTCGGCGATGACCATCGAAAAGATCGTCAGCCCGGCCGGTATCGAGGCGTGGCTGGTGCGCGAAAAGGCCGTGCCGTTGATTACGCTCAACTATGCTTTCCACGGGGGCTCTACCCAGGACGAGGTGGACAAATCCGGCACCGCCAATCTCACGGCCGACATGCTCGACGAGGGCGCCGGCGATCTCGACGGCAAGGCCTTCCATGAACGGCTGGAAAACCACGCGATTGAAATGGGATTCCAGGTCGGGCGCGATTACCTGCACGGCTCGTTGCGCTCGCTGAACGAGCATCGCGACGAAGCCTTCGACTTGCTGCGTCTCGCGCTCACAAAGCCGCGATTCGATGCGGACGCGATCGAGCGGGTGCGCGGTCAGGAACTGGCGACGCTTCAGCGTGATACGACCAATCCAAACGACCTCGCCAGCCGCCGTTGGTGGGAAACCGCCTTTCCCGGTCATCCTTATGGGCGCGAGACCAAGGGCACGATCGAATCGATGGCACGCATCAGCGCCGATGACTTGCGCACTTACGTGCGGCGCGTGTTCGCGCGCAACGAACTGAAGATCTCAATTGTCGGCGATGTCGACGCAAAAACGGCCGGCGAACTGATCGATCGTGCATTCGCGGGACTGCCGGAGAAGAACGACCTCATACCGGTTGCGAACGTGACGCCGAGCGGGCTCGGACGACGTATCGTGATCAATGTCGATGTGCCGCAGGCCGTCGTTACTTTCGGCGGGCAGGGCATTGCGCGTCATGACCCCGATTTCATGGCCGCCTATATCGTGAACCATATCCTGGGCGGCGGTAGCTTCTCCTCGCGGCTGTACAGCGAAGTGCGTGAAAAGCGCGGTCTGGCCTACGGGGTGTCCAGTAGTCTGGTCTGGTTTCAGCGTGCGGCCGTTGTGCTCGGGGGGACCGCAACCCGCGCGGACCGCACCGCCGACGCCCTCGCTGTGATCGAGGGGGAGATCAAGCGCATGGCGCAGGACGGGCCGACGCCCGATGAACTTGCCGCCGCAAAATCGTTTCTTAAGGGCTCGTACGCGCTGACCCTCGACACCTCCGCCAAAATCGGGGCGCAGCTCACGCAAATTCAGATCGATAATCTTGGCATCGACTACATTGACCGCCGCTCAACTCTGATTGACGCCGTCACGATCGAGGACGCCAGGCGGGTGGCCCGGCGGCTCTACAGTGGCGGGCTGCTGGTAACGGTGGCGGGCCGGCCAAAAGGGCTGGCATCGAGCGGAACCGAATAATTGATATTGGCGTTGGCCCGATCGCTACGACCGGACCAATCGAGTCAATCCTGATTTGTCATGCTGACTTGTCCCGGCCATCTCGCTTAAGTAGGCACGGGCATTGCGTCCCTTATCGGGATGCCCGGCACAAGACCTATGCTCGGGCCGGCCGAAGGGCCGGACCGGAGTGCTGAGCATGACGCCGGAGGAACCATGGCGATCAGTCAATCCATTGATGCGGCCCTCGAAAAGAACGTCGGCCCGCATGGCGTTTCCGAAAAAGTGCTGACGGCGGCGCTCGACCGCACCAATGCCGCGCTCGAGTGGGTGCGCGCCCGCCATGCCGACGGCAGCCTGCCGCTGCTGCGCCTGCCGGAGACGCACGGCGATCTGGGGACAATTATCGATACCGCGCGCGGACTTGCGGATGGGGCGACCGACATCGTCATTCTCGGCACCGGGGGCTCAAGTCTCGGCGGGCAGACGCTCGCGCAGCTTGCCGGCATCGCGGTGCCGGGCGTCGGCGCATTGCGAGCGCCGCCGCAACTCCATTTCATCGACAATCTCGATGCCGACAGTTTTGGCACGATGCTCACAAAACTGCCGCATGCAACAACGCGCTTCGTTGCGATCTCGAAATCCGGCGGAACCGCCGAAACATTGATGCAGACCATCGCCGCCCTGTCGACCGTGAAGGGCGAAGGATTGCAAACGCGAATCCCCGACATCTTTGTGGGAATCAGCGAGCCAGCCAAAACCGGCAAATCGAATGGTCTGCGCGATCTGCTCGGGAAATTTCGCGTGCCGATGCTCGATCACGATCCGGGCGTTGGTGGCCGCTATTCAGTCCTCACCAATGTCGGGCTGCTGCCGGCCGCGGCGCTTGGCCTCGACATTGCTGCGGTGCGTGAAGGGGCCGGGCTTACGCTGGCCCCAGTGCTCGCGAAAAAACCGGCGGCGCAGGTGCCGTCCGCAGTCGGTGCGGCGCTCGCGGTCGCGCTGGCCGAGAGCAAGGGAAAATCGATCAGCGTGCTGATGGCCTATTGCGACCGCCTTCAACGCTTCACGCACTGGTATGTCCAGCTTTGGGCCGAAAGCCTCGGCAAGAACGCCAAGAGCACCACACCCTTGGCAGCCCTTGGACCTGTCGACCAGCACAGCCAGCTGCAACTGTTTATCGGCGGTCCGCGCGACAAATTATTCACCGTCATCACCGTGGATGGCGCTGGACTCGGTCCACGGATCGATGGCGAACTCGCTAAACTCGCGGGCCAGCCGGGTTTTGCCGGCAAGACGATCGGTGATCTGGTCGCGGCGGAAGGCCGTGCCACGGCCGAGACGCTGGCGAAAAACGGCTGTCCGGTTCGTACAATTCATATCAAGAAGCTCGACGAGGAAAGTCTCGGCGAGTTGATGATGCATTTCATGCTGGAGACGATTATCGCGGCGCGCCTGTTGGGGGTCGACGCCTTCGATCAGCCCGCGGTGGAAGAAGGCAAGGTGCTGGCGAAGAAGTATTTGACGAATGGTTGACCTATCCGTCGTCATGGCCGGGCATAGCCGTCCGAAGGACGGCGTGCTTTCGCACGCCTATGTCCCGGCCATCTCGCTTAGGTAGGGCACGTGCTGTGCGTCCCTTAGCGGGATCGCCGGGACAAGCCCGGCGATGACGGTTAAATTTGCAACGCCATGATCCCCATCACCGACACGATCTCGATCGAGGAGTCCGAGCTCACGGAGGCCTTTGTGCGGGCGTCCGGTCCGGGTGGGCAGAACGTCAACAAAGTGTCGTCGGCGGTGCAGCTGCGCTTCGATGCGCGCCAGTCGCCATCGCTTCCGAATGATGTAGCCCTGCGGCTAATGCGGCTGGCCGGCAAGCGCCTGACCAAGGACGGCGTCATCGTCATCATTGCGCAGCAGCACCGCACACAGGAGCGAAACCGTGCGGACGCGCGCGAGCGGCTGTTCGACATGATCCGGCAGGCGGCTGTCAGGCCTGTGCCGCGCCGTCCGACCAAGGTTCCGAAGGCGCAACGCCGGGAGCGGCTCGAGGGTAAAAAGCACCGCTCTACGATCAAAAAGCAGCGCAGCGGGAAGAGTTGGGATTGATCGCATATAGGGATAACGGGGGCAGATCGCGCTCGCGCCTCGCGGGATGCGGCTTGCGCCTTTAAAGTCGGGGCCAACCCGAATCAGGCCGTCCATGCCCGTCCGCCAATTGTCCGAGGCCGTCGTCAATCGCATCGCCGCCGGCGAGGTGGTCGAGCGCCCGGCGAGCGTCGTGAAGGAACTGGTTGAGAATGCGCTGGATGCCGGGGCGCGCCGCATCGATGTTCTGACAGATGGTGGTGGCCGCCGTCTCATTCGCGTCACGGACGATGGCGACGGGATGACCCGTGCCGATCTCGCGCTCGCCGTCGACCGCCACGCCACGTCGAAGCTTGATGGCGATGATCTGCTGTCGATCCGCACGCTGGGGTTTCGCGGCGAGGCGCTGCCTTCCATCGGCGCGGTCGCGCGGCTGACCATCACCACGCGTCACGACAGTGAGCCACATGCCTGGAGCATTACGGTCGATGCCGGAGATAAGTCGGACGTGAAACCGGCGGCCTTGTCGAAAGGAACCACCGTCGAGGTGCGCGACCTGTTTTATGCAACGCCGGCACGGCTGAAATTCCTGAAAACCGACCGCAGCGAGGCCGAGGCGGTGCGCGAAGTCGTGCGTCGCCTTGCCATGACGCGCCCCGATGTTGCGTTCACGCTGGCAGGCGAAGAACGTGCGTCGGTGACGTGGGTGTCGGTTGCCGAAGGCGCGCAGTTGCCTCGGTTGGGCGATGTGCTCGGCGCGGATTTCCACGCCAACGCCATCGCCATCAACGCCGAGCGCGAAGGCGTGCGCGTGATGGGTTTTGCCGGCCTGCCGACACTGTCGCGCGCCAACTCTCTTGCGCAGTATCTGTTCGTCAACGGCCGGCCGGTGCGCGACAAGCTTCTGTTCGGCGCTGTACGGGCCGCCTATGCCGACTATCTGCCGCGTGACCGGTATCCGCTCGTCGCCTTGTTCGTCGCGCTCGATGCGCGCGAGGTGGACGTCAACGTGCACCCCGCCAAGACCGAGGTGCGTTTTCGCGACGGCGCTCTCGTGCGCGGGCTGATCGTTCGGGCGCTCAAGGACGCGCTGGAGCGGGAAGGTCAACGCGCGGCATCGACAGGTGGCGGGGCCACCATTGCAGCATTTCGGCCGGCTGCGGTGCCGCCGCGGGCGCGCTACGACTGGCGGCGCTCTCCGGCGCGGCCGACAGGGTTTGCGCCCGCGCACAGCGCGCCCGGTTTTGCGCAAGCCGCACAGACTGCCTTCGATGTCGGCGAGCCAGCCGCGGATGCGGCGGTTGCGACCTTCGAACCGGCCGCCGACCAGATCGACAAGCCGCTCGGCGCCGCGCGTGCGCAAGTGCATGAGACTTATATCGTGGCACAGACCGCCGACGGCCTCGTGATCGTCGATCAACATGCCGCGCATGAGCGCATCGTCTACGAGCGCATGAAGGCGGCGATCGATAAATCCGGGTCGCGCGCCAGATCCTGCTGATCCCGGAGATCGTCGAACTCGACGAGGCCGATGCCGCACGGCTCGCCGCGCGCGCCGAGGACTTGGCACGCTTCGGTCTGGTAATCGAGACCTTCGGTCCGGGTGCCGTAGCGGTGCGCGAAACCCCGTCGATGCTTGGCGAAGTCGACGTCAGAGGATTGATCGCAGATCTCGCCGAGCACATGGCGGAATGGGATGACTCGCTGCCGCTGGAGCGCCGGCTGATGCATGTATCATCGACGATGGCCTGTCACGGGTCGGTGCGGGCAGGGCGCCGGCTCAAGCCCGAGGAAATGAATGCGCTGCTGCGCGAAATGGAAGCTGTGCCGAATTCCGGCCAGTGCAATCACGGGCGGCCCACTTATGTGGAACTAAAGCTGACGGATATAGAGCGGCTGTTCGGGCGGCGGTGAGTTTTTCGGTGTCCGCATCGAGAGCCTGAGCGGACAATTACCTGCGAAACAATGGTTCTTCGTGAATGATCGCGCCGTCGGCGTCGGTCACCACCAACCGTTCATTTGTTGACGCGGTCTTGTTCTGCGACAATTCGCGCGCGACGGCCTTGGCTTCCTGGAGGGCAGCCGCATTATTTGGGAATTCTTGTCCCTCGGTGTCGAGGGCACCGGAACCCTTGAGATGGAAAAAATAGCGCGGCATCGGGTCAAGCCAGATCTATTTAGGTTCTATGTGGTTGCGTTCGCGCTGAAGGCAATAGCGGAAGGCCGCGATCCGGGCCGCTGCGCTGCTATGAGCGACCCCTGACTTCAAGACGTATGCAAGGTCGTTCATCACTTGCCAGTGCCATTCGGTGCCGCGTTGCCAAAGGCGATATTCGAGTGTCGGCTCTGCCATTGGAGCCCCCGTTCGAGGCGGGAGCGCACTAGGTCTCTCAGCCACCAACGCCCAAGGATGATCGTTTGTCGGTGATGCACTACAATGTCGCATACCCGACATTTGTTCAAGTGCGCATGCAATTAAATTGGTCAACCGGACTGACCCAACGTAGATTGGCTGAGACGGCCGCGTCAGGCATTGCTCCTTGTTGTTTCACCCGAAGGTGTCTATTTGACTGAAATCACCGGCAGCGGCGTTCACGCCCAGGCGTCGGTGGCTGAGAGACCTAGTGCGCTCCCGCCTGCGAGCAGCGAGCGCAACGGTGCAGGTTAAAACCAATCTTCTGCTGGAGGCACTCTCCGACACGCAGCGCGGGGCGCTGACTCCTCATCTAATTCCGGTAGAGCTCAAACAGCATCTGATCCTGTTTGATATCCGCGACACCGTTACGGATGTCTATTTTGCAAGCGATGCTGTTGTTTCGCTGGTGATCCCGCTTTCGACCGGCGAGGTGATAGAGACTGCGATGGTCGGGCGCGACGGCATTATTGGTGCTGGCGCTGCGTTGAACGGAAGAATTTCCCTCAACCAGGCGATTGTACAAATCGGCGGACAGGCGTGGTGTTGTCAGATTGATCCGCTGAAAAACATTCTAAGGAAACATCCGGATATTCAATCGATGTTTGGCGCACATGAGCAAGCGCTTTTCGCCCAGGCCCAGCAATCGGCCGCCTGCAACGCCACACACGTCATCGAAAGCAGATTGGCACGATGGCTTTTGCGCGCCGCGGATCTGCACGGCAGCAACGAACTCCCGCTAACCCAGGAGTACATTGCGCAAATGCTGGGGGTTCGTCGTACGAGCGTCACTCTGGTCGCGCGCACATTGCAGGAAGCCGGGATGATCAGCTACTCACGCGGCCACATCAAACTGCTCGATGTTCAGGCGCTGCAGGAAACCGCCTGCGAATGCTATCAAACCGTCAAATTGAATTACGACGCTTTGCTGCACGCATCCAACAAATAGCGTGCGTTCCAGCAGAATGTCCGACGGGATTTAGCTGCGCCGTTCCAACTGTAGTTCCGATTCCCGCTCTCGAGTGCGAAGCGGACAACGCCCCGAGTGGGCGCCCGTTTCTGCTAATGACCTACCATCAATGACCCAAATCACAGTGGACCTGGAGGGTTATGGTATTATGTCCGGTACCGGACATTTGACTCGACATGCCATCAATTTGGGCGCAGCCTGCGGTTGTATGATTGGGACGTCTAAAGGAGGTCCCGTGAATCGCTTCGTGTACGAACAAAATCTGAGGCACCTTCGCGAAGTTTTGGCGCGAACGGCCGACGACGCCGAGCGTCGGCGCATTGTCAGCTTGATCGAGCGCGAGGAAGAGGAAAACACGAAGAAGCCGGATGATCGTCTGCATTCGTAAAAATAACGATGATACGACGCGCCGATCGTTACCGGCTACGTGAGCGTTGCAGGGCTGATTGATGGATCAAGTCGAACACATCAAGAAATCAGCCGTCGTCAAGCACTCCATTCTGATCAATTCACACAAAACAAGTGTGTCGCTGGAAAATGAATTCTGGCGCGGGTTGCGTGAGATTGCCGCCAACGAACACCTTACCGTCCCTGTTCTGGTGGAACGGATCGATCGCAGTCGAGACACCTGCAATCTGTCGTCTGCAATCCGTGTTTACGTTTTCAATTATTTTTGGGAACTCCGCCGGCATGTTGCACTGTCGGAGACTGCAGAGCGAAGGATGTCTGTTATTGGCACATAGCCCAATTTTTCGTCTCAGCAGCGAAGGCCGGCTTTCGAGGCAAATGAGCCTCAGGCGCATTTCAAAAACACAAATTCCGTATCGTCGTATTGGCGTCGCTCCAGCTCGCTGAATCCGTCCGGCGCCTTGAATGCGGCCTCTGCCGCCTCCTCGACGACGATCAACCCTTCCGGTTGCAGCCAGCCGCCCTCGCGCGCCGACATCAGCGCTTTTTCGGCGAGACCTTTGCCATAAGGCGGATCGAGGAACACAAGCGAGAACGGCTCAAGCGGATGTGCCGGCCCCAGTTTTGTGGCATCGCGCCGGAAGATCCGGGTGACGCCGCCGAGCCCGAGGGCCTCGACATTGTCACGCAGCAGCGCGCGCGCCTCGACACCCTCATCAACAAAAAGTGCATAAGCCGCGCCGCGCGAGATCGCCTCGATGCCGAGCGCGCCGGTGCCGGCGAACAGGTCGAGGACGCGCGCGCCGGCGACGGGATCGCCGTAGGAATGCGCAAGAATGTTGAAGAGCGCTTCGCGCAAGCGGTCGGCGGTGGGACGCACCGCATCCGACTTCGGACCGGCGAGCGGCCGCGAGCGAAGTCTGCCGCCGACGACCCGCATTATTTCGGCCTCGGCCGTGACGGGCGTGGGCCGCCGGTACGGTCGCGGCGATGGCGCTCGCGTTTTTCCCAGCGCTTTTGCGATGGCCGTTCTTTTTCCTCGTCCCGTTTGCGGGGAGGCGAGCCGTGTCGCGGCGCGGAGGTCGCCTTGGCCTTTCCACGAGGTTTGTCGTCGGCTGGTTCCACAATTGGCGCAACGAAATCGGCATTTGCCGCCGCTGCGATTTCTTCTCCGAGCGTTGCGCGTAGCTTTTCGGTTTCAATTTCGCGCACCGCGCCATCGTCAAGATCGCCCAGTTCGAATGGTCCGAACGCCACGCGGATCAGCCGGTTCACCTTCAACCGGAGTGTTTCGAGAACCTTGCGAACCTCGCAATTCTTGCCCTCGCGAATTCCTACGGTGAGCCAGACATTGGCACCCTGTTCGCGATCGAGTGTGGCCTCGATCGGCCCGTAACGGATGCCGTCGATGGTAATGCCGTTGCGCAGCCGGTCGAGCGCGTCCTGCTGGACGCGGCCGAGGGCACGAACGCGGTATTGACGTAGCCAGCCGGTTGCCGGCAACTCCAGCACGCGCGCCAGGCCGCCGTCATTGGTAAGCAGCAGCAGGCCCTCGGTATTGATGTCGAGCCGGCCGACGCTGATCAACCGCGGCAGCCCCTTCGGCAGCGCGCGGAATATGGTATCGCGCCCCTGCGGGTCGGAATGGGTCGTCACCAGGCCGCGCGGCTTGTGGTAGAGAAACAGCCGCGTGCGTTCGCGCGATCGCAACGGCGTGCCGTCGACCACGATGCTGTCGGAAGACGTCACGTTCAGTGCGGGCGAGGAAATCACGGCGCCATTGACCGAGACGCGCCCGGCCGCAATCCAGGCTTCGGCTTCGCGCCGGGAGGCCAGCCCGGCACGCGCCATCACCTTGGCGATGCGCTCGCCGGACGTTTCGGAATGGCTCTTGTCGGACATGTGCGAAGCCGTAATAAGGATGCGGCCTGATAGCAGAGAACAAGGCAAGAGACGAGCGTGGCGTCATTCATGCAGATTGCCCTCGAGGATGCCCACGTCGCGCAAGCGCGCGGCGAGGTTCCGGTCGGTTGCGTCATCGTCCGCAATGGCGAGGTCATTGCGCGGGCCGGCAACCGGACATTGGCTGACCGCGATCCGACGGCGCATGCTGAACTCATTGCCATTCGGGCGGCGGCGAAGGTGGTCGGTAGCGAACGGCTGACCGACTGCGATCTTTATGTAACGCTGGAGCCCTGCGCGATGTGCGCGGCGGCGATCTCGTTCGCGCGCATCCGCAGGCTTTATTTCGGCGCTTCCGATCCCAAGGGCGGCGCGGTTGAACATGGCGTGCGCTTCTTCGCCGCGCCGACGTGCCATCATAAGCCTGAGGTTTATGGCGGGATCAACGAAAGCGAATGCGCGGCGCTGCTGAAAGATTTCTTTCAGGCGCGGCGTCTGAATAGGTGCAAAGAGTCCGGTTATGTGGATTAGGCAGGTCTTGTCGACGAACTTGCCCATGCCGGGCGGCGGTGGTGCCTGCCTGGTGACGGGCGGAGTTTCGGCCTCACGCTCGTTGGCCTGATGCGCGGGCGTCGACTTCGGTGATGTTCCGGTCTTCGGCATGATGATCTGGATGCCAATACTGCAGTCACTCATGAGCACGACTTCCAATTGCTGCGGAAAAATAGGTCGCAGGTCTCAATTTAATGCGTCGCCGAAATGCTGAATCCGGTTGGCCGCGGAAAGGAATTGTTGACGTTAAAATTTTGCCGTCCCTGAAGAACGGGACCAGCTACGCCTGTTGCGCGAAATCCCAGGCCTTTTCGGCGAGCGGTCGGATCATCTCGGCCTTGGCGGGCGCAAATTCGCTGGTCGCGGTGCCGTCGCGCACGCGGCCGATGATGCCTTGCAAGATGGCGGCGATCCGGAAGAAATTATACGCGAGATAGACCGGAAGCGCGGGGCGAGGGTCGAGCCCCGTGCGCGCGACATAGGCGTCGACATAGTCGCTCATTGACGGAATGCCGAGGGAGCGCAGGTCGTGGCCGACCAGAGTCGCGGTGCCCGCCGCGCTTTCGGAATGCGGCATATGCCATGTCATCAGGTGGTAGCTGAAGTCGGCGAGCGGATCGCCGAGCGTCGATAATTCCCAGTCGAGGACAGCAGTGATTTTCGGTTGCTGACGGGCAACGATCAGATTGTCGAGCCGATAGTCGCCATGCACCAGCCGCACGGGACCGCCCGCCGGAATATTTTTCGGCAGCCATTCGATCAGGCGCTCCATGGCATCGATCGTTTCGGTTTCGGAGGCACGGTACTGTTTCGACCAGCGTTCCACCTGGCGCGCGACATAGTTTTCGCCTTTGCCGAAATCGGCGAGCCCGATCTTGGCCGGATCTAGCGTGTGAAGCTCCGCGATCGTCGTGTTCATCGAGTCATAGACCGCGGCGCGTTCTGCTGGATTCGAGCCTGCCATCTGCGGCTCCCAGAACACGCGGCCATCGACAAAATCCATCACGTAGAACGGCGTGCCGGCGATGCTCTCGTCGGCGCAATAGACCAGCGGTTCGGCGACGGGAAAACCTTGCGCGAACAAGGCGCGGGTCACGCGGTATTCGCGGTCGACGGCGTGCGCTGACGGAAGCAGCTTGCCGGGCGGCTTGCGCCGCAGAACGTAACGCCGTGACGGCGTCTCCAGCAGATAAGTCGGGTTCGACTGGCCACCCTTGAATTGCTTGATATTCAGCGGGCCGGCAAAGCCGGCGACATGCGCGGCGAGATAGCGCTCGAGCCGCGCGGCATCGAGCCGCAATGCTGCCGCTGCCTCCTTGGTGCCTGAAAATGCCTGCTGGCGATCAATCGATGTCATCGCCGTGTCCGTCTCACTTGCGCGTTCCAAACGCGATCGGCGCGTCGGCGTAGATCTTGTATTCCTGCGACTTCGGTTTCGCTTTGTCCTCCTCGTTGACGTACTGGATCGAGCTTTTGCCGGTGAGTTCGCGCGGCAAGATCATGACGCGGATGAACCGGCTGCGCTTGTCGGTTGCCGCTTGCGCGAATACCGCGTCGGGCCCGGATTCGTACCAGGCGCCGCCCGGACCGTATGACGTCGAGCGGCCGTGCGTGTCGATGCGGATGCCGCCCTCGATCAGGCAGCGGATGCCGGGCCCCTGATGGCGGTGCATATAGGCGCAGCCACCGGGCGGAAACGCGACGCTGTCGCCGCGCATCAGCAAGTCGCCCTTCGGCAAAGTCTCGAGATAGGCGGTCAATTTTTCATGCGTCACCATGCCGGGCGCATTGGCGGTCGTGCTGCCCTGATCGCCGCGCGCGAGCTCCCAGCGCCAGCAGGTCACGCCAGCCTTGCCGGGCGTAATCGTGATCGCCGCTTCGCCCTGCCAGGCCTCGCCATCGTTGACGACCTGACCGCCGATCCTGGCCGCGCCGTGCACCACAAAAACGAAACGCGGCAGCGGCGGCAGCTGGAACGCGACGTTCTCGGCGCTCGAGAGGACATCTTCATAAAGCCGAAGCACGGGATGCATTCACAACTCCTGACGGTCACGCAGCCGTAAAAAATTCCAGCAAGGCCGTGGCAGTTTCTTCGGGGTTTTCCTCGGTGAGGAAATGGCCGGAGTCAACCGGCTTGCCCGTGGCGTTCGGCGCCCATTGTTTCCAGATCTTGAGCGGGCCGCCCGTCTCGTTGGCAATGCCGACGCGGCCCCACAGCGCCAGCAAAGGACAACCGATCGTCCTGCCGGCGGCACGGTCGGCCTCGTCATTGGCAAGATCGGCGTAGCGGCCGGCCCGATAGTCCTCGCAATGGGCATGGATACGTAACGGATCGGAAAATGCCGCGCGGTAGTGATCGAGCGCCCGTGGATCGAAGGCGGACAAGTTCTTGGCTTTCGTCCAGCTCGCCATTTTCCATTCCAGGTATTCGACCGGCGCTTTCGAGATCAGCATTTCCGGCAGCGGCTCGGGCTGCGCCAGAAATGACCAGTGCCACACTTTCATGGCCATGTTGCGGTCCATGCCATGCCACATATCGTAAGTCGGTACGATGTCGAGTGTTGCCATGCGCTCGACACGGCCCCCGTGATCGAGCGCAAGACGGTAAGCTACGCGGCCACCGCGGTCGTGTCCGGCAAGCCGGAAGCGCACGTGGCCAAGTTTCTCCATCACCTCGATCATCGCATTCGCCATCGACCGCTTGTCATATGGCGCATGGTTTTCATCCGCGCGCGGCAACGCCGACCAGCCGTAGCCTGGCAGATCAGGGATGATCAAAGAGAAATGTTTCGCGAGGCTTGGCACCACGCGGTGCCACATCACATTGGTTTGCGTATAGCCGTGCAGGAGCAGCAGTGGCGGGCCACTGCCGCCGGTGCGCGCGAACATTTTTCCGACGGACGTGTCGATCCAGTGCGATGCAAAACCGGGAAAGAGATCGGCGAGGTCGGGCATGCGGTTAAGCTCATTGAGAGGACGTTCGCTAATTAATACCTGTCATCGCCGGGCTTGTCCCGGCGCTCTCGATGAGGGACGCAGTGCTTTCCTGAGCGAGATGGCACCGGAAGTCGGGCTTGCCCGACTTCCGCGAGAATTTCTAACGACGCAAGTCGGGTATACCCGACTTGCGGTGACAAGCCCGGCCATGACGAAATTTAACCACTCTTCTCTCTCTCAATCGCGCGCCAGCCAATGTCACGGCGGCAAAAGCCGTCCGGCCAGCGGATGCGGTCGATCGCCGAATAGGCGCGGCTCTGCGCCTCGCGCACCGTTTTGCCGCGCGCGCAGACATTCAGCACGCGTCCGCCATTCGCAAGGATACGGCCGCCGTCGGCTCTGGTGCCGGCGTGGAATATTTCGACGCCCTCAACCTGTGCGGCCGCATCGAGGCCTTCGATGACGGAGCCCTTGCTGTAGTTCCCCGGATAGCCTTTTGCCGCCATCACCACTGTAAGCGCGGCGTCCGGATACCAGCGCAGATCGAAATTTTTCAGCTGGCCGTCGCACGCCGCGAGCAATGCCGGGACCAGATCCGACATCATGCGCAGCATGAGCACCTGGCATTCCGGATCACCAAAACGGACGTTGTATTCGATAAGCTTGGGTCCATCTTTGGTGATCATCAGTCCGGCAAACAGCACGCCCTTAAAGGGTGCGCCCGCCCGCTTGAGGGCGTGCACAGTGGGAAAAATAATCTCATCCATTACGCGCCGGTTCATGGCATCGGTCATGATCGGCGCCGGTGAGTAGGCGCCCATGCCGCCGGTGTTCGGCCCCTTGTCTCCGTCGCCGACGCGCTTGTGGTCCTGCGCGGAGGCAAGCTGAATTGCAGTCTCGCCGTCGCACAGCGCGAAGAATGAAGCTTCCTCACCGATCAGGCATTCCTCGATCACGATTTCCCACGCCGGGGCGCCGAGGCCGCCGCCGAACATCATGTCGATGGCCGCTTCGGCTTCTTGCACGCTCTCCGCCACGACCACGCCCTTGCCGGCGGCGAGCCCGTCAGCTTTCACGACAATCGGCGCGCCTTTTTTTCGGACATAGTCCTTTGCCGCGGCCGCGCCTTTGAAGCGTTCGTATGCTGCGGTCGGAATGTTGTTCGCCTTGCACAGGTCCTTGGTAAAGCCTTTGGAGCCTTCGAGCCGCGCGCCCCATTTGGTCGGGCCGAAGGCCTTGATGCCCGCCGCTTCCAGATCGTCGACAATGCCGGCGCAGAGCGGCACCTCCGGTCCGACCACGACCAGGTCGACCTTCTTGTCTTTGGCAAAGGCGATCACCGCCTTGTGGTCGTCGAGGTCGAGCGCCGCGCATTCGGCCTCCTGCGCGATACCGGCATTGCCGGGCGCGCAATAGAGTTTGTCGGTGAGCGGGCTCGCCGCCATTTTCCAGGCCAGCGCGTGCTCGCGTCCGCCGGAGCCGAGGATGAGGATGTTCATGGCGTGAGGGGCAGGCCTTTAGTGTGCGGTCGGTATTTGGTGTACCATGTCACTTCGCCCCCGCAAGAGATTCGACCCGTATGGCTGAGCCCGCCCTCGATAACGTTGTGGAATGGTCCGTCTCCGAGCTCTCGGCGGCGCTCAGACGCACGGTCGAAGACGCCTACGGCTACGTGCGCGTGCGCGGTGAAATTTCCGGCTTCAAGGGTCCATCGCCGTCCGGTCACGTCTATTTCCGCCTCAAGGACGACAAGGCGGTTCTGGAGGCGGTGATCTGGAAGGGCAATTTTGCCCGCATGCGCGTGCGGCCGGAGGAAGGGCTGGACGTGATCGTGTCGGGCAAGCTCACGACCTTCGCCGGTTCCTCGAAATACCAGATCGTCATCGACAATCTCGAGCCTGCCGGTATCGGCGCGCTGATGAAGCTTCTGGAAGAGCGCAAGAAGAAGCTTGCGGCAGAAGGTCTGTTCGACGAGGCACGCAAACAATTGCTGCCATTTCTGCCGCGCGTTATCGGCGTGGTGACATCACCGACCGGCGCGGTGATCCGCGACATCCTGCATCGGCTTGAAGATCGCTTTCCGCGTCACGTGCTGGTCTGGCCAGTGCGCGTGCAAGGCGAGACGTCGGCGGCGGAAGTTGCGGCCGCGATCCATGGATTCAATGCGTTGCCCGAAAAAGGTCCTTTGCCGCGGCCCGATCTGATCATCGTCGCGCGCGGCGGCGGCTCGCTGGAAGATCTCTGGTCATTCAACGAGGAAATCGTGGTGCGCGCCGCGGCCGCGAGCATGATCCCGCTGATTTCCGCCGTCGGTCACGAGACCGATGTGACATTGATCGATTTTGCATCCGACCGGCGTGCGCCGACGCCCACCGCGGCCGCCGAAATGGCGGTGCCGGTGCGCGCCGAGTTGCTGTCCACGCTCGCCAGTCTCGGATCGCGCAAGTTCGCCTGCTGGCAACGTGGCGTCGACCAGCGGCGCAAGGAATTGCGCCTCCTGTCACGCGCGCTGCCGGCGCCCGATGAATTGCTGGCAGGCCCGCGCCAACGGCTCGACGCCTGCGCCGGACGCTTGCCGCGCGCGTTGCGCGCCAACGCGCAGATTCATCATACGCATCTCACACGTGTGGCGGCCAAATTATCACCGCGGTTGCTTCGTCAGCGGCTCACGCGCGGCAATGAAATTGTTGCGTCGCTCGGCGCGCGGTCGCGACGGGCGCGCCGCACCTATCTCGACCAGCGCGCGCAGCGCCTGCGCAGCGCCTGGCAACTGCTCAACGCCTATTCATACCGCAAGGTCCTGGAGCGCGGGTTTGCACTTGTTCGCGATGATGCGGGCCACCCGCTGCGGTCGGCTGCTGCGGTGGGCGGCGGCATGCGTCTCGATATCGAATTCACCGACGGCCGCGTGGGCGCAACCTCTGACGGCGAACGGACGACGCCACCCGCCGAAAAGCCAAAGCCGCGAACGCGCGGCGGCGGGCAAGGTTCCGGCGGGCAGGGCAGTCTTTTCGGCGCCTAATTATTTGCCGAGGGTTTCGCTTACGCGGCCAAACGACTATGTTTGACAGTACCAGCCAGCAATGGGAGGGCGCATTTGCTCAATCGCTACGATCGATCCTCACCGATGAGCGGGGAGGCGGAGGTGAAGTACCTTGATGGCGATTTTCGCGTGGTGCGCCCCGGCGCGTTCGTGCGCTGCGCGGTCAGCGGCGTCCCGATCCCGCTCGAAGAGCTCAAATACTGGAGCGTCGATTTGCAGGAGGCCTACGCAACGCCCGAAGCCGTGTTGCAGCGCCACCGCGAACGGCACGCGTCCAAGCAATAGCTGTTCAGCGCTTTAGTTTTGTCATCGCCAGCTGGCGCAATGCGTCAGCTTCGTCCACCACCATTGTCACAGGTAACGCGTGCGCCCGCGTGAACAGCGCTTCAAGCAAGCGCTCGCCCGCCATGCGCGCACGGTCTTTCTCGGTGGTGAGGAGCGCAAGGCCGCTGTGTTCGGCATCCATGATGAGTTCTCCCGCGTCTTCCGCGGTGTAGCGATAGTGATCGTCAAATGACCGGCGCTCCGCAACCGCAATGCCGGCCGCTTCGGCGGTTGCGAAAAACTTGTGCGGATTTCCGATTCCGGCAAACGCCAGCACGCGGCGACCTTTCAGCGATGCAACCGCTGAAACATCAGGCGCCAGGCGCCCGTGCAGGACCGGCAGGTTACGTGCGCGCGCATGCGTTGCGACATCGTCGGCGCCATCACCTTCGCCCACAACCAGCAGGGCGTCGGTTCGTGCGAGCTGAGCGGCCAATGGTGCGCGCAAGGGCCCGGCAGGAAATATGCAGCGATTGCCGACGCCACGTTGGGCGTCGATCACCGCCAATGTAAAATCCTTCGCAAGCGATGCGTTCTGAAGTCCATCGTCCATGATGATGAGGCCGGCGCCTTGCGCGCGCGCAAAAGCCGCACCGGCGACGCGATCGCCTGCAACCACTGTTGGCGCCACATGTGCGAGGAGCAAGGCTTCGTCGCCGACCTGAGCGGCGAGATCGTTGTGCGGGTCGACAAGCTTGGGGCCCGTCAGGGTGCCGCCATAACCGCGCGTCAAACAAAATGGGCGTTCACCCGCATCCGCGAGCATTTTTGCAAGCGCGATGACAGTCGGCGTTTTGCCGGCGCCGCCGAGCGTGAAATTACCGACGCACAGCACGGGCACACCGGCTGTCGTTCCTTTCGCCGCCATGCGTTGCGCCGCGATCGCGCCATAAACGAGCCCGATCGGTGCCAGCAAGCTCGCGGCGAAGCCCGGCTCGCGCCACCAGAAGGCCGGCTCACGCATGACGCGCCCGCTGCCGCAATTGCAGCTGCATCAGGTAGGGATCGAGGGAGGTCAGCGTGCGCTCAAGCGCGCCACCCAGTTTCTCGACGACGCCGCATCCGGCCTCCGCGACGCGCGCGCACGCATCCGGGTCGGTGAGCCAGGCCGCGAAATGTGCAGTGAGGCGGTCGGAATCGGCGACCAGCTCAGCGCCGTGGATCCCGTCAAGCGCGCTGTAGATTTCGGAAAAATTCCAGACATACGGACCGTGCAGGATCGCAGTGTGAAGTTTTGCGGCCTCGATCGGATTTTGCCCGCCGTGCTTTACCAGCGAACCTCCGATAAACACCGCCGGCGCCAGCCGATAAAGCAGGCCGAGTTCACCGACGGTGTCGGCGACGTAAATCTCCGTCGTTCGATCCGGCAACTCTCCGCGTGAACGCAGCGCGACCTTCAAACCGGCCGCGGCCGCGATTTCGGCAACGCCGGGCCCGCGCTCGGGATGACGCGGGGCAATCAAGGTCAGCAGCCCGGGGAAATTTGTGCGCAGCCGCGCATGGGCTTCGATGACTGCGCCCTCTTCGCCGACATGCGTGGAAGACGCCGCGATCACCGGCCGTTCGCGGATGGCATCCTGCAAAGCCGCCAGCGCCGCCGAGTCGGCGGGCGGCGCGGGGACGTCAAGCTTGAGATTGCCGGTACTTACCACCTGCTCGGCGCCGAGCTCGGTGAAACGAGCGGCATCGGCTGCCGTGCCTGCAAGGCAAAGGTCGAGCCGTTGCAGCAGAGCGGCGATCGAGTTCGGCAACCGCCGCCACCGCCGGAACGAGTTTTCCGACAGGCGCCCGTTGACCAGGACCATCGGTATGCCGCGGGCCGAGGCCTCGATCATCATGTTCGGCCACAGATCGGATTCGACGAACAGGGCGAGATCAGGTTGCCAGTGCTCGAGAAAGCGGCGCACGAAGCGCGGCACGTCAAGCGGAATGAATTGATGCACAACGCCACGCGGCAGGCGCTGCTCGGCAAGTCCGCCCGAAGTGACCGTGCCGGTCGTGACAAGCATGGCAATGCCGCGCGCGCGAATCCGCTCAATCAGCGGGAGCACGCTCGCAAGTTCTCCGACGCTGGCACCGTGCAGCCAGACCAGGGGGCCGTCCGGCCGCGCAATCCTGCTTTCGCCGCGTCGTTCGGGCAGCCGCTGGCGGATCTCTTTTCCGCGTTTGGCGCGCCGCGCCAGCAGGACTGGCGCAAACGGTCCCGCCGCCGCGGAAAACAGCCGGTACAGCCGCAGGCCGACGGGCAACCCGCTCACGGTTCGTTGCCCCCGGTTTTGGCGGCGAGCCGATAGGCCCGCGTCGTCAATGCGTTGAGTTCATCTTCGAGTTCTTTCCGCGCGATTTCGAGCGCGGTGCTGTCGGCATCGTGCGGCACCCGGATCGGGCCGCTCGCGGCGATGCCGACACGGCTGAAAGGCAGGTTGATGGCCGTGCGGTCCCAATTGTCGAGTTCGATGCGGCGGCTGGATGCCATCGCCACCAGGTAGATTGGCCGGCCGGAATGCTGCGCAAGCTTCACCACGCCGAGGCCTGCGATCCGAGCAACCTTTGGAACGTCGGCGGTCATCGCGACATTGTAGCCTTCCTTAAGAGCGTCGAGCATCTCGTTGAAGGCCACGGCGCCACCTTTACGATGGAATTCGCCGTTATGGGCACCGGAGCCGCGTATGGTGCCAATGCCGAGTTTCTCGGCCGCGCGCGCATTCATTTCCCCGTCGCGGTGGCGGGATATCAACACCTTGGCGCGGTGTCGCTTGGCATCCTTGATGAATGGCATGAGGAAATGCTGGCCGTGCCAGGCGGCGACAATCGCGGGCGACTTCGAGGTCTTCATAGAGTGACATGGTGCCCGGTTCGACGACCGGGCGGCTTGTGAGCCAGACGAGGCGCAGATACCACGCGCCTAGCGTACCCATGGCGCCTTGGAACATAGGCGAAGCAGTGATCCGCTTGAGTGACAACATCGCTCCCGCTCTAGTGCGCCGCGTGTTCTGTTGCTTCAGGGTCGAGCAGGCGATGCAGGTGGACGATGAAATAGCGCATGTGGGCGTTGTCGACGGTCTTCTGTGCCTTCGCTTTCCAGGCGGCATAAGCACTGGCGTAGTTCGGATAGACGCCGACGACTTCCACCTTGTCTAGATCCTTGAACTCGGTGCCGCCGAGATTGGTGAGTTCGCCACCGATGACGATGTGCAGCAATTGTTTGTTCGTCCCGGTGGACTGTGCGGACATGGCTCGATCCCCAATGTGAAGCCTGGCGGCGTAAAGGCGTGCGGCTGGACAGCTTACGCGAATTCGGTTTCGCGGTCGCGCACGAGATTTATCAACGTGTCGTGGCGGGCGTGCCCGGCCGCCACCAGTGCGCCATGCGCACCGTGCGCATTACTATAAGACAGCGGCCGGCCGACAAAATCGGTCAGCGCGCCGCCGGCTTCGTGCACCAAAAGATCGGCCGCTGCAAGGTCCCAGTCGTGGCTGCCGGGCGACGCAACCGCGGCATCAAGCGCGCCATGCGCGACCCGTGCGATCCGCAGCGCGAGTGAGTGTACCTTTGGCTGCGCCAGCGTATCGGGCGTCAGGCTCGAGAGCCGATCGAGGTAACGCTTGGGTCCAGCAAGTCTCGCGCCGCTGAGCCCGCCGCCGGCGCTGGTTTTGATCGACGCCCCATTGAGCGTGGCGCCGCCGCCACGCGACGCGAGGAACATTTCTTCGGTCACCGGTGCATAGAGCGCCGCAAGCAGCGGGCGGCCCCGATCGGCAAGAGCCACCGAAATAGTCCAGTCGGGGCGTCCGGAAATAAAGGCACGGGTGCCGTCGATCGGATCGACGATCCATGCAAGCGCCAGCGCATCGTCCGGCACGTCGTCCTGCGATTCTTCTGATAGCCACCCGGCGTTGGGCACAAGTGACCCGAGCCGAGTGTGCAACAAATCGTTGACCGCAATGTCGGCTTCGGTCACGGGCGAACGGTCGGCGCCCTTGGTCCACTGTTTGAACGGTCCGCGCGCGGTCTCGCGGGCAAGCTCGCCGGCATCGCGCAATATCGCTTCAAGCGGACCGTGCAAAGCGGTGAGGTCACTGGCCGGCAACGGTCAGGCCCTCCACCAGCAGTGTCGGTGCATTGGTGCCATAACGGAATTCAAGATCGTTGGCTGGTGTCAGCGTGCGGAACATCTCCAGCAAATGTCCGGCGATGGTCACTTCGCTGACAGCATAGGTCCGCTTGCCATTCTCGATCCAGAATCCGGAAGCGCCGCGGCTGTAGTCGCCGGTCACCATATTGGCACCACTGCCGATCAGATCGGTGATGTAAAATCCGTCGGCGATGTCGGCGATCAACGCGTCGGGACTGAGCCGGCCCGGCTCGAGATGCAGATTGGTGGGTCCCGGCGAGGGCACCGACGATGCGCCACGATGCGCGTGTCCGGTGGTCACGAGGCCAAGCTCGCGCGCGGTCGCACAATCGAGCAACCATGTACGAAGCACGCCATTATCGACCAGCGCGAGCTTCTTGCCGGCGACGCCTTCGCCGTCGAAAGGGTGCGAACGCAAACCGCGCTTGCGCAACGGATCATCGACGACGCGAATGCCGTCGGCGAACAGCTTGGCGCCCATTTTGTCCCGCAAGAAACTCGTCTTGCGCGCGACCGATGCGCCGTTTATCGCGCTGGCCAGGTGCGAGACCAGCGAGCCCGCGGTGCGCGGATCGAACACCACCGGCACTTTGCGGGTCGTGACCTTGCGCGGGTTGAGCCGCGCCACCGCGCGGGCGGCCGCGCTGAGTCCGATCTTTTCGGGGCTTTCCAGATCCGCGGCGTGGCGCACCGACGAGTAGTCGTAGTCGCGCTCCATGCCGGTGCCTTCGCCGGCGATCGCGGTCATTGACATGCCGTGGCTTGAGCCAAGATAAGCGCCGCGAAATCCGTGACTGGTGATGAGGACCATCCCGCCAATTCCCGCGGAAGCCGAGGCGCCACCCGATTTGCTTACGCCTTTGACCGAAAGCGCCGCCTGTTCGGCGGCGCGCGCCTGCGCTTCAAGTTCGCCGACGGTGGGCAATTCAGGATCGATCAAATCGAGATCGGGAAAATCGTGCGTCAGCTGATTGGCGTCGGCGAGACCTGCAAATTTGTCCTCGGGCGCCGCGCGCGCCATGGCAACGGCCCGTGCGGCGAGGGCGGCGGCGCCGTCGTCTGCGATGTCATTTGTGGAAACCACCGCCTGGCGGCGGCCGACCAGCACGCGCAGGCCCAGATCGTCGCCTTCCGACCGTTCCGACTCTTCAACTTTTCCGTCGCGCAATTCGATCCCGAGCGACATCCCGCGGACCGCCACGGCGTCGGCAGCGTCCGCCCCGGCGGCGCGTGCGGCCTTGACCAGGCGGTCGGCACGATCGGTGAGCGCGGTCAGGTCCAGAAGAGAGGCGGCGGGGGCGAGCATCGGAGGGCTTTCACAAGAATCCAAATGATGGACCCGTGACATGGGCCCGATAACGGCGCGGTTCAACCGTCGAACCGCGCAATTTGCGCGGCTACGGCAACACCTCGTCAATCATGGTTCGCAACGGGGCGTCAATCATGCACCGCGAAGGCGGGGCCGGTACCGCCGGTTAACCCAGAACTTTAAGCGGATTCGGACGCGTTTCTGCCATGTTTGATGCGCGACCGGGCGAATAAGCCAGGCGCGGGAGAGTTTCGAGGCGTCAGATGTGTAGTGGCGGATACGCCGGGTCGGGCCGCGCATTGCGGCTCGACCCGTGCGGCTTGCCTGTGCGGTTCTCCGCGAGCGATGCCGCGGCCGACGGGCGGGTGCGCGATGTCGAACTCCACCGCGAACGCGTCGTGGTGCGACGCTCGCTGCACGGCATGCGCATGGCGCTCAATATGCCGGTCGCGGCCTTTGCCGGTATTTCGTTGCGGCTTGAATCGGACGACGACGGCGACGTGCTCGCGGTTGTACTCGAGCACACCGATCCGTCGCTCACGCTGCCCCTGTTTCTTACCTCACAAGCCTGACGAGGCGGTGGCCGAATGGCGCGCCTGGAGTGAAGTGCTGGATGTGCCATTGTTGCTCGCCGAGCAAGGCGACGGCGTAGTCAATGCCCGCCTCGGGCAAATTCACATCGAGCGCCCGCGTCCGCGCCGCCGTCGCCGGAGTGCATTGAAGAATCGCCGGCCCGCCATTCTTCTGCGGCGTGGATCCGGGAAGGTCAGCCGGCGGACGCCGGTTCACCGCGGCGAACGCGAGATCATCGCGCGGAACTGACAGCTGATAGGTCTAGGCGGGAAAGTCTACTTGCAGCGTTGCAGCGTCAGCGCGCCGCCGCTCGAATTCATTTCAATGCGATTCGGGTCGACCTGACGCAGCGTGTATTGGCTCTGGCCGGCGCTGATCTGCCCGGTGCTGAACTCGTCGACGACCCGATAGCTCGACGGGCCATCTGCGACCACCGATTTGTTGCGATAGGCCGGCACGCCGCCATTGCTGTCGGTGCGCTGGTCTCCGTTGAATTCGATCACGCGCTTGTTATCCGAGCAATCGATCGGGCCTTTTTCACCGCTCGCGCTTTGGCCCCACTTGCCCTCAACCGGGTAGACCTGTGCCTGCACCGGCAGAGCTAGGGTGCTGAGCAGCAATGCGGATAGAATCGTGGTGCGCATAGAACCAAGATTTGCGCAGCGCGGACCAAAATCAAGGGTGACGGCTGATGATGCTTAACGGTCGACGGAAGCGATTTGCATCAATTAACGCTTATTCGCATTACCGTAGCCGCCGGCTGTCGGCGATTGGATAATAATGGCCTCGTTTTCGTCAATAACGGTGGCATCGCAGCCTTGCAGGCGCTCAATTCGGCCATCCTTGCGGCGCGCGGAATTCTCGCCGACCTGGCCGGCCTCGCCGCCCGCCAGGCCGAACGGACGGACCCGGCGATGGCCCGACAAGATCGTGCATTCCATTTTTTCGAGGAACCGGATGGTCCGGCGAATGCCATCGCCGGCGTGCCATTGCCCGCGCCCGCCTGAACCGGGGCGAATGTGGAAGTCCTCGAGCACGACCGGATAGCGGAACTCCAGCACCTCCGGATCGGTGAGGCGCGTGTTCGTCATATGTGTATGGACGGCGTCGGTCCCGTTGAAGCCGGGTCCAGCCGGCGAGCCGGAGCAGATCGTTTCGTAATATTGATAGCGCGTGTTGCCAAAATTGAGATTGTTCATCGTGCCCTGTGCCGCCGCCAGCGCACCGAGCGCACCGAACAGACAATTGGTGACCGCTTGCGACGTTTCCACATTCCCGGCCACCACGGCTGCGGGATATTCGGGCGAGAGCATCGAGCGTTTGGGAATAACGATATTGATCGGCCGCAGGCATCCGGCGTTCATCGGGATGTCGTCGTCAACCATGACGCGGAACACGTACAGCACGGCTGCACGTGCGACCGGCTCCGGCGCATTGAAATTGGTTGGCTGCTGTGCGCTGGTGCCGGTGAAATCGACGGTTGCCTCACGCTTCGTCTTGTCGACGGTGATCTTCACCTTGATCACAGTGCCTTGATCCATTTCATAGCTGAATTCAGAGTCGTGCAGTCGGTCAAGCACGCGGCGCACGCTTTCGGCCGCGTTGTCCTGCACGTGCTGCATGTAGGCTTTCACCACCGGCAGCGTGAAATGCGTCACCATCTTGCGCAGCTCGGCAACGCCTTTTTCATTGGCGGCGATCTGTGCCTTGATGTCGTTGATGTTCTGCACCGGATTGCGCGCCGGATATCTGGCGCCCTTGAGCGCCGCCATCAGTTCTTTTTCACGAAAACGTCCGCGGTCGACGAGTTTGAAGTTGTCGAACAGCACGCCTTCCTGCTCGATAGTCGTGGCATTCGGCGACATTGAGCCGGGCGAAATGCCGCCGACGTCGGCATGGTGACCGCGCGAGGCCACCCAGAACAGAATCGATTTCTTCCGATCGTCAAACACCGGCGTGCAGACCGTGATGTCAGGCAGGTGCGTGCCGCCGTTATAGGGCGCGTTGATGGCGTAGACGTCGCCGGGTTTGATCTTGCCGACATTGTCGCGAATGATCGTTTCCACCGAGCGGTCCATCGAGCCGAGATGAACCGGCATGTGCGGCGCGTTGGCGACCAGCGTTCCGTCATGGGCAAAGACCGCGCAGGAAAAATCCAGCCGCTCTTTGATATTGACCGAATAAGCCGTGTTCTGCAGCGAGACGCCCATTTGTTCGGCGATCGACATGAACAGGTTGTTGAACACCTCGAGCATCACTGGGTCTGCATGAGTGCCGATGGCGTGCACGCGTTTTAGTTTTTTGGCGCGCGTGAGCACGAGATGATTTTTCGCGGTGAGTTCGGCCTGCCAGCCGGGTTCGACCACGACGGTCTGGTGCGGCTCGATGATAATCGCGGCGCCCTTCACCCGTGAACCGGGCTTGAGCTGATCGCGCGTATAGACGTTGGCCTTGTGCCAGGCGTCGGCTGAAAAGAATTGTGTGCGCAGTGCCGGCTTTGGCAGGGGCGCGCGCGAGCGTTTCACGGCTTTTTCGCTGAATTTGGTGCCGCCCCCAACGGCTTCGACCGAAACGGCTTCGACCACCATCTCCTTGGTCCGGTCGATAAATCCGAACCGTGCCTTGTGGGCTTTTTCGAAGGCGCGCTTGATCGCAGCGGCGCTACCGGCGGGCACAACCAGGGCCGTGTCGGTGCCGGCATAACGAATATGCGTCCGGATGAAGATCTTGATCTTTGATGCCGGAACGCCTTGGCCAGCCACTTCGGCTTTGGTTGTCTTGCCGAGCGCTGCGCCCGTTTTCGCGACCACCTTCAAAGCCTTGGCGCCGAATGGCAGCTCGATTGCCTGCTCGCGCGTGGCCCGGATATCGGCGAGCCCCATGCCGTATGCCGACAGGAGTGAAGAATACGGATGTATGAATACGCGTGTCATCCCCAACGCATCAGCGACCAGGCAGGCGTGCTGGCCGCCGGCGCCGCCAAAGCAATTGAGCGCATAGCGGGTGACGTCATAGCCGCGCTGCACGGAAATCTTCTTGATCGCGTTTGCCATGTTCTCGACGGCGATCTTGATGAAGCCGTCGGCGACTTCTTCGGCTTTGCGTCCGCCGACCTGCTGCGCCATGTCGGTGAATGCATTGCGCACTGCGTGCGCATCGAGCGGCAGATTCTGCGCGGGACCGAAAATCTTTGGAAAGAAATCGGGAATGAGCTTGCCGACCATCACATTGGCATCAGTCACCGCCAGCGGCCCATTGCGCCGATAACACTTCGGGCCCGGGTTGGCGCCGGCGGAGTCGGGGCCAACGCGGAAGCGCGCGCCGTCGAAATGCAGGATTGAGCCGCCGCCGGCTGCAACTGTGTGGATGAGCATCATCGGTGCGCGCATGCGCACGCCGGCGACTTCCGTTTCGAAGGCGCGCTCGTATTCTCCGTCGAAGTGGGAAACGTCGGTCGACGTGCCACCCATGTCGAAGCCGATGAGGTGCCCGAAACCGGCCTGCCGTCCGGTTTCGGCCATGCCGACCACGCCGCCGGCAGGACCGGAAAGGATCGCATCCTTGCCCTGGAACAGTTCGGCGGCTGTGAGTCCACCGGACGACATCATGAACATCAGCCGCGCGGCCGAGCGTTTGGCGTCGAGATCCTTGTCCACCTGCGCCACGTAGCGACGCAGAATCGGCGATAGATAAGCATCGACCACGGTCGTGTCGCCGCGGCCGACCAGCTTGATGAGCGGCGAGACCTCGTGACTCACCGACACCTGCGCGAAACCCATCTCCCGTGCCAGCGCAGCAACGCGTTTCTCGTGATCCGGAAAACGGTAGGCGTGCATGAATACGATTGCGACGGCCTTGATGCCGTCAGCCTTGGCCGCTTCCAGATCCACCCGGACCGCTGCCAGGTCGGGCTCGCGTTCGACCGTGCCGTCGGCGCGAACGCGTTCGTCGACTTCGGCGACGCGCTCATAGAGCATGTCGGGCTTGATGATGTGGCGGGCAAAAATTTTCGGCCGCGCCTGGTAACCGATCTTGAGGGCGTCGCGAAAACCTTTTGTAATCAGCAGGAGCGTGCGGTCGCCCTTGCGCTCGAGCAGCGCATTGGTCGCAACCGTGGTGCCCATCTTCACCGCGCCGACCAGTCCGGCCGGGATGGCCTCGCCGGCTTTCAGACCGAGCAAATTGCGAATGCCCTGCACGGCGGCGTCGGCATAGGCTTCGGGATTTTCGGACAGCAACTTGTGGGCGACCAACGTGCCGTCGGGGCGTCGCCCGACCACATCGGTGAATGTGCCGCCGCGGTCGATCCAGAAATCCCAGGTTCGTGAGGCGGCTTTTGCGGGCATGGCTCAAATGGTGGGACACAAGACGTACAATAGGGATGCACGATGCCGCCCTGTCGGGGGTAAAACAAGCCTGCTAGGCTTGGCCCCGGGGAAATAAATGGTGATGCCATGATGAGGATATTTCTGCTGGGCGCAGCGCTGCTGTTTGCGTCTTCAGCCGTGCAAGCCGCCGAGCTCAAGGTGCTCAGTGGCAACGGCTCCAGGGCCGCAGTCCGCGAACTCTGCACGCAATTCGAGCAATCGACCGGGCACAAAATCGAACTGAGCTTCGGCGTGAACCCTGAGGTCAAGAGCAAGATTGAAGCGGGTGAGCGCTTCGATGTCGTCGTCGGCAATCCGCCAATCATCGACGCCTTGATCAAGGACGGCACGGTTGTTGGCCCGCGCGTCGATTTCGGCCACGCCGGCCTCGGCGTCGCGGTGAAGAGTGGCGCACCCAAGCCCGACATTTCATCGGTCGAGGCCTTCAAGCGCGCGCTACTGGCATCAAAGTCCGTCGCTTTCCCCGGCAAGGGTGCGAGCGGCATCTATTTTGTCAGCCTGCTCGATCGCATGGGCATTAAGGCCGACATGCAAGGCAAGCTGAAGCCGATGGCCGCTGAAGACACCGTCGAGGTGGTGGCGCGCGGCGAGGCGGACATGGTTGTGGTTGTGTCGACGCGGATCTCGGATGTTCCCGGCGTCGATCGGGTCGGGCCGATCCCGGAAGAATTGCAGACAAAAATCGGCTTTGCTGCCGGCTTAAGTGCTTCGACCAAGGAGCCGGATGCCGCCAAGGCGTTGATTCGCTTTCTCAGTGCGCCGGCGGCTGCGCCGACGCTGCGGGCGAAAGGCGTCGATCCGGTCTGATTGAATCATCGGTCGCCCTTGCCACCGGCGGCCCGTTAGCGCCATGCTTGCATCTCAGCGGACCGCCGGTGCGAGCGCGTGTCACGAGCTCCCGGCTCATGGAGGGACCAATGATCAAGTTCGTGCGCGTCTGCGCGGGCCTGTTGCTCGCCTGCGGAGTTGTGACCTCAGCTTCGGCCCAGACCAAATGGGACATGCCGACACCCTATCCGGACGGCAACTTCCACACGAAAAATGTGATTCAGTTCGCAGCCGACGTGGACAAGGCGACCAACGGCTCGCTCAAGATCACGGTTCACTCCGCCGGCTCGCTGATCAAACATCCCGAAATCAAGCGCAGCGTTCGACAAGGCACGGCGCCGATTGGGGAAATGCTGAAGTCGCTCTCTTCGAACGAGGCGGCGGTCTACGGACTCGATTCAGTGCCATTTCTCGCCACCGGCTACGATGCTTCGCGCAAGCTTTACGCGGCGCAAAAGCCATATCTGGAAAAACAGCTCGCCTCTGAAGGTCTGATGTTGCTGTTCTCGGTGCCTTGGCCGCCGCAGGGGCTCTATGCCAAGCGCGAAATCAAATCGGTTGATGAACTCAAGGGCCTCAAATTCCGGACCTACAATGCCATGATCGGCCGCATTGCGGCGTTGGTCGGCTCCGTCCCGACGCAGATCGAGGTGCCCGATCTGCCGACCGCTTTCGCAACCGGCCGCGTCGACGTCATGATTACCTCGGCTTCGACCGGTGTCGACACCAAGTCGCAGGATTATCTCACGCATTACATCGACACCCAGGCATGGCTGCCGCGCAACATCGTGATCGTGAACAAGGACGCATTCGACAAGCTCTCGGCCGCGGAGAAAAAGGCGCTGACCGACGCCGCCAAGGTTGCCGAAGACCGCGGCTGGAAACTGTCGATGGAGGAGATGACGATCAAAACAAAGGCGCTCAAGGACGCCGGCATCAAGGTGCTGCCGCCAACCCCGGAGCTCAAAGCCGGTCTCGCCAAGGTCGGCGCGACAATTGCCTCGGAATGGGAAAAATCCGCCGGCGCTGACGGTGCGGCAATGCTGGCAGCATACAGGAAGTAAGTGCGGCGCTTTCTCGATACGCTGTATCGCGTCGCGCTTGGGGCTTCGGCTGTCTGTCTCGTCGTGATCGCGCTGATGGTCGGCGCGCAGCTCGCAGCGCGCCTGATCGATGGCACGCTCGCGCTCTTGCATTTGCCGCGCACCGATTTCGTTATCCTCTCTCTCGATGAAATCGGCGGCTATTTGCTGGCGGCGGCGAGTTTCTTCGCGCTTGGCGGAACGCTCAAGGCCGGCGCACATATCCGCGTCACGCTGGTGTTGTCGGCGCTGGGCGAACGGGTGCGCCGCTACATCGAGCTGTGGGCGTTCGGTTTTGCGGCGGCCGCGTCCGCCTACATGACAGGCCACCTGGCCAATTTTGCGTGGATTTCGCTCCGCTTTCACGAAGTGTCGCCCGGCGTCATCCGGGTGCCGCTGGTCTATCCGCAGGCGGCGATGGCGATCGGCGCGCTGATCCTCACGATTGCGCTGGTCGACGAACTGTTCATCGTCGTGAACCGCGGCCGCCCGAGTTTCCGCGCCGCCGAAGACGCCATCACGCTGGGCAAGGAGGGTTGAGCCATGAATGTGCTCGAGCTCTCCCTTTTCCTGATGCTGCTCCTGTTCGCAATTCTCGGTTCTGGCGTCTGGATCGCGCTGGCATTGACCGTGTGCGGCTTCGTCGCCGTCCTGACGAAAGTGGCAACGCCGGCGGGGCAGGTGCTTGCCACATCGATGTGGACGGCGTCGAACTCCTGGGATCTCACGGCGCTGCCGATGTTCATCTGGATGGGCGAAATTCTCTATCGCACCAAATTATCCGACGACATGTTCGAGGGCCTGGCGCCGTGGTTGCAAAAGCTGCCCGGCCGTCTGCTGCACGTGAACGTCGTGGGCTGCGCGATTTTTGCTGCGGTGTCCGGCTCCTCAGCCGCGACATGCGCCACCATTGGTCGGATTGCGTTGCCGGAACTCCTTAAGCGCGGCTACGACGAGCGCATGGCGATCGGTACGCTCGCTGGATCGGGCACGCTTGGGCTGCTCATCCCGCCGTCGATCATCATGATCGTCTATGCGACGGCCACTGACCAATCGATTGCGCGGCTGTTCATCGCCGGCGTTATTCCCGGAATTGTTCTCGCCGCATTGTTCATGGGCTTCATCGTCGGGTGGGCGCTACTGAACAAGGCACGCATGCCGCCGCCCGAACCGGCGGTGCCATTCCGCCAGCGCGTCTACGCTTCGCGCCGCTTGATCCCCGTGATGCTGTTGATCATGGGCGTCATCGGCTCGATCTATGGCGGGCTTGCATCCGCAACGGAAGCTGCGGTTGTCGGTGTATTCCTTTCGCTCGCGCTGTCGTGGTGGTCAGGCACGCTGGCCTGGCAAGGTTTTGTCGACTCGCTGATGGGCGCAACGCGCACCAGCTGCATGATCGCCTTTATACTGGCCGGCGCCGCGTATTTGACCGCCGCGATGGGCTTCACCGGCATTCCGCGCGCGCTCGCCGAATGGATTACCGAGTTCAACATGCCGCCATGGGCCCTGCTATCGGTGCTGACGGCGTTTTACATTTTGCTTGGTTGTTTCCTCGATGGCATCTCAATGGTGGTGCTCACCACGTCGATCATCATTCCGCTCGTGATGAAGGCTGGCTTCGACCTGATCTGGTTCGGCATTTACATTGTGCTGGTCGTCGAAATGGCCCAGATCACGCCGCCGGTCGGATTCAACCTGTATGTTCTGCAAGGCATGACAGGCCGCAATATTTTCACCATCGGCGCTTATGCGCTGCCGCTGTTTGTCCTGATGTGCATCGCGGTTGTGCTGGTCGCGGCATTTCCGGGGCTGGCGCTTTGGTTGCCGTCGACGATGCTTGACGCACGCTAGTCATTCACAAAAATTGGCGGGGGCCCGGCGGTTTTGCCGCCGAGCCCCCTTACAACGTATCAGCCGACCTGTAAGCCGGGTTCTGTATGGCCTGCGGCGCGAACCGCAAACGTGACGGCCATTCCTCTGGTACGCCGGTTGCCCGGCGCATCAAGCAACCTACCCGAATGACTGGCCCGGACAGACCTGAGGCTTTCGCCCCGGCGTCATTCCTATTCGGTCTTGCTCCCGGTGGGGTTTGCCGTGCCGTTTCCGTCGCCGGAAACGCGGTGCGCTCTTACCGCACCGTTTCACCCTTGCCGCGGCTAAACGCAACGCGCCGAGGCGGTCTCTTCTCTGTGGCACTGTCCCTGGGGTTCAATCCCCGCTTGCGCGGGGACAGGCCCCCGCCGGACGTTATCCGGCACCGTTTGTCCATGGAGCCCGGACTTTCCTCTCCGGCCACCTTTCGGCATTGGCGCGGAGCGGCCGTCCGGCCGACTGACGGGGTAGGAATGGGCATACCGGAGCGGTACGTCAAGCGCCGCGGCGCGACAGCATTAAGGAAGCCTCACAATTGCCTCTCGGCCTCCCGTGGGCGGCCATCTCAGCCCAACGGCGCGGGACGAGTCTCGATAAGCGCCCGTAATGTCAGCAGCGTGGAGGGGTCCGCGATGCCATCGACGCGCGCCTGGCGAAAATGGCGCTGGAAGGCCGTTACGACCTCGCGCGTGGCGTCATCGTAGATGCCGGTTTCCGCCAGGCCGTAGCCATAGGAGCGCAAAGTGCGTTGCAGCCTGGTGACCGAGTCACTGTGATCGCCCGGCCTGAGGCCAGTCCCTTCGAGATCGAGCGGTGCGGCACGCACCCAATGACCGATGCCGGATTCGTTTAGGAGGCCCCAGGGAAATTTTTCGCCGGGATCCTGCTTGCGCGCCGGGGCGACATCCGAATGGGCGAGAATACGATCAGCGCTGATGGGGCCACGGCGCGTTATGATCGATTTGCAAAGCGAGATGACCGCCGCGATCTGACGCAGCGGAAAATCGCTGTAGCCGAATTCGTGGCCGCCATTGACGATCTCGATGCCGATCGAGCGCGAATTGATATCGGTTTCACCGGCCCATGACGATTTGCCGGCGTGCCAGGCGCGCTTTTCCTCGGGCACGCACTCAATAATACGGCCGTCTTCGAATACCACGTAGTGGGAGGAGACCTTGCTCGCGGCTGCCGTCAGGCGCTGCAATGCGGCGTCGCCGGTCTGCATGCCGGTGTAGTGCAGCAGGATCATGTCCGGCGGGCGGCCGTCCTTGCGCTCGTCAAAATTTGGCGAGGGCACAACATCGGAGACGATGAATGAATCCGGCGGGAAATACGGACATGGGCCGGACAAAACCAGGTCAGTGAAAGGGCGGGCACATTCACCGCGCCGGAATAAAAAAGCAAGCGGCTTCGGCCCGAGCGATATCGCCCGGGCCGTCGCCCTTTATCACGCCTGCATTCGCGTTAGCGGCCAGTCGGCGCGCTGCCTGAAGGTCTCGCACCGCCGCCCATTGCGCCGGGGCCCGAACCGGTCGTGCTCGGCCGCGGGGGTTCATAGCGCGCGAAATTCTGCGCCTGCTGAAGTTCATCCTTGGTCGCGGAGAGCTTCAGCTTGTCGGCGGAGCCGTTCTGGCCCGGCACCACATCGAAGGAGCTCGGTGCAAGCGCGACTTCCTTCGCTCCCATGCCGAGGAAACCACCGACGCTGACCACGAAGGCTTCGATTTTTCCGGTCTTGTCGAACAGAATGTCGCTGACATCGCCGATCTTCTGGTTGTCCGAACCAAGGACGTCGGTGCCCTTGAACTTCGTTGCCAACCATTGGTCGGGCTTCTGCGCTGTTACGAAATTGGCCTTTCCGGAACCTTGCGACTGGGCGGCCGGGGGCGGGCTCGACGAACCGGGCGAACCAGGTGATTGCGCGAGCGCAGCCGTCACCATTGCGGCGCTTAGCGCCGTCGACATCATCAATTTTTTCAACATATCTGTTTCCTCCTCAATTGCGCCAATGTTCCGGTAGGCACAACGCGCAGTCTCGGTGCACCGTTCCCGGCCGATGGAACGATGCCAACAATTTTGGCAGCCGATTGAAAACGGAACTTGGGTCAGGCGTCTTGCGCGCTTACATTTTGCACCGCACTCACGTTCACATCATCGCCGTGCGTGCGCACGACAGTGACTGTGCAGGGTGCTTCAGCAACAACGCGTGCCGAAACACTGCCGAGGTAGCGGCGAAGCGCGGAGCTGGCGCGAGCGCCGATGATGATGTGGTCGACACGATTGTTGCGTGCGTAGTCGACCAGTTGACCGGCCGGATCAGTTGATTCCAGAACGTGATAGGTGATGCGGTCGGGCGCGATCGGGATCTCCCGCGCCCAATGCTTGAGTTCGATCAGCCGGGCGAGATGGGGGTTGCGCCCTTGTGCATCCTCCATCTTGTCGAGGGTAAGCCGCGCGATCTTCAGGATATTCACGCAGGCAAGCCGCGCATTGGGCTCGGTTGTGAGCGCGCGGCGCACCGCAACGGCCAATGCATGGCGAAGCGTCTCGTGGCCGGGTTCAAGGTCGATGGCCGCCACAACAATAGGCGCGGTAGCGAGATGGCTTGTCAGCGCCTGCCGCCGGCGCAGAATCGGGTCGCGGCGCGTTCGCAACCGGCGCCACAGAACCGTGAAAAATCCATCGCGATGCACGCGGGACGCCCGCCGCGTGAGAGCGACTTGGTCGGGATGTTGCAGATCGAAAGCCACCTGGGCTGCTGTCGCGTAACGGCCCTCCGGATCGACCTCAAGACAGCGCAGGATAACTTCCTGAAGCCAGGGCGGAATCGCGGAATTTCGCACGCGCGGCGGTACCGGGTCCCGCCAGAGCCGCTGGCGCCAGTTATCGGCGCGTTGCGGCTCACCGAACGGTCGCTCTCCGGTTGCTAGGAAGTAAAGGATGACCCCCAAGGCAAACAAGTCACTGCGCGGATCGCTGCGATCACCGAGCACCTGTTCGGGCGCCACGTAAGCGCCGGTTCCAACGGGACCCTCCGCTTCTTCCTTGATCAAATCGGGCAGCTGATCGTGGCGTGACAGGCCGAAATCGATCAGCACGGCATCGTCATTGCGTAGAATGACGTTGCTCGGCTTGAGATCGAGATGGATCACGTGCTGGCGATGGATGTCGTGCAGGGCGAAGGCGATCTTGGCGCCGATCGCTGCGACTTCGTCGGGCGGCAGCGGCGTCTTGTCCAGCAACGATTTGACGGACGGGCCCGGGATAAACTCCATTACGATGTAAGGCTGTTCGAAGTCGCCCGCGGCGACGAAGCGCGGTGTATGCGGGCCCGTGACTCGCGGCAGGATCATCTGCTCCACTTCGTAACCGATGATAGTGAGCGGGTCCTCGCCAAGTCGAAGCAGGGGAATCTTCATCACCATCGGCAGACCATGACCTTCGCGTGTCACGCGCCAGAAGGTCGCCATGCCGCCCGCCTGCATTGGCTCGATGAGACGAAAGCCGTCGAGCATCTGTCCGGTTGCGAGCATGCGCGGATCCACGTTTCACGCTCCCTCGATGAGGCGGTGACTCAATATTGCGGGCAAGCCGGCGTCCCGCACTTTGCGTGCAGCGGTTTCGTTGTCATAGGGCACCCGCGTGTAAACAAGCACATTGCGTTCGGTATCGAGCGCTCCGTAACACGCGGCTGGATTGAAGTCGCGCGGTTGTCCCACCGAGCCGATCACCGCCAGCCAGCGTCGATGCGCGAGGAGCGGAATTTCAACGGCTTGCACGGGTTGGAAGCCGGCCAGTTTTCCGGTCGGTGACAGATGATAAAGCCCCGGCACGTGCACATGGCCGCAGAACGTTGCTTGCGCGCGCGTCGCCATGAAACTGCGCGACGCGCTTTCTACGCTCGTGACATACTCCCATCGCCCGGGTGCATGCGCGCTGGCGTGCACGAATAGCCTGCCGTTCTCCTCAAGAGTAAGCGGCAATTGCGTGAGGAATTCGCGGTGGGCGGCGTTGAGGCGGGGACGGGTCCAGTCAATCGCATCGGCGGCAACCGGGTTCATGTCGGCGGTGCCAACGGCAATCGCAGCGTCATGATTCCCGGCGAGGGCGACTGCGCCGCGCTCGACCTCGCGCATGACGGCATCAACGGCGAAAGCGGGGTCAGCGCCGTAACCGACATAGTCACCCATAAAGATGAAGCGGCTGATGCCGGCGCGGCGCGCGTGATCGAGGCAGGCTTCAAGGGCCTCCCGATTGGCGTGAATGTCGGTGAACAGTCCGATCCACATGGTCTTACCCGGGCCTAGCACCGCCGGAATTCGCCCGGCTGCCTATCTTGGCCGGAATTCGCTCAAGGCCCAGCCGGGCCAAAAATCGGCAACGTTTCTTTAAGTTTAACCGCCGTTAATGGCGTTGATCTGCCGCAACTGTGCGCCTGGGGAGGATTGAGGCCGATTTCTTGACGGCCATGTAATCCCATGATATCCCACAATTTCCCAGTATGGGACACCACCACGCTACGGGCTCCCAGGCGGCAAGGGAGCGCGGCCGCGTGCTCCATGTCCGGGTGTTCCGACACAGTCATTGGTCGCGTCCGGTTTGCGTGGAGTGCGGGATATGGACCGCTTCGTGGGCAACTTCACGCTGCGGTTGGACTCCAAGGGACGCGTTTCCATCCCTGGTTCATTTCGCTCCGTGCTTGGCCGCGACGGCTTCGAGGGCCTTTATTGCTACCCGGCGCTGGATCGCCCGGCGATCGACGCCGGCGGGAATGCACTGATGGCGGAGATCGATGCGTTGATTGGTCGCTTCACCCCGTTTTCGGATCAGCGCGAGCAATTCGCAGTGGCGCTCTACGGCACCAGCGAGACCCTGAAGATCGACGGCGAGGGGCGAGCGGTCCTGAGCGAAAGCCTGAAGCATCACGCAGGCATTACCGATGCGGTGGCCTTTGTCGGTCTGGGCCACAAGTTTCAGATCTGGGAGCCCGGCCGCTTTCAAAACGAGCTCGTGGAGGCCACCCAAAAGGTGCGCGAGCTCAAGGGCGTGCTGAGTTCCCAGGTGGCGGCGCGCAACGCGTCAGGAGCACGGGAATGATGGTAGGCCGCGGCGGCTCGGCTGTCGCTGGCGGACCGGCCCTCCACGTTCCCGTGCTCGGCCAGCCGGCGGTCGAATTCCTCAAAGTTCGCGACGGCGGAGTTTATATCGATGGCACCTTCGGCGCCGGCGGTTACACGCGCGCAATCCTCGCGGCCGCGGACTGCAAGGTGATCGGCATCGATCGCGATCAGACGGCCATCGCCTCGAATGCGGACCTTGTCGAAGAAGCAAATGGCCGACTGACCATCACCGAAGATAACTTCTCCCGTCTCGACACGATTGCGCACGATGCCGGCTATGAGAACGTTGACGGCGTCGTGCTCGATCTCGGTGTTTCATCAATGCAGCTCGATACGGCCGAGCGCGGTTTTTCCTTCCGCCTCGAGGGGCCGCTCGATATGCGCATGGGCGGCGCGGGACATAACGCGGCCGATATCGTAAACGCGGCAAGCGAGCGCGATCTTGCCGACATCATTTTCATTCTTGGCGAAGAGCGGCACTCACGGAGCGTTGCGCGCGCGATTATCAAGGCGCGTGCCAGTGCGCGCATTGAAACAACCCGCGCGCTCGCCGACATTGTCTCGTCAGTCGTGCGCAGCCGGCCCGGCGATATTCATCCGGCAACGCGCACATTCCAGGCCCTGCGCATATTCGTAAATGACGAACTTGGCGAGCTTGTTACCGGCCTTCAGGCCGCCGAGCGGATTCTTAAATCCAGCGGACGGTTGGCAGTTGTATCGTTCCATTCGCTCGAGGATCGTATCGTCAAGTCGTTTTTCGCTGACCGCAGCGAAACGCGCGGCGGCTCGCGTCACGCACCGGAGGTCGAGCGTCCGGCGCCGACCTTCAGGGTGCTGACCAAGCGGCCGGTTATTGCCGACGAAAAGGAAGTCGATCGCAATCCGCGTGCGCGCTCCGCGAAGTTGCGGGCGGCCGAGCGCACCTCGGCGCCAAGCCGCGCAGCCCTGCCGTCCGGCCTGCTGCCGCAGCTGCCTTCGCTCAACGACGTGCTGAAGGGGCGATAGATCATGCGCCTCCTCAATATTCTCGTCATCGGCGCCCTGATCCTGGCGGCGTCCTTCGTTTACAAGATCAAGTTCGATTCCACATTGCAGGCCGAACGGGTAGCCAAGCTGCGGGGCGAATTGCGCCGCGAGCGCAGCGCAATTGCTGTCTTACGCGCCGAATGGGCAAGGCTTGATACGCCGGGCCGCATTCGCGGGCTCGCCGACCGCCACCTGGCGCTCCAGCCCGCCAAGCCCACACAATTCGATAGTCTTGATCACCTTCCCGAGCGGCCGCCTGCGATCGTGCCGACACCGAACAGCGATCCGATCGGCGCTATGCTTGCACCGGCCGCACCCGACACGACCGGCAGCGTGCCGCCAGCGACGACGCGGTGATCGCGATGCACGCACCGAAAAGACTTCATGAAAGCCGCTGGCAGCGTGTTTTACGCTCGCTGCTATACGGCCTCGATGTCGACCGCAATGTGAAAGCGAAGGCGCGTCTCGGCCTTGCGATACTTGCGTTCGCCGGCATCTTCTCGGTCATCGCGCTGCGTCTGGTGATGTTTGCGACCACCAGTGAGGGCCATGGCGGTCGCCGCAGCATCACGCAGGATGCAGTGGCAACCGCCCGCCCTGATATCCTCGATCGCAACGGCGAAATTCTTGCCACTGATATTAAAACGCCGTCGCTGTTCGCCGAGCCGCGCAAGATCATCGATGTGGATGAGGCGGTCGAATTGCTCACCGCGGTTCTTCCCGACCTCGACGCTACGGAAGTGCGCGATCGCTTGTCATCGAAGCGCGGCTTCGTCTGGCTCAAGCGGGAGATCACACCAAGCCAGCAACAGGACATTCACCGCCTCGGCATCCCGGGGGTCGGGTTTCTCACCGAGAACAAGCGCGTCTATCCCAACGGCTCGGTGGTCTCCCACGAGATCGGCCATGTGAACATCGACAACCAGGGCATCGCTGGGATCGAGAAATGGCTGGATGGGCAGGGTCTCGCCGCCTTGCACATGGCAGGGCTAGCTACCGACCAATTGCAACGGCCGGTCAAGCTCGCGGTCGACTTGCGCGTGCAATATGCGTTGCGTGATGAACTGATCGCCGCGCGCGACAAATTCAAGGCCAAGGCTTCGGCCGGCGTCATCGCCGATGTCAACACCGGCGAAATTGTCGCCATGGTGTCGGAGCCGGATTTCGACCCCAACAATCCGAGCGAGGCCAACGACCCCAACAGGCTCAACCGCCTGACGACCGGCGTTTACGAGATGGGCTCGACCTTCAAGGCGCTCACGCTTGCGATGGCACTCGACAGTGGGCGCGTTTCTCTGTCGTCCACTTTCGATGCACGCCTGCCGCTGCGTTATGGAAAATTCGAGATTCACGATTTTCACGCCCAGAAGCGCGTGCTGTCGGTGCCGGAAATTTTCACATACTCATCCAATATCGGTACGGCACGCATGGCGCTCTCGCTGGGCGTCGAATACCACAAGGCGTTTCTCAAGAAGCTCGGTCAGCTCGACCGGTTGCGCACCGAGCTGCCGGAAAGCGCCGAGCCGCTCGTACCCAAGCATTGGGGCGAGCTCAACACCGTCACGATCGCGTTCGGTCACGGCCTTTCGGTGGCCCCGCTGCAGGCGGTGATGGGCATCTCGGCGCTGGTCAATGGCGGCAAGATGATCCCGCCGACTTTCCTCAAACGTGACCAGGCCGAGGCGGACCGCCTGGCGGTGCGCGTGATTAAGCCTGAAACTGCCGAAAAAATGCGTTATCTGATGCGCCTGAATGTGGAAAAAGGCACCGCGACGCGCGCCAATGTGCCGGGTTATTATGTTGGCGGCAAAACCGGCACCTCGGAAAAGGTGGTCGGTGGGCGCTATTCCAAGACCAAAGTCTTGACCAGTTTCACCGCCATATTGCCTGCCGACAAGCCGCGCTATCTGTTGTTGATCATGCTCGACGAACCAGAAGGTCTGCCCGAAACGCACGGCTTCACGACGTCCGGCTGGAATGCCGTACCGGTCGGTGCACAGGTGATCGAGCGGGTGGCGCCGCTGCTCGACATTGCGCCGCGATTTGACTTGCCGAAGGCCGATCAGTTGTTGCTGGTCAGCGCGAAGGATACGCGGTGAAGCTGCGCGAGCTTTTGCCCGAGGCGACGGTCGACGCACGGCAGGCGGCGACCGAGATTGCCGGGGTTTCCGCCGACAGCCGCAAGATCAAGAAGGGATTTCTGTTCGTCGCGATTTCCGGCGCCAAGGCTGACGGCGCACACTTCGCAAGGCAAGCGGCCACGGCTGGGGCGGCTGCAGTTGCAGCCGAACTGCGGCCGGATGGACTGCCAGAGACCGTCGCATTTGTCGCCGTGAAAAACGCGCGCCGGACACTGGCGCTCGCCGCAGCAAAAATCTTCCCTCATCAGCCGCAAACCATCGCCGCTGTCACAGGCACCAGTGGCAAGACGTCGGTCGCTGCGTTCACGCGCCAGATATGGAGCACACTCGGACAGCAGGCGGCGAGTATAGGCACGATCGGCGTGGTATCGCCGAAAGGCGAGCACTATGGCTCATTGACCACGCCCGATCCGGTCGACCTGCACCGCACGCTCGACCAGTTGGCGGGCGAGGGCGTCACGCATCTTGCATTGGAAGCTTCATCGCACGGACTCGATCAACATCGGCTTGACGGTGTCCGTATCGCTGCTGGCGCCTTCACCAATCTGTCGCGCGATCATCTCGACTATCACCCAACCATCGAAGCCTATCTCGCCGCCAAGCTGCGGCTGTTCGATCACCTTATTGTGTCGGGCGGCACCGCCGTGATTGGCGTCGACGATTGTTATGCCGGACAGGTCGTCGAAGCCGCCAGAAAGCGCGGCCTGAAGATCGTCACGGTTGGCGAGCACGGAGATGACATCAAGCTTATTGGCGTCACGATCGACGGATTCGCGCAAGTGGTTGCCATTGCGCACGGTGGTCGCACATATAAAGTCAGGTTGCCGCTGGTGGGCGCATTCCAGATTCAGAACGCCACCATCGCGGCCGGACTTGCGATCGCAACTGGCAGCGAGCCTGCTCGCGTCTTTGGTGCGCTGGAAAAGCTCAGCGGCGCCAAGGGGCGGCTGGAGCTTGCCGGTACGCACAATGGCGCGCCTGTTTTCATTGACTATGCGCACAAGCCCGATGCGCTCAAGAAGGCGCTCGAAAGCCTGCGGCCCTATGCGCGTGGCAAGCTCACTGTGGTTTTCGGCGCCGGCGGTGACCGCGACACCGGCAAGCGGCCAATCATGGGTCGCATTGCCGCGGAGAATGCCGATCGCGTCATTGTCACCGACGACAATCCGCGCAGCGAGAATCCGGCCACGATCCGCTCCGCCATTCTCGCCGAAGCGCGGGGCGCTGTCGAAATCGGTGACCGCGCCGAAGCGATCCGTCAGGCGATTGCCGACCTCAAAGGCGGTGACGTGCTATTGATTGCGGGCAAGGGTCACGAGACCGGACAAATTATCGGCGATCGCATTGTGCCATTTTCCGATCACGAAGCGGTGGCCGCCGCCCTGCAAGGCAGGGTCGCATGAGCGCGCTGTGGACGATTGACGCTATGACAGACGCGATGCGCGCGGAGCGCATCGGATCGCTGCCGGTGGAAGTGTCCGGCATATCCATTGACAGTCGTACGGCGGGCAAAGGCGACGTCTTCTTTGCCATCCAGGGTGAAAATCGCGATGGGCATGAATTCGTAGAAAATGCACTGAAGGCCGGCGCCTCCCTTGCCGTGGTTGCGAACAACCAGCGCGGACGGTTTCCGGATGCGTCGCTGTTGCTCGTAAGTGACGTGCTCCAGGCGTTGCGCGATCTCGGATATGCAGCGCGTGCGCGCTCGCAGGCCAAAGTGATTGCGGTCACCGGGTCCGTCGGCAAGACCAGTACCAAGGAAGCGTTGCGGCTGGCGCTTTCGGCGGACGGCGAAACGCACGCTTCCGTAGCGTCCTACAATAACCATTGGGGCGTTCCGCTGTCGTTGGCACGCTGGCCGGCCAGCGCGAAATACGCGGTCTTTGAAATCGGCATGAATCATGCGGGCGAAATCACGCCGCTCACGAAATTGGTACGTCCCCACATCGCCATCGTGACCGGTATTGAACCGGTTCACCTCGAATTTTTCGGCTCGCTGGAAAAGATTGCCGACGCAAAGGCCGAAATATTTTCCGGCGTCGCAGCGGGTGGCGCTGCCGTGCTCAATCGCGACAACGCGCAATACGCGCGGCTCGTGTCCGCGGCCAAGGCGGCTGGCGTCCAGCGCGTTGTTTCATTCGGCGAATCCGGCAGTGCTGAAGCGAGGTTGCTGCGTCTTTCGCTGCAGCCGGATTCATCGACAGTTGAGGCCAGTATTCTTGGTCAGCCGGTTACCTACAAGCTGGGAACTCCCGGCCGCCACCAGGCGCTAAATTCGCTTGCGGTCCTTGCCGCCGTGTCGCTCGTCGGGGCCGATCTCGCATTGGCCGCGCTCGCCCTCAACAATCTCAAACCCGTGAGCGGCCGTGGCGCGCGCGCTTATCTCACCGTTCCCGGCGGCAACGTGCTGCTGATCGACGAAAGCTACAACGCCAATCCGGCGTCCATGCGCGCGGCAATCGCGCTGCTCGGCCAGGCGCCAATTGGACAACAAGGCCGCCGCATTGCCGTGCTTGGTGATATGCTGGAACTGGGAGCGTCGGGCGCCGAATTGCACCGCGGACTTTCTCATTCCATCGAGGCCGCCGGTATTGACCTTGTTTTCTGCTCCGGGCCACTGATGCAAACGTTGTGGGAGGCTCTTCCCTCGCGCGCCCGGGGCGGCTATGCCGAGGCGGCGGCGGGGCTGGAACCAGCCGTACTGGAGGCCATCCGGGCGGGCGACGCGGTGATGGTAAAGGGCTCGCTCGGTTCAAAAATGGGCCCCATCGTGAAAGCGTTGGAAAAGCAATTCCCCAGGCAGGCGACGCTCGAGCAGGCGGCGGCACCGGGGTGATGACTCAGGGTTCGACCCAATGTTTTACTGGCTGACCGAGCTTTCCGACAAAGTCTCTTTCTTCAATGTGTTTCGCTACATCACCTTTCGCACGGGTGGCGCCATCGTCACCGCGCTCGTGTTCGTATTCCTGTTCGGCGGACCCATCATCGATGTGCTGCGCCTGAAGCAGGGCAAGGGTCAGCCCATTCGCACGGACGGCCCGCAATCGCACCTGGTCACCAAGAAAGGCACGCCCACTATGGGCGGACTGATGATTTTGTCGGGGCTGCTGGTGTCGACCTTGCTGTGGGCGAATCCGAAAAGTCCCTACGTATGGGTTGTGCTCGGGGTCACGCTCTCGTTCGGGCTGATCGGCTTCTATGACGACTATCTGAAAGTGACCAAACAAACCCATGCGGGTTTTGCGGGGCGGACCCGGTTGCTGGTGGAAGCGGTGATCGCGGTGTTGGCTTGCATGGCGCTTGCGCATCTCGGCAGGGGGCCGACCGCGACGTCGCTCGTGTTTCCGTTCTTCAAAGAGCTGGTGATCAATCTCGGTTGGGCCTTTGTGCTGGTCGGCGCATTCGTGATCGTCGGCGCCGGCAACGCAGTCAATCTCACCGATGGACTTGATGGCCTGGCAATCGTGCCGGTAATGATCGCGGCGGCGAGCTTCGGCCTGATTTCCTATCTCGCCGGCAACGCGGTCTTCGCCGAATATCTGCAAATCCACTATGTGCCCGGCACCGGCGAACTTGCCGTGCTGTGTGGGGCTGTGATCGGCGCCGGTCTCGGGTTCCTCTGGTTCAATGCGCCGCCGGCGTCGATTTTTATGGGCGATACCGGCTCGTTGTCGCTTGGCGGAATGCTCGGCGCCATTGCGGTCGCGATCAAGCATGAGATCGTGCTTGCCATTGTCGGCGGGCTGTTCGTGCTCGAGGCCGTTTCGGTGATCGTCCAGGTGGTTTCATTCAAGCTCACCGGCAAGCGTGTGTTCAAGATGGCGCCGATCCACCATCACTACGAGCAGCTCGGCTGGACCGAGCCGCAGATCGTGATCCGCTTCTGGATTGTCGCCGTGGTGCTGGCGCTCGCCGGGCTGGCGACGCTGAAGTTGCGATGATTGGGAGGCTGTCGTCCCCGCCAACGGGTCCGCGCGAAGCGCGGCCCGATGACAGGCTCCGGCGGGGACCCATAATCCCTGCGCTATCGATGGACTGCGGAGTATGGGTCCCGGCCCTCACTTCGTTCGCCCGGGACGACGGAACCTCATCATGATTCCCATCTCCACGTTCGCCGGAAAACGGGTCGCCGTCTTCGGCCTGGGAAATTCTGGCTTGCTCGCAGCGCGCGCGCTGAAAGAAGGCGGCGCCGATGTCGTCGCATTCGACGACAACGACAAAACGATCGCCGCCGCGCAGGCGGCAGGACTAAAAATAGAAAATCTCCGCGATCTCGATTGGTCGAAATTCGCCGCATTGGTGCTGGCGCCCGGTGTGCCGCTCACCCATCCCGAGCCGCATTGGTCGGTGAATCTTGCGCGCAAGGCCGGCGTCGAGGTGATCGGCGACATTGAATTGTTCTGCCGCGAGCGCGCGAAATCCGGCGCGAACTGTCCGCTGGTGGCAATCACCGGGACTAACGGGAAATCGACCACGACGGCGTTGATCGCACACCTTATCAAGAGCGCAGGCCGCGATGCGCAAATGGGCGGCAATATCGGCGTGCCGGTTCTGGCGCTCGAGCCGTTCAAAGCCGGACGCACCTATGTGCTCGAAGTGTCGTCCTACCAGGTCGATCTGGCACCGACACTGCGATCGACCGTCGGCATCCTTCTCAATGTCTCGGAAGACCACCTCGATCGCCACGGCAAAATGGAAAATTACGCGGCCATCAAGGAGCGGCTGCCGGCGAACGTAGAGGCGGGCGGCGTCGCGGTTATCGACGTCGACGATCGATATACGCGCGCGGCCGCGGACCGGATTGAGCGCGCGGGCAAAAAGGTCGTTCGCATCTCTGTAGCCGGAAAATTGAACGACGGTTATTTTGCCGAAGGCACGTGCATCCTGCACGCAATCGGCGGAAAGGCGCATGCGGTTGCGGAGCTCGCCGGCATCGGATCCTTGCGTGGGGTGCACAATGCGCAGAACGCGGCCTGTGCGGTTGCGGCTTGCGTTGCGCTCGGCATCGATCTCGCCAGGATTCAGAAGGGGCTGGTGAGTTTTCCCGGCCTGGCGCATCGCATGCAGCAGGTCGGCCGCAAGGGCAACGTGCTGTTCGTCAACGACTCGAAAGCCACGAACGCGGATTCTGCGGCCAAGGCGCTGGCGAGCTTTCACGACATCTTCTGGATTGCCGGCGGCAAGCCGAAGACCGGCGGCATCGTCAGCCTGGCGGAGTTCTTTCCGCGTATCCGCAAGGCCTATCTGATCGGCGAAGCGGCCCAGGAATTTGCCGACACTCTGGGCAGGAAGGTGCCGCACGAAGTGAATAAGGTAATGGCGGCGGCAGTTGAAGCGGCTTCGCGCGATGCCGCCGCGTCCGGCCTGAAGGAGGCGGTAGTGCTGCTTTCGCCGGCTTGTGCCTCGTTCGACCAGTATCCGAACTTCGAAGTCCGCGGCAAAGCCTTCACCGAAATTGTGATGGCGATCCCGGGAATTGAAAGCATTACGATTAAATAGCGGGCGCTGAAACAGCGAACGCGTTCCGCCTCATAATTGTCACTCTGGTTAGAAATAATTCCAAAAGCCAAGCGGGCCAGGACCCATGGGCTTATCAGGCGAAAACATTTTGATCATTCTGCTGGTGGGCCTCGTTATTGGCCTGCTGCCCAGCACGCTCGTGGAGCGAACGCGCCGCGGCTTCCTCCGAGACATTGCCTGCGGCATCGGCGGCATTGTTATTGCGGCATTGCTCACGCTTGCATGGCGCAATGACGCGCTCACGAACCTGTGGCCGAACAAGGCCGCAAAAAAGGAGAGCGTAGCACCACCTTTTGAGCCCGTTGTGCTGCCACTTGCAGCACTTCGGCCCCTTCTCAAGCCGGTCATCTACCGTTCGCGTGAAGAGATTTGCGACGCGTTAGCTCGGGCAACACGCAACAACGATTTGCCTGCACATTTTTTCATTCGCTTATTGTACCAGGAGAGCAATTTTAGACTCGCCGCCATCAGTTCGGCGGGCGCTCTGGGCATTGCGCAATTCATGCCGGAGACGGCCACCGATCGGGGTCTCGATAATCCGTTTGATGCATTGCAAGCCATACCGGCATCCGCGCGTCTTCTGCGCGATCTATATCTGAAGTTCGGCAATCTTGGCCTCGCTGCCGCGGCCTACAATGCGGGGCCAAAACGCATCACGGACTGGCGCGCGAATAAGGGTCCGTTGCCGCAGGAAACGCAAGATTACGTCAAGGCCATTACGGGCTGGCCGGCGGAAGCATGGACAGATCCTCAAACGGGCAGCCCGGCTCTCAAGCTTCCGCGCGCGGCTCCCTGCCAAGAATTTGCCGGCTTGCTTGCGTGGAACGGGCCGGACGAAATCCCGCTGCCGCCGCGAAATCCACGTGTGCTCGAAATTGCGGAGCAGGCAACGGTCGTGCCGCTACCACCCGCCAAACCAGGTAGTGAAGCGGTGCACGAAAAGACCGAAACCGCCGGCGAGCTCAAAGATGCCAAGGCAATTGAACTTATCGACCAACCTAAACCTGAAACGAAGACGCGGCCGGGCACCGGACGATAATTTTCATGATCATCGCTGCCCACTGATCCGTTACCGGCACACACAGGCCCGCAATCCGGGCACCGTTAATGTTTCCTAAACCGCGAGGCGTCAGCTTGGGCCGGACGGGGATTTGGGATGCTTTCGCGCGCGCAACGCACGCCCATCGGCGAATGGTGGTGGACGGTCGACCGGCTCACGCTGGCCGCGATCGGTGCATTGATGCTGGCCGGCGTGGTTCTATCGCTTGCCGCCAGCCCGCCGGTGGCTGGCCGCCTTGGCCTTGACCCATTCTATTTCGTCAACCGTCACATACTCTATCTGCTGCCCGCGATCGCCGTGATGTTGGGCGTGTCATTCCTCAATCCAAAGCAGATTCGCCGCCTGTCATTGGTTGTGTTCGCAATAAGCATCGTCATGGTTGCGGCCACGCCGTATTTCGGCCCCGAAATCAAAGGTGCACGGCGCTGGCTCGTGCTGCTCGGCCTCAATATTCAGCCGTCCGAATTTCTCAAGCCCGCGTTTGTCATTTTGGTCTCGTGGCTGTTCGGTGAATCGGCCAAGCGCCCGGACATGCCTGCGAACGCATTCTCGCTCGCGCTCCTTCTGGTAGTGGTCGCGCTGCTGGTCGTGCAGCCCGACTTCGGCCAGACCATGCTGATCGCGCTGGTGTGGAGCGCGCTCTTCTTCATGGCCGGCATGCGCGTTGTTTGGGTGGCCGGCATCGCCGGGCTGGCAGGTGTCGGGCTCCTGAGCGCCTACTATACGGTGCCGCATGTAGCGCGCCGCATTCAACGGTTTATCGATCCGGCCTCGGGCGACACCTTCAACATCGATATTGCCACCGAAAGCTTCATGCGTGGCGGCTGGTTCGGCAAAGGGCCGGGCGAGGGGACCGTGAAGCGGCTTCTGCCGGAAAGCCATACCGATTTCGTGTTCGCCGTCGCGGCGGAGGAATTCGGCGTTGTGCTCTGTCTCGCGCTGGTGGCGTTGTTTGCTTTCATCGTCATCCGCATGCTGATACGCGCCATGCGCAACGACGATCCCTTTACCCGCTTCGCAGCTGCTGGCCTGACCATCCTGTTCGCGACACAGTCGGCGATCAATATGGCAGTGAACTTGCATCTCATCCCGGCCAAAGGCATGACACTTCCCTTTATTTCCTATGGCGGATCCTCGATGATCTCGCTCGCTTACGCGATGGGCATGTTGCTGGCACTGACACGCGAACAGCCACGCGCCGCGATTACGGCGCCAGAACTCGCGGTGGCCGGGAGCGGAATCTGATGGGCACGAGCGGCGCGCCGCTCGTTTTGCTCGCTGCCGGTGGCACGGGGGGCCATCTGTTTCCCGCGGAGGCTTTGGCGACCGCGCTCGACAAGCATGGCGTCATCGTGGACCTCGCCACCGACCACCGCGCCGCGCATTTCAAGTTTCCGGCGCGAAGTATGCATCTTATTCCGAGCGCTACATTGCGCGCCCGCAATCCGTTCGCGCTCGCGCGCACGGCGTCTTTGCTGGCAATCGGCACGGTCAAGGCCTGGCGCTTGATCGGCGACATCAAACCGCGCGTGGTGGTCGGCTTTGGCGGCTATCCGACGGTGCCGCCATTGCTGGCGGCGAACTGGCGCGGCGTGCCGACCGTGCTGCATGAACAAAATGGCGTGATGGGGCGCGCCAACCGGCTGCTCGCGCCGCGCGTCACAACAATCGCCACCAGTTTTCACACACTCAAGAACCTGGATCCGCGTTGGCAAGACAAGATCGCCTTCACCGGCAATCCCGTGCGCACCCAAGTCATTGCGGCAGCCGCATCGCCTTACGGGATACTAAGCGACGGCAAGATTCGATTGCTGGTATTCGGTGGCAGCCAAGGCGCACGGATAATGGCAGAGATCGTGCCGCAGGCAATTGAATGTCTGACGAGCGATCTGCTCGGGCAGTTGTCGGTCATGCAGCAGGCGCGAGTGGAGGACATCGACAGCGTCCGAGCTATTTATGCGCGCATTGGTGTGACGGCCGAGGTTGCCCCGTTTTTTCCCGACTTGCCTGCGCGCATGGCGGCGGCACACCTGGTGATTTCCCGTTCGGGCGCTTCGACCGTGGCGGAGCTATCCGCGATCGGCCGCCCAGCGATCCTGGTGCCGCTTCCCCATGCCCTCGATCAGGACCAGCTTGCCAATGCCCGCGTTCTGGAAGCCGCCGGAGGTGCAATCTGTATCGAGCAGCGCGACTTCACGCCGAGGCGGCTGGCGGCGGATATAGCGGCACTCAGCAGCGATACCGCGCGGCTTGCCGGTATGGCGAGGGCCGCTAGATCCGCGGGGACTGTTGATGCCGCCGAGCGCCTGGCCGATCTGGTGCTGAAAGTCGCCGCAATTTAGGTTTTCGTCATGGCCGAGCTTGTCACCGCAAGTCGGGTTTACCCGACTTGCGGGATCGATTAACACGCTTACGCAACTCGAGCAGGCCCGAGTTGCGTGTGCCATCCACGTCTTGCATGAAGGGCTGAAAGACGTGGATGTCCGGCACAGGGCCGGGCATGACGGTTGAGAGGCTGAGGGCGATTTATGAAGCTGCCGCGCGACATCGGTCCGGTGCATTTCGTCGGCATCGGTGGCATCGGGATGAGCGGCATTGCCGAAGTGCTGGCCAATCTCGGTTACACCGTCACCGGCTCCGACGTCGCGGACAGCGCCAATGTGAAGCGGCTGCGCGACAAGGGCGTCAAAGTTGCCATCGGCCACAAGGCCGACAATATCGACGGTGCCGACGTCGTCGTCGTCTCTTCGGCCATCAAGCGCGACAATCCGGAGTTGATCGCGGCGCGCGCCAAACGGCTGCCGGTGGTGCGCCGCGCCGAGATGTTGGCCGAATTGATGCGGCTGAAAAGCTGCGTCGCGATCGCCGGCACGCACGGCAAGACTACGACGACGTCGATGGTCGCATCGCTGCTCGATGGCGGCGGCCTCGACCCCACGGTGATCAATGGCGGCATCATCAACGCCTATGGCACGAATGCGCGGCTTGGCGCCGGCGACTGGATGGTCGTCGAGGCCGACGAATCCGACGGCACGTTTCTCAAGCTTCCCGCCGACATCGCCATCGTCACCAATATCGATCCGGAGCATCTCGATCACTTCCATACATTCGATGCGGTGCAGGACGCGTTCCGCGCCTTCATCGAGAACGTGCCATTCTATGGCTTTGCGGTGATGTGCACCGATCACCCGGTCGTGCAGTCGCTGGTCGGAAAACTTGAGGATCGCCGCATCCTGACTTACGGCGAGAATCCGCAGGCCGACGTGCGCCTGGCCGATCTCGCGCACAATGGCGGCGCTTCGCATTTTTCTGTGCTGTTCCGCGACCGCGAAGGCAAAGCCGTGCACACCATCGAAAAGCTGACGCTGCCGATGCCCGGCCGGCACAACGCGTTGAATGCAACAGCAGCGGTCGCGGTCGCGCGTGAACTCGGTGTCAAAGACGACGTCATCCGCAAGGCGCTCGCCTCATTCGGCGGCGTCAAGCGGCGATTCACGCGCGTGGGCGAATGGAACGGCGCGGTGATCATCGACGACTATGGTCACCATCCGGTGGAGATTGCAGCCGTGCTACGCGCGGCGCGGGAAAGTGCCAAGGGCCAGGTGATCGCGGTGATGCAGCCGCATCGCTACACGCGACTACGCGACTTGTTTGAACAGTTCTGTACTTGCTTCAATGACGCCGATGCAGTGATCATTGCGCCGGTCTATCCCGCAGGCGAGCAGCCCATTGCGGGCGCCGACCGTGATGCGTTGGTCACGGGGTTGCGCGCGCACGGGCACAAGCAAGCCATTCCACTTGAAGGGCCGGACAAGCTCGCCGGCCTGATCAAGGGGCTGGCGAAACCGGGCGACTATGTGGTGTGCCTAGGTGCCGGTTCCATCACGCAATGGGCTTACGCGCTGCCGGGGGAATTGAAGGGCAAATGAATTTTCCCGATATCGTCCCCGATTTGAAGGCCAGAATGCCCGAATTGCGCGGGCGGTTGCTGGCCAATCAACCGCTTGGCGAATTCACATGGTTTCGTGTTGGCGGTCCGGCTCAAGCGTTCTTCATGCCGGAAGATGAAAATGACCTTGCGTATTTTTTGCGAAATCTGCAGCCGGACACTCCGGTCACCGTCATCGGCGCCGGCTCCAACCTCATCGTTCGCGATGGTGGCGTTGCCGGCGTGGTGATCAGGCTGGGCCGCGGATTCAACGAGGTGAAAATCGAAAATGATCGCGTCACCGCCGGCACGGCGGTTCTCGACGTCATGGTGGCGCGCGCGGCGCAGACGGCAGGTGTTGGCGGCTTGGCATTTCTCAGCGGCATCCCAGGCACAATCGGCGGTGCGTTACGCATGAACGGCGGCGCCTATGGCGGCGAGACCAAGGACATTCTCATCGAGGCACGCGGAGTCGATCGCCAGGGTAATGTGCGGAGTTTTGCCAACGGTGAGATGGGTTTTTCCTATCGTCACTGTGGTGTCCCCGGTGACGTGATCTTCACGACAGCGCTGCTGCAAGGTCGCGCCGGCGAGCCCGAACAAATCGCCACCGAAATGGCCGCAATCAAGAAAAAGCGCGAGGCAAGCCAGCCGCGCAACCGGACCGGCGGTTCCACATTTAAAAATCCGCCGGGGCATAGCGCGTGGAAACTGGTCGACGAGGCCGGCTGCCGCGGGCTCACTATCGGCGGCGCGCAAGTCTCCGAACTGCACAGCAACTTCCTGATCAATCTTGGCGGCGCCAGCGCGGCCGATATCGAGACCTTGGGCGAGACGGTGCGCCAGCGCGTAAAATTGCATTCCGGCGTCGATCTGGAGTGGGAAATCAAGCGCGTTGGCATGGAGCGGGCATAGTGCGCAGGCAAAGCGATCGATGAAGCACGTCGCAGTCCTCATGGGAGGTTGGTCGGCCGAGCGCGAAATTTCCCTGCGTTCCGGCAAGGCTTGCGCCGATGCGCTCGATCGGGCCGGCGGTTATCGCGTCAGTCGCATCGATGTCGATCGTGAGATTGCGGCAACGTTACGTAAACTCAAACCCGATGCCGCGCTCAACGTTCTTCACGGACGACCTGGTGAGGACGGCACCCTGCAAGGCATGCTCGAAGATTCTCGCTATTCCCTACAGCCACTCCGGCGTGCTCGCCTCTGCTCTCGCGATGCAAAAGGACACGGCCAAGAGTGTACTCAAAGCAGCCGGTGTGCCGGTGCCGGGCGGCATGGTCGTGACGCGTACTGAGGCCGCCAAACGGCATCTGCTGCCGCGACCTTATGTGATCAAACCGGTGGCGGAGGGCTCCAGCGTCGGCGTCTTCATCGTGCGCGAGGATCACAAGCATCCGCCACAGGAATTGACGCGTGCCGACTGGGCCTTCGGCGACCGCATCCTGGTCGAGCCATATATCCCCGGCAAGGAACTGACCTGCGCCGTCATGGGTGACAAACCTCTCGGTGTTATTGAAATTGTGCCGACCGTGAAGTTTTACGACTACGAAGCCAAATACGCGCCTGGTGGCTCCAAGCATTTGCTGCCGGCACCGATAAGCCCGGCGGTCTACGCGGAAATCCAGCGCCTCTCGCTTGCCGCGCATCGCGCGCTCGGTTGCCGCGGCGTTACACGATCGGATTTTCGTTTTGACGACAGCGCGACCGGAGCGAGCGGGCTGTTTTGTCTCGAGGTCAACACCCAGCCGGGAATGACCGAGACCTCGCTCGTACCCGAATTGGCGCAGCACGCCGGGACCACGTTTGAAGAGCTGGTGCGCTGGATGGTCGAAGACGCCTCGCTTGACCGCTGAGTGATAAAAAGGCCATTGCGGCGGCCCTTTGGCGTGAATTCCCTCAACTTTTACTAATCATTTACCAAAAAGACCCAAGACTATGGGTTGGCGGCGCGCCGCGCGCTTGGCTGCCGATTAGTCGTGCGCGTGGACCCTGCCGCTGACGACGGCCTCCGAGGGACGGGGAAGGTCTCTACTGAAGTCGGAAATCCGGGGCATGACCGGCGCCGTGCCCGTGACGGAGTCTGCGGCTCTCGCAGGCACAACGTGTAAAGAGCGGATTGTAATGGACGGTCGAGTAAGCCTCGCTCATTCGCTGAAGCTGAAACGACGCTCATCGTCCGCTTGGTGGCCGGGCTCGCATGATTGGCGCTGGTCGCGATTTCTGCGCCGCTGGGGCAATTCGCTCGATAGCATTAAAATGCCACGCGGCGCTGGCTCATCCGCGGCCGCGCTGCTGCTGCTCGCCAGCGTGACCTACGGCTCCGTCATCGGGGGCCACGGGCCGCAGATCACCGAAAATATTCAAAATCTCTGCGACGCCGTCGCCAATAGACTTGGCTTCCGTATCTCAGAAGTTGCGCTGGCCGGTGAACACGAAATCGGTCGCGACGAAATTCTGGTGCTTGCCGGCATCACCGATCGCTCGTCGCTGCTGTTTCTCGACGCCGCGCGCACACGCGCGCGCTTGTTGGCCAATCCGTGGATTTCAGACGCCACCGTGCTCAAGCTTTATCCCGACCGTCTGCGCATCGAGATCAAGGAGCGTCTGCCTTTCGCTCTCTGGCAGAAGGACGGACAGGTCGCGCTGATTGCCGCCGATGGCACCGTGCTTCAGGAGACCGTGCCCGTCCGCTTTTCCGGACTTCCGCTGGTGGTCGGCAAGGGCGCTGAACAGACCGCGCAGGATTTTCTCACGCTCGTTGCGCGCTATCCGCTGATTGCGCAATCGAACGAGGCATCCGTGCTGGTGGCCGAACGCCGTTGGAACCTGCACCTCAAGAACGGCATCGAGGTTTTGCTGCCGGAAGGAGAGGCCGAGCAAGCCCTGCGTACTCTGGTTGATCTCGATCGAAGCAAGAAGCTGTTGTCGCGAGACATCACGACTGTCGATCTGAGATTGCCCGACCGGGTCATCGTGCGTCAGTCCGACAACGCAGCGGCGGCGCGCGAGCAGGCGCTCAAGGATGCCGAGAAAGCCAGGAAAGCCAAGTCAGGCAAAGGAGGCGAGGCATGACCGTGCTGCGCTTCGGCCTAACTCCGAAGATGAAGCCGGTTTCGCCCAAGCGGGCCGCCGTTGTCGCCGCACTCGATGTTGGTACCAGCAAGGTTGTCTGTCTGATTGCGCGACTCGAGCCGCAAGGGCCGCAGGATGTTTTGCGCCGGCGCAGCCACGGCGTCCGCCTCTTGGCCTTTGCGCATACTGCGGCAAGCGGCATGAAAGCGGGTTCGGTGGTCGACCTGGTCGAGGCCGAGGAGATGGTTCGCCAGGCTATCGATATCGCCGAAAGCACGGCCGGCGTGCAGCTTGAATCCGTGGTCGTCTCGATGTCGGGCGGTCGTGTGGGCAGCGAGCGGTTTATTGCAACAATCGACCTCGATGGCGGCGCCGTGACCGAATCAGATATTGGGCGGGTGCTGGCGGCCGCGAGCCGCCATTCGGTGCGCGATGGGCGCGCCGTCCTGCATTCATTACCGATTGGGTATGCCGTCGATGCCGCCGCAGGCATCCGCGAGCCGCGTGGGATGCTGGGGCACCGTTTGGGCGTCGATATGCACATGGTCACCGCCGATGTGGCGACGGTGCGGAACCTGATGCTCACGATCGAGCGCAGCCACCTGTCTGTGGAAGCCATGGTGGCGTCCCCCTATGTGGCCGGTCTGGCCGCGCTTGCCGACGACGAGGCCGATCTTGGGGCGGCAACGGTCGACATGGGGGCCGGAACGACGACTTTGGCGGTTTTTTCCGGCGGCAAATTCGTCCACGCCGACGGATTCGCCCTGGGTGGCCACCACGTGACGATGGACCTCGCCCGCGGTCTTAACACCCGCGTTGCCGACGCTGAGCGAATCAAAGCGATTTATGGCAGTGTTTTAGCGGGCGGATCGGATGAACGTGACATGATTACGGTACCACCGGTTGACGATGAGGAGCGTGAGCCCCCGCAATTCGTCTCGCGGGCGTCGCTCGTGCGCATTGTCCGACCGCGCGTGGAAGAGATCCTGGAAATGGTGCGCGACCGCCTGGCCGCTTCGCCCTTTGCGGCGGAGCCGCGCGGACGCGTGGTGCTGACCGGCGGCGCGAGCCAGCTCACAGGTCTTGCCGATCTTGCCGCCCGCATTCTGCGGCGCCCCGTACGTATTGGCCGCCCGCTTGGCCTGGCTGGATTGCCCGAGGCGGCAAAAGGGCCGGCCTTTGCGGTCGCGGCCGGCCTGCTCGTCTATCCGCAGGCGGCACATCTCGAACACTTCGAACCGCGGCGAACGCGGCAATTGATGACAGGGACAGGCGGTTACATGGCACGGGTCGGACGATGGCTGCGCGAAAGCTTCTGACCCTTCATCAACGGAACCCCGCATCGGCCGGTGGCGGACCGGCCCAGTTCGGCGGCGTGCATTTGGGTTCGCGCCTATGGCGCAACGCAAAGCCTGCTGCCCGTGCACTCATGAGGCAAACATGACTATCAACCTGACGATTCCCGATATCCGGGAAATGAAACCTCGCATTACCGTATTCGGCGTCGGTGGCGCCGGTGGCAATGCTGTCAACAACATGATTACGGCCGGCTTGCAGGGCGTCGACTTCGTCGTCGCTAATACCGATGCCCAGGCGCTGACCATGTCCAAGGCCGAGCGCATCATCCAGATGGGCACTCAGGTCACCGAGGGGCTTGGTGCCGGCTCGCAACCCGAAGTCGGGCGTGCCGCGGCGGAGGAGGTGATCGACGAGATTCGCGATCATCTGACTGGCGCGCACATGGTGTTTGTCACCGCCGGCATGGGCGGCGGCACCGGCACCGGAGCTGCGCCGATCATTGCGAAAACCGCGCGCGAGCTCGGCATTCTCACGGTCGGCGTGGTCACCAAGCCGTTCCATTTCGAGGGCCAGCGCCGCATGCGCTTTGCGGAAACCGGCATCACTGAACTCCAGAAGGTCGTCGACACGCTGTTGATCATCCCGAATCAGAATTTGTTCCGGGTGGCCAATGAGAAGACGACGTTTGCCGATGCCTTCGCGATGGCTGACCAGGTGCTCTACTCGGGCGTGGCCTGCATCACCGACCTGATGGTCAAGGAAGGCCTGATCAATCTCGATTTTGCCGACGTCCGCGCAGTCATGCGCGAGATGGGCAAGGCGATGATGGGCACCGGCGAGGCTTCGGGCGAGAAGCGGGCATTGACCGCGGCGGAAGCTGCGATCTCCAATCCGCTGATCGATGACGCGTCAATGAAGGGCGCGCGCGGCCTGCTGATCTCGATCACCGGCGGCAAAGACCTCACGCTGTACGAAGTCGATGAAGCGGCGACCCGCATCCGCGAGGAAGTGGATCAGGACGCGAACATCATCGTCGGCGCAACCTTCGACGAAAGCCTGGAAGGCATCATCCGCGTTTCGGTGGTTGCGACCGGCATCGACAATACGGGCATCGCGCGTCAGGCGCAGCCGGCGGAAAGCGCGTTGCGCGAGCTTGCCGGCAAAATCCGCAATGATAGCCGCCGCATCGCCGACCGGATCGAACGTCATGCACCGCCAATGACCGCGCATGCCGCGCCATCAGTCGAATCGGCGGCGCATGCGGCCGTTGCTGCGGCGATCCTGCCGCCGACCGCGATTGCGGACGTCTCGATCAGGCCGATGCCGATGAAGCCGTCGCTGTTCGAGCCGGCGCAGAATGAGGCGCCGATGGCCGAGCCGCCAATGCCGGCGGCGTTCATTCCGCCGGCGCCGGAGCGCACCGCGCGCACGCCCCGCATGCCTCGAATCGATGAGCTGCCGTTGCCGGCGCAAAACGAGATTCGGGCGCAGCGCGGCGAACTCGATGACGACCATCCCGAAAAGCGTCGCATGTCGCTGATGCAGAGACTCGCCTCAGTCGGCCTCGGCCGCAGGACGGATAACGAGGCCCCAGTCGCGCCGCCGCGCGCCGCAAGGCCCATGCCGCAATTCGAGCGCCCGCCGCAGCGCCCTACAGCCCGTCACCCCGAAGGCCGGCCGGCTGAGCCGGTCTCGGAATACGCACGCCGGGCCGCGCCGCAGGGTCTCGACCCGCACGGGCGCTCCGCGCCTGTGCATAATTCGGGCGAGGACGATCAGCTCGACATTCCGGCCTTCCTCCGCCGGCAGGCCAACTGACCTTTCGAATGGACAAGCGACGGCCCCGTTCCAGCCTCAGGAGCGGGGCCGTTTGCTTTCTGGCGTCACTGTTTAAGCGCCTGATCAAATGAGAGAATTTCCGGCCGGAATGATTGACATGGCGTTCTGGGCGGGCACACGGGGCGTGCTACCAGCCAAGGCATGGCCTAAAATCGGGGCAGGAGGACAAGGCCGGAAGGGCCAATTGCGGCAAAAAAGAGTAACAGACGGTAAGAAAGCGTGAGTTGGAGGAGGCCTGCCGCATGGCCTAAGTTTCAGCGGCGAAAGGGACTTTCGGTCTCTAGGGGACGACCGTCCACGATATCAGGGCGGACTGCACTGAAGGCAAAAATGTGGCCCGCAGGGGCCTAGGGGATGGGGCCGCACGGCACTTCGATGGGCCGGCGGAAGTTGGGGTAGATGAAGGGCGCTAAGCAAACAACGCTACGCCACCCGGTCGCCGTCTCCGGCATCGGCGTCCATTCCGGACTTCCCGTCACACTTACGCTTCACCCCGCCGGCGACGACAGCGGCATCATTTTCCAGCGCGTTACCACCGACGGTTCGATTGAGCGCGAAATCCGCGCCGACGTACGTGCGGTGACCGCAACCGAATTCGCGACCGTGCTCGGCGACGCCAAAGGCCCGCTGTGCTCGACCGCTGAACATCTGCTGGCCGCCTTGCGCGGCCTTTATGTCGACAACGTCGTGATCGAGATCGACGGGCCCGAAGTGCCGATCATGGACGGCAGCGCTGCCGCCTTTGTCGATGCAATCGATCAGGCAGGCCTCACAGCGCGCGCGCTTCCACGCCGCTATATCGAGGTGGTCAAGACCGTCACGGTGGCCAAAGACGACGCCTATGGCGAGATACGGCCATATCAGCATGGCTTCCGGGTCGATGCTGAAATCGAATTCGACCATCCGCTGATCGGTCAGCAAGCCCTGTCGCTCGATATTGAGCCAGACACCTTCCGTCGCGAGATCGCGCGCGCACGGACTTTCGGTTTCATGAAGGACGTCGCCAAATTGTGGAGCGCAGGCTACGCGCTTGGCGCATCATTCGAGAACACGCTCGTCGTCAGCGAGGATCGGGTGCTCAACCCTGAAGGCTTGCGGTTTGCCGACGAATTCGTGCGCCACAAAGTGCTCGATGCGATCGGCGATCTGGCTCTCGCGGGGCAACCGCTGCTCGCGGCCTACAAGACCATCCGGGGCGGACACAAGCTCAACCATGCTGTGCTGTCCGCGCTGATGGCCGATCCGAGCGCCTGGCGAGTCGTCGAGGCTGCCGCTGAACCGGTGCGCCGGCCGCGCGGCCGCGCGGCAGTCCTGCCCGGCCTGGTCGCGCCGGCCTACAGCCCGGAAGTATCCTGAAAACCTCGGGATTTTGCCTTAACCTTCGCCTTAATCCGGGCCGAATGTCGGCTTAGTCGCATGGCGATAGCGCGTGTTTTCGGATAAAATTGGCGCGGATAGTTCGCGCTGTGCAGGCCTTTGCCAAGCCGGCTTTCGGGGAAGCAGCACGTTCGCGTGGATGAGTTCGAGTTCAAGATCATTATGACGAAGCACACCGTGCCATCGGGCGCCAAAGATATCATCGCGCCGAAAAAAGCGGCGGGCTGGACGCGTTTCGCGCGCGCGCTTGCCGTCGTTCTGGTGGGGGCGAGCGTCGGTGCCTGCTCCAGCTTCGATATGTTCTCCAAAAAGGATGACACCCCGCCCGACGAACCCGCCGACCGCCTCTACAATGAAGGGCTCTACTTGCTCAATGCCAAGAAGGATCCCAGGGAATCGGTCAAGAAATTCGAGGAAGTTGATCGTCAGCACCCTTATTCCGAGTGGGCGCGCAAATCGCTGATCATGACCGCGTACGCATATTATCAGGCCGGCGAATATGACGACTGCGTCAATTCAGCCAAGCGCTATATCACTCTGCACCCAGGCAGCGCCGACGCCGCCTACGCGCAATTCCTGATCGGCTCATCTTATTTCGATGAGATTCCCGACATCACCCGCGATCAGGCGCGCACTGAAAAGGCGCTCGCCGCGCTCGACGAAGTCATCCGGAAATATCCATCGAGCGAATACGCGACCAGCGCCAAGCAAAAGATCGAAGTCGCGCGCGACCAGCTCGCCGGCAAGGAAATGGAAATTGGCCGCTATTACCTGACCAAGAAGGACTACACGGGCGCCATCAATCGCTTCAAAGTGGTCGTCACCAAGTATCAAACAACGCGGCACGTTGAAGAAGCGCTAATGCGGCTGACCGAGTCCTATATGGCGCTCGGCATCGTCGACGAAGCGCAGACCGCAGCCGCTGTGCTCGGACACAATTTCCCGGACAGCATTTGGTACAAGCACGCCTACGGGCTTGTGAAGACGGGCGGCCTCGAGCCCAAGGAGAACACGGGTTCCTGGATCAGCAAGTCTTTCAAGAAAGTTGGCCTGGGCTGACCCCCTCGTCCTGAACTCTGGTCCGTCCGCCCGGCCTCCCAATTCAAGCTGCTACCGAACTTCCCACAGGCCTTGTGCCCGCCCCGTGCGTCTTTAATGATGGCGTGCGAATCCACCGGCTTTCCGGACCAGCTGCCTATGTTGTCCCGACTATCCATCCGCGACATCGTTCTGATCGACCGTCTCGACATTGATTTTGCCGACGGCCTTGCCGTGCTCACAGGCGAAACGGGTGCCGGAAAGTCCATTCTGCTTGACGCTTTTGCGCTGGCACTGGGCGGGCGCGGCGATCAGACCCTGGTGCGCCAGGGGCTCGAGCAAGGGCAGGTAACGGCCGTATTTGACGTGGCGCGCAATCACCCGGTCTGGGCGCAATTGGCCGCCGACGATATTCCCGCCGAGGATCAACTCATTCTTCGCCGTGTGCAGCTTGCCGACGGCCGCACCCGGGCCTTCGTCAACGACCAGCCCGTGAGCGTGCAGGTGCTCAAGCAACTTGGCAGTGCGCTTGTCGAGATCCACGGTCAGCACGACGAGCGCGCCTTGGTGGATGCGGCAACGCATCGCCGGCTGCTCGACGCTTTTGGCGGGCTGGAAGACCGTGCCGCAAAAGTCGAAGCGTTATGGACCGCCCGGCGCGAAGCGCAAGCCGCGGCCGATGCCCATAGGGCCGAGGTTGAGCGCGCAAAACGCGAGGGCGATTGGCTGCGCCACGCGGTTGCCGAGCTCAACAAGCTTGCGCCGCAGGCCGGCGAGGAAACGGCACTCGCCGAACGGCGCACGGCCATGATGCAGGCGGAAAAGGTGGCCGAGGATCTGCGCGACGCGCACGAGGTCATTGCCGGCGCCAGTTCCAGTGTGCCGGCGCTATCCGGCGTGATCCGCCGGCTGGAGCGGCGGGCAGCCCAGGCACCAGGTCTGGTCGAGCCCACGGTGAAAGCGCTGGATGCGGCGCTGACCGCGCTCGATGAAACGCGCGCGCATCTTGAGGCCGCGTTGCGCACGGCGGATTTTGATCCGGCCGAGCTCGAGCGCATCGAGGAACGCCTGTTTGCGCTTCGTGCCGCCGGGCGGAAATACAACGTTGCCGTGGATGGTCTGGCGGCATTGGCCCACAAATACAACGCCGATATCGCATTGATTGACGCCGGCGAGGACCGGCTCAAGGCGTTGGAGGCTGCTGCCGTGCAAGCCGAAGCTGCCTACCGTGCGGCCGCTGAAACGTTGTCGCAGGCCCGCGGCAAGGTCGCCGGTTCCCTCGACAAGGCGGTCAACGGTGAGCTCAAGCCGCTTAAGCTGGAGCGGGCAAAATTCTCCACGCAGATCGACAGTGATGCGGCTGCCGCCGGGCCGAACGGTATCGATCGTGTTGAGTTCTGGGTGCAGACCAATCCGGGAACGCGGCCGGGGCCGCTCATGAAAGTCGCTTCGGGTGGCGAGCTGGCGCGCTTTCTGCTGGCTCTGAAGGTGGTGCTGGCCGACCGTGGTTCGGCTCCGACGCTGGTGTTCGACGAAATCGACACAGGGGTAGGGGGCGCCGTTGCGGACGCCATCGGCATGCGGCTCGCCAGACTGGGGCGGGGCGTGCAGGTCTTGGCAGTGACGCACGCGCCACAGGTGGCCGCGCGCGCCGACCGCCACTATCTCATCAGCAAGGATGCGCTGGAAAAAGGAAAACGGGTGGCTACCCGCGTCACCGAGCTGGCATCAGAGCGCCGGCGTGAGGAGATCGCTCGCATGCTGGCCGGCGCCGAAATCACCAACGAGGCCCGCGCCGCCGCGGAACGGCTGATCAAGGCGGCGAGTTGACGGCGGGGAGTTGCATGCCGTCGAAAGTAAAAACCGACAAGACGCCTGTTGATCTTCTGACTGCCCGGCAGGCAAAGGCCGAGCACGCGCGGCTGACGGTGGAAATTTCCGAGCACGACCGGCGCTATTACCAGCAAGACCGGCCGACGATCACGGACGCCGCTTACGATGCGCTCCGTGCGCGTTACAACGCCATCGAAACGCGCTTTCCCGATCTACGGACCCTTGAGTCGCTGTCGCTCAAGGTTGGCGTTGCGCCGTCGGGCAAATTCAGGAAAGTCCGGCATGCGGTGCCAATGCTCTCGCTGGATAATGCCTTCGCAGAGCAGGATGTTGTCGATTTTGTTGCCCGCATTCGCCGCTTCCTCAAGCTGGGCGGAGACGAGACAATCGCGTTTAGCGCCGAGCCAAAGATCGACGGCCTGTCGATGTCGCTGCGCTACGAGGACGGCGAGCTGATCACAGCGGCTACCCGTGGAGACGGCGCCGAGGGAGAGGACGTCACAGCCAATATCCGCACGCTGAAGGATGTGCCGCAGCACCTGAAGGGCAAGAACATTCCGAAGGTCTGCGAGGTACGCGGCGAGGTCTACATGACCAAGGCGGATTTTCTCAAGCTCAACGAGCGTCAGAAAACGGCGGGCGACACCATTTTCGCAAACCCGCGCAACTCTGCCGCCGGCTCACTCCGGCAAAAGGATCCCGCCATCACCGCCTCGCGCCCGCTCGGCTTTTTTGCCTACGCCTGGGGGCAGATGAGCGATATGCCGGCCGACACGCAATCGGGCATGATCAAATGGTTCGAAGGCGTGCGGCTTCACGACCAATCCGCTCACCAGGCTTTGCCGCTCGACCGACGAGCTCATTGCTTTCCATCGCAAGATCGAAGAAGGCCGTGCCAAGCTCGATTACGATATCGACGGCGTCGTTTATAAAGTTGACCGCATCGACTGGCAGGAGCGGTTGGGATTCGTCTCGCGAAATCCGCGCTGGGCGATCGCGCATAAATTTCCGGCCGAGCGCGCCACGACCATTCTCAAGGACATCGAGATCCAGGTCGGCCGCACCGGAACACTCACCCCGGTAGCCAAGCTCGAACCTGTGGGGGTCGGTGGCGTGGTTGTGCAGAACGCCACTTTGCACAACGAGGACTACATCAAGGGCATTGGCGGCGGCGGCGAACAATTACGCGAGGGCCGCGATATTCGTGTTGGTGACACCGTCATCATCCAGCGCGCCGGCGACGTCATTCCGCAGGTGGTGGACGTGGTGCTGGACAAGCGCCCCAGGAACGCCAAATCCTATCATTTTCCGAAGAAATGCCCGTGCTACCTCCATACCGAGGTGGTGCGTGAGGAAACCGCCACCGGCGAGGAGGGCGCCCGTGCCCGCTGCACCGGTGAGTTCGCCTGTCCCTATCAGAAGATTGAACACCTGAAGCTGTTCGCCTCTCGCCGCGCCTTCGATATCGAAGGTCTCGGCGAAAAGCAGATCGAGTTCTTCTTCGAGAAAGAGTGGATCAAGGAGCCGGCCGACATCTTCACGCTCGAGTCGCGCAACAAAAAGATCAAGCTCGAGGAGGTCGAAGGTTACGGCGAAACCTCAGTGCGTAATCTTTTCGCTGCGATCGAACTGCGGCGCGAAATTTCGCTCGACCGCTTCATCTTTGCGCTCGGCATCCGCCATGTTGGGGAAACGACAGCGCTTGCGCTGGCGCGCGGCTATGGCTCCTGGAAAGCATTCCACGATGCCTGTTTGAAAGTTGCAAAGGGTGACGAAGAAACGATTGCCGAAATGGATGCGCTCGACCAGATCGGCGATACGGTGATTGCGGCGATCCGCGCCTATTTCGGCGAGGGCCACAACCGCGGCATCGTCGAGCGGCTGACCAAAGAGGTCAAAATTCTCGACGCCGAAAAACCGAAGACCGACAGCGCGATCGCCGGCAAGACCGTGGTATTCACGGGCTCATTGGAGAAGATGACGCGCGAGGAAGCAAAGGCGCGGGCCGAGCGGTTGGGCGCCAAGGCTGCCGGCTCGGTCTCGAAGAAGACCGACTATGTGGTGGCCGGGCCGGGCGCCGGCTCCAAGCTCTGCCGATGCAAAAAAATTCGGCGTGAAAGTCTTGACTGAAGACGAGTGGCTCAAGCTCATTTCATAGTTAGGTCAGCGGCCGGGTTGCTGCGCTGAGCCAGCTTCGCGTCGACGCGTCGACAAGCGGCCCGAGTACCTCGTTTACGCGCTCGTGGTAGCTGTTGAGCCACGCCCGTTCTTTCGGGCTCAACATGCCGGTCTCGATCAGCCGCCTGTCGATCGGCGCCAGCGTCAGGGTTTCGAACGCATTGAGCGGCTTTTCGGCCGCAACCGGTTCCGGCGCGGCGATCACCAGCACCAGATTTTCGATGCGGATGCCATAGGCGGCTGTTTTGTAGTAGCCGGGCTCGTTCGACAGGATCATCCCGCGGCGAAGCGCAACCGTGCCCAGCTTTGATATGCGGGCCGGGCCTTCGTGCACCGACAGATAGCTGCCGACGCCGTGTCCCGTGCCGTGGTCAAAATCGAGGCCCGCCTGCCACAATGCCGTGCGCGCCAGCGGATCAAGTTGCGCGCCGCTCGTGTTTTCAGGAAAAATCGCGGTAGCGATGGCGATATGCCCTTTGAGGACGCGGGTGAAACGGTCGCGCATTTCCTCGCTCGGTTCGCCGACGATGATGGTGCGGGTGATATCGGTGGTGCCGTCTTCGTATTGGGCGCCGGAGTCGATCAGGAAAAGCTCGTTCTTCACGATGCTTCGATTGGAGGCGCGGGTGACGCGATAATGCACGATCGCGCCGTTGGGCCCCGCGCCGGCGATGGTCGGGAAGGAGATGTCCTTGAGCGCGCCGGTCTCACGGCGGAAGCTTTCAAGCGCCGCCACCGCGTCAATTTCGGTCAGGCTGCCCGAGCGCGCCTCCTTGTCGAACCAGGCGAGAAACCGCACCACCGCCGCCCCATCGCGTCGATGGGCGGCCCGGCTGCCGACGATCTCGGCGTGGTTCTTCGTGGCCTTCATGAGAGCAATGGGGTCGGCGCCGCGCTGCGGCTTGGCGCCTTGATCGGCCAGAAGGCGCATGAGCGCATCGGCCGCACTTGCCTGATCCAAACGCACGGTCTTGCCAGCGAGCTTGCCAAGATCGCCAATCAAGTCATCCGTTGAGCGGACGTCGGCGAATTCCTCAAGCGCGTGGCGCACGTTGTTGTTGAGCTTGCCAACGTCCACGTAAAGCGCCGGCCGCCCATCGAGCGGAATGAGTGCGTAGGCGAGCACCAGCGGCGTGTGGGCGACGTCCGCGCCGCGGATATTGAATGCCCAGGCGACGTTTTGCGGGTCGGAAACGACCAGCATGTCGGCGCGCAGGCGGGCCATCTCCGCACGGATGCGCTTGAACTTGTCGGCCGCGCTTTCGCCGGCGAGCTTGAGATCGCGCAAGGTGACGGCTCCGGCCGGAGGCGCCGGCCGGTCGCGCCAGAGTGCGTCGATTGGATTGCTGTCTACCGCAACCAGATCGGCGCCCGCGGCGGCGCAGGCTTTCCTAAGCCTTTCAGTCTGGTCGCTCGTATGCAGCCACGGGTCGTAGCCAACCTTGGCGCCTCTGTTCAGATTTTGCTCAAGCCATTGCTCGGGCGGACGCTCGACCAGGTGCTCGATCGTGAAAACCGTCCCATCGACCTGCGCTTCGGCCTGCACAGTGTAACGTCCGTCGACGAAAACGGCGGCTCGCTCCATCAAGACAATGGCCGCACCGGCGGAGCCGGTAAATCCGGTGAGCCAGGACAACCGCTCTTCGCTGGCCGGCAGATATTCATTTTGTTGCCGGTCGGCGCGCGGCACCACGAAGCCGTCGAGCCCACGGCGCTTGAGTTCGCCACGCAAGGCTGCAACGCGTGCCGCGCTCGCATCGCGCTCGCTCGAATCGTCGAATGACTGAAGGCGGGCTTCGAACATGATCGGCACTCTAGCGCTCCACACGCGTGTAGCAATGCAGGCATGCGCCGCGCGGCGCATGCTGCCTGGACAAGGCTTGAGCAAGTGCTGCCTGAACTTTGTGAAAACTCCTGCTGTGCTGACGGCTAATTCAGCAACGAATCATCTGTTTGAATCAAATTTGTGCAACGCACTAATTCGCCGCAATGATGCCATCGATCTCTAGGGCTTATTAATCGGTTCATGCCGGTTTTACAGGGCATCTATGCAGTGCCACGGATGGTCTCGGTTGCAAAATCGGTTATGTTGCGACGCAATAGTCAGACGTAAGTATGGGGACGTTGGCTCGCGCTTTATTTCGAAAAGGAGAGTCACAATGGTCGCTGTTACTTATGGTGTTACCCGCGTTCCCGCAGCCGAAGCCACCGAACACGCGCAGGTGGCCGCACCACACAAAAGTATTTTCACGCGCTTCATGGAAGCGCTGATGGAATCGCGCCTGCAGCAGGCGCGCCGCGAGATTGCCGGCCATGCACACTTGTTGTCGCACACCCGCGATGCGCGCGGCAATTTGCTGATCGATTTCGATCTCGACGAATTTCTGCCTGGTGGCCGCTAAGCGCAAGCTTTTCACCAGCGAAGCCGCCCCGGTCGTCCCCGCCCGGGGCGGTTTCGTTTTGCCGCGCGCCGGAGCACCAGCGTGGCCCAGCCCTCCCGCTGAATGCGTCTTTCGAGAATAAGTCCTTGCGCGCAGTAGATCGCAAGAGCCGCATTGGCATGCCCGGGAAGCAGACCGGAGAGGACAATGCATGCACCGGGCGCCATCAGCTTGCGCAATGGCACCGCCAGCCGCGTCAACGGCGCGAGCAGGATATTGGCGAAGAGCAGGTCGTATGGTCCTGCGCTTGCAATAGCGTTTGCTCCGGTTCCGGCTGCTCGTGCAAATGTAACCAGCGACGCTGCGCGATTGCGGCCGGCGTTGGATTTCGCCGCGCGTACGGCAACCGGATCGATATCGCCCGCGATGACACGCGCCCGCATCAGTCGCGCGGCAGCGATCGCCAGCACGCCGGAACCGGTGCCGATGTCGAGAACGTGCAGGAACCGTCGTCGCTTCGCCAGATCCGTGAGCGCGAGCAGACAGCCATGGGTCGTCCCGTGGTGGCCGGTGCCAAAAGCGAGCGCGGCCTCGATCTCGATGCCGATGTCATTGGACTTTGGTCGCGCGCGGTCGTGCGCGCCGTGGATGACAAAACGGCCGGCGTGCACCGGCTTGAGGCCGGCAAGGCTCTGCGCGACCCAGTCGGCCCCCGCGATCCGCTCGAAGCTGAGCGCGTTTGCCGCCGCTTCACCGTCGGCAATTCGGACCAAGTCGCGCAAGGCCGCTTCGTCCGGAGCGGCGCGGAAGTGGACCGCGAGTTGCCATCGCCCGCCTTCGCCTTCAAAGGCGGCACAGGCGGCGTCCTCGGAATCGAGGGATTCACTGAGATAGCTGGCGAGCCGCCGGGCCGTGGGTTCGTCGCAGGCCAAGCGGGCAACGGTGGTCGGTGCGTTCATGCGTCGCAAAAATCACCCTTCGCATTGGCGTGCGCAATGGCTATCTAAGCGCCTGTGACGATCGAAAGACCCCAATCCGCAGAGGTTGAAGCACTCGGTCTGGCCCGCCGCAGCGGCTGGCCGGACGATCTACGCGTGCTGATTGCGCGTTACCCGCGCGAGCAATGGGATTCCCACGCAAATCTCGGCGAAATGGCGCGATTCTGGCTCTCCCGTCACATCATGTTTCGCGAACTATCCGCCGCGATCGAGCAGATCACGGCGCAATTTCGCGCCGATACGCTGCAACCTGCCGAATTCGCGCGCCAATTCGTGCCGCGGCTGCAATTCATGCTCGACCAGCTCAATGTCCACCACCAAATCGAGGACCTGCACTATTTCCCGATTTTCCGCGTTGCGGACATGCGGCTGGTACGCGGATTCGACGTCCTGGAAGGCGACCATCACCACATCCACGCCGATATGGCGCGCACCGCGGAAAACGCCAACGCGCTCTTGCAGGCGATGCGCGCTGACGTGGATACGCTCCGCCGATGCAGCGATGCTTACGCGGATTCGAGCGGCGCGCTGATCAAAGGTCTGATCCGCCATCTCGACGATGAAGAAGATCTGATCGTGCCGCTGATTCTCGATCGTGGCGAGGAAGCGCTCGGGGTCGCCCATCATGGCTAGCCGTGTGCGCGCCCGATTCTAGTGTCTTTTGAAATACTGGACCTCGCGCTCGTGCTGCTGCGCGGCTTTCTTGCTGGCGAAAGTACCGAGATTGCGGCGTTTGCCGGTGCGCGGGTTCTTCTTACGGGAATAAAGTCGGTATTTTCCGCCGGCGAGTTTGCGGATCATCGCTGAGCCTCCGCCTGTCCATACCGTCAAACCATGGCACGGGCTTTGGTTCCGCGGAGCTGGCGAAGCCTACCAGCCGGACTGGAATAAGCCGCGTCCGTAGTAATGCTGCTGCTGATAGGGAGGTTGACGGTAGTAGTACGCGCGCGGATCCGGCGAACTTTGTGGGCGGCTTTGCTGCGGCTGCTTGCTCGTCGCCGCGTCGTCGTCACTGTCGGTGGTGTCGTTACGAACATAGGCGCGGCTGGTGTTGCGCGAGGCGTCCCAATTCGTATTGCGGGCCGCGTCGCGATCGTTGTCGCGATTGCGCGTCACGTTGCGATCCTTTGCCGGCTCATGGCGTGCGACAGGCACATCGGAGGCCTTCGGGGTATCGCCGATCAGTCTCACGCGCGTGTTGAATACGCCTTCCTCCTTGACCAGCGCGAACAACGTGGCGGAGTTCTCCCTCGAGAGCCGCACGCAGCCGTGCGAAACCGGTCGGCCGAGGTTCTTCGCTTCGAAGGTGCCGTGGATGGCATGGCCGATCTTGGTGAAGAAAACAGAATTTGGCATCGGCGCATCATCCCACTCCCGCGAGAAGTGGTCGCGTTCCATGCGGAATGGCTGGAATTCACCCGATGGCGTGTCGTAGCCGGGGCGCCCGGTCGACACCGGCCATGTGTAGCGGTCCTCGCCATCGACCGTCACAGTCATTTTCTGTGCCGATTTGTCGATGACGATCATGATATTGGCGCGTGCCGGTTGGGTGAGCGCGAGCGCGGCAAATGCCGCTACGAAGGAAAGCGCAAGATGATGGAGACGCATACAAAAACTCCAGCCCTTTGCCTTTGATTGCCGCAACCCTAGCACGCTCACGGACACTGAATATGACCGATCACGCAATAGTCATAACGGCGAGGGGACCGACGGACACCTTTCGGGGAGCAGCGTGAATCTTGGGTAACTCCCGGCCGCTCGCAAGGCCGGATGCTGAAAACCCAACGCCAGCAGGGGATTCCGGTTCCGCTCACTCACATGAATGGTTTGCCGCGGACATCGATGGCTTTCTCGATGCGGATGAGCACGCCAATTCCCGCCTCGGCGCCGACATGGGTCTGCTCGCGCGGCAACAACTTTCCGAATATAGCCTCGCGCACCGGTCCCGTTTCGTGCAGCTCAACCGAACCGAAAAAGCGCAGGAAACCCGATTCCAATATGCCGTCGCGTTGCGCTTTGAAGTTGGCGTACATCACGCATACGCGCTTGTCGTGGCCGAGATTTTCCAGCACCGCCCGCTTTGAGCGCTCCCACCACGCCAGGTGGGCGTCGTCAAAGACGATCATGCTCCCCTTCGGTGTGATGTTCGGTCCCAGCGGTCCATGTGTGGCGACCAGGCAGGGATAGCCATCGTCCCATGCGTTTCGGATGAGGGTTTTCAGGGTGTCGGGAAAGGGCATGGGGGGTGTCTTTCTTGTCGGTTATGCCGGGCGAACAATGCGAAGCGCCGTCCGGCGCGTCCGGCGTCTGAAACCTAGCAAAGTCGGATGGCGGCAGCGGGGTCAAGCCCGCCTTGAGATTGTAAGGTCCGGTCTCAATGCTTGCGCGCCTCGACGCGGAAGCCGACGATCGTCTGCTCGCCGAGCGCCTTGGCAGCTTCCAGCCGGTGCAGGCCCTCGACCAGAACGAAGCGCGCGCCATCGGCACGCACAAGGATGGGTGTCTTCTGGCCATCCGCGAGCATGCTTTGGGCGATCTCCTCAACGCGTTTTGGATCGAGGGTGGCCCGCCGTTTGACGGGCACGTAAATGGCGTCGACCGCAAAATTTTCGCGCTTCATCATAATGCGGCGAAGCCTAGCATGCTTTGCGCCATGTATGAGATCCGTGATGGCAGGCCCTTTTTCTGCGCCTGCGTCCTCCCCACATGATGCGGCAGCAACAAGGAGATGCCGCCGCAATGTCGGAACCGATCGTCGTCGTCATTCCTCATCGACTCGGCAAAGATGAGGCTCTGCGCCGCATCAAGGACGGGATTGGCCGCGCCAAGACCGAGTTCGCCTGGATACTTTCGCTGGAGGAAGAAGTGTGGACCGGAGATCGCCTGACCTTTCGCGCGTCGGCTCTCGGCCAGCGCGCCGCGGGCTTCATCGACGTCTATGAGACAGGTGTGCGGCTGGAGGTCACATTGCCTTGGCTGCTCGCACGCTTTGCTCATGCGGCTCAGCGTGTGATCGGACAAAAGGGCCAGTTGATGCTGGAAAAGAAGTAGCGGCAATCTGCCCCGCTGCGCGCTCCGGTGGAGTTCTGCTAGCGTTGCCTGACGACGTGGCAAGCATTGGGCGCGGATGTCCCTCGATCGAATCTTTTTTGGATACATGGTGCTGGTAGGCGTCGCCACCGGCGTGATTCTGGTCGCTGCGCCACACGTGCAGGATTTTGTCGTCAAACCGTATTTTTGGATTCTGATCGCGGTCGGCCTTTTCGACGTCGCGGTGTATGCCGTCAAAGGCACCGCACCCGCCAGCACCTTGACGATGAATATGCGGTTGGTCGGTTTCGCGATCGGCATCGCGCTGATGGTGGCGATCCCCGTGCTGGCCGGTTCGCCAGTCCGGTTCGTCTGAGGTCGACGCCTTCCGGCCCTTACCGCTCAATTTCCCAATTCAAGCACCCAATATCGCCGTCCGTTGCCGCCGTCAGCCGAGGCAAGGCCGTAGCTGGTCACGTCCCGGCGCAACATATTCGCGCGGTGGCGGCCGGAGCGTGCCCACATATGAATGACGCAGTCCTCCGTCGCGCAGCCGAACGCAACATTTTCGGCCGCCGCACCCGACGTGAGCGAGACGCGCTGCCGGAAGCCGCTATGGTCGAGCCGTTGCCGCCCGGCGAGGTTGTGCGCATGACTGTAGGCGGCGCCCGCCAGGGAGCCGCTCGCGCTCAGGGCCGGCAGACCATGCTGGGCGCGGAAGGAATTGAGGTCGAGCGCGAGGGCCGGGGCCGTGAAAATGATGCCGGCCAAACCCACAAGGACGGCCGGATACAAACTGCCACGTTTCATCATGGTGCACCTGGGTGTGTCTGCCTGTCCCGCCATCGCAGTCGCGGACAAAAAATACATTTGATCAATAGGTTATTTGAGCACGTCAAAACCGATTTTTTTGTGATGGCCAGCACGGCGAGCACAAATGGCTGTGTCTAATCTTACAATCGCGCGGACTGATCTGACGATCGTAGGGCGCGTGTGCGCTCGTGGGACTGGCTAGGAGGGATTCATGACCGACATCACGTATCGCACCGATGCTTCCGCAATGGTGGCCCACGGCACCACATTCTTCACGCGCGTTGCCGCCTGGTGCAGCCAGTTCGCTGATGGCGCTCGCGAAGGCCAGCAAATTGCGGCCCGTTATAATGAACTTTCAAGGCTTTCCCGGCCGGATCTTGCGAGCCGCGGGCTCACCCGCCAGACCATTGCGCGCGCGGCTTTGACCGGCCACTGAGTATTTCCAGGCGATTTCTGCTAAAGAAGCCCGGCGCGTTCATGGGTTATTGTGCGTCGGGTATTCGATGACCTCTCCACCGCGATCCACTGATCTGCTTTCGGACCTTCCGGAGCGCCTGTCGTCCAGTCTGCTGGCCAATGCCAAACCGGTAAAATTGGCGGCCGATGAAACCCTTTTTCTTGCCGGTGATCCGGGCGATGGCTGCTACCGCCTCGAGGAAGGCCTGCTGAAGGTCAGCATGCTCTCGCCGTCCGGGGCCGAGCGTATCCTCGCGATCCTGGGGCCCGGTTCGATCGTCGGCGACATGGCGATGATTGACGGACGGCCAAGATCGGCATCGGTTTCGGCCTTGCGCGATTGCAAGCTCAGTTTTGTCAGTCGCGCGGTATTCGAAGCTATCGGCGCGAAAAATCCGGACATCTACAAGCACCTTCTCAGCATGCTGGCGGCGCGATTGCGCGATACCGACCAGGTGGTCGCCGCCGGGACGTTCCTGCCGGTCAAAGGCCGCGTGGCGCGCGCATTGCTCGACCTGGCGAAGGCCTTCGGCAACGAAGTCGACGGCGGGCGCATCGTGATCCGGCAGAAACTAAGCCAAAGCGACGTTGCCGCCATGGCCGGGATCGCGCGCGAAAATGTCAGCCGGATCCTCAACGAGTGGATGCGGCTGAAATTGATCACCCGGCTGTCGGGCTACTATTGCATCGAGAACAAGGCGAAGCTCGAAAAGGAGCTTAAAGTCTAGCCTTTCGGACGCCGATGTGAGGCGATGCCGACACCCCGGCTGCGCGGCGCGAACAAGGCAATTTGAGCCTGGAAATAGGCCCATTCTAACGCGTTAAATAAATCCGCTCTTATGTGATGGCGGTCACAGCCGCGGGACAGCTGCGCCCCTAGTCTGACGATTGTTGGGAGCCGGTCGCTCCCCCTTCATTCAGGGCTAACGATCATGCGTAAGACCATCATTCTCGCCATCGCCATCATGTTTCTCGCTAGCGCTTCGGTGGTGACCGGCATCATCCGTACGGTCGATGGCCCTATCAGCAACACGACATTGGCTAGCTTGGTGGTCGGTCCCCACGCCATCGGCAGCCTGACGGCCAGAATCTTCAAGTCCATCTGACCGTCTTCAGGCCTGCCCCTGCCCCGGGGGCAGGCCCCGAATTCTTTGAACCTCCAAACTTTTCAGCGGCCCGCAACGGGCCGCTTTTTCTTTCCGGTGGATGCCGCGGAAATTTCATAGCGCGCTTGTGAGCCGGATCCGGCAGCGCATGGCGCCGGACTTTCATGACGATTGCTTCCCCGCTACGCTCCAAGACGAAGGAGCGGTCATATGACAAGCGAGACTGCAAAGGCGAAGCGCGTCCTCTATTTGAAAATCAGGACCCCGTCGGCGGATGCGGCGACCCTTATCGTGTCCATGATGAACAACGCGGCGCCTCTGTACAAAGCCTTCGGCGATGCGAAGATCCGGCTGCTGCGCAACGCCGATGACCCGTTACAATTCCTGCAAGTGATTGAGTACCAGGCGGACAAGACCCTCGAACTCAACCGCCAGAAGCTCGCCAGCGAACCGATGGTGCAGGCTTATCTGCAAACGTGGCGATCGCTCTTTCCCGGCGCGGTTGAGATCGACGTTTATGAGGACGTGACCGAAGGCGTCTGAGACGACATTCTTACGGTCTATACGACATTATCAGCGATATTCGCCCATCGCAGCATCGGGTTACCGCCGCTAGCCTCCGGGGGCGCAACGGCGTTTGCTCAAATCATGGGCGTTACCGTCCGGAAATTAAAACGAATTGCCATGAATTTACGACGGGAAAATTCACCCGAGCGGCCAGACCACAATGATTCGCCACGCGCCAATTTCCAATCTATGCTCTAAACGTCATCAATTGCGTTTTAAAAGACATCATAGGGAGAGAACGATGAAACGGATTATGCTTGCGGCGCTAATTACGGCTTTTGCCGTCGGTTCAGCGATGGCGCAGTCCTGCGAGACCAAAGCGGTCAGCAAGGACGGCAAGCCGCTCGCGGGCGCCGCCAAAACCAGCTTCGTCAAGAAGTGCAAAGAGGAAGCCTGCGAGGGCAAGGCGATGAGCAAGGACGGCAAGGCGCTCTCCGGCGCCGCCAAGACCAGTTTCATGACGAAATGCGAGAAAGAGTCCTAATCCTTTTAACGGCGTAATGTCTGGAGTTTGACCATGCGTAGGATCGCAGTCATTTGTTCGGCCGTTGTCGGCGTCGCGCTACTGATGTCACCGGCGTTTGCTCAGGAAAAAACAGCGAAGGCCTGCCAGGCTGAATGGCGTGCCAACAAAGCTGACAATCAGGCCAAGGGCATTACGGAAAAAGCTTACGTCGCAAAATGCCGCGGGGGCGACAGCGCAGCGAAACCTGCGCCCGCGCCCGCGGCGTCGACCGCTGCGCAGAAAAAAACCACAGCCGCCGCCGCGCCGGCTGCTGGCGAGAAGACGGCCAAGGCATGCCGTGACGAATGGCGCGCCAACAAGGCCGACAATCAGGCCAAGGGCATCACTGAAAAGGCCTATGTGACCCAGTGCCGTGCCGGCACAGCCGCCGCGCAGCCTGCACCCACTCCGGCTGCGGAAAAGAAGACGACCGCGGCGCCCGCGCCAGCTCCGGCGGCCGCGCCCGAAAAGAAGACAGCCACTGCTCCCATGGCGCCGCCTCCGGCCGCGTCAACGACACCGACCGGCGCCAACCAGTACACGACCGAAGCGCAAGCCAAGGGACGTTGTGGTACCGGAACGGTCGTCTGGGCCAATCTGAATTCAAAAATCTATCACTTCGCGTCGTACAAGGACTACGGCAATACGAAATCCGGCGCGTATATGTGCGAGCGGGATGCGACCAGCCAGGGAATGCGCGCTTCCAAGAACGAAAAGCATCCCTGAACAAATGTTGGTCCATCTATGGCTCACGCTATGGAGGCTAAGATGGGACTTCTGGACCAATTAGGCGGCTCGCTGAAGACAGCTCTTGCTTCGGCGGCCGCCGGCGAACAGTCGGCACTGATTTCCGCGCTGTTGGCCAAGACCAATCTGGGCGATTTGCAGGGCCTGGTGAACCAGCTTCAGCAAGGCGGCCTGGGCGACCAGGTCAAATCCTGGCTGGGCAATGGTGCCAACATGAAGGTTACGCCAGAGCAGCTGCGCGCGGCGCTCAACAGCGACCAGGTGAAACAGATCGCCCAGCATTTCGGCGTGCCGGTCGATGAGGCATTGAAGGTGCTCGCGCAGCATCTTCCCGCCGCTGTCGATCAGGCGAGCCCGAACGGCACGATTCAGAAATCCTGAATTTGGCGTTGTGGTGAGGTCCTAGACCGCAACGGCTTGCGTTGCGGTCTTGACGGATTCCCGGCCAACCATTTCGGCATAGGCCTCGATCGGATAAGGCCGCCCGGTCAGATATCCCTGCACTTCGTCGCAACCCTCCTGCGCGAGGAAAGCAAGCTGGCTTTCCGTTTCGACGCCCTCGGCGAGAATTGGAATGTTCAGGTTGTGGCCGAGTGTGATGATCGCGCGCACGATCGCCATCGAGTGATGGTTGTGCTCGAGATCGCCGATGAACACGCGATCGATTTTGATTTTCTCGAACGGGAACGCGTGCAGATAAGACAGCGACGAATAGCCTGATCCGAAATCATCGAGCGCGATATGGATGCCAAGCGACTTGAGCTTGCGCAAAATCGAAACCGCGCGTGCGAAGTCGTCGATCAGCACGCCTTCGGTGATTTCCAACTCCAGCCGGTCCGGCTTGAGGCCGGTTTCCAGCAGGACGGAATGAACGAGATTGGGCAGGTCGCCGTGGTGAAACTGGACCGGAGAAATGTTGACCGCGACCTTGAGCGGCTTCGCCCAGGATGCGGCTTCCCTGCAGGCCTCGCGCAGGATCCATTCGCCGAGCGTGATGATCTGGCTGCTTTGCTCCGCAATCGGTATGAATACATCGGGCGAGACCATGCCGCGCTTCGGGCAATGCCAACGGGCCAGCGCTTCGAGACCAATCACTTTGCCGAAAGCAATCGTTTTTTGCGGCTGGTAGTGCAGTGAGAGGCCGCCGTTTTCGAGGGCTTTGCGCAGATCGGTTTGCAGTTCGCGCCGCTCGCGCAGCCGCGAGCCGAGCTTCTCTTCGAAAAAGCGCACCGACCCGCGCACTTCCGACTTTGCCTGGTAGAGCGCTGCGTCCGCGTTGGCGATCAGGGTCTTCACGTGGGTGCCGTCGGTCGGGAAAACCGCCACCCCGATGCTCAGCCCGACCTGGATCTGGTGGCCGTCGACCTCGAAATTGCTGCTGAACGCCTCGATCAGGCGTTCACCGAGCTCCCCGGCTGTCTCTTCCGGCCTCTCGTCGGAGACGACCAGCATGAATTCGTCGCCGCCGATACGCGCGATGAACGCATCGTCGGTGGCGGCTTGCAGGCGGCGGGCCGCCTCGCGCAGAAGGCCATCGCCGACCAGGTGACCGTAGACGTCGTTGGCCTCCTTGAAGCGGTCGAGGTCGAGGCACATGACGGCAAATTGCTCGCCGGCCTTCGAAGCCCGCTCCAAAGTTGCGTTCAGATGGTCAAGAAACGACGCCCGGTTTGGCAGTCCGGTCAGGGAATCGTTGTGGGCGAGGTACGAAATGTGTTCCTCGCTGCGGCGTTGCTCGGTGATATCGTCCAGAACAGTGAGCAGATATTTTGATTCGCCGCCGTCGTCCCTGATCGCAATCTTGCTTGCCTTGATCAGGCGTTCGCCGTTGCCAACGGTGTCGATGCGGTGCTCCGGCGTGGAGACGACGCGTCCCGTTTCCAGTGCCTCATTGTCCGATTTCACGATCATGTCGGCGCGAGGGGCCGGGAAGATCTCGTGTGCCGTTTTACCGATCAGGCGGCTGCGGTCGTCGCCCGTGAGCTGCTCGTAGGCACGATTGAACAATGTGAATCGGCTCGCCTGCGAACGTCGACGCCAGAGCCTTCCACGTCGCGTACGACGATCGGCACGGGGACGTGCTCGATGACCGCATCGAGGAAGATCTTTGTGCGCCGGAGTTCGGCTTCGGTTCGCTTGGTTTTCGTGATGTCGTGAATGACTGTCAGGCGCGCTTTGCGGCCGTTGTACTTGAGCGCCCTTGAGAACACGGCGATGTCAATTTTCGAGCCATCGGCCTTGATGTGCTGGCCGATGTTTTCGTTGAACTGGTCATCCGCCAGGCCGTGCAAAAAGGCCGTGAAGCGTTCACGATCCTCGGCTGGACGCAGGTCCGGGACCGTCATCGTCATGAACTGTTCCCGGCTGTAGCCGTAATGCGCGACAGCCGCCTCGTTGACGGCGAGGAAGCGCAGGCTGTCGCTGTCGAAGCACCCACATCGGCACGGGATTGTTCTCGAAGAGCAGACGGAAGGATTCTTCCCGATGCCTTGCTTCCGTGACGTCCTCGTGTGTCGCCACCCAGCCGCCATTGCCCATGGGCTGGTGAACGACTGATACATAGCGTCCGTCGCGCAGACGATTGACGGTCTGATAGGGCCGATTGATAGCGACTTCGTTCAGCCGCTCCCTGATATAGGCCTCGTGATCCTCCGGTGCGTTTCCGCTGGCAATTCGGTGCTCGAGAATTGTCTGAATCGGCGTGCCCGGCTTCGTCTGCTCGTCGGTCAGCCCGTAGATGTCGGCGTATTTCTTGTTGCAAATGATCAGCCGCTGCGACGCATCGAACATACACACGCCCTGCGAAATATTGTCGAGCGCCGCGTTGAGCTGTTCTTCCTGCCGCTTGATTTCGTTCTCCGCCTCGATCTTCTCCGTAATATCTTCGTGGGTCGCGACCCAGCCGCCGTCCGGCATCGGTTGATTGACGATCTGGATGGTGCGCCCGCCGGGTGTCGGCACATTCTGCTTGGTGAGCTTCCGTTTTGATATCTGGCCCAGGAGCTTGGCGTGATATTCGTCAGGGTTTCCGCCAAAGGAGCCACATTCCTTGCGGTGCTTGAGGAGATCAAGCAGCGACAATCCCGGCTTCACGACATCGGGCGAGAGGCCGTAAATCTGAAGAAACCGCGTATTGCAGACAACCAGCTTTGATGATGCATCGAACATCACCAGGCCTTGCGACATGTTATTGAGCGCCACGTCGAAACGCTGGCTCTGTTGTCGAAGCTGTTCCGCCTTGTTGCGCTCAGCGCGGGCCTGCTCGAGCGCCTGGTAGTTCCGGAACAGGCGGGTGAAAAGGAAGGCGAACGCTGTGATGACGGCGATGACCAGCAGCGCGGCGCCCGCAATGAGGGCGGACGTCTTGCGCCAATTGGCGAGAATGGCAGTTGTGGTCTTGGTCGCGCTGATCACAAGCGGATAGCCGATGACACGGTGGGCGGCGACCATCCGCATCGAGCCGTCGATGACTCCTTCGGTCATGGCGACCCCGTGGTCGGCCTTGGCCACCAGTTTTATCGAGATGGCGTTGGCAAATTTGCGGCCAAGGTCCGATCCATTCTCCGGGAATCGTGCAAGCAACACGCCGTCGTCGCGAAAGAGAGCGAGGCTGCTGTCGGGATCAGAGCTGATCTCGCGGAAATAACTCTGCAGATACCCCAGATCGAGCGTTGCCGAGATGATGCCGAGGAACTCTCCGTTGGGACCGGAAATTTTGCGGGCGAAGTGAGTGACCCAGGCCCCGGTCGTGTGGTCGGGAACGGCCGAACCGAGAAATGACGTCGCGCTCGTGTCCGCCCTGAGCGCCTTGACGTAGTCCTCGTCGGTGAGGCTGAGGTTGGGTATCGGCCACTGGCGGGAGAAATTGATCAGCTTTCCGCGCGTATTGATGATTGCAAGTGAGCCGACATAGGGCATGCCGCCGGTTTTGTCGCGCAGTTTCAAATGAACGTCATGGCGTCCGAGTTCAGTCGCAATGGAATTTTCGTTGAGCAGGTGCAAGCGGGACAGATCTTCGTAAAATCCCTTTTGCACGGCTTCAACCGCCGTAAAGGTCTGTTCGAACTGCTTTGCAACGATGAGCGATGAATTCAAAAGCGCGCGTTCATTGTCGATAATGGCGCGGTTGTGAAGGCTGGCAACAATCAGGCCGGCGCTGCCAACAACGATCAGCGTGAGCGTGATTGCACAAACAATGCTCAGCCGCGCCGGATCGAAATAATTCGATGCGCTTGTCGTTGCCGTGGTTTGAGCACGGGCAAAATGCGCAGATGCGAGTTTTGATAACCACCGCACTGTGATGCCAAATCTCGATGAGAAACCCGTCGAATATGTGTGCGCATTGGTACTGCAAAGGTTTTAATCATTCACACTTCGTCGCTGGTTAATGGAAACTTCCGGAAACCGGATAATTTTATGGTTCGCGACGCCTGTAGCGGGCGTCGCGATTGATTCAGATGAATTTTGTGAACGGGAAGCGGCGAGCGCGCTCAGGACATGTGACGACGGACATGCGGCGGTGGGTTCCATTGGCAGGCATAGCTGATGTAGTCGCCATAGGTCCGGTGAATGCTCGTGATCACCGCGAACTGGTTGTAGCGACTGCAATTGGCTTGTGCCGTGTCGAGAGCCATCGCCTCTGCTTCCGGCGACCACGGGATGATGCCGCCGACGTCATTTCCTTTCGGGCCATAAACACCACAGGAGGCGAGGGCCAAAGCCAGCACCGCCATCAGGATCGTCTGCTTCCTCATATTAGCCCTCCCGGCCCGACGTCCCGTCAGCCCAAGGCGGCAACTTAATGGGAATCGGCGCGCCCGCCAACGGTGGTTGCGGGCTCAGCGCCGATTTTTCCCGATCGATTGCAGTGTTTTTGGGCGTTCTCCGAAAGACCGCCTCGCCGCGGTCCCTCTCATTACGCGGTCCCTCTCATTATATGAGTGGGCCGATTCGCTGGTCCGCTTCTCAGCCCCTCGGCAAAGGCGCGCCGGGGCTTGGGTGGTTGGCCCTGAGGAGGGCCAGGAAGTCACTCGACGGTTTTCTCTTGTTTCTCTTGCGGCAGGCGTCGGCGCCACGCGGACGTGATGACCGAACCAAATGCGTGCTGAGGGGTTGTTGGAAATGACGGAGACTGGAGCATGACATTCAAAACAATCATTGCGGCGGCCACGATGTTGCTGGGCGCAACGACTATTTCACTCGCGCAGAGCCTGCCGAATTACGGACCTAACGCGCCGTCAAGGGGCGACAGTTTTGGCCAACCGCCCAGCGGCACGTACCCTCCGCGAAGCGGCTACCGTGCTTATGCCTACCGGGCGCACCACTGGCATTACTGGCACCACCGGTACTGGCGGCATCCGCGATCATACGAATAGCCAGTGGTCTAATAATTCTTCTGTCGGAAATAATTGAGACTGCAGCACGAGCACAGCTGAGGCGCCGCGACGGCGCCCCAGCCACGCAACTCGTTACACAACACAAACGTACTGGGACGCCCGCATTCCCAGGCGTTGCGCCGCGCCGCGCGCGAGGTCGAGCCGGGCGCCCATGCGGTACGCAATTCCCCAAGGGCCGGTGTCGTTGATCCGAACGGTGATCGACCGGCCGTTGTGCGGGTTGGTCACCGTGAGGCTTGTGCCGAGCGGCCAGGTCCGCGCGGCAGCCGTGTTGCCGCTCGCGTCGAATCGCTCGCCCGTGGCCGTCCGCCTGCCGGACGAATAAGAGCTCGCCAGAACTTCCTGTCCGGCGCAGTTGCCGGTCGGCTTGATGTACTTGTGCACTGAGCCCCATCCCGCCGCATGCGCTGACGTGATTGTCAGCAGGCCGATGATGATTCCGATGCCAACGTGCTTCATTGCAATGTCCTTCGTTGAGCTCCATTGCCGGACGGCTCGACTCCCGAAAGACTCTGTCAGGGAATCGAATCGCATCCCGCGTCGAAGCGTTGATGCACGTGGTAAGGTTTAAGATGGCAGAACCAAGGCAGCGGCCACGATACCGGTAATGCGGTATGCGCATGCATCGCATTTGTCACTGAAATCGCACGATGAGGGCGGTTAACATCCGTTCGAATGACGCGAGCGGTATTAACGTTACGTTGCGTTTATAGAAATGCGCATGCGCGATGTACGCCCCTCAATCCCGACTGATGAAAAATTATTTGCGGTCGTCGAGCGGCTTGATCGACAGCCCGATGGATGGTGTCGACTCTCTGCCGAGCGGTGTGTAGCCGTTCATCTGCTCGCCGGAGTCGGGCGCGCGGCTGGGACGCAGATCGAGTTGCGAGCCTTGCGGAATGATCGGGACCGGCACCGGAACGGTCAATGCATCGAGCGGCACCTTGCGCACGTAACCATCCTCGGCGTGCAGACGATCGATGGCGGTGACGCCGAGTGTGAGCCCGGCCAGCATGGACAACGCAACAATGTGCCGTAATTTCATTGCCGCCTCCCGGCGCCGGCGATCACCCCGGCATGTGCACAGCCTACCATCCGGCGCACTGGCGGTTAATACCTAAACGCGGGGTGTGGCGCGGCCCAGTTATTCCCGCTTGATGATGCGATAAAGCTGGAACCGGTCGCCATCGGCGACCAGTTTCAACCGCGTCGGATCCGGATTGGGCGCATCGTCTTCCGTGAAGAGAATGTAGATGTAGTCGAATTTCGTCCAGTTGAGCCAGAACGCCGGCGTGTTCGGCAACGGATGTTCCGCGGTCAGAATGAGCTGCGCCGTGGAAGGCGGCGTGCCGTCCCGCAGGTCGGCATAGTCGCGATAATCGGGCCGGACGTGGACGATTTGCTTGCCCTGGACGGTGAACAATGTCGTGACCAGCGCGGCTCGCTCGATGGTCGCGATGCAAGCGGCATGCACCAGCCCGAGATCGCGGACATCTTCGCCGGCGGAGGGATTGCCATAGGCAACGAACACTTTCGAACCGGGGGCGATCCGCCGTACCGAGGAGCGGAATTCGCTGGTCGAATCCGACAGCTGCGACCAGTTGTAGTCGATCTCGAGAACGCGGCCCGCGGTCAGGATGACGAGGACGGTGAGAAATCCGCGCCACACCAGACGGTGCCGCACATCCAGTTCGCCGCACGCGAAAACCATGAAGGCAACGCCAATCGGCACGCGTTGATCAGCCATATAAGTATCGAACATCACCCGCGGCAACGCAAAATATACCGCGCCGCCCACGACGAGCAGCACAAACACCAACGGATGAAATTGCAGAACGCGATGGCGGACCGCCCAGATGGCGCTCGCGGCCATGATCGCTATCAGCGCGAAGGCGGCGATATCGGTGTAGTTGCTGAAAATGAACATCAGACCGTCAAGCTTGCCGCGCTGATCCCATGAAATGTCGGCCACGAGGTTCATGGTCGGGCTGGCGTAGAGCAGCGGCACAACGGCGAGGAATGGCAGGCCACCGGCGACGAACTCTGCAATGCGGCCGGGCCAGGGCTCGGCGCGCCGCGTCCACAGCCGGAGCATCTCAAACGCCAGGATGCCAATCCCGTAGAGGCCAAGCGCCGAGAGATGGCAAAAGAACAGCACGACGACGGACAGCGTAGACAGCAGGAAGCGGAGCGGCCAGCGCCGCTCGCGCATCGCGATCCAACCGGCCAAAGCCCACAAGGCGACGCCGATTCCGAAAATGTAGTTCATCAATCCGACGAGGAAGATTTGATTATAGAGCAGGGGAATGGCGAACAGCGGGAGCACCGACCAGCGGCCGATCAGCGCGCGGTTGAGCATCAGCACGCCGGATATAATGAGCGCAAACATCGCCACGATGAAGACCTGGCCGGCAAGGTAGACATTCATCACGCGTGCCATCGGGGGCACAATGATATCCATTGTCAGATTGGGAATGACCTGCCAGTTGATATCGTAGAATTGCGCCAGCTGCGGATTCTTGGCGAGCGTTGCAATCACCTGCATACGGGCAAGGTGATTCACATAGTCAGAGAGCGGCGGTACCGGATGCGTCCAGATCGGGATGGAAATCAGCAGCGTGAAGGCGCCGAACAGCACGGCGATTTGCAACCCCGAAATGCTCGCTGAGCGAGATCGCGGCGGTACAGTGACGGGGGCCGTGGATTTGGCGGGCGAATGCATCCGACTTCATAAATCCCCGATCTCGGATGAACAAGCAATGAATTCGTAGCGGTTCCGCCGCGTTTTTCCATGTAACCGGGCGGTCTCGCTAAATAATCAAGCCAATCTCAAGGTCAAATCAAGGCGGCGGCAAAGTCTTTCGGACCTCTGCCCGGTATTCACCCGCCCGTTGCAGTGCTGGGCGGCGACAATTTTCGAACGAGGCTTAGAAATGCAATGCCATGAAACGCTACCTGATCGAGCGCGACATTCCGAATATCGGCCGCCACACGCGCGCGCAGCTCAAGGAAATTGCGGCGACCTCCAACAGCGTCCTCTACCGGCTGGGCGGCAAGGTGCAGTGGGTGCACTCCTATATCGCGGCGGACAAAACCTTCTGTATCTATCTCGCGGAAAGCGATTTACTCGTTCGCGAGCATTCGCAGCTGGCCGGGTTTCCGATCACGAAAATCACCGAAGTGCCGACGGTGATCGATCCGATGACCGGTTTTTCGTCCGCGCTTGACGCGGGGAAGGCCGCCTGACGGCAAGACAAACCGCCGGCCGCCGGGCCAAGACCGTACCATCCACCAGCGCCGGTGGCGCCGCTTTAGGCATGGTTAACGATTCATCAATCATCTGCGGGCACGATCGGAACTTACACGCACCTGCTGGTGGGGATATCGCCCGTGCGGACCAATCGCGAATGGCTCTGCATTATCGGGGCCGCTTTCTTCTGCTTTGCCGCCACGTCGCTCCATGCGGAGGACGGCGTATCCAATGACAGGATCCTGTTCGGGCAGGTCTCGGCCCTGAGCGGGCCGGCGCAGGCGCTCGGTCAGGGCATGCGCGAAGGTATTTTTGCAGCCTTCGAGGAAGCCAATCGCGCCGGCGGCGTCGGCGGGCGCAAGCTCGAGCTCAAGTCGATTGACGATGGCTACGAGCCCGAAAAAACCATCGAAGCCACCAAGCGTGCGATCACGGACGATAAGGTCTTTGCGCTGGTCGGCGCGGTCGGCACGCCGACATCGAAAGCGGGCCAGCCCATCGCCACCGCCGCCAAGGTACCGTTCATCGGCCCATTCACCGGCGCTGAATTTCTCCGCAATCCGTTCAATCGCTTCATCGTCAATATTCGCAGTTCGTATTTTCAGGAGACCGAAGCCTGGATCGAACATCTGACCAACGATCTCGGCATCACGCGCATCGCGATCCTTTACCAGGACGATGCCTTCGGTCTTGCCGGTCTCGCCGGCGTCAAGAAGGCGATGGACAAGCGCAATATGGCGCTGGTCGCCGAGGGAACGTTCAAGCGCAATACGACCGCGATCAAGTCGGCGCTGCTCGACATTATGAAAGCCCAGCCGCAGGCGGTGGTGACGGTTGGTCCCTACAAGCCGATTGCGGAATTCATCAAGCTCGCGCGCCAGCTCAAGGTCGATGCCGCGTTCGTCGCGATTTCATTTGTCGGCTCGGACTCGCTCGCGCAGGAGCTCGGCAACCAGGGCGCCGGCGTCATCATCAGCCAGGTTGTGCCGTTCCCGGGCGACAAGTCGTTGGCCGTGGTCGCGGCCTATCAGGCGGCGCTCATCGCGGTGAATCCGAAATCGAAGCCGGGTTTCGTGTCGCTCGAGGGCTACCTGGTCGGCGAGCTTGTCGTCCAGGCCCTGAAGCGAATTCCGGGTGAACCAACGCGAGAAGCGTTCCTCGATGCGATCGAGGGCGCGCCCTTCGATCTTGGCGGCGTGACGCTCACATTTGGGCCCACGCAAAACCAGGGATCGAACAAAGTTTATTTCACTGTGATTGGCAACGACGGCCTGCTCCGGGCCGTCACCAAACTCGTCAAGACGTCCGCACGGTGACGCCGCATGGATATTAAAAATATGCGCGCCTCGTGGCTTAAATCTTCACCCGCGCCGGCTGCCAAAAACGCAAACAATGCGGGCTGGCTCTCGACCATTCGCGGGCGGCTTTACCTTGCGTTTGGCTTTGCCGCCGCGCTGACGATCATCGGCGCGTTGGTCGCCTTTTATGAATTCACCGTCATCGGCATGACGACGAATGAAATCGTGTCGCGCAGTCTGCCGACGACGGCGGTGTCGCTGCGCCTTGCGGAGCAGGCAGGCCGGCTGTTGTCCTCGGGTCCGCGTTTGATGGCGGCGCAAGCCGACAAATCGCGCGGCGAAATCATGGGTGACATCCACCAGCAGGAACAGAGCCTCGAAAAAGGGATCGCCCGGCTACGAGAGCTCGGCATTGCCAAGGCTGATGAGATCGACGCCAGTCGCAAGGCTCTGGAGGAGCGGCTGCACACGCTCGATCAGACGGTGGCGAACCGGATCACCGTGACGAATGAGCGCCTGTATCTCGCCTCGTCGGTGCGGGCGGCCCACGAGGCGCTGCTCATTGGTCTTGCCCCGGCGATCGATGACGCCAATTTCGACCTCATGATGAACGCCAAGCAGGAGGGCGCGGCCGCGATCGAAGGCCGGCTCGACCTGCTGCGCCGGCTGCAGGAAACGGAGTCGGAGGCCAATCTTCTTGCCGGTCTTCTGATCGAGGCGTCGCTGGTTCGCGAGACCAGCCGGATGGAGCCGTTGCGGGACCTGATCGGCTCGGCGCAGCGAAAGATCGTCAAGGACCTGAATGCGATCAGCGACCACGCACAGCAGGAAAAGCTGCTGACGCTATACAAGCAGCTGGCGGCCATCGGCTCGGATGACGGGATCATGGCCGCGCGGACCTACGAGCTCGGTCAGCAGCGCGACGCCCAGCTGGCATTCGACGCCGCGCAATCCGACGCAGCCAAACTTAAGAACGCGGTGGACGATCTGGTTGAACAGCAGGGCCGCATGGCGCGTGCGATCGCCAACGACGCCGGCCGGCAGACCCGCTCGGCGCAATTCATATTGATCGTGCTGTCGATTGCGGCCGTGATGGGCGCTGCTCTGGTGGCCTGGCTTTATGTCGGCCGCAGCGTGGCGCGTCGCATCGGCCTGCTCAGCCAGGCGATGCGCCGCATCGCCGATGGCGATATGAACGTCAATATTCAGGATGACCGTCACGATGAAATCGCGGAGATGAGCCGGTCGCTGCAATTCTTCCGCCAGGCAACCTCGGACGCGGCGAATGCACGCGTCAAGGAAACCGAGCAAACCCGCACGCTGGAATCGCGCCGGCAACTGGTTGAAACCGCCACGCAGGAATTCGAACGGGCGGTGTCCAATATCGTGCAGACGCTCGACCGCGCGGCGGCGGCCATGGACGGTTCGGCCCGCGACATGGCGCAGAGTGCGGCGAGCAACCAGGAGCAGGCACTCGCGACGGCGGCGGCGTCAGAGGAAGCGACAGCTAACGTCGGAATAGTCGCGACCGCGGCCGAGGAGATCGCGCAATCCATCGAACATATCGCGACGCGGGTCGCCAATTCCGCGACGGTTGCGAGCCAGGCCACCGACGAAGCGAAGGCCATCACCGAGGCGGTCGAGAGCCTGTCGGCATCGGTCGACGAGATCGGCGAGGTGAGCGATCTCATCAGCAGCATCGCGGCGCAGACCAACCTGCTGGCGCTCAACGCGACGATCGAGGCGGCGCGGGCCGGCGAGGCCGGCCGCGGCTTTGCCGTGGTCGCGCAGGAGGTCAAGGGCCTCGCCGCGCAGACCGGCAAGGCCACTGAGGAAATCACCCGCCACATCGATTCGATCGAGCAGACGACGGCGCGGTCGGTGCAGGCGATCCGCAAGATCGCGACGACGATCGCGCAGCTCAGCGAGGTCGCGAGCGATGTGGCGGTCGCGATGCGGCAGCAGGATTCCGTTACCCAGGAGATCGCGCGCAATGCCAGCGCGGCGGCCAAGGGAACGCAGGACGTATCCGGGAACATCGCCGAGGTTTCGAACAGCGCCGTCAAGACCGGCCAGGTGGCCGCGACGGTTCTCACCGCGGCAGCGCAACTCGCCGATCAATCGCACCTGCTGCGCAAGGAAGTCGAGCGCTACCTCACGCAAGTGCGCGTGGCCTGACGCGGCCGCATACCCGCCCGCTCACACCCCGCCGGTCGTTTCAAACTTGACGCCGATCTTGGTATCGGTCCGCCACATCGAGCGGCAATGAAATCGCTGGTTGTCGACAATCAGATCGAACGCAGCTGGCAACCCGAACGTTGTCGAGACTTGCAGGGCGGCGCCGGTATCGGAAATATTCTTGACCGTGCAAGCGAGCTTGGGGGCTTTCTCGCTCGTAATGATGAAGGCGCCTTTGAGCACGCGCTTGCGTGGCGCGATCCGGTTTTCATTCACACTGCATCCCCAGGCCGGTTGCCTTAGGCTGATACCCTGTTGTCGGCGATGCCGCTATGTCGAATGCCGGGTTCCAAATATAAGTTCCATTAAATCGGCGTTCGACCCCCTAAAAGCAATCCTTGCCGCGAAGGGTCCAGTGCGCCGTTGGTCGCAGCCCGCTTGGCGGGCCGGATGCTTAGCTCAGGATGCCGACAGCGCGCGATGCAACCAGCGCGATGGTGACCAGCGAAATGCCGGATTCCGCCATCATCAGCAGCTTGGCGCGGACGGTCAGCGGGAAAGTATCGGCCGGTGAGAAAGCAGTGGCGTTGGTGAATGCCAAAAACAAATAGTCGATAAAACCTGGCGACCAGTTCGCAAAGCGCGTCGTGCTGCCCGGCTGTTGCTGCGTGAACTGGAAATCCTTGCCGCGCCCGGCGCCGAGAATTTGTCCGGCGGGCCCGCCGCGATCGAGCGCCCAGAACCACAGTGCGAAGATGATCACATTGGTCGCCCAGATATTGACCGCGTCGAGCAGCAGCGTGCGTCCGCTGCCTGCGTGGCCGGCGAGGATCGCCTCGATCAGGCGGGCGAGCGCGCCGAAATTCATCGCCGTGATGACGGCGGTGAGCGTAATCGCCAGCCGGCGCGTGCGCAGGCGGCCGCGCCAGACGCGGCTGACCTGGTCTTTGGTGGAGGCCTTGCGCGCGTGCCGCTGCGTCCAGGCGGTGGCAATCGTGAGCGGCACGAGCAATGCGAGTTCGATCGCCGGCGCCAGCCAACGCGGTCCGATCGCGAGATCGTTTACGATGGCGATCTGCAGTCCGACGATCACAAGCACGGCGCCGCGCGCCAGCCAGAAATCGCGAGCGCGGCCGAACAACTGTTTGGCGGACTGGGCCATCGGAGGAGTTTATTTCGCCGCGGCGGCCTTCAGGATTGGTCCGAGCCGGGCAATTTCACTGTGCACCAGCCCGGCCAACGCCTTCGGGCCGCGCCGGCTCGGCTCGGCAATCTCGGCGCCGAGGTCGGACAGCCGCTTTTGCACGGCCGGCTCGCTCAAGCCTTTGTCGAGCGCCTCGGCGAGTTTGTCGACGACGGCCTGCGGCGTTCCTTTCGGCGCGAACAGCGCATAGAAGGGCGCGCAGTCGAACTGCGGCAGGCCCTGCTCATAGGACGTGGGCACATCCGGCAGCAGCGGGCTGCGTTTCTTGGTGGCGATGGCGAGCGCTTTCACGGTGCCGGCGCGCACATGCGACAGCGGCCCCAGCACCGGATCGCAGTCATAGTCGATCTGCCCGGCGAGGATCGCGTTCATCACCGGCGCCGTGCCGGTGAACGGCACCATCGTGGGCTTGATGCCGATCGCGGCGTTGAGCAGCAGGCAGCCGACATAGGACACCGAGCCGACGCCGGCGTGCCCCATGTTCAGCTTGCTCTCATTGGCTTTGGCCCAGGCCACGAACTCCTTGAGATTGTTGGCGGGGATGTCCTTGCGCACCGTCAGCAATTCCGGCTGCTCGGCGATCAGGCCGATCGGCTCGAAATCCTTTTCGGGGTCATAGCCGAGGTTGGGATAGAAGAATGGCGCGGCCGCGTGCGTGCCCATGTGACCGGAGATGAGCGTGTAGCCGTCGGGTGCGGCCTTCGCGGCGCGCAGCGAGCCCAGCGTGCCGCCGGCGCCGCCGACATTCTCCACCACGAATTGCTGCCCGAGATGGCGCGAGAAAATTTCCGCCACGATGCGGCCGGTGATATCGGCCGGGCCGCCGGCCGCAAACGGCACAATGATCGTGACCGTGCGTGTCGGGTAAGTCTGCGCCTGCGCGCCGCTCACGCCCGCCAGCATTGCGAGCCAGACTGCCATCCATGCTGTTTTCATTGTCCCCATCCCCTCAATGCTGTAGCACCCGCGGCCGCCAGCATCCTTTTTTTCGCGGCAAGTTGCCAGAACCAACGATACTGGATGGAACCAATGGTTCCCATCTCTATTGTCGTCACGAGACACCGCGCGCGAAGAAATCGTGTGCGGTGCAACGACAGGGGTCGAGTCATGCATATTTCGGATCAGGGAATTCTGGTGATTTTGCTGGTCGGCCTCGTCGCCGGCTGGCTCGCGGGCCGGATCGTCGATGGCGGCGGCTTTGGCCTGATCGGCGATATCGCCGTCGGCATCGTGGGTGCGTTGATCGGCAGCTGGCTGCTGCCAAAGCTGGGGATTCATCTCGCCAGCGGCATCGTGTCCGAGATCATCGTCGCGACCATCGGCGCCATCCTGCTGCTGCTGATCGTGCGGTTGGCGAGTGGGGGCTTCCCGCGCCGCCGCGCATGGCGGCTATAGTGCTGTCGTCTCTCATCCTGGCGCTCATGGTCCTGGCATTGGCCATTCCGGACCCTATATCTCCCGGCGGCGACGCTCGTCTGACTCATTGACGGGCCGCGCCGGAGGGGTCGCCAATGCCCGTCATGTCCTTGTTGCTGAATGTTCTTTGGATCGTGTGCGGCGGCGCCTACATGGCCGTCGCGTGGATCATTGCCGCCCTCATCATGGCGATCACCATCGTCGGCCTGCCGTGGACGCGGGCGGCCTTCAATATCGCGCTCTACACGCTGCTGCCGTTCGGCCAGAAGGCGGTGTCGCGTGCGCAGGTGACAGGCGCCGAAGACCTCGGCACCGGCGTCGTTCGGCATGCTCGGCAATATCATCTGGCTGGTGCTTGCCGGCTGGTGGCTGGCGCTGGGCCATCTCATCACCGCGCTTCTTCTCGCTCTGACCATCATCGGCATTCCCTTCGCGTGGGCGCATCTGAAGCTCGCTGGCATCGCGTTGTGGCCAATCGGCAAGATGATCGTGCCAATCGATGCGGCGGTGCGGCCTTAAGGGGCCGATACCGTTTCAGGCGGCGGCCTGCGCCGCTTCATTCGCGCCTTTGAAGGCATACACGTCCATCCGCAGCACGCTGTAGGTCGCGCTGGCATGCAGCCGCTCGGCGCGCGCATCCTCGCCCGCTGCGCCCAGCGCCGCGTACAGCGGTAACAGATGCTCTTCGGTCGGATGGTTTTTGGCGGCAAATGGCGCCTGCCGCCGGTAGTCGATCAGCGCGTCGGTCTCGTTCTTCGTCAGCGCGCCATGAAACCAGTCGGCAAAGCTGTTGACCCAGCCGGGGGCCGCATCGTTCGGCCCGTGGCCACGGAATTCCGACAGATCGTGCGTGAAGCTGCCGCTGCCGATGATCAGCACGTCTTGCTGGCGCAACGCCGCGAGCGCGCGGCCGACATGAAGATGATGCAGCGGTCCAAGGTGCGGCTGCACCGAGAGCTGCAGCACCGGAATATCAGCTTGCGGATACATCAGCAGCAACGGAACCCAGGCGCCGTGGTCGAGGCCGCGCTTCGTGTCGATGGCGCAGGTGAACCCGGCCTCGCGCAGTGTCTTCGCAATCTCCGCCGCAAGCGTCGGCGCGCCGGGCGCCGGATATTTCAGTTCATAAAGCGCGCGCGGGAATCCGCCGAAGTCGTGGATCGTCTCGTTGCGCGCAACCGCGTTCACGACCGGCGTCTCCGTCTCCCAATGCGCCGAGACCACGAGAATGGCTTTCGGCCGTTCGAGCGTGCGCCCGACATTGCTGAGGAAGGCGCGCGCCGGCGTATCGGTGAGCGGCAGCGTCGGCGCGCCGTGGGAGAGGAAGAGGCTCGGCAGTGTCATGGTTCGTGTCCTTTGTGCGGTTCGTTTGCCTAGTGCGCGTACACGCCACTGAATTTTGCGACCGGGTCATTGGTGCGCGACGGCGCAGCGCGAAGGCGCCATCGCCGAGCAAGGCCTGGCCGACAAGCGCCACGGTCCAGAACACCGGGAATTCCCAGCCGCCGCCCTGGTTGGTGAACAGCCAGCCGTTGCCAACGTGCTGCAGGGTCGCGCCGATCATGATCGGCAGCAACAGCAGCGCGATTGGCCGCGTCCAGACGCCGAGGATCAGCGCGAGGCCGCCGCCGATTTCGCCGGCGATGACCAGATAAGCGAAGAAGCCCGGGTAACCGATGCTCTGGAAGTAGCCGACGGTGCCGGGGATCGTGAATGTAAAGACCTTGAGCAGAAGGCCATGGGCCAGGAACAGAGCGCCGAGGCTGACGCGCAGTAGCAGGGCGGCATAGGGGGCGGTGCGGGTGTCGATCATGGGAGCATCTCCTGTTTTGATGCCGCTGATATGGCCTATTCCCAGCAGTGTGATAATATGGCAAATAATTATTACACCTCACACTGGCAGGGTGAGATATGCTCGATCGCCTGACGGGGCTGGAGGTTTTCGCCAAGGTTGCGGCCACCGGCAGCTTCTCGGCGGCGGGCCGGGCGCTGGGCCTGTCGCAAACCATGGTGACCAAGCACATCGCCGCGCTCGAGCAGCGCCTGGGCGCGAAGCTCCTCCACCGCAGCACGCGCCGACTCTCGCTCACCGATGCCGGCCGCAATTATCTCGAAGCCTCCGAACGCATCCTCGCCGACGTGAACGCGGCCGATGCCGCGGTCGCCGCCGAGCGCGTCGAGCCGCGCGGCGTTCTGCGGCTCAATGTGCCGGTGAGCTTCGGCGAGCGGCAGGTCGCGCCGCTGCTCCCGGCATTTGCCGCGGTGCATCCGCTGGTGAGCGTGGAGCTCGGCCTCAACGATCGTCTCGTTGATCTCGCGGAAGAAGGCTGGGATCTCGCGATCCGCATCGGCACGCTCAGCGATTCCAGCCTGATCGCGCGGCGCATCGCGCCGTGCCGTACCGTCGTCTGCGCGGCACCGTCCTATCTCAAGGTGCGCGGCGTGCCGCGCAATGTTGCAAGTCTCGCGCAGCACAATTGTCTTGGCTACACGCTGTCGCGCATTGCCGGCGTCGACCGCTGGACCTTTGGTGCGAAGAATGACGTCGTCGTGAAAGTCTCCGGCAATCTGCGCGCCAACAATGGCGATGCGCTGCGCGCCGCCGCCATTGCGGGGCAGGGCATCATCTACCAGCCGGCCTTTGTCGTTGCCGACGAACTGCGATCGGGCGCGCTCGTCGCGCTGACGCTCGATCAGCCGACCGTGCAATTCGGCGGCATCTATGCCGTCTACCTGCCGGATCGCAATCCCGCGGCGAAGGTGCGCGCCTTCATCGATTTTATGGCGGGACGCTTTGCGCCCGAACCGCCGTGGGAACGCGGGCTATAGTGCAACTGCGTCGCGTCTGCGACCCGATGAACATGGATATCCCGCGCCCGCGCCGATAGGCTCACAATATGCGAAGCGCATCGTGCTAAGGCATAGGGTGCTGGGGGGGGTTCATGTCGGAAATTGGTGTCGGCCAGAAGGAATCTCTCGGCGAGAAGGTCACGACCGAGCTGCGCGAGTTCGCTATTCTCTCGGGCTATCTTTACGTCTGTTTCACGGCGCTCGCCTACTTCAAGGCGTCAATCCTACATGCGCACGAGATCGATTTTGCGCCTTGGGCTTTTGCGGGAATCAAGGCCATGGTGTCTGCCAAGTTCATGCTGATCGGGCGCGCGCTCAACGTTGGCGAGGGATACAGGTCCTATCCGCTGATCGTCCCGACGCTCTACAAGTCATGCATCTTTCTCGTTCTGGTCGTGGCCCTGACCGTCATCGAGGAGGCCGTCGTCGGATACCTGCATGGCCGGAAGATTCTGGACACGGTGACGGACCTCGGTGGCGGCACAGCCGGCCAGATGATCGCGACCTGCGTCATTCTGTTGCTGATCTTTATTCCCTACTTCGCCTTTCGCTCCCTCGGCGACATCATCGGCAATGACGTCCTTCGTCGATTGTATTTCGAACGGCGCCGTTAGCTCATCGAGACGCGGCTTTGGAATGGCCCGTATGCGTGCCCGCTCTTTGCGGCAGTAAAAGTATGCACGCGATGATGAGCGCGGCAATGACGGCCGAGGCGAGCGGGCGGCTCAGATGCAGCCCGCCCTGGCTTACCGGCTTGTCGAGAAAATCGCCGACGGTCGCGCCGAGCGGACGCGTCAGAATGAAAGCCGCCCAGAACAGCAGGACGCGCGACACGTTCGTCCAGAAATAGACCGCGGCCAGCAATCCGAGCCCGACGCCGAACACCAGCGCGCCGCCTTGGTAGCCGAGGCCGGCGTCGGCGGCCCAGTCGCCCAGCGCGGTGCCGAGCGTTTGTGAAATGGTGATCGCCGCCCAGTAAAAGACTTCCACCCTCGGTGTATTCACGGTAGCGACCGAGATGGAGCCGAGCGACCAGTACCACAGCGCGAGCACCGCCATCAGGCCGAGAAACAGGAGTGTCGACCCACCGGCATAGCCGATGCCGAGCGAGCGGTCGGCGAAATCGGCCATGGTGGTGCCGGCGGTGGTGGAGGCAATGATTGTTGCCCAGTACAGCAGCGGCTGAAATGTCTTCGCGACAATTTGCGCGATGACCAGCAACACCAGCGCGCTCAGGAAAATGAGCGTCCCGATCGTGTAGCCCCAGTTCAGTGTCATGGTAACGGTGTCGCCCGCGGTTTCGCCGAGCGTGGTCGCAAGGATCTTGATGATCCAGAAAATCAAAGTGACTTCCGGGACCTTGGTCAAAACGTCATCTCGGGTCATGCGTGCGAACTGCCTGCGACATGTGTGATGGGGAACGGGCGCAAGGAGATAACGCCTGACTGGCGTTTATGTGGCCGATTGTCCGTTCAACAATGCGACTTTTGTCGGTGCATTTGTGACACTTGCCCGGGTTTACGGTGCGATAAGCCTTCGCGTGTAGATTGCAGGCCGAACGGAGAGTTCTCCATGTTCGACCTCATTTTTCAGGGTGCGCAGGCCTAGAACCAGGTCGGCTTTTTTATCGGCGCGCTGGTGTTCCTCGGCATCGGCGGCCTCATCCTCGGCGATTCTTTGTATTGGCGCGTGCATGCGCCGCGCGCGCAGGGCACCGTCATTGGCGTAATTTCCAATGGCAGCACCTACACGCCCGTCTACCGCTACACGACCGCGGACGGGCAAACCCATGTCGCGAAGTCAAACACCGGCTCCGGCTGGGTGCGCGGCAAGGAAACCGGACGCGTCGTCCGGCTGATGATCTCTCCGCACAATCCGGCGGAGGCATGCGAGGCCGGCGGTTACCTGTTCGATCTTGTCGGCCTTGTGTTTGCCGGGGTGGGCATCCTGCTCGGCTATATCGCGCTCACTGCCTATCCGGTCACGCGCATGACATGGATCATCGCCGCCGCCATGCTGATCTATCTCGGCGAGCGCGCCCATCGCATTCTCATCCCGAAAGGACAGCGGCTGTCGATCGAGGAATGGAAAAAGCAGCACGATATCGGCGAGGCGACGGTCGATCTCGCCAACGTGAAGCCGATCGAGACATTCGTTTCGGCGCCCGAGGCCGCGCAGGCGCGGCTCAAGCAGGCGCAGAGCTACAAGACGATTGTTCCGATCCTGGCCGCCGTCGCGGTGCTTCTGTTCGGGATCGGCGTGTTCCAGAGCATGAGGATCAGCCGGCTCGAAACGCAGGGCCTGCGCGCGCAAGGGCAGGTGGTGCGCATGAACAGCGAACACAGTTCGGGCAGCAGCGGCTACACTTATTATCCGGTCGTGCGGTTTCGCACGGCGGCAAACTCGACGGTCGAATTCAAGGACAGTGTCGGCACCAATCCGCCCATGCATCGCGCGGGCGACAAGGTCACCGTGCTCTATTTGCCCGGCGATCCGCAGCGGCAGGCGATCATCGACCGCGGCTTGCTGCTGAACTGGCTCATCCCGGCGATCCTTTTTCTGTTTGGTGCGGGTCTCGTGATGCTCAGCATCGTGCTGCGACGGCAGATGAAGACGGCGGTGGTGTAGGGGCCACGCCGCTCAGCGGCGCGTGCGAAGGGCGGCACCAGCCAGTTCTTTTCGTTTGAACCAAATCCACGCGGCGCGCGACCAATGAGTCCGCAGGTGAGATTTCACTCATCGGCGGGCGATAAATCTTACTTTGCATATGACAGGAGCTGAGAATATGCGCCTTAATCTGATCCTTTGTGCCGCCGCCGGTCTTGTTGCAGCCGGCTTTCTTGCGACAAGTCCCGCCCAGGCCTCGTACAAGGTGATTAAGTGGGAAGGCAACAACCTCTGCCAGGTCTGGGACTATGGCCTGCCAACCCGTCCGTTCCCCGCCGACTATCATGTGATGACAAAGTCACTGCCAAGCTTCGACGCGGCGCTGAGCGCGAAAGAGCGCCTGCGGAAGCACGGGCACTGCTCGTTCTGACGTGATTGGATATTGCGCGGATATGGGCCACTTAACGGTGGCCCATATTCACATATTTAGTTCACCGCCGACGCCCCTCCGGCTTGGTCAGGGCGTCCGCCACAGTGTGCGGACGCCGCGCGCCGATCACCTGGGCCGTGCATTTCTGGTCGGTCGGGCAAAAGACGGTGCAGTCGGTGCTCGGGCCGCCGTGGCAGTCGGTGCCGCAACCATAGCCCTTGGCGTCCTGCGAGAATTTGCCGCCAGCTTTGGCGCAGTCGCTCTTGAGCTGGTCCGCGCTCGTCTTGGGTAAAGTGAACTCTTCGGCGAGCGCCACGCCGCTAAGTGCGAGCGCACCAGTCAGAATGAGCAACGATATCAGGTGTCGCACGGCTGACTCCCTTGGATACTTCCTTGGGTCGGGCCGCCCCATGCCGATTATGCCACAGCCTGCGCGCGGGGGAAGCGGCCTACACCCTTGATCCGTTCATTCCCGCGCAAGCGGGAATCCAGGGCCGCTGGGTCCCCGCTTTCGCGGGGACGAACGGAGGAAATTATCAGGCTCTCTCCACAAAACTATCCACCACGCGCTTTTCGCCTGCTTTGTCGAAGCGAATGGTGAGCTTGTTGCCGTCCACGGCCACTACGTTGCCGTTGCCGAATTTCTGGTGGAACACGCGGTCGCCGACGGTGAAGGATGACGCCGTGCCGGTGGATTTCGCCACCAGCTCGCCTTCGATGGTCAGCCGGCCTTCGCGCTTCGCGCTACGGCGGCCGAGGCGGGTTTTGTCCTCGCGTATCGGGCCCGCGAAACCGGCTCCGGCTGTCTTCGCCTTGAGAGGCGGGATGTCTTCCGCATCGGGATCATCATCATAGACGCCATCCGGCACATAACGCGGCTGGCCGTTCTCGGAGAAGCCGCCTTTGCCCTTGCGCGCCTGCGCGCGCTGCCAGCCGGGCGTGGTGTAGCTGGAGCCGAAGGAATTCATCTCGTCGAAGCGCGAGGCGCCATAGCCCGACATGCCGAAGCCACCGGCGCCGCCTGTCGCCTCCTTCACCTCAACGTTCTCTTCCGGCAGTTCATCCAGGAAGCGCGAGGGTACCGTCGAGGTCCACATGCCGTGGATGCGCCGGTTGGTGGCGAAATAGATGCGCGCGCTTTTTCTTGCGCGCGTGAGCCCGACATGGGCGAGGCGGCGCTCTTCCTCGAGGCCGGCGCGGCCGGTCTCATCTAATGACCGTTGGTGCGGGAACAGGCCTTCCTCCCAGCCGGGCAAAAACACGGTGTCGAATTCCAGTCCCTTGGCGGAATGCAGCGTCATGATGTTGACGGCCTGTTCGGCCTCGGCGCCCTCGCGGTCCATCACCAGCGAGATGTGCTCGAGGAAGCCTTGCAGGTTCTCGAATTCCTCCATGGAGCGCACCAGCTCCTTGAGGTTTTCCAGGCGCCCGGCGGCGTCGGCCGAGCGGTCCTTCTGCCACATGTCGGTGTAGCCGCTTTCATCGAGCACGATTTCGGCGAGCTCGGTGTGCGGCATGGAATTCTTCTTCTCGCGCCAGCGGTCGAAGGACGCCATCAGATCGCGCAGCGCGAGGCGCGGTTTCGGCTTCATCTCGTCGGTGGCCGACATTACGGCGGCTGCCTCGCTCAGCGGGATGCGTTTCTTGCGCGCGAAATCGTGCAGCATCTGGAGCGTGGCGTCGCCGAGCCCGCGCTTGGGCACGTTGACGATGCGCTCGAAGGCGAGATCGTCGGCCGGCTGCGCGATCACGCGCAGATAGGCGAGGGCATCGCGGATTTCCGCGCGCTCGTAGAAGCGCGGCCCGCCGATCACGCGATAGGGCAGGCCGAGCTGGATGAAACGGTCTTCGAATTCGCGCATCTGGAACGAGGCGCGCACCAAAATGGCGATCTCGTCGAGCGGGTGGTCCTCGCCGCGCTCGCGCGCGTCGCGCTGCAGCTGCTCGATTTCCTCGCCGATATTGCGGGCTTCTTCCTCGCTGTCCCAGCCGCCGGTGACCTGCACCTTTTCGCCGAGCACGTCTTCGGTGCGCAGCGTCTTGCCGAGCCGGCCTTCATTGTGGGCGATGAGATGGCTCGCCGCCGCCAGAATATGTCCCGTGCTTCTGTAGTTTCGTTCAAGCCGGATGACTTTGGCGCCGGGGAAGTCGTGGTCAAACCGGAGGATGTTGTCGACCTCCGCGCCACGCCAGCCATAGATCGACTGGTCGTCATCGCCGACGCAGCAGATGTTCTTGGGGTGGCGTTCCGTCTCCCTCTGGACGGGCCGCATTTGCGGCGGCGTACGGCCGGAGTAGGCGGTGATGAACGGCGTGCGCGTTGCTCGCCTATGTCCCGGCCTCCCGCACCATGGGCACAGCGGTCGTGCCTTCGTGATCGGGATCACCGGACTCGACGCTTTCAGCGCGGCCCGGTGATGACGAAGAGGAGCCCGGTGATGACGGGAAGTGCTTCCCGCGCCCGGAATGACGTCGGGGTTTGGCCCGGTGATGACTGCGCCAGCAACTTCAACCACAAATACTGCGCGACGTTCGTGTCCTGATACTCGTCCACCAGAATGAACTTGAAGCGCTCCTGAAAGCCGCGCAGCACGTCGGCATTGTTGCGGAACAGGCGGATGTTTTCCAAAAGCAAATCGCCGAAGTCGGCGGCGTTGAGCGTCTTCAGCCGTTCCTGATAGGCCATGTAAAGTTTCTTGCCCTTGCCATTGGCAAAGCTCGCGGCCTCGCCGGAGGGAACGTTCTCCGGCGTGAGCCCACGGTTCTTCCAGCCGTCGATCAGCATCGCCAGCACGCGCGCCGGCCAGCGCTTCTCGTCGAGCTTCTCGGCTTCCAGGATCTGCTTCATCACGCGGATCTGGTCGTCGGTGTCGAGGATCGTGAAATTGTTTTTCAGGCCGACCAGCTCGGCGTGCCGGCGCAAGATCTTCACGCCGATCGAGTGGAAGGTGCCGAGCCAGGGCATGCCCTCGACGATCTGCCCGACCATCTGGCCGACACGGTCCTTCATCTCGCGCGCCGCCTTGTTGGTGAAGGTGACGGCGAGGATCTGGCTCGGATGCGCGCGGCCGAGATTGAGGATGTGCGCGATGCGCGTGGTGAGCACGCGCGTCTTGCCGGTGCCCGCGCCGGCGAGCACCAGGACGGGACCATCCAGCGTTTCCACGGCCTCGCGCTGCTCGGGATTGAGATCGGCGAGATAGGGCGTCGGCCGCGCGCCCATCGCGCGTGCGGCAATGCCGCCCGCCACGGGTTGCGGGCTCAATGGGGCAGGGTCGTTGCGTTTAGGCTCGGCCATATTGTCCGGTTGAGGGGCGGCCAGTGAATGACCTTGGCCGCCGGAACGATTCTTTTCATAGCAAAGATGGCATTCGCAGGTGCCATTTTCGAGGCCGGACACGCCCGAACTTAGCCCTCTATTGCCGCTTTCCACCTTTCGGGCCAATGGGCTAGCGTCTTTTCCGGTAAAAAAATGGCAACTGATGGGGGAATTCCGTGCGACTGAAGGACAAGGTGGCGCTGGTCACCGGCGGCGGCCGCGGCATTGGCCGCGATATCGTTCTGGCCTATGCCCGCGAGGGCGCCCATGTCGTCGTCAATGACGTCGATCCGGCGACCGCCGCAAGCACGGCCAAGGACGCCGCCGCATTCGGCAGCAAGAGCCTCGCCGTCGTCGCCGACATTGCCAAATCCACCGACATCAAGCGGCTCGTCGACACCATCATCAAGGAGCGCGGGCGCATCGATATCGTGGTCAACAACGCCATGAAGATCGTGCCGGGCAAACTGGAAGCGCTGTCGGAAGAAGCCTGGGACACCACGGTGAATATCGGACTCAAGGGCGCGTTCCTCGTGAGCCAGGCGGCGGCGAAGCACATGATCGCGCAGAAGTCCGGCGTCATCGTCAACATTGCCTCGATCGCGGGCCTGTTTCCCTACAACTGGGCCGGCGCCTACAGCGTCGTCAAAGCTGGTCTGATCATGCTGACAAAATTGCAGGCGATGGAGTGGGCGCCCTACGGCATCCGCGCCAATGCGATCACGCCTGGTTACATCCGCACGCCCGGCACCGAGGCGATGTATGCCGATCCGGAAATCTACGAAGGCCGCCGCAAGGGCGTCCCGATGGGCCGCGTCGGCTCCGGCGAGGACATCGCGGGGCCCGCTGTGTTCCTCGCTTGCGATGAGTTGCAATACACGACCGGCAGCGTGCTCGGCGCCGATGGCGGACAGGCGGTCGGCTATTTCCTCACGGTGCCGGGGCGGAGATTTTCGGGCGGGCGGATCGATTGAGAGGCTCTGTCATTCCGTGGCCGGCCGAAGGCCGGAACCCGGAATCCAGAACTAAGGTAGGAGTTTGTGTCTGGATTCCGGGTCCGGCGCGTTCGCGCCGTCCCGGAATGACGGACGGCATTGGGTCAGGCGCTTTCGGTGGGCTCGCCGCTGGCGCGCCTTAGCCCACCCTACGACCGTTCGAAACCTGAGAGACGGCGGAGCTGTGCCATATACTCCGTTCGTCCCTGCGCAAGCGGGAACCAGGAGCCACACGGCCAGATAGAACTAATTTGCTCTGGGTCCCCGCTTGCGCAGGGACGAGCGTGAGAGAGCGGGCGACCGGATTAATGAGGCTTTCCCTTACCCCATCCTCCGCTCATTCCCGCGCAAGCGGGAACCCTACCCACCGGAGAGAATCACAACCTTCCTATCTTCGTATTCGGCCCTCTGGATTTCACCTCTCGCGAAGCGCTCATTCAGTATCTGAAGCGCCGAGTGGCTTGCGCCATGCCACGGCGGTCCCCAATGATGCGGACCATTGCCCAAATGGCTGCGGGCGAAGAAAAATATGCAGCCAACAACGACGAGCATAAAAAGCATCATTAACAGACAGACCCACCAGAATTGCCAAGCATAACCGTCATTCCACATCTGCCAGGGGCCGGGCCCGTACCATTGCGATGGTTGTGACGTGGATTGCTGCTGCGTCTGCTGAGCAACCGCCTGCAACGGCGACATGGAAACGATGATGCACGAGAAGAAATATGCGGAAAGTTTCTGCGACATTGTTATAGCTCCATTCATTGCGAAGGCTGGCAGCTAGCGAGCGATTGCGTTTGTTTGTGTTGCATTGAAATGCGAGACCGCGGCGACTGTCAGAAGAGCAGCCGTGACCGCAGAGACGAGACAATAAATGCAGAAGGCATGGATGAAGGTGATCTGCAGGTAAGCGAAATAGATCGAGAAACCTACGCCCGCGGCGGAGTAGGCGACCGCCGCAAGACACAGTCCGCGCGAGAATGGCTCGTATGCGAGCAGTGCCGCCAAGCCGAACATGTAAAAATAGTAGACGACGCCGAAATAGCCCACGGGCAGATTGTAAATGCGCCCGTAGGGGCTGTTCGCGACCTCGTTGCAGCCATTGATGGGCGGCGGACACCACAGCGGCTGGCCGTTATAGAGTGAGTAGGAGTCATAGATTGCGATGGCAAGCCCCAGAGCTGCGAGCGCGAGCATGACGTAGGGCGGATAAAAAAGTTTTTTCATTGTTCTTACTCCCGCCTGGCCGCAAAGCGGCTATCCCGTTTTTCGGGCAGGCTGTTCACCACGATCACGCGGCTAATTCCGACCGCCTTGCCACCTTAGACGGGGCGTGATCGAAAAAAAATACAATGTGCCGGGTATCGATCAGCGATTGGATATTTTGTCGTCTGAGTCCGTGTCGTTGTCGCAGCAGGCCTGATTGTTCGGTGTGCAGGACAGTTCGGTACGGTAAAAATCACAGCGCGCTCCGATGGCCTTCTTCAGCTGGGCCCGCGCGCGGTGCAGTCGTCCCGGGGATGACAAGAGGTATTGCATTGACCTCATGATTGTCATGGCCGGGCAACCGGGTCCGGCCGCTGGCCGGCCCGGCTGTAAACTTGTCCCGGTGATCCCGCTTAGGGGCGCAGTGCCTTCATAAGCGAGATGGCCGGGACAAGCCCGGCCATGACGTTGAGGACATTGGCCGCCTCGCCTACGGCCTCTCAGTCTCCATCTCGAGCGGGTGCGCCTTGCGGCCGCCGCGTTCGATCGCGGTCGGCGCCTCGTCGCACTCGATCAGTTGCGCGGCGAGATAGAGGTAGCGCTTGGTCAACAGAGGCTTGTTGCAAAAACATCACGCAGGAAATCATCTGTGCGGACATCCCCAAAGTGGCTCGAGGCTACCTGAAAGTGCGTGTTAAAAAACCGGGACGTATTGCAGGTTCTGCGCACGCAGGCATTGGGGGCTCGTGATGTACCGTTTCCGTTTTGCGGCGCTCGCCGCTGTTGCCGCATACGGTTTTGCTTCGGTCGCATCCGCCGCCGACTTGCCTGTAAAAGCACCGGTATACAAAGCGCCTGCTACCTTCAGCTGGACCGGCTGCTTCATCGGCGGCAACGCCGGCGGCATCTGGGCACGGGATAACTGGACACTTGCGCCGGGCGACCCGGTTGCGGCGGCGGGTGGTCCATTTGTGGTGGGGTCCGAATTCGCCAGCCACGATGCCAACAGCTGGCTTGGTGGTGTGCAGGCGGGTTGCGACTATCAGTTCAGCGGCGGCTTCGTGATCGGCATTCAGGGCGACTACGATTGGACGGATGCCAAAGCCACCAGCGCCGACGCCGCTAATGATTCATTCTTTGGCAACCCCGGCTTCACCAATCAGACGCGGATCAAATCGCTCGGTTCGGTCACCGGCCGACTTGGATATGCTTGGGACCGCATCCTCGGCTATGTGCGGGGCGGCTGGGCGTCGCAGCGCAATGAATACACCAGCTTTGATTCGACAGGGATCACGTGGGCTACGGCGAGCGAGACTCGCAGCGGCTGGACGATTGGCGTGGGCGGGGAATACGCCTTCACCAACTGGCTGAGTGCTTTTGCCGAGTACGACTACTATGACTTCGGTACACGGACAAACACGCTGATAGCGGTCGTCCAGGTGCCGCAGCGCACGTCTGCCGGCGGAATCTACGATATCGCCAATATTCGCGCCTACAACAACGTCTTCAAGGTCGGCCTCAACGTCCGATTTGGCCCTGGCGCTCGTTAAACCGTCCTAAGGCCTCTCGGCTTCCATTTCGAGTGGGTGCGCCTTGCGGCCACCACGTTCGATCGACGTGGGCGCTTCGTCGCGCTCGATCAGATGCTTGGCGAGATCCAGGCAGCGCTTGGTGAGCATGGCCGCGCCCTCGGCGAGGTCCTTGGAGTTCGCGCACGATCTCGACATTGCGCTCCATGTCCTCGTGCGACCAGCCGCGCGAATGCGCGATGTAGGGAAATTGCGGAAAGATGAAGCCGAGCTCGGCGAAGAAGCCGAGCATCTGTCCGGCGACCGACTGGATGTTGTCCTGGCCGCCGACGATGATGAAGCCGGCGACCTTGTTGCGGATGAGCACGAGGTCGCGGATCGTGATCGCGTTCTGCACGCAGTTGAGCCGTTCGGCCATCTTGAAATAGAGCGACGACGCCGCGCCCCAGCGGATCGGCGTGGCGACGATGATCGCGTCGGCCCAATGCACCAGCGCTTCGTAGACCTGGTCCATCTGGTCGGCTGGCATCCATCTGCGTGATCGAGCAGGGCCACGTGCAGGCGTGCGCTGATTTCGAATAGTAGCCCTCGCAGGTGCGGAACTTGAGATCGTTGAGCCGGATCAATCGGCGTCTCGGCGCCGAGCGCGGCGCCTTCGTTCAAGCGCGTGATCGAGCAGATGATCCGAGCCGGAAAAGCGCGGATGCTCCTCGTCCATCGCCGTTGTCGCGATGCCGGCGAGCCGCAGCGGGCCGCGGCGCGCGCTCGACTTTGCGCGCGAGCGGATGCGGCTCGTGCGGCGCCTTGGTGCGCTTGGTGGCGGCTGCGATGTTGACGAGCACGCGGCCGTTCTCGACCTTGACCGGATAAGAGGGAACGCGATCGTCCTCGAAACCGGGCTCGCCCTCGCCGCTGCAGCGGTGGAATTTCCAGTTGTGCCAGGGGCAGACGATGTATTCGCCGTCGAGCGCAGCCCTCGCCGAGCGGGCCGCCGACGTGATTGCAGACATTCGAGACGGCGCCGAACTGCGCCGTCCTTGAACGAGATCGCCAGGTCCCGCTGCATCACGGTCACGGGTTTCGAGCGGAGTTCGCGACAGCTCGTCGGTGGCGCCGACGTCGACCCAGTTTTCATCTCCAGCCATGATCGCCTCCGGATTACATTGCCGTCTTCGGCATGAGTATTTCACTGATCGCTTCGCGCGGAATATTGATTGCAGCCGGTGTGCCCGGCGGTAAAGGCCGCGGATCGACTTCGACCAGGCCGCGGTTGATCCGCACGCGATGGGTGGCGAGTTTCTCCGTGAACGGCGGCGGCGCGCAACCGTCCTGCAGGCGGTATTGATAGCCGTGCCACGGGCAGGTCACGCAGCCGTCGATGATGCGGCCTTCGCCGATCGGTCCGTTCTGGTGCGCGCAGAGATTCGTGAGTGCGCCGATTTGCGTGCCGTCGCGGAACACCGCGATGCGTTCGCCGCCGGGCGCTGCAACAATCCGCGCGCACTTATCCGGGATTGCATAAGGCGGCCCGACCGCAATCCAGCCGTCCGCGTTCAAGGCGTTGCCTTTGTCGCCCGGCCGCTCGCGCCATCCCGCAACCAGGTGCAGCAAGGCGACGCTGCCGGCCCCGCCTACCAGCATCAGCGGAATGAGCATGGTCGGCTCGCCCTGCATGATGCCGAGCGCGACGTGCATCACCACCAGCGCGTAGGCGGCGTAGACTGCCATGTGCAGGCTTTTCCAGATGCACGGGGACAGGAATGCGAGCCAGAAATCATGGCTGGTGGCGGCCATCAGGAACAAGATGAGCAGGGCGCCGATCCCCAGCGCCTTGAACGGGAAGCCGATGAACTTGCCGTAGTCGCTCCATTTCGTCAGCTCGGCGCCGAGATTGGGCAGATTGTGCTGCGCGAGGTACCAGCTCAGCAAAAAGCAAAGATGCACGGCGGCGACGATGAAGGTGAGCACGCCGAAGTGACGCCGGTTGTAGAGGAGCGGCAGGAAGCGCGGATTGAGCCGCGCCAGCGGGCCAATGCACAAGATCACCGTCAGCATCAAAAAGGCGCAGGTGCCGGTGGCGCGGATACCGATGTCGATCGCTTCGAGATGGTCCTTCGGCGGATGCAGCCGCCAGTGCAGCGCGACGAAGACCGCGAGGAAGATCGCGACGGCGCACAACAGAATGCCGTCGTAGACGCGCTTGTCCCGATTCCACTGCACCGCGCGGAAGCCGACGCTCATGGACGGTCGCCCTTCATGCGGCTCACGGAGGCGGCAATACGCGCAGCATCAGCGCGAGCGAAATGCCGAGCGCGAGCACAAGCGTCAGGACCGGCCAGAGCAGCCGATGCGTGGTCCGGTGCGCGCGTCTCATGCCCGCCTCATGCTGTCTCTCGTGCGGTCTTGCGCGATTTCAGCCAGCGCATGAGCACGTAAGGCCAGAGTGCGGCAGCGCCGGGCAGCACCAGGATGCGGGCGCCGAGCGTCATTGAATAGGGCAGGACCTGGGTCACGCCGAAGGTAACGAAGGCAAGGGCCGTCACGATGCCGAGCAGGGCGTAAAGGCCAAGGGCGTACAGAAAACCGTACAGCAGAACCATGAAAATCGCCGCGCATCCGTTGCCGCTACCGGACAGCGTCGGGGAAAATGATCCTTAAGACAAGGGTGGATCTATCCAAAGGGGTGATCGGCGAGAGGCGGTCGGGCCGCACAACCCACTCCGTTCGTCCCCGCGAAAGCGGGGATCCAGGGACAAGCACTGAGCCAACGATTTGGTGCTCTGGGTCCCCGCTTTCGCGGGGACGAACGGTGAGAGTACGTGGCTGGAATGACGCTGAGCGAATGCTCCCGCTACTTCGCCTCGCCCGCCTTGTACTCCTCGCGTTTGCTGTTCGCGATCTTGATCAGCGCCTCGGCCGCCTTGCGATCTTCTTTCAGGAAGGCGGCGAATTCAGCCGGCGAATCGGGCGCCGCGACCACCGCCTGCTGATTCAGGTAGTCGACGAATTTCGGGTCGCTGAACAATTTGACGAACTCGGCATTGATCCTGGCGACGAGCGCGGGCGGCGTACCTTTCGGTGCCGCAAGGCCCCACCAGCCCTGGCCCGGATAGCCACCAAGGCCGGCCTCCGCCAGTGTCGGAACGTCCGGCAGCAGCGGCGAGCGCTTGTCGGCCGACACCGCGAGCGCCTTCACATTGCCGGCTTGAATCAGTCCGAGAAAATTGCCGATGCCGAAGCGCGTCATCTGCACCTGATTTGCGGCAAGCGCTTGCGCGGCGGGCCCGCCGCCTTTGTAGGGCACGCCGACGATCTTGGTGCCCCACTGGTTGTTCACCCATTTCAGGAACAGATCAGGGAATGAGCCTTCGCCGAGCGTTGCGTAGTTGAGACTGTCGGGCTTGGCCTGCGCCAGCTTTTTGAGTTCGGCCACGGAATTCACACCGAGTGCCGATGACACAAAGAGCCCTTCATTGAGAAAGAACAGCCGCGTAACCGGCACCAGATCGCGATCAGGATCATAGGGCAGGTTGCTGAACAGCAGCGGATTGTAGGACATCGTGCTGTGATAGATCACGCACAGCGTATAGCCGTCGGGCGCTGCCTGCGCGCAGGCTTGCGCGGCGACGATGCCGCTCGCGCCGCCGCGGTTCTCGATGATCAAGGGCTGGCCGAGCCGTGGCTGCAACTCAGCCCCGGCCTTGCGCATGATGACATCGGTGACGCTGCCGGCGGCGATCGAGACGATCAGCCGGATCGGCCGGTCCGGATAAGTTTGCGCCTGCGCCGAAGCGGCACAGCACATGGCAATGAAAGCGAAAACGATACGCGTCAGTTTTGTCATCTCGTTTCCTTCCCGAATGTCCGTCTTTGATTTTTTCGTTTAAAGTTTTCCGTCGAAGGCTGCGGTGGCGAAATCATCGATCATGGCGTAGCACTGCCGCGCGGCCCCGGGATCGAAGCAGGCGATTCCCGGCACGTCGGATTCAGCTTCGCAAAACGAGTGCAGCAGGCCGCCGAACACCAGCATTTGCCATTTGGCGCCCGCCGCTTCCATTTCCGCTTCGAATACGTCGCGATCCTTTTTCGGCACCACCGGATCTTTTGCGCCGTGCATCACGCAGATCGCGGCCTTGATATCACCGGGCTTGGCGGGAAGCGGTGTCAACAGATCGCCGTGCAGACAGATGACAGCCTGCACATCGGCGCCGGCCCGCGCGAGTTCCAGGACATTGCCGCCGCCAAAACAGAAGCCAACGGCGGCCTGGCGCTTGAGATCGCCAATCTTTCGCTTGGTGCTTTCACTCCTGAGAGTGTCGAGCGCTGCATCAATGCGCCGCCGGCGCTCGGGCGCGTCGGCGCGCAGCCCGTTGGCGAGTGGTGCGGCTTCCGGCGGACCGGCGGGGATTTTGCCGCCGCCATACATGTCGGCGATGAAGGCGACATATTTACTGCCGGCCATGGTGGCCGCGCGTTTGATGGCGTCTTCGGTCACGCCGAGCCAGTTCGGGGCCATCAGCAATAGCGGCCGCGGTCCGCTGGCGCGCTCGTCGTAAACCAATGCGCCGATGCAGGCGGTATTGCCGGCCTGGTAGTTGATCCGTTCGACTGCCACCTGCGTCCCCTAAGTTAAAATAATTTCCCCGATCAGGCCGGCATCGTATTGCGTGAAATAAAGACGGCCATTCGACATAGCCGCGATGCAGCGCGCACCGCTCGCCGGCGTCGGAATGTCATATTCCCCGATCAGCGTGCCATCCGGCGCCATGTGGCCGATCTTGTTGGCGAAGTTCTCGGTGCACCAGAGATTGCCGTCGGGGCCTACGGTGACGCCGCGCAAGGACGCGTTCGGCGTTGGAAATCTGAAATTCTGTGAACTTGCCGTCGCGGCCGAGGCGGCCGAGCGCATTCGCGCCGGTTTCGACGAACCAGATGTTGCCATCGGGGTGCGTGACCATGGCGCGCGGCTGGCTGTCATGGGTGGGAATATCGAATTCACTGACCGCGCCATCGACGGTGATGCGGCCGACCCGGTTGCCGGCCGCTTCGCTGAACCACAGCGCGCCGTCGCGCACCACGATCGACAGCGGCTTGCTGCCCGTCGTTATGCCGGTCTTGAATTCGGTAATGGCGCCATCCGGAGTGATGCGGCCGATCTGGCTGACGTCTGTTTCGGAAAACCAGACATTGCCGTCCGGTCCCAGCGTGATGCCGTCCGGCCCGGCATTGGCGGTGGGGACGGGAAATTCGGCGAGCGCGCCCGCCGGGGTGAGGCGGCCGATCTTGTTGGCTTTCTTTTGCGCGAACCAAAGGTTTCCATCACCGCCCAGCGTGATGCCGATGGGCGTTGCGCCTTCGGCCGGCAGGGGAAATTCCCTGAAGGTTGCATTGCGCGGATCGAAGCAACCGACTTTCGCTGCGCCGCTTTCGCAGAACCACAGATTCCGGTCCGGCCCCTCAACGCAGATGTAGGGTGCGCTGTTCGCGCTCGGGATTCGATGTTCGCGAATTCGGATCGAGCGTGCCGCACCGCGATGCGAGGCAGCGTCTTCGGCAGTCGCTGTCATTGTTGCTCCGTACCGCGATTCAGTACACGCGTACCGCGATGAAGAATGCTATCGGCCGAATTCAAAATGAGTCAATCGCGATGCGACGCTCAATTATCAATCAATGCATTTGGCTTGGCGAATTGCTTAAGCGCCGACGGATCGTCGACCACGATATCGCGTCCGGAGCTGCGCACGCCGTATTTCGACAACAGGGTCAGATTCCGCGACAGGTTCTCCGGAGTCATGCCCAAGCGTGAGGCAAGCGTGCGCTTGTCGAAAGGCAACTCGATGTTGCGCTGGTTGCCTTGTTCGGAACCGGTCTGAAGGATCCAGTTCGCAAGGCGCTCTGCGCTGTTGCGTAATTTTTCATTTTTGAGGGACCGAACGACGCCGCGATAACGCTCGGCAAGCTCGTTGACAATGGCGCGGGCGAAGGCTGCGTCGTGGCCGAACACATCGCGGACGGTCTGGGCCGGGATCATCAGAATTTGTGCGGACGAAAGCGTGCGTGCGGACTTCAGATAGACCTCATCGCGGATCACAGCCGCTAGAATAAAGGTGGTGACGGGACGGATAATGTCGATCGTCGTCTCGTGGTGGTCATGCGCGCCGAACAGTTCCACGGAGCCCTCTACAGCGACGTGCAGGAAATCCGGCAACTCGCCTTCTCTGAGAAGCGTCACGTGCTGCGGAAAGCGTTGCAGGAACGCCGCGCGCATCAGCTCGTCGAAATTCGCCTCGCTCATGCCGCGGAACAGCGGCAATGCGCGGATCAGCTTCCGGTCGGCATCGCGCATACGGATCTCCGAAGCCCAATGGGCTGGTTGAAATCTACACAGCTCCTCATCGGCTGATTTGATAATTATCAAGCCAGAGACTTATCAAAGTCAAACGTGAGGCCAAAACAAGTAAAGCCGAATAGTCGCGCTGTATTACCAGCGCAATTTGATCGACCTCAAAACATTCGTCTCGATTCCACGCTCTTGTCATGGGGGAATTCCAGAATAGTCATCAGGGACCAAGCTCTGCCATGCCAGCAAAATCAGGTGCCGCAGTCGTCGGCCAAAGCCGCGCGCTCTGGATGTCCACCATCGCTTTCACCGTGTGTTTCGCGGTGTGGACGATCTTCGCCATCATCGGCATACAAATTAAGAAGAACCTCGGTCTCAACGAGACCCAGTTCGGTTTGCTGGTCGGCACCCCGATCCTGAGCGGCTCATTGATCCGGATCGCGCTCGGCATCTGGACCGACCAATATGGCGGCCGGATCGTCTACACGGCGGTGATGCTGGCGGCGGCCGTCGCCACCTATTTCCTGACATGGGCCTCGACCTATCCGGAATTTCTCATCGCCGCGCTTTTTGTCGGCATTGCCGGCGGCTCCTTTGCGGTGGGCATCGCCTACGTCTCGCGCTGGTACCCGACGGAAAAGCAGGGGACGGCACTCGGTATTTTCGGCGCAGGCAATGTGGGCGCCGCGGTCACAAAATTCCTCGCACCCTTCGTGCTTGTTGCTTACGGCTGGCAGACCGTTGCGCTGGTATGGGCCACCGGCATTGCGATCATGGGCGTCCTGTTCTGGTTCTTCACGGACGATGATCCGGTGCTGGTCGCGCGCCGGGCGCGCGGTGAACGGCCGCGGAGCGCGTGGCTTGAACTCGAGCCGCTCAAGAATGTCCAGGTCTGGCGCTTCGCGCTCTATTACTTCTTTGTCTTCGGCGCGTTCGTCGCGCTGTCATTGTGGCTGCCGCAATATCTGATCAATGTGTACGGCGTCGACATCAAGGCAGCTGGCATGATTGCGGCCGCGTTTTCATTCCCCGCGAGCGTCTTCCGTGCCTATGGCGGCCACCTGTCCGACCGCTATGGCGCGCGCACCGTCATGTACTGGACGTTCCTGGTCGCGGTCGCGTGTACGTTCATCCTGTCGTATCCGCCGAGCGATTACATCGTCCGCACAACCAACGGCCTGCGCACTTTCCATCTTGAAATGGCGGTTGTTCCGTTCACGGTCATTGTATTCGTGCTCGGCTTCTTCATGGCGCTGGGCAAGGCCGCCGTCTACAAGCACATCCCCGTCTATTATCCAAAGAATGTCGGCGCCGTCGGCGGGCTGGTCGGTATGATCGGCGGGCTCGGCGGCTTCGTGCTGCCGATTGCATTCGGCGCCCTCAACGATCTCACCGGCCTGTGGACCAGCTGCTTCATGCTGCTTTTCGTGCTGGTGAGCGGCGCCTTGCTCTGGATGCACCTTTCAGTGCGTCACATGGAAAGCACCGCGGCCGGCGTCGCTTTGGCGAAGCTTCCGCAGCTTCCTGAATTCGCGGAAATTCACAAACCAACCCATGTCGGCGCGCTGTCGGGTGCAGTACTGACCGATTGGCGGCCGGAGGATAAAAAGTTCTGGGATACGACGGGAAGAGCGATTGCCCGCCGCAATCTGTGGGTCTCGATCCCGGCATTGCTGCTGTCATTCGCCGTCTGGCAGGTCTGGTCGGTCGTTGTCGCCAAACTGCCCTCGGTCGGGTTCCGCTTCACGACGGATGAACTGTTCTGGCTGGCGGCGTTGCCGGGAATATCCGGCGCTATTCTACGCATTTTCTATTCGTTCATGGTTCCCATCTTCGGCGGGCGCCTTTGGACCACGATTGCAACGTGGTCTTTGATGATCCCCGCGGTCGGAATCGGCTACGCGGTGCAAAATCCGAATACGCCGTATTTCGTCTTTCTCACATTGGCGCTGCTGTGCGGTCTGGGCGGCGGCAACTTTGCATCGTCAATGGCCAACATTTCGTTCTTCTTCCCGCGCTCCGAAAAGGGCAACGCGCTCGCGCTCAATGCCGGCCTTGGCAATCTGGGCGTCAGCGTCGTGCAGTTTTTGGTGCCGATCGTCATCACCGCCGGCGTTTTCGGCTGGTTCGGCGGCGATCCCGCGATGGTGAAGGGCCCGGTCGGCCAGACACCGCTCTGGCTGCAAAATGCCGGGTTTATCTGGGTGCCGTTTATCGCAGCCAGCGCATTCGCCGCCTGGTTCGGCATGAACGATATTGCTTCGGCCAAGGCATCGTTCAGCGAACAGGCCATCATATTCCAGCGCAAGCATAACTGGCTGATGTGCTTGCTCTACACCGGGACCTTCGGCTCGTTCATCGGCTATTCGGCGGGCTTCCCGCTGCTGGCGAAGACGCAGTTTCCGGCGGTCGACGCGCTGCCATTCGTCTTTGTCGGTCCTTTGGTCGGCGCGCTGTCTCGCTCGGCGACCGGCTGGGTCTCGGATCGCTGGGGCGGCGGCCGCGTCACCTTCTGGGTCTTCCTGCTGATGATGGCCGGTGTCCTGGGCGTTCTTTATTTCCTTGGCATCAAGGATCAGCCCAACGCCTTCTGGGGCTTTTTCGCAATGTTCCTGCTGCTGTTCTTCGCCACAGGCGTTGGCAATGCCTCGACGTTCCAGATGATCCCCAACATCATGCGCAAGGAAATCCCGCGCTTGATGCCCAAGCTCACGAAAGACGAACAGCTGCGGCAGGCCGAAAAGGAATCCGCCGCCATCACGGGCTTTACGTCGGCGATTGCAGCGTTCGGCGCGTTCTTCATTCCGAAGTCGTACGGCTCGTCGATCGCCCTGACCGGCGGTGTCGAATTCGCGCTGTGGGGCTTCTTTGTCTTCTACATCTGCTGCGTGCTGGTCACCTGGGCGTTTTACACACGCCGCGGTGGCCTCCTTTATGACGTCGAACGTCAATCATCAAAGCTGCGGAGAATTACATCCGCTGCTGCACCGGCCGAATGAGGCGAAACCATGAGTCACTTCCTTGATCGCCTGACATTCTTCACCCGTCCCGGCGAGCCGTTCTCGGACGGGCACGGCATCACAACGCGGGAAGATCGCCGCTGGGAGGACGGTTACCGCAAGCGCTGGCAGCACGACAAGATCGTGCGCTCGACGCATGGCGTGAACTGCACCGGCTCGTGCTCGTGGAAGATTTACGTCAAGGGCGGGATCGTCACCTGGGAAACGCAACAGACCGACTATCCACGCACGCGTGCCGATTTGCCGAACCACGAGCCGCGTGGATGCGCGCGCGGCGCCAGCTATTCCTGGTACCTCTATTCGGGCAACCGGGTGAAATACCCGCTGGTCCGTTCGCGCCTGCTCAAATTGTGGCGCGAAGCGCGTGTGTTGATGACACCGGTCGCGGCCTGGAAGTCGATCGTCGAAAATCCCGAGAAACGGAATGCCTATGTCGGCAAACGCGGCCTGGGCGGCTTTGTGCGTTCGACTTGGGGCGAGGTCAATGAACTGATTGCCGCGGCCAACGCGTACACGGTCAAGACCTACGGACCGGACCGCGTGTTCGGCTTCTCGCCGATCCCGGCAATGTCGATGGTGAGTTATGCAGCCGGCTCGCGCTATCTGTCGCTGCTCGGCGGCGTGTGCATGTCATTTTACGACTGGTATTGCGACCTGCCGCCGGCTTCGCCGCAGACATGGGGCGAGCAGACCGACGTTCCGGAAAGCGCCGATTGGTACAATTCAGGGTTCTTGATCCTGTGGGGCTCGAACGTCCCGCAGACCCGCACGCCCGACGCCCATTTCTATACCGAGGCGCGCTACCGCGGCGCGAAGAGCGTGGTGATCTGCCCGGACTATTCCGAGGCGTCGAAATTCTCCGATCTCTGGATCTCGCCGAAGCAGGGCACCGATGCCGCGCTCGGCATGGCCATGGGTCACGTCATCCTGCGCGAATTCCATGTCGACCGGCAGGCCAAGTATTTCCAGGACTACGCCCGGCAATATACCGACATGCCGATGCTGGTGCGCCTGGTGAAGCAAGGTGCGCACTACGTGCCCGAGCGGTTCCTGCGCGCATCGGACTTCGTGCAGGGCTTGAAGGAGGCCAACAATCCCGAGTGGAAGACCGTTGCCTATGATGAGACCAGTGGCGAGGTCGTGGTGCCGCGCGGGTCGGTCGGGTTCCGCTGGGGTGAGAAGGGCAAGTGGAGTCTCGAGGAGCGCACATCGCAAGGCGTGGATACCAAGCTCCGGCTCTCGCTGGCGACCGTCAAGGACAAGGTTACGGCCGTTGGTTTCCCGTATTTCGGCAATCGCGAACACGATCATTTCCTCGGCACCGATCATCCGGGCGTGCTGGTTCGCAATGTGCCGGTCAAGACGCTGCAATTGGTCGAAGGCGAGACGCTGGTGGCGTCGGTCTACGACCTCTTCGTCGCCAACTACGGCGTCGATTGCGGACTTGGGGGCGAGCATCTCGCCAAGAATTACGATGATATCGAGCCATATACGCCGGCCTGGGCAGAGAAAATCTCTGGCGTGCCGCGCGACCAGATCATCACCACGGCGCGCGAGTTCGCGCTCAACGCGGAGAAGACCAAAGGCCGCTCGATGGTGATCGTCGGCGCCGGTCTGAACCACTGGTACCACATGGACATGAACTACCGCGGCATCATCAACATGCTGGTGATGTGCGGTTGTGTTGGCCAGTCGGGCGGCGGCTGGTCGCATTACGTCGGCCAGGAAAAGCTGCGCCCACAAACAGGATGGCTGCCGCTCGCCTTTGCTCTCGACTGGGGGAGGCCCCCGCGGCAAATGAATTCAACCTCGGCATTTTACGCGCACACTGACCAATGGCGTTACGAGACGCTCGACGTGTCGGAAGTGTTGTCGCCGACCGCGCCGGCGGGTCCATGGGACGGCGCACTGATTGACTACAACGTGCGCGCGGAGCGCATGGGCTGGTTGCCGTCTGCGCCACAGCTCGAAACCAATCCGCTGGAGGTGTCGAAGCGCGCCGCCGCCGCGGGCGTCGAAGCCAAGGATTACGTCGCCAAGGCATTGAAGTCCGGCGAGCTCAAGCTGTCATGTGATGACCCGGATAATGCGAAGAACTGGCCGCGCAACATGTTCATCTGGCGCTCCAACCTTCTGGGCGCGTCGGGCAAGGGGCACGAATATTTCCTCAAACATCTGCTCGGCACCAAGCACGGCGTCATGGGCAAGGATCTTGGCGAGGATGGCAAGAAGAAGCCTTCCGACGTCGTCTGGCACGACCAGGCTCCGGAGGGAAAGCTCGACCTGCTGGTCACTCTCGACTTCCGCATGTCGACGACCTGCATGTATTCCGACATCGTTCTGCCAACCGCGAGTTGGTACGAGAAAAACGATCTCAACACGTCCGACATGCATCCCTTCATTCACCCGCTGACCTCGGCCGTCGATCCGGTCTGGGAGGCGCGCAACGATTGGGACATCTACAAGGGCATCGCCGAGGCGTTTTCGACGGTGGCCTCCGAGGTGCTCGGCGTCGAAAAGGATGTGGTGCTAACCCCCATCATGCACGACTCGCCCGGCGAGATTGCGCAGCCGTTTGATGTGAAGGACTGGAAAAAGGGCGAGATCGATCCAATTCCCGGCAAGACAATGCCGTCGGTTACAGTGGTCGAGCGCGACTATCCCAACCTCTACAAGCGTTTCACGTCGCTCGGACCGCTCATGGCCAAGCTCGGCAATGGCGGCAAGGGCATGAGCTGGAATACCGAACACGAGGTCCAGTTCCTCAAGAAGCTCAACGGCGAGGTGACAGAGGAGGGCGCGACTAAGGGCCTCGCCCGGATCAATTCAGACATCGATGCCTGCGAGGTCATCCTCAGCCTCGCGCCGGAAACAAACGGCGAGGTTGCGGTCAAGGCCTGGACCTCGTTGCAAGGATTTACCGGCCGCGAACACACGCATCTCGCCGTTCCAAAAGAGGATGAGAAAATCCGTTTTCGCGACGTTGTGGCGCAGCCGCGCAAGATCATTTCGTCGCCGATCTGGTCGGGATTGGAGTCGGAAAAGGTCTGCTACAACGCCGGGTACACCAATGTGCACGAGTTGATCCCGTGGCGGACGCTGACCGGCCGCCAGCAACTCTACCAGGATCATCTGTGGATGCGGGCATTCGGCGAGGGCTTCTGCGTCTATCGTCCGCCCATTGATACCAAGTCGGTCAATTCGGTTATCGATCGCAAGCCAAACGGTAATGACGCAGTCGTGCTCAACTTCATTACGCCACACCAGAAATGGGGCATCCACTCGACCTACACCGACAATCTGCTGATGCTGACGCTGTCGCGCGGTGGGCCGATCGTGTGGATCAGCGAGATCGACGCCAAGAAGGCCGGCATTGTCGATAACGACTGGATCGAAGCGTTCAACACCAACGGCGCCTTGGTAGCACGCGCCGTGGTCTCGCAGCGCGTGAAGCAAGGCATGTGCATGATGTATCATGCGCAGGAAAAGATCGTGAATGTGCCTGGCTCCGAGATGACCGGCCAGCGTGGTGGCATCCATAATTCGGTGACCCGCGCGGTGCTCAAGCCGACCCATATGATCGGCGGCTACGTTCAGCAGTCCTACGGCTTCAATTATTACGGCACGGTTGGCTCCAACCGTGACGAATTTGTCGTCGTCCGCAAAATGGCGAAAGTCGACTGGCTCGACACGCCGACGCCCGATCAGCCCGAACCGCTCACCGTCGCGCCCAAAATGGAGGCCGCAGAATGAGAATCCGTGCGCAAATTGCGATGGTGCTCAATCTCGACAAGTGCATCGGGTGTCACACCTGTTCCGTCACCTGCAAGAACGTGTGGACCAACCGCGAAGGGATGGAATACGCCTGGTTCAACAACGTCGAGACCAAGCCCGGCATCGGTTACCCGAAGGAATGGGAGAACCAGGAGCGCTGGAATGGTGGCTGGCGCCGTAAAAAGAACGGCAAGATCGAGCCGCGCATCGGTTCGAAGTGGCGGGTGCTGGCCAACATCTTCGCCAACCCCGATCTGCCGGAAATCGACGACTATTACGAGCCTTTCACCTTCGACTACGAGCATTTGCAGAAATCGCCGGAAATGACGGCGATGCCGACGGCGCGTCCGCGCTCGCTGATCAGCGGCGAGCGCATGGAGAAGATCGAGTGGGGGCCTAACTGGGAGGAAATACTCGGCGGGGAATTCTCCAAGCGCTCGAAGGACGTAAATTTCGAAGGCGTGCAGAAGGACATCTACGGCCAGTTCGAAAACACCTTCATGATGTACCTGCCGCGGCTGTGCGAGCACTGCCTCAACCCGGCCTGCGTTGCGGCTTGTCCGTCCGGCGCAATCTACAAACGGGAGGAAGATGGCATCGTCCTCATCGATCAGGACAAATGCCGCGGCTGGCGCATGTGCGTGTCCGGCTGCCCGTACAAGAAGATCTATTACAACTGGTCGAGCGGAAAATCCGAGAAGTGCATCTTCTGCTATCCGCGCATCGAAGCCGGCCAGCCGACGGTGTGCTCGGAGACCTGCGTCGGCCGCATCCGCTATCTCGGCGTCGTGCTTTATGACGCCGACCGCATCGAGGAAGCCGCGAGTGTGCCGGACGAGCAGGACCTCTACCAGGCGCAGCTCGACATCTTCCTCAATCCGCATGACCCGGCGGTAATCGCCCAGGCCCGCGCCGATGGTATCGCCGACAATTGGCTCGAAGGCGCGCGGCGCTCTCCGATCTACAAAATGGCGATGGAGTGGAAAGTCGCGTTCCCGCTGCATCCCGAATACCGCACGCTGCCGATGGTCTGGTATGTGCCGCCGCTCTCGCCAATCCAGTCGGCGGCGCAGGCCGGCAAAATCGGTCATGACGGCGAAATGCCGGATGTGCGCTCGCTGCGCATCCCGCTCAAATATCTCGCCAACCTGCTCACGGCCGGCAAGGAAGAGCCTGTGGCACTGGGGCTCGAGCGCATGCTGGCCATGCGCGCCTATATGCGCGCCAAGACCGTGGACGGCGTGATCGACGAGGCGATTGCCAAGCGCGTTGGCCTCACCAGCGCGGCGATCGAAGACATGTACCAACTCATGGCGATCGCCAATTACGAGGACCGCTTCGTCATCCCGACTGCGCATCGCGAACTGGGCGAAGACGCGCAAGACCTGCGCGGTTCCTGCGGCTTCTCGTTCGGCAATGGTTGCTCCGGCGGTGAGACCGAAACCAATCTGTTCGGGACGCCCAAAGGCCCAAGAATACGCGGCAAGACTCCGATGGAGGTGGTGTGATGGCGAAAACCTTTAAGGCCTTGTCGCTTTTGCTGAGCTACCCAAGTGCCGAGCTTCAGCAGGCTGTCGACGAATTGCGGGCGGCGATTGAAGTGGAAGGACTGGTGCCGGCGGCGGTACGGCGCCAGCTCGATGGTCTGCTCAATGACATCGCCAGCGGCGATCTCTACGACCTGCAGGAGCGCTACGTCCTGCTATTCGACCGCACGCGCTCGCTGTCGCTGCACCTGTTCGAACATGTCCACGGCGAAAGCCGCGATCGCGGCCAGGCCATGGTCGATCTGCTCACGATGTATGAGGAGCGCGGCCTCGCGGCGGTCAAGAACGAACTGCCGGATTTCCTGCCGCTGTTCCTTGAATTTCTCGCCACGCTGCCGCAGGCAAAAGCGTGCGAGTTGCTCGCCCAGCCGGCTCATATTCTGGCGGCAATGGCCGAGCGCCTGCGTAAGCGCCAAACGCCCTACGAAGCGGTGTTCCGCGCGCTGACCGCACTGTCTTCGGTCAAGCCGAAAGGGGAGGAGGTCTCCGCCCTTCTGGCATTGCCCGATCCGGATCCGCTGGATCTCGCCGCGCTCGACGCCGCCTGGGAGGACGAGCCGGTCAAGTTCGGGCCCGGCGCCGGCGATAGCTGCAAGGATACGCTGATGGCTCATGTCCGCGGGGGATTGCGTCCGGCGCCCGATATGCCGGCGGCAACGCGTACCAACCAGCGCCAGTAAGGAAACGATCATGCGCGATCTGATCACATACGCTGTATTCGGTTGGTATCCCTACCTCTGCCTGACGGTGTTTCTCCTCGGCAGCTGGGTGCGGTTCGATCGCGAGCAATACACGTGGCGGAGCGGATCGAGCCAGTTGCTGCGCCGGCGACAGCTGGCGTGGGGCTCGAATTTATTCCATGTCGGCATTCTGGTCATCTTCATGGGCCACTTCGTGGGCCTGCTGACCCCGATCTGGGTGTTTGATTTTCTCGGCATCTCGCACACCTTCAAGCAATGGCTGGCCATCATCGTTGGCGGTGTCGCCGGCGCGTTCTGCTTCATCGGCATCACGCTGCTTGTGCATCGTCGTCTGTTCGATGCGCGCATTCGCTCGACCTCCTCATTCGGCGATATCGCGATACTGTTGATGCTCTATGCGCAGCTCATCCTCGGGCTTCTCACCATCACCGTCTCGCTCAATCACCTCGACGGCCACGAGATGGTGAAGTTCATGACCTGGGCGCAGGGCATCCTGACCCTACAACCGGGCGTCGCCGATCTCATCGCCGACGCGGACCCGATCTTCAAGGCGCATCTGATTCTCGGCATGACGATCTTCCTGCTGTTTCCGTTCACCCGCCTCGTGCACGTCTGGAGCGCGCCGATCTGGTATCTCGGCCGGCGCGGCTACCAAGTCGTGCGTAGCGATGGCCGGCGGCCCGTGGCGTCGCGTGCGCGTGCGGTTCCAGCGGAGTAAGCGCCATGTCCTGCTCGGTTCACGTGCAATTCCCGGGCGAAAAGCCCGTCACCGTCAGCGTCAATGGCGTGGCCATCGCGCGTGACGAAATCCAGCGCGAAATGCAGCATCATCCGGCGTCGAAGCCGATCACGGCCTGGCAGCAGGCGGCGAGGGCACTGGTCGTCAAAGAACTGCTTCTACAGCGTGCGAAAAATCTCGGGCTTACGCCGGAGCCCATCAGTGACGAGGCCGGCCGGCGCGAAACCGACGAAGAGGCCTTGATGCGGGGTGTTGTCGATCACGAAGTCGTCGTGCCCGAGCCGGACGATGAAACGTGCCGGCGCTACTATGAGCGTAACGGCGCGCGTTTCCGTTCACCTGAAATCTATGAGGCCGCGCATATCCTGTTTGCGGCATTGCCATCGGACCCTGATGCTTATGCGCGCGCGCGAGCCGATGCAGCCGGCGTGCTGGCGGCGTTGAAAGAGCGGCCGGAATCTTTCGCGTCCATGGCGCAAGCCCATTCGCGCTGTCCGTCGGCGGCGCAGGGCGGCAATCTCGGACAGATTACACGCGGACAGACGACGCCTGAATTTGAGCACGCGGTGCTGGCGCTGACGCCGGGTGAGCTATGTGCAGAGCCGGTCGCGACCCGCTACGGCTTCCATATCATCCGGCTTGACCGCAAGCATGAAGGGCAGGTGCTCCCCTATGAGGTGGTCGCGGGCCGTATCGCCGACTATCTCCGCGAAAGCGTACGCAGACGCGCGGATGCGCAATATATTGCGCGGCTGGTGACGGCGGCGAAAATCGAAGGCGTTGACCTCGCCGGCGCAGACGTATTGCGCGTGCACTAGCGGCTTTGGAACAGGAGCAAACAAAATGCTCGGCGATATTCTGGCCCGGTTGACCGACGAGACGGCTGCGGTGGAAACGATTCTCGGGGCGGGCGACCTGTCGCTGCTCACTGTGGTCAAGGAACGGGCCGCTGCCGAGGGGATCGATCTTGCGGCTTGCGTGACCCAGACGGTGCAGCGCTACACACACGAAGCGTCCGACGAGGAATGGGTAACACTGATCGGGCTGATGAACCGCGCGAATGATCCGGGAGCAATCTGCCTCAAGCGCGCTTTCGAGCACGCCCAGCGCGGATAGTAACAGCTCATGAACGCTATCCCTCGCCTGCGGGACTATAGCGGTCCGGTATTGCTGTCTTACGGCTTCCGGCCCTTCTTTCTGTTCGGCGCTATTTACGCCGGGCTTGCCGTTCTGGCCTGGCTGCCGATTTTCAATGGGGAACTGGTTTTGTGGAGCGCGTTCTCTGCCGTCGACTGGCACGTTCACGAATTGCTCTACGGTTTTCTGCCGGCGGTCGTGACCGGCTTTCTGCTGACCGCGATCCCCAACTGGACCGGACGGCTGCCGATCCAGGGAAAGCCTTTGCTCGTGCTGGTCCTGGTTTGGCTGGCGGGCCGCGTCTGCGTCACTTTTTCTGCGCAAACCGGCTGGCTGCCGGCGGCGATCTTTGACGTCACCTTTCTGGCGCTGGTTGTCGCTGCGGCCGCACGCGAGATTGTCACCGGCAAGAACTGGCGAAATCTCCGGGTCGTGGGTCTGGTCACGCTGCTGCTCGCCGGCAACATTGCATTTCACATTGAGGCGCATGTCCGCGGCACGGCCGAATACGGAACGCGCGCCGGCATTGCCGTTATCGTGATGCTGATCGTGGTCATCGGCGGCCGTATCGTTCCGAGCTTCACCCGCAATTGGCTGGCGCGCGAGAATCCGGGCCGACTGCCGGCACCATTCGCGCGTTTCGATGTTGCGACGATGGCCGTTACTGCCGTTGCCTTAGTGCTCTGGGTCATGCAGCCGACCGGTCAGATTGTTGCTGCGGCTCTCATGTTAGCAGGGGTGCTGAATATCGTGCGGCTGATGCGCTGGGCCGGGGACCGGACCTGCCGCGATCGGCTGGTGCTCATTCTGCATGTTGGCTACGCATTCGTGCCGCTCGGTTTTCTGCTCGCAGGCGCGGCGGCATTCGGCATCATAGTGTCCAGCGCGGGGATCCATGCCTGGACAGTCGGTGCTGCAGGGACCATGACGCTCGCGGTGATGACCCGCGCCAGCCTCGGGCATACCGGCAATGCGCTTGTCGCTTCGCCGATGACACAGGCGATCTATGCGACCGTCGTTATTGCCTCACTTGCGCGGATCTGTGCGGCGTTGGACGGGGGATGGAGTGACGCGCTGCTCCACGTTACAGCCTTCGCCTGGTGCGTCGCATTCTTTGGCTTCGCGTTGTCCTTTGGGCCATTGCTCGCGGGGAGCCGCCCGGCAACACGGCCGACGTGTTAACGAACAACTACTCCGCGCCGCACTCGTCGGCTTTTTTCCCCGCGCGCGCCGCCAGCGCGCAGCCGCCTGCCTTGTCTGCAAATTGAGTGTGGCGTGACAGCTTGAGCGCGATCAGCGCGTCCATGGCGCCGGGCTCACCCACTTCTGCATCTTCGGTTGCAGTGTAGAGGAAGCGGTCCGGATAGCCCATCTGGACTTCCGGATTTTCCGCCAGCAAGCGCACGATTTGCAGCCGCGTGCCATAATCCCACTGCGACCAGGGCCCGAGCAGCTGCACTGCCGCGGCAACGTCGCGCCGCACCAGGCGGCCTTCCAGCGTCAATTGCCCGAGCATCCATTTGGCGTGCTGGGCGTCGTACGGGCTGCGTTGCAGCAATGACAAGGCGCGCTTCTCGTCTTTCGGCCCGCCTTCGCCCTTGATCAGCATGTCGGACAACGGCTGCAGCGCATGTCCCGGGAAAGTGCGAACGGCGCCTTCGAGCAGCTGGCGCGCGCGCACCGGATCGCTGCTGCGAATGGCGACCGCGAGGTACGCTTGCGCATCGCCGCGGCCGGCTTTGGTCAGCTTTTCAAGAATGGCGATGCCGCGCAGCATTTCGTCGTCCTTGTCAGATACGGACAGCCATGAACCGACTACCACTGCAACGTCCATTGGCCGCATGTCCTTCGGCGGATTGGCGAGCGCCTTTTCACCCCAATAGCGCGCGCCAGCCATGTCATGCTTGATCGGGCCGCCGCGCGTCAGGATCGTGGCGAGCCTGAAAGTGGCATCGGCATTGCCAAGTTCGGCGGAACGCCGCCGCGCCTTTTCGGCTTCGGCGCGCGGGATGAGGTCCGGTCTGCCCGGGTTGCGGTCGAAAGAATTGTAGTCGTTGAACAGCAGCAGCATCGCCTCGGTGTCATCCTGCGCGATCGCCGCGCGCAGCAGCGGGATGAATTCAGTGCGCTCGGTCATCGCATCCGCCAGCGCGACCTTGATGTGGGGATCGTCGCCGTTCGTTGCGTAGGCCTGCCGGCACGTATCGAGCCAGAGCTTGCGGTGCTTGGCGGCGTTTTCCCGGTCGCCCCAGTCGACCTTGAGCGCTTTCAGACGCAGGCATTCCTGCACGACCGATGGCGCGGGACTTTGCGCCTGGGTCTGCGCGGCGGCACCCGCACACAGGAAAACGAATGCAATCAATGGTCGTGTCATGCGCGCCCCTCGAATAATCGGTACCCTACAGCTGAGCCTCTTTGCTGTCATGGCCGGGCAACCGGGTCCGGCCGCTGGCCGGCCCGGCTGTAAACTTGTCCCGGCCATCTCGCTTATGAAGGCACTGCGTCCCCAAGCGGGATCACATCGGAAGTCGGGCTTGCCCGACTTCCGCAGTATGGCAAAGCACAAGTCGGGTATACCCGACTTGTGGTGACAAGCCCGGTGATGACAGGCTGAATCTGGCGCACGTCCCAACCCCGCCACTCTGTGCTAGACAGTCGCGGGTTTTCACTCGTCGCGGAATTGTGAGTTGGACACGCAAGTCATCATTGTCGGCGCCGGCCCGGTCGGGCTCACGCTCGCCATCGATCTTGGCCGCCGCGGCGTGCGCTGCATCCTGCTCGAGCAAAAGGACGCGCCGCAATTTCTGCCAAAGATGGAGCGGTGCAACGCCCGCACCATGGAGATCTACCGCCGGCTCGGCATCGCGCAGAAAGTCCGCGATGCCGGTTTTCCGCGCGACGTGCCAATGGATGTGTTCATCGTCACCTCGCTGATCGAGCCGCCATTGCTGCATTTGCCTTACCCGTCGGTCGCGCAGGCGCAGGCCGAGATTGCCGCCTGCACTGACGGTTCGATGCCGCTCGAGCCCTATCAGCTGATCTCGCAATACACACTTGAGCCATTGTTAAAGTCGATCGTCGAGACGCTGCCGAGCGTCGATGTCCGCTACGGCTGCGAATTCATATCGTTCGACGCAAGATGACGGGGCAGTGCGCGCGCGCGTGAAGACGCGGCGCGGCGACATCCGAATTGAGTGCCGACTATCTGATCGGCTGCGACGGCGGATCGAGCAATGTGCGCCGCCAGCTCGGCATCAAGTTGCAAGGCGAAGCCAACATGCTGCAGTTGCGTCAGGCGCTCTATCGCTGCGACGATCTGTTCGACCGTATTCCGATCGGCAAAGGCCGGCACTATCACGTCGCCGATGCGCACAATTCCTTCCTGATCGTGCAGGATTCCACGCGCCACTTCACTTTACATGCGGTGGTCGATAGCGACGACGACATGAAGACGATGTTCGAGCAGACCGTCGCGATGCCGGTGAAATACGAAATGCTCTCGTGCCAGCCGTGGCGGCAGAATTTGCTGCTGGCCGACAGTTACGGGCAGGGGCGTGTGTTCCTGGCCGGCGATGCGGTGCATCTGGTGATCCCGACCGGCGGGCTCGGCATGAACAGCGGCGTCGGCGACGCCATCGATCTGTCGTGGAAGCTTGCGGCCACGCTGCAAGGGTGGGGCGGCCCGGCGCTGCCTGCGCTCGTATGAAATCGAGCGCCGGCAGGTCGGCGCCCGCAACGTCGAGGCCTCGCGCCATGCCTCGCGCGGGCGGCGCGCCTGGCGGGCGGCCTATAAGCCGAATATCCGCGACAAGACGCCGGAAGGCGCCGAGACGCGCGCCAATCTCGCGCGCATCGCCGACGTCGAGCAGCGCAAGAGCAACGAGATGATCGGCGCCGAACTGGGCTACCGCTATGCCGGCTCGCCGATCATCTGGCCGGAGGCAGGCGCGGCGCCGGAACCAGATTTCATGAAATATGTGCCGACGACGTGGCCGGGCGCGCGGCTCCCGCATGTATGGCTCGCCGATGGCACGGCGCTGCACGATCACATCGGCGACGGATACACGCTGTTGCGACTTCGCGGCGCGCAAGGCGGCGACGCCGCGCTGGCGCGGGCCTTTGCCGCTCTGTCCGCGCCGTTTTCAGTGCTCGCCATCGACGACCCGCGCCCGCGCGATATCTACGGCGCCGACTCTTCTGCTGGTGCGGCCGGACCTGCACGTGGTCTGGCGCGGCAACCGGCTGCCCGACGATCCGGGCAGGCTGGCGGCGCTGGCGACGGGGCATTGAGCGCGCGCCTCCACCGCTCCACTGTCATGCCCCGCGAAAGCGGGGCATCCAGTAAACACCATGTGCGCTGGGAGTACTGGATCCCCGCATTCGCGGGGACGACGTTGAGTTTTGCGGGCGAAGCTGCTTTATCCGTAACGCGGGAATGAGCGGAGTAAAAGTACAAATGCCCAAGAAGCTCGCGCTGACCCTCGCTTGCGGTGACTACGAAATCATCCGCCCGCTGCTGCGCGGAAAGGTGGAGGTCGATGGCGTCGACCTGACTGTTCTCACCGACATGGATTCGGCGACGCGCCACTGGCGCTTTCTCAACAACGGCGAATTCGATATCGCCGAAGTGTCCGGCTCATCTTATCTCGCTGCGCGTGATAACGACCTGCCGTTCCGCGCGGTCCCTGTTTTCCTGCATCGCCGTTTCCGGCATGGCTTCATGTTCATCAACACGTCGAAAGGCATCGGCAAGCCCGCGGACCTGCGCGGTCGCAAGATCGGCGTGAAGACGATGATGACGACCGCGGTGCTGTGGATGCGCGGCATTCTGCAACATGAATACGGCGTGCCGCTCAACAGCATCGAGTGGGTTGCCGAGATCGAAGACGACGTCAAAGTGGCTCCGCCGCCCGACATCAAATATTCCTGCCTGCCGGACAATAAATCGGTCGAGACCATGCTGGCCGAAGGCGAGCTCGATGCGGTCTTCCACTCCGATTTCGTCAAGCCGTTTGTCGCCAGGGACCCGCGCGTGGCGCGGCTGTTTCCCGATCACAAGGCCGAGGAGATGGCCTATTTCAAGCGCACCGGCATTTTCCCGATCATGCATGTGCTCGGCGTCCGGCAGTCGCTGGCGGAGGAGCACCCCTGGCTCGCCGTCAACTTGTTCCGGGCTTTCAATGAAGCCAAGGCCGTCGCCATGAAGCGCATGGCCAATCCGCGCATCGTGCCGCTCGCCTGGTATCGCGACGCCTGGGAGGAGCAGGAGCGCATTCTCGGCTCCGATCCGTGGGAATACGGGCTCTCGGAGAAAAACCGCAAGGTGCTCGACACCCTGGTCGGCTACTCGCACGAGCAGGGCCTGATCAAAAAGCGGCCGACGCTCGAGCAGCTCTTTCTCAATGTCGACCAGGGCCGCAAACGCGGCGGCGAGTACAGGATTTAAAATTAGCAACACTTCCGTTCGTCCCCGCGAAAGCGGGGACCCAGGACTGCACGTCTCTGAGTCTGCAGTTGTGACCCTGGGTTCCCGCTTGCGCGGGAACGAACGGAGTTTGGCTTTCCGGCAATTACAAAATCGAAGTTGCGTCCTCCTAGGCACACACGTAGCCTACGCAACAAACAAAGCCGCAATTGGAGGATTCATCGTGCATAAAAAAACATCCGCACTCGCGGCGGCCATTGTTTTCGCCGCTGGCCTCTCCGTCGCCCACGCGCAGGAGAAGGTCTGGAAGCACGGCATCCTCGAAGCCAAGAGCGACGCCGGCTTCATCGCGATGGTCGATAAAGGCGGCTTTGCCGCCAAGCGCGGATTGAAGGTCGAAATCCTTCAGATCAAGGCCGGCGCAACGCTCATGAAGGCGCTGATTTCCGGCGAGATCGACAGCGTCGACATGGGGGCGGCGGAATCAATCGTGGCCGGCGTGCGCGGCACCGGCGTGAAGATCGTCGGCTGCACCTGGCCGGGCGTGCCGCAGGTCGTACTCGCCAAGGCCGAGATCAAGACGCTTGCCGATCTCAAGGGAAAGACCGTGGCCATCTCGTCGCCCGGCTCGCTGCCCGACCTGCTATTCCGCGGCATGTTGGATGCCGCCAATGTTCCGTTTTCGGACGTGAAACTGGCGACGCAGGGCGCCGATCTCGATCGCTACAAATCGCTGGTCGCCGGCATCACGGATGCTGCGGTGGTTTCGAATGAATTCGAAGCGGTGATGCCGGCCAACATCAAGGTGCTGGCCAAAGGTGGCACGGCGGTGCCGAAATTCATCCGGCTTTGCGTGGCCACCAGCAGCAAGGTGCTGGCCGAGCGACGCGACGATCTCGTGAAGTTCATTGCGGCGGAAATGGATGCCTACAAATTCGCTGAAACGCATCGCGATGAGACCGTCAAGGTCGCGCACGAAATGACCAACGCCAAGCCGGATGACAAGCGCGCGGAATTCATCTCCGACCAGGCGATCCGCGACAAGCAGATCGACCCGACGCTGGCGATCCCGACCGATCGCATTGAGTGGATGCAGCAGCTTTTTGTCAAAGCCGGCGTCATTCCGAAGGCGGTGCCGACGGACATGCTCATTGACACCAGCGTGCGCGCCGACGCGCTGAAGCTGGTGGGGAAGTAACGGGTCTGGGTGCCGAGGATTTCTCACCTGTTCGTCCCCGCGAAAGCGGGGACCCAGGGCACAATCTCATGGTCAAAGAATTCTTATGCTGGATCCCCGCTTTCGCGGGGACGAACGGAAAACCGATACCGCAAGTCAACCTTTCCTTGGCATGGCGATGCGCCGACCCACGGCTTCCGGCCGCGGCAATTTCGCATGTGCTGCTTTCATGCGCGCGAGCGCGCCCATGATTTTTGCGGGAAACGGCGCGACTTTTTTTGCCGCCATGTCGACATGCAGGGTCATGTTTTCCGACGTGGCCGAGACCCAGCCCTCGGTTGCGTGAAACAATTGCTCGAAATAATGGACACGCTTTGAATCGTAGTCGAGCAGCTGGAACGTCACCCGCACCGGATCGTTTTCATGCAGCTCGCGCACATAGCGCACGTGGACTTCGGCGGAGAAGGTCGAATGATTGTGCTGCTTGAGATAATCGAGCCCGAAGCCGACGAGCTCATAGACCTCGTCCACCGCGCGGTCGAACAGCACATTGTAATAGGCCATGTTGAGGTGGCCGTTAAAGTCGATCCATTGCGGCTCGACGTGCATCAGCGATGACACGAAGGGCGCGAAGAAGACCGGTTCGAGATCGGTGCGATCGAGCATGTCAGGATGGGTTCTGATTGCGCAGGGTCAACCCTACGTCCGTTCGTCCCCGCGAAAGCGGGGACCCAGAGCGCAATCGGACGGGCGAAGAGTTTTTGCACTGGATCCCCGTTTTCGCGGGGACGAACGGAGCTTGGATCTGGTCACTTCGCAAACTCATGCACCCAAACTCATGCGCTGATCGGATAGACCGCCTTTTCGCCGCTCAAAACCCGCGCGACATCGGTCGCACATTTGGTCTGCAGCTCGTTGAGCGCCTCGATCGAATAGAACGCAGTGTGCGGAGAGATAATGACGTTGTCGCGGCCAAGGAGCGGTGAATCCTTGGCCAGCGGCTCCGCCGCCACCACGTCGAGACCGGCGCCGCCGATCTGCCCGGAGTCGAGTGCTGCAACCAACGCCGGCTCGTCGATCAAGGGTCCGCGCGCGGTGTTCACGAGGTAGGCGCCTTTCTTCATCCTGGCGAAGGCGGCGGCATTCATCATGCCACGCGTTGCGGGCAGCAGCGGTGCATGCACCGACACGTAGTCGGACATCTTGAACAGTGTATCGAGATCCACGCTCTCGACATTGGCGGCCTTGAACACATCGGGCTTGGCGAAGGGATCATGCGCGATCACCTTGATGCCGAAGGCCTGCGCCTTTGGCGCCACCAGGCGCGGGATGTGACCGAAGCCGATGAGCCCGAGGACCGTGCCTTCGATGCGGCGGATCGGCACCACCGCCGGCATTTCCCAGCGGCCGCCTTGCACCAGCTTGTTGGACAACGGAATTTTGCGGATCAGCGACAGCAGCAGCGCCATGGCGTGATCCGACACCTCGCGAATGCAATAGTCCGGCACGTAGTTGACAGCGATGCCCTTTTCCTTGGCGGTCGGCAGATCGATGTTGTCGACGCCCAGGCCGAAGCGGCCGATTGCCTTGCAGCGCGTGAACTGAGTGAGCACCTCGCGCGTTAGCTTGGCGTAGGTCACCAGCACCGCATCGGCATCCTTGGCCACTGCAATGATGTCGTCGGCGTTGACGCTCTTCGACATCCGATATGTCGGATTGAGACGTGCCAGCGCGGCCTTGGCCGGATCGAGCGTGGGGAAAACACTGTCGGTAACTGCGATCACAGGGCCGGCCATTGCAAACTCCAAACGGGAATGGAACTCGGCGAAAACTACGACAGCGGCGCTTACGCGTCCACCTTAACACCCTGCCGGGGGATCGCGATTTCAATGGCTTATCGGGATTAACCAAAAATTAAGGACAATCGCGCGTGGCGAGCCTATTGGACTATCCTGAAAAAAAATAAGGGAGCGTCACAATGGTCGGCAGATTGGCTCGTGGCACATACGTGCTCTTGGTCGCGACGATGGTCACGGCCTGGGTCGTTTCGCTCACCCGGGAAGCGCCTGCCGATCCGCAGCAGGCGCCCGCGTCCGAACAGATCTGGTATCTCTTCGCCTAACGCGGCACCGACTGCGTTTCCAACTGCGTTGGACCACATGGCCGGCACGATCGCCGGCCTCGTTTCAACCCCGCATCATCCTCTGCTAACGTCCGCCGGCGCATGAGCGGAGAAATGACCTATGGCTATGGCTGACGTCGCTGCCGAGCAGGACAACCGCAATCCGGCTGCGATCCAAGCCGTGATCGCGGCGCTGACGGCGGCGTTCGGTAACCGCGTCGTGACGTCGCAGGCGGTGCGCGAGCAACACGGCAATACCGTCACCTGGATCGTCAATCAGCCTCCGGATGCCGTGGTCTATCCGCAAAGCACCGCAGATGTGCAGCAGATTGTCCGCATCTGCTCGGCCAATCGCGTGCCGGTCATTCCTTTCGGGGTCGGCACATCGCTCGAAGGCCACGTCAATGCGCCGCGCGGCGGCGTGTCGATTGATTTCCGCGACATGAACAAGGTGCTCACGGTGCACGCCGAGGATCTCGATTGCATCATCGAGCCTGGCATCACGCGCAAGGCGCTCAACGAGCAGCTGCGCGACAGCGGCCTCTTTTTCCCGATCGACCCCGGCGCCGATGCTTCGCTCGGCGGCATGGCGGCCACGCGCTGCTCCGGCACGAACGCCGTCCGCTATGGCACGATGAAAGACAACGTCATCGCGCTCAAGGTGGTGCTGGCGAACGGAGAAGTCATCGACACCGCCAGGCGCGCCAAAAAGACATCGGCCGGCTACGACCTCACGCGGCTGATGGTCGGTTCGGAAGGGACCCTCGGTGTCATCACGCAATTGACGTTGCGGCTGTCCGGCATCCCGGAAGCGATCTCCGGCGGCACCTGTCCGTTCCCGTCGGTGGAAGCGTGCTGCAAGACGGCGATCCATACCATTCAGTCCGGTATTCCGATTGCGCGCATCGAATTGCTCGACGCCTTGCAGGTGCGCGCGTGCAACCTGCACTCCAAGCTCGGCCTTCCCGAAACGCCTATGCTGTTCCTCGAATTTCACGGTACCGAAGCCTCGGTGGCCGAGCAGTCCAAGCGCTTCGGCGAGATCGCCGCGGAATTCGGCGGCGGCCCGTTCACGTGGACGACGCGTCCGGAAGAACGCACCCGGCTGTGGGAAGCGCGCCACCACGCCGCGCTGTCAAATTTCACGCTGCGGCCGGGCGCCTCCATGGTCCCCACGGATGTCTGTGTCCCGATCTCGCGCTTGGCCGAATGCATGACCGAAACCCAACGCGACATCGAGGAGAGCCGGATCCTCGCGCCTATTGTCGGCCATGTCGGGGACGGAAATTTTCATCTCACATTGCTCATCGACATGGACGATGCCGATGAGGTCAAACGTGCGAAGGCGCTCTCCGAGCGGCTGGTTGAACGCGCCCTGGCCATGGACGGCACCTGCACCGGCGAGCACGGCGTCGGGCAGGGCAAAATGAAATACATGGCGGCCGAACATGGCGCGGCCGCGCTCGCCGTCATGGCGTCGATCAAGCGTGCGCTCGACCCGCAAAACATCATGAATCCGGGGAAGATCGTTTCGCTGGGTTGAGGAGATCACGAGCGCACTCTGACTTTCATCTGTCATGGCCGGGCTTGTCCCGGCCATCTCGCTTATGAAGGCACTGCGTCCCTAAGCGGGATCACCGGGACAAGCCCGGTGATGACCGCGGTGAGGCATCCCGCTTGCGCCGGATTGAGCGGGGTGGAGGTTTGCTGCGACATAGATTTGCCGCCATAAATCGCCAAAATACCCGGAATTCCGCGATGATGGCCGAGACGCGCGCCGGATGCGGGTTCGGTGCTGGAGCTGGCGTTGCAGACCACTTTGCTTGGATTGGCGATTGCGATCATCCTGGCGCTCGTCGCGGCGCTGGTCGGTCCATTGCTGATCGACTGGGGCAATCACCGCGCATTGTTCGAGACCGAGGCGAGCCGTCTCGCCGGTGTACCGGTGCGCGTGACAGGCACCATCGACGCGCGCCTGCTGCCGTCGCCGCGCCTCGTCCTGCATGACATTGTCATCGGGGATAGCGCTGACGCTGTCCGGGCGCGTTCGCTGGCCGTCGAATTCGCGCTCGGACCTTTGATGCGCGGCGAATGGCGCGCCGCGGAATTGCGGCTTGCCGGGCCGCAACTCAGCCTCGGGCTCGACAGGTCTGGCCACGTGCGTGCTCCCAGCCTGGCGGTTGCGTTCAAGCCGGATGAGTTATCGGTCGACCGGCTGAGCGTCGAGGACGGCTCGATCGCGCTCAACGACGCGGCCAGTGGAGCCAATGTCACGCTCGGCGACGTGTCATTTAGTGGAGAGGCGCGCTCGCTCGCCGGACCTATTAAAGGCGAGGGCGCTGCTACAATCAGCGGCCGGCCATATCCCTATCGTCTCACCGTAGGTCGCTTTGCAGACGACGGCAGCGCCCGTGTACATATCAATATCGCGCCCACCGATCATCCATTCACGCTCGATGCGGATGGTGCGCTGACGATCGCCGGCGGCGAGCCGCGCTTCGACGGTACGGTCAGCGTGTCGCAGCCGGTCCGGGTCGGCTCACGCGGCTCAACGCTGTCCGAGCAGGGCCTCACCCAACCTCTTACTCAACCTTGGCGGCTGAGCGGAAAGATCAAGGCCGGCGCACAATCGGCGCTCGTGCAGAATGTCGATTTCCTCTATGGCTCGGAGGATCGCGGCTTCCGGTTGGGCGGCGTCGCCGATCTGACATTCGGCGCGCGTCCGCGGTTCAACGGCGTGTTCTCCGGACGGCAGATCGATGTCGACCGTGCGGTGTCGAGCGCGGACGGCGCGCGCCAATCGCCGGCCGCGGTCATTCGCAAACTGGCGGAACTGGCCGCCGCTGCCTATCACCCGGCGCTGCCGTTTCAGATCGGCATCGGCATCGATCAGGTCACGCTCGGCGGCGGCAATGTCCAGAACCTGCGCGGCGATATCAGCAGCAGCGGCAACGGATGGAGTCTCGACAAGCTCGAGTTTCGCGCGCCCGGGCTGACCCAAGTACGTCTGAGCGGCCGCCTCGCGGTCGAGGCCGATACCGTTGCCTTTTCGGGCCCGACCGAAATCGAGACCTCCGATCCTCGCGCGTTGGCGGCCTGGCTCGAAGGACGCAATGAAATCGGCAACGGGCGACCTGCGGCCCCTGTCCGTGCGTGGTGACGTGACGATCGCAAGCGACAAAGTCGCGTTCGAACAGCTCAAGGTCGAGCTCGACCGCAAGCCGGCCGCCGGGCGGCTGTCCTACCGCTACGCCGCGGTTGGCAAGCCGGCGCGGCTCGATGCGGAGCTCACAGCGGATCAGCTTGATATCGACGCCGCGCTGGGTTTCTGGCGCGCCATGTTTGCCGGATCCGCATTTTCGCGCCCGGGGGAGATGGCGTTTTCCGCCGATATTCGACGCGCCGTGTTCGGCGGTATCGAGGCGCGCGATGTGAGCGCGCGCGTGAAGGTCGACGGCGCCGGTCTGCAAATCGACCGCCTGGCGGTGGCGGACTATGGCGGTGGAAGCTTTGCCGCGAGCGGGCGCGTGGACACCAGCGGCGCGTCGCCGCGCGGTTTGCTAAGTGTCGACATCGACACCAAACGGACTGCGGCCGTCGGCACGATCCTCGACACATTTGCTCCGAAACTTGCCGGGCCGGTCAGGAGTGTCATCGATCACGTCGGACGCGCAAAGCTGCACGCGACGGCAGATATCGCAGGCGATGACAAAACGTCTGTTGCGCAATTGGTGGTCAACGGCGATCTCGACGATGCGCACATCGATGTGCATTCGCGGTTTGCCGGTGACTGGTCCAAACGCACTCTGGCCGACATTCGTTTCGACGGTACTCTTGGAGCGGCGGACAGCGCGGCGTTGATCGCGCTGCTGGGCCTCGACCGGTTTGTCGCCGTCGGCAAAGGCCCCGGCCAGCTGAAATTGCAGGCCAGCGGCCCGGCCGATGGCGACATTGCGCTCGGAATACAGTTAGCCGCGGCCGGACTGTCGGCGCAGGCCGATGGCAAAGCGCGGCTTTTCGCGGAAAAAGGTCCAAAGATCGAAGCAACTTTGCAGATCCAGGGGGCCGATGTTGGGCCTTTGCGGGCAACAGCCGGCAGCGCAGATCATTTGCCACTGACACTCGCAACGCGCCTTGCAATCACAGGCGGTGCCATGACGTTGGACGATATTGACGCCAAACTTGGCGGGTCCGGCATTCGCGGCCATCTTGCAATCGGCAGTGAAACGCCGCGCCGGATCGACGGCGTGATTGAGGCCGATGCGGCCGAGGCGCCCGGCTTTGTCGCCTGGGCGGTTGGGTTGCCGGCGCAGGCAACGCGCGCAAACGCGGGGTGGAGCTGGTCGGGCGAACCGTTCGGCTCTGGGCTGTTTGGCAAATTTGCCGGCCAGGTCGCGCTCAGGCTCAAACAAGTGAAAATACTGCCGCAGCTGACGGCCAGCGATATCAACGCCACGTTGCGTCTTGGCAAAGATGACATCGTATTGGCCGACGCGGCCGGCCATCTCGCCGGCGGGCAATTGTCCGGTCAGATGAATTTCCACAGCGGAGATGACGGTCTGACCGCGCGCGCAAAGATTTCCGTGATGGGCGCCGATGCGTCCGAGATGTTGTTGGCGGCAGCGCAGCCGCCGATCCGAGGATCTGCCGCCATGACAGCCGAGGTTGAAGGGACCGGGTTGAGTCCGGTTGCGCTGATCGGATCGATGAAGGGCTCCGGCAAGCTCGTGCTCACGGATGCTCAGATTGCCGACCTCGACCCGCGCGTCTTCAATGCCATCACCCGCGCGGTCGATCAGGGCGGCGTGCCTATCGAGCGAGGGCGCATTTCTGACCTCGCGGTTAAATCGCTGGCGAGCGGGCCCCTTTCATTGAAGCGTGCGGAGGCCGTCATGCGCGTGGCCGCGGGCCAGTTGCGAATCGACAAGGTCGCGGTCGAGAGCGCGGATGCGGCGCTTTCGGCGGCAAGCACGCTCGATCTGACCGATGGCACGCTGGATGCGCGGCTGACGCTCGCAGGGGAGGGCACTGCGGCGGGCGCGCGGCCCGAAATCTTCGTGGCGTTGAAGGGGCCGTCGAACGCGCCAACGCGCAGCGTCGACGTGTCGGCGCTCACAGGCTGGCTCACATTGCGGGCGGTTGACGATCAGACGAAACGTTTGCGCACGATGGAAAACGCGCCGCCACAGCAACGCGCGCGGCCGGCGCCGAAGAACCAGAGCCAGCAGGCGCCTGCCTTGCCGGCCCCGGTTGATATCCGGCCCGCGCCCGCGCCGCGAAACGCGGGCCGGCCGGCGGCCTCAGTCGGCCCGCAGAACTGAATGCATCAAGCGCGGCGCATTTTGAACGTCGCGCGCCTCGCTTGGCACACTGTGTTCTTCGCCATTGTGCATTCGGTAGTGGTCGAGAACGAAGAGACAAATCGCGGACGACAGATTTCCGTGGCGGCGATCCGTATCGATCGAAGCCACGAGATCTGACAAGGTCTTTTCCCTGCCATTCGCGATTTCCTTGAGGCCCTTCCAGAAGGCGTCTTCAAGGCTCACGCTCGTCTTGTGACCTGCGATAACGATCGAACGTTTGACTACCGGAGATTTCATTAGCGGTCCCCTATTTCGATCCGGCACTGATCAAGGTCACGGCGGGCTTTCGCGCGCTGCGCTGTTTCAAGCTTTCGGACACGTTTAGATTCGCCAAAGGCGACACGATTAGCGCTGGCACGCTGATCGTGTTGTTGCCGCGTGGCTCGCTTGCGCACGGTCCGAAGATTGATCACTTCAGCCATTCCGTGGCCCTCGAAGGGGTAGCCGGATACGTTTCAGTTCAGCGTTCAGCTAACATCGAACCTTCGCTGCCAAATGCGCCCACACGTGGGCGAAATTTCGTCTTTCGGAAATTTCTTGGCAGTTTCCACAAGATTGCATTCGATATTTTGTGGCTGATCGTGGCTACAATTCAATACACGGTTAGTTGACCGCAAAAGTTCCATGCATGCGCACGAACGAATACCAACACAAATAATGGAATCGATTGGAGAGGTACTATGGGACTAGCCAATGTATATTTGTGGACGACCCGAATTCTACTGGCGAGATCATGAAATGAGCTCAACTAAAACCCTGCGGCAATTTTTCAGTATTCGAAAAACCTAGTCCAGAAACTCAGTAAACCAGTAGCAGGATACTTACGTTGACTACGTGTTGTTGCGCTATTTCGTCGCAATACAACTCACGCATGCGTCATCTGGTTCCGAAAAATTGCTGACGTGAAGTGCTTATAGGTTCATCTTGACAAGGAACATGCGTAGAACGTCACCGCGCTAACGGGGCCGGGTCATTTTTTCCGGCCGAACGAGACGGTCAAATTCCGCCGCGCTCACAAATCCGAACCGCAAGGCTTCTTCGCGCAGCGTCGTCCCATTGGCATGCGCCGCCTTGGCGACCTGCGCGGCTTTATCGTAGCCGATCTTCGGCGCGAGTGCGGTTACCAGCATCAGCGACCGCTGCATCAGCTCGCGGATGCGGGGTTCATTGGCACGAATTCCCGTGACGCAATTGTCGGTGAACGAGTTCACCGCATCGCCAAGCAGGCGGATCGATTGCAGCATGCAGTAGGCGAGCACCGGCTTGTAGACATTGAGTTCGAAATGTCCCTGGCTGCCCGCAACTGTGATGGTGGTGTTGTTGCCGAAGACCTGGCAGCAGACCATGGTCAGCGCTTCGCTCTGGGTCGGATTGGTTTTGCCCGGCATGATCGATGACCCCAGTTCGTTGCTCGGCAATATCAGTTCGCCAAGGCCGGAGCGCGGACCGGAGCCAAGCAGGCGAATATCGTTGGCGATCTTGAACAGCGCGGTAGCCGCGGAATTAATGGCGCCATGGGCGAACACATAGGCATCGTGGCCGGCCATGTGTTCGAATTTGTTGGGCGCGCTGACGAAAGGCAATTTGGTCAGCCTGGCAATGCGGCGCGCAAATGCCTTGGCAAATTGCGGCTTCGAATTGATCCCTGTGCCGACTGCGGTGCCGCCCTGCGCGAGGGGATAAAGCTCGCGTTGCGCCAGTGCGATCCGTGCGAGCGCGGATTTTGTTTGCGCGGCGTAACCGGAAAATTCCTGGCCCAGAGTGATCGGCGTTGCATCCATTGTATGGGTGCGTCCGATTTTGATGATGCCTGAAAATTCCTTGGCCTTGAAGTTGAGCGCCTTGAGCAGGTGCGCGAGCGCCGGCTTGAGGTGCCGCTCGATCTCCATCGCCGCGGCGATATGCATGGCGGTCGGGATTGAATCGTTTGATGACTGACTCATGTTGACGTGATCGTTCGGATGCACCGGCGATTTGGCGCCGAGAACACCGCCAAGCTTGAGATTGGCGGCATTTGCGATCACTTCATTGACGTTCATGTTGGTCTGGGTACCCGACCCTGTCTGCCAGACCAGCAACGGAAAATGCCGGTCTAGTTTGCCGTCGGCGATATCTTGCGCGGCCGCGGCGATCGCTGCGGCGCGCCTTCGGTCGAGCGATCCCAAATCACGATTGACGTCGGCCGCGGCGCGCTTGATCAGGCCGAGCGCACGCACGATCTCGATCGGCATCCGCTCGGTGCCGATACGAAAATTATGCAGTGAGCGCTGGGTTTGCGCGCCCCAAAGGCTATCGGCGGGAATCTCCAACGGCCCGAAGGCGTCGCTTTCCTGACGGGTTTTGACGGATATCTTGCGCGCCTTCGCCATGGAAATCGTCTAACGCTGCCAAAACCCATTGGTTCAGCGCAAGGCTACGCCGACCAACGTCAGATACAAGTCCGCGCGCGCTTTGCGGGAGGGCGACAGCTATTTTTTGCGAAAACGGTCGAGCCGAACCACTTCGCCGCCGCCTTCGGCCGGCCTGTCGGGCTTCTCAGGCTTCTCGGGCTTCTCGCGCTTGGCGGCGGGTGCAACCGGGCGCACAGGTGCCGCAGTCTCGGCGATGCCGGTTGCGACGGGCGGGCCGGGCGGCAAACGTTTCTTCCGGGTGGTCGGCGCTTCTTGCGCATTCGCCGGTGCCGGACGCTCTTCTCCCTCGGTGACCTCTTCGAATTGCAGGCCGAATTGTACCGACGGATCGAAAAATCCGTTGATCGCCTCGTAGGGCACCGCCAGTTTTTCGGGGATGCCTCCGAATGACAGGCCGACTTCGAAGTCGTCATCGGTGACTTTCAGATCCCAGAATTGATGCTGGAGGATGATGGTCATCTCGTCGGGATATTGCGCGCGCAACCGGTCCGACAGGCGCACGCCGTCGGCGCGCGTATCGAACGAAATGTAGAAGTGATGGTCACCCGGCAATCCCTTCTTCGCGGTATCCGAAAGGACATTGCGCACGACAGCCCGAAGGGCCTGTTGGGTCAGAAGGTCGTAGCGAATCTGGTCGGCCATGGCGGATCGCGCCCTTGCGTGAATCGCGCGAATGTACCGCGCCGCACGCGCCCAGCGCTATCCCCGCGCGGGCCTTTCACGGCCCACTGTCATAATCGCATACCATTGCAGGAGAAGATGAAGTGGAGGCTTCTGTTGCCAGGTGCCTCCGGACCCCGCCTGACGGAGCTTAACCCGCCAGGGCTTTAGTTCGGTCTTTCAAACCGCTTACGCGGCCTGAGCAACCGGAGCATAGTTGTCGTTTGCAACTATGAGACGGCCCGATAACGGCGGTACCATGCCGAGCAAAAGCACGCCCTTTACGCCCTCGTCGATCCTAGTTCGCCCCCGCCGAAGCCCGGATCTGCCGGGCTTGATTGCGGGCTTGGGTGGAGGCGCCGGGTACTGCCCCCGGGTCCGATGGGTTTATTACGACGGCCATTTATCGCCATAGCCGGGTTGCCCCGGCACCTAGGAATATAGGCGCTGAAGGTTACCGAAGAAAGAGCGGGGCAATGGGCCTGAAATCACGGCATATAACCCAGGACATAAGCCCTGGCAGCCGGCCTTGGCCGCAGCGATAGGGGGCGGGGGCCCGGCAAGTGACCGATATTAAGGTTCTCAGCACCCACGCCGTCGAAGAAGTCCTGCGCGAGCTTGGGCCATCGTTCGAGCGCGCGAGCGGCGCGCGGCTCGCGATTGACTACGACCCTGCCAATGCGCTCAAGCGCAAGATCGAAGACGGTATCGCCTTCGATGTGGCGATTGTCACGCGCCCAGTGATCGATGCGCTGGGACAGCGCGGCAAAATTGTGCGCGAGAGTTGCACAGACATTGGCCGTTCTGGCCTCGGAGTAGCGGTGCGCAAGGGCGCGACCATCCCCGATATCGCGAGCGTCAACACTTTCAAGAACGCACTGCTCGCCGCGCGGTCAATCGTGCGCTCGCGCGAGGGCACGAGCGGATTGTATTTCGAAAGCTTGCTCCCACGGCTCGGCATTGCCGAAGCCATGCGCGGGAAAATTATGTTGGGCGGCAGCGGCCGTATCGCGGAACTGGTGGCGCGCGGCGAGGCCGACATGGCCGTGCAACAAATTCCGGAGCTTCTGCCGGTTAAGGGCGTGGCCTTCGCGGGGCCGCTTCCGGATGAGCTGCAACTCTATACGGTTTTTTCTGCGGGCGTCGGCGCCGCCTGCAAGGCAAAGGACGTGGCCACCGCCTTCATCAATGCCCTGGCGGCGCCCGCCGCATCGGCGCTGTTCAAGGCAAAAGGGCTTGAACGCGTCCCGCATTGAACGGCTATGCTGCTCGCTCAGGCGCGGGAGGACAGCATGCAGCCGTTCGAGGGCATCCGGGTGATCGACGCCACTCATGTATTGGCCGGACCGTTTGCGGCCTATCAATTGGCCGTGCTGGGCGCCGACGTGATCAAGGTGGAACATCCGGACGATCCCGACCAGAGCCGCGGCGTGGGCACCGACAAGGAACTCAATCGCCGCAACATGGGTACGGCGTTCCTCACGCAGGCATCCAACAAGCGTTCGCTCACGCTCGATTTAAAGCGGGAGAAGGATCGCGACATCCTAAAGAAGCTGGTCGCAACCGCCGACATCTTCGTCGAGAACTATCGTCCGGGCGCGTTCGAGGCACTGGGCCTTGGTTACGACGCGCTTTCCGCGATCAACCCGCGCCTGATCTATGCCTCGTTCTCTGCGTTCGGCCAGCAGGGACCGCGCAGCCAGCAGACCGCCTATGATCATGTGATCCAGGCGACGTCCGGCATCATGGCGATGACGGGGACGCCCGAGGTCAATCCCATAAAATTCGGGTCGCCGGCGGTCGACTACGCGACCGGCATGACCGGCGCTTTCGCCCTGTCAGCGGCGCTGTTCCAGCGCGAGCGCACCGGCAAGGGCCAGCGCATCGACATGGCCATGCTCGACGTCGCGATGACGCTGATGAGTTCGCATCTCACCGGCTATTTGCGCAACGGCGTGCACGTCAAGCCAAGTGGAAACCAGCATCCGCACGCGACCAACAGCGCCTATCAGGCCAAAGACACAATCGTGATGCTTGGCGCGAGCAATTTGCGCCAGCAGCGCCGTCTTTGGACGTTGCTCGAGCGTCCGGACATGATCAAGAAAACAAACGAGGAGCGGGACGCCAACCGCGAGCGCGAGGCGGCCACGCTGCGCGAGATCATGCGCACGCGCACGGCCGATGAATGGGAGGTTTTCCTGCAAGCGAACCACGTGCCGGCTGCGCGTGTGCGCACGATGGGCGAGGCGGTTGCCGACCCCCAGCTCGGGTCGCGCGGCATTATTCATCATTATGCAGCGGGCAACGGCGTTGACGGGGCTTTCGGGGTTCCGCTTGCTGCCTTTACCTTTGCGCATGGCGGCCCGTGCATCGATGCGCCGCCGCCTTCGCTTGGCCAGCACAATGCGGAAATTCTCAAGGAGCTTGGTATCAGCGGCTAGTTCGCGGTCGCGCCGGATTTTTTCACGAGGGCCGACCACTTGGTTTCTTCGTGGTCGATATCGGCGGCATATTCGGCTGAACTCATTGGCAGGGGCTCGGCTCCTTCGGTCGCGAGGTGGCCGTGGACTTTGGGATCGGCCAAAGCCGCGCGCAGCGCTGCGTTGAGCTTGTCGACGATCGGCTGCGGCGTTCCCGCCGGTGCAACGATCCCGTAGTGCAACACAGCTTCGAAGCCCGGCAGGCCTTGCTCGGCGACCGTCGGCACATCGGGAAAAGAATCTGACCGCTTAAGGCTGGTGACCCCGAGCGCGCGTAGCTTGCCGTCCTTTACAAGGCCGATCGCCGGTGGCAGCGATGAGAAATAAATCTGCACATGTCCGCCGAGCAGATCGGTCAGCGCCGGCCCCGAGCCTTTGTAAGGAATATGCGTGATATTGATGCCGGTGGTCTCGGCGAACAACACTGTGCCGAGATGGATGCCGCTGCCCGTACCGGCGGACGCATAATTGAGTTTGCCCGGCTGTTTCTTCGCCAGCGCGATCAGTTCCTTCACGTTGTGCACCGGGACTGACTGGTTCACGAGAACAACAAGCGGGCTTGTCGCGATCAGGCCGACCGGCGCGAAGTCCTTGCGCGGGTTGTAGCCCACGTTTGGATATAGCGTGGGATCGATGGCGAGAGTTCCGGTTCCGCCGAGACCCAACGTGTAGCCATCGGGCGTAGCCTTGGCGACCTGGCGCGTCCCGACCGATCCGCCGGCACCGCCACGATTTTCGATCACGATCGGCTGCCCGAGTGACCTGCTCATGGGCTCGGCGACCGCGCGTGCCACCACGTCGTTGCCGCCGCCGGGTGCGTACGGCACGATCAGCGTGATCGGCCGGTCCGGATAACCTGTCTGCGCCCGGGCTTTTGATGTCTGGATGACAGGCCAGGTTATTGCGCCGCCCAATAGGGTGAAGAACTCCCGCCGCCGCATGTTGCGCCTCCCGGAAGCCGCGTGCCGAACCGATCATTGGGCCTCCGCGGTCACCGCGCAAGGGTGGTTTGCAAGCCGTCACCTAGTCGCCGTCATCGGCACGATGTAACCCTACGAACGCATGTCCGAATCCATCCGCACACGTGTGAACACTCCGTTGTCCGTTGCGATACGCCCCTCTTTATCCGAACTGTTTCGCGCCTTTGCGATCGTCTCCGTGTCCGGGTTCGGCGGCGCTTTGCCATGGGCGAGGCGCAAGATCGTCGAGCAGAAAGGCTGGATGACGGCCGAAGAATTCAACGAGGCCTTCGCGCTCTCGCAGTTCCTGCCTGGACCCAATGTCGTGAATTTCTCGGTTGTGTTCGGCTCGCGCTTCGGCGGCGCGCCGGGTGCGGCCGTTGCACTCGCTGGCCTGATGGGGCCGCCGCTTATTATCGTTTTTGTGCTGGCGGTGCTCTACGCACAATTCGGCGATATCGAGATCCTCAGCCGTATCCTCGCCGGAATCACGGCCGCCGCGGTTGGCTTACTGATGGCTGTCGTCGCCAAGATGGCGGCCCCGTTGTTTCGCTTGCGGCGGGATTGGGCGCCGCTGATTGCGATTGCCGCGTTCGTCGGGGTGGCAATCATGCACTGGCCACTCCCATGGGTGTTCGTGGTGCTGGCGCCGGTCAGCGTCGCCTGCGCGTGGTTCAAGCGATGAACGAAAACCCGCTGCTCACGCTCGCCGGTTATTTCGCGCTGCTGTCGCTGTTTGCGGTTGGCGGGGCCAATGCCGCGATTCCGGAGATGCATCGCATCGCAGTCGACGTCATGCATTGGATGAACGACCGGCAGTTCGCCGACATGTTCGCGATCGCGCAAGTGTCGCCGGGGCCGAACATCATCATTGTGACCTTGATCGGATATCATGTCGCCGGCTTTGCCGGCGCGGCGGTCGCGACGGCCGCAATGTGCGGGCCGACCTGTCTCGTTGCATTTTTTGTGGCGCGCACATGGGATCGTTTCAAGGAGGCGCGCTGGCGCATCGCGATACAGGCCGGGCTCGTTCCGGTTTCTCTGGGGCTGATCGCGGCCAGTGCCTTTGTGCTCGCGCGTAGTGCCGACAACAATATCTACGCCGCCGCAATTACGGCGACGACAGCCATAGTCGGCTTTGCCACCCGTCTTAATCCACTCTGGATTTTTGCGGCCGGTGGGTTGCTGGGGCTCAGCGGCTGGCTGTAGCAGGACACCACCCTAGATCGACTCTTCCGGGCGGGCCCGCTCGTGTGCTAGGGATTTAGGTGAGGGGTTCGGCCAAGAACCAAAAAACAAGAAAAAAGAACAATAATAAAGAGTCCAGGGGAGGAAGAGGATGTCCGAGGGGGTCAAAACCTCCGCGAAGGGGGGCGGGTTTCGTTTCAAGGTACGCGGGCCGCGCGACTTCTACGGCGGGCTTGCGCTCATCGGTCTCGCAATCATTGCAATTCTGACGTCCGGCGATCTGCCCGGGACTCATGGCTTTGCGTTCGGGCCGGGGACCGCGCCGCGCCTGTTTGCCGGGATGCTTGCGATTTGCGGCGCGCTGGTGGCGCTGTCCGGCCTCCTGGTCGACGGTCCACCAATTGAAAAATACGCGGTCCGCGGCCCGGCCTGGGTGCTGCTCGCGATCCTCGCGTTTGCCGGGATGATCCGCGGCCTGACTGTCGGCCCGCTGACGCTTCCGCCGCTCGGGCTGATACCGTCAACTTTCGCGGCCTTTCTGGTCTCGATCTTTGGGTCGACCGAAATGCGCTGGGTGGAAAGCCTGATCGCCGCAGTGGCGATGACCGCATTCTGCGTCTTGCTGTTCGTGTATTTGCTGCAGCTGCCGTTTCAGCTGTGGCCCTGGATTTAGGCAGGAAGAACGCCATGAGTGAACTTCTTGCCAATCTCGCCCTCGGCTTCTCGGTCGCCGCGAACCCCTACAATATCGGCTTCTGTCTGCTTGGTGCATTGGTCGGCACGCTCGTTGGCGTGCTGCCTGGCATCGGCACCGTTGCGACGGTCGCCATGCTGCTACCGATCACGTTCGGGCTGCCACCGGTCGGCGCGCTGATCATGCTCGCCGGCATTTACTATGGCGCGCAATACGGCGGCTCGACCACCTCGGTGCTGGTCAATATTCCGGGCGAGGCGACCTCGGTGATCACCTGCCTCGATGGCCATCAGATGGCGCGGCAAGGCCGCGCCGGCGCTGCGCTCTCGATTGCCGCTATCGGCTCATTCTTTGCGGGCTGCGTCTCGACAGTGCTGGTTGCAGCGCTCGGCGTGCCGCTGACCTCGATCGCCCTGCTCTTCGGCCCGGCGGAATACTTCTCGCTGATGTTGCTCGGCCTGATCTTCGCGGTGGTTCTGGCGAAAGGTTCGGTGCTCAAATCCGTTGCGATGGTCCTCACAGGCCTGTTGCTGTCGATGGTCGGCTCGGATCTCGAAACGGGCGCCGGCCGCATGACCTTCGACATCGCAGAGCTGTCCGACGGCATTGGCTTCACGAATGTGGCGATGGGACTGTTTGGTTTCGCCGAGATCATCCGGAACCTGGAAATGTCGCAGGAGAGCCGCGACATTGTGAAAGCCAAGATCTCCGGGCTGATGCCGACGCGGCAGGATCTGATCAATTCTTCCGGCGCAATCGCGCGCGGCACCATTCTCGGTTCAATCCTGGGAATTCTGCCCGGCGGTGGCGCGGTGGTGGCCTCGTTCGCGGCCTACACCTTCGAAAAGCGCATCTCGAAGACTCCGGAACGCTTCGGACGTGGCGAGATCAGGGGGGTGGCTGCGCCGGAAAGCGCCAATAACGCAGCCGCGCAGACCTCGTTCATTCCGCTGCTCACGCTTGGCATTCCGCCCAATGCGGTGATGGCGCTCATGGTGGGCGCGATGACAATTCACGGCATCGTGCCGGGCCCGCAGGTGATGACCAAGCAGCCGGAACTCTTCTGGGGCATGATTGCCTCGATGTGGCTCGGCAACCTGATGCTGATCATCATCAATTTGCCGTTGGTCGGCGTCTGGGTCAGCCTGCTGCGGGTGCCATACCGGTTGCTGTACCCGTCGATCATCGTGTTTTGCTGCATCGGCATCTACTCGATCAACAACTCGCCGACCGACGTTGTCATAGCGGCAATCTTCGGTCTGTTCGGCTACTGGCTGAACAAGCATGAATTCGAGCCGGCGCCGCTGGTGCTCGCCTTCGTGCTCGGCCCGTTGATGGAGGAGAACCTGCGCCGCGCCATGTTGATCGCGCGTGGCGATGCGACCGTGTTCCTCACCCGGCCGATTTCAGCCGGGCTGATTGCGGTTGCAGCCACATTGTTGGTGATCGCGGCGCTGCCAATGATCCGCAAACGGCGCGAGGAAGTGTTCGTCGAGTAGCACGCGCCATCGCAAGATTATGCGAATCCAAAGCCGGCACGTCGCCGGCTTTGTTGTTTGCGCGTCAGCGGGTCACCGCCGCAATGCCTCCCGCCAGCAACAGCACCTGGACCACGAAGATGGTGACGTTGACGTCCCACGTTTTGGAAATGATCGGGATTGGCGCTTTGAACGGCTTGTAACCGTTTCTGTCGTAGGCCGAGCCGCCATAGACCGGCATAGCCAGCAGCGCCCCAAAAAAGGCGGCATAGACGATGACGCCCATTGCGGCGGCCAAATAGAGCCGCTCGAGCGCGAGCGGGCCCGGCCACCAAATCAGCGCGAAGGCGAGCAGGCCGAAGCCGACATAGCTGGAAATCTGCCATACGACATGGAAGCGGGCGTGCGGCGTCCATTTCGGGTTCGTGGCGTGGGTCTTGTTGAAATCGGCAATCACGGTCGCCACCGCCCAGCCCGCGGTGGTCAGCGTAAACAGGACCCTGGCAAGAAGAAGGTGATCAAAACTCATGGCATTCCCCCAACGGCGATATTGCAATGGTAGCAAATTCGGGTGCCCGCGGGTCGCGAAAGCGCAGGAGTTCAGCCGTTGATAAAGATCAGCCAGTGGTTGCCGCCTGCGGTAAACTTCCCCATGTTTTGAGTCGTGAGCAATCTGGGCGAACGATGCGCCAATACCTCGATCTGATGGAACACATCCTCGCCGACGGCGTGGAAAAGCGTGACCGGACCGGAACCGGAACAATTTCCGTGTTCGGGCACCAAATGCGGTTTCCTCTCGACGAGGGCTTTCCGCTGCTCACCACCAAGAAGCTGCATCTCAAGTCGATCATCCACGAGCTGCTCTGGTTTCTGGCCGGCGACACCAATGTAAAATATCTGCAAGAACACGGTGTTCGCATCTGGGACGAATGGGCCGACGAACGCGGCGACCTCGGTCCGGTCTATGGCCAGCAATGGCGGTCATGGCCGGCGAAAGATGGCAAGACCATCGACCAGATCAGCCACGTCATCGAAATGATCAAACGTAGCCCGGATTCGCGGCGGCTGATCGTCACCGCATGGAACCCGGCCGACGTCGACAAGATGGCGCTGCCGCCGTGTCACTGCCTGTTTCAGTTCTATGTCGCCGACGGCAAGCTCTCATGCCAGCTCTACCAACGCTCAGCCGATGTGTTCCTCGGCGTGCCTTTCAATATCGCGTCCTATGCGCTTCTCACACTGATGGTCGCGCAAGTGACCGGCCACGAGCCCGGTGATTTTGTCCATACATTCGGCGATGCGCATTTGTATCTCAATCATATCGAGCAAGCGCGACTACAGTTGGGGCGTGCGCCGCGGCACTTGCCCTCGATGCGTCTCAATCCAGCGGTGCGTGATATATTCGCGTTTCGCTATGAGGATTTTTCGGTCGAGAACTACGATCCGCATCCGCACATCAAAGCGGAAGTTGCCGTGTAGCCGTTTGCCAAAAAGCGATAGTCTTGTTGTCGCTGTTTGTACGCATCCAAATAAGATGATTTTAAGGGGCGACTTCGGCGCATTTTGCCGACCTTTTTGGTGTTCCCGCGTTCCGCGCCGGACGTCCGGCCGTTAGGGAAATGTCAGAACAATTGGCCTATGCAGATGATCGTGCGATCACAAGGCGGTCCTGTGTTCTTCTGTCTGTCTCCCGTATCTTTTTCGATCGAGCGTAAAGGCGCGCAGTGATGAAAACCGTGCTGGTCGCAGCGATCGGTGAGAACATGGTCATTGGCCGTGACGGCCAGCTGCCATGGCGGCTGAAGTCTGATTTGCAGCACTTCAAGAAAGTGACGCTGAATCGCCCGGTGGTTATGGGGCGCAAGACGCACGAGTCGATCGGGAAGTTGCTGCCGGGGCGAACCAATATCGTGCTCTCGCGCGACCTGACTTTGGTCGCGCCCGGCGCGGTTTTGGCAACCAGCCTCGATGCTGCGCTCAGCTTCGCGCGTGCTGACGCGGCCAAGCACGGCGTCGACGAAATCATGGTGATCGGCGGCAGCGATATATTCGCCGCCACAATGCCGATGGCCGACCGGTTGGAAATTACGCACGTCCACATGGCGCCGGAGGGCGATACGGTGTTTCCGACAATCGACCCGGAGGTCTGGCAGGAGGTGTGGCGTGAAGATCACTACGCCGGCCCGGATGATGACGCCAATTTCACGCTGGCGACCTATGTAAGGCGCTGAATCGCCGGAAAAATGCGGCATGGCGGCGCGTTGTAACGGGGCTTGGCGTCCCCTATAACCCCTCCCAACTATAGGCAGCCGGGCAAGAACTCCGGCGCGGGAGACATTCTCAATGCCATGGACCAATCAGGGCGGTGGCGGCCCTTGGGGCCCGGGCGGCAAGGGGCCGTGGGGCTCCGGACCGCAATCGCCGGGACCGACGCCGCCGGACCTGGAGGAAATCCTCCGACGCGGACAGGACAAATTGCGGCGCTATCTGCCCGGCGGCAATTTCGGCGGCCGCGGGTTTGCGCTGATCGCGCTCGGTCTTCTGGTGCTCTGGGGCTTTTCCGGCTTCTTCCGTGTCGAGCCGGATGAACTCGGCGCCGTGCTTCGATTCGGCAAGGAAGTGCGGGAAGTGCAGCCCGGCCTGAACTACCATCTGCCGTATCCGATCGAGAAGGTGCTGACGCCCAAGGCGCTGCGCGTCAACAAGATCGACATCGGCATGCGTGCTGTCGACGACGTCAGGCGCGGCGGCACCACGGTGCGCGACGTTCCTGAAGAGAGCCTGATGCTGACCGGCGACGAGAATATCGTCGACGTCGACTTCTCGGTGCTGTGGAAAGTCAAACCGACCGGCGTCGGCGAGTTTCTGTTCAACATCCAGAACCCGGAAGGGACTGTAAAGGCGGTGGCGGAAAGTGCGATGCGTGAGGTGATCGGCCGTTCCGATAGCCGCGAGATCCAGACTGTCGCGCGCCAGAGCATCGAACTTTCGGTGCAGGACCTGATGCAGAAGGTTCTCGACCATTACGGTGCTGGCGTCATTATACAACAGGTGCAATTGCAAAAAGTCGATCCGCCGTCGCAGGTGATCGACTCCTTGCGCGATGTGCAGGCCGCTCGTATCGATCAGGAGCGGGCCCAGAACGAAGCGCAGACCTACGCCAATCGCGTTGTTCCGGAAGCGCGTGGCCGCGTTGCGCAAATCGTGCAAGCGGCGGAAGCGTATCGCGAGCAGACGGTGGCAGAAGCAACCGGTCAGACGTCGCGCTTCTTGAACATCTACGAGCAATACAAGAAAGCGCCGGACGTTACGCGCGAGCGCATGTATCTCGAAACCATGGAACGCGTCCTCGGCGGCACCGACAAGATCATTCTGGATTCAGCTCCGGGCGGCAACGGGGTGGTGCCTTATTTGCCGCTCAATGAGCTCAGTCGTCCGCCGCAGGCGCGCGGCCCGAATACGACAGGGGGTCGGCCATGAGACTCAATTTCATTGGCGGTATTGTCGCAGTATTTTTTGTCGCTGCGCTTATCGTCGCCTACTCGTCGCTGTTCTCGGTGTACCAAACCGAGCAGGCGCTGGTGGTGCGCCTCGGTCAGCCGGTACGCGTAGTTAGCGAACCAGGGCTGAACTTCAAGGCGCCGTTCATCGATTCGGTCGTTTATCTGGACAAGCGTATTCTTGATCTGGAGGCGCCGCCGCAGGAAGTGATTGCCTCCGACCAGAAGCGTCTTGTGGTTGATGCATTCGCACGATACCGCATCAAGGACGCGTTGCGTTTCTATCAGACGCTTGGTTCAATTTCCGGCGCAAATTCGCAGCTTTCCATCTTGCTCAATTCGGCACTGCGTCGTGTGCTCGGCGAAGTCACATTCATGCACGTCGTGCGTGACCAACGCTCTGATCTTATGGCGCGCATTCGGGAATTGGTCGACCGCGAGGCGACCAGCTACGGTGTCGAGGTTGTTGACGTGCGTATCCGCCGTGCCGACCTGCCGGAGCAGAACAGCCAGGCGGTCTACCAGCGGATGCAAACAGAACGCCAGCGAGAGGCTGCCGAGTTCCGCGCCCAAGGCGCGCAGCGTGCGCAGGAAATCCGCTCGCGCGCCGATCGTGAAGTCACGGTCCTGGTCGCCGACGCGACCTCGAAGTCGGAGCAAATCCGCGGTGAGGGCGACGCGACCCGAAACAAGATTTTTGCCGACGCTTTCAACCAGGATCCGAACTTCTTCGTCTTCTATCGCTCGATGCAGGCTTACGAGCACGGTCTCAAGCAGAATGATACCCGGCTGGTGCTGCGGCCGGACTCCAGTTTCTTCCGGTATTTCAACGATCCGTTGGGCAAGCCGCGGGACAATTCAACGTCCGCCCCGGCGATCCCCGCGCCTGCTCGCTAGTGCACGCGCGCGGTCGGTATGACTGACTTTTTGGCCGCGCTGGGACTGGTTTTTGTCATTGAAGGCCTGATCTTCGCGGCATTCCCGGAGGCGGCCAAACGGGCGATGACCAGTGTGCTGCAAACCCCGGATCTATCGCTACGCCTGATCGGAATCGGCTCGGCTATCGTTGGCCTGGCCATGGTCTGGCTGGTGCGGGGGTGACGGCAGTCAACAGCCTCCTATGGTATTGATTTGCGGTGCCCTTAAATCGCCCCGAAGTCAGGGCCACTCTCTTTAAAACCTTAGTCCAAGGAGACACGACGCCCATGGGCGCATCCTACTTCATCCGCTCGACCCCAGTCGGCCGCGCCGGCCTGGCCCTTTTGACCGCTGCTGCCATCGCCTGGCCGGCATTGACGGTGCCGGCCGCGGCGCGCGGGCCGGAAGGCATTGCCGATGTTGCCGAACAGGTGATTGACGCCGTCGTCAATGTCTCCACCAAACAGTCCGTAGATCTGAGCAGTGGCGCGATGCCCCAGTTGCCGCCGGGCTCGCCATTCGAGGAGTTCTTCGAGGAGTTCTTCAAGAACCGGCGCGGGCAGGGCGGTCAGAACGGGCAGAACGGCCAAACACCCTCGCCGCGCCGCGTCAACTCGCTGGGTTCGGGTTTCATTATTGACACGTCCGGACTGGTCGTGACCAACAACCACGTCATCGCGGACGCCGACGAAGTCAGCGTCATTCTCAATGATGGCACAACGCTCAAGGCCGAAGTCGTCGGCCGCGATCAGAAGACCGATCTCGCATTGCTCAAGGTCACGCCGACCAAGCCGCTCAAGGCGGTCAAATTTGGCGACAGCGACAAGCTGCGGCTGGGCGAGTGGGTCATCGCGATCGGAAATCCTTTCAGTCTTGGCGGCACCGTGACCGCCGGCATCGTCTCGGCGCGCAACCGCGACATTCAGTCGGGGCCTTATGACAATTACATCCAGACCGACGCTGCCATTAACCGCGGCAATTCGGGCGGGCCGTTGTTCAACCTGAACGGCGAAGTGATCGGCGTGAACACCGCGATCATTTCACCGTCGGGCGGCTCGATCGGCATCGGCTTTGCCGTTCCGTCGAAAACCGTGGTGCCCGTGGTCGATCAATTGCGTGAGTTCAAGGAGGTGCGTCGTGGCTGGCTCGGCGTACGCATCCAGCAGGTGAGCGACGAGATCGCCGAAAGCCTGAGCATCAAGCCGGCGCGCGGCGCGCTGATTGCCGGCATCGACGACAAGGGGCCGGCCAAACCTGCCGGCATTGAACCAGGCGACGTCGTTGTGAAATTCGACGGCAAAGACATCAAGGAAATGCGCGACCTGCCCAAGATCGTCGCAGATACGCCGGTTGGCAAGGACGTCGAAGTCGTCATCATTCGCAAAGGCAAGGAAGAAAAGAAAACCGTCAAGCTCGGCCGCCTTGAGGACGAGAAAAAGCAGGCTGCGCTCGACCCCAAGAAGGATACGACGCCGGACGCAAAGCCGGTCGTCAAGAAAGCGCTCGGCCTCGATCTTGCCAATTTGACCGACGATCTCCGCAAAAAGCACAACATCAAGGACAAAGTGAAAGGCGTACTGATCACGGGCGTCGATCCGAATTCACCGGCGTCCGAGAAACGTCTCGCGCCCGGAATGGTCATCGCCGAGGTTCAGCAGCAGCCGGTCACAAATGCGACGGAGCTGCAGCAACGCCTTGAGAAGCTCAAGAAGGACGGCAAGAAAGCCGCGGTCCTGCTGGTCGTTACGCCGGACGGCGATCCGAGCTTTGTGGCGCTGAGCCTGCAGTAGTTTTGATCGGCGACTTTCAGTCCGATCGGGCAACGACGAACTCGTCGCGACGATAGCCTTGAATATAGAGTAGGGCCGTCAGGTCGCCGTGCTCGATACGTGCCGGTGCAGCCGTGGCAACCGCCGGCTTGGCGTGATAGGCGACGCCGAGGCCGGCCTCCAGGATCATATCGAGATCATTGGCGCCGTCGCCGACCGCCATGGTCTCATTCCTGGCGAGACCAAGCATCTGACGCAGTTCCACCAGGGCGGCGCGTTTGCCGTCGCGGCCGAAGATGGGTTCGGCCACGGTGCCGGCAAGTTTGTGCCCGTCAACGATCGTGAGCGTGTTCGCTCGGTTCTCGTCGAAGCCGACCAGCGCCGCGATACGGTCGGTGAACAGCGTAAATCCACCCGAAACCATGCAGGTCCGGCTGCCGTGCGCACGCATGGTCGCCACCAGTGTTCGTGCGCCCGGTGTCAGGCTTATGCGCTCGCGCAGGACGTCCTCGATGACTGTAACGGGAAGTCCTTCGAGCAGCGCGACGCGTTCCCGTAGTGCCGGCTCGAAAGAAATATCACCGCGCATGGCCCGGTCAGTGATGGCGGCGACATGGGCCTTGAGCCCGACAAAGTCGGCAAGTTCGTCGATGCATTCCTGGCCGATCATCGTGGAATCCATGTCGGCCAGGAACAGCTTCTTGCGGCGATCGGCTGACGGCTGCACGACCACGTCGATACCCGGGGAAAGTCTGCGCAATTGTTCTGTGAGCGCGCGTTGGTCGACGGCTTTTTCCGCGCTAAAGAGGATATCGGCGGCGTCCGGTCCAAGCCGCTGGGGCACGCTGCTATTCCCCAAGACGCCGCGCACCCGCTCGACGACTGAAGCGTCGAGCGCGCCTGAAGCGCTGATCAGGGTCGCAACATGAGTCATATGATGCCCGATACCAATCGAGCGGTGCTTATTGCAGGGCCGACAGCGAGCGGCAAGTCGGCGCTGGCGCTCAATCTGGCGGAACGCATTGGCGGCGTCATCGTCAACGCCGATTCAATGCAGGTGTATCGCGATCTGCGCATCATCACTGCGCGTCCGACATCGGAGGATGAAGGGCGGGTCCCACATCGGATGTATGGCTTTGTCGATGCCGCGGAGGATTATTCCGTCGGCCGATGGTGCCGCGACGTCGAAAAAGCGCTCAAGGAGATCGCGGGGCAGGGGCGCGTTCCGATCTTGGTCGGCGGCACCGGGCTTTATTTCAAAGCCTTGACCACAGGGCTCGCCGCCGTGCCGTCTATTCCTGCAGCCATTCGCGCCGACGTCCGCGGCCGATTGCAGCGCGAGGGCGCTCCGGCGCTGCACGCCGAGCTGTCGCTGAAGGATCCTCCCACCGCGCAGCGGCTGATGATCAATGACCGCTCGCGTATCGCACGCGCGCTGGAGGTGGTGCTGGCGACCGGGCGTCCGCTTTCCGAATGGCACAAGGAAGGCATGCCGGCGCTGATGAACCCCGATAAGGCCGTGAAGATTTTCCTGACGTGCGAGCGCAAGCAACTGGTGCATCGCATCGAGACCCGCTTTGCCACGATGCTGCGCGAGGGCGCGCTGGAGGAGGTGAAAAGGCTGGCCGCCCGCAAGCTCGACCCGCTGCTGCCTGCAATGAAGGCGCACGGCGTCCCGTGGCTGATCCGGCACCTGGCCGGCGAGCTGTCGATCGACGAGGCCGCGGCTGGCGCCATCATGGACACGCGCCGGTACACCAAGCGCCAGGTCACCTGGTTTCGTAACCAGATGAAGGATTGGCTATGGGAAACCCCCGAAAAGGCCCATTCTGCCGTTCTGGCCGAGCTTTCCGACCGCAAATGATGCTGTTTTGGGCTTGACCGGCCCCTGCGGCCCTATTATAAAACCGCGCAATGAAAGTACGAGCAAAGTCAATGTTACGCAATATTATTACTCTTGTCGTAGAGGTTCGGGCGCTCGCTGGGTCCTAGAAAGGACCGCAGGCAAGCGTCCGGACGTGGCCCGTTACGGGCCTTTTTTATTGGCTAGCGGAGCGGGCGATCAGTCGACGAAAGGGAATGTCATGACACGCGAAATGACCGGTGCAGAAATGGTGATCCAGGCGCTCTCCGATCAGGGCGTGGAGCATCTGTTCGGTTATCCGGGTGGCGCGGTGCTGCCGATCTACGACGCGATCTTCGCGCAAAACCAGGTGCGGCACATTCTCGTCCGGCACGAGCAGGGCGCCGTGCACGCGGCTGAAGGCTATGCGCGCTCGACCGGCAAGGTCGGCTGCGTGCTTGTCACGTCGGGTCCCGGCGCAACCAACGCGGTCACCGGCCTGACCGACGCCCTGATGGATTCAGTCCCGGTTGTCTGCATCACCGGCCAGGTGCCGACGCATCTCATCGGCAATGACGCTTTCCAGGAGGCAGATACAGTCGGCATTACGCGCCCGTGCACCAAATACAATTATTTGGTCAAGCGCATCGAAGATCTGCCGCGCGTGCTGCATGAAGCATTTCACATCGCGTCGAGCGGCCGGCCCGGGCCGGTCGTGGTCGATGTGCCGAAGGATATCCAGTTCGCGAAGGGAATCTATTCGCGGCCGAAGGATTTTCCGCACACCGGTTACAAACCAAAGGTCAAAGGTGACATCGACAAGATCAAGCAGGCGATCGACTTGATGGCGCACGCGAAGCGGCCGCTGTTCTACACCGGCGGCGGCGTGGTCAATTCCGGTAAAGCCGCGTGTGATCTGCTGCGTGAGCTGGTCAAACTGACCGGCTATCCGATCACCTCCACGCTGATGGGGCTGGGCGCTTTTCCAGCCGCCGATCCCAAATGGGTCGGGATGCTCGGCATGCACGGCACGCTCGAAGCCAACATGGCGATGCACGATTGCGACGTGATGATCTGTATCGGCGCGCGCTTTGATGACCGCATCACCGGACGGCTGGATGCCTTCTCGCCCGGCTCAAAAAAGATTCACGTCGATATCGACCCGTCCTCGATCAACAAGAACGTCAAGGCCGACGTTCCGATCGTCGGCGATTGCGCGCATGTGCTCGAAGACATGGTGCGGCTGTGGCGCACAAGCGCGATTCATCCCGACAAGAAGACGCTGCAGATGTGGTGGACACAGATCGACAAATGGCGCGCGCGCAAATCGCTCGCGTATAAGCCGTCGAATGATGTGATCAAACCGCAATACGCCATTCAGCGGCTCTATGAGCTGACCAAGGACAAGGACGTCTACATCACCACCGAGGTCGGTCAGCACCAGATGTGGGCGGCGCAGTTCTACGGCTTCCAGGAGCCGAACCGCTGGATGACGTCCGGCGGACTGGGCACCATGGGTTATGGCCTGCCGGCTGCGGTCGGCGTGCAGCTTGCACATCCGGGGTCGCTGGTGATCGACATCGCGGGCGAAGCCTCGGTGCAGATGACGATGCAGGAGCTCTCAACTGCGGTGCAATACCGGCTCCCGATCAAGATCTTCATTCTCAACAACGGCTACATGGGCATGGTGCGGCAGTGGCAGGAATTGCTGCACGGCGGCCGTTATGCCGAGAGCTATTCGGAAGCCTTGCCGGATTTCGTCAAGCTGGCCGAAGCGATGCACGCGCATGGCATCCGCTGCCAGAAGCCCGGCGACCTCGACCGCGCCATCAAGGAGATGATCGACGTCGACAAGCCGGTGCTGTTCGACTGCGTGGTTGATCCGAAGGAAAACTGCTTCCCGATGATTCCGTCGGGCCGCGCGCACAATGAAATGTTGCTTGGTGACGCCGGCGTGAGCGTCGAAGACGCGATCACCGAGGAAGGTAAGGTTATGGTGTAGCCATGAAAATAGCCATCATCGGCGCTGGCAATGTCGGCGGCGCGCTTGGCGCCAATTGGGCGCGAAAGGGCCACGACATCATTTTCGGGGCGCGTGATCCCAAGTCGGAAAAAACACAGGCGCTCTTACGCACGATTGGCGAAAAGGCGCGCGCGGCGACCACCGCCGAGGCGGCGGCGTCCACTGACGTAATCGTGCTGTCGACGCCATGGCCGTCAACGCAAGCCATTATCCGATCCATGGGCGACCTGAAAGGTAAAATCATCCTTGACGCAACCAATCCACTTACGCGCGGAGCCGATGGCATCGCGCTAGAGATAGGTCACTCAATCTCGGGCGGCGAAAAAGTGCAGGAGTGGGCGGCGGGCGCCTCAGTGTTCAAGACCCTCAACACAACTGGTTTCGGCAATATGGCGGATCCGGTGTTCAAGGGCGTGAAATCGGTGATGTTCGTTGCCGGTGACGACGCCGGCAACAAGCCGAAGGTGACAAAACTTGTCGGCGAACTCGGCTTTGACGTGATCGATGCGGGTCCCTTGCGTAATGCGCGGTTGCTCGAAGCTCATGCCATGCTCTGGATTGATCTCGCGCTCGTGCGTGGTCAGGGCCGCGATTTCGCGTTTGGGATCTTGCGACGGTAAGGACACAGCTCATGAACGCTCCCACAACAAGCCACTATCCGGCAGCGCCAACCGCGCAAAAGGCTGAGACCCACACGCTCTCGGTGCTGGTCGACAACGAGCCGGGCGTGCTGGCGCGCGTGATCGGCCTGTTTTCCGGCCGCGGTTACAACATCGAGTCACTGACGGTGTCGGAGACGGAGCATCGGCAGCATCTTTCGCTGATCACCATCGTCACGACGGGGACACCGATGGTGATCGAGCAAATCAAGAACCAACTCGACCGGCAGGTGCCGGTCCATCACGTGGTGGATATGACGCTCGCCGGCAATGCCATCGAGCGCGAACTCGCCATGGTGAAGGTCAAGGGCAAAGGGGAAAACCGGGTCGAGGCATTGCGGCTGGCCGATGCCTTCCGTGCGCGCGTGATTGACGCAACGACCGAAAGCTTTGTGTTCGAGATCACCGGCGCCAGTGAAAAGATCGAGCAGTTCATCGCCTTGATGCTGCCGCTTGGCCTCGTCGAGGTGGCGCGCACCGGTATCGCCGCCATCATGCGCGGACCGGAGGGAATGTGAGATGGGGCTGACCATCCTCGCGATCCCTCTGATTATGCTGGGCGTTTTCCTCAAGCCTTATGCAGTGGGAAACATGCGCTGCATTAGTCTCGGTCTCATCGGCGATCGGCCCTATTGCTTCGAGCAGAGTTCTCATCTGCCGGAAGCGATCAAATATGGCAGCGCGCTGCTCGGCTTTGCGTTGCTTTATGCCGGTCGCCGGCAGATCAAGCGACAACGCGGGAAGTAGATTTCGTCATGCCCGGCACTCGGGCCCGGCCTTCGGCCGGCCCGAGCACAGGCCTTGTGCCGGGCATCCACGTCTTGCTATCGACGCTGCGACAAATAAAGGCGTGGATGGCGCCGGAAGTCGGGCTTGCCCGACTTCCGCATGGGTCGAGTGCCGCAAGTCGGGTATACCCGACTTGCGGGTGACAAGCCCGGCCATGACGCGTGAGGAGAGTGGCCGAGCAACCGGTCAAATAGGGGTTAATTATCATGCGTGTTTACTACGATCGCGACGCCGACCTGAACCTGATCAAAGGCAAGAAGGTCGCCATCATCGGTTATGGCAGCCAGGGCCACGCCCACGCGCTCAATCTGCGCGATAGCGGCGTGAAGGAGGTCGCGGTCGCGTTGCGCAAGACCTCGGCCGGCGTGAAAAAGGCCGAGGCCGAGAAGTTCAAGGTCATGGAGGTTGCGGAAGCCGCCAAATGGGCCGACGTGATGATGATGCTCACGCCCGACGAATTGCAGGGCGACATCTATCGCGATCACCTTGCCAAGAACATGAAGGACGGCGCGGCGCTGATGTTCGCGCACGGTCTCAATGTGCATTTCAACCTGATCGAGCCGCGCGCTGACCTCGACGTGCTCATGATCGCGCCGAAAGGCCCCGGCCACACGGTGCGTTCGGAATATCAGCGCGGCGCCGGCGTGCCGTGTCTGGTGGCGATCCACAAAGATGCCTCCGGCAACGCACATGACCTCGGTCTGTCTTATGCGTCGGCCATCGGCGGCGGGCGCGCCGGCATTATCGAGACCACCTTCAAGGAAGAATGCGAGACCGACCTGTTCGGCGAACAGACGGTGCTGTGCGGCGGCCTGGTCGAATTGATGAAGGCCGGTTACGAGACGCTGGTGGAAGCCGGCTACGCCCCCGAGATGGCATATTTCGAATGCGTGCACGAAGTGAAATTGATTGTTGACCTGATCTATGAGGGCGGCATCGCCAACATGAACTACTCGGTGTCGAACACCGCCGAGTACGGTGAATATGTATCGGGCCCGCGCGTCATCACGCCGGAGACTAAAGCCGAGATGAAAAAGGTGCTTGCGGATATCCAGTCGGGTCGTTTTACACGCGACTGGATGCTGGAGAACAAGGTCAACCAGACGTCCTTCAAGGCAACGCGCGCCAAGCTCGCCGAGCATCCGATCGAGCAAGTTGGGGCCAAGCTGCGCGAGATGATGCCGTGGATCAAACAACGCGCGCTGGTCGACAAGAGCAAGAACTGACACGCTTGTGTCATCACCGCGGCTATGCCCGGCCATGACAATCCATGAAATACATCGCCCATATTATTTTAACGGCCGCCCTGATCGGGGCGGCCGCGTTCGCTTTTGCAGGCGACCAGGGCGAGCCCGAGCAGTCCTGCGATGGCAGCACATATGAGATCGTCGAATGCCTCAAGGCGAAAACGGCGCAATGGGACAAGCGCATGACCATTGCCTACCAGCGCATGTTGAACGCGGGCGAAGCCAGGCAGCGTGAGCAATTGCGCGTGGCGCAGCGCCTCTGGAGCCAGTACCGCGACGTCAATTGTCTCTACTATGGCCTCGGCGAAGGCACGATCGCCCGCATCGACGCCGGCGAATGCATGCGCAGCATGACGGAAGCTCGCGCCAAAGAGCTTGAACGGGAAGACCGGAATTAGCGGCCCTTCGCGATCTCACCGCCTAGCCACGCCGCCGCCTCGTCGGCCGATGTGCCGTTAGCGGCGCGGGCATTGGCCGCGCGCATGGCGGCAACCGGGATAGCGCCGACCAGCGGATACAGCGCATCTATCAGTTTTCCGTCGTGCGCGCGCTTGCGCGACAGCAGCAGGATCGCATCGTAAGGCGGGATGGCGTGCCTCGGATCCTCCAGCACCACGAGGTCGTTCGCCGCGATCTGGCCGTCGCTGGTGTAGGCGGAGATGACGTCGACCTCGCCGGCAGCGACCGCCTTGATCATGAACTCCGGCTGCATCTGCCGCTGCGTACGGAACTTCAGCGCGTAGGCCTTTTCGATCGCCGCCCATTCCGGGCGGGCGAAGAATTCGTAGTCGCCAGCGATCGTGAATTCGCCCGCATACGCGGCCAGATCCGCGATCGAGCCGATGCCGAGCGCCTCTGCCTTCTTGCGCGTCATGGCGAGCGCGTAGGCGTTTTCGAATCCGAGCCGCCCAAGGATGCGGATGTCGTAGTTCGTGCTCAGCCAATCCTCCAGCTCGACCAGCACCTGCATGCGCGGTGGCATGTCTGTCCGGTGCATCCTGTTGGTCCAGAGCGTCCCGGTATAGTCCACGGCGACGTCGATCTCGCCCGCGGCCAGCGCGTCGAACAGCACGTTGGAGCCGAGGGCCGGCCGCAGTGCGGCGGTGAGGCCGGTCGCGGCCAGCCGCTGCTTGATCAGCGCCGCCAGGACGTATTGCTCGGTGAACGGCTTGGCGCCGATCACATAGTCGACCGGCCGCCGCACCAGGTCCGGCGTCAGTGCGCCGGTGATGATGGCGAAGATGCCAAGCGCGCCAAGCATTACGCGCGCCTCGCTGCGGCGGCTCACGCCCGACTGCACCAGAGCCAGCATCTGATCGACCGCGAGCGCCAGCACTGCGGCGGCGATACAACCGAAGATGACGAAGACCCAGTTCTGGGTTTGCAGGCCGGTGAAAATATAATTGCCAAGGCTGGTCTGTCCGATCGGTGTTGCGAGCGTTGCAGTGCCGATGACCCAAACCGCGGACGTGCGGATGCCGGCCATGATGACCGGAAGCGCGAGCGGCAACTCGATGTCCCGCAGGAGTTTCCACGGCGGGACGCCGACGACGCGCGCCGCTTCGCTCAGGCGCGGGTCGACCCCGTTAAGTCCGGTCACGGTGTTGCGCAGGACCGGGAGCATCGAATAGAGCGCCAGCGCCAGCACCGACGGCAGAAATCCGAGCGCGGAGAAACTCTTGCCGAACAGGCGCTCGGACAATGCAGCGAGCGCCAGGAGCAGCGGGTAGAAAAGTGCCAGCAGCGCCAGGCCCGGAATGGTCTGAACGATACTGGCAATCGTCAGCAATGTTCCGCGCAACACTGGCCGGTGCCTCGACGCAATCGCGACCGGCAGGCTGATGCCAAGCCCGATCGCAAGTGCGGTAAGACTGACCAGCACATGGCCGCCGAGGTAGTCCGGCAACCGTGCCCACGCATCGGCAAGGCGGGCGTCAAACATCATCGCGGCGATGATGGCATGTAGGGGAGAGGCGCGGAACCCGGAGTTTGGGGCTCACACTCGCCTCATCCCTTTGGCCCAAATCGTTAATTTGCGGCCGTCAGGTGTGCAGCCGGCTTGCAATGACAGTTTGATTACAGTCATATGACAGCGGGCCGTGCGCTGGGGGAGCCGTGGGGATCGCAGCCGGGCAGGGCCGTCCGTAGGCCATGTTGTCCGCAGCGTCAGCACTGCTCAGCCGTCTTTCGCCCGCCGAGGCGATCTCGCGCCGTGACGCATTGGCGCTCGTTATTGTCGCCGTCCTGCATCTCGCCGCGCTTGTCGTGATGACGGCGACCGAACTCGACCTCGCGACCAAGGCAACTTTTCTTCTTTTCTGGGCGCTGCTGAATTTCTTCTGGCTCGGACTGCTGCGGCGGCCGGCGATCGCGGCGCTGTTGTCGCTTGCGATGGTCGTCACGCTGATCGTCCTGTCGCAGTTCAAGTACGACAAGCTGATGATGACGGTCAATTTCGTTGATCTGATGATCATCGATCCGGATACATCGGCGTTCCTCTTCACAATCATGCCTCGACTGCGCGAGCCGATTTTGTTCGGCACTGCGATTGCAGTTCCGTTGCTTGTGCTGCTGTGGCGGGTTGATCCGTTCCGCGTGCGCTTGCGCACGAGCGCGCTCGGCAGCGCGTTCTGTTTGGGCGGATTGGTCGTGTTCTCGGTTGCCTATCCGGCGGATTTTTACGGCGAATTCTTCAGCCGCGACTATGTGTCGAAGTTCGCGCGCTCGGGGTGGAGGCGGTCTACGAATTTGCCACCCACGGATTACTTGAATCAGATGCGACGGCCGCCGAGCGGCTGAAAGCGCCCGCGCTTGCGTGCAGTCCGGGTGCAAAACTTCCGCACATCATTCTGCTGCATGACGAATTTAGCTTCGACATCACGGCTGCGCCGGGCATTAAGGTGCCGCCCGGATATCAACGGCATTTCCAGTCGTTCGATGGCAAAGCACGCAAGCTGGTCGTGGAAGGCGCCGGCGGTCCGAGCTGGTTCACGGAATACAACGTGCTGACCGGCCTCTCGGCCCGCTCCTATGGCCGCTTCGCGACATCCGTGACTCGCATTGCCGCGGGTCACGTCGCGCGCGGACTGCCCAATGCACTCAGCCGCTGCGGTTACAAGACATTCAGTCTTTATCCGTTTTATGGCGCCTTCCTTGGTTCGCGCGGCTTTCAGACCAGCGCGGGCGTCGAACGCTACCTCGATATGAAGGATCTTGGCGCGCGCGGGCTCGAGCCTGACAGCTTTTATTTCGACCAGGCGACCAACATCATTGCGCGCGAACGTGGACAAGGCCCCCTGTTTCTGTTCGTCTATACTGCCGCCAATCACTTTCCGTGGGATTTTCGTTATCGGCCCGAGCTGACGCCGGGCTGGCGCGACCCCGGCAACGCGCCGAATATCGACGAATATATTCGGCGACAGACATTGAGCGCGCACGACTATTCTGCGTTGCTCGATCGTCTCAAACGCGACTTTCCGACCGACTCATTTCTGATCGTGCGGTTCGGTGACCATCAGCCGGAATTCGGTTATCGCATCATCGATCCATCACTGAGCGAATCCGAGCTCGCGCACCATCTTGAGGCTTTCGACCCGCGATATTTCACGAGCTACTATGCGATCGACGCTGTGAATTTCAAACCGGCCGACCTGTCCTCCGCCCTCAACACACTCGATGCGCCCTACATTCCGCTGCTGGTGCAGGAGGCCGCGGGGGTGCCCCTTGACCCTTCGTTCGCCGAGCAAAAGAAGATCCTTAAACGATGCCATGGGCTTTTCTATCGCTGCAATGGCGGCGCGGAGGCGAGCCGATTTAATCGAATGCTGATCGATGCGGGCCTGATCAAGGGCCTGTAGGGCCGCCACGCATTCGGCTTTGCAAGCCGGATTTGGCCGGATACGTTGCACTCAACAAACGGGAGCGGGGAGGAACGCATGACGGGCGGCATTGCCGCCGCTGCAAACCGTGCCGGAACGTCGTCCGCCGCGGCTGCCGTCGCGCTCGATGATGTTTCGGTGTCGTTTCGTCTCGCGGGCGGTGGTGCTTATACGGCCGTGGAACGTGCAACGCTCAATGTTGCAGATGGTGAATTTGTCGCCATCGTTGGCCCCACGGGATGCGGCAAGTCGACTTTGCTGAATGTCGCGGCGGGCCTGATTGCGCCGTCGTCCGGTGCTGTCGATATTTTCGGCGCCCCGCTTGCGGCGCTCAATCGCAAGGCTGGTTACCTGTTCCAGGCTGACGCGTTGTTTCCCTGGAAGACGGCGCTTGAAAACATTGCCATTGCGCTGGAAGTCGCCGGAGTAGGCTCTGAAAAGGCACGCGCGCGTGCGCAGCAGTGGTTGACGCGCGTGGGTCTCGGGGCATTTGGCGATCGTTATCCGCATATGTTGTCAGGAGGGCAACGCAAACGCGTCGGCCTCGCGCAGGTGCTGATCTGCGATCCGAAAATCCTCCTGATGGATGAGCCGTTCGGCCCGCTCGACGCGCAAACCCGCCAGATCATGGGCAATTTGTTGCTCGATCTGTGGACGAACGACCGTAAGGCCGTGCTGTTTGTCACGCACGACCTGGAGGAGGCAATCGCGCTGTCCGACCGCGTCGTCATTATGTCGGCAGGTCCTGCCGCGCGCATTATCGGCGACTGGCGGGTGGGGCTCGTCCGCCCGCGCGATATATCCGAGGTCAAGCTGGACCCGGCTTTTCACGAACTGCATCGCGACATCTGGCATACGTTGAAGGCCGAGGTGCTGAAGGGATATGCGCAGGTCGAAGGAACCTGATCGTCACGGAATAGAAATGCGCTGGATTTGTTGGTGATATGCAAACAGGGCAATTCGGAGGAATGCAATGATTCGGACACTTCAAATTCTCGCCGCAGCTGGCATCCTGCTGGTCACCGGTGCGGCCCATGCGGCCGATCCATTCACGCTTGCGTCGTCCAATTTCAAGGACGGCGCGCTGATGGACAGCAAGCATGCGGGCAATAATGCCAGCAACAAGAACTGCATCGGCCAGAACATTTCTCCGGAGCTGAAATGGTCGAACACGCCGGCTGCTGCCAAAAGTCTCGTGCTGGTAATGTCCGATGCGGAAGGGCAAGGCGGTCTCGGCGGACACCACCTACTCGCCTACAACATTGCCCCGACGGTGACGGGGTTCGCCGAAAGCGAGCTCAGCAAGGCATCCGACAAATTCACCGGCGGCAAGGAAACCGCAGGGACGACGGTTTACCGTGGGCCATGCACGCCGCCGGGCGCCGGTCTCCATCATTATATTTTCATGGTCATCGCAACCGACCTGGAACCGGGCGCGCTGCCTGCAGGGCTCACGCGCGACGAGTTGCAGGAGAAGCTTAAGGGCCATGCCAAGGGAGCGGCTGGGCTCGTCGGGCTATTCGGGCGGCCGTAGCGCGGCATCGAGGTACGGGATGGATCGGGTCAAGCTGACGTTGTTTCAGATTCTGGTTGCGGTGGTGGCGATCGTGCTTTGGCACGTCCTCACCACCGTACCGGTCTTCGGCCGCATACTGCTGCCGCCGTTTTTCTTTTCCAATCCGGTGGATGTGGCGCAGCAGATCGTGACCTGGTTCGTTTCCGGCGTGATCTGGAAGCATCTCTGGGTCACGCTGATCGAGTTGATTCTGGCGTTCGTGATCGGTTCGATCGGCGGCGTTCTCGTTGGCTTCTGGTTCGCGCGCCAGCCGCGCACCGCCGCGGTGTTTGATCCCTACGTTAAAATGGTCAACGCGCTGCCACGCGTGGTTCTGGCGCCGATCTTCACGCTCTGGCTCGGTCTCGGCATCTGGTCGAAGGTTGCGCTCGGCGTCACGCTGGTTTTCTTCATCGTGTTCTTCAACGTCTATCAAGGCGTGAAGGAAGTCAGCCCCACCGTGCTGGCGAATGCCAGGATGCTGGGGATGAGCGAGCAGCAATTGATGCGCCACGTCTATTGGCCGTCGGCGCTGTCGTGGATGTTTTCCTCGCTCCATACTGCGGTGGGATTTGCCGTGGTGGGCGCGGTGGTGGGCGAGTATCTGGGCTCAGCCGCCGGTCTCGGTTACCTGATTCAGCAGGCAGAAGGCATATTTGACGTTGCGGGCGTTTTCGCGGGGATGTTCGTGCTGGCGGCCTTCGTGATCGTCATCGACGCAATCGTCAGCCTGGTCGAAAAGCGTCTGCTGGTCTGGCGTCCGCTGGCGATGGACAGCAGGCCCTAGGCAGGCTGGCCGCGCTGGCTTATCGTCTTGGCCAAACGGCCCGCTGAAGGCCTCGCAAACAAGGGAGGAAGTCATGCCCGCAATGTTCCGGCGGTTAGCCGCAGTGCTGGCCGCGCTCGTGCTGTCGAGCGGCCTCGCATTGGCGCAGTCCAAGGTCACGCTTGCCGTCGGCGGTGGCGGCTGCCTTTGCTATCTGCCCACCATCCTCGCAAAGCAGCTCGGCGAATTCGAAAAGGCCGGCGTTGCCGTCGATGTGGTGGACTTCAAGGGCGGCTCGGAGTCGCTCAAGGCCGTCATTGGCGGCAGCGCCGATGTTGTGTCCGGTTATTTCGACCACTGCGTGAATCTTGCCGCCAAGGGCCAGCACCTGCAGGCGTTCGTCGTGTACGATCGTTACCCCGGCCTGGCTTTGGTCGTGTCGCCGAAACACGCGGACGAAATCAAGTCGGTGAAGGATCTTGCCAACAAAAAGGTTGGCGTCAGCGCTCCCGGCTCCTCGACTGATTTCTTCCTCAAATACCTGTTGAGCAAGAACGGCGTGGATCCGAATTCGGTCGGCGTTGTCGGCGTCGGTCTCGGTGCCACGGCTGTGGCGGCGATGGAGCAAGGGGCAGATCGATGCGGCGGTCATGCTTGACCCGTCTGTCACCATTCTTCAGGGCCGCAACAAGGATCTGAAGATCCTGAGCGATACGCGGACGCAGAAAGACACGCTCGCGGTTTTCGGTGGCGAGTATCCCGGTGGTGCGCTCTATACCAAGGCGGATTGGGTCGCCGGTCATCAGAAAGAAGTGCAGGGAATGGCCACAGCGATCGTGTCCACACTGAAGTGGATCCACTCGCACACGCCTGAAGAGATCATGAACAAGATGCCGCCGGAAATGGTCGGCAAGGACAAGGATCTCTATCTCGCCGCGCTCAAGAACACGATCCCGATGTACTCGGAGACGGGACGCATGGATCCGAAGGGCGCGGCGGCAGTGCTGGCGGTGTTCAGCCAATCGTCGCCCGATGTGGCCAAGGCCAATATCGACCTGTCGAAGACCTATACCAATGATTTCGTCGATGCGGCGATCAAGAAGATGGGAATGAAGTAAGTTTCGCTTTAATTGTCCAACGGTAACTGCACGGCGGGGATTTCCCCGCCGTGTCTGTTATTGTCAAGGCCATGAATATCCTCTCGATCCAGTCGCACGTTGCGTACGGCCATGTCGGCAATGACGCAGCCGTATTCGTGCTGCAACGGATGGGCGTGGAGGTCTGGCCGATCCATACCGTGCAATTCTCCAACCACACAGGCTATGGCGATTGGAAAGGCCGCGTTTTTGAGTCCAGCATGATCAATGAGGTGGTGGCCGGTATCGCGCAACGCGGTGTGCTTGGAGAATGCGACGGTGTCCTGTCCGGTTACATGGGCTCGGTCGACATCGGCGCTGCCATACTGGACGCCGTCGCGGCGGTGAAACGCGCCAATCCAAATGCAAAATATTGCTGCGATCCGGTGATCGGGGATGTCGGCCGCGGCATCTTCGTGCGCGATGGCATTCCGGATTTCATGAAAGACAAGGCGGTTCCCGCCGCCGATGTCATTACGCCCAACCAGTTTGAGCTCGATTGCTTGAGTGCGCGTTCCAGCAAGACGCTCCGTCAGGCGCGCGACGCTGTGAAAGCATTGCACGATCTCGGGCCGCGCGCGGTGCTTGTGACGTCACTGCATACCGACGAGACGCCGGCGGACTCAATCGACTTGCTGGCGTCCGGCGCAGATGGTTGCTTTGTCTTGCGCACACCCAGACTGCCGCTGGCGGTGAACGGTGCAGGTGATGCCATCGCCGCGTTGTTTTTCGCGCACTATTTGCGCGGTGGAAAAGTCGGCGAGGCCCTGTCGCTATCGACGTCGAGCATTTTCGGGGTGCTGGCTCGGACGTCGCGGGCAAATGCGCGCGAAATCCAGCTCGTCGAAGCACAGGACGAAATCGTAAAACCGACGCGCGTTTTTGAAGCGGAAATGCTCGCCCCATGAACAGCGCACCGTCGCTCTTCCATATTGATGGGCTGGAGCTTGCTTTCGCGCCGAAGCCCTGGGCTTTCGCAAATGAGCGCCGCGCCGAAATCGATGTGTTTTTTGAAACCATGCGCAAGGAAAAGCCGACACTGTGGAACGGTCGCGTGTTGCTCATGCACCACCAGGTGTTGGAGGCGGGCGTTCTTCGCGGCGAATATCTGGAAACCGATTACGCGAGTTTTGCGGCGTGGCGCCATTGGGGCCGGCCGCCGGCAGGCGTGCGCGATTGTTTTGGCGCCGCCGCAATTGTCGCGCGTGATGGCGCGATGTTGTTGGGCGTAATGGGCCCGGAAACGAGTAACGCGGGTTTGATCTATTTTCCATGTGGCACGCCTGACCCGGATGACGTCGTCGATGGCAAGGTCGATCTCGACCTCAGCGTGCGGCGCGAGCTGAAGGAGGAGACCGGTCTCGATATCGCGGAGTTTGAGCCCGACCCGGGCTGGACCATGGTTACCGATGGCGCGTTGATCGCGCAGATCAAGGTCTTGCGTTCGCACGAACCATCAGCCGTCCTGCGCGAACGGGCCCTTGCGCATCTGGCCTCCGAGGCGCATCCGGAGCTTGCCGATATTCGCATCGTTCGGGGACCCACGGACTTTGATCGCGCGATGCCGCGCTTTGTAACCGCGTTTCTGTCATCGCGATTTGCGGGCGAGTAGAGCCGCGCTATTGTCGGCGCCGGAGAAGCCAACATGACGCTCCATGGTTTTGCCAAGCGCTTCCGGATCGACAATCCGGACAAATTCCGCCTGTCGGCTTGCGATCCCGCCGAATGTTATGGACTTACGGTTGATAAAAGTGAGGCCAAGGCGATGCTCGCCGAGGGCATCGAGCAGCTGACCGAGTTGCAGGAGCGCCTTTACGCCTCGGATTCCTGGTCCGTGCTGATCATTCTTCAGGCCATGGACGCCGCCGGCAAGGATAGCGTGATCAAGCACGTGATGGCTGGCCTTAATCCGCAGGGCGTCGAAGTCCATCCTTTCAAGCAGCCCAGCGCTGAGGAGCTCGATCACAATTTCTTGTGGCGCGCGGCGCGGCGCCTGCCTGAGCGCGGACGCATCGGTATTTTCAACCGTTCCTACTATGAGGAAGTCCTGGTCGTCCGGGTGCATCCGGAATTATTGGAACATCAGAAGCTCCCCGCGGCATTGAGGGGCAAGGACATCTGGCAAAAGCGTTTCGAGGACATCCGCGCATTCGAGCATCATCTTGCGCGCAATGGCACGCTTGTCCTGAAATTCTTTCTGCATGTCTCGAAGGACGAACAGCGCAAGCGCTTTCTCGACCGTATCGATGAGCCGGCGAAACGCTGGAAGTTCTCGATGGCCGACGTCAACGAACGAAAGCTCTGGAACAAATATCAGGACGCCTATGAGGACATGATCCGGAACACCAGCCGTCCGGACGCGCCCTGGTATGTCGTGCCCGCCGATCACAAGTGGTTCACGCGCATGGTGATTGCAGGCGTGCTCGTGCGCGAGCTTCGTGCGCTCGATCTTGATTTTCCGCGGATCAAGGGGAAGGCGCTCAAGGAATTGCAGAAAGTGCACAAAGCGCTGAGGGCGGAACGCTGATCCTGAGATATTCTTCCGAGCCCTTGCCTCGCAGTGCAGCAATCCGCTAAAAGGGCATTGCTGGACGGGTTAACGCGGACTTAAAGAGTTTCCGCCACCCTGACAGTTGAAGACGAGGGTTATTCGAAAGCCATGACGACGCGCCCGAATATCTGCGCGATCGAGCGGACGGCGGGATACGCCGGCTCCGCGGCTACCCTCATTCTGGGCTCGCTCCTTCTCCTTATCCGCCCCTGAGGGCCGGCTGGGCCATATGCGCCTGGGCACTCGGGGGATCGACGGAATGAGCAAGAGAACCCCATAGCGCCCCAGAGCGGCGCCTTCGACGAGAAGGAATAATCCGATGAATCAAAAGACCCAGTCCGAAAAGGACCGTGTCGTCATATTCGACACGACCTTGCGCGACGGTGAGCAATGCCCCGGCGCAACCATGACCCACGAGGAGAAGCTCGAGGTCGCCGAGCTGCTCGACCACATGGGCGTGGACATCATTGAGGCCGGCTTTCCCATCGCTTCAGAAGGCGACTTCGCGGCGGTCAATGAAATTGCCAAGCGCGCCAAGAATGCGGTGATTTGCGGCCTCTCGCGCGCCGCGCCCAAGGACATCGATCGCTGCGCAGAAGCCATCCGTCCGGCCAAGCGCAGGCGCATCCATACGTTCCTGTCCACCTCTCCGGTGCACATGAAATACAAGCTCCAGAAGGAGCCGCACGAAGTCTACGAGATGGTGATTGCGCAGGTGACGCGCGCGCGTGGCCATACCGATGACGTCGAGTGGTCGGCCGAAGATGCAACCCGCACCGAGACCGACTTCCTCTGCCGCTGTGTTGAGGCCGCGATCAACGCCGGCGCCACCACGATCAACATTCCAGACACCGTCGGCTATACGGTGCCGGAGGAGCACTTCGCTTTGTTCAAGATGCTGCGCGAACGCGTGCCGAATTCGGACAAGGCGCGGTTCTCCGTGCATTGTCACAACGATCTCGGCATGGCCGTGGCCAATTCGCTTGCCGGCGTGAAGGCGGGCGCGCGCCAGATCGAATGCACCATTAATGGTATCGGCGAGCGAGCCGGAAATACCGCGCTGGAAGAAGTTGTGATGGCGATCCGCACGCGCAACGACGTTCTTCCGTTCTGGACCGGCGTCGACGCGACCATGTTGACCCGCGCATCCAAGCTTGTATCGGCGGCGACCTCGTTTCCGGTGCAATACAACAAGGCGATCGTCGGCCGTAACGCCTTTGCGCATGAGAGCGGCATCCATCAGGACGGCATGCTGAAGAATGCCGAGACCTACGAGATCATGACGCCGGAATCGGTCGGCGTGAAACAGACCTCGCTGGTCATGGGCAAGCATTCCGGACGGCATGCGTTCGTCCACAAGCTCGAAGAACTCGGTTACGAACTCGCGGGCAACCAACTGGAGGATGCTTTCGTCCGGTTCAAGGCGCTGGCCGACCGCAAGAAGCAGATCTTCGATGAGGATATCGAGGCGCTGGTCGATGAAGAAATCGCGCACGCCCATGACCGCATCAAGGTGCTGTCGTTGACGGTCATCGCGGGCACGATGGGCCCGCAGACGGCAACACTTACGCTCGACATCGATGGTGAGCACGTCACGACGCAGTCGACCGGCAATGGCCCGGTGGATGCGATCTTCAAGGCCATTCGCGCGCTGGTGCCGCACGAGGCCACGCTTGAGCTCTATCAGGTTCATGCGGTGACGGGCGGAACGGACGCGCAGGCGGAAGTCTCCGTGCGGCTGTCGGAGAGCGGGCGCTCTTTCACCGCCAAAGGCGCGGACCCCGACACCCTGGTCGCGTCGGCCAAGGCCTACCTCGGCGCGCTCAACAAACTCACCAGCAAACGAAACAAGACGCCGTCCATTGAGCACCGCATTCACTCAACCGACGTCGGGTGAATTTGCGTAGATTAAGTTTAATGCCGCGCCCCAAATGGCGCGGCATTTGTCGTTTCTCGCCACAAACTTGGTAAATAGTTCCTCTCGAACCCGATAAATCACATTTTGTCCGTATTTCGTACGCTTTCACGGCAAGATTTCCCGATACCTGCGCGGACATAACCCGTTGGTTCAGGGGACTTTCGAAATGAAAATGACTGTACGCGCGGGCGCCTTCGCGCTCGCGACCATCGCGTTGTTGCTTAATGTACCGCTGGCGCAGTCCGGCGAGTTTAACGCCATGAATGGCGAGCAGGGGCAGCCGTCGGCCTCGATCAATATTGCGCGCATCAAGAGCGTTCTCAAGCTTACGGCCGCGCAGGAGCCCTATTGGGCGCCGGTTGAGGCAGCATTGCGTGATCTGGCGCGGCATCAGGCGCGCACGGAGTCGTCGGATGGCTTGGTCCACCGGATCAGTCACCGGGTCGTCTCGGTCGTGCTGAGCAGCGCCGCTGTGCAGCGACTTGCGGTTGCGGCTAGGCCGCTGATTGCCAAGCTCGATGAGGACCAGATGCGGGCGGCTCATGGGCTGGCCCAGGAAATGGGTTTGGGTCCGGTGGTTGCCGCGCTGAGATAAACCAGGCGGCGGCCCTTCGCCGCATCCAACTCCAGTTGATGATCCGGTTTAACCACTGCGGCGAAGGTCCACTTGCCGCAAAAGTGGTTTAGTGCCACCCTAAACGGCAGAAAAACAAGGCATAAAGCCGGTCCCAAGCGATCAACTGGAGGAATATGTCCATGCGCAAATGGATTCTCGCGGCGGCTGCGGCCGCCATTTTCGCAGCCCCGGTCACGGCAAGCGCGCAGCAGCCGATGGTAATCAAATTCAGCCACGTCGTCGCGGAAAAGACGCCGAAGGGCAGGCCGCGCGAAAGTTTAAGGAGGTGGCCGAGCAACTACGCCACGGCAAGGTGAAGGTCGAAGTCTATCCGAACTCGCAGCTCTACAAGGATAAGGAAGAGCTCGAAGCGCTGCAACTCGGCGCGGTGCAAATGTTGGCGCCGTCGAACTCCAAGTTCGGCCCTATCGGCATCAAGGACTTCGAAGTGTTCGACCTGCCGTTCCTGCTGCCGAACCTGACGGCGCTGCGCAAGGTTACTGACGGCCCGATCGGCCAGAAGATGCTCAAGTTGCTCGATGCCAAGGGCATGGTCGGTCTGGCTTACTGGGACAACGGCTTCAAGGAAATGAGCGCCAACAAGCCGCTGCACATGCCGGAAGATTACAAGGGCCAGAAATTCCGCATCCAGTCGTCGAAGGTGCTCGAAGCCCAATTTCGCCTGCTTGGCGCTACTCCGCAAGTGATGGCATTCTCGGAAGTCTATCAGGCGCTGCAAACCGGCGTGGTCGACGGCCAGGAAAATACGCCGTCAAACATCTACACCCAGAAATTCTATGAAGTGCAGAAGTACACGGCGCTGACCAACCACGGCTATATTGGCTATGTCGTGGTTGTGAACAAGAAGTTCTGGGACGGCCTGCCGGCCGACATCCGCGGCCAGCTTGAGAAGGCGATGAACGAAGCGACGAGTCTACTCCAACAAAATCTCCGAGCAGGAGAATGCGGAGGCGCTGGAAGAAATCAAGAAGTCCGGCAAGACCCAGATCATTGTCCCGACCGCCGCTGAAATGGCCGCCATGCAGAAGACCATGGAGCCGCTTTATCAGGACATGGCCAGCCGCGTCGGCAAGCAACTGATCGACGACGTTCGCAAGACGGCGCAAGGCGCCACCAACTAAAGAAACGGCGGGCCTCGGCGGGCATTCACTGTCGGGGCCCGTTCGCGAGCCAGGGGTGGGGGATTCTACAGTTCGTATGGTGAGCCGGCGTGGGGCGCCGCTTACCGGGGATTTGGGGATTGCCGGCCGCCGGCTCGAAGATTCAGTGTTCCTGAGAGTTCGAGGCGGACGTGTTTCTTCGCACACTTGACCGGCTTGAGGAGATATTGATTGCGAGCCTGATCGCGGCGGCAACGCTGTTGATCTTTGTCGCAGTCGTGCAGCGGTATCTGGTCGGCGTCCCGCTGCTTTATCCGATTTTCTACGACATCAATCTCACCTGGGCGCAGGAACTGTGCATCTACATGTTCGTGTGGATGGCGAAGTTCGGCGCTGCCTATGGCGTGCGCACCGGCATCCACGTCGGCGTCGACGTTGTCGTCAATATGCTGCAGCCGAAGCATCGCATGAAGGTCGTTATGTTTGGCCTGTTGTGCGGCGCCTTTTTTACGTTCGTGGTCGGCACCATGGGCGCAAAGTTCGTGATCGAGCTTTATCCGACAGACCAAGTCTCGCCCGATCATGGAAATGCCGCGCTGGATCATTTTCTTGTGCGTGCCGCTCGGCTCATACCTGATGTGCTTCCGTTTCTTGCAGGTGGCCTGGACGTTCTGGCGCACCGGGCGAGCTGCCGCACCATGACCCCGGCCACGTCGAGGGCGTGGATGATAATCTCCATGCCGCGCCGACGAGTGACGCCAAGGGATGCCGCGCGATGAACAGCGCCATCATCTTCGGCCTGCTGATCGCGCTGATGCTCACCGGCATGCCGATCTCGATCGCGCTCGGCCTGACCGTGCTCAGCTTCCTGTTCGTGATGACGACGGTGCCGATCGAGGCGGTGGCGCTCAAGCTGTTCACCGGGATCGAGAGCTTCGAGATCATGGCGATCCCGTTCTTCATCCTGGCCGGCAACTTTCTCACCCACGGCGGCGTCGCCCGCCGCATGATCCGTTTCGCCACGCTCGATGGTCGGCCACTGGTATGGCGGCCTGGGGTTGGCTCGGTGCTGGCCTGCGCGCTGTTTGCCGCGGTCTCCGGCTCATCGCCGGCAACGGTCGTCGCCATCGGCTCGATCATGCTGCCGGCGATGGTGCAGCAGGGCTATCCGAAGCGCTTCGGCGCCGGCGTGATCGCCACTTCCGGCGCGCTCGGCATTCTGATTCCGCCATCGATCGTCATGGTGCTTTACGCGGTCGCGACCGGCGGCAGCGTGGCGGTCGACCCGGAAGGCAAACGCGTCCTGTCGGCCTCGGTCGCGCAGCTTGTTCATGGCCGGCGTCATTCCGGGCATGATCCTTGCCACGATGCTCGGCCTGACTACCTTCTATCGCGCCTGCAAGAATAATTATCCGCGCATGCAGAAGGCCAGCTGGGCTGAAGCGTTGATTGCGTTCCGCGATTCCATCTGGGGTCTGCTGCTGATCGTGATCGTGCTCGGCGGCATCTATACCGGCGCTGTTCACGCCGACCGAGGCCGCGGCAGTCAGCGCGGTCTATGCCTTCGTGATCGCGGTGTTCGTCTACCGCGACCTGAAGCTGTCGGATGTGCCGAAGGTGCTGCTTACCTCGGCCAATATGAGCGCGATGATCCTCTACATCATCACCAACGCGGTGCTGTTCTCCTTCCTGATGACCAGCGAGCAGATTCCGCAATCGATCACCGCCTGGATCACGGAGGCGGCATTGGCACAGATCGAGTTCCTGCTGTTCGTGAATGTCCTGTTGCTGGTCGCTGGCAATGTGATGGAGCCGTCGTCGATCGTGCTGATCACCGCGCCGATCCTGTTTCCGGTCGCGGTTGGGCTCGGCATCAATCCGATCCATCTCGGCATCCTGATGACGTGAACATGGAGATTGGGCTGTGCCACCCGCCGGTCGGGCTGAACTTGTACGTTGCGTCCGGCATCGCCGGATGGGCATCACTGAACTCACGCATTGCGATGTGGCCGTGGCTGCTCACCATGCTGGTCTTCCTCGGCGTGGTCACTTACGTGCCGGAACTGTCGCTCTGGCTGCCGCGCGCTGCTCGGAATGATGTGAAAATCTGCCGGCGCAAGGTGAACGTTTGTAAATCAACATTGCGGCGGCGTAATCTCTGTACAAACTTTAACTTGATAAGGCAGCGGCGTGCTCCTCTATTTGGTGGCATCCGGAAATGCCATTGGAGGTGGCCATGTTGAAAACCTTTCTTGCCGGCACAACCGCACTATCGATCGCCGGCGCTACGCTTGCTTATGCGCAGCAGGGCTCGAGCGAATTTCAGCGCATCCAGCGCTGGCGCCCGACGGCGGAAGATATCGCGGCGTTCGGTGATGCGCGCATCGCCGCATTGCATGCCGGTCTCAAGCTCACGGCAGAACAGGAAAAGAACTGGCCCGCAGTGGAGAGTGCGTTGCGCGATCTCGCCAAGATGCGATCCGAGCGATTTGCGGCACGCGCGAGCGCCGATCGTCCCAAGGATCCGATCGAGCGTCTGAATCTGCGCGCGCAAGCGATGGGTCAGCGCGCTGCCAATCTCAAGAAACTCGCCGACGCGGCCGGGCCGCTCTACAAGAGCCTCGATGACGGCCAGAAGCATCGGTTTGTCGCGCTTGCGCGGCTCGGTGGCCGCGAAGGCGCCGGTCGGGAAGGCGGTTTCCGTGGACACAACGGCCTCGGTGGCTGGCACCAACGTGGCCCGCGCGGAATGATGCAGGGCGGCGACGCGCAGCCGCAGTAGCGCGCGCCCAGAGTAGCGGACGACGGCCAACGCGGTCTCCCCGACGCGTGCCGCCTCCAGAAGCCGCCGGAAATATCCGGCGGCTTTTCGTTTGTTGTGCCGAGACTTGAATCGGTGGCGCGGCTGGACACTGCCAGCGGCCTTTGCTAAGCCACGCGCGCTCGGCGGGCTCTCCGCCGCTGCAATCGGGCGCATAGCTCAGTTGGTAGAGCAGCTGACTCTTAATCAGCGGGTCCCAGGTTCGAGCCCTGGTGCGCCCACCATTTCAATCGGGCACTTAAATTGGTTGCTCAAGGAACGGATCGTGCACGGCATACGCCACCGGTGCCGTGCGGACGACCAGCCTAGTCAATGCGATTAACGAGGCGACAGAAACAGGAAAATCGCAAATGCCAGCTGCGACGAAACGCGATTTTGAGCGTCTACCACGGAAACTGCGCATCGCTTCCTGGCCCTTTCAGTACAAAAGGCCACTGCGCCAATAGTTTGTTCCGCTCGATCACGCGGCCGTGCTCGAAAGTAAGTCCTTCGCCTGTTTCTGCTCGTCACTGGGTATGCAGGTTTGGGTCATACCAAAGCCGGATACCACCGACAAACGCCTTTTCGTTTCCACGGATGGCATGTTCGCCGCCATGCACGCTCTGACCAAGGAGCAAATCATGGACGCTGAGCTCACCAGAAAGATTGCGCTGGAGCACGACACCGTCATGGTTGAGCAGACCAAAGATGGTCGTGGAAAAGGAACGATATTGGGCTGATCGCTATTCGCCGGTCGTAAGCCCGCTTCAGCCGCACGCCAACCCGATGCACATTTTCGACGAGCCGAAGATCGATTGCCACGCCCACGTGATCGATCCGGCGAATTTTCCGTACGGCAAAGACGTGGCCTACAAGCCGGCCGGCCAGGAAGTTGGCACCACGGCGCAATTCCTCGAGGTGATGAAGTGCCACGGGGTGAAGCATGCGCTCCTGGTGCAGCCAAACTCAGGATACGGCAGCGACAACTCGTGCATGCTCGATGCGATTGCAAAAGGCGAGGGCCGCTTCAAGGGCATCGCGATCGTCGATTTGGATGCCGACACTGCGACACTCAAGGGACTTCAGTCGCGTGGCGTTGTCGGCGCCGCGGTCAACCCGACATTCCACGGCAATGACTACTACCGGCGCGCCGATGGCCTGATAAAGCGGCTTGCCGATCTCGATATGTTTTTGAATCTCCAGGTCGAGAATGATCAGTTCCTGATGTTCGCGCCGTGGATCGAAAGCATCCCCGTCAGGGTCCTGATCGACCATACCGGCCGGCCGACGCCGCCCGCCGGCCTCGATCAACCGGCCTTTGCCGCCATCTTGCGCCTGGCCAGGACCGGCCGGGTGAATGTGAAGATTTCCGGCTACTTGAAGTTTGCCAGGCGGCCTTATCCATTTGAGGACTGCTGGCCGTTTGTCCGCGCAATCGTCGATGCCTTTACGCTCGACCGCTGTATGTGGGCGTCGGACTGGCCTTTCCTGCGCGCATCGGAACGCCAGGATTATGGGCCGCTGGTGCATTTGGCGGGCCAGTTGTTTCCGGATGCCAATGACCGGCGCAAATTGTTTTGGGACACGCCCAACCGACTGTTCAACTTCGCCCAATAAGCGCCGTCGCCGAAAATGCCGGCCTATGCCGGTTTCCGGCCCCAGAAGATTTCGATGCCTTTCCAGACAAAGCTGTCGGTGCTCGCTGAGCAGCCCCTTAAAAGCGGCCTCCAGGTCTTTCGGGCTGTAGTAGGGAAACTCGTCGAGCTTCCACCCGACCCGCGACAGCAGCTTGCTGAAAACATATTCAATGTGCATGTCCAGTTCGATTTTCATCCGCGTCTCGGGACTGTAGGCGATCTCGGCCAGCACAAGATTGCGCCCGCTTTTCATGACACGCAGCATTTCCGCGCCTGTTTCGCGCCAGTCATCGGTATGCTGCACGCCCTGCAGACATACGGCGCAATCGAACGTCCCGTCGCGATGTCGCGTGTGTAGGTCCATTGCCAGGTGGCGAGCTGGCCGCCGCGGCCGCGCTTTTTCGCGATGTAGTTGTCGCGGGCCTCATCGGTAATGTCGACGACCTTGACCTCGCCCTTGGGGCCGATGCGGGCCTTGATGTCCTCGACAAAACCGCACGGTTCGATGCACTCACCGATGATCAGGACCTTGTCACCGGCGCGCAATTCAAGCCGGTCATAGATGAGATTGCGGGCGGCCTCCGCCTTGCGCCACATGAATGGCAAGCCGCCGAGCAATACCGCGCGGCACCAGCGTTCCTGCTCGGTCTTGTCGAGTATGACCTCGCCGAAACGGCGCGCGTCATACGGTTGCATCCAGGCCCAGGGATCCTCGAAATTCATCCAGGTCTCCTTATAAATCTATCGTTTCTTGATCCCGGCCTTCTCGATCACCTGGGACCATTTGGCGACATCGTTCTTGATGCGGTTGCGCAAATCGTCGGATGACATGCTGCGCGCGTCCATGCCGGCGTCGCTCGAGAATTTCTGCACCTCGGGCGACTTCAGCGCGCTATCCACGGCGCGATTGAGCAAAGCGACGATATCGGCGGGCGTCCCCGCCGGGACGGCGAGCCCGTTCCAGCTTGTCACTTCGTAGCCGGGCAGCCCGCTTTCGATGACGGTGGGAATGTTCGGCAAATTGCTCGCGCGCTCGTGCCCGGTGGTGGCCAGCACCGTCATCTGGTCATTGATGATCGGCGACTGGAATCCGACGTAGTATTCGAATGCGACGTCGACGTCGCCGCGCAGCACGGCATTGGCGAGATCCGGCGTGGTTTTGTACGGAACGATCGTGACGTCGAGGCCGGACATGGTCCGGAACAGCTCGGCGGACAGGTTCTGCGCGCTGCCGGCGTTGATGGTGCCGAAGTTCAGCGTGCCGGGACGCGCCTTGGCGGCGGCGATCACGTCCTTGATCGTTTTGTAGGGCGAGCCGGTTTTCGTTGCGATTACCAGGCCATATGAGGCGGTGGTCGAAACCGGCGTGAAATCGGTCTCGATATTATAGGGCAGGGACTTGAACAGCGCCTTGGCGATGGTCAGGCCGCCGCCCAGCATCACGAGCGTGTAGCCGTCGGCTGGCGCTTCCTTGGCCGATTGCATACCCACGACGCCGCCCGCGCCCGGACGGTTTTCGATAAAGAACTGCTGGCCGAGATGCTGGCTTAAATTCTGCGCCACCATCCGCATGGTCACGTCGGCAATGCCGCCGGGCCCGTAGGGAACGATGATGCGCACGGGCTTCGAGGGATAAGTGTCCGCCCCCGCAGGCGACGCCGTACTATCATGAGTGCCAGCGAAATTCCGCAGACGATACGAATCGTGCCTCGCAACAGACGACAGATGGCGCGCATAGCGGGGTGCAACATATTTGTGCCTGAGTTTCCGGGTGCGGGACACTAGGAAGCCAAAACAGCGTTGACAATATGTCTCGGCTGCGCGTTGAGCATTGCAGGCCATAGCGAATGCCGCTTTACGGTGGCGGCTGCTTGCTCTAGGCAAGGCGGCCCGGACCCATGACCACGATCGACATTCACCCGCACATTATTGCCAACGACGCCACGCGCTATCCTTTGGCGCCGCTCGGCGGCCATCAGTCCGATTGGTCGCGCACGCGGCCGGTGACGCTGGAGCAGCTGGTTGCCGCAATGGACGAATCCGGCGTCGATAAGGCCGCGATCGTTCAGGCGTCGACCTGCTACGGCCACGACAATTCCTATGTGGCGGATGCTGTTGCAGCTTACCCACAGCGCTTCACCGGCGTGTTCTCGGTCGACGTGCTGGCCGCGGATGCGCCGGAACGCATGCGGCACTGGCGCGGCAGGGGCCTCACCGGCATGAGGCTTTTTACCTTCGGCAGCACGATGTCAGAGCAGGCCAACTGGCTCGACGATCCGAAATCCTATCCGGCATGGGAACGCGCCGGCGAACTTGGCCTTTCGATCTGCCTGCAGATGTCGGCCAAGGCGATCCCGCAGGCGGCCGCCATGGCGAAACGCTTTCCGAATGTCCGGATCATTCTCGATCACGGCGCGCGGCCGGTGCTTGATGACGGCCCGCCCTACAATGCCGCCGCCGGTCTGTTCGACCTGGCGCAATATCCCAACATTTACATCAAGCTCACCCCGCGCATTTTCGCCGAATCCCGCCGGGGCAAGGCAACGCCTGAAACGTTTTTTCCGCGCGTGGTCTCTGCATTCGGCGCCGCGCGGCTGGCCTGGGGATCGAATTATCCGTCCAGCGAAGGCAAACTGCCGGAGCTTCTGGCGGTGGCGCGTCAATCCGTTGCCGGTTTGACGCAAGCCGATCAGGAATGGATCTTCGCAGGAACCGCGCAAGTGCTCTATCCGGCACTGGCGGATTGAGGAGACTGTCGATGGCCGTCGAAACATTGAAACTCTCGACGCTGCTCGGAAGCTATCCGAACACGATGGCGCTCAAGGACGGCACGGTGAAATCCGATCGCGTCGCGTTCGATTTCGCCGACGTGAAAGTGTCGAATACGGCGTTCAAGCCGTTAGTGCGTGAGGCCAAGTTTGATGTCGCGGAGCTTGCGATCGTTACGTTTTTGCAAGCCAAGGTTTACGGCAAACCCTATGCCCTTATCCCGGCAACCGTATTGGGGCGCGGCCAGCACCACACGATCGCCTACAATCCGGAGCGCGGGCTATTGAGGCCATCGGACTTGTCGGGCAAACGCGTCGGGGTGCGCGCATATACGCAGACCACCGGCGCCTGGGTGCGCGGGTTCCTCGCCGACGATTACGGCGTCGACACCGCAAAAGTCCATTGGGTGACGTTCGAGGATCCGCATCTCGCCGAGTACAAGGACCCCGCTTTCGTGGCGCGAGCCCCCGACGGAAAAAACCTGACACAGATGCTGCTCGACGGAGAGCTCGATGCCGCCATTGTCGGCGACAAGCTGCCCGATCCGCGGCTCAAGCCGCTTATTCCGGATGCAGATTCAGTGGCGCGCCAGTGGGCGCAGACGCACGGCGGCGTGCCGATCAACCATATGATGGTAGTGCGCGACACGATCGCAAAGTCGCGCCCCGATCTCGTAAAGGAAATTTACCGCATGCTGCGCGAAAGCCGGCGCGCGGCACCACCAGCGGCGGATAACAGCTTGCTCGATCCCTGGCGGTTCGGAATTGAGGCCAATCGCCAATCGCTCGAGGTCATGATCGACTACTGCGTCCGGCAAAAGTTGATCCCACGCCGATTTTCCGTTGACGAATTATTCGACGATAGCGTGCGGGCGCTGGCTTAGCAGCTCAGCGGCCCTGGTAGGCCGGCGTGTACACGATCAGGCCATCAAGTGCGTCCGTGACCTTGATCTGGCAGGAGAGCCGCGACGTCGGTTTCACTTCAAAAGCCGAGTCGAGCATTTCTTCTTCTTCGCTCGACGGCGGTCCGACAATGGCGCTCCACGCGTCGTCGACGTGCACAAGGCAGGTCGCGCAAGTGCACCCGCCGCCGCATTCCGCGACGATGCTGGCGACATCGTTTCGCAATGCAGTTTCCATCACGGTCGAGCCAAGCTCGGCGTCGACGGTGTGACGGGTGCCGTCGTGTTCGATGTAGGTGATTTTCGGCATGCGGCGGATCAGGCGACGCCCAGTTTTTTCTGCAGGCTGGTCGATGACGTCGTGTACTGGAAAACAAGCTTTTTCTCTGGATAGACGTAGCGGTGCACCTTCTGCGCCATCAACGCCACTTCGTGGAAGCCCGACAAAATCAGCTTGAGCTTACCGGGGTAGGTATTGATATCGCCGACCGCGAACAGGCCGGGAATATTGGTCTCGAAAGCAGCGGTGTCGACCGGGATCAGTTCGTCATCCATCTTGATGCCCCAGTCGCCGACCGGGCCGAGCTTCATGGTGAGGCCGAAGAACGGCAGCATGGCATCGACTTCGATCCGCGCAGCGGCGCCATCATTGCCTTTAATCGAGCAGGCGGCGAGCTGCCCGTCGCCGCCTTCCAGTGCGGTGACCTGACCGATTTTCAGATCCATGCCACCGGCGGCCACGAGCGCGCGCATCTTGTTCACGCTGTCGGGGGCGCCGCGGAATTCGTCACGCCGGTGTACCAGCGTCAAACGCTTGGCAATCGGTTGCAAATTGAGCGTCCAGTCGAGCGCGCTGTCGCCGCCGCCGACGATCAGCAGCCGTTTGCCGCGGAAGGCATCCATTTTACGCACCGCGTAAAAGACCGACTTGTCCTCGTACGGCTCGATGCCCTGGATCGGTGGCCGCTTGGGCTGGAATGAGCCGCCGCCGGCCGCGATCACGACGCATTTCGCTTCGAATGTCTTGCCGGCGTCGGTGCGCAACCGGAAGCCCGGTTCGCCGATCTTTTCCAGCGTCGTCACCATTTCGTTGAGATGGAAGGTCGGGTGAAAGGGCTTGATCTGCTGCATCAGCGCGTCGGTCAGGCCATGGCCGGTGATGAGCGGAATGCCGGGAATGTCGTAGATCGGCTTCTCGGGATAGAGCTCCGCGCACTGGCCACCGACTTTGTCGAGGATATCGACGAGGTGGGCCTTGATATCGAGCAGGCCGAGCTCGAACACGGCGAACAGGCCGACTGGCCCCGCCCCGATAATCAGAACATCGGTCTTGATCGTTTCACTCATACGTCTCGTCCTTGTCGTCCCGGCAAGCGCCGGCCTTTTCCTGCGGGGCTCACGCCAATTTGCGGCTCATGCGAGTAGCGGGAACTTCGATAAGACGCAACAGTTCCACCAGCGCCTGCGCGGGGGTTTTTCCGCTGGTGGAAACGGCAGTTTCGGCTTTGGCATAAAGTGGTTCGCGGCTGCGCAGGATCGAGACCAGGTCGTCCATCGCCCGGGTGCTGTTTGCCATAGGCCGCATGTCGCCTTGTGCCATCACGCGGTTCATATGCTCGGCAGGCTCGGCGCGCACCCACACCGTGAAGCAGGAGGCCAGCAGCAATTCCAGCGTGCCCGGCTCGGTGACGATGCTGCCGCTGGTGGCGACCACAAAACTTGAATGCTTGCGCAGGACCTCGTCGAGCGCCTCGCGTTCGGCGCGGCGGAAGGTCTCCTGGCCGAACATGTCGAAAATCGCGCTCAATGTGGTGCCGCTGCGTTTTTCAATTTCGCGATCAAGCTCGATAAAGGGAACGTCCAGCCGCTCAGCCAGCAGTTTGCCCAGGGTGGATTTGCCGCCGCCGCGCAATCCGATGAGTGCAATGCGCTTGCGGCGCGTGTCTTCCGACGGGGTGCTGAAGCGCTTGAGCAGCATATTGCGCGCTTCCGCGAGTGCCGATGGCGGCAAGCGCTCAAGGAATTGCGACAACAAAACCATATCGAGCGCAGGGTCGGCCCCTTCCTGCACGAGTTGGGTGACCGGCAGGCCGATGGCCCGTGCAATCCGCCGCAACAAAATAATCGAGCCGTTGCCGAGGCCGGCTTCGAGCTGCGCCAGATAGCGCTCGGAAACCTTGGCATGCTGGGCGAGCGCCTTTCGTGTCATGCCGCGTTGGTTGCGCAGCACACGGACGCGTTCGCCAAGCCGGCGCAAGTAGGCGTCGGTCTCGCGGCCGGCAACAGGTGTCGGGCGGGCGCTCTTCATGGCCACTTCGCTAACATGCATTATAATGCTAAGCAATATCCGGTGCGGAACCTGCGATACGACGATCCAGTTGTGGCAACGCCCCATCGATGTTACTGATATGCAAAATAGTGCATAGAGGGAGATGAGCGGCGGGCGGCAGCGTCCCGGCGTCCGTTTTGGCCATGCAAACCATCGATTTTCAGACCGATCCCTCGCGCTACCGCCATTGGCGCATCGAGCGCGACGGCGACGTTGCCTATCTGATCATGGACGTTGATCCCGCCGGCGGCCTGTCGGACAGCTACGAACTCAAACTCAATTCATACGATCTCGCCGTTGATATCGAGCTCAATGACGCGATCCAGCGTCTGCGCTTCGAATGCCCGGATGTGCATTGCGTCGTCATCAAGTCGGGCAAGGACAATGTGTTCTGCGCCGGCGCCAATATCCGCATGCTCGGCAAGGCAGCGCACGGGCACAAGGTGAACTTCTGCAAGTTCACCAATGAGACGCGGCTGGCTATCGAAGACGCCACCGAGAATTCCAAGCAGATCTATATGTGCGCGGTGAACGGCAGTTGCGCCGGCGGCGGCTACGAGCTGGCGCTGGCCACTGATCACATCATGCTGGTCGACGACCGGCGCTCGACCGTGTCGCTGCCGGAAACGCCGCTGCTTGCAGTGCTGCCCGGCACGGGCGGGCTCACCCGCGTCACCGACAAGCGCAAGGTACGCCGCGATCGCGCCGATTTTTTCTGTTCGACCGAGGAAGGACTGCGCGGCGCCAAGGCCGTCGAGTGGCGATTGGTCGATGAAGTTGTGCCGCCGTCGAAATGGAAAGATGCGGTGGCGGCGCGCGCGCATGAGTTGGCCAAGCGCTCGGATCGGCCGGCATCGGGCGGCATCAAGCTCTCGCCGCTGCAGCGCCAGATAGCCGATGGGAAGGTTTCATACTCCCATGTCGACATCGACGTTGACCGCGGCCGTTCGGTTGCAACAGTGACGGTGCGTGGGCCGGCGCAACCGGTACCGGCATCGATTGATGCCGCACGTGCGCTCGGCGATAAATTCTGGCCGCTCACGGTTGCGCGCGAACTGGAAGACGCCGTGCTGCATTTGCGGGTCAACGAGCCGACCATCAATGTCGTGCTGCTGCGCACCGACGGCAGCGCGCAAGCGGTGCTCGCGCACGATGATTTCCTCGCCAAGGCCAATGGTGACTGGCTGATGCGCGAGATTCGCCACTACCTCAAGCGCGTGTTCAAGCGGATCGACGTCACTGCCAAGACATTCTTTGCTGTGATCGAGCCAGGCTCATGCTTTGCCGGAACGCTGGCCGAGCTCGCCTTTGCTGCCGACCGGTCGTTGATGCTGATCGGCACGCGCGAGGGTGACAATCGCCCACCGTCTGCGATCACACTGGGAACCGCCAATTTCGGCTTCTATCCAATGGGCAATGGCCTTACGCGGCTGCAAAGCCGTTTTCTCGGGGAGCCCAAGGCACTGGAAAGCGCCAAAGAAAAGATTGGCGCAGCGCTCGAAGGTGAAGAAGCGGCCGAACTCGGCCTGGTCACATTTGCCTATGAGGACTTCGACTGGGACGACGAATTGCGCGTGATGATCGAGGAGCGTGCGAGCCACTCGCCGGATTCGCTCACCGGCATGGAAGCCAATCTGCGCTTTGCCGGCCCTGAAACGATGGAAACGAAGATCTTTGGCCGCCTTACGGCCTGGCAAAACTGGATTTTCCAGCGGCCGAATTCGGTTGGCGAGCACGGCGCGCTCAAACTCTACGGCACCGGCGTGAAAGCGACGTTCGATAAGGAAAGGGTGTAGCCATGAATATCCAGCAGGTCGACTATAACGGGCTGATCCCTAACAATGTAAGTCTCGGCAGCGACATGCGCGTCAAGCGCGCGCTGGAGAAATGGCATCCGGGCTACATCAACTGGTGGAACGACATGGGGCCGGAGGGCTTCCAGGAGTCGCTGGTCTACCTGCGCACCGCGGTGAGTGTCGATCCGAAAGGCTGGGCCAAGTTCGACTACGTCCGTATGCCGGAATACCGCTGGGGCGTTCTGCTGGCCCCGCAACAGGACGACCGCAAGATTCCGTTCGGAACACACAAGGGTGAGGATGTCTGGCAGGAGGTGCCGGGCGAATACCGCGCCATGTTGCGCCGGCTGGTGGTGATCCAGGGCGACACCGAGCCGGCCTCGGTCGAGCAGCAGCGCTATCTCGGCAAGACCGCACCCTCGCTCTACGATATGCGAAATCTCTTCCAGGTGAACGTCGAGGAAGGCCGCCATCTCTGGGCCATGGTCTACCTGTTGCAGAAATATTTCGGCACCGACGGCCGCGAAGAGGCCGAAGCTCTGCTTCAACGCCGCTCCGGCGACCCCGATACGCCGCGCATGCTTGGCGCCTTCAACGAAAAGACGCCCGATTGGCTGTCGTTCTTCATGTTCACCTTTTTCACTGACCGCGACGGCAAAATGCAGCTCGAAGCCCTGGCGCAATCCGGCTTCGACCCGCTGTCGCGCACCTGCCGGTTCATGCTGACGGAAGAGGCCCACCACATGTTCGTGGGCGAAACCGGCGTCACCCGTATCATCCAGCGCACATGCGAAGCGATGAAGGAGGCGGGGATCAGCGACCCCTACGAGATCGAGAAAGTACGCAAGCTCGGCGTCATCGATCTGCCGACCATCCAGAAAAAAGCGAACCTGCATTTTTCATTGACGCTCGATCTTTTCGGCAACGAAATTTCGACCAATGCGGCGAATGCATTCCATGCTGGCCTGAAAGGCCGATACCGCGAGCACCGGCTCGACGACGACCACCAGCTGGAGAGCAACACTTATCCGGTGCTGCGCCTGGTCGACGGCAAAATCCAGAACGAGGATTCACCCGCATTGTCTGCGCTCAACATGCGTCTGCGTGACGACTACGTCGTCGATTGCAACAACGGGGTCGCCCGCTGGAACAAGGTGATCGAGCAAATCGGCATTCCTTTCCAGATCAAGCTGCCGCACGTGGCGTTCCACCGACACATTGGCGAATTTTCGCGCACGAATGCCGATGCCGACGGAAATATTCTGTCACCTGCCGAATGGACCAATCAGCGGACGGATTTTCTGCCGTCGGCGGCCGACAAGGATTTCATCGAAAGCCTGATGAAGCCCCAATACGAGGTCGGCCAGTTCGCCTCGTGGATCGCGCCGCCCAAGGTCGGCATCGACAACAAGCCTGGCGACTTCGAGTACGTGAAGATCCACGACGCGTAAAAACAAGGCGGCACGGGTTTATTTCACCTGTATTCCGGGGCGCGGCCGTCAGGCGAACCCCGAATCCATACCCCTGCTGCGGAGTATGGACTCCGGCCCCGCCGCTCCGCGGCGTGCCGGAATGACAAGCAAAAGGGGAGGGACTCCAATGGCCGCCGAAACCTTGGAAAGTTATCTCGGCGGCCGCTGGTCGCGCGGGCAGGGCGTCGAGACCGAGCTCGTCGATCCGACCAACGGCAACGTGCTCGCCACCGCCAGCGCTAAAGGCATCGACTTTAAATCCGCGCTCGATTTCGCCCGCGCGCGCGGCGGACCGGCACTGCGCGCGCTCAATTACGCCGAGCGCGCGAAGCTCATCGGCGCGGTCGCCGACGTGCTTGCCGCCAATCGCGCGCGCTACGAAGAGATCGCGATCGCCAATTCCGGCAACACCAAGATCGATGCCGCCATCGATATCGACGGCGGTATCGGTACGCTGAAATATTACGCGCGCCTCGGCGCGCCGCTCGGCGCGGCCAAGGCACTCCTCGACGAGAAGCCGGTACGGCTCGCCAAGGCCGAAAACTTCCAGGCCGTCCATTTGCTCACGCCGCGCCACGGTGTTGCCGTGCACATCAACGCCTTCAACTTCCCGAGCTGGGGCCTGTGGGAGAAGGCGGCCTGCGCACTGCTGTCCGGCATGCCGATGCTCGCCAAGCCGGCCTCATCGACCTGCTGGCTCAGCCACCAGATGGTGCGCGACGTGATCGCGGCTAATGTGCTGCCGGAGGGCGCGCTCAGCCTGCTCTGCGGCGGCATAGGCGACCTGCTCGACCACGTCACGTCCGATGACGTCATCGCTTTCACCGGCTCCTCCGACACCGCCAGTCGCATCGTCGCGCATCCCATTGTGCTGCATCGTGGCGCGCGCGTGAACATCGAGGCAGACAGCGTCAACGCCGCGTTGCTCGCGCCCGGCGTTGCCGCGGCGACGCTCGCCTTCGACGCCTTCGTCAAGGAGGTTGCCCGCGAGATGACGCAGAAGGCCGGGCAGAAATGCACGGCCATCCGCCGCGTCTTCGTGCCAGCCGAGCATGCCGGCGCGGTGGCGGAGGCGCTCGCTGCGCGTCTCGCCAAGACAACGGTTGGCGATCCGCGCAGCGAAGCGACGCGCATGGGTCCGCTGGTTACTCGGGCCCAGCAGAAGGCAGCGCTCGAAGGCATCGGACGTCTCGCCGGTGAGGCCAGATTTGTCACTGGCGGTGCCGCCGCGCCGAAGCTCGATGGCATCGATGCCGCCAAGTCGGCGTTCGTCGCGCCGACGCTATTCACGCTGGAAAGCGAGGGCCGTGCCGTGCACGACATCGAGGTGTTCGGCCCCTGCGCCACAATCGTGCCATACAAGGATGACGCCGACGCCTTCGCGCTCGCCGCGCGCGGCGGCGGCTCTTTGGTCGCGTCGGTTTACGGCGAGGACCGCGACTTCCTTGCCCGCGCCGTGACGGAGTTAAGCTCGTCGCACGGCCGGGTGCTCGCGGTCGAGCCGTCAATCGCCGATGCGCATACCGGCCACGGCATCGTCATGCCGCAATGCCATCACGGAGGCCCCGGCCGCGCCGGCAATGGCGCCGAACTCGGCGGCCTCCACGGCCTGCGCTTCTATCACCAGCGCGTGGCGGTGCAGGGCTCTACCGATCTCCTTGCGGCGCTACAGGCGAACGCCGCGCCGGCGCACTAGCCCGCGGCGCGATCCTCGTCGCGCAGCTTGAAGCGCTGGATCTTGCCGGTCGCGGTGCGCGGAAGATCGCTGCGCAGCTCGATCCAGCGCGGGAATTTCCACGGCCCCGCTTTTTCCTTGACGTGGCTCTTCAGCATCTCGAATAGGCCGTCGTCGGCGGCGAAGCCGTTCCTGAGTACGATGAACGCCTTCGGCTTGATCAAGCCATCGGCGTCCTCTTTGCCGATGACGGCGGCCTCGAGCACGGCTTCGTGCGAGGTTAACGCGGCTTCTACGTCGAACGGCGACACCCACATGCCTGAAACCTTGAACATATCGTCGGTGCGGCCACAGTAATAGTAGTAGCCGTCCTTGTCGCGCCGGTATTTGTCCCCGGTGTACGTCCACTCGCCGCAGAAGGTGTGGCGGCTCTTGGCGCGCTGATTCCAGTAACCTTCGCCGGCCGAAGGGCCGCGCACGATCAGTTCGCCGATCTCGTCAGGCTCAAGCTCGCGGCCGTGCTCGTCGACAATGCGCGCCTCGTAGCCCGGCACGAGCTTGCCCGTGGAACCGTAACGGATGTCACTGGGGCAGTTCGACAAAAACGTGTTGAGCATCTCGGTCGAGCCGAGGCCGTCAAGCACGTCGCAGCCGACAACCTCGCGCCAGCGCTCGCCGATATGCGCCGGCATGGCCTCGCCGGCCGAGACGCAGATGCGCAGGCGGTCGGAGCCGCCGCCTCTGCAGATGCCTCCATGCGCGAGCAGCGCGGTGTATAGCGAGGGGACGCCGTAGAAGATGCTGACGCGGTTGCGCTTCAGCGTCTCGAACACGCCTTCCGGCGTCGGCCGGTGCGGCCAGAGCGCGGCCGTGGCGCCAACTGACAATGGAAATGTCATGGCGTTGCCGAGCCCGTAGGCGAAGAACAGCTTCGAAGCGGAATGCACGACGTCGTCCTCGGTGATGCCGAGAATGCCCTGGCCGAACAGTTTTGCGGTCGCCATCAGATTGGAGTGGACGTGCTTGACGCCCTTGGGGTCGCCGGTCGAGCCCGAGGTATAGAGCCAGAAGGCGACCTCGTCGGATAGTGTGTCGGCTGTAACGAGCCTCGAATCCGCCTTGGCGATGAGTTGTTCGAAGGAATGACTTTCCGATGCCGTTTGGCCATTACCGACAATGATCACCGCCGGCCGCCGCGGCAGGGTCTCCAGCACCGGGCGGATCGCGTCCGCCAGCGCGGCGTCGGCGACGATCGCCCGCGCGCGGCAGTCGGCCAAAATGTAGGCGTATTGCGGCAGTGTCAGATAGATATTGAGCGGGATCGCAACGCAACCCGCGCGCAGCGTGCCCCAGAACGCGACTGGATAATCGACAGTGTCGTTGAGCAGCAGCGCGACGCGCTGCTCGGGCTCGATGCCGAGATCGCGCAGCGCATTGGCGAAGCGGATCGACCGCGCCTGCAGGTCGCCGTAAGTAAGCGAGCGATCGGGATCGACGAACGCGACTTTCTTGCCGAGCCCGCGCGCCACGTTGGCATCGACGAAATCGGAAACGGCGTTGTAAGGCCTGCGTTCTGTGAAATCGTCCTGCACGCCGCCCCCCGTTCGACCCGTCAACTTTCGAACAATCGGATGAGCAGCCGCCGCGCCAGCACGCCTGCCACGCGCCGCCGATAGTGGCCGGGTGTGAACGTGGTTTTCATCGGCATGATTTGGTCACGCACGAGGGCGTCGAGCCCCTTGAACACGCGGTCGTCGAGCGGCCCGCCGCACAGCGCTTGCGTTCCCTCAAGCCGGACCGGGCGCGGATTCGTTCCCGTGAATGCAATGCGCAAGTCGGTGAGCAAATGGCCTTCGCGTCGAAGGGCCACCGCGACGCCTGCAACGGGATATTCGATCGACCGGCGGATGCGGATCTTGTCATAGGCCGAGCGCAGGCCGGGCGTGTTCTTCGCGCGAACCCCGGTGACGATCTCTCCGGGACGGAGCGAGAGGTAGAACTTGCCGTCGCCCTGGGTCTCGGTGACCGGCACGTCCTGGCGTGCAAAGCCGATATAAAGTTTGTTGAGCGGAATGGTGCGGCGGCCCTGCGGACCGGCGATGTCCACCTCGGCATCAAGTGCGAGCAAAGCGGGCGCAAGATCGCCGCTGAAGGTTGCAAAGCACACACCCCGGCTTTTCGGCGCGACATGGCAGATGCTGCCGGTGGTTTTCAGGCAGTGATTATTCGCGCTGCGCCACCATTCGCTCTGGTTGTAAAATATGCAGCGGGTATCGAGGCAGAGATTGCCGCCGACGGTGCCCATGTTGCGGTGCGTGGGGCCGGCAATGTGCGCGGCCGCCTGGGCGACAACCGGATAGTGTTTGATGACGTCGGCGTTTTCGGCGAGATCGGTCAGACGAACCGAAGCGCCGATTTCGAGACAGTCATTGTTGGCCTTGATCGCGTGCAGCTCCTGCACGCAATTCATATCGATCAGCACCGATGGCGCCACGATGCCGCGCCTGATGTTCACCACCAGGTCGGTGCCGCCGCCGAGTGGCTTGCTGTCGGGGTGCGCGGCGCGCGCGGTAATTGCTTCATCCAGCGTTGCGGGATTGAGCACGCGAAATTCGGGCAGGGCGTCCATTCACGCCCCCTCTTTTTTTTCGGCCGCGCGCTTGTGCTTTTCGATCGCCTCGAACACGCGGTCGGGCGTCACCGGCAGATCGTTGAAGCGGATGCCGATGGCGTCGGCGATGGCATTGGTGAGTGCCGGCAGGAAGGCGGCGAGGGAGCCTTCACCTGCCTCCTTGGCCCCGAAGGGGCCGTGCGGATCGTTGCTCTCGACAATGCCGACTTCGATGGGTGGCGAATCCTGAATGGTCGGCACCCGGTAGTCGAGCATGTTGGCCGTCACCATCAGCCCGTCGTGGTAGCCGGCTTCTTCGCTCATGGCCTGGCCGAGGCCCATCCAGACCGAGCCCTGAACCTGGCCTTCGACCGTCAACCGGTTCAGTGCCTTGCCGCAATCGTGCGCGACCCAGACCTTGTCGACGGTGACCACGCCGGTCTCGTCATCGACGCTGACTTCAACGACCTGGGCCGAGTAGCTGTAGCCCATGGTGCCGCCAATGGCGGAACCGCGATACTTCTTGCCACCATGCAACTCCGGAATGGTCGAGTAATTGCCGGTTACGGTGATGGTGCCTGAAATCTTTCAACGCTTCGGTCACGACTTCGTCGAAGGTCGCGCCTTTGTCTTGCGCGCCCGCACGGTAAAGTTCGCCCAGACATTCGATGTCCTCGGGCCGTGCCTCCAACTTGCGTGCGGCAGCGGCGGTCAGCAGGCTCTTCAGGTTACGTGCGGCATCGATCGCGGCATTGCCCACCATAAATGTCACGCGCGAAGAATAGGAGCCGTTATCCTTCGGCACTACCTCGCTGTCCCCGGTGACGACGCGTACGCGCGACAGATCGAGACCGAGCACTTCGGCGACGGTCTGCGCGAGGATTGTCGTGGACCCTTGTCCAATATCGGCGGCGCCCGACAGCACCACGATCGAGCCGTCGAAATCGAGCTTGATCTTGACGGTCGCATGCGGTTCACCGGTCCAGTTCACCGGCTTGGAAGCGCCGCTGATGTAGTGAGAGCAGGCCATGCCGAGGCCTTTGCTCAAGCCTTTGTCTTTCGGCATTCTGCCCTTGCGATTGGCCCAATCGCTTTCTTTCTCTACCCAGTCCATGCATTCAGGCAGGCCGTAGGAATTCACCATCAGATCGTTATCGGTGAAGGTGGGCGCAGAAAGCAGGTTGGCGCGGCGCACTGCGAATGGATCGAGGCCAAGTTCTACGGCCATCTCGTCGACCAGGCTTTCGAACGCAAAGCGAATATCAACTGTGCCATGACCGCGGAACGCCCCACAGGGCGGCGTGTTGGTCAGCGCGCGCCGGCCGACATATTTGACATTGTGCAGGTCGTAGATCGCATAAAGCATTGAGCCGGCATAAAGGATTGTCACTACGCCGTAGCCGGAATGCGCGCCGCCGCGCTGGTCGCAGTCGCATTCGACCGCCGTTATGCGACCATCCTTACGCATGCCGATCTTGAGTTTGATGTCGGTTTCCGGGCGGCCGCGATGGGTGATAAACGTCTCCTCGCGCGTCGTCACCAGCCGCACGGTGCCGTTGCATTTGCGCGCCAGTAGTGCCGCGATCAATTCGATGTTCAGGGTCTCGGTGCGGCAGCCGAAGCCACCGCCGACATGCGGCTTGATCACGCGGATGCGCGACATTTCCATGCCGAGGATTTGTGAGAGCATCAGGTGGACGTAGTAGGGCACCTGCGTTGAGGCATGCACGGTCATGCGGTCGCGTATTGCGTCGTATTCCGCTACGGCGGCATGCATCTCCATCTGGTTCTGACAGACCTCGGCGCAGTTATAGATGCCCTCGCGTACCAGAGCGGCTTCGGCAAAGCCTTTTTCGGTACTGCCCAGCTCAAACAGCACGTCGCGTTCAAGATTGCCCGGCTTTTTCTCATGCAGCAGCACGGCATTGGGCGCCAGCGCATCCCTGGCGGTGTAATAGGCTGGCAATTCGCGCACCTTGAGCTTGATGCGGCGCAGCGCCTCGCGCGCGATCGAGTCATTGTCGGCGGCTACGGCCGCCACCGGCTCACCACGATAGCGCACGCGGTCGCGCGCCAGCGGATGCTCGCTGCGGGCGATCGGCAGCACGCCGAATGTCTTGTCGCAGTCGGCGCCGGTGATCACCACGTGTACGCCCGGAAGCTTAAGAGCTTCCGAGATGTCGACCTCGATGATCTCGCCGTGCGAATAGGGACTGCGGTAGATACGCGCCGCCAGCTGATTAGTACCGAGAATGTCGGCGGTATACTTGGCGCGGCCGGTGACTTTTTCGGGCCCGTCGACCATCGGCACATAGCCGCCGATGTTGTGCGAGGGCGCAATTTCGCTCACGGCGCCACCCCTTGTGCGTTCAGCGTGGCGGCGTATCGCACCGCCTCGATAATTTTCACATAGCCGGTGCAGCGGCAGATATTGCTGCCGAGTCCTTCGATGATCTCGGCGTCGGTTGGATTTGCGTTTCTCCGCAATAGGCCGGCCGACGCCATGATGAATCCTGGCGTGCAATAGCCACATTGCGAGCCGAGCTTTTCGTGAAAACCGCGCTGCACGGCCGACAACTGTCCATCAGTGCCGAGTGACTCGATGGTGTCGACCCGTTTGCCTCGTATGGTGACGGCCAGCGTGAGACAGGAGAGCACGGGCTTGTCGTTGATCAGGACTGTGCAGGCACCGCATTCGCCGCCGTCGCAGCCGGTCTTGGTCCCGGTGAGGCCGACTTTCTCGCGCAGATAATCGAGCAATAGAACGTTGTCTGCGACCGCATCGGTACGGTCACGGCCGTTGAGCCTGCATTCAAGCAGCCTGGCCAAACGTTTCTTCCCCTGGAGGTGGCGCGTTTTTGTGCGCCTTTTGTCATTTTTCTTTGTATTACGAGACAGTAGGCCCAAAGGCCCCGCAAGACCAATTTCCGGGAATGGCTGGAACGATTATGCCGGCCCGAACTTGGCGATCACGTGTTCCGGTATGGCAGTAGCGCCGATCTTTTCGGGATTATCTTTATTGCGCGCCGCCCAAACCCGAGTTTCCCCACCCTCCACGGCCAATATGCCATTGACGGTGAAATGGTGTTCGACGTCGAAGCTGGAACGGCGGAACTCGGTAATCCTCGAAACAATATCGACGACGTCGCCAAATTTTATAGGCTTAAGGAAACTGGCGCGGACGTCTACCAGCGGAATCCCCATGATGTCGAAGGTCCTTGCAAGTTCATGCGGCTTTACGCCGAGTGCCGCCTGGAACAGTAGCCATGTACTTGAATCGAATAACTCGAAAAAACGGCTGTTGAATACAATCCCGGCCGGGTCGCACTGACTCCACTCGATGATGACTTGCCTGCGGCTTGTGAATGATGCCACGCGTTCGCCTCTAATATTGTAGTACAGTCTATTCTAATCTGCGGTCCACCACACGGTAAACTGTCACGAGTGTGCTTTCTTTTTGCGCTTGCGCTTCGGCTTGCGCGGATCCGGCCATTCCACCACGTCCTGCGACAGCAACTCCACCCGCGAGGAACGCCGGCGTTTGCGCAATGCATGCTTCGGCGCCACCGGTATATGTGGCGACGTATCGAGATCGACCAGCAGCCAGTCGAGATCGTCCGGTGCGATGACCCAGCTCTTGGGCGCATAGCGCGCGAGCGAGTATGGCCTGGAAAACGACAACATGGATTTCTTGCCGCCGGGCAAGCAATATTCGTGCGCGTAACTCATCGCCAGTTCACGCGCGCTTGCATAGATCGGATCGCGCCAGCGCAGGATGGCGTGATTGGTCTTGCTGATGGCGCCCCACAGGCTGCGTTCACGAAATAGCGTAATGATGTGGTCCTGATCGGCCGGCAGGGCGCGGATGTCCATCAGGAGCGGCGGTCTCCCGTGATAGGCGAGCGCGGCAGCGGCGAAAATTGCGCCCTCGGCACAATGCGCCATGCGCTCTCTAACGACACTGCGCGGCGACATCGCGGTGTCGCCGTGCAGGCTGAAGTTGACCGGCAGCCTGTCGAGGAAATCCTGAATCTTCTGCGGGGTATCGAGGCGCGCGAACAGGCGATGCTCTGCATGGGTCAGCAGCGAATGCAACCTGCGTCGGTACGTGACCATGAGCGGCGGCGCGGTTCCAGAGTGAGCGACACTTTCCGTGTTTTGCATACGTAAATACGGGATTCGAGCAATACCGGCGTTCTCCACAAGGGTCCGGTGGAAGGAAATTGTTGCGCGCTAAAGCGCCTATGGAAGCAAATTTCTTCTTATTTTCCGGCACTTATTGCCGTTTGGCAGAATAATCTCCTACTTAGGCGTTCCTGTTCATGGCACGGAGCGCCCGATGACCGAGTTCCCGCACGAGCCCAAAGGCGTTTCGCGCCTGGAAGCCTGGGCATTCGCACTTGCGACCACGCTGGTGGTGCTGATCGCCGTCGGCGTGGTGCCGCGCGTGCATGGGTAAAGGACGGCATTGATGACGACGACGACCTGGAACCAGACAACACCCGCGCGTGCCGACAACGTCGAGTTAGCTCCGCACGTGAGCGAAGACTGGCTGTCGCTGATCATCGGGCTGTTGATCTTTGTGCTGGCGCTTGCCGGCATTGCGAATGTTGATCTGCTTGGCTGGGCGGTCACCACTTCGGTGTGGAACGACATCGGCAAGGCGCTCGGCACGGTTTCGAAATCCTATGCCTCGCTTGGCGGCATCGGCGCGCTGTTTGCAACTTACGTCGCGCTGCTCGTCGTGTTGAGTGGCGCGGCAGTCGCGCTCAAGAGCGACATCAGGAAGTTTGCGCTCGCTTTCACCGCCGTGTTCTGGATCGCCTACGCCAGCTGGGTCGTCGGTAACTTCGCCAATTTCGCCGCCGTAACGCCCGCCGAGCTGCAGAAGTTCGGAATCGGCTGGTCGCTCCGGCTGACAAATGAAGGCGCGTATATTTTTGCGCTGATCTCAGGCCTTGTGATCGCCAACGTGTTTCCGCGTTTCGCGGAAGCGATCAAGGACGCGGTGCGCCCTGAGCTCTATATCAAGATTGCGATCGTGATTCTCGGCGGCTTCTTTGCCGTCACCGCCGCGGGCAAGCTGTCGCTGGCGAGTTCGCTGCTGCTGCGCGGTGTCGCGGCGATCATCGAGGCCTATCTGATCTACTGGGCGGTCGTTTATTTCGTCGCCCGCAAATGGTTCGGCTTCAACCGCGAATGGGCGGCGCCGCTTGCCTCCGGCATTTCGATCTGCGGCGTGTCGGCAGCCATCGCCACCGGCGGCGCCATTCGCGCGCGGCCTCTCATTCCGGTGCTCGTGTCGTCGCTCGTGGTCGTCTTTGCGGTGGTCGAGGTGCTGGTGCTGCCGTTCCTGGCGCAAACATTCCTGTCGCACGAGCCGCTCGTTGCCGGCGCCTGGATGGGTCTCGCGATCAAGACCGACGGTGCTGCGGTAGCCGGCGGCGCCATCACCGAGTCGCTGATCCTCGCGCAGAACGCCGCCGAAGGCATCAATTATCAGCCTGGCTGGATTCTCGGCACCGCCGCCACGATCAAGGTGTTCATCGACATCTTCATCGGCATCTGGGCCTTCGTGCTTGGCTACATCTGGACCAATCACATCAATCGCACCTCGGACAAGGCGAGCGTGCGGGAAATCTGGCAGCGCTTCCCGAAATTCGTGATCGGCTTTGTGCTGACGTTCGCGGTCGGTCTTTACCTCGCGCTGGCAACGCCGGCAGGCATTGCCGCCAAGGTGCCGGCGGCAATGGGCGAGGCCAACACCATCCGCGTCGTCTTCTTCATCCTGACCTTTTTCTCGATCGGCGTGCTCTCGAACTTCAAGCGGCTTTGGCAGGAAGGCATCGGCAAGCTCGCCGCGGTCTACCTGGTGAGCCTGTTCGGGTTCGTGATCTGGGTCGGGTTGCTGATTTCATGGCTGTTCTTTGCCGGCGTGAAACCGCCGCTGGCGAGCTGAGCGAGGACAAACAATGTCGCAAGTGAATGTCGGCGAGGAACTTCGTAAAGCGCAGGTCGAGCCACTGCTGCCGATCGAGAAGAAGCTGATCGGCTGGAGCCTGGGCCTCGGCATCGCGCTGCTCGTGATCCTCGCCATCGTCAACCACCTGTTCCCGGTGTCGCTCTGACACCACCGCAATGCAGCGGCGCCGGTCGCGCCGCCGAGAAGTGAGAAAGTGATGTCGCCAATTCCGAAGACCGCGCCGTTCGCCGAAGAGGAGATTGATCTCCTCAACCGCGTGGTTGGTACCGCGAGTCCGATCCAGCGCGCCTGGTTGGCCGGGTTCCTCGCAGGCATTGATGCGTCGGGCGGTCTGCTTGCGCCGCAGCCGTTGGCACCGGCGCGGCCAGCCGAGCCATTGACGATTGTCTATGCGAGCGAATCGGGAAATTCAGAGAAACTTGCCGGCGACATCGCCAAGGCGGCGCGCAAGAACGGCCTCAAGCCGACCATCATCGACATGGCGGATCTTGAGCCCTCCGCGCTGACGTCCGCCAAGCGGCTGGTCGTGATTGCCGCCACGTGGGGCGAGGGCGAGCCACCGGCGCGTGCCGTGCGTGTCTACAACGAGCTGATGGGTGAGGGCGCGCCGCGTCTCGACGGCGTCGAGTTCGGCGTGCTGGCGCTGGGTGACACGGCCTATGCCGAGTTCTGCGCAATCGGTAAGAAGATCGACGAACGCCTCGCTGCTCTCGGCGGCAAGCGTGTGGTTGATCGCGTCGACTGCGACCTCGATTTTGCCGAACCTGCGGCCCGCTGGATTGGCGATGCGGTGAAAGTGCTGACGCCACCGAATGCCGGCGGCCGCGTGATCGAAGTCGATTTCGGCGCCAAGCCGGCGTCGGCGCCGAGCACCGATATTGTCGAGGCCGAGATCATCGAGCATGTCGACCTCAATTCCTCGCGCTCCGATAAGGAGACTAGCCACCTCGCACTGGCATTCGAGGGCGGCGCGCCGGCCTATGAGCCGGGCGACTCACTCGATCTCTATGCCGAGAATGATCCGGACTATGTCGACGAATTGCTGAAGTCCGCCGGCCTATCGGGTGACGACAAGCTGCGAGGCGAATTCATCAAGACGCGCGACGTGACGACGCTGTCGGCCAAAACCGTTGAAATTTATGCCGAGAAGACCGGCCATCAATACGTCAAGGCGCTGATCGCGGACGGACAGGTCAAAGAGTGGATTGCAGGCCGGCAGCTTATTGATCTGATCGCGACGTTCCCGATTGAACTCGACGCCGAGACGCTTCGCGCGCTCACGCGTCCGCTGGCGCCGCGTGCCTATTCGATCGCGTCGTCCCGCCGCGAGGTGGGGGATGAGGCACATCTGCTGATTTCGGCTGTGCGCTATGAAAGCCATGGCCGCGCCCGCAAGGGTGTTGCCTCGAACTATGTGGCCGAGCGACTCAAGCGCGGTGGCCGCGTGCGGGTGAAGGTCAAGCCGAACCGGCATTTCAGCCTGCCAGCGCCCGACAAGGACATCATCATGGTCGGCCCCGGCACCGGTGTCGCGCCATTCCGTGCCTTCGTGCAGGAGCGCCGCGCCACGCAAGCGCCCGGCAAAAGTTGGCTGTTCTTCGGCGACCGCACCTTTACCCATGATTTCCTCTACCAGCTCGATTGGCAGGAGGCGCTCGAGGGCGGTGCGCTCACGCGGATGGACGTTGCCTTCTCGCGCGACACGCCCGAGAAGATTTACGTCCAGCACAAGATCTGGGATCGCCGCGCCGAGCTGGTCGAGTGGCTCGAAAAAGGCGCGTATTTCTATGTCTGCGGCGATGCCAAGGCGATGGCCAAGGACGTGCGCATGGCCCTGGTGCGCGCCTATGCCGATGTAAAATCATTGTCGCCGGAGGTCGCCGAACAGGCGGTGGCGACCCTTGAGCGCGAGAAGCGCTATCTGCAGGATACCTATTGATCCTGCCTCTACTGGATTGCCCATGACCGACGACCGTTCGCGCAACGAGCGCATCAAGGAGGCGAGCGACTATTTGCGTGGCACGCTGGCCGACGGCCTGCGCGAGGAAATCACCGGCGCCATCATTGAGGACGACCAGCAGCTGGTGAAGTTCCACGGCATGTATCTGCAGGATGACCGTGACCTGCGCCCCGAACGCACGCGCAAGAAGATGGAGAAGGCCTTCGCCTTCATGATCCGCGTGCGCATCCCGGGCGGGGTGTTGACGCCGCAGCAATGGCTCATCCTTGATCGCGTGGCGCGCGACTACGCCAACGGCAGCATGCGCATGACCACGCGGCAGACAGTACAGCTGCATGGCATCATCAAATCGAACCTCAAGGCGACGCTGAAACAGATTGACAAGGCGTTGCTCAATTCCATCGCGGCCTGCGGCGATGTCAACCGCAACGTGATGTGCAATCCGAATCCGCACCAATCGCACGCGCATGCGGCAGCGATCGCGCTCACGCGTGCGATCTCGGATCATTTGCTACCGCGCACGCCGGCCTATCGCGAGATCTGGCTGGACGGCGAGCGCATTGCCGGCGGCGAAGAGGAAGTGGTCGAGCCGATCTATGGCAAGACCTACATGCCGCGGAAGTTCAAAGTTGTGGTGGCGGTGCCGCCGTCGAACGATGTCGATATATTCGCGCACGATCTCGGCTACATCGCCGTCCTTGACGATGCCGGCACGATCGTCGGCTGGAACGTGACGGTCGGTGGCGGCATGGGCATGACCCATGGCGAGCCGGACACTTATCCGCGCACCGCCGACGTCATGGGCTTCTGCACGACCGCCGATGCGGTGAAGGTCGCCGAAGCCGTCGTGACCGTGCAGCGCGACTGGGGCGACCGCAAGAACCGCAAGCACGCGCGGCTCAAGTACACCATCGAAGACCGCGGCCTGGATGCCTTCCGCGCCGAAGTCGAGCGCCGCGCCGGCGTGAAGCTCGCGCCGGCCAGGCCCTACACATTTACGTCGACCGGCGACCAATATGGCTGGTCGCAGGGCGACGACGGCCGTGGGCATCTAACGCTTTTCGTGCAGAACGGACGCGTGCAGGATGTGCCCGGCGCCGCCCAGCAAACCGCCTTGCGCGAAATTGCGCATATTCACCAGGGCGACTTCCGTATCACGCCCAATCAGAATCTGATCATTGCGAATGTGCCGACGGAACAGCAGGCCGAGATCGAGCGCATTGCGCGCGAAGCTGGGTTGCTCGCGCCGTGGTCCGGGCTGCGTCGCAACTCGATGGCCTGTGTGGCGCTGCCGACCTGCGGTCTCGCTCTGGCGGAAAGCGAACGTTATCTGCCGGAGTTGATGACGGCGCTCGATGAAAAGTTGGCCACACACGGGCTTTCGGCCGATGACATTGTGATCCGCATGACCGGTTGCCCCAACGGATGCGCGCGCCCTTATCTCTCCGAGATTGGTTTGGTCGGCAAAGGACCGGGCCGCTACAATCTCTATCTCGGCGCGGCTTTTGACGGCTCACGCCTGTCGAAACTCTATGCCGAGGATCTGGATCACAACGGCATCGTGGCGGCGCTCGATCCGGTGTTTGCGGCCTATGCGTCCGGCCGTCAGAAGGGTGAGCGCCTCGGTGATTTCACCATCCGCGCCGGTTTTGTTGCCAAGACCGGCAATGGCGCCGATTTCCACGCCAATGTAAGTGCCAAAGCGTCGAAGTGAAGCCGTTGCCGCTAGTGTTTACCGGCCTGAATTATTAAAAAGGCCAGGCAGACTACGACGAAAAGGAAGAGCACCGCCGAAAGACCTTTCCAGAACAGAAGGGGGTCGCGTTCCATAAGCGGGACAGGCGACGTTTTGAGGAAGGTCTTGTTGGGGTGGCGAAGATCGAAAACGAATTCGGATAATTCCTCGTAACGCTGGTTTGGGTCTGGATGCACCGCTTTCCTGAGCGCTCCGTCAATCCATGCCGGGATATCGCGATTGTCGTCGAGCACGGATCTGTACCGCAGCTTTTTCTGTTGCGATTTCGTTCTGATTTTCGGCACTTGGGCGCCATACGGGAGCCAGCCGGTCAGCATCTGATACGCAATGACTCCGAGGGAAAATATATCGGAACGCGCGGAGCCGCCCTCGCCGAGGAAATATTCCGGCGCAGTGTATTGCACTGTCCCGAGGATATTGTCGTCGATGCCTGTCGCTGAGTCTTCGGCAATGCCGGCAATTCTCGTCGAGCCGAAATCGATGATCTTCGCCGTACCTGTCCCATCGATCATGATGTTTTCCGGACGGAGGTCCTGATGCAGCATCTCCATCCGGTGAAATGCTTGCAGCCCTGCGGCAATCTGCTCGATGACTCCGCGAACGGCTTCCAGGCTCGGTTTCGGATTGTCGATCATCCACTGGGTCAACGTCTGCCCTTCGACAAACTCCGTGACGACGTAGAGGTAATTTCGCGTTCGCGATTGGTTGCGCGGTTTGAGGACGTGCGCGCTGTTGATGCGGCGGGCGACCCATTCTTCCATCATGAATCGCTGCAGGTAGGCCGGATCGGCGCGCAAGTCGATCGACGGCGTCTTGATCGCAACCAGCGCCCCGTCCGCTGAATCGACGGCCAGGTAGATATGGCTCCGGCTGCTGCCGTGGACTTCCCTGACGATCTGGTATCCGTCCAGCACCATTCTGGCTTCCAGCAGCGGCGGGCATGGCAGCTCCAGTGCGTGCTTGACGAGTTCGCTGCCTTCGCTGTCGGGCAGATCGTCGATCCGGACAATCTGAACGGTCAGATTGTCCGGGCTGCCCTGTTGGTGTGCCTCGTCGACGATGTTCCTGGCGGCGCGCTCCAGTTCGCCCGCGCAGCGATTGATCGTTTCGGCGATAAAGCGGCCGCTGACATGTTCGTAGACGCCGTCGGTTGCCAGTAGAAAGATGTCGCCTTTTTCAACCGCGAGCGTTCGGTAATCAATCTCGATTTGCGGGTTAACGCCCAAAGCCCGGCCCAGATAGCTTTGGGCGGATGAAATGACGATGCGGTGATCTTCGGTCAGTTGTTCAAGGGCATGGCCCACGACCCGATAGATACGCGCATCGCCGATATGAAAAATGTGTGCCGTCCTGGATCTGATGACCATTGCGCTGAGCGTGCACACATAGCCTCGGTCCTGATCGTACAAGTATCGGCTTTGACGGGTTTGCGAATGCAGCCAGGAGTTTGTCGCGGCGATCACGCGCTGTGCGGACGTTTTGACCGACCATGTTTCGGAGGTGCAGTAATAGTCCGTCAGAAAACTTTTGACAGCCGACTCGCTTGCAATTCCGCTGACGTCGCTGGTGCTAATTCCGTCCGCCAAGACGACGGCAATGCCTTTCAAGCCGAGCAGCGGCTCTTCCGGAATCAGCGCGCCGTGAAAATCTTGATTGGTGTCCTTTCGGCCCTTGTCCGAGTACTGCCCGATCGATATTGCGAGCTGGCTTGACATGCGCGGGACCAAAAGAAAGGAGCCTCAACCCGGGCGGGTTGAGGCTCCACGATAGCAAATCTCCTCAGGCAACGCGCTTGAGCTGCGTACGCTTGGGAGCGGTCTTCATATGGGTGGCGTAGAGCGTCAAACCAGTGAAGGTCAGGCCGCCAACCAGGTTTCCGAGCACGGTCGGGATCTCGTTCCAGATGAAATAGTCCAGGATCGAGAAGGGAGCATGGAGCATCAAGCCCGCCGGAAACAGGAACATGTTCACGACGGAATGCTCGAACACCATGTAGAAGAAGACCAGGATCGGCATCCACATCGCGATGACCTTACCGGGCACGGTTGTCGATATCATGGCGCCGACCACGCCAGCCGACACCATCCAGTTGCACAAGGCGCCGCGCAAGAACAACGTCGCCATTCCGGCCGCGCCATGCGCTGCGTAGCCCAATGTCCTGGCTTCGCCGATATTGCCGATGACGGTGCCCACCTTGTCGGGCGCCTGTGTGAAACCAAACGTCGTAACAAATGCCATCAGAAACGCGGTCGTCAGCGCGCCAGCAAAGTTGCCGACAAAAACCAGGCCCCAGTTCCTTAATACACCATTGAACGTCACGCCTGGGCGCTTGTCGATCAAAGCCAAGGGTGTCAGCACAAATACTCCGGTCAGCAGATCGAAGCCGAACAGGTTCAGCATCACGAAGCCGACAGGGAAGAGGAGCGCGCCGATTATCGGCTGGCCGGTTGCCACGTTGATCGTGATCGCGAACCAGGCCGCCAAGGCCAGAATGGCGCCGGCCATGTAGGCGCGGATTATCGTGTCGCGGGTCGACATGAAGATTTTCGATTCGCCCGCATCCACCATTTTGGCGACGAATTCAGAAGGAACGAGATAAGCCACTTGAGTTCTCCTTTGGTCGCTTGCAATCCCAAGGAGCCCTGAGCAATTGACATGCCAAGTGCAAACTCCGCGAAGTTGTTCGGTCCACGCCGCGTCTGCAGTGAAGAAAAATGCCCCCGTGACGCGTTTATCTCGCTATCGCGCATTCGCGCGACAACGCCGCACACTCCCGCGCGCTTTTTGCGTTGCACAAAATTTTGCCTCGGACGGCTAATTTCAAGGCAGCGGCATCCTTAAAACGAAAAAATATAAGTAATTTCAATTATTTATAGTTTGGCATAGTCGTTGCTGACAATAGGGTCACGATGCAGGTGCCGAACTGATGACAACGGAAGCCGGACAGACATCAGCCGGAAACACAACGACTGGCGACTTTGAATCCGAACAGAAACGTTACCTGGAAGGGTTCGTTGCTGGCGTTCAGATCGCGAGAACCGCGAAGAGTTTGACCGGCGCCGGCGCGCCGGCGGCCGCGGCCGAACCAATCGGCCCGGACGCGGCCGCGCGCAAGGCACAGGACCGCGTGCTTGCCGCGGGCGGCAAGTTGTCCGACCCAGAAAAATTCAAGCGCGACGAGCACCCGTTCGACACGTATGAGCGGCTGAAGGCGCATGCCGCGAAAGGCGAATACCCGAAGCCGCCGGACAATTTCCGCTGGCGTTACTTCGGCCTGTTCTACGTCGCGCCGAACCAGAATTCCTACATGTGCCGGCTGCGATTGCCGAACGGCATCTTGAAAGCGGTCCAGCTCGCGGGGCTCGCCGATCTCGCCGAGCGTTATGGCGGCGGCTATTCGCATGTCACCACACGGGCCAATATTCAGATTCGCGAAATCCGGGCGGGCGATGCGGTCAATATGATCGAAGCCGTTCAGGACCTCGGTCTCTGTTCGCGTGGTTCGGGCGCCGACAATATTCGCAACGTCACGGGAACGCCGACCGCAGGCATCGACCCGCAGGAACTGATCGACACACGGCCTTACGCCCGCGAGTGGCATTTCCACATTCTCAACGATCGCTCGCTTTACGGGTTGCCGCGCAAATTCAACGTCGCGTTCGACGGCGCCGGTATCATCCCCGTGCTGGAAGACACCAACGACATTGGCTTCCAGGCGGTGCAGGTCAAGGACGGCTTCGGGCTAACGCCCGGCATCTGGTTCAAGCTCTGCCTTGGTGGCCTCACCGGCCACAAGAGCTTCGCAGGCGATACAGGTGTTCTGGTAAAGCCCGGCGATGCGACAACGGTTGCTGATGCGGTGGTGCGCGTGTTCATCGAGACCGGCGACCGTACCGATCGCACCAAGGCACGGCTCAAGTATGTGCTCGACCGGATCGGCGTCGAGAAATTCCTCGGGCTGATGGAAGAAAAGCTCGGCCGCAAGCTCGATCGCGCGGCGCCTGGTGCAATCGCGCCGCGTCCGGGCTTCGATCGGACCGCCCATATCGGTGTGCACGCGCAAAAGCAGGATGGCCTGCACTGGATCGGCGTGGTGGTCCCGGTTGGCCGCCTGACTGTCGCGCAGATGAACGGCATTGCCGCGATTTCGCAGGAATTCGGCGATGGCGATATCCGGCTCACGGTCTGGCAGAATTTGCTGATCTCCGGTGTTCCGACAGAAAAACTCGAAGCCGCGCAGGCGAAGATCAAGGCGCTTGGTTTCGCGACCGAAACCAATGCAATTCGCGCCGGCCTGATTGCTTGCACCGGCAATACCGGGTGCAAATTCGCGGCCTCGGATACCAAGCGTCACGCCGAGGAAATCGCGCGCTGGTGCGAGACGCGCATCGCACTCGACAAGCCGGTCAATATCCATCTTACCGGGTGCCATCACTCTTGCGCGCAGCATTTCGTATCCGAAATCGGGCTGCTGGCCTGCAAGGTTCAGTTGACCGAAGAGGCCGATCCGCTCGAGGGCTACCACATATCGATTGGCGGCGGATTTGGACCGGACGCGGCCCTCGGACGGGAGCTCTACCGCGACGTCATTGCGGAAGACGCCCCGCGCACAGTCGAACGCATACTCAAAGCTTATCTCGCGCATCGCGCCTCCAGCGATGAAACCTTCATCGCTTTTGCGCGACGCCATGAACTCGATGCGCTCAGGGCGATGACTGAATTGGAGGCCGCCGAATGAGCGTTAGCCAAAGGCCGCCGATCCCGTCTTTCCTGCCGGACAACGCGCCTTTCACACCGGAACAGCGCACCTGGTTGAATGGCCTGTTCGCCGGCCTGTTCGGCTTGCAGGAAGGCATCACGCCGCTGTCAGGCGAGGAGGCGGCGAAACTCCTGCCCGGGTTGATGGGAGGCGCGTCCGCAACGCCCGTCGAAGCCGACGATGGTGCGCCCTGGCACGATCCGGCGATGCCGATGCCCGATCGCATGAAGCTGGCCGAAGGCAAGCCGCTTCCGCGCCGGCTGATGGCAGCCATGGCGCAACAGGATTGCGGCCAGTGCGGCTATAACTGCAAGGATTACGCCGAAGCGCTGTTCGTCAAAAAGGAAGAACGGCTGAATCTCTGCGTGCCCGGCGGCAAAGAGACCGCACGCATGCTCAAGAATCTGTTCGCGGAGCCCGGCGAGAGTCAGCCCGCAGCTGCGCCTGTGACGGCGCCAGTCATTGTGCCTTCCGAGCCCGGCCGCTCACGCGACAATCCGGTTTGCGCAACATTTCTCTCGCGCCGGCGCCTCAATAAGGCAGGTTCCGAAAAGGAAACCTGGCATCTCGAATTCGATCTCGCCGAATGCGGACTCGACTATGTGGTCGGAGACAGCTTCGGAATTTTCCCCGCCAACGATCCGGCGCTGGTCGATGCCGTTATCCGGGCGCTCGAGGCGCCACCGGATTTTCCGATCGGCGGGCGGACGTTGCGCGAAGTGCTTACCGACGGCGTGTCGCTGTCGCCTGCACCGGACATGCTGTTCCAGTTCATTTCCTATCTCACCGGCGGCGACCGCAAGAAAAAGGCCAAAGCGCTCGCCGAGGGGCAGGATCCGGACGGCGACGCGGCCACGCTCGATGTGCTTGGCGGCGCTGCAAAAATTTTCCGGCATTCGGCCAGACCCGGAAGCTTTCATCGAATGCCTCGATGCGCTGCAGCCGCGCGTCTATTCGATTTCATCGTCGCTCAAGTGTAATCCAGGCCGCGTTTCGCTGACGGTCGATGCGGTGCGTTATGAGGTGGAAAAGCGGACGCGCCTCGGTGTGGCCTCGACGTTCCTCGCGGGCCGCGTTTCGCCCGGCGACAAAATCAGGGTCTACGTGCAGAAGGCGCAACACTTCGCGTTGCCAGCCGATCCGAATGTACCGATCATCATGATCGGCCCGGGCACCGGCGTTGCGCCGTTCCGCGCATTCTTGCAGGAGCGCATTGCAACCAAGGCCCCCGGCCGCAATTGGCTCTATTTCGGTCACCAGCGGAGCGACTTTGACTTTTTCTACCAGGATGAATTCGTCGCGATGCGATCCGCCGGCCACCTCAATCGCCTGACGCTTGCCTGGTCGCGCGACAGCGACGAGAAAATCTACGTCCAGCATCGCATGCGCGATGATGGCCGCGATCTGTGGGACTGGCTGAGCCACGGCGCACACATATATGTTTGCGGAGATGCATTGCGCATGGCAAAAGACGTTGAACGTGCGCTGATTGATGTGATCGCGGAGCATGGCAAGCGCAGCCCTGAAGATGCCGCGCGCTACGTTGCCGATCTAAAGAAGAATGACCGCTATCAAGCCGATGTTTACTGAGAGTTCATGGTGATGACCGAGGCACGTACCCCGTCCGAAGCAGCCCCCGCGCGCATGAGCGCGCTGGCGCGGCTGCCGGTGTTTCTGGCGCTGGAGGGTAAGCGCGCGGTACTGGCGGGTGGCAGTGCCGCGGCCGCCTGGAAGGCGGAATTGCTGGCGGCTGCCGGCGCACAAGTTTATGTCTATGCAACAGTGGTAAGCGACGAATTGCTTCAGGTCGCGGCGGATCCGCCGCGCGGGGCGGTGAGGATCAATCGCCGCGACTGGACAGCTGATGATCTAAAAGGTGCAGCGGTCGCTATCGGCGCGTTTGAAAATGAGGCGGATGCCGGTGAATTCGCCGCAGCCGCGCGTGCCGCCGGTGTTCCGGTCAACGTGATCGACAAGCCGGCGTTCTGCGATTTTGCGTTCGGCGCCATCGTCAACCGCTCGCCGCTGGTGATAGGGATCTCGACCGACGGCGCCGCGCCGGTGTTTGCGCAAGCGATCCGGGCCAAGCTTGAAGCGCTGCTTCCGAAAGGCTTTGCAGACTGGGCTGCGGCGGCGGCGCGCTGGCGTTCGGCGGTGAAGGCGTCCGGCCTTTCGTTCGCGGGACGTCGGAAGTTCTGGCAGGTGTTCACCGCGCATGCGGTCGCCAATCCGGACAGCGAGCCTGGCCAGCGCGACTTCGAGCGGTTTGTCGCGGACGTACGCGGCTTTGGCACGACCGTCGAGAACGGTTCGGTCACGCTGGTCGGGGCAGGGCCGGGCGATCCAGAACTGCTGACATTGCGCGCCGTCCGAACGCTGCAATCGGCCGACGTGATTTTATTCGACGATCTGGTTTCGCGCGATGTGCTCGACTTTGCCCGCCGTGAAGCCAGAAAAATGCTGGTCGGCAAGACCGGCTTCGGCCCTTCATGTAAACAGGAAGACATCAACGCGCTCATGGTGAGCCTCGCCAAACAAGGCAAGCGCGTCGTTCGCCTCAAGGGCGGTGACCCGCTGATCTTCGGCCGTGCCGCGGAAGAAATCGACGCGTGCGAGGCCGCCGGTATCACGTTCGACGTGGTGCCCGGCATCACCGCGGCGCAGGGCGCCGCCGCCAAACTCGGCATTCCACTGACCGACCGCAAGCACGCGCGCCGGCTGCAATACGTCACCGGCCACGCCCGCAATGGCCAATTGCCCGCCAATTTTGACTGGCAAAGCCTCGCCGATCCGGCGACTACCACCGCGATCTACATGCCGGTGCGCACGCTTGCGGCATTAGTCGAGAAGGCAACTGCCGAAGGTCTCGATCCGCGCACGCCGGCGCTTGCCATTGCGCGCGCCACCCGTCCTGACCAGGCCGTCGTCTCCGCGCCAATCGCCGAGCTGCCCAACCGTCTTGCCGTGGCCGGTTTGCCCGGCCCCGTGCTGGTGATGATCGGGCATGTCATGGGTGAAAAAAAATCCGCGCCGGGCGTCCGGTCGAACTACGGCTGACGCCGGATTATCGCGCGTTGTAACGGATCGGCACTTCGATCGGAATCTGCGCGCCGATGATTTCGGCTGGCGGCGGTGGCATCGGCGATGCTCGCTCGGCGAGGGCCACCGCTTCGCGGTCGAGCACGTTCGAACCGGAGCTACGAACGACGTGTGCGTGGTGCACGCCGCCGCTTCGGTCAACGCTGAATGCGAGCTGCGTCACCCCGGTTTCTGAGCGTGACTGCGCCTCTGGCGGATAACGCTTGTACCGTTCGAGGCGGGCAACGAGCGCCGATTTCCAGTTCGGAACCGCGTCAGGATTGTGCGACACCGAGCCCGGCGCCCGCGCTGCCGCGCGCTCCGCGCGTTGCTGGGCCGTGCTCGGAGCGCTGGCAAGGCTGGCTTGCTTTTGTATAAGCTTTTTTTCGGCTGGTTTATCTAACGGCTTTGTTTGCGTTGCAGGAAGCTCTGCTTGCTTCACAAGCTCGGTCTTTATTTCGGCTTTCTCAACGGTCTTTGGCTGATCGGGCTCGGGCCGCGCTTCCGGTTGCTGAGGGCCGGGAGCAATCTGAGACTGCGTCACATTGGGCGCAACCGGCACCGACGCGAGCTCAATCATGATGGCGGGCGCGTTCGCCACCTCGTCGGTGGGATTGTTCCAGCGCGCCAAAAGGGCGACCGCGCCTGCGATATGGATGGATAAGGCAACGGCAATACACGCGCCCCAGCGCAGCGCATCCGGCCGACGGCGAACGGTTGACGTGTCGCGCGTTGCGAACATCGCCGGCTGACTTTGCGCTTCGGGTTCGCTCATGATCGACAGGCGTTATTTTTCGTGGGATAATCACTGTAGCGCAATTATGTTATTCCGCGGGCCGCTGTGGGTAAATCGCACCGAATGCCCAGGCGCGATTCCACCGAATTTCCCGGCGGCAACGTGTTGTACCACCGATATTTTGCAGGCATGGTCCGGCCTGCTCCCGCCAAACATCATTCAAGGACGCCAGAGTTATGCCTTTCACGATGTCTCAAACGTCAATTCCGGTCTTCGAGATCGGTCTCAATGCGTTGTCAGGCGTGCTCGACAAGGCCGCCGCCCATGCCGCCGCCAAGAAAGTCGATCCGTCGGTACTTCTTGGCTGGCGGCTCGCGCCCGACATGTTTGCGCTGGTGCGGCAGGTGCAGGTTGCCTGCGATCAGGCCAAAAACGGCTCTGCCCGTCTTGCCGGCGTGGAACCGCCGAAGATGGAAGACAATGAAGCGAGCATCGATCAGCTTAAGGAGCGCATCGCCAAGACGATCGCCTTCCTCAAGACGCTCGATACAAAGGCCATCGATGCCTCATCCGATCGCGACATCACGTTTCCGCTGGGGCCGAACAAGGGCCAGATGAAGGGCGGGGATTACCTCAATCATTTCGTCCTGCCGAATTTTTATTTCCATCTCACCGCGGCTTACGCTGCCGTGCGGAATTTCGGCGTGGATGTCGGCAAGCGCGATTTTCTCGGCGCCATCCCGCTCAAGCGCATCTGAGCGTCCAAAAACGAAACGGCCCCGGCAGGATCCCGGGGCCGTTGCGCCGATTGAGAGGGTGACGGTTATTTCAGCCGCTTGGCAGCTTCCTGCGCCAGGCTCACATCGACATATTTCTTGATGTCGATTTTCTTCTTCACGAAACCCAGGTCCTGCGTCATATCCACGTTGCGCTGCAACGCCTCGACGTTCGGCAGCAGATTCGGATCGCGGTAAGTATCCGCTTTGGTGAAGAGCCAGCCGAAGCGTTCGGGTGGCACCTTGGTCACGTTGGACGCGATCTTGGCGGCCTCGTCGTGGTTCTTCGGGTCGAGATACCAGCGCGTGATGCGCAGCATGTCTTCCATGAAGTCGACCATGGCCGCGCGATTCTTGTCGATGAAGGGTTTGCGCGCTGTCCACACAATCATCTGCGTGATGCCAATGGCATCTCGCTGCTCGAACAGGACCTTGCCTTCTTCCTTGAGCTTGGGATTGAGCGCGAAAGGCAGCACGGCCGGGATGAGATCGGCTTTCTTGTCGGAGAGCACTGCCGCCATTGTCGGCAATGGGGCTTCGATCATCGTGTAGTCGCGTTTTTCCTCGAGGCCGTGCTTCTTCAGCATGGCGCGCATGGCAACGTCGACGGCGCTGCCGCCGCCATTGGTCGCTACCACCTTGCCCTTGAGGTCTTCGACTTTGTTGATGCCGCTGTCCTTGCGGACATAGAACTGCTCGCTGAAATAGCCAGGGACGCCGTCCTGGAATTCGTCGGCGATGACGCGGATATCGTCGAGCCCGGCGTTTTCGATTGCGATGGCAAGCGAGGAATAAGCGAGATTGGAGACCTCCAACTCATTATTGGCTATCGCCGTGATCATTTGCGGCGTGCCCTGGTAGCGGACCGACTCGAGCGTGTAGGATTTGCCTAAATGCACAGCCAGATCTTTTTTCTCGAGAATGATCGAGGCCCAGTTTGCGACTGGCGCCACCCATGACATGCGGATTTTTACGGGCTCGGCGCTGTTAGCCGCGCTTAGTCCAATAAGGCCGAGCGCACAGACGCCGGCCAGGGCGAATTTCACAAAGCGCATGGTTGTCCTCCCACTGTCGCCGGGCCTGCTTGGTGTATCCGCAAGCTTCTCGTCGCGAACCGGCAAGATTGTCGGAGGTCCAACAGATTTTGGCAAGCCTTGTCGGGATGCCTCGTTGCCGCGGCCAAACGCCCACCATCCGGTACAGGCTTACGCTACGTCTCTTGCAAGGCGCCCTGATCGCGATAGGCCCAGAGCGCTTCGCGCGGCAGCGAGACAGGGGCATCGGTCCCGATATCGTGGCGTGCCGCGGTGCCCAGTTCGAGCACTTCAAGGTGATGGCCGGCAAGATCGATGTCGTAGGCTGTTTGTGTGCCCTGGTAGCGGCGGTCGAGGACGCGTGCGCGAAACGCGTTGCTGCCGCCATTGGCTCCCAGCGCAATATTTTCCGGCCGCAGGGCGATACGTACTTTTTCGCCAGCGCCGACGCCGTGCAGCAGGGTCGCTTCGACGCGGGTGCCGCCGCCGATATCGACAACGCCGAAGGCGCCGTTGCGCTCGAGCAGTGTTCCGGTGAGTTCGTTCGTGGCGCCGGTGAAGTTGGCGACGAAAAGGTCGGCCGGCCGGTTATAGATTTCGTCCGGCGTGCCCATTTGCAGCAGCTTGCCTTCGCGCATCACCCCGATGCGATCACCGAGCACGACCGCCTCGGCCTGGTCGTGCGTCACATAAAGCGCGGTGATGCCGGCAGCCTTCAGGATTCGCCGCAGATCGTCGCGCAGTCGCAGGCGCAGCTTGGCGTCAAGATTGGACAATGGTTCGTCAAGGAGCAGCAGCTGCGGCCGGTAAACGATGCTGCGCGCGAGCGCGACGCGCTGCATTTGTCCGCCCGACAGCGCTACGACGGATCGGTCCGCGTATTCCGACAGGCCGACCAGCTCCAGCACCTCGTCGACCATCCGGCTGGCATCGGTGCGCGAGATTCTGCGATGCTTGAGCGGATAGATCACATTTTGCCGCACCGTCATGTGCGGCCAAACCGCGTAGGACTGGAACACCATGCCGATATTGCGCAGACGTGGCGGCAGCAGCACGCCGCGTGCCGGTGATGACACTACGCGCCCTCCGATGCTGATCGTGCCCGCGGTCGGATGCTCAAGTCCGGCGACGCAACGCAGCGTCGTGGTCTTGCCGCAGCCCGAAGGGCCGAGCAGGACCACGATTTCGCCGGCCGGCACGGAAAAACTCACGGTGTCGATTGCCGGCCGGCCGACCGAAAACTGCTTACGCAGTTCGCTGACCTCAAGCGTCGCGGTCATGGCATCACTTTTGGAGGCACGTGCGTGCCGCGTTCACTGCCGGTAGCCGAACGTCTTGTCCCATTCGGCAACCCATGGCCCGTGCAGCTTCACGTACTCGTCCATGTTCGGCAGCCAGACCTTGACCACCTTGGGATCGAAGCCCTCCGGATAGGTCGGCACCTCCTTGAGCGAGGTGAGGTTGCCGAGCTCCTTGATCATGAAGGTCTGGCCTTCCTTCGACAGGCACCAGTTGAGGAAAAGTTTCGCCGCATTGGGATGCGCCGCCGTCTTCGGAATCCCCGACGCGTAGGGGTTGACCGGAACGCCTTCGGGCGGAAAGAAAATTTTGACCGGCGCGCCGTCTTTCTGCTTCGGATAGATCGCGTTGTAGAGCAGGGGACCCATCGCGACTTCGCCGCGCACCATCGCGTCCGACATCGGAGCGCCGGATGGATACAGCACCGGGTGAGTTGCCGCCTGCTTCTTCCAGTAGTCTTCGCCAAGCACCTGCCGTTCGAACATGATGCGGGTCCAGGTCGTGCCGCCGGATTGCGCAAACACTTGCGCCGTCATCTTGTCGTATTCCGGCTTGGTCAGGTCCATCCAGGTTTTCGGCGGATTCTTCACCAGCTCGGTGTTGTAGGCGATCGACCAGACCAGCGTGGCACGCGGCCACAGGTTGGGCGAAATCTGCGCGTCCTTTCGATAGTCGGCCGCATTGGGCGGCGCGTAGTCCTGGAACAGATCGACCAGCGGCAACATCAACGCGCGGTCGGAATGGTCGACCACGTCGGCGGCAAGCTTGCCGGCGGCGACTTCGGTCTTCACGCGCGTGATGAGCTGGCCGCCCGGCGCGCGCACCATCTCGACCGAGATTTCAGGAAAGCGTTTATTGAACGCCTTGATGACCTGCTGTTCGACTTCGGCGAAGTTGGCGGTGTAGTAGACCAGCTTGCCTTCCTTTTTGGCGGCCGCGATCAATTCGGGCGAGCCAAATTCCTGTGCCTGCGCCGGCACGACGGCGAGCGCAACCAGAACGGCAAAGCCGGCGACGATGCTTCTCATCATGACAAATCCTCCCATGTTTTCTTATCCCGTCCGCGCGACGCTGCCTTGCGCCGCGCCTCTGGATAGCCAGTTGGCGCCCCCTATCAGCACTCCAAGCAGAACCATTTGCACCAGGCTGAACGCGGCAGTCTTTCCGAGATTGCCGCCTTCGTAGTAGTCGAGCAGCAACACCGACATCACCATGGTGTTGCTGGTGTAGAGGAAGAGTGAGGATCCAAGCTCGCGGATCGACAACACGAACAGAAGCGTCATCGCCGCGATGACGCCTGGGCTCGCCAGCGGCAGCATCACGGTGCGGATCGTGCCGAGCATGCCCTTGCCGCAAACCCAGGCTGCTTCCTCGAGTTCGCGATGAATCTGGAGGAACGACGTCGACAGCGACTTGACCGTGTCCGGCAGGAAGCGCGCGATAAAGGCGAGCGCGAGGATCCAAATCGTGCCGTAGAGGCCGCCGGGAATGCCGATCCATGCCCATAGATAGGCGACGCCGATGACCAGGCCGGGGATTGCGACCGGCAATGTCGACAGCAGATCGATCGATCGCCGTCCCGGCAGATACGAGCGATGGATGGTGTAGCCGATCGCGAAGGCAAGAATGCCGCCAAAAAAAGCAGTGATGATACCGACCTCCACCGCGTTGTAGATCGATTTCATGGTGAGCGGATTGTCGAAAATGCTGTGGAAGTGCATCAACGAATACTGGCGCATGTCGAACAGGCTGGCGGCGTCGCGGATGAACATGAATTTGCGGAAGGCTGCGACGATGAGCGCGAGCGTCGGCAGGATGACGACGACCACCAGATAGAGCGCACCGAATCCGAAGGTGAGCCAGCGCCAGCGCCCGAGATCGAGATTGCGCGGGCGGAAGGCCTTGCCGGCGACGGTGGTGTAGCTCCGTCCGGACAGCACTCTCTGTTGCATGAACACCAGCAGCCCGGTGACGACCATCAGTATGATCGCGACGGCCGCGGCCGTGTTGTAGAGCGGTGGTGACCAGTTGGTGAGCTTGAAGATGTAAGTCGTGAGCACATTGATATTCGCCGGCGCGCCGAGCACCGCCGGAATGCCGTAGATGCCGAGCATCACGATGAATGACAGCAGCATGCCGGAGACGATCGCCGGCATGATCAGCGGGAAAGTGACCGTGAACAGTGTGGAGAATGCGCTGGCGCCGGCGATCTCGGCGGCCTCTTCCAGACTCGGATCCATGTTGCGCAGCGCCGAGGCGGTGAACATGTAGACGTAGGGCGCGTAATAGATGCCGAACACGAAGATCAAACCGGACAGCGAATAGAAATCGACGTGCCAGTCGAATCCGGCCCATTTGAACATCGTGTTGATCAGCCCGGTCTTGGGCGAGCCGAGAATGGTCCAGGCGACTCCGGCAACCAGTGGCGGCGCAAACAGCGGCAGGATGCCGGCCGCTGCGATGAAGCGCTTGAACGGCGTGTTGGTGCGCACGACGATCCATGAAAAGGCAAGTCCGATTGCCACCGCGATCGCGGTTCCACCCGCGCAAGCCACCAACGTGTTGATCAGGGCGTCGGCGACATTCGGGTTGGCGAGCACGGTGAGGAAATTGGCAATCGAAAGGCGTGCCAGGCTGAAGCCCTCGACCACCGGATTGGTGTCGGTGAGGGCGCCGAGCAGCAATGTGAGAACCGGATAGACGACAAGGAACGTCAGAATGGCCAGCAGCAGCCAAATCCAGGCTGTGGCAAGGACATTGCGGCTTTTGCCGGCATGCCCTTCCCGCACCGCGCCTTGCAGCAGCGTTGCCGTCTCGCTCAAACCGTTTCCCCTGGCGTGCGCTTATTCTTGTTATCGCCCACCCGGCAATTTCACAGGATTAGTGGGCAATCCGCAATGATTTAAAACTACGCCGTGGTCGGCTCGTTGGCTTCCTGGTGCCAGATCAGCAACCGGCGGCGGGTCAGCGTCATAATCTTCACCAATGCGTAGCCAACGACGGCAATTTCGACGATGCCGGCAAAAACACCCACCGAATTGGCAAAACGCGATGCCGTCATCATGGCGCCGCCAAGGCCATAGCCACCCATCAGCATTTCGGTCACGACCGCAACGATCAGCGACAGTGGGAGCGCCACCTGCAGGCCCGTCATGATGGTCGGCAGCGCTGCCGGCAGCACGACCTGCCACAGCAGCTCGCGCTCGCCGGCCCCCATGTTGCGGGCCGACCAGATCAGCTCACGTTCAACGCCCTGAATTGCAATAACAGTCGCCGCCACAACGGGAAAAATCGCGTCAAACACAATCATGGTGATCTTGGAGACGTCGAACACGCCGAGCCACAACATCACTACCGGCAGGAAAGCGATCTTCGGCATTGGAAAACCGATGGAAACGATCGGATCGAAAAACCATCGCGCCAGCGCATTTCGCGACATTGCCAGTCCCAACGCCACGCCACCGATCGCCGCAATGGCAAAGCCAACCATCGCGCGGTAGAGCGTGACAGACGTATTGAGCGCGAGGTCGCCGGAGATGGCATCGCTCCAGATACGCTCCAGCACCTTGCTCAGGGCCGGCAACTGGAAAGGCGTCACAACGCCGCTGCGCGCTACAAGCTCCCACGCCGCTAACAGAATCACCACGGACACGACGCGGGCGCCCATCCATGAAATGGAGACCGCAAGCCGCGCCGCTTTTTCGGGCAACCCGTTTGGCACCCGATCTGTGGTTACTCGCGCCATGCCAGCGCCCGCTTTGTAATCAGGAGATAGATCCGGTCAGCCGCGAACCCGAGAAAGGCAACGCTGAATACCACCGCATACATTGCGTCATAGGTGCCGTTAGCGCCGAGAAAACCGATCAGGTAGCCGAAGCCTTTCTGCGCCACGATCAATTCGGAAGACACCAGCAGGATGAATGACAGCGCGAGCGCAGTGCGGATACCGTTGAGCAATTCCGGCATGGCGCTAGGCAGCACCACATCCCACAACATGCGCAGGCGGCTCGCGCCCATGCTGCGGGCCGACCACACCAGCACCTGTTCGCTCGAGCGTGCGCCATTGAAGGCGCCAATCGTGACCGGCAGCATGCAACCGAGAAAGATGAGCAGGATTTTCGATCCGTCGCCGAAGCCGAGCCAGATCACGGTCACCGGGATGAGGGCGGATTTCGGCAGCGGGTAGAAAATCTCCACGATCGGCGCGAGGATGACGTTCACCGGTTTCCACCAGGCCATGCTGATGCCGAGCAGCGTGCCAACGATGATCGACAGTGCGAGGCCTGCGCCCGCGCGGTAGAGCGACGCCCCGCCGTTGCTGATCAACTCGCCGTCCTTGATCATGTCGAACCAGGAGCGGATCACGTCGGACAAAGGCGGCAGCGCCGTGCTCGAGACCAGCTCAAGCCGCGCCGTAACCTCCCAGGCCACGGCCAGAAGCAGGAGCGGCAGATAACGGATCAACGCTTGCTTCATCGCCCGGTGCCCAATCGGTTCACGTCCGCTTGCCTTGCGCCTTGATCGCTTCGTCCTTCACCAGGTTCCAGATTTCGTCGACTTTCTCAACGAAGAACTTGTTCTTGAAGATATCCGGGTCGTTCTTGTCGAACTTGGTGTCGACAATGGTCTTGATGCGGCCCGGCCGCGCCGACATCACCGCCACCCGATCGGCGAGATAGACCGCCTCCTGCACGTCGTGCGTGACGAAAATAACGGTCTTCGGCGTGCGCTGCCAGATGCGCAACAATTCGATCTGCATGAGGCCGCGCGTCTGCGCATCGAGCGCGCCGAACGGCTCGTCCATCAACAGAATCTTCGGGTCGAAGGCGAGGGTGCGCGCGATTGCGGTGCGCTGCTTCATGCCGCCGGACAATTGCGAGGGGTAGCTGTCCTCGAAACCATGCAGCCCGACGAGCTCGATGAGATCCATAGCCCGCTTTTCGCGCTCATCTTTCGGCATGCCTTGCCGCTCGAGGCCATAAAGGATGTTGCCGCGCACGGTCTTCCAGGGAAACAGCGCAAAATGCTGAAACACGATGCCGCGGTCGGGGCCGGGGCCCGCCACTTTCTTGCCGTCGATAAGGATCGAGCCGGTTTCGACCGGCAAAAAGCCGCCGATCAGATATAGCAGGGTGGATTTGCCGCAGCCGGAAGGCCCGAGCAGCGCGACAAATTCGCGGTTGGCGACCTCGAGCGAAACCTGGTCGAGCGCCAGCACCTCGCGGCCGCGCGGCGGGCGATAGAGGTGGTTCACGCGGTCAACAACGATTTGCGCGCTTGCAGACATTGCAACATGCGTGCCCAATGGCTGCCGTCTGTCAAGTTCCGCCGCGCACTGGCTCGGCGCAGCTCTTGTCCTATAATGTGGGACATCAATCCGTCAGCGTTTTCAGGGGAAATCTCAGTGGCCAATACGCTTGTCGAAGCCCGCCGCGAGCTTGCACTCGCCAACCGCATCGTCGCCAACGAGGGCATCATCGATGCCTTCGGGCATGTCAGCATGCGGCATCCGGATCATCCGAACCGCTATCTGCTGTCGCGTTCGCGTGCGCCCGAATTGGTGACGCCGGAAGACTTCATCGAATACGACATCGAATCGCAGCCGCTGCGCGATCCGGGTGTCGGGCAATATTCCGAGCGCGTCATCCATGGCGAAATCTACAAGGCGCGGCCGGAGGTGAATTCGGTCTGCCACCATCATTGCCCGGCCTTCATGCCGCTGCTTGCCACCGGCACCGACTACGTGCCGATCTTTCATCTTGGCGCTGTCGGCGGCATCCGTCCGCCGTTCTGGGATCAACGCGACGAATTCGGCGACACCAACATGCTGGTGATCAAGCCGGAGGAGGGCGCCTCGCTCGCCCGCGCGCTCGGCAAGCACTGGATGGTGCTGATGATGCGCCACGGCGTCACCGTGGCCGGCACCAGCGTGCGCGATTGCGTATTCCGGTCGGTGTTTTCGGCGCGCAATGCCGAGTATCAGGTTCGCTCGATGTCGATCGGCTCCAACATTGCTTCGCTATCGCCAGGCGAAACGCAGCTGGCCGGCCAGATCAGCGGCAAGACTACGGGGCTCACGCGCTCGTGGGAGTATTGGTCGATGCGGGTGGCTAACAAGGCGGGCGCCGGCGGGCCTGCCAAAGCCGCCGCCAAACCGGCCGCTAAATCTGCCAGCAAGACGGCCAGACCGGCACGCGCCAAGGCAAAAGCCAAAGGAGCCACTCGCAAGCGGCGACGCTGATAAATTGGGCTTTCGCGCAAACCGCTCCGGGTGTTGAATGTCGCCCGGCAAGGGCGATAACAAAATTTACGAAGTCATCTTGGGAGGAACCGCATGAAGTCATTTAGGGGAATGGTCGGCGTCGTCGGCATTGTCGTGCCGCTGGCGTTGAGCGCCGGAGCAGCTTCGGCCGAAGACACGCTCAAGGTCGCGATCGGGCAGATCAACAATTGGGAGAATCAGGCGCCGACGCTGGGCCAGGACGCCGGCATCTTCAAAAAACATGGGCTTGTCCTGGAGAATACCGGCACGTCCGGCGCAGGCGAAACCATGCAGCCGGTCATTTCCGGCAGCGCCGATATCGGCGCCGGCGTCGGGGTTGCCGGTGTAATGCGCGCATTCTCCAAGGGCGCGCCGGTGCGCATTCTCGCGCCGGCCTTCACCGGCACCGGGGACCTGTATTGGTACGTCAAGGCCGATTCCAAAATCAAAAGCCTGAAGGACGCGACGGCCGAGAACACCATCGCCTATTCGACCAATGGGTCGAGCTCGAACAACATTGTCGTCGCCTTCGTCAAAGAGCTCGGCGCCAAGGCCAAGCCCACCGCGACGGGCGGCCCTCCCGCCACGCTGACTGCAGTGATGTCGGGCCAGGTCGATATCGGCTGGGCGGCGCCGCCGTTCGGCTTGCAGGAAATCAAGGACGGCAAGATCCGCATCATCGCGCATGGTAGCGACGTGCCCTCATTGCGCGGTCAAACCGTGCGTGTGTTGATCGTCAATGCCAATGCGCTCAAGACAAAGCATGACGCGATCATGCGGTTTATGGACGCCTATCGCGAGTCGGTCGACTGGATGTATTCCGATCCCAAGGCGGTCGAAATGTACTCGAAGAAAATCAACCGGCCGGTCGATATGCTCAAGGAATCGATGGCCAAGTTCCAGCCGAAGGACGCGCTGCAGACCGACAAGATGGCTGATCTCGACGGCGCCATTCGCGACGCGGTGGCACTGAAGTTCCTCGAAACGCCTCTGACCAAGGAACAACTGGCGGAGCTGATCCAAATTCCGCCGCGCAAGAAATAAAGTCGGCGCTCAAGTGCCGAATTAAAAACGGGCCGCTGTATTACAGCGGCCCGTTCGATTGTCAGTGTTTACGTGGCAACTTATTTCTTGGCGGCTTTCATTTTTTTGCCACCGCCCTTTTTGGCCTTTGCCACTTTACACGCACCCGCTTTCGCGGACGTGGCACCATCCTTTGCCGCGTAGCACGAATTGATGTAGGTGAACTTCAGGCCACCTTTGGTCGCGCAAACTGGCCCCGGAGCGTTCGCCCAGCATGCCGGCGGTTGCGGTGCTGGCGCAGCGGCCGCCTTCTTCTTCTTGGCTGCCTCGCTGGGCACAGCCGAACCGATAATGAATGCGATGGCGGCAGCCCCCAGAAGTGCAGTGTAGGCAACGTTTCTGATTGTCATGTCATTCCTCCCGACAATTTGACGAAACATAGTAGGAGGTGGCACGCGACAATTACAAGAATTTTACAGCTTGCAGCGTCGCAAATCTGAACGCGTGTTCATGCGAAGGCGTGCCTAGGTCCGGTCCTTGGCCGCCTTGCTGATCGCGCCGAGCATGGCGGCACGCCCGGAAGTCAGCGTTTTACGGACCTTTTCCTGCTTGCCCAGCGCGCCCATCTCTCGCTGTCGCTTGACGGTTGAATCCACCATCAGGGGCTCAAGCCCCAGTTCGCGCAAGGTCGCGGCCGATTCCTCCATTTCGGCAGCCCGGCGTTCCCCGTGGCTGGCCATGCGTTCAAGGTTGTAGTCGGCGATTTTGGTCCAATCGAGCGTCGGATAGTTGTTTTTCAAGGACGCCGTGACTTGCTCCAGCACGCCGGCTCGCTCGGCGGCGAGGAAGCACTCGAGCGTCAGCGCCTCGATACCCTTGATCATCACGCTGCGGATCATCTTGATCGCCGCCGCGGCGCCGGTTTCGTCGCTGACGATGGTCAGTTGCATGCCCAGTTCGCGTAGCAGGGGCGAGATTTCCTCAGCTTGCCCACCGGAAACAAGCAAAGGAGTCCGATGGCGGGCCGGGTGGATCGGCGCGACCACCGCCACGTCGATATAGCGCGCCCGCTCGCCGAGCATTTTTGCAGTTTCCTGCTTGCGGCCAGGGGATACCGAATTGATGTCCAGGTAATAGGGATTGCCGGTCAGGTGTGGCGCCACCGAACGCGCCGCCTCCAGGCTGGATGCGGCCGTCACCGCCGAAATGATCATGTCGCTTTCGCGTACCGCATCGGCGGCCGATGCGGCGGTCCGCACGCCGATCGCTTCGCCGGCGGCCTTGAGGCGTGCACCGGCGGATTCAGGAAACAGGATATCCCAGGCAGCGATGCGCTCGATGCCCTCCTCACGCAGGCCGGAGGCAATCGCCTGGCCGGCTTCGCCGAAGCCGATGAAGGAAATACGCGGTGTGTTGCGGCGGCTCATCCGGGTTCGCCATCAAGACTCAGGAACGCCCGGGACCGGCGGCGTTCCCTTGGTGTGAAACGATTTGATGGTTTGCAGGCCCCAGGCCTGCCCCTTCTTGCGTTCGGCCTCGGTCCACACGATCGGCTTCCAGTCCGGCGCGAGGACCAGTCGCGCGCCCGCACACGCCACTTCAACACGGTTTCCGCCGGGCTCGTAGACATACAGAAAGAAGGTCTGCTGGATCGCGTGCTTGTGCGGACCGGTTTCGATATAAATGCCGTTCTCCAGGAAAATATCGGCGGCGCGCAGGATGTCTTCGCGCGCGTCTAGCGCATAAGTCACGTGGTGGAAGCGGCCCTTGGTGCCGGTGTGATCGCGCGTATAGGCGAAATCGTAGCTCTTGTTGGTGGCCGTCATCCACATTCCGGCTTCGGTGCCGTCATCGAGCACGATCTGCTCGGTGAGTCGGAAGCCGAGATAGTTCTGGAAGAACTCGCGGTTGGCCTTGATGTCGGTGGCAAGCCCATTGAAGTGGTCAATGCGCCGGACGTTACAGCCGCGGGCCGGATAACGCTCAGCCTGGTTCTTCAACGCCGGCTTCTTGTCCGGCGGCGGGTCGTACCATTCGGTCTCGTAATAAAGCTCGATGGTGTGCCCGTCGGGATCCTTGCAGACGAAGGTCTTGCCATGGCCAAGGTCGCCGTCGGTCCAGCCGACATCGAAACCCGAGCCCTTCAGGGCGGCGGCGCGCCGCTCGAGCGCCTGCGGCGTGCGGGTGCGGAACGCGACATGCGCCATACCCGACGTCTTCGAAGCGGTGAGCTTGAGCGAGTAGCGCTCATAGTCATCCCAGCCGCGCAAATAGACGCTGTCGCCCTTCTCGCCGCTCTGGGTCATGCCCATAACGTCAATGAAGAACTTGCGGCTTTGCTCGAATTTAGGTGTCAGCAGTTCGAGATGGCCGAGATGGGCAATGTCGTAGATCGGTTCGTCGGGCATGGGCACCAATACTTGTGTTGCGTTGTTTCAATTCTGCCGAACCGCGCGGGCGAAGGCCAGCACCAGATTGTTCGCCGGCATTGGCGCGATTTCGGCAAGCGAAAGACCGGATTGTTCTGCGAGGGCGGAGAGATCGCGGATATCCCGCACGCCCCATTCCGGGTTCTCAGCCCGCAAGGTGGCATCGAAAGCGGCGTTGCTTTGCGCCGTGTGCTCGCCGTTTTGCATGAAGGGCCCATACACGAACAACCGGGCGTCTGCACGCAACAACCGCCCGGCGCCGGAGAACAAATTCTGCGACACCCGCCAGGGAGATATGTGCAGTACATTGATGCACAACATGGCTGCAAGCGGCGGGCCGGGCCTTTCGCCGGCTTGCCAGCTCCAGGCGGCTTCGGTGAGGTCAATGCGTTGCGGCGCGCGCACGTTGGCGACATTCTCGTGCCGCCGCCATGCTTCTATGCTGCCGAGATGGGAAGGAAAAATGTCGCTTGGCCACCAGGTCAGCCGTGGTGTGCGGCGTGCATAGGTGACGGCGTGCTGCCCGGTGCCGCTGCCGATCTCGAGGACATCGCCCTCTTGTCCGCTTAAAAATTCGGCAATGGCCGGCCAGATCGCCTCGTGATTGCGATGGAAAGCCGGCGCGTCCAGACGCCCGTCGGGCGCGGGCGGGGCTCCTGTGTTTGCGAAATCGACGACGAATTTAACCATTGGCGCAACTAGGCACGATGGATTGCCGGGGTCAAAGGCGCATTTGACGCGGATTGCCGGGCGAAACGCGGACTTTGCCGCCGCCTTCGTTGTTTTTATGGGTGCGATCGGGCAAAATTGTCCGCCTGCGGCCAAGCCGTGCCCGGTCCGACGCCCATGCGCAATGGACCGGCAGAATAATGACTCTGGGAGGATCACATGCGGAAACTTAGTCCGACACTGGCCGCGCTTGCGGTCATCGCGATGGCGCTGCCGGGTGCGGCCAGCGCGCAACAGAAAATCGTCATCGGCATACCGACGTCGCCGCCCAATATCGTCCACATGCCGGTCATCGTTGCGAAGGAGCTCGGCCTCTATAAGAAGGCCGGTCTCGATGTGGACATTGTGTCGCTCGGCGACGGCGTGAAAGTTTATCGCGCACTGCTCGCGGGCAATATCGACTTCGGTCTCACGCCGGGCGCGCCGACCATCATTGGCCGCTCCAACGGCGCCGAGGTGAAGGCGCTCTCGGCCAATTTGCCAAAATTCGAAGCCTCGATGATCGTGCGCGCCAACATCAAGACAATGGAAGATCTCAAGGGTAAGCGCATCGGCATCCAGGAGCCGGGCGGCTTTGCCGACCTCCTCAGCCGCGCCGTTCTGCGCGCGGCGAAGGTCGACCCGAAGGAGGTCAATTTCGTCAGCATCGCGAGTGAAGACGTGCCGGCGTTGGTCGCCGACCAGGTCGATACCGCAATTCTGCACGTCGAGCAGGAAATGCTGGCGAAGAGCAAGGTTCCGGACCTGCATGCCATCGGACGCATGTGGGAATTGCAGCCGAAGACGCTCTACACGTTCCTGTCGGCGACAGAAAAGACCATCAAGGCGAAGCCCGACGTCGTGCAGGCGGTTGTCACCGCCAATATCGAGGCGACCCGTATCATGTATACGGACAAGGCCAAGATCATGCCGATCCTGGTCAAGCAGACCGGCTATCCGGAAAAAATCCTGTCGGAGAGCTTCGATTTCCTCGTGCAGCAGTGCATCTGGGATGCCAACAGCGGGTTAAGCCCGGAACGCATCAACTTCACTGCTGATCTGATGGCGAAAGTCGGCAACATCAAAGAGGGCAAAAAACCAACGTACGAGGAGATCGTCGATACGACGTTCGCGAAAAAGGCGATTGAGCAGGTTGGCGAATGGAAGGGCCCGGTTTGCCCGACAGCCGCCTTTTAGTCCTGGTTGAACGTTGCGGCGGGCGCCGCCTTGCACGGCGGCGCCTGTCGCACTAAAGAGCCGGCGAAGCCGCGAAGGAAAGACCACGATGAGTGTTGCCCATCAGGTTCACACTGGCGCCGTTGCGGAAGGCGCACGGCCGTCTGCGGCCGTGGTCAAGACTCCATGGTGGGATCGGCCGGCACTGTTCCGCTACGGCTTCGTCGCGTTGATCCTGATCGTCTGGCAAATCGTCGGTCCCTTCATCAATCCGATATTCTTCACGTATCCCACCAAGATTGCAGCCGCGTTCTATACAACGACCGTGTCCGGCGAGTTGCCCTATTTCCTCGGGCAAAGCCTGGAAGTCATGGTCTACGGCCTGAGCATCGCTGTTCTGGTCGGAATTCCCCTCGGCATCGGGATGGCACGCATCCGCTGGCTCGATTGGGCGCTCGATCTGCCGATCAATGCGCTTTACGCAACGCCACTGGTGGCGGTGGTGCCGCTGCTGGTGCTCTGGTTTGGAATTTATCTGAAGGCCAAGATCATCGTCGTGTTCTTGTTCGCCGTCTTCCCGGTCCTGATCAACACCTACCAGGGCGTGCGCGAGTGCGACAAGAATATGCTCGAAGTGGCGCGTTCGTTCCGGTCGAGCGAATGGCGGGTGTGGCGCGATGTTCTGCTCCCGTTCGCGGTGCCCTACATCATTGCCGGTGTGCGTCTTGCTATCGGACGTGGGCTCATCGGCATGATCATCGCCGAATTCTACACCACCATCTCCGGCCTGGGCTTCATGATCACGCGCTACGCCAACGTATTCGAAATGGACAAGACCTTCGTGCCGGTGATCGTGCTGATGGTGCTCGGCGTCTCGCTGACCTCGATGCTGAAATGGGTCGGACGCCGCGTCGCACCCTGGAGTGCCGCCAACCGCTAAGCCGCTTCGTCCAGCCGCTGCCATATTGTATTTGTCATTTTGCTGCGTAACACTGCGCGCGTTGGCTCACATCGTAGCGGAGGCGCGTTATGATTATCGGCCTTTCGATTCACAATTTCACGCTGCTGCACGTCGCCATCTCACTGGTTGCGATCGCGAGCGGTGTGATCGTTCTGTTCGGGATGCTCGGCGCACACCGGCTTGCGGGCTGGACGGCGCTGTTTCTCGTGACCACCATACTCACGAGCGTGACCGGCTTCATGTTTCCCATTCACGGATTCACGCCCGGGCTTGGTGTCGGGGCCATCTCGCTGCTCATCCTGGCGGTCGCCCTGCTGGCGCTCTACAGCAAGCGCCTTGCGGGAGCCTGGCGCTGGATTTATGTCGCCACCGCCGTTGCCGCACTCTGGTTCAACGTGTTCGTGCTGATCGTGCAGTCGTTCCAGAAGATCTCGGCGCTGCATGCGCTGGCGCCGACCCAATCCGAGGCACCCTTCCTGATTGCCCAAGGCGCGGTGCTCGCGGCCTTCCTTGTGCTCGGTATCTTGGCGGCGTTGAAATTCCGTCCGGCCCCGCTCTCAGTCTAGGTACGCAGGCCCGGCCGCAAAAGCCGCAATACGACCCCCCAAAAAGGAAGAAGCCACCGTCGCCGGCGGCTTCAACCAATTTGAGCGATTTCGGCGACGATTATTTAAGCTGGTTCGAGATGTAGTCGAACTTGGCGTTCAGGCTCGAGCCGATCGCATTAACAGCCGCGATGATCACGACCGAAATGCCAGCAGCGATGAGACCATATTCGATCGCGGTCGCGCCGGACTCGTCCTTCAGAAACGCAAAAACCTTAGACATCACGCATCCTCCATGTGGCTAAACTAGATCTGCAGACGCCATCCAGATGGATGACGGCAGCAACGTACCGTCGGCCCGTTAAAAAGAAGCTTCGGCGGTTCGTGCAAAGTCTCGATGGAATTGTTTCAATTTTTATGAATCCTCCCGATGCGGCCGTCGCAGCGATCCGGGCGCTGCGCGGATAAAGCCCGCAAATAAGGGCGATTTTTATTACGTTTGTGGCGTCTTCCACGTTGCGGCCTGCGACCCGGCCGCGCTGAGGCGTCAGGTTATTAACGCGTCGTTATCCAAGCCCATAAGAGTTCCTGAAGTTCCGTGGAACGTCGCGATGTCGTATCGCGGCAGGACATCTTCTGCTCTCTCGGGGCGGTGCGCGCGATCAGATGTCTTCTGGACGGTCTACGTAGGTCAATCCTGCCTTCGCAAGCGGCTCGCGCATTTTGTACATGTCGAGACTCAACGTGCCGGACTCCAGTTGCTTGCGCTTGCCGTCTTCGTCGTCTTTCCGTTTTTGCGCCTTTTGCGCGGTTTCGACCGCAAGCTTTTTCGGGATGACCACCACACCATCGTCGTCGGCGACGACGACGTCGCCGGGCTCGACATTCACGCCGGCGCAAACAACCGGCACATTGACCGAACCGAGCGTTGCCTTCACGGTGCCCTTGGCCGAGATCGCCTTCGACCAGACCGGGAATTGCATCTCGGAAAGCGGGCGTACGTCGCGGCAACCGGCGTCGATGACGAGGCCGATCACGCCGCGAGCGCGCAATGCAGTCGCCAGCAACTCGCCGAACATACCGTCGGTGTTGTCGGTCGTGCAGCCGACGACCAGCACGTCGCCTTTCTGGCATTGCTCCACCGCGACATGGATCATCCAGTTGTCCCCAGGCTGCGCCAGCACGGTGACGGCGGGTCCGGCGATCTGCGCGCCGGGCCAAATGGGCCGCATATAAGGCTTCATCAGGCCCGAGCGCCCAAGCGCTTCATGGGCTGTAGAGACCCCGACGGCGCCGAGTGTGCCGATGGCGTTGCTGTCGGCGCGTTTGATGTTGCGGACGACGACGGGCTTCATTTCAGGATCTCCTCGACGGTCGGGAAGAGGCGCTGGTAGGCCTCGCCATAAGTCATCGGCACTCCGGTGTTACGGCTGCCTTGAATGCCGCGGTTGAGCGCGACGCGTTCATAGTAGGCCCAAAGATGTTTTTGCGCGGCGAGAATCTGGAAGGCCTTGTATTTCGTCTCCCACACGTCGTCGATTTTCAAAATGAGATTGGGTTTGTAGTTGCACATTTCCGGCTGGTGCGGTTCGAACAGGAATACCGGCGGCGCCGAATATTTGTACTTGGCGTCGGGCTTGTGGCCCATTGCCTGCGCGACCACGCGGGTTTCTTGCGCGAAATGTGCGGCGTTGGGGTGGTCGAAGTTATAGGGATCCTCGAGCGCGTGCGTGAGCACGAAAGACGGATTGAGCTCGCGGTAGATGTCGACCATGCGGTCGAAATGCTGTTCGTTGAGCTTGAGCGGGTAATCCCCGCAATCGAAGAACTCGATCTCGGCGCCGAGTAGCGCGGCGGCGCGTTCGGCCTCGTCCTTGCGGCCGGCTTTCACCTTCGCGAGCGTTACACCAGGCTCCTTCCAGGCGAACTGGCTTTCGCCGCGTTCGCCGTACGACATGCAGACGATTTTCATCTTGTAGCCGCGTTTGGCATGCAGCGCGATGGCGCCACCGGCGCGCCAGACGAAATCGCCCGGGTGGGCGGTGACGACGAGGCCGGTCTTCTGATCTGCCATAAGAACTCCCTTTCCCGTGCCGTCAGTTTAAACTAGGTCGGACACCCGGAGGTCAAGCCGTCGGCCTGGACGCATCTCACAATGGCAAATACTGGTGCGAAAGGCGGTCGCGGCCAGCAAATATGGCGAACGCCGATTTGCTATTTGCTGGCGTAGCGCCGACGAAGCTTGGTCGTAAGCTTGCGTAACGATTGGCTGCACAGGAGCGAACAATGAAGAAAAGCTACACCGGCGGCTGCCAATGCGGAAAAGTCCGCTATGAAGCACAGGCCGACATCGGCACAGTCATCACGTGCAACTGCTCGCGTTGCCGCAAGCTCGGACCGTTGCTCTCCGCCGTTGCGATGTCAGACTTCAAGCTGCTATCTGGCGAGAACGAGATGACGGATTACCAGTTCAACAAGCACACCGTTCATCACCCATTTTGCAAGACTTGCGGCATTGAGTCCTACGCCTATGGCAAGGGGCCGGGCGGCAGGGACATGGTGATGCTCAACGTTCGCTGCCTCGATGGAGTCGACGTGGGTCAGTTCGAGGTGAAAAAATTCGACGGCGCCAGCCTGTAGGGGCGGCTAAGAGCCCCCAAAAGCCATAACGGGCGGACCGTCGTCCACCCGTTACAAGCTCTCGGATCCATTTCCAGTGCGAGCGTGAGCTCAGCGCTGGTACCAGTTACTGAGAGCCAGGACCGGCAACCATGGACCACAAGTACTGCAAGCAGCACCCACGTCCCACGCCCGTTCGGCCATGGCGGTCATCCGTGTCCGGCAGAGCCGAAGATGGATGACCTGTGCAAAAGCCTACGCCCGTCTATTCGCCGAGGCAAGCCCGGCAAAAACGCTGTTGATAAATGCGGGGATGAAATACGGCGGTCATTATTTGAAAAAATTCCCAACGGGCTTGATGCTGGATCTGGCACGGAATGGCGGTACCCGTGCAAAACATGACGATACGGGCTATGCATATGCGTCGTTTTTTCGAACGCTCAGGATCGCACATGAAGACTATTTCCGCCCGCGAGCGGCTTGCAGCCGCGCTCGCCCGCATCGATGACCCGAAAGGCGAGGGTGCGCGTGCCTGCCTGACGATTTATCGCGAGCAGGCGGTGGCCGCTGCTGATGCAGCCGACGCGCGCGCCAAGGCCGGTATTTCGCTCGGGGTGCTCGACGGCACGATCATGACCATCAAGGATCTGTTCGACGTCGCGGGGGAAGCTACGCGTGCGGGCTCCAAGGCGCTGGCGGATGAAGCAAAGCCCGCCGTGGCCGACGCCCCAGTGGTGCGGCGGCTGCGCGCCGCCGGCGCGGTGATCGTCGCCAAGACCAATATGAGTGAATTCGCCTACTCCGGCATCGGCGCCAATCCGCATTTCGGCACGCCCGGAAATCCGGCCGATCGCAAGCGCGTTCCCGGTGGCTCTTCATCGGGCGCGGCCGTGGCTGCCGCCGACGGTATGTGTGAAATAGCGATTGGAACTGATACCGGCGGCTCGTGCCGCATACCCGGCGCGCTTTGCGGCATTGTTGGTTACAAGCCCAGCCGGCAGCGCATTCCAACCGACGGCGCATTTCCGTTGTCCTACAGCATCGACTCGATCGGGCCGATTGCGCGCTCGGTCGATGCCTGCGCCAAGGCCGACTCCGTGATGGCGGGCGAGAACTTTGTGCCGCTCGAGCCAGCGCCGCTCGCGGGCCTGCGCGTCGGTGTCGTGCAGGGCGCGCCGCTGGAGAATCTCGACGAGACGGTCGCGAAACGTTTTCCCGACGCGATCGGCCGCCTGAAACAGGCCGCCGCCAGAATATCGGATGAAACACTTTCGCTCCTTGGCGACATGGTGCAGGTCAACAGTAAAGGCGGCGTGCAACCCGCAGAAGCCTTCACCGTGCATCGCGAACTTCTGTCGCGGCGCGCCGACGCCATCGATCCGAACGTGCGTGCGCGCCTCGAACGGGCCCGCAATATCAGCGCCGCCGATTACATTGACACGGTGCGGTATCGCGCGAATCTGATCCGTGCCATGGATTTGCGGATGGCCGACATCGATGTGCTGGCCATGCCGACCACGCCGATTGTCGCGCCGACTCTGCAGGAGGTCGCGGCGCCTGATGATTTCGCGCGCAAGAACGCGATGCTATTGCGCAATACAGTCATCGTGAATTTCTTCGATCTTTGCGCCATTTCGCTGCCTATCCCGCGCGAGGGCGGCCTGCCGACCGGCCTCATGCTGATCGCGCGCAATGGCCAGGACCATCGTTTGTTTCGCATCGCAGCAGCTGTCGAGCGGCTTTTTATGGCCTAGCTACGGCTTGTTCAGCGAAGCGAAAATCCGCATTATGCCGCGAACGGCCCGAGCGCCGACAGGGAGGAAACCATGAGCCGCAAACCGCATTCCGATCGCGCGCGCGTCACGCGCCGCGTTGTAACCGCCGGATTGGGCGCAAGCATCGCCGCCGGGATGGTTCCGTTCAATATCGTGCGCGCGCAGGGCGCGGCCCTGAAAGTCGGCGTGCTTTTGCCGAAATCCGGCTACCAGGCCGGTATCGGCCAGGATTGCCAGCGCGGCGTCGATATTGCGGCGGGGATTCTCAAGGACCTCGGGCTGCCACCGCTCCAGATCATGAATGCCGATACCGAAACCAATGTCGAAGTGGCCCGCGCACGGGCCGAAAAGCTGATCGGCGAGGGCGCACAGCTTCTGGTTGGCGCCTTCGACTCCGGACAGTCCTCGGCTATCGCCCAGGTCGCCGAGCAGAAGGGCATTCCCTACGTCATCAACATCGCCGCTGCCCCGCCGATCACCGAGCAGGGCTACAAATTCGTGTTCCGCAACTTTCCGACCGCCGGCATGATCCTGCGCGACGCCTTCATCGATCAGAAGGAAGTGTTCGCGGCAACTGGCGCGGCGCCGAAAACGGCAGTGTTCATGCACGTCAACGACACCTTTGGTACCGCGATGAAGGGTGGCATCGGCGCGGTGATGCCGAAGTTCGACATGCCGTACAAAATTGTCGAGACCATCGCCTATGATCCGGCGGCGCGCGATCTATCGGTGGAAGTCTCGAAGGCCAAGGCGACCGGCGCCGATGCATTGCTGATGGTCAGCCGGCTAAACGATGCCATTCTGCTCACGCGCGAATTGGTCAAGCAGCGCTGGACACCGATGGCGATCCTGAGCATGGGCCCGGGCTGGTACGAGGATCAGTATCTCAAGACGCTCGGCAAGCTGTCCGACGGACCGCTGAGCTTTGTTCCCTGGTACGACCCGAACAAGAAGATGTCGAAACAGCTCGAGGCCGCACTCGCCAAGGCGAACCCAGGCGTCAATCTCAATACCAACCATGTCTACACCTTCGAGGCGCTGCTCATTGCTGCCGATGCCTACAAGCGTTCGGGCTCAACTGATCCGAAGGCGCTCGCGGATGCGGTGCGGACCACCAATATCAAAGACAATGTCAGCATCGGGCCGGGCATCCAGTTCGATGCCAAGGGTCAAAACGACAAGATCCTGGGCGGTGCCATTCAGAACCGTGAAGGCAAGCTGCTGACGGTCGCGCCGAAAGAAGCGGCTAACGGCAAGCCGGAATGGCCGTTGAAGCCCTACGACAAGCGCACCTGACGCGATAATTCTTGTGCCGGCAGATATCTATCTCAATGTCGCCATCGGCGGGATATTGACTGGTCTCGTCTACGGGCTGATGGCGCTCGGCCTGTCTGTGATCTTCGGCGTGGTGCGGGTTGTCAATTTCGCGCACGGCGAAATGATGACTCTCGCCATGTACATCGCGGTGACGCTCTTTTCCGCCTTTCACCTCGATCCGCTCGTCATGATGGTGCCGATTGCCGTGGTCATGTTCGCCTTCGGCTATGTGCTGCAGGCGCGGCTGATCGATCCGTTCGTGACGCGGCCGGATTACATGCAGTTCCTGCTGCTGGTCGCTATCGCGATCATTATCGTCAATAGTTTGCTCATCATTTACGGCCCCGATGCGCGGAACGTGCAGGTCTCTTATAGCTATGACAGTTTCCAGCTCGGCGGGTTGATCATCGACGCCACCAAGCTTTACGCGGCGCTCGCCGCAATAGCGGTCGCCGGGTCACTGTTCGGCTTTTTCCAGTACACCCGGCTTGGAACCGCAATCCGCGCCTGCGCCGACAATTATACGGGCGCGCTCGTCGTGGGGCTCGACGTCAAGCATCTTTACGCGCTCACGTTCGGTCTCGGTGCCGCGTGTGTCGGCGCCGCCGGCTGCATGCTGCTGCTGCTTTTCGATGTTACCCCGACAGCCGGGCCCGCCTATACGTTGCTCGCCTTCGTCATTGTCATTACCGGCGGTCTCGGCTCAATGCCGGGAGCGTTGCTGGGCGGCGTATTGATCGGGTTCACCGAAGCGATGGCGGGGCTGCTGTTCTCGCCGTCGGCGAAAAGCATGTTTGCCTTCGCAATTCTCGTGCTGGTGTTGTTATTCCGGCCGCAGGGCATCATGGGCAAGAGGGCCGCATGATCGAGCGTCTGATCGATGGTGCTCCGCGCCGCAGTTTGGCCTTGCTGGGGATTTTGCTGGCGGTCCTGATTTTGGCGCCGTTGTTTGCGGGCGACTATCTGCTCACCGTGCTGATCCTGATCCTGTATTTCGCCTATATCGGTCAGGCCTGGAACATCATGATGGGCTTTGCCGGGCAATTATCGCTCGGCCATGCGCTCTATGTCGGGCTCGGCGCCTACACGACGGCAGCGCTCTTCGTGCATTTCGGTATCGGCCCGTGGCTCGGACTGGCTGTTGCACTGCCGCTTGCGGCGCTGATGGGTGCCGTTATCGGCTTTCTGGCATTCCGTTTCCGGGTTGCCGGCGTTTATTTCGCAATCTTGACCATTGCGTTTGCGGAATTCGCGCGTGTGGGTGCGGACCACCTGTCATGGACCGGAGGTTCGGGCGGCCTGTTCCTGCCGGTCGCGCAATATACGCATAACGATCTCTGGCGACTGCGCGGCCATCCGGTGATGTTCTATTACATTCTGCTGGCAGCGACCGCGCTTGCCCTGATTCTTTGCCGCGCATTATTGCAAAGCCGCATTGGCTATTTCTGGCGGGCCATCCGCGAGGACGAGGAAGCTGCGCGCTCGGTCGGCATCGACACCTTTCATTATAAGATGCTGGCGGTCGTGATTTCCGCGGCGATGACCTCGTTCGCCGGCGTGGTCTATGCGTTCTATTACAATAATTTATTTCCCGAGCAGGTGTTTCACATTTTGCGTTCGGTCGAAATAATCCTTGGCCCGATCGTCGGCGGCGTCGGCACGTTATTCGGGCCTATTCTCGGCGCTTTTATCCTGACGGGTTTGGCGGAAACGCTCACCGCGGCGCTTGCGGCGCTCGGCGTCGATCTGCCAGGCGCCAAACAGGTGTTCTACGGCATCTGTCTGCTGCTGGTGGTCACGGCGTTGCCCGACGGCGTGTGGCCGTGGCTGAGCCAGCGCATCGGCCTGATGGAGCGCAAAAAATGACCGTGATTCTGTCGCTCAACGACGTCAGCAAGCGCTTCCGCGGCCTCGTTGCGGTCGATCGTCTCGGTTTCGAGATCGAACAGGGCGGCATTTTCGCCGTGATCGGGCCGAATGGCGCCGGCAAGACGACGCTGTTCAACATGATTGCGGGAGTGCTTGCGCCGGACAGCGGGACCATCACTTTTGCGAACGAGCGGATTGCCGGGCTCACGCCGGACCAGATTTGCCGGCGCGGCATCGGCCGCACGTTCCAGATCGTACGGCCATTTCCGGCACTTTCGGTCGAGGACAACGTCATCGTAGGAGCGCTGTTGCACCGTCACGATGTCATTGCGGCGCGCACGCATGCGCATGACGTGCTGCGCCGGCTCGATCTCTATGACAAGCGGGCCCAGCGCGCCTCCGGGCTCACGCTGCCGGACCGCAAGCGGCTCGAAATGGCGCGTGCGTTGGCTACCGATCCAAAATTGCTGCTGCTCGATGAGGTGATGGCAGGCCTGCGGCCGACCGAGACCGACCGCATCGTCGCAATCCTGAAGGAGCTGAACCGCAACACCGGCCTCACGATCCTGCTGATCGAGCACGTGATGCGCGCCGTCATGGCGCTCGCGGGACGCGTTCTGGTGATGCATCACGGCGCGGCCATCGCGCAAGGCGCGCCGGAAGAAGTGGTTCGCGATCGTACGGTGATCGACAGTTACCTCGGCGCGGAGGCCATCAGCGCATGATGTTGAAGGTGGACAGCCTTGACGTGTTTTACGGCGATGCACGCGCGCTCGACGGCGTTTCGCTCGAGATCGAGGAGGGCTCGATTGTCGCCATTGTCGGCGCCAATGGCGCCGGCAAGACATCGTTGATCCGCACGATTGCCGGCATGCACAAGCCGGCACGGGGTCACGTATTTTTCCGCGGCCTGGATATTGCGGGTTGGCCGAGCCACAAGGTCTGCGATCTCGGCATCGGTCAAGTTGCCGAAGGCCGCCAGGTGTTTCCCTCGCTGTCGATCGCGGAAAATCTGGCAATGGGCGCCATGTTGCCGCGCGCGCGCAGCACGCGCGACCAAAATCTGGAAAAGGTCTTCACGCTTTTTCCGGTTCTCGCCGAGCGCCGGCAGCAGGCGGCCGGGACGTTGTCGGGCGGCGAACAACAGATGCTTGCGATTGGCCGCTGCCTCATGGGCGATCCCGGAATTGGTGCTGTTCGATGAGCCGTCGCTTGGACTAGCGCCCGCCATCGTGCAAAGCGTGCTTCAATGCGTGCGCGACCTTAATCGCGAGGGGCTGACATGCGTGCTGGTCGAGCAGAACGTCGCCGTGTCGCTCAAGCTCGCAAGCCACGCTTACGTGCTTGAGAACGGCCGCATTACCCTTTCGGGTTCAGGCGCCGCACTTCTGGGCGATGACCGCGTGCGCCAGGCGTATCTCGGACTTTAGCGTTATTTCAGCGGCTGACCGATGGTGATCGTCAGCTTGCCGACGCCTTCGACCTCGCATTCGAGCTTGTCGCCGGCAACCGTTGCCGCCACGCCGGAGGGCGTGCCGGTCATGATGATGTCGCCCGGCTCAAGTGCAACCATTTCCGAAAGATTGGAGATGATTTCGGGCACGTTCCAGATCAACTGGTTGAGATCGCCATCCTGACGGATCTTGCCGTTGCACTTCAGCGTGATCTTGCCTTTGGTCGGGTGGCCGATCTTGCTCGCCAGCACGAGCGCGCCGCACGGCGCCGAATGGTCAAAGGCCTTGCCGATTTCCCATGGCCGCTTGAGGTCACGCGAGGCAATCTGCAGATCGCGGCGCGTGAGGTCGATGCCGACGGCGTAGCCGTAAATGCAGTCATTGGCCTTGCCGACCGGAATGTTGCGACCGCCGCTTTTCAGCGCGACCACCAGTTCGACCTCGTGATGCATGTCCTTCGTCAGCGACGGATAGGGCACGGTGCCACCGTCCGGCACGATCGCATCCGCCGGCTTGGCGAAATAGAACGGCGGCAAGCGTTCGTCCTGTCCCATCTCGCGAATGTGCTCGATGTAATTACGGCCGACGCACCAGATCCGGCGGACCGGGAAAACCTTGTCGGTGCCGGCCACCGCGATGGCAGCTTGCGGCGCGGGCGGGATGACGTAGCGGCTGTCGGACATGATGAATTGGCCGTTTGAAAGCGTTGTGGATGGAGAAATGCCGGTCGCGCGACAAGGCGACCGGGCGAAAGATGGCTGTGCGTATCAGGTGTAATGCGCTGCCGTCAACCGCGCGCCGCCTGTCAGGTGGCGACTGCTGCGACCGGACTGCGGCCTTCCTGTTCCTTGAGTTGCAGGCGGTAGAAAGATGCATAGCGGCCACTTTTGCGCAGCAACTCGTCGTGTCGGCCGGATTCGACCGCGCGGCCGTCTTCGACCACATAGATGCGGTCGGCATGCGACACCGTATGCAGCCGATGCGCGATCGCAAGGGTAGTGCGTCCCTCGCAGAGACGCTCCATGGCCTCGCGCACTTGCAACTCTGACTCGGAATCCAATGCAGCGGTGGCCTCGTCGAGCAATATGATCGGCGCATTCTTGATGAGTGCGCGGGCGATCGCCACGCGTTGGCGCTGTCCACCAGATAGCTGCAAGCCATGCTCGCCAACCGGCGTTTCATATCCGCGCGGAAACGACATGATGAAATCGTGGGCATAGGCGGCCTTGGCGGCGGCAATGATCTCATCCTCGCTGGCGCCGGGTTTTCCGAACTCGATGTTCTCGCGAATAGTGCCCCGGAACAGGAACACATCCTGTCCGACATAAGCGATATGCTGGCGCAGCGAGCGGCGCGACGTTAGCGCAATATCCTGCTCGTCAATAATGATATTGCCGCGCTCAGCTTCGTAAAATCGCAGCAACAGGTTGAAAACGGTTGATTTGCCGCCGCCGGAGGGTCCGACCAGCGCAGTCATTTTGCCGGGCTCGGCCACAAACGACATGCCGTGCAACACTGACTCCTCGGTGCGATATGCAAAGTGCACGTCTTTAAATTCAAGACGGGCCGTCTTGACTTGCAGACCCGGTTTGTTGTCATCCGACGGTTCACTCGGTGGACTGTCGATGATCTCAAACAGGATGCGGACGCCGACCAGCGCGCTGTTGAGTTCGATGTTGAGGCGCGCAAGCCGCTTGGCAGGCTCATAAGCCAGCAAAAAGGCGGTTATAAAAGAGAAGAACTGGCCGGGTGTCGCGCCTGTCTCGATCACGCGATAGCCGCCGTAGGTGATGGCGATGGCAATCGCGCAGCCACCGAGCGTTTCCATCAATGGGCTGGCGCGGTTGGATACGCGCGCCATCTTGTTGGCTTCATGCTCCACCGCGGCAACATTTCGATCAAACCGCTCCCGCATGATGTCTTCGAGCGTAAAGGCCTTCACAATGCGGATGCCCTGCAATGTCTCTTGCAGCGTCTCGATGATACGTGTGCTGCCATGAAATTGCGTGCGGGCGATCGTGTAGATGCGGCGTATCAGCTTGCGCAATATGAAAAAGGCCGGCGGTGCGACCACGAAGCTGAAAAAGGACATCAGCGGGTCCTGCACCACCATCACGATGATCAACCCGATCAACGACAGCAAATCGCGCCCGACCGAAGTGATGAGCAGATTAATGACCTGCGTCGCCGATGATGCGCCGGTCGAAAGACGTGCGATGAATTCCGTCGAATGTCGATCAGAGAAGAAGTTGAGACCCTCGTTGAGGAGCTTTGCGAACACTGCACGTTGATTGTCGGCAACGATGCGGTTGCCGATGCGCGAGAGCATGACGCTATGGCCGTAGGTCGCGACGCCCTTTGCAGCGAACAGTCCCGCGGTGACGAAACCGAGCGTAATGATGCCCGGCAAATTGCGGTTCACATAAGCCTGGTTGATGACGTCGCCGATCAGATAGGCGCTGAAGGCAGTGCAACCGGCCGCAACGGCCATCATGATGAACGCAAGAATATATTTGCGCCAATGCGTCATTCCCTGTTCGGTGAGCAACCGCCGGATCAGGGCAAAGGCGCTGTAGCGCTCGTCGTCGGCCGCTTGCAAACTGTGGTCGTTCATCTGCCCTCTGTTGGGCTAAAATAGGCATGTCGGGCAGGGGTGGCCGTTTCCTTGCCCGCGCCGAAGGAAATTTTCAAGCCAAAAACCGTTTACGCGGCAAAAAGGCGCCGAATTTCGCGCTTTGTCAGGCCACAGCGCTCTTGCGCCGATTGGCCAACTGTTTTTCCCACGCGAGCGCGTGTGAGACGATGGTGTCAAGATTCTGGAAACGCGGGCGCCAGGGCAGCGTCGCATGAATTCGATCGACATTGGCAACAAGTGCCGGCGCGTCGCCGGGTCGGCGGCCGGAAATCTCGACCGGAAAATCGCGGCCGCTGGCGCGGCGCACGGCATTGATGACTTCGAGCACCGAAGATCCGCGGCCATAACCGCAATTGAATGTCGCGCTTGCGCCGCCGCTGCGCAGATGGGCCAGCGCCACTGAATGGGCCTGCACCAGGTCGCTGACGTGGATGTAGTCGCGCACGCATGTGCCGTCCGGTGTCGGATAGTCGGTCCCGAACACATTCATCTTTTGGCGTTTGCCGACCGCGGTCTCGCAAGCGACTTTGATTAGATGAGTCGCGGCCGGTGTCGCCTGTCCGGTGCGCAATTTGGGATCTGCGCCCGCGACGTTGAAATAGCGCAGAATCACGAAGCGCAGGCCGTGTGCCTTGGCGGCGTCGTGGATCATGATCTCGGACATTAGTTTCGATGTGCCGTAGGGCGAAATCGGCGCGGTCGGCGCGTTCTCGCGTACGGGAGCATCGCTCGTCTCGCCGTAAACCGCCGCGGTTGAAGAGAAGATGAAGTGCTGCACGCCCGCTTTTATTGCGACGTCCAGGAGCGCGCAGGTGTTCATCGTGTTGTTGCCATAATAGGCGAGCGGGTCGGCGACTGATTCAGGCACCACGATCGAGGCAGCGAAGTGAATTATGGAGGTGATGCTATGGCGGGCAATGATCTCGCCGACCAGCGTCCGGTCACCGGTGCTGCCGGCAATGAACGGAACAGCGGCGGGAATCAGGTAGCGAAACCCGGTCGACAGATTGTCGAGCACGACGACGGGTTCGCCCGCGTCAGTCAGTTCGTGCACCATATGGCTGCCGATGTAGCCGGCGCCGCCTGTGACCAGGATCGTCATTCCCAAAACCCCTCGTGGTTCGGCCAATGTGCCGAATGTTCGTAAAAAAACCACATCCTGTTCGCGTGACGCGGTGGCATGCTTATGGCGGTCATGCTTAATGACCGGTATATGGGTGCCGCTAGCGAAGTCATGGCCAACATTCTTTTTATCAAAACTTCTTCGCTTGGCGATGTGATTCATCACATGCCGGCCCTGGTCGACGCCCGAAAAGCGCAGGCTGGTGCGACATTCGCTTGGCTGGTGGAGGAGGCATTTGCGCCGCTGGTGAGTCTGCACCCGGCGGTGAGCGAGGTTATTCCAGTCGCATGGCGGCGCTGGCGAAAATCGCTGTATGCGCCCGCGACGATCAAGGAGATCGGCGAGAGTCTTCGAACGATCCGCGCGCGCAAATTTGACGAGATTGTCGACAGCCAGGGCCTTCTGCGGTCCGCCGTCATTGCCCGCATCGCGAACGGCCGGCGTCACGGTTACGACATGTCGAGCATCCGCGAACCGCTGGCGTCTTTCTTTTACGATGTTCGCCATCGCGTCAGCCGCGAACTTCACGCGGTCGAGCGCAACCGGATTTTGAGCGGGCTCTCGCTGGGCTACACGCCACAGGGAACTCCGGAATTCGGCCTCGATCGCGGGCGATTTGCGAGCAGCGCTTCACGATATGCCGTGTTCTTGCACGCGACCGCGCGCCCGGAAAAGCAATGGTTGGAATCGAATTGGATTGCGCTCGGCAAGGCACTCGGTAAGACACTCGGTAAGACACTTGGCCAGGACACAAAGCTGTTGCTGCCCTGGGGCAGCGAGGCTGAGCGGATGCGCAGCGAGCGCATTGCCGCTGCGGTGCCCGGTGCAAGCGTTCCCGAGCGCGCACCGCTCGATCAGGTCGCAAGGCTGATTGCCGGCGCGCAATATGTCGTCGGTGTTGATACAGGGCTCATGCATCTTGCCGCCGCGTTCGGTGTTCCGCTCGTTGCGATCTTTACCGGCAGTAATCCTGGCCTGACCGGACCGGTCGGAAGCGGCAGACTCACCGTGCTCGGCGCTGCCAGCGCGCCGCCGTCGGTCGACGCGGTTATCGATGCGGTCGCGAAAATCGCCCGGCCGGCTTGATTGTCAGGCGGCGCCTGCGCGCAGCAAGTCATGCACATGCACGATGCCGACCGGTTTTCCGGCTTCGACAGCGAATAGCGCGGTGACTTTCGTCGAATTGAGGATGTCGAGGGTTTCGCTGAGCAACTGGTCCGGCCGCACCGTCTTCGGCGCGCGGGTCATCACATCGTCGACACGGGCATCAAGCAGATTATTGCGCATGTGGCGCCGCAGGTCACCGTCCGTGATGATTCCGACCAGCGACCCGCGCGCATCGGTAATGCCGACGCAGCCGAAACCTCTGGCGGTCATTTCGAGGATGGCCTCGGACATAGGCGTGCCGAGCGGCCGGAGTGGCATTGATGCGCCGGTGTGCATGACGTCGCGGACGGTTTTCAGCAACGTTCCGAGTTTGCCGCCTGGGTGCAGAAGTCCGAAATCAACCGCTGTGAAACCGTGGCTTTCCAGAAGGGCGATGGCCAACGCATCGCCGAGGGCAAGCTGCATCAACGATGATGTCGTCGGGGCAAGATTATGCGGACAGGCTTCGCGTGCCTGCGGCAATGTCAGGACGATATCGGCCAGTTTGGCGAGCGCGCTGTCCGGGATCGCGGTCATTGCAAGCAGCTTGATGCCGTAGCGGCGCGAATAATCGGTGATATTTTTCAGTTCGGCGGTCTCACCCGACCACGATAGCGCGAGGATCACGTCATCATTGGCGATCATTCCGAGATCGCCGTGGCTTGCCTCGCTCGGATGGACGAAAAATGCCGGCGTACCGGTTGAGGCGAAGGTCGATGCAATTTTACGGGCGACGTGGCCGGATTTGCCCATGCCGGTCACAATGACGCGGCCTTTAGCGGCGCGGATCAGTTCGATCGCAGTAGAAAAGGCGTTTCCGAGACCATCTTTGAGCGCGGCGGCGAGCGCATCAACACCGCTGCCTTCGGCTTCCAGCGTGCGCAAGGCCGACGCGATTGCGGCTTGCGCGCGATCGCTGGTCATCGGAGCTGGTTTCGGTCTGGCCATGGCCGCTCTGATAGCACGGATAGGGCTTTACGTCAGGCTTGCCGCGTCAAATTCGTTAACGGGCCGGACCTGGTGGCTGCGAAAGAGCGGCTATTTCCGGCGATTTTTTGATTCCGCCAGCGTACGCCGCACGGCCGCAAGCGCCGTTGCAACGCTGACGTCGTCCGTGCGGTGATGACGCACGGCGTCATTGCCCTCGTTGCGCGCGCGGGTGCGCGCGCCGTCATCGTCAGGCGGCTCGAGGATCGCAGCGACCGGATTGAGCGGCTTCCAATGCCAGGGGCTGGTCGGCCCAAAAATTGCGATTGTCGGCGTGCCGAGCGCCGCGGACACATGCATCAATCCTGAATCGTTGGTGACGGAAACATCGGCGGCGGCGAGCGCTAAAATTGCATTGCGCAGATCGCTGCTTGTGAGATCGCGGACATGCTTGCCTGCCGCTGTTGCGATTTGCGCAGCTAACGGTTTTTCGTTCGGACCGCCGACGACCCACACCGACGCACCATCTTTCATGAGGGCGCTTGCCAGTTCCGCATAATGGGCGGCTGGCCAGGCCTTGCCAGCGCCAACTGCGCCGGGCGCAAGCGCAATGATAGGGCGAGTCTCGTTTGAGAAACCTCGTTGATCACGCCATGAGTCCAATTCCTGAAGTGGTACTTTCAATTCGGGCAATGGCCACTCGCCTGGGAGCGCTGCGCCTTTCGAGAGTGCGAGGGCGCCCATCTGGTCAATCATGCGCGGCAGTTGGCGCTCGCCGAAACGCACATCGTTCAGGAGGCCGAATCGAAACTCGCCGGCAAAACCCGTGCGCACCGGAATGCCGGCAAGCCATGGCGCAAGTGCCGCCTTCCATTTGCGTGACATCACCAACGCCTGGCCATATCCGGCCTGACGCAACAGGCTCGCGAGTTTGCGCTGACGAGGCAGACCCAGTCGCCCGCGCGGCAGATCCATGACGATGGCGCGGCGGACACCGGGCATGTAGTCGGCGAGTGGGGCGCAAAGCGTGCTGCTGACGATATCAACCGGCCGGTCGGGTTCCTGGCCGTGCAGGAGCTTCACGACGGAATGGCAGCGGACGAAATCCCCGATCCAGACGTAGGGGACGATCAGAATGGGTCTACCCGCGTAAGTTGAATTGGTGTTCATTATTTGCGGCCGCCCCGTCGGTCTGCCACCTGTTTCGGCCTTGTCAGACAGCGGTTAGCCTGCGTTGCCGCGGACTGTCCAGCCGCAATTTTTACCGTGTCCTGGGTCAAATGCGGGCGAATGATGCCCTATCGTTGCGCTGTTGAGCGGTCTGGGGCAAAGGTTGCCGCGAGCCAGAGGCGCGAGGGGCAAAGATGTTCTTGGTCACCGGCGGGGCCGGTTTTATTGGGTCGAATGTTGTCGCCAGCCTCAACGAGGCGGGGACGACCGACGTCGCTGTGAGTGACCTGCTCGGCCATGGCGACGCTAAATGGCGCAACCTTGCCAAGCACCAGATTGCGGACCTGCTGCCGCCGGCGGAGCTGATGCGCTGGCTCGAGGGCCGCAAGCTCGATGCCGTCATTCACATGGGGGCGATTTCCGACACGACCGCCACCGATGGCGACCTCGTGATGGAAAACAATTTTCGGCTGTCAATGCGTCTGCTCGACTGGTGCAGCACAACGCGCACGCCATTCATTTATGCCTCGTCGGCTGCGACCTACGGAGATGGCAACCAGGGATTCGACGACGACTGGTCACTCGATGCCCTGCGCAAACTGAAACCGATGAATCTTTACGGCTGGAGCAAGCATCTGTTCGATCTCGCGCTGGTCGAGCGTTACATGAAAAAAGAAAAAATGCCGCCGCATTGGGCCGGTCTGAAATTCTTTAACGTCTACGGTCCGAACGAGTACCACAAAGGCCACATGGCGAGCATTCTGGCCAAGGTGTTTGATCGCGCAAAGGCTGGCGAGCCGGTGAAACTATTTAAGTCGCATCGCGACGGCATTGCCGACGGAGATCAACGTCGCGATTTCATCTATGTCGATGATGCCGTATCCGTGTTGCGCTGGCTGCTGAACGCATCCGGTGTCAACGGCATCTTCAATGTCGGGACCGGCAAGGCGGAAAGTTTCCGTGATATGATCGGCGCAATGTTCAAGGCGCTTCGCCGGCCGGAAAATATAGAATACATCGACATGCCTGATGCGATCCGCGGCCAGTATCAATATTTCACGCAAGCACGGATCGAGAATTTGCGCCGCGCCGGCTATAATGGTGGCTTCACGCCGATCGAGGCTGCGGTCGGCCAATATGTGACCGGCTATCTCGACCGCGACGATCGCTATCGGTAATCCCATGTACGATTTCGACAAGCATTTGGCCGCACTGTCCGAGCAGACAGTGCTCTGCATCGGCGATCTGATGCTGGATGAGTTCGTCTATGGGGATGTCTCGCGTATCTCGCCGGAAGCACCGACGCCGGTCATTGCCGTCAAGCGTACCGAACTGATGATCGGCGGCGCGGGGAATGTCGCGCGCAATCTGGTTGCGCTTGGCGCGCGCTGCGTTTTTATCGGCGTGGTCGGTGATGATGAGGCCGGCGGTTCGTTGACCAAGGCGCTCAGCACCCATCCGTCGATAGAATTTCATTTGGTCGTCGATGGATCACGACAAACCACGCGCAAGGTTCGCTTTGTGTCGGAACATCATTCGACGCATCTGTTGCGCGCCGATTGGGAAATGGCGTCAGCCATCGATGCCGGCAGTGAAGACGCGCTGATCGGCCACGTCGTCAAGGCGATGTCGCGCGTCGGTGCGGTGGTTTTATCGGACTACGCCAAAGGCGCCCTGACGCCACGTGTGACGCGTGCCGTGATTGCTGCCGCAAACGAGCGCGGCAAGCCGGTCGTGGTCGACCCGAAGGGCCGGGACTACAGCATTTACCGTGGGGCAACGCTCGTGACCCCCAATCGGCAGGAGCTTGCCGACGCAACGCACAGCCTGGCGCAAACCGACGAGGAAATCGCCGAAGCGGCGGCGCGGCTTCGCAATGAACTGGGCGCAAAGGCCGTTCTCGTGACGAGGAGCGAAGCCGGCATGACGCTGGCGGCCGGGGGTGCTCCGGTTCATGTCCCGGCCTATCCTGTGCGCGTCCGCGATGTTTCCGGCGCCGGTGACACGGTTGTGGCCGTGCTGTCCGTCATGCTGGCGATGGGTGCGGACTATGAATCCGCCATGCGTGCCGCAAATGCCGCGGCGGCTGTCGTGGTCGGAAAACGTGGGACGGCAACAGCGTCCGTTGCAGAGTTGCGCGCACGCATCCTGCCGTCCTCGACGCTGGCGCCACAGGAAAAGATAATTTTTGACTGGGCCTTGCTCGATGAGCAACTTGCGGAGTGGCGCAAGCAAGGACTTCGGGTGGGCTTTACCAATGGCTGCTTCGACTTGTTACACCCGGGTCACGTCAAGCTGCTGGCCGGCGCGCGCGCAGCCTGCGACCGTCTTGTGGTGGGCCTGAATGGCGATGCCTCCGTTGCGCGCCTGAAGGGCGCCGGCCGCCCGGTCCAGCCGGTGCAGGCGCGGGCCGAAGTTCTGGCAGCACTTGAAGCAGTCGATCTTGTCGCCGTGTTCGATGAGGACACGCCCGACAAATTGATCGCGCGCGTGAAGCCGATGGTTCTTGTGAAAGGCGCCGACTACAGCCGCGACCAGGTTGTCGGCCGCGAAATCGTTGAGGCGCTCGGCGGCGAGGTGGTCCTGATCGATCTCGTCCCGGGTCATTCGACGAGCTCGATGGTGGAACGCACGCGCACGCCAAAAGTCGGACGCTAGGAGAGCCGCTTGATCGGCTTGCTGGGCGGTGGTTGCCAGGATTGCGTTCCTTCGTAGCGCTTCGCGTAGCGATAGAACGTGCCTTCGAAATTGCCGAACGCGATAACGAAGCCGGGCCAGCCGTCGATAAAACCAAGCTTGAAAATGTAGTGCTTGATGAAAGACCACGCTCCGTGGCCGAACGCGGATGCCATCGAGACGCGCTTGCCCGCAAGCTTCGGTGCCCCCAGCGTGGAGTAGCGGTTCATCTTGTTGATGACTTCCTCCAGATTGCGGAACGGAAACTGCCAGATAGCATTCTGCAGTTTGCCTACCGAACGTCCGTCGAGGACCTCGAATCCTTCGTGCACCGGCTCGAGTGTGTAGCGGATACTTCCCTTGCGAAAGAGCTGCGGCTGACGGAAGTTAGGATACCAGCCCGAGCCTCTGATCCAGCGGCCCATCATATAGCTCCGCCTTGGCACCATATAAATCTCGTGTGGCGGCGCGCCGGCAAGCAAAGCGAGAATTTCATCGCGTACGGCTTCCGTGCAGCGTTCGTCGGCATCCAGGCTGAAGATCCAGTCGAAATTGCAGGCTTCAATTGCGCGATTTCGCAGGTCGCCGAACCCCTTGAACTGGACGTCCACAACGCGGGCGCCGAGCGATCGTGCGATCTGTGGCGTTCGGTCGACACTGAACGAATCCACGACGACGACCTCGTCAGCCCACAACACGCTGGATATGGCGGCCTCGATTTTTTCGGCCTCGTTAAATGTGAGAATATAGGCTGATATTTTTTGCATGCCGGTGGATGCCTGTTGAAATCCGGAAGTCGGGCGCAAGTTAACATTATGATATGTGCGGACCCTAGGGGTTTGTCGGCGCGCGCGACATCGGCTAAAGCCTGTGCGAGAGGGCATCCGTGGCCGAGCTGATCTCCGTTATCGTGACGACCTACAATCGCGAGGACGCGCTCGACGCGGTTTTGCGCTCGCTCGCGGGTCAAGGCGACACCGATTTCGAGATCATTGTGGCCGACGACGGCTCCGGCCCCGGTACGGCAAAAATCATTGACGCCTGGAAGTCGAAGCTTGGGCGGCGTATCGAGCACATCTGGCACGCCGATCGCGGATTCCGCGCCGCCGAAATTCGCAACCGGGCGATTCTGGCAGCGCGCGGCGGCTATTGTATTTTTCTGGATGGCGATTGCGTCGCGCCCCATGATTTCATTGCTGTGCATCGCAGCTTGGCCGAGCCCGGATGGTTTGTGACCGGCAATCGCGTTTTGCTGTCGCGCGATCTCACGGAACGGGTTCTGAAAGATCATCTTGCGCCTGAACGCTGGGGCGCCGCTCGCTGGCTCGCGGAGCGCTGGCGCGGCGGTATCAACCGCCTGTCGGCGCTGCTGCATTTGCCTCTGGGACCGTTGCGCCGGCTCCGTCGGGGCAGGTGGCAGGGTGCGCGATCGTGCAACCTTGCAATTTGGCGCGCCGACATTGATCGGGTCGACGGGTTCGACGCCGACTACACCGGTTGGGGTAAGGAAGATTCCGATATTATCGTGCGTCTGTTGCATGCGGGAATCCGTCGCAAGGATGGGACATTCGCGACAGGCGTCATCCATCTATGGCATGCGGATGCCGATCGATCGCAATTGTCCGAGAATGAGCGGAAGCTTGCTGGGGTCGCCGCTGGCGATCGCATTCGCGCACGCCAAGGTTTATCAGTGCTGCAAGGCACGTCTTCGGCCACAGTCGGCGTGAGCTGAGCAATGGCCGTTTCTGAGAGTTCGACCAACAAGAAGCTGCATTCGTTGCCTTGGCGCACGGATCCCTTGAGTGGGTTCGTTTTGCCGTTCTACAATCAGATGTAGCATTGCTCTCCACTGCGCCCATAAATTGTTATCGACTTGTGAGCAACGTGCCGCCGCACCCGTCCGTGGACACCACGGCGGATTCTTTCGGCTGCAAATTTGATTGGGACGCTCTCAGGCTTTAACGGCGGTTGAGCATGCGTGCGTTCAAGCAAGCAGAATTCTTGTCGCGCTACAAACCCTGAGCACATGTTTCCCGTCCAACTCTTGAGCCGACCGGTCGACATGGTCATGGAGATTCAGAATTTTGGACCAGAATTAAGTCGATCGCTTAATTTGTAACCCGAATTAAGTCGGTCGCTTAATTTCCATTAAGTCGATTGCTTAATTTTTTCGTCGTGATGCGTCGACAAAAAAATATTTTCGAATTTTCCCACAGCTCACTGTTGAGATCTCAACAAGATCGGCAATTCTTAGTGCATCACAATAAATCGGCGTCGTGCTTGTGCAGTGGCACCAGCACGCGCAGCAACAAATGACCGAAAGGGAAAATGCAATGCCTAATAATGTACAAAAGAAATCCACCGCACTCGATCTGAAAGCGTTGAAGAAGCTGTTTGGACCGGCGCCGGTCTTAACCAGTGAAAGCCTCAAAGAGTACGACCTCATCTTGAAGCTAGTGATGGACTGCATAGAGCCAGGCGACTTTATCCTACAGATGTTCGTCAAGGACTTTGCTGATGCGACCTGGGACATCAAGCGCTACTGTCTTCACAAGACTTTGCTGATCGAACGCGAGCACCAGCGGCACCAGGAGACGGAGGCGAAACGTCGTCAGAAAGAACAAGAAAAGAAAGCGGCAGATGCTGAATGGGACGCCAAAATGGCGGCACAAGTGAGCGAAACCAAAGAGGTCGAACAGACAGGTGAGACCAACGAGGGTGAACCGGCCGACCAAGCCGGTGCACCAACGACGCAGCTCGACCGGATGCTTGAGCTTGAAGAGGTGATCGACAGTACGGTAGAGGAGGTCGATGACATATACCTCGTTCCTGCCGACGAGATCGATCATGCTAAGGCATTGCAATCTGGCATCGACTATTTTGAACAGCTCGATCACTTGCTCGGTGTTGCGATCGCCCGGCGCAACAGCGTGCTCGCGCAGATCGAATTCTATCGCCAAGGTTTAGGTCAGCGTTTGCGCCGTGTCTCGGACGAAATTATCGATGGCCAGTTCAGCGAGACCCATCACGCAGCACCGTCGATAGCCGGCCCCGACGAGGATGCGCAATGACGTCCGCAAAAAAGGTAGCGGCCAACCGGATGAACGGCCGCAAGAGCCGCGGGCCGCGCACCGGCGCCGGCAAGGCGCGGGCGAGCCGCAATGCTCGCCGGCACGGACTTGCTGCATTCAACAGCAACAATGACCCCGTCATGACGGAACAGGTCGCGCAGATGGTGGATGCCATTTGCGCGGGCGATGACGATGCGCTGCTGCGTCAGCAGGCAGTGATGATTGCGGAAAACCAGCTCTGGCTATCCTGCGTGAGGGCTGAAAAGGTAGCCCTTATCGAGCGATTGCGAGATCCAACCATATTTGCCATCGTAAACGATACCCGACTGGCGCGGGGTAAAGCGCGGCTCCGGCTACTCGACATTGCCGTTCGCCAACGGGCGACAATCCAAGAACTCATAAACAAGACAGTGGCCGCCGGCCGCGACCCTGAGCGGGAGCCCATACCGCGCAAGCTCGAAGCTGCGTGGCCACCGCTGTGGGTAGAGGAGATACCTGAGGATGCCGAGCGGGACGAGTACGAAGCCATGCGCGAAGGTCTTTGCGACCTTGTGCGGTTGCTCCGCTACGAGCAACGAGCTTGGTGCCGGCGGAAGCGGGCTGTTCGGGCGTTCATGGCGATCAAATTGGCAAATCAATGATCGAGCGCCGTCGCCGTTGTGCCATCTTCCCGTGCGAGCGCGGGTGGGCTCAGCCACGATATCGCGGGCTGACATGCGCGGATCCAGCCGCGACCTGGAATGGAGGTGCGGGCAAAGAGTTTGTGTTCAACACCGCGTCGCACGAGCTCTGGTACTTCGCCGATGGTACGGGTACCGACAAGATCGATCTTGCTCACATCAGCACGGGTGTGCAGGTTCAACTTTTCCTGGCGATAGCGAGCCGATGAAAAGCTGATTGCCCAGGTCAGAGACCACCGCACCCGCTACGAAATGTCCCGGTCGAGCTATTTTCTTCCTTGCTGCAACACGTTAAGCAGGTCTGGTAGGTCACCCGCAGATCGGTTCACACGTTCGGCACGCATTGATTTGGGTCATACGGCGATGCGTGTTGTTTAGTCTCTAAGAGCTCGCCATTGAACGCCACAACTTTCGACCAAAAACGCTTTGCAGTACTGCCGGATTGCCTCGCAGTTGCGCTGGCTGCGGCACTGCCGTGGTCTACATCAGCAACAGCCATTATCGCCGGCTTGTGGCTACTGGCGTGGGTGCCGACACTCGATGTGCAGTCGTTTCGGCGCGTCCTGTTTATCCCAGCCGGCGCACTACCGGTATCAATTGTAATCCTCGGTGGACTTGGAATGCTGTGGGCGGATGTGTCGTGGGCCGAACGCTTTGATGGCATTGGTTCGTTTATCAAGTTTCTGTTTATTCCTATGCTTCTGTACAGATTCTATTGGTCCGATCGTGGACGGCAAGTGCTGATCGGCTTTGTCGGCTCTTGCGTTGTATTGCTGATCGTCTCGTGGTCCCTCTGGCTGTGGCCCGGCTTGCCCTGGCCCGTCACCGCCAAATCTCCGGGCATTCCGGTCAAAGACTATATTTCGCAGAGCGCAATGTTCACGATCAGCGCACTGATTATAATGCGACTTGCATTCGATATGTGGCAAAGCAACCGCCACCAGTTGGCGACACTGCTCGTGGTTCTCGCGTTAGCCTTCCTGGCAAATGTGTTTTACGTCGCAACAAGCCGAACCTATTTGGTCACCATTCCTGTTTTGCTGATTGTGTTTGGTTATCAGGTATTCCGCTGGAAAGGAGTGGTGTCTTCTGTTGTCGGAATTCTCATTTTAGCAATGGCCGTATGGCCGTCAGCTTCGTATCTGCGGTTGCGGGTCAGTACATTCTTTGATGAGATCCGTGCATACCAACCCACCGCAGTCCCAACTCCGGCGGGTGAGCGCCTGGAATATTGGAGAAAATCGGTCGGATTTATGCAGAAGGCCCCATTATTCGGCCATGGAACGGGTTCAATTCGCGATCAGTTTCGTCATTCGGTCGCCGGTCAGTCTGGAATGGCGGCGGAGGTAGCGGCCAACCCGCACAATCAAACGTTAGCGGTCGGAATTCAACTCGGCCTTGTTGGCATCGCGTTGCTGCTGGCAATGTGGATCGCGCACTTGATGTTATTCCGATCTGGCAGCCTCGCGGCATGGATTGGACTTGTCGTGGTCGTCCAGAACATCGTGGGTTCACTCTTTAACTCGCATTTATTCGATTTTACTCATGGCTGGACTTATGTCGTCGGCGTGGGAATAGCCGGCGGAGTTGTGTTAAAGGAGTCTGGCGTGTTGTTCGAGAAGCTGCCGGCGTGAGTCGCGTCGCGGGAGAGATTGGAATGGCGCGGTGCTGCACTTTTGGCTACATCTCCTCAACCTCGGCACCGACGGTCTGGGTGGTCTGCGGCGCATTGAACAGGTCATTGACGCAATCGAGCGGCACGCCCCGTTGGCACTATTTATGAATAAATGAGTGATCTTGCGGGAACAGGAGGTGATTGAGCGCGAGCTAGTCGTCCACGCGAGGCGAAAAGCGCGTGACCGACACTACGCTCCAAGCCAAGCTAGAGGCGAGGCTTCAAAAAAGTCCTGTCGCCGACAATGGCGCTCTTGCGCGCCACCTGAAGACGTTCTTCTGCGTCGGTGAGAAACTTGGATATCAATTTTCATCTGGTGATCGAGTTCTCGATCTCGGTTGTGGAATCGGAGACACGGTGAGGACGCTGCTCGATCAGGGGGCCGACGCTTTTGAGGTGGACGTTGTGGAATATTGGGGTTTTGAGCGCGCTCTCTACTGGAAGTCATTCGAGCCACTGCCTTCCCGGGTAAACGACCGCCTACGGAAGGTCGGTTCCGAAAAATACATTATCCCTTTTGATAACGGCTTTTTTGATTTCTGCATCAGCTCCCAGGTGCTCGAGCATATCTTTAAATACCGGACAGTTTTCGCCGAATTGGGCCGTGTTCTGAAGCCGGGCGCCCTGTCGCTGCACCCCTTCCCCGACCCCTGGTCGCCGATCGAGGCGCGGGAGGCCGCGGCGTTTGACCTGTACGAACAATGGCAACCGTGATTCTCAGGCGGTCTGTAAGCGCTGTGGGGGAATATTGAGTGAGCACGGCGTATCGTAGAGACATAGACGGGCTCCGCGCAGTTGCTGTCCTATTAGTAGTCGGGTTTCACGCCTTTCCGAACTACGTTCCAGGGGGTTTTGTCGGAGTTGACATATTCTTCGTCATATCGGGTTTTTTGATTTCTGGTGTCATATTCAACGGACTGAAAAAGGGCAATTTCAGTTTTTGCGATTTTTATGCGCGCCGGATTAGAAGGATCTTTCCGGCCCTAATCGTCGTGCTTACCGCGTGCGCGATTTTTGGCTGGTACTTTTTGTTGCCGGCTAACTACGTGCTTCTTGGAAGAAGCGTCGCGGCCAGCGCTGCTTTTATCTACAACTTCGTGCTTCTTCAGGAACAAGGTTATTTTGACATCGCTTCTGAACTGAAACCCTTGCTTCATCTATGGTCGCTCGGAGTTGAAGAGCAGTTCTATCTAGTTTGGCCTGTGCTGATGGTCTTTGGATGGCAGAGGAAATTTGCAGCGCCAATTGTCATTGCCAAAATTATCTTCCTTGTATCTTTTGGTCTGAACGTCGTACTAACGACCACGCATGAACCCGCGGCGTTCTTTCTTCCGATCACGCGCTTCTGGGAGTTGATGCTGGGGTCTATTCTCGCAATTGCCCCATTTGAACGTTTCGCGTTGCTAAGCGCGAAGGGGAGCAACACCGTCGAGGAAGCAGCAAGCTGGATAGGGCTCGCGCTTCTTGGTCTTGCGATACCGTTAATCGACCAAGCGCGACCCTTTCCCGGATGGTGGGCCTTAATGCCAACCCTCGGCACCACACTGCTAATTTTTGCGGGACAAAACACTTGGATCAATCGAAGGCTGCTTAGCTTTCCTACGTTAGCTTATGTAGGACTAATAAGCTACCCGCTTTACTTATGGCATTGGCCAATTCTTTCCTTCACCCGCCTTCTTCGAGTAGAAGGAGACCCCACAACGTTGATGAAGGTAGGCTGTGTTGTCCTGGCCTTTATTCTGGCCGATCTGACTTATCGGTTTATCGAGAAGCCCATTCGGTTTGGGTTGACGTCACGAACATCGAAGACCGTGTTCATTTCAGCAACATTGGCCGCGCTTGCAATCATGGGCGTGGCCTTGAATGGTTCCGACGGTTTGCCGTCGCGGTTTCCTGTTGAGACCCAGAACGCAATTCGAGACTATTCAGGCCCAGCGCTCGCAGCCTACCGGAATGGGGTGTGTTTCCTCGGCTCCGACGGGCGATTTAACAAGGAGTGTGACGAGATCCGACACTTGGGTCAGAAAAAGATTGTAGTGTGGGGTGACTCACATGCTGCCCAGCTGGTTCCTGGGTTGCAGCAATCCACGCAAAGTCACGGGTTCAATCTAATTCAATATACGATGTCATCATGTGCTCCACTCTTTTCGTTTGGGACCACGGCCCGCCAGAAAATATGCAATGAAGTCTTTAAGACTGTGGCGGAGAGAATAGCTTTGTTACGCCCGGAGACCGTCATAATGGCAGGCTTTTGGCACGCGTATTACGGCCCGCCTGACGGCGGCCTTGTTGATCAGTCAATTCGTCTGACGGTGAGCCGTCTCAAATCTATGGGCGTGCAACACATCATTGGCGTGGGAGAATTTCCGGTTTGGAAAGCTCCGCCCCAGGCAATACTCGGCCGGATTTTTACCCCCCTTCCTAGGATTTTAAAGCCAGAGCGAGAGGGTAAGTCGCTTATTATTTGGAATGCTTTTGATGAAGATAGGCGGCTCAAGGATGCATTTTTAGAAGCTGGGGCGACTTTCGTCTCGCCGAAATCAACGCTCTGCGATGAGAATGAATGTCGACTTCTTGTTCCAGGCGCCGATGGCACGCCGATGGATTGGGATACCAATCATCTTACGATAGCTGGTTCGATATTTTTCGTTATGTCGAACGAGCACGCGCTGCTGGGAGATTAGGCGTAGCATTCGCTTCCTGTGAGGTGCGCCAAATGTCCGCTTTGGGTGGTGGTCTCAACCGGTCAACGCAACACCCATCGTGAGCAGAAAAGATAGCTAGCGTGTGCTGATCGGCGAAAAATGACGTCCAGGGCTATCTTCGGCCCGAGAAACCGCGAGTTTTGGCATTGCTGGCAGCCGGAGATCTTGAAAGCAATTAGGCGAGCAGTTGGTATGCGTTACGCAAGTGTTGCGTCGACCGATTGAACCGGCAGTCATAAGCAGACGTTTGCAATGCAAAACCTCACGTCCGCTCTTACCCCGAAAGCGGACATGTGCACGCGAAGAGGGATATCCGCTTTGTGCCAAAGGCGGACATCGTGCCTAAAGCATCCAAGACCGCGTTCTTTATTGTGCGCCCTTTTGCTTTCCGACCTCAGGCGACTCACGATGCGAATGCCCTCGCCAGCAAAGCGCCCCCGGCACCCAAGACGAGTGCGGCGGCGACGCATTGATTGATGCGCACCCGGCCGGCGATGAGATCCGGGGCTTCGCGCAGCGGCTCAAGGAAAAAGCGGCCCAGTCCATACCAAGCCAGGACGCCCAGCGCGTAATTTCCGGGCGGAAAAGATTTGGGCCAGAGCCAAATGAACGCGATGCCGCCGAGGAGCCACCACGCCATTTCCAGAAACTGCACCGGGACGCGTCGCCGGCGCACGCCGCGGGTGTCGTGCAGCCACACGCCGCACCGGCCGCGCGTTTCCCGGCCGCCACAACAGCCATTGAACGCGCAGCCGAGCCGCACCCAGAAGCCGCCCGTAAGAATGCCGGCGCCGAGGAAATCCCAGAAGACGTTCGCGGGAACGTGGAGCAGGCGCGCGACCGCAACGGAACAGGGAGCCATCGCGAGGAACGCGCCGAAGATGCTCCCGCCACCATCCTTGAAATCCCACAGATTTTGACGAGCGTTCTTTCCAAAATAGAGCGCGTGGTAAACGAGCAGGTGATACACCCTCGCGCCGGCCAGGCCGATGATCGCGAGCGCGAGCGAGCCAAGGCTGACGCTTAATGGCGAGAAGCCCGACGATTGCGCGAGCGCGGCGATCACGAAAATGCCGAGGCACATGCCAATGCAGAGAAACACCTTGAAGGAACTGACCCACTGCCCGGCGATGCGGAAATAGCGCGGATAACCCGGGTCGTTGTGGACGTGCGACGCGGGAGTCGGCAGGGTCATGTCAGCGCAAAAGATTGACCAGCGCGGAGACGATGAAGCCGACGGTGCCGATCGTGATCGCGGCGTCGGCCAGGTTGAATGCCGGCCAGAAGCGCAGGCACAGGTAATCGCAGACGCGTCCGCGCCGGGAGGTTTCGATCATATGGCTCAACGATCCGCCGAGAAGCAGCGCGGCGCACCACTCGGATCCTGGGCGGGTGGCCAGTGCCAGCAGCGCGCCCGCGCCGGCTAGCCAGGCGGTCCAGAGCATCGCCGGCGTTGGCCGGAATCCACCGCGCGCCCACCAGATCGGCGCATCGATGACACGGACCGAGCCCAACGGTCCCAGCGAAACGACGCGGTCGCCGAGCTGCTGGCGCAGGAGTGCCTTGATCGCCTGGTCGGCGAGGGGAATGAGAAGAAGGGCCGCGATCCAGACGCTCATGTTTTCCCCACCAATTTTGCTGGACGCGTTGCCGGTTTGACCTCCTGAACCGCACCAAGTTGCATGCGGCCGATGGAGCCGTCCGGGTTGATGCCGATCGTGGTAGGCCAGCATGTGATCCCGTATCGACGCGCGATCACCTGGTCCCAGTCCTGCACGAGAGGAAAAGTGAGGCCATGGCGTTTGCGCAGAGCCTCGACCGCCTTCTCGTCGTTCCCACCGTGGAAGGCCACGATACAGGGTCCGCCGCCTTTCGGCCGCTTCTTCTGCAGCGCTTGTAGGCGTTGCAATTCCCGGATGCAGGGGGCGGACCAGGACTGGAAGAAATTCAGGATGACGTTGCGCCCGCGCATCCGGTGCAGCGCGAAGCGTTCCCCTTTTTCATCCTCGAAGGTGATGTCGGGGGCGCCGTGGCAGCCGCAGCCGCAGCCGGAAATTTTGGGCCGCATTAGGTGGGCTCGGGGCGCCAGCGCGGGAAGAACGTGCTTGTCGAGCGCCGCCGCCATCGCCGCGGACTCGATATCACCGCCGAAATTCCATGCGAACTGGCGCCGCGCATCCGCGATATGCGCCCAAGGCCGCCGGTCGACCGCGAAGGCGCGCGACCACCCGCCTTCCTGGTCTACAGTGACCATCAGCCGTCCCGCAAACCGGCTGGACACCGCGCCGAGCCTGGCTTCGAGGTCGCTGCGGCGGCTGTCGAGCGCGTCTTCGGGCAGCACCACGATGAGGACCAGCGAGACCTTTCGCCGCCGCATCGCGGCCATAGCGCGCGCCACGGGTTCGAGCGGTTCATCCGCGCGCCAGTCGGGAAAATAGACCAAAGTGTTGTGGGTGAGTTGGCGGCCGCGGGGCTGGTCGGTTTGCAACGTGATGTGACCCGCGATGAGATCCTTCAGCCTGGCGTCAGGTTCGGTTTCCTCGAGCCAGACCGGCGTCATGAGCGGCTCCCACCACGCCGGCGATTCGACAAAGGCCCCGAAAGCATCGCGCAGCTGGGGCGAACTGTCTGCCACAACAGGCACGGGCACGCCATCCGCTCCGGTTTGCGTTCCCTCGATGCGGAGACTGATGCTGCCGAGCGGGTCCATTCCGGCCGGCTTCGGAAAGATGAAGCGGTGCGTCTCGGTGGAGCTTCTGTGCGAGGTGGAAAAGAGCTTTGCCGGTTTCTTTCCGCCATGTCCGGCCCAGGACCAGATGTAACGATCGATTTTTCCCCCGGGGATCCATGCCGGCAGCGCCGAAAAAGTCCGGCCTTCGTCGATTTCGACGAATTGAACGACCGGCGCCTGGCGCGGTCCGCTTCCGATATCACCGCGAACGATCAGCCCGTCCTCGGTGATCTTTACGGTGGTGAAGGTTGCGGAGGCCGATTCATCAAAGACCTTCAAGCCGCCGATGAGCTTCTGCCTGGCGCCGGCGAAAACCTGGTTGACCGCGTCGTTCACCCCGCCACCCGACAACGCGTCGTCGCGTGCCGACTTGATCGCATTCTCGAACGCGTCGTGCAGGACATTGAACGGCAGATCCGTGTTCACGGAGGGATTGCCGTCGGCCTGCAGCGTCACCTTCTGGGTCGAGGCATCGAGCGCGAGCTTCAACTTCTGGGTAAAACTGAAGGACACGTCGGGACCGGGCTTCACCACGAGCTTGAGACTGGCCGAGAGCTTGATCCGGCCGGATTCCCATTCGAGCGAAGGGCCCGATTTGAGCTGAAGCGTGAACTTGATGGTCTGCTGGAAGCGAACGCCAAAGACCGTCACCCCGATGATGATTTCCTTCTTGAAATCGCGGACCGCCTTGGACACGGCGTCGAAGAGCGGCTGCAGCAGGTCGTTGACATATTCCTGTACTGGCGGCGAAGGCAAAGCCGCTCGAATCGGCGAAGTTGTTGTCGAGATTGTGGATGCGGCCTGCGGGCAATGGAACGTCCGACATCTGGATCGGCAAGGCGATGACCTGGTTCGCGCCGCTGCCGATGACCTTGAATTCGGAGAAGGGGAAATCCGGCGGAAGATCGACCGGCTGCGGCGTGAATTTCTCGCGCACGATGTCCCGCACCTCGCCGGAAACCTGCGACACTTCGGCGCTTGTGAGACCCGTGCCCGCGGCGGCGATGAACTGGATCTTGCTGTCCTTCGACGACGGGCGCACGGACAATTTCCGGCCCGATGCGCTGGAGAGAACCGAAAGCTCGAACGCGGCGCGCACCTCACCATGCAGCGGATGGTCCGGTGCGGCAATGTCCCCGGCTCCGGAATCGGGATCGTAATGGGCCCGGACATCCGTCAGCAGCGTTGCTTCGGAAGTGGCGCCGTCGGCCAGAACGATGGTGGGCGAGGATAGTTGCAGCTTCACGAGGCCACGCGGGCTTTTTGGCGGCTGTCTTGATGGTTCTTTTGCCGGCCGACGCTTCTCGAGTTTTGAGAATTCCGCCTCGATCATCGTGACGGCTCCCGGCGGTGCATTGACCGCCAGACGGGCGCGGACGTCATCCAGGTTCGAGGGGCCACCCGCCAACTGGAAATTGCGAATCCAATTGCGGAAACGAAGTCGGTGGAGCTCGGGCCTGGTCGGCTTTGGGTCGCCGACCCGTAGGACCCCATTGTGCCCGAGCCGCAGCGGCGGCTGGTCGCTTGCGCCGTTCTGGTGCAGGGTCGCGATCAGGCCGTTGACTTGCCGCAGTGTGATCTGCGCGACCGCGTCGTAGGATCCGGTGAGTTTGTTGGCCATGCTACAGGACCTCGATCTGCTCGACGAGGAAGAGGATGTTCGCGACAGTAATGTAATTTGGCCCCCGGTCCTGCACGCCGGCTTCGGCCGTCGCCGTCCTGGCGTAGGTGACGGCGCCCGGCAGCGCGCCGAATCGCAGGTTGCCTTCGTTGGGCGTATTGCTGACATCGACGGCAACGAGCAGGTCTTGGGTAGGATCGAGCGTGTAATACACCGGTCCGACAGTCACCGCGGTGTTCGCCGGGATGGGCACGCCCGATGCGACGAGTTTGAGATCCGTCGCCGCGTCATAGGGATCTCCGGTGTTGCCGACCTTGGAGATGAAAACCTTGTCGAGCGTAAGGTTGCCCGTGTTTGAGCCGCGCAGCGTGATGCGTACCTGGGTGCCGGCAACGTTGGGGACCAGAAGCGTTTGGCTCAATAACTGGACCAGGCAAATTCCCTCCCCCGCCGCGCTCGCCTGGTCAGTCGTAAACGTCCCGGGCGGCGTCGTGAATGCCGCGGCGGATACTGCGGTCGTCGTCGCCGATTGGACCGCCGAGGGGAGCGAATTGACTATCTGTTGGGCGCTGTCCTCGAAACCATCAACGGTCGCGAAGACGCGGTATTCATGCGTCGTTCCCGCAATGAGATTGCTGTGGGAAAACGTGTTACTGGTGGGGTTGGGGAGGGGAATGTCTGTGAAGGTGCCCCCGACGCGTTCTTGGAGCCTGAACGCGGTCGCAACCGTGGACGCATTGGTCCAGGATAGGTCGATTTGGCTGTTGCTCACCGCAGTGGCGGTGAAGTTCACCGGGGTTGCGGGCAAGACCGTGGCCGAGGAAATTTCGGAGGGATCAGAGTCGGATAGCCCATCCCCCTGCGCCCGAACTTGGTAGATGTATGTGACGCCCTCCTGCAAGCCCGAGTCATCCGTTGTGCCGGTGGGAGAAATAAGCCCGTGTACGACAATAGGCTGAGGTTGGTCGCCGTCCTCCGCGCGCTCGATTTGAAAGCTGGTGGCCGCGGGGTCGTTTTCGGTCCAGGTCAGCGACACCGATCGGTCATCGATCGCTCGCGCGGCCAGATTCTCCGGGGCCGAAAGAGGCAGCTCGCCGACAACACACGCTCCATCGACGCATTGCGTTCCGTCCGGGCAGTCAAAGTCGTCGGAGCACGCGGTCGCAGTCGAATAGCATCCGGCGAATTCGAAAAGCAGCACCAGCGGAATGAGGATCGCCGGAACACCGAGAATGAGGATGACCCAGTCCATTGGAAGACTGCCCAGCCCATGGGAGTGCAGACTGTAGCAAATTGGCCGCGGCAGCGACAGGGGTGATGAATTCCCGCCGCCTCATGGAGCTTACCCTCCAAGCCAAGGATCACGACCTAATTATAACAACCGGGGCTAAATCTGCCGCAGAATTCCGGTAGCCAGAGCGTTCCCAACAATGAAGGAATACGTCTGTCTCGGGGACGTTGGATCGCCTATATAGGCCACGATGACATTTGGGGGCCAAAACACCTCGAGCGAATATACCGAACGGTCACTTCGAGCGAGACGTTAGATTTTGTCGTCAGTGGCTGCGTGTTTTACGGCCCCAAGGGTAGCGACGACTATTATATCACTGGCATGTTCGACGGGGCGGAGGCTCCGTTTCATCATTTCTGCCCACCGACGTCGATTTCCCACCGACGTGACGTCACCACACGCATCGGCGGCTGGCGCGATCCGCGTACTGTGAAATGCCCGGCCGATAATGAATTCCTGCTACGCGCAGCCCATTCCGGACTGCGCTTTGCATCGACGGGCGAAGTCACAGTACACAAGTTCGCCGCCGGCCATCGCTACATGTCCTATCTCCGTGTCAGCAGCGACGAGCAACAAGAGCTTTTACACAGTTTGACGCATTCGCCTGGCATCGACATCGACGGCATCATCCGAAAGTCGAAGGCAAACGGTCAGTACATGATCTTCCAATATGGCGATTATTCGAGCCACCCGGAAGGATTTCTGTTTGAACAAAATCTTAAGCGCAAGGGGATCAGTCGGCCTGCATTGCAGCTGCTGCAAGGGCGCGTGATGATTGAGCAAACGGATGAACCCCGTGGATTGGACTGGCATGACGTGGAATCGAACGGAAAGCGATACCGTTGGTCCGGTCCCAATCCGAAGCCAAAAATTCTAATCCCCTACGCCGGTCAGTTCGCGCGAATATCACTCGAGATACTCTTCAAGAATCCGGATGTTCAAATTGAAGAGTTATTTCTGTACGTCGAGCAGCGCCCAGCCAAGTGTAAAATTGAGACCAGCCCTGCAGGCGTGTTTTATCTAGTTGCTGCCATCCCGCTGCAACCGGCTGATTACACCGTCCTGACGGTGAATGCTCCCACTTTTCGCCCGAGCGACGTCGGCCTTGGTGAGGATCAGCGCAAAATTGGGCTTGCGGTAAGTGAAATCGTCATTGAGCCAATTGAGGTTCCCCCAACCAAAGGACCTTGGTGGAGATCGCAACCCTCTTCTTTCCTAAGGACCATTTTCAAATAGAGGGGCCTAGAAAGCGGTCAAGCGCGGGCTTCAGCGCGCGCCTCCCCGCCTCAGGTCATGAACTGCGTTGCCAACGAAACAGCCGTACGTGGAATTGCCATGTCCGCTTTGGGTGCAGCAAGGCGCGTCCGACATCTTTTGTTTTTTACAGAACGAAATTGAATTTGCGGTGCTGGGTCAGCCTGGCTTAAAAATCTGGATTTTCGAATTGCCAGCCTCGCGAAAAGAGCTGCTTGTTGCTAGGATGGCAGCGACACAGTACCCCGGATACTACCAAGCTGACGACAGTGCCAATGGTTAAACCAGGACGTCGAATAAGATTACGAATTGGCCAATTGCTGGGGCGATTGCCAGTCAGATTTATTTTCCGTCGTGTCGAGACCGGCTACATGATGCGGCCGTGGTATCGAAAAATCATGTTTGGTGTCTTTTTAGGCGCTAAAGAGTTGCGCGAGAAAGACTAACCTATTTGGTGTCGAGGGAGGTAGCGCAGGCGACACCTGCGACACTGGGCCGCTTTCCGATCGGCTCCGCGCGCCATGAAGCCATAATCCGAATATTGTGTTAACTGCATTCCATCACGTAAAGCGTATAGGGTGGAAACGATTTATGGATAACAGTCTCGCTGACCAAATCAAAATGCTTGATCGTCATGGCGCGGTATTGTCTCGCCGCTCTTACGTTTTTTCCGCGATCCCACTCAATAAGCTTCCGAGCTATTGGGCTCTGATGGTCGATGAAAACATTATCCAGGGTAACCAACCGGCCGCCCGGCTTGATTGCCGACCGCATAAGCTGAATGATAGATAATGCTTGCTCATCATCGAGATGATGCAGCACACCAAGTAGCAAGCCAATATCGAATGGCTCATGCAAGGCCAAATCACTCTTCGCAAATTGTCCTATAAAAAACTGCGCATCCGCTCGATCATAATTCTTCCTCGCGTCATCGATATACCTCGCATCGGGATCGTATCCGACGTATTGAACACAACGCATGAAGTTGAGGATTTGGGCGGGGCCGCAGCCTATATCGAGCACCCGATCGCCAGTCTTTGGCCGAATAAAACGGGCGGAAAAATCCTGCAGCGTTGCGGAGCCGCCAAAAATGCGCTGCACAAACCTATACGTGGCTGCGTGAGAAAGAATAGAATGCAGTCCGGATGTGACTTGCGCCATCGACGCTAATCCATTGCACGTTGACAACCGCCGAAATCTTGACGATCAATCTCGTTTCGGTTCATAGGCTCGACAGCCGCCTTTTTATTCATATCACACGGCAAACATTCGCGCTGGACCAGCTCATGTCTTCGTCTCGATGGTGCCTGGTGTCGCGTTTCGGTCTCCATTCCCTTCTTTTTCTGGTTGTTGTTAGCGTTTTCATAGCGCGCTCCAGCTCGCTTTTTTGGTTTTTCGATGGATCGTGGCAACTTGATATGATGCGCAGCCAAGCTGTGTGGGGTGGGGGCCCCAGCGTTTGGAATTACGACCCAGTACGAGGGTTGTTTAATTTTTTTCCCACTGGAGATTATAGCGCATCCCCAGTGGTCTTTCTTGCCCATAAACTTGTCGATTCTGCCAATCTGCCCGCCGCCATTTTTATTGGGTATGCGTTGTTGATCTCTGCTTTGTTTTTCCTTGCCTGCATTTCGCTTCGAATATCTCTCGGCATTGGCGCATTATCAACTCTCGTCGCGCTCTCGTTTGCAACGCCGCTGGTGTGGCGGTCACCAACGCTTATCTTCCCGTTGTTCATTCTGGCGCCGCATATTTTTGAGTGCAGTATTGCCTTCGCGGTTGTTGTTTTGTCATTCGCGTTACTATCAGCAGAGGCGAAGCCGCGAGTAATGACGGTATCACTGGGTTTTCTGGCAACGGTGTGGTTGCTGTATTTTCTGCACATTATGCCGCAGTTTTCGCTTTTGCTCCTTCCGCCGCTGGTTTTCGCGCTTTCCATACTCACCCTTTTGTCTCATTCCAAAGGAGAGTTTGTTGCAAAGATCTTACTATTATCCGCAATTGTTTTGGGAACAGTTTTATCGGGCAGCGCTGGGTTTGCGACCAATCTTGCTAGCAGCACTTCGACCGCTTTTTTTTGGTCAGAGATGCCCGTCTATGATGGGGGCCTTGTGCTGTCGTCGATGTTATACCAATTTGGTCGCTTCCCATTTGGGGCGCTGCTCTCAATTGCTTCGGGCCTTGGATCTGCTTGCCTGTGGTGGACGTGGCGCAAAAAAGTCAGGACCGATACCCGCGCTCAATTGTGCGCAGTCAACACTCTTCTAACGATCGGCATGTGGATGATATTTCCCACAATATGGGTATTCAATTCTTTTGTGTTAAAAGTGCCGTTTATCTACTCTGTGCGCCTTATTTATTTTGAGTACGTGTTTTATTTATTTACTAGCTTTTTTGCCTCGTATTCTCTTGTTTTCATAATTTCATTCATTTCCAAAATTGTTGTTCGTCGCCACGGCAAAACAGAGCACGTCGCCGACATTGCTTGCATTCTCATCGCCTTGGTCATTTTGGGAAAGTTTATTCAGAGTCCGAGATTACAAGGAGCGAACGCCTATCCTTACCCTCCCCAGCCTAGCGCCATCACGGTGTTGTTAGGTTCCGAAATTGGCGTCGCGCCGGGCGCGCGATTTCGAGGACGCGTCGCTACAATTTCAAATGATGAAGCGCAGTCACGCCGGTTTGGGTGGGAGGAACTCGATACTTGAAGATATTCAGGAAATAAAATTGACAGGCAATGACCATAGATTCGATGGTCTATGGTATTTCGATATACCAACACTTCAGGAATTTTCGCCGTTTATTTCGCCGGCGACGTATCTGCTCGAAACGCGGTTCCTATCTGACGCTGGAACCATCCATAACACCCGCAATACAGTCCTGCTAACGCGAGTGAACGAAATGCTATTTCGCTTATTGGGGGTCAGATTTTTGATTGTTGGAAGGATGAATGGCACCAAAATTGGCGAAGAGCGGGCGCGTGCCGGCAATCGCATTCTCTATGAACTCCCGGATCCCAATACTTCAGGATGGTCGGTCCGCAATGTTGAGCGCGTGAAGGATGCTTCAGAAGTGCTTAGCAAGATGAGCGCTCGACCAAACCTCAAAGAGATCGCCTACGTAACTGCCGGAGAGCAACTGGAAGATTTACATCCAGCGTCAGCTTCGGTGACAGTCAGTCCGGGGGTCGTCAAAATTGCGGCGCGAACATCAGGCAAGGCGTTTATAGTTTTGCCGTTTCAGTTTTCCCGATGCTTTCGCGTACGGCGGGAAAGGGGGTCAAGTTCGACGCCAAAGCTTGTGAGAACAGACCTCGCGCTGACAGGAGTGTTGATCAGTGAGAATTCAAATTTTGTAATTGAGATGGGGATCGATCCTTCCAACGATGCGCACTGTTTGCGAGAGGACGCCATAGAATTGGCCGACATGAAGCTCGTTGAGGCAGGCATGCATTTTCCCTTGGGGGCGAAATCGCCTGACGGTTTACAGTAGCTGAAACCACGAAACCAATCTCGATCACCGTTTCGCTCATATTAGACAGGCAGTCCGGTGGAATTTGACTCCGTCTAAGTCCTCATCCGGCTAGGCGTGATTTCATGATTTCGTTTCACGAAAGGTGTCAACAACCTTCGGCTTTGAAAGCTGACTGCGGCCTAGCAAGAAAAGTAAGATATACCGGGCCATCCTGAGCGCGTAGTACGCGGTCGTTGCAACTGGCTGATGACGAAATAGAATGGAATTTAGCTTGCCCCACATTGTTGTTTTTTCCCCTAAGGCAGCAAGAACGCTCATCGCTTTACTTCCGACGTACATGGTTCCATCGATATCCAGAACAAAGTCGCGATTTAGATTCACTCCCAGACGAGAGTATTCTAAAACTAAATCTGGACGCTCACGCGCGTTAGCCAATTCCATGCTGACGCCTCGCTCAGCAAGACGATGAAACATAAAGTAGAGATTGCAGGCGGGGCAGTCGCCATCGTAGGTAATTCTCATCTTAGTGCGCGATGGTATCGAAGCGCTCGAATGTCCGAATTTTGTATGATCAGCGCCTGTCATTGGTCGAGCACCTTCCAAGCGGGTCGTCGAAGCTCGAATTCGGATAGTCGAGATGATTTACAGCTTAAACAAAGCCTTGTGAACGTCTTTGCCAGGCGTGCCGATATGCACATTGAACTTTCCGTATGACATAACCATGCACAGAGGGAATGCAAGATTTTCGAATTGCTAAATATCGGATACCAGGTCTTATAGCACATCGAACGAGCCAATCCGACGCTGTATCTAGCGAGCGAAGCCGATTACGGTGCCGTGCGCGATAGGCTTCTCGTCTTGTGGGTTCAGAGTATATTCGCTATTGATTGATATGATCGGCGGCGGTTCTGAAGAGGTCAGCGGCCTGGAACAGCCGACCTGATTTCTTAGATGAAGCCTACCCTCCGCCGTCGCCCATTGTACTCATGGCCAATGATCGAAGCCACGAACGGAAGTCGCAAGGAAACCGTATCGCAATATTGCAGTCGTGCTATCTCCCATGGAGAGGCTATTTCGATCTAATCGGCCTGGTCGATGTTTTCGTTGTTTACGATGACGTCCAATACAGCAAGAACCATTGGCACAATCGAAATCGAATACGAACTAACAACGGTGTGCCATGGATAACGATTCCCGTCTCACTGCCGTTTGGGCTCCGCACTAAAATAGAAGAAGTTCGTATTGCGAAAAGATTTGCAAAAAAACATTGGCAAGCCATCGTGCAATCATATGCCAGCGCGGCATTTTTTGAAAAATATGAACGCTATTTTGAATCGTTATTCTTCCGAGTTGATGACATCGAATTTCTCTCAGACGTCAATCTGCTCTTCTTAAAGGAGATTTCCGCTCTTCTCGGCCTAAAAACGAAATTCGTTTTGTCGAGGGATCTTGGTGTCAAGGGCGCCCAATCCGAGCGGTTGCTATCGATCTGCCAAACGCTACACGCAGACCGATACCTGTCGGGACCCGCAGCTAAAGCATATCTGAAGACTGCAATATTCCAAGAAGCGGGCATATCGGTTGAATGGATAGATTACAGCCGTTACAAGCCATATAACCAGGTATGGCCAGGATTTGAGCCAGCCGTTTCGATTGTTGATTTGATTTTTAATGTTGGCCCGAGCGCCATCGGTTTCATGAAAAGTTCTGAGAAAAATTCCTAGCATTCCGAGGCGAAAGACCGTCGTCCGAAGATCCACCGGAAAAACAATCCGGGGTTTGCGCGTGATTGCACCGCGGTGCCGTTGATAGAGCGCAATGAGAGCGTTGACCGGACTGTAAGGGGACGTTTGCTATGGATAAAAATTTTGCTGTCGAGGATCTGAAGTGAATTGCATGGGGAAGCGGATTTGTCAGGTCTATGCTTTTAGTAAGGTTTGGATCCGTTCAATGACGTGGGCTGCGGTAGCAGGGAGTATGCCGGCAAAAAGAGGAAGCCGGATCAGCCGATCGCTAGCCGCATCTGTTCTCTCCAACGGGCCAACTGCGCGCGCGTAGCGCAAGCCTGCGGGCGAGGAATGTAGCGGCACATAGTGAAAGTGCAGCCAGATATCCTCTGATCGCAACGTATGAATAACGCGATCACGGGTTGAGCGGTCGCGGACAAGTAAATAATATAAATGCCCGTTATGAGTACAAGCGGACGGTACGATTGGTCGACGAGCGATTCCGGCGGACTCAAGTTCTACAAAGGCGCTGTGGTATTGCTCCCAAATGGTGCGCCGTTCTCTTGTAAATCGTTCAACATGTTCGAATTGGGCTAAGAGCACCGCCGACATAAATTCGCTTGGAAGAAAAGAAGATCCACAATCGATCCATGAGTATTTGTCGACAAGACCAAGCCGAAAGGCCCGCCGGTTCGTACCTTTTTCCCAAAGGACATGAGCGCGCTCGCAAAAGCGTGGATTGTTGATGGTGAGGGCGCCGCCTTCGCCGGCCGTAACATTCTTCGTTTCATGAAAACTAAAGCAAGCAAGGTCTCCGAGCCTTCCCGCCGGCGTGCCGTGGTAGGTGGACAATAGCGCCTGTGCCGCGTCTTCTACGACGGTGAGACCAAAACGATTGGCGATGGCGCGGATCTCGTTCATCTCCGCGCACACCCCCGCGTAATGAACAACGCAAATCGCCTTTGTACGTGGTGTGATCGCCGCTTCAATAAGAGACTCGTCGATATTGAGCGTGTCAGCCCTAACGTCAACAAAAACCGGTGTTGCACCACGCAAAACAAACGCATTTGCGGTCGAAACAAATGTAAACGAAGGCATGATAACTTCGTCGCCCGGCTCTAATCGGCAGAGCAGCGCGGCCAATTCGAGTGCCGCCGTGCAGGAGTGTGTCAGCAAGGCGTCTAAAACCCCCAGCTGTTTCTTTATCCAAGCTTGGCAGCGGTTAGTAAATGGCCCATTGCCCGAAAACTTACGACATCCAAGGACCTCACTTAGGTATTCAATTTCGCGGCCAGCAACAGGTGGTAAGTTAAAGGGAATTTGGGTCATGACAGCCTGGCTATGGTAGGTCGACCGACGGGTGGCAGTAGAAGCTTGGACTATGCTGATGTCACGGCCATATCAAAAGGTTCTGAGCGATCTCCCGAATTGCGCGCGATGAAAATCAGCGCATCTTAAATAGATTGAATCCTAACTACCGTTGAAGATTCAACAGGTCGGTAACGCCGGATCCCAGCAATTCCCACATATCTCCTTGGGCTGCACGTGAAAGGTCTCGCCGCCAAGAGCTGTCATCGCCGTTGACAAAATTTTGTTTAACATCAGATAAGCGCATGACGGTAGAAGAATTTATATTTCCCATGATCTGCCGTATCCGGTCGACAACATAGTCGGGTCGGCTGCGCAAGTCCTCCCAAAAAAGCCAATGGATATGGATATCCTTACGCGTCTCCGTGGCACGTTTTATCCAGCCATACAGCCAGGGCAGGAAGGACTTATGCAATGCTGCGACTACCTCTTTTTCGAACGAGAACCCCTCGCATAAATCGGAGTTTTGTATTTTAAATCTGACGGCGGATGCCGCGGATGCGCGCGGGTCGCGAATGAGTACAAACAGGTTTCGGACACCATGCTTGGCGAGAGCATTTAAATTGAAGTCGGTGGCACCGAAATGATCGTGCGTCACCGCCCCGCCGCCAAGAAACATTCCGAGCCAGGAAGGAACCACGATATAGTCGGGAAAGTCACCGACACTTACCCGCAATATCGGAATATCGAACAGGTGAGACATGGCAGTGGACAAGGTGGCGCTGGCGGAGCGTGGCATTGAGGTTATCAGCACAGACGGCATGCCTCGAGCACGAGCCCTATCCTGCCGTTCTCGAAGTTTGACCGACTCAAGGACATGTTCAGTGAATAGTGTGTCGCCGCCACCCGCTGGCATTGTGTGAGACTGCTGCATGTAGGATTCAACAGCGGCGCCGTCGCCCAGGCGCGCAAATACCAGCGCCAAATGATAATTTAGGGCTTCGCCGTAATAAGATTCGTCTCGTGTCGGCTTTAGCGTGAGGCCAATCGCATCGAGGAGCTCTTTGTTCGCTGCGCGGTTACCCTTCATCGCTCGGACCGCGGAAACGCGGTCGATGACACTTTGGGCATCAAGTTTTTTGTTGAAGTTAATGTCTAGCATTCCCGCACACCGCTTTTTTTGATTTATATACCCGCATGCCCATCCGCGCTAATATTTAAGCTCCGCGCTCTTTATCCTGACGTTATGTACTCGGGGGAACCTAGTGGTTCACTCGCGCAGGGCGATGACGATACGACTGCCTCCCAGTGGGAACGATAGGCCCCGCGCGATCAACGCTCGCTCTACTTCAAGCGCTCCTTGAAACAGTCGGTCCAGCCAGTAGGGTATCGTCATTTCGACTTGCCAATTATAGTTTGCTCGTTTCGCCGCGGTTAGCCGTTGCGTGACCATCAGGGGCAATAGGGTGAAGACGAATGACGTTTGCTCAACCACCTTAAAGCCGGCACGTAGGCATTTTTCCTGCAGTTCAGTTCGCCGGTACCGTCGCTTGTGGCGTGCGATTTCGTCGACGCGGCTCCAGAGAAATGGATGTTGCGGTGCGCTCACAAGTATTCCGCCGCCCGGTTTTAAAGCCCGGTACATCTCCCTCAGGACATGCTCGTCCGCTTCGACATGCTCCAGCACGTCGCAGGCGACAATCAGATCGAACTCGCCTGAGAAGGGGATCGCTTCAGCATCCATCTGATATAAATCGACATTGCTTCCCAGGCGCTTCGCAGCGTATTCAAGTCCGTTTGTGTATATCTCGCCACCGGCTACGCGAGCCTTTGGAAGCGCCTCGCGCAGGCCGGCTAGCACATAACCAGTTCCGCACCCAATCTCCAGGATCGATGTGGCGTTGGAAAACCAGCGACGCGCCAAGTCCTGGAGTAGGCGGTTACGGGAGCGGAACCAGAAATTACCGTGCTGGAGGCGTTCGAGTTCATGGTGTCCTTCTGCATCGAAGCCTGAGTTTTCTTGTGCCAAAGCCGGAGCAAAACACAGGACGCCGTTAACACGCGACGGCTGGTGACTACAAAATGGACATTTCCAGCTCGCGCCGGTGAAATCGCGCGCACATTCTAGGCAGCGTTTAATGATCTACTCCTTGAAGCTGCAGTCCGGCGTGAACTCGTCGCGTAGGAGGCCCATGTAGTACACGGCTTCACGAGCTCCCTTGTACCAAGCCTCGTCTCGCAGAACGCCTTCGGTCTGAAAACCAAGCCGGTTATAGGAGGCCACGGCATTTTGGTTTCCACAGCGCACGACCAGCCAAATCTTATGCAAGGCTAGTTGGTTGAAGCCCTCGGTCAGCTTGAGATAAGCCGCGGTCGTGCCCACTCCCAAGCCGCGTTCGGCTGTCTCGCCGATGAAGACCGACAGGCGGGCCGATCTCAAGTAGCTGTCAATACGGTCGAGAACGACGTTGCCGACGTGACGTGTCGCCAACATTACGGCTGATGCCCTGATGGACTCGTCGTCTGATGACCTACGAATCCAGTCGATTGTTGTTTCGAGGGATGGCTTCGTGCGCAGACCAATGTTGTCGTGTATCTCCGGGTCATTCATCCAACGCAGCATGTCGCCGGCGTGCTCCATCTTCGGTGGGGCGAGCCAAACTTCTTCCCGCAAGCGCAGGGACCTCGACAGGGGCGCGAACCTCTCGATAGCGAGCATGGAGCGGGAGAGTAGGATTGCGCTGTTTCCGCGTCAATTCGATCCTGGTGCGATTCCCGCTGTGGGCCGAGTAGCGCGTTTCGAATTGAGGCTGCTGATTTAATTCAAGATTGCTCGGGCTGGCAATCCTGTGACCGCACATGCTGCGCGTCTGTACTCGGATATCAATTTATATGGATCGACGGACATAAAGCGGGATTTTGATGCGGGCAATAGCAGCAAAGCTCCGCAACGGGTCATACGACTGAGCGGAGCTTTGCGTGCAGTTCGCGGCGCAGCCGCAACACGTGCGCGTCTTGCTCCAGCGGCGCGCGCGGTGTTAATTTCATAATCCCGCTGGGTGGGGCCGCTGCGTGCCCGGGCTGTTGGAGGAGGAGTCACAGTTGCTCTCCGACTTTTGGCTGCCCTCGATTTCTCAGGCCGAGCTCGATTTTTTACGTTGCGTCTACGGGCTGCTGCTTCTCGGCACACTTCTTGCGTCGATTTCTCAAGGCAAACGATTTTTCCTCAGCGAACGTTGGGGCGGATATGGGGAATCCTGTGCTTTAGTTGATGTTCTGCACAATCCGGTCCTTTATCCCGCGTGCATGACGCTCTGGTTAGTCTGCTCTATTTGCCTCGTGATGGGTTGGTTCTCGCCATGGGCGGCGTTGGTGAATCTGCTTATATGCCGATACTACTGCCTGCGTATCCGCTGGAAGACACTTCTCCGCGGGCTCGGAGCGCCCGGGTTTATGATCTCCTGGCTTGCGATGGCCGTATTTCTGTTGGAGTTCTGTTCCCACCTAGTACCCAAATTGATTCCGCTCGCGCTCCTGGTCCTTCAAATCGACTTCGCTCTGATCTTTTTCGCATCCGGCTTGTACAAGCTGAATTCCGGTTATTTGCGAGGAGAGGGATTGGAGTATGCGTTGGTCAATCGGCAATGGTGCTACTGGTGGAACTCCTATCGCAAGCTGTCGCCCAATAACTGGATTTTCTGGGTGTATGATCAACTCGCTTGGGGAGGGCAAGCCCTCGCGAGCATCCTGCTTCTCATCCCCGATACCCGGTTTTTTGGCGCAGCACTGCTCTCTCTTTGCTTCGGCTTCGTCGCCACGCATCTGCGCCTGTTACTGCTTCCGCAGATGGTCATGCTAAGTTGCTTGCTCTATATAGAGCCAAGCGATTTTGTGTACAGCCATCTGGATAAAATGTTGACGTTAGCTCCCTCCGCTACCTCAATTCCGATGCAGCTGCCGGAATGGTGCCAAGAGGCAATTTCGGTCGCCTTGTGGACATACTTGGTTCTCTTGCCACTCGTCTACGGAGGGCTTTTCTACAATTTCTATTTACGCAAAACGATGCCTAGACGGATTCAGCAGCTCTTAGAGTGGTACGCAAATTTCGCGGGAATAATCCTCTGGCGCGTCTTTTCTGCGGACCTGACTCACTTTTTCATCATGATTTATCGGGTATCTGGGGCAACGGGCGATCGTAACCTCGTTTCTAGGTGGGGGCTTTCAAATGGCTTTCGATTCAGCCATGTCGGTGAAGCCTTGACCGTCACCAGTTTGTTTACGATTTTGAAATATCAGCCAAACAACTTGGCGTTGTTTCGCGCGCGTATGCTCCGTTATACCAAAACGCTTCCTGGGTCCGAGAATGACAAAATAATATTCGAGTTCAATAACATTGAAAAAGTTGAGAACAAATTCGTCTACAAGCTAGTTGCGGAGTTCGAAGTTCACCGTGGCGTGGTGACTGAGCACTCGGTCGAGCCAAATTTCTCAGCTCGCTCGTTTATGCCTCAATCACCCGCGTTTGAGGTAGCACGTGCAGGCAGTTATCTTCCGGTAAGAAGGTGACCATGTGCGGCATAGCTGGAGCCTTCGGCGCGGGCGACTCGGCAACTGTCCGTCGCATGCTCGATACGTTAATCCACCGCGGTCCAGAAGATGGCCATCTTGTTGGTGACGAGTCCTTCACTCTTGGCGCCCGTCGTCTGAGCATCGTCGATATTGCCGGCGGTCGTCAGCCGGTGTCCAATGAACGGGGGACGGTCTGGGCGGCCCTAAACGGCGAATTGTATAATTATCTTGATGAGCGGCCGCTGTTGCTAATGCGCGGTCACCGATTGCTGACGTCCTGCGATACGGAGTTACTCCCTCATCTCTACGAGGAGCACGGAATCGAGTTTGCCCGACGGCTCGAGGGCATGTTCGCTGTCGCGCTCTGGGACAGCGAACGACGCCTGGGAATACTCGCTCGCGACCGGGCCGGTGAAAAGCCGATGTACTATACTGAACACCAGGGCTGCGTGTGGTATGCATCCGAAATCAAAGCACTTCTGAGTTTGCCGGGCTTTCAGAGGCACATTAATTTTAAGTCCCTGCATCATTATTTGGCGCTGAAGCACGTCCCTTGCCCGCTGACGATATACGAGGGGATTCATTGTTTGCCTCCGGCCCATCTGCTTGTCGTCGCTGCAGGACAGCGGCCGGAAGTGCGCCGTTATTGGTCCCCCGATTTTTCAGATAATACCACCGGCCACAAATCTGACGAAGAGGAAACAATCGATCGTTTCCTCGATCTATTCAAACAATCAGTCCGGCGCCGGTTGATGGGAGATGTCCCCGTCGGGTTCTTTTTAAGCGGTGGCGTCGACTCCAGCCTGACTACAGCCATCGCCGCAGAAGTCAGTCAGTCGAGCGTGCAGACGTTCACTCTTACCTATGGCGACCGGGCAACGACATCCGGCAAAGAAGAAGACCGCCGATGGGCGCGCTGGGTGGCCCAGCGTTATCAAACGGATCACCATGAACAAGAGGTCTCATTTGCCGATCTTCCGACCATGCTCCCGCGCATCCTTCGCTCTTTTGATGAGCCATTCGCGGCTGCTCTTTCCAGTTATTTTTTATCTCAGCTAGCCTCTCAGCACGTAAAAGTCGCAGTTTCCGGAGACGGCGCCGATGAATTGTTCGGCAGTTATCTCAGCCACCGCCTTGCCTATCCAATCCATAACTATCCGGAATATTTATGTACTGGAAACGCCCGGCTTCTGGGGTCTTTTGAAAATCAGCCTGACCGCGTTACGGCACTGGCCGGTCAAGAGGATTGGCGCTGGCGGTCACAGCTAATGACCTTTAGTGAGCAGGAGCGGCTCGACCTGTATTCTCCCGACGCGGCTGAACGGCTGGTTGGCGTCCGTACCGACATGTTATGGCGCGATACTTATCGCGGATTGACGGCGAACGATCCCTTGAATCGCGTGCTCGAGTCTGAGTATCGAACAATCTTTCCGGATCAGCTCCTTACCTTGGCGGATCGTCTCTCGATGGCTCATTCCCTTGAAGTACGAACAGCGTTTTTGGATACATCGTTAGTCGAATACCTCGCCAGATTGCCGGGGAAGTTCAAAATCAAAGATGGTGTCACCAAATATCTGCTCAAGCGCGCGGCATTGCGTTACTTTCCGGCCGAAATGGTGCATCGACCGAAGGAAGGCTTTTTGATGCCGATCACGCAATGGTTTTTGCGAAACTTGCAGGATTACGTCCGCGCCACGCTTAGTCCCTCTAGCTTGAACCGTCATGGAATCTTTCGGGTGGAGGCGGTGCAGGCGCTGATGGATCGCATGTACGCTGGGGGAAGCGATTACACTCAGGTTAACAAGGTTTACGCACTAGTGGTGTTTCAGGAATGGTATGATCTATACATGCGATCCTCGACCGGGCAGGGATCAGGGTTGGGCAGAGCGGCATAGGAAAACGTGACCGAATATCTCTGATCGTTTGGCTAGTGAATCGGAAAGGGCTGCGGAGCTACTTCGGCGGGGCCTTTGTTTATGGCGACAGCATATCGATCTTCGAACGTATTGAATGCCGAATATCCAATAGCGTGACGGAGGGAGACGGTGTCTTTTATTTCGGTGATCCTCCCGGTCTATCATACCGCGGTCTTCCTGCCGGAATTGTGCGGGCGCCTGCACGAAACGCTCGCCTCTGTTAGTGGAAACTATGAGCTGCTTTTAATCGACGATGGCAGCCCAGATGACGCTTGGAACGTAATTTCGCAACTGGCATTGATTAATCCGCATGTGAAGGCCCTTCGCCTCAGCCGTAACTTCGGGCAGCATCCGGCGATCGCAGCTGGTATCGATCGGGCCCGCGGCGACTACATCGTTCTTATGGACACCGACCTCCAAGACCGCCCGGAAGACATTCCGCTCTTTCTAATTGAGTTCCGCGATGGAATTGAGATCGTTTACAGTACCAAGAAAGGAGACAATGAGAGGTTCGCGGTATGGATGACATCACGATTATTCCATCGAGTGTTCTCTGCAATTACGCATACCCAAGTTCCTTTAAACATCGGTACGTTTCGCGTGTTCACTCGTCGCTTTCTCAATGTATTGAAGGAGTTTCCGGAACGAAATGTCCTATATGGGCCCTTGATGTTTTTCACTGGGTTTCGCTACACCACAATCGCTGTGCATCGTGAAGAGCGCGCACTAAGGAAAAGCGCCTATTCTTTCAGGAAGCGTCTTAGCCTCGCCCTCGATTCGCTCATCAGCTACACGGATTTGCCGCACCGTTCGCTGACTATAGGAGGCGGTTTGATCATGGTTGGGTCTGCGCTACTCGTCATCGTATTGCTGGTAGCCTATCTCCTGTTGGGCACGCAGGCCCCGCCGGGTTTGACCCTCGTCTCATTGCTTATTACTTTCACCCTAGGTGCCATGATGTTTGGTTTGGGCATCATTGGGACCTACGTCTTTCGGATCTTTCAAGAAGTGCTGCGCCGACCTCGATACCTCGTCGCAGACTCGCGTAACTTTGATGTAATCGAACAGTAAGGTGGTACGCTGGCCGATCGTACCTCAATGAAAAAATCATTGTCCTGAATGGCGTGGCCATGTTTTTGATTGATCTCAATCTTTCCTGCCCCCGTCGTCGGCTTATTCTAAAGGCTTCCTTTGCCTCGATAGGCTGCAACTACTTCTTCGAACTCGCCGTATTGAATCAGCTTGCCGTGTTCAAGCCAAATGGCCTTGTTACAAACTTCTCGGAGAATTCCATCCGCATGCGAAGCGAGAAAAAGCATTTGGGATCGACGAATGACGCCTTGTAAACGATTAAATGCCTTTTCAAAAAATGAAGCGTCGCCGACCCCAACAATTTCATCCAGCAGAAGAATTTCAGGGTCGCGTACCGTCGCGATCGCGAATGCGAGTCGCAACATCATGCCGGTTGAATAAGTTCTCACGGGCATATTGAGATAATCGCCAAGTTCCGTGAAGTCGGCGATGTCATTCAGGCTATTCTTGATTTGAATCTTCGACAGACCCCAAATGCTTCCACAAATCCAGATGTTTTCAATCCCTGTTGCATCCATGTTCATACCGAGCGTGGCATCAAACATAGGGGACACGTTGCCCACAACCGTTACGGTCCCTGTGGTGGGCGGATACACGTCTGATAAAACGCGCAGCAGGGTACTCTTGCCGGAGCCATTGTTGCCAACAAGCGCGACACGATCGCCGTCATACACATCAAAACTAATATCCGTAAGGGCGTCGACCACGAGGTGAGAGCCGCCCTTGGCGAAGCGGCCTCCAATGGTTTTGCTCAGAATGGTCTTTCGTAATGACGCAGTACCGATGTCATAAATCGGTATTTGAACTGATACGTGTTCAAGGACGATTGAAGCCACGCAGTAATAATCCTGGTAAGACGGCTAGAGCCAAAAGACTAAGCGACGGGCGGCATGGCGTAACAGCAGAATTGCTACGGTCCACCCGCCTATAGCACAGCCGATCACCACGAGCCATGAAAGTGGGGACGGTGCATGGCCAAGCATCGGAGTTCGTACCAAATCGATCATGTGATAAAGTGGATTGACGTAAGCAATGATTGGAGCATCGCCAAGCGCGCTAATTGGCCACATGATGGGTGTAACAAAAAGCATGATTTGCACGGCAGTGGTTACAATCTGTTGAACGTCGCGATAGCGCGTGCATACTATAGCCAATGTCAACGTCACCCAGACTTGATTAATATAGATAAGCGCAAGACCCGGCAGAGCCAAGACGCTCACAAATCCCGGTCGCACATCAAAGATCAATGCCACCGGAATGAAGATGACGATTGTGTGTAGAAATACAATAAAGTTTCGCCATACCACGCGCAGAACGAAAATCGAATAGGGCAGCTTAATTTGCCGAATGATCCGCTCGCCCTCCTGAAAGGCGTTTGAGCTTTCATTGGTGGTCTGAGAAATAAAACCCCAAATAATGTAACCCAGCGTGAGGTAAGGCAGGTAGGTGCGAATTTCGACTTTGAAAATCTTGCTGTAGATGAGGCCGAGCAATGTGATGAAAACTGCCATACTGAGCGTGATCCAGAACGGACCCAGCGTCGACCGCCGGTAGCGTTGGCGAATGTCGTTCCATCCCAGCATGATCCATAACGGCGCAGCGCGTAAAGCCGCCAGCAAGTCGAATTTGATGGTAGCTGCGAAGCTGAGGTTGCGGCGCTGCCATGCCTCCGACGTCATGACGTCCGTTTTGCTCATAGGCTCGGATTGCGCACGGTCAGTACGCCGTCGTTGGTCGTGAAATTTCCTAGCGCGCTTTCAAAAGTGGAATTAGGCGCAAAGTCGAACACAATGTCCCAGCCCTCTTTCTGGAACAGACCTAGTAAGGCACTGTGTACGTCTTTGCCATGGGTTCCGATATGGACACGCCGAACTTTTCGCTTCACAACATCCATGTAAGGCGGAAACACAAGAATTTCAGATTGCTGGATGTCGGATTCCAGATAGTCCAACACGTCGAACGGACCGAGAATGTCGGCCAACGTGACAGCGCTCACCATTTTTATTTCAGCCGGAAAATTCTGACCCGGTACAAGATCTTTCATGATCCCGGTGCTGTTATTCGTCATCAGATTGATCAAAGTCTCGTTGGTGCGGCCCGCCGCGATAATTTCGTTGGCATAAATCTTGCGTGAATTTTCCTCGTTAGTGGAAACGCAATTCTGCGCACCGGTGCCAGGAGATCCGACGGGAAATAGAACGGGATCATTGGTCGCGCTAATTGCCGCCTTGACCAGCCACTGATTGTCCGGATCGATGCCGTTATCGCGCATATGGCGGCGCGTCCACTCGTAGTTTTCCGGTTCAGGCTCGAGCGCAATGAGTTTGCAGGGCATCGGATTGAGGAGTTGGAGTGCGCGGTAGCTTCCGACCGCCTGCGCGCCATAACAGGCGCCGAGCGTCGCCATAGTATAATTGTTGCGTGCATCGCGTGCGGCGACGATCCAGTTGACAGCCTCGAACCAGCCTTCACCATCTTCAATTCGGGGAAGACGCGTTTCCTGGTAACGGCCTGCGGCATCTGCGGGGTTGACGCCGAACATCGTGCGAAAACTTACTTCGGTGAGTGTCCCGAGGAAATCTACCAAATAGCCCTTGGGCACCTGGCCAACCCACGGTGTTACGCCGTCGAATATATTCGCATAGTTTTGAAGATTATTCATGAGGAATGTCTTGTTTGTTTTGGAGCTTCCTTAGCTGTCGCACTCATGCATCGTTCACGTCGATAGCTTTTATAGAAATTACATCGGTGTCACAATTCTGGCTAATACCGTCAGACTTAAGCTGACCAGCGAGAACGGTCGCAAACGCAACCAGAGCCAAACTAGTATTAAAAGACGAGCGGCCCGTTCACTGAATAGTTTCAAAACGCGGTCGAAAACCGCACAATCAAGGGCGTTCTGTGCACCCATGCCCATTAGCAAATCGCGATTAATTGGGTTTGATCTGACCGCTAGCCGTGACGCCGAAAAGTGCCACCGCCTCACAAAGATATCGCGATACCAGGGCGGATAGACCGGATCTGCTGCCATTCGCGCCTCAATCTTGCTAAGCAGTGGCCGTGCGCGATCAATCTCGGTTGCTGTCTTACGCGAAGAACTGTCGGGAAAGACGCACCAGGTCAGCACGGCGACGGGCGCAAAGCAGAAACCGTGGGTTAATGCGACCTTTCGGACGAGGTAGCCGTCCGCGAATGATGACAGTTGTTCGTCGAAACCACCGGCCGAAGCTATGGCGTCGCGCCGCAAGACCGCGGCCCCGGTCAAGATAAAATTGTCATTCCAACGCAGCAGCTTTTCGACATTCGCGGGACCGACAAAGCCGGCGGAAAAACGCGGGCGTACCGGCGGTCGGATACCCATCGGCCGCCCGGAAATTCCGTCGACCAGAAAGACTTCGCCGCAGAACATGCCCGCGCTCGAATTAGTCTGCAGCATTTGGGTTGCGAGGGCAAAGAAACCAGGCATTACAAAGTCGTCGGCGGCGCCAAAGTAAAGAAATTGTCCATTGGCTTCATTTAATCCGCGGGACAGAGCAACGATAGCGCCTCCGTGCCTAGCGCTCTCGAGCAATCTGACAGACGGATATTTTTTTGCGTAGGTTTTGACAATGTCACGGCTATCATCGGTGGAACAATCATCCACCACGAGAATCTCTTTTGCCGCATATTCCTGCGCCAGCAAGCTATCAAGCGCACGCGGGAGAAACCGCGCATGATTATAGTTTGGCAGCACTACCGAGAGAGTTGAGGCCGCAGGGCTCGCGTCCGAGGCGCGCTTAATCATGGCCGCACTTGAATGAGTCAGTCATCACGACGACAGCACGCGACACCAAGCAGGTAATGCGCCATCGGGTAGAAACCGGTATGAACGACCTCGTCGTTCATCGAAAACACAAACACCGAATGGAAGTAGCGCTCGAGCGTTTGCTTGAATGCATCGCCGGATTTGCAATTGACGTGACCGGCCTTGCTCTGTGGCGATGCGTGGCTTTGGGATTCCAGAGAGGGCATTCCAAAAATCGCGACGCCGGTTGGCGTCAGTGACGCTATCGTATTCTTAATAAACCGATCTTCGTCCGCCGCTTGAATGTGTTCTAGCACATCAAGCGCATAGGCAGCATCAAATTGGCCCTGCACCGGGCCCTTCAGTATGTCATGGACGAATACATCCATCGGCCAATGCGGGTTCATCCGCTCTTTGACATCCTCGATAAACTGGGGGTCGAAGTCGACCGCGGTGACTTTGCCGACTGCTTGTTGCACGATACGGGTACCGAACGCGTCGGCGCAGCCGACCTCAAGTACACTTTTGCGTCCGCTCAACATGCGAGACACAAATTTGTAGCGCGCCAATGTAAAGAGGGTCCGTTTCGGATCTTGGTTCCAGGATTCGTTGGCCATAAGACCGAAACGCGCGATTCCGTGCTTCTTCTTGACATCGAAGAGAAACGAGTACTGCGGTTCTTTGGTTTTGGGAGGTGTGCTCAAGCCGTGGATGACCCCTGCGGTTAGCACAACCGTTTTATGGTTCAGTTCGGAGGTTGGCAAGGGATTGCGGTACCCTAATTTCGGGTGGCGACGACCTCGTTGGCTATGATCGTAGTGAGTTGGTGGGCCGCTCGGTGTCTGCAAATCGTTAGGTGGCATCTATCGGCGCAACCCCGGGCGCTCAATGGCAGTCGCGCTTTACGGTTGAATGGCTGCCGACGCGGGTACGACTTCACGTGAAGCCAACGAGACTGGATGGCTGCCCACAATTTTTTTCGCGAGAGCAGTTATGGTCCTTTGAAAAACGTCTTCTTTGAGGATACGCGGCAGGACAAGCTTAGGCGCATTGGGATGCTGGGCTGTACAGAATTTATCGACGATCTCTGGTGAACTACAACCTGAAATGTTTTTGGATGCTCGCTAGAAGCAATGGCTACAAATGGATTTATAACGACTTCACGTTCTCTAATGAAAAATACAGCTTGCCTGAAAATATACCCGACAGTGCGCGTGCTTTTTGAAAAGAATATAGATCAGCGGACACAAGGCTACGACGCACTCGATTGCGGGATCGCTGTCGCGATGCAAAAAGTATTCGATATTGAGTTCGTGCCACCGATTGATATTCCCACTGGCACTGTAGTGACGGACAAGAACCTAAAAAGACGGTATTGGACAGTTTTCAATCCCAATGCCTTCAGGATGCAACGGATGTTTTTTCGTTTCCTGTTCGATCTTCGGCGCAGATGGATTCGTTTTGGGCTGTCGTAAAATCTGAGAAACTGCAGTGAATGATTGCCGCACAATATCCTGGCAAACCGGGGACCGGCTGCCACGTCTATTAGACAAGCGAATCAAAGGACATTTTTGCCGCAATCGAAGTGCACCGAACATAATTGCACGAAAAATACGGCAGTCCTGAGCTTCTTTCGCTGTTAAAAAGCGTTGCCGGATGTCAAAATGACACCGAATTCCAAGCGATACACAAAAACTCCAGGGGATACCGTGCTTGACTTGGTGACGGGCGGGGCGGGGTTCATCGGAAGTCATCTCGTTGACAGGCTGATTGCTGAAGGCCGTCGCGTTCGTGTGCTCGATAATTTTTCTGTCGGCCGGCGCGGCAATTTGCAGCAGCTCGACGGAAATCCGCGACTCGAGGTCGTCGAGGCCGACATTGCTGACATGCGTGCCGTTGATGTGGCGTGCGCCGGGGCGGAACGAAATCTTTCACCTTGCAGCCCGAGCCGATATCGTACCGTCGATCCAGCAACCGGAGGCTTACTTCCGGACCAACGTCGATGGGACCTTCACGGTTCTTGAGGCTGCCCGTCGCCACGGCATCAAAAAGCTCGTCTATGCTGCGTCATCATCGTGCTACGGGATTCCCGCTGCTTATCCGACGCCCGAATCGGCGCCAGCCGATTGCCGGTATCCCTACGCTCTTACCAAATATCTGGGTGAGCAATTGGTCTTGCATTGGGCCCGGGTATACCAGCTTCCTGCGGTCTCGCTTCGATTCTTCAACGTTTTTGGCCCACGAGCCCGGACGAGTGGAACTTATGGCGCTGTATTTGGCGTATTTCTCGCGCAATTGCTGGCAGGGCAACCATTGACGATCGTTGGGGATGGCGAGCAGACGCGAGATTTCACATTTGTTACGGATGTTGTAGATGCCATACTGCTGGGCGGCTATGAGCGACTCAGTGGGGAGTTTCTACAACGTCGGCAGTGGCAGGCCCGTTAGCGTGAATGAGCTGGTGCGGCTTTTGGGGTCGCCACCATGCGTGCATATCCCGAAACGCCCAGGCGAGCCGGATTGTACGTGGGCCGATATATCGAAGATTCGCAAAGAATTCGGCTGGCAGCCAAAGGTTGGTTTTCCGGACGGGGTTCGTATAATGCGCGAGAATATCGCCTATTGGCGCGACGCACCGGTATGGACCGCTTCACGTATTGCCGAGGCGACCAGTGAATGGTTCCGCGTTCTCGGTGATAGCAAGAATAGTCAAGGGGCTGGTGGGTGGACACAAAGGTCGCAAAGCTAAGGCGCCGAACCGCGCTCCCGGTTCCCGAGAGTTTGCGCGAAAAGGTGCGAACTCTTGATGAGATCGGAGACATCGCGGAGCAGCTGCGCGCGGACGGCAAAATCGTGGTTCAAGCGCACGGAACTTTTGACCTTTTGCATCTCGGTCACGTCCGCCATTTGGAAGCCGCGCGTCAGCTTGGCGACGTTCTGATCGTCACCGTTACGGCGGATCGTTTCGTCAACAAAGGACCTGGCCGGCCCCTTTTTAACGCCGAACTGCGCGCCGAAATGCTGGCGACGCTCGAATATGTTGATTGGGTCGCGATTAACGACGCAGCTGATTCAGTCAATGCGATCAATATCATTCGCCCCGCTATTTATATCAAAGGGCAGGACTATCAGAACCCAGAAGGCGATATCACTGGCAAGATTACGCTCGAACGTGAGGCGTGTGAAACGCACGGTGGCCGTGTTCATTTCACTGACGAGGTGATGTTCAGCTCAACCGAGCTGATTAATCGCCACCTTAACGTTTTTGAGCCGCATATCCGCGAACATCTCGACACGCTCCGTGAGGATAGCGGTCTGAACGAATTGTTGGATTTGATCGACAGTGTTCGCGACTATCGCGTTCTTGTGGTCGGAGACGCCATCATCGACGAATATCAATACGTCTTGCCGATGCACAAGACGCCCAAGGAAAACATGATCGCGACGCGCTATCAGGATCGTGAACTGTTTGCCGGCGGCGCATTCGCGGCAGCAAATCACGTCGCGTCATTTTGCAAACAAGTCGATGTTGTAACCTGCCTCGGAGATTTCGACGATCATGAGGGTCTAATTCGCCAGAGCCTTCGACCGAATGTGGGATTGCGCGCATTCAAACGCCGTGGGGCGCCGACGACGCTCAAGCGCCGTTTTGTTGACCCGTCCTATATGCGCAAGCTCTTTGAAGTTTACATTATGAACGACGAACCGTTGCCTGCGGATCTCCAGGGAGAGATCGATGGCGCGATCACCGGCATGGCGCCCGAATACGACGTCGTCATAGCCGCCGATTTCGGTCATGGACTGATCGCCCCATCTTCGATTAAAGCGCTTATGAAGAGTTCTCGTTTTCTGGCGGTTAACGCGCAAAGCAACAGCGCGAATCTTGGCTACAATCTGATCACCAGATATAAGCGTGCCGATTATATCTGCATCGACGCGCCGGAAGCCCGGTTGGCGGTTGGTGATCGTCATTCCACCGTCGGCGACATCGCACGCCGTCTGCTCGATGATTATGTTGATTGCTCGAAAATCATCGTAACGCAGGGGAAGCATGGATGCGTTACCTTTGAACGCGGCGGCGTGGTTCATACGATGCCGCCTTTTGCCAAGAATGTCATCGATACGATTGGTGCTGGCGATGCATTCATGGCGGTGACCGCTCCCCTCGTTGCCGCCGGCGCTCCGATCCACCGTATTGGTTTCGTCGGTAACGTGGTTGGTGCGCTGAAAGTCGAAATCGTCGGCCACCGGCGCCCGATTGAGAAGTCGGACCTCATCCGGAGCATCATCGGTTTGCTCAAGTAGTGGATATAAGGATGCTTGACAAGGTGAACGCTGATTTCAGCCTTGGTCTTGATCGATATTTCAGAACGCTCGATGGCTTGCTGCGCAATACGGTTGCGACCGACCGCAGCAAGAACAGAGTGCCCGTCGATCAAAGCTGCGAGTGGGTTCGCCGGCAGGCGCATAAGGCGCATGACCTTGGCAACAAGATCATGTTTGTCGGCAACGGTGGCAGCGCCGGGATTGCCAGCCACTTGGCAATTGATTTTACGAAAAACGGCGGATTGCGGGCGATGGCCTTCAACGATCCATTGGCACTCACATGTCTCGGCAACGATTTCGGTTATGAGGACGTGTTTGCCAAGCAAATCGAATTCCACGGCCAGGGCGGCGATTTGCTGATTGCGATCAGCAGCTCGGGGCGGTCACCCAATATTCTCAAAGCGGTGCAGGCGGCCCGTTCTATCGGGTGTAAAGTGGCGACTTTTTCAGGTTTCACGGAGGAAAATGACCTCCGTAGCAGCGGTGACATTAATTTTTTTGTAGCGTCAAACCTTTATGGACTGGTCGAAATTTCCCATCTCGTCCTTTGCCACGCAATCCTTGACATTGACATGGGTTGGGGCAAGGAACCCTGACGTTTCTGTCGGCTGGCACTGGGATGTTAACGCATGGCGCAAGCCAAACGATTCAAAAAAGTGATGGTTACTGGCGGCGCAGGTTATGTTGGCTCGAACCTAGTGCCTAAATTGCTTGCCGCTGGCTACGAAGTGAACGTGCTCGATCTCTATTTATTCGGCGATGTTTTCTCCGACCTAAAGGTGAGCGGTCGCCTCAATGAGATTAAGGGCGACCTGCGTAATTTAGCCGATGTTCAGCGCGCGCTGTCGGGCTGCGATGCGGTCATCCACCTCGCTTGTATTTCCAATGATCCGTCCTTTGATCTCGATCCGGAATTGGGCCGTTCGATCAATTACGATTGCTTTCGCCCACTCGTTAAGATGTCGAAAGATAGTGGGATCGAGCGTTTCATATATGCGTCGTCCTCTTCGGTTTATGGCATCAAAAATGTACCTAATGTAACCGAGGAATTGCCGCTCGAGCCGCTGACCGACTATTCGAAATATAAAGCGATGTGCGAAGAGGTGCTTGAGCACGAACGCGAGCCAGGCTTCGTTACGGTTACCTTGCGGCCAGCGACCGTGTGCGGTTATGCGCCACGGTTGCGTCTGGATCTTACCGTCAACATTTTGACCAGCCACGCGATCAACAACGGCCGTATCACCGTGTTTGGCGGCGAGCAATTGCGCCCCAACCTTCATGTTGAGGACATGACCAACCTGTACCTCAAATTATTGGAGGCGCCGGACGAGGCAATAAACGGCAAGACGTGGAATGTCGGCTATCACAATCTTAAAGTGCGCGAAATCGCCGATATGGTGCGTACCGAAGTCGGCGAAACGGTGGATATCGTTGTGACGCCATCGAATGACAATCGCTCATATCATGTATCGTCGGAAAAGATCAAAAGAGACCTCGGCTTTAGCGCAACGCGCACGGTTTCGGACGCGATCGTTGATCTCAGACGAGCATTTGATGCCGGCAAAGTCCCAAACGCGATGACGGACGATCGCTATTACAACATCAAGCGCATGCAGGCGCTGAAGCTGCGATGACCGAGACTTCGAAGGCCACTCACGCAATTTCCTCCGGAGAGCACGATCCTCGAGCCGGAACGACGCATCGACCAGCACCGAAAGCGATCCAACTTTTACTACCAGTTTGGGGCATCCAGTTTATTGCGCAATTCCTTCGGGTCAGTCTTCCGACCTTATTGGCACCAGGCAATCTTCCGGCGATCGCTGCGACGCTACCAACCAAATTCATTTTACTTACCAACACGGAAGGTGCTGGAATTCTATCCACCCACGCAGCCGTCAATTATTTGCGTGAAATATGCGAGGTTGAAATAGGGATTATTGATGATCTGATTACCGGAGACAATTATTCGACCACCATTACGCTGGCCTATGCGCGCGCTGTGCGCGCGGTTGGGCCGCAAATGCTTGATACTTGCTTTTTCTTCCTGATCTCGGATTACATCATGGCCGATGGTTCGCTCGCCAATGTGCTTGCGAGAATGCAGTCCGGGCATAGCGGCGTAGTTGCTGGTAATTTCCAGGTCGTAGAGGAAGATGCGTTCGGGTCATTTTTTGCGACCTTTGATCAAGGCGAACCGGCGATTGTCCTTCATGCGCGCAATTTAATGGGATGGGCGATCAAATATCTTCATCCCATGACCCTCGCCAACATGGTCAATTTTCCGCTTTGCCACAGTATTCATTCGAACAGGTTGTTTTGGCATGTTGATGAAAACACACTGATCGGCCGCTTTTACCTGATGCATATGATTTGCATTCGACCGGAAGTCATGGATTTTGAAGTTGGCTCCTCGTGCGACTATTCCTTTATTCCGGAGATGTGTCCGTCCGGCAATGTTTATCGGTTGACGGATTCCGATGAATATCTAATCGTAGAGATGCAGAGAAGCGCTCATGAGGGCGGCTATGTGCGGTTGGGCGCTGTAGATCAGCTTGCATTGGTTGAAAGCCTCGCCGAATGGACGACTGCGAACCATCGTGGCAATGCGCATGCGACGATCGTATTCCATGCCGCTGAGCTTCCATCGAATTTTGAGTTGATGACGGCCGCGGCATCGACTTATGTCGATGCCGTTGAACAGTTACTGCCGCCGCCTCAGCCGCATCGCGATCACCCGTACTGGTTGGGGGCAATTGCCGCACATCGCTACGCAGTATCGAGGAAAAAGGGACTGGTCGCCTTAGCACGTGATCCCGGTGTTTCCCGGTACTACGACCTGATTTTTCGTTGGCGCAATTTGGTCTTTGGGCGTCCACCCACCGTGCGGCCGTGGCATCCACGCTGGCCGGACTATCGAATGATTGAAAATCTGGTGCGCAGTCGTCTCGACGGCAGTAAAAGCCGCTTGCTGGTTATTTCCAGCACACCGGATGTATTTCGTGACTGGCTGAATAATATGTCGATATTAGGCGGTTCACTCGATCTGCAAATGTTTCTCCGATACAGGAAAAATCAATTAGAGCCGCTGATCGGCACATTCGACGGCTGCCTGCTTGTGCTCAGAGAAACCGAAATTTCGCATTCACAAAAACTGATTGCGATGATCAAACCGGTTCTCCGTGGAAATAAGAGTTCTCGTCATATTCGCAATTAATGGCCATGAATTCGCGCTTCGCGATCGGTTTAACGACGATATTCATCGGAAAATCCACATGTTTTTCGATCCCGACATGGCACTCGACGATGTTCGCTTTATTCGGGCGGGTTGGGTGACCTGGATCGCGTTGCGAGGAATGCGGCGAGCGATGACGTTGGCGCTAAAGAACGCCCTCTGGACTCCGCTAGCAGCTGTTGCGGCGATCCTTTTGGCCGGTGTTTGCTTTGTTTCAAATTTGATCAGACGCACTGCACGTGCCTCGATCCATAATCAGGCTTGTTCAAGCCTTGCACTTGTTATGCACGAAACGAGCGCGTCGGCTTTGCACGATATTGTCGAACAACATTCACTCGATCTGGCTGCACAACGATTTATAAAAAATCGCATGCGGTTCGCAAGTGCGGCTTCACCCGAAACTGCTTGAGCCGTGTAAGTACAAAGCAATGTCTGGTAGACTCTGCATTGGCCTCGATTTTGATAACACCATCATCACTTATGATGAAGTCTTCCTTACTATGGCGCGGGCAAGTGGACTCATCAGCGCAGAGTTTTGCGGCGGCAAGAGGGAAATTCGCGATGCAATTCGCTTGTTGCCAGATGGGGAACAATGTTGGCAGCAATTGCAGGGACAAGTTTACGGAAAAGGCATTGCGGACGCGCGACTATTTCGTGGGGTGGATCTATTTCTGCGACGTTGCAATCGTGAACACATCCCGATCTATATCGTCAGTCATAAAACTGAGATTGGCCACTACGATTCGGATCTGGTCAACCTTCGCGATGCGGCGCGCCATTGGATGACAACGCACGGATTTTTTTGCCCCGGCGGTTATGGAATTTTACCCGACAACGTGTTTTTTGAGGATACGCGGCAGGACAAGCTCAATCGAATCGCGTCGCTCGGCTGTACGCAATTTGTTGATGATCTGGAGGAGGTTTTATCCGATCCCGCTTTCCCGTCCGGTGTTGAACGAATTTTATTCAATGAAGATGAGACCGCCTCAAAGGCGATGCCGTATATAATTTGCCCGACCTGGCAACACGTTGAGGAGCAGATCTTTCGTGCGCGAGCCTGATCTTCGCCTTGCCGAAGCACAAGAGGTCGCGTCGGCACTCACCGGAGTGCCAGTCATTATTGAGCGCGTGGCGAGAGCGGGGCGCAATAGTCTTGTCTATCACGTGCGATGTGACGCCGGTGAATTTGCGCTTAAAAAATATCCCTCGCGCGCAGACGATCCGCGCGACCGACTTGGTACCGAAATTAGCGCCTTACAGTTTATGGAGCGAGGCGGCATCGATACCGTTCCGCGCTTGGCCGGCGTCGATCGCGAGCGCTATTTTGCGCTGATGAGTTGGATCAGTGGCACCGCCGTGACGAAAGCCACCGAATCCGACATCGACGCGGCAGTTCGTTTTTTGGCAAAAGTCCACGAGTTGCGGAGAGTGCCAGCGGCGAACGAGCAACCGCTCGCCGCCGAAGCCTGCCTATCGGGCAGCGAGATTGAACGGCAAATTGCGTTGCGATTGGAACGGCTGCTGCGTATACCCGACGAGGGCGGCCTGCAACAGTTTCTTAAAGAAAGCTTCATTCCGGCGTTCGAACGTGAACGGACAAACGCGAAATTAAAGATGCAATCCGCCGATCTGGGTTTTGATTTCGAGCTGCCACGAGAATGGCGAAGCCTGGCGGCATCAGATTTCGGTTTTCATAACAGCTTGCGTCGCCAGAACGGCTCCCTGGCATTCTTTGACTTCGAGTACTTCGGGTGGGACGATCCAGTAAAATTGACGGCCGATTTTATACTGCATCCTGGTGGCGCACTTTCCGCCACGCAGCGTCTGCGGATTCGTCGATCAGCCGAACAGCTTTATCGAGATGATAGCGGGTTCGCGCAGCGACTAGACGCATATCTTCAGTTATTTGGATTGCGCTGGGTGCTTATTTTGCTCAACGAGTTCATTCCGGATCGCTGGCGGCAACGCGTATCCGCCGGCGTAAGCGAAGGCTGGGTCGAGGCAAAGGCAATGCAGCTTGCGTTTGCGATTGATTTTCTGGCGTCGCTGCGTGAAAAGGTAGAGGGCTAGGCACTGGTCCAGGGCACTGAAACCATGCAAGCGCTTAAGCTCGCATCTCTCCCACTCGATGAGCGCTCGAAATATTTGCGCAAGCTGGTCGTGCGCGCGCTCGAGGGCGGGGAGCGGGGGCATGTCGGCTCCTCGATGTCCCTGATCGAAATCATGCGCGTGCTATATGATGACATCTTACGTTATCGGCCGAATGAGCCGCAGTGGCCCGATCGCGACCGCATGATTCTGAGCAAGGGGCACGGCTGCATCGCTCTCTATGTCATTTTGGCCGACAAGGGCTTCATGCCCTTAGAGACGCTCGACACGTTCTGCCGTCGCAACTCGATCCTCGGCGGCCACCCGGAGGCCGGCAAGGTTCCCGGCGTCGAGGCTTCGACCGGTGCTCTCGGCCATGGCCTGTCGATCGGGGTCGGCATGGCGCTCGCCGTTCGCATGCAGAAGCGCGATAGCCGCGTGGTTGTGGTGATGGGAGATGGCGAGATTGATGAGGGGTCAGTGTGGGAAGCGGCACTGTGCGCCGGTAAACACCGCTTGTCCAACTTAACCGCCGTGATCGACTACAATAAGGTGCAGTCTGCCGGTCCGACCTGCGAAATCCTGGATCTCGAGCCGCTCGCGGACAAGTGGCGTGCCTTCAATTTTGCGACTGTCGAAGTGGACGGTCACGATGTGGAAGCATTGCGCGGAATCTTCCATCGTCTACCGCTGGCGCAGGACCGTCCGACTGCCATAATCTGTCACACGGTGAAGGGCAAAGGCATCGCGTTCGCGGAGAACGATGCCAATTGGCACCATAAATCCAAGATCAACAAAGATGTGGTCGCCAAACTCTACGGCGCTCTGGAATAAGCCATGCGTCAGACTTGTCTCAGCATGATTTACGACCTGGCCAAGCGCGACGAGCGTGTGGTGTTCGCCGGTTCCGATCTCAGTCCTGGCCTGCTGGCCGACATGAAGCGTGACATGCCTGATCGCTGGTACATGGAAGGAGTGAGCGAACAGAATCTGATCGGGATGACGGCCGGCCTCGCGAAGGAGGGATATATTCCTTACGCCAACACGATTGCAACCTTCATTACCCGTCGCTGCTATGAGCAGGTCGCCATCGACCTGTGCCTGCACGATCTACCGGTGCGGCTGATCGCCAATGGTGGCGGGCTGGTTTATGCGCCGCTTGGGCCGACTCACCTAGCCATTGAGGATATCGCGATCATGCGCGCGCTGCCGAACATGACGGTTACATGTGTTTGCGACGCCAAGGAGATGGTGCGGTTAATGAATGCGACACTCGACTGGCCGCATCCGATCTATATCCGTCTCGCCAAGGGTGGCGATCCGGTGGTCAGTCGTGAGGAATTGGGCTTCGCAATTGGTAAGGCGATTCCGATGCGGCGCGCCCGCTCCAAGCGCTCTGTGGTTCTCATGTCGACCGGTGTGATGACCACCAATGCGCTCGCGGCGGCTGAGATTCTCGTGAAGGATGGCATCGACGTCTCGGTCGTGCATTTTCACACGATCAAGCCGCTTGACGAGGCGACCGCGCTTGAATTCGCGCGTGATGCCGCATTGGTCGTTTCGGTCGAGGAGGGCGTTTGCATCGGCGGCTTCGGGAGCGCGATCACCGATGTTCTGGTCGAGCAACTTGGAAGTGCAGTGCCGCCAATCAAACGCATGGGATTGCCAGACGAGTTCCCGCACAATTACGGTCTGCAAGACGATCTGTACGATGTCTACGGCCTGACACCAAATCAAATCGCCGCAAGCGTCTGTAAAGCTGTAAAAATGAAAGACAAGGTCGCATAATGCCGTCGCGTGCAAAAAACGCGGCACGTTGCCATATTATGATCCAGGTTCGGTATGTGGCTGCTTATTGGGGGTGACTTTGAAATCGGGGCGGCAACCCAACAATTTCTGGAAGCGCGCGGCCTTGCCACCATGGCCACCACACGGCGCAAGGAGCGCGTCGCGACTAACCGGCCGTTTCTCGATCTTTCGCTTCCGTTAGATCGCTGGGAGCCTCCGACCGGCACGATCGGGGCCTGCATCTTTGCCGCTATCGCGCGTATTGCTGCCTGCGACGCCGACCCACAGGGCTCCGCCCATGTGAATGTGATCCAGACACTCGCGCTTGCCGATCGGCTTCTGACCGACGGTATACCAGTCTTGTTTCTTTCAACCAACCAGGTTTTTAATGGCACGATACCGAATGTCGGGCCTGATGCGCCGTACTGCCCTGTTACCGAATACGGTCGGCAAAAAGTCCTCGTCGAAACCGCTCTGCGAGAACGGATTGAGCAGGGCGCTCCGGCGGCGATCCTGCGTTTGGCGAAGGTTGTTTCAAAGGATATGCCGTTGCTCTGTGGCTGGATTGATGCACTCGCCGCCGGAAAGCCGATCCACGCATTTTACGATATGACGATGGCGCCAGCAGAAATCAGTATGGTTACGACTACGATTTCCGGTCTTATGCGTGACCGCGCGCGTGGTATCTTTCAGTTGACTGGTCCACGCGATCTGTCCTACTTCGAAATTGGGCGCTATGTGGCGAAAACGCTTGGCGCTGATCCCGCCCTGGTTATTGAAGACAACGCGGCTGACGCCGGCTTGCCGGCAGGTTCGGCGCGGGCGCACACCACGCTCGATTCTTTGCGATTGCGCGACACCTATGGAATTTCTGTTCCAGATATTCTCAACATTATCGATTCAATTATCATCGTGGCGCGACAACGGTAGATACCGCCGGGTCTAGCGATCCTCGGATTGCATGTTCAATTGGCAAGTAGTCCCACGATCCGAAACGGCGCTGACGATGAAATAAGCCGTCAGTGGTCTCCAACATTGAGCAGCATGCGGCCGGCTGCGCCGCTTCGTACGACCTCAAGGGCTTCGTTGATTTTGTCGAGCGGAAATTCATGGGTAATGATGCCATCGAATGACAGCCGTCCCGCCTTCGTCAAACGAATGATACGTGGGATGTCGATATGAGGCCTGGCGTCACCGCCATGCGAGCCGGTTAACACCTTGTTGAAGTGGATTGGCAGCGTATTGATCGTTACCTTTTCGCTCGGCACGCCGACCAGCACACAAGTGCCGTCGGCATGAGTCACCTCATAGGCCTGTTCGATTACTTGCTTGACGCCGGTAGTTTCGATGACCTTGTCGGGCCCACCCTCGCCGACGATCTTGCGGATCGCCGCCGGAACGTCCTTGATATTGGCGGCGTTTAGCGTGTGTGTCGCACCCCATGCCTTTGCCATTTCAAGCTTCTGTTCAACGAGATCGATCGCGACAATCGGGTTGGCGCCCGCGAGATGCGCAAACTGCACGACATTGAGGCCAACGCCGCCGACGCCGAAGACTGCAATGGAGTTCCGATTCTCAACTTGGCATCGTTGTTGATGACACCGGCCGCAGTCGTAACGGCGCAGCCGAGCAGCGGTGCGACCTTAAGATTATAGTCAATTGGAATTGGAGTCATTCGATTTTCGGAAATAACTGCATACTCATTAAAAGTTGTCACCCAACCTGCGTTGAGCTTTTCGCCGCGCCATGAATAGGACGGTGGCGCGCACTGAATACCAAGGCTCGGCCGCCAGTGCAGCACGACAGTGTCGTTTGGTTTGACATTGGCGACGCCGGGGCCGGTTTCGACGACGGTACCCGAGGCCTCATGGCCCAACAGGTGCGGCAGGAACCTATCCGGTCCCTTCGTAGCCGCGATCTCATTGAGCTGTGCGCCGCAAATCGTGGTGTAGAGGATTTTGATCAGGACCTGCCCAACATCGAGCGCCTTTGGCAACTCGATGTCGTCGATGATCAGTGGCGCGCGCGATTGAGCGAGTATCGCCGCCTTGGCCTTTTTAATGTCCATCGTCCGACGCTCACTCAAAATATATAAATTCGTAATCGCCGGTATAGCCGAAGTGGTTATATAGCCAAATCCATTCCGATGTGTGCAGGATGGATTCGGCTGTGAGCGCCCAGCATTCGAGGTTGAACTGCTCGAGTTCGTTCCGGTAGCCCTCGACCATAATGTATTTATTTTTGCCGACTCGCTCGATCTCCTGTACCGCAGATTCCAGCTCGTACAAACGCAGATTATGCAGTGTTCCGAGCGAGATCACCAGATCAAAGTGTTTATCACCGAAAGGATAGCGGTCCTGAGCGCGATAGTGGAACAGAAAGGGCTTGATGTTATCGCGAGCTTCGGCGAGGCCGTGCTTGGAAACGTCAAAGCCCACGACCTGCAACTCGGGCAAAATCTTTTTCATTTCGTAAAGCAGAAACGCTTTGCCGCAACCGACGTCGAGAATTCTCGAACCGTTCTTGAGGCCGTAGATGTCGATCAAGGCTTTCGCGACAGGGGCCCAGCGGCCCTCGATGAACTTGTACCCGCCGTACCCGTAGCGGCGGTCGCCGTCCCAATAGTCGAATTCGTATTCCTTCGCCTTCATCATGCAGTGGACCTTGTTGTCCACCATCCGCGCCACGTAATCCCGCTTGGTTGCTCTATGGAGCGGCGTCACGATTTCCAACAACCGACCCATTCTCACTCCTCATCCTATGTGAATCCGAGGTTGCTCACGCCCCATGGCAAAATCGAATATAGATCCTGAAATTGAGATCTCTTGCCGGCGTGCCTGATAGGCTTTTGATAGTCAAGTAATGTAGCAGCCTCCCTCCATGGACGACAGCGGCAGTTGTCAGCCTCCGACTTTGGGGCGCCGTCGCGCCGTGTTGCTCGAGCCGTAGGTAAAGTGTCTTGTAGCGGACGATGCGTATTGACTTGATGGATAGGCGTTTGCGCGGGTGCGCGCTCGTGCAACCTTGCAATTTGGCGCGCCGACATTGATCGGGTCGACGGGTTCGACGCCGACTACAGCGGATGGGGCAAGGAAGACTCGGATATTATCGTGCGTCTGCTGCACGCGGGAATCCGTCGCAAGGATGGAACATTCGTGACAGGCGTCATCCATCTATGGCACGCGGAGGCCGACCGCTCGCAACTGGCTGGAAATGAGGCCAAGCTTGGCAAAGTGGTTGCAGGCGATCGCGTTCGCGCCCAGCGGGGCCTGTCCGCGCTTCAAGATGTGTCCGCAACGACCACGGCCGGACGTTAGCGATGGCCGGACCTGTAACCGCAAACAGCGCTATCCAAGCCAGGCTTGAACCCCTCGCTGACGTACTGGTCGTGGCGGCGGCGGTATCGCTTCCCTGGTCGACATCCGCGACGGCAATTTTCGTGGTGCTCTGGCTGTTCGCGCTGATTCCGACTCTTCAGTGGGCCGATATTCGGCAAGAGCTTGCAACTGCGTCCGGCGGCCTGCCGGTCCTGCTCTTCGCTCTCGGTCTTGTGGGAATGCTGTGGGCTGATGTGACCCTGCTTGAGCGCTGGAAAGGTCTCGATTCATTTTTCAAGCTGCTGACAATTCCCTTGTTGTTCATCCAGTTTCGCCGGTCTGGTCGCGGTCACTGGGTATTTGCCGGCTATCTGGTTTCATGCATCGCGTTGCTGGTCGTTACGGCCATTGTCATGGCGGTTCCATCGCTGGCGCTGTCTCTGCTGCATTTCGACAACGTGGTGGTGAAAAATGGCGCGACCCAAAGCGGCGAATTTGTAACCTGTATTTTCGGACTGCTGTATTTCGCGCAAGAAGGGGTTGAGGGACGACGCTGGCTGCGGGTTGTCGGCTCTGCGATAATTATTTTTGCGATGCTTGCCGATATTTTCTACGGGTCGACTGGGCGGACGGCCTTGGTTGTCGTCGCTGTGCTTCTGCTGCTTTTTACCATCAAGAGATTGAGCATCAATGGCATCGTGCTTGTCATTTCAGCGTCGATTGTACTCGGCCTTGCCGGGTGGAGTACATCAACGTACCTGCGTGGGCGGGTAATAAACATTTGGACAGAGATACAGAGATACGAAGAGACCAACACGAGAACATCTTCGGGTGAGCGCATCGAATTCTGGAAGAAATCGGTCCAATTCATTCGGCAATCACCGCTGATCGGGCACGGCACCGGCTCCATACACTCGCTGTTTGAAAAAGCCGCCGTTGGACAAACCGGCACCGCGGGCGTCGCCGCTGCAAATCCGCACAATCAGACCTTGGCGGTGGCGATACAGCTTGGCTTTGTTGGTGTTGTTGTATTGTGGGCGATGTGGATCGCTCATTTACTTTTGTTCCGAGGCAGTAGCCTTGCGGAGTGGATAGGCCTCGTGGTTGTGGTGCAGAATGTTGTCGGTTCGCTGTTCAACTCGCATTTGTTCGATTTTGTACAAGGGTGGGTTTACGTGATTGCCGTCGGTGTAGCCGGAGGGGCCGTAAGGCGAGCGCAAATGTTGCCCCAAAGCCGACCGCAGGATAGGGGCTGACCAATCCTGTCGTGATTTTCCGGATCCCGCTCAGCGGACCGGTATGGCCATTTCGCCGCCAGACCAAGGCCTCACAACAGCGGACCTTTGCGGCATCGTCCGACCGGCCGATGGATCAACAGCTTTGGTTGGTGCAGCATTGATTCGGTTATTTGCGCCGTCGATGCAGGCTGGTGAAGGAGTACCATCAAGATTGCAATGCAGAGTTGATCAAACCGTGATCGCAGCCCTTGAAGCGGGGCACATTGGGACTCTTGCCGACTCAGATCGATAAAGGTTTACTGGCAACCGCTGAACCTGAGCGACTGCGTGAGAAGGTGCGTCTTCGGCGTCCCAGGCTTGCCCTATTTGCGGACGTCCCTCCTGTCACCGCGTTGCCGTGGTTTGCGGCCCCCAGTGCTGTTGATCTTAAGGTGAGTGACAAATTCACCGACGTTCTTGTCGTGCTCACTGCAGGCAGGTGCACCGGGCGCGAAACTGCATGGCGTGACACAAGCAATCAAAAAAGAATGGTCATGAAATTGCCGAAGGACTCAAGAAACAGAATCAAAGCCAGATCACACACGCCAACATCGGTTCAAGATCGCTCTTGAAATGAGCCTGCAAACGCAATTCTCGCCTGAGCCGATTTAAGCGAATGATAATTGGCGATCGGAGGAACACCTCACTGCGGTTCGGGGCAGTCGAACTGTGCGTTCACGTATCCATATGAAGGTTCTTAAAGCCGCAGTCTCGATTGCCTTGCTCGTTGGCGTCGTTGTTCTGGTTGGATATTATTATGACCTCTCCGAAATCCTGAGCGACATTCGCTCTCTCTCGGTCGGCGCGGTCGGCCTGTTTTTCGTCGCGTTGTTCGCCAATGCGTTCGCTGCGGTGCTTCGTTTCAAGATCATAGCGTCGGAAATCGAGCACCCGATTGGGTTCCGTCGGGCGATGGCTGCCGTTTCTGCGGGAACGCTTGCAGGGGCCGTCTTTTTCCAGATCGCCGGCCAGTTGATGGCGCGCGGGTTTATCGCGAGTTGAGGCGGCATTCCGTTTGCTGCCGTTGTCGTTATCACAGCTTACGAGCGGTTCACCGCTGCAATACTGTCGGCGCTCCTGGCGCTTGGCGGGGCGTTTTTCATATTCGGCAATATTTATCTGGATCAATCAGCGGGCGGTGCCGAACTGATCAAGATCATGGCCGGCCTTATTGTCGCAACGGCGGCCGGCGCGCTGATGGGATACGGCCGCATGGCCGTCCGGACTGTCACGCCCATGCTGACGCGGCATTTCGCGCAACGCTGCCTGACTATCATTGGGCTGACGCTTTGCGTTCATGTCCCCATGCAGGCGGCTTACGTGATAGCGGCCCACACGCTTTCGCCACAGACATCCATACCCGACCTGATAGCGGCATCGGCGATCGTCATGTTCGCGACCAGCGTCCCGATCAGTCTCGCTGGCTGGGGCATGCGCGAGATGAGCGCGGTCGTCGGGCTCGGTGCCATCGGCGTGCCGGCCCATGCCGCACTCACGGCAGCGGTCATGATCGGCATCAGCTCGTTGCTGGTCGTGGGGGTGTTTGCTGCAGTTTCACTGCCGGAATTCAGGGGCAAGAAGCACCCGGCCCGGGCCCAGTCCAGGCACTCGATCGACTACTATCGTGTGCTCGATTGGGTGCTTCCGCTCGGCGCTGCAACTCTTGTCCTGTTTCAAATCTATGTTCCGGTCCAGGCAGGCCTGCTCAATGTGAACCTGGCCGACCCGCTGGCGATCCTGGGAGGCGTGCTGTTTATTCTCGCTTGCGTGCGGCTCGGGCGATGGCCGCACTGGCGCATGCGACACATCAATCTGGCAGCCATTGTTGCCACATTGGTTCTTGGCGGCTCGCTGCTGATCGGCGCCGACCGGTTCGGTTGGACAACGTGGGCGGTCACAAACCGGTTTTTGGGATGGTTCGTGCTGCTGGCCTATGCCGGAACAGGTGCACTCATCGTTCGCCGGGCTCAAGGCGACGGATTTCGGATGATCATGCTGACATTTGCCGGCGCGAGCGCGGCGATTGCCGGCGTTGAGATATTTCTCGTGCTTTTAACCGCGTTGGGCTTCCAGCGTCCCCGTCATTGCCAGCAATGTGGAGGGATTTTCACTCAATCACAATTTTTTTGCTTTTCAGCTCCTGATGGCGATGGCGGCCGCGGTCTGCTCAATCCGTGAGGACAGGTTGCGGGTTTCCATCCTGGCCTTGATCTTGGGCGGCTTGTGGTTTGCCGGTTCCCGGTCCGGATGGATCGGAGCGGTCTTCGTCATAGGGACGAGTTTGTACCTGGGTGTGGCGAAGTCTCGTGAGATCGCGATCGCTGTTGCGTGCGCGGTCGCCGTGGGCGCGATTGCGGCGGTGTTGGCGCACCTCTCGCATTCGGCGCGGCGATGCCTGGAATCATTCCGACTGCGGCGTCGTCGCAAGAGCGCCTGTTCAGTGTCGTTGGCGGCCTCAAACTATTTCTCGCCCATCCGATCCTCGGCGCCGGCCTCGGTGCATTTCGCAACCAGATGATATTCATATCCAGCACCCAGCCGTTGCTGATTCACTCGACCGCCGTCTGGCTCCTCGCCGAACTGGGTTTGATCGGCTTTCTTGCCTTCGCGGTGCCGACGATCTACGTCTTCGCGAACGAGTGGCCATATGCGCGAAAGCAGCAGGCCTCCGCGCTGATCGTATTGTGCTTGGTTGCTTTCGCCGTAATGTCGAGTCCTGCCGACATGCTCTACCAGCGCACCTTCTGGCTGCTGATCGGGGCCGGCCTCGCCATGCGTGGCCCGGAAAAATTCACGATCGGGCACGACTGAATTTCATCAGAAGCGCGGCCACAAGAATGCCGCCTCCCGCGAGCGCGGCCACGTCCATCGATTGTGACCCGCTCCAGACCGTTGCAATGGCGAGCGCGCCGAGCACGACGTTCACCGCAAAGACTTCTGCGACAATACGACGAACGCTCAGACCTCCGTCCAACGCGCGTTGATAGAAATGACTGCGGTGGGCCTGGGTGATCTGCTCACCTTTGCTCAGGCGTTGCAGAAGTGTGATGGTGGCGTCGGCGAGGTAATAGAGCGGCAGCAGGAGCGCCGCAGCGAGATGTCCCGTGCCCGCAAGAATTGCCAGCAGCCAACTTAGCAACAGGCCGATCGGCAAACTGCCGACGTCGCCGAGAAACAATTTTGCGACGGGACGATTGAAGGGTGCAAAGCCGACCATTGCCCCGCAAAGAGCAAAGGCAACCAGGCCGGCCGCATATGGCAGATCGCCCATAAGGCAGAACAGGGCCACGCTGGCTGTAACCGGCACAACCTCAGCCACCGTCATCCAGTCGATGCCATCCATAAAATTTACGGTGTTAACGAACCAGACGCCGCCGATCAGTACGACCGCCCGGTCCAGCCACCACGGAAGAAACGGTATGACACGCATTTCATCAGGTAATGTTGCGATGACGGCAGCGACGGCCACGGTTTGCAGGATCAGGCGCGGGACGGCTTCCAGCGGGCGTACGTCGTCGGTTGCTCCGACAAGGGCAAGGCCAATGGTCGATGCGAAGATGACGGCGAGCCGCAGCGGTTCGTCGATTGGAGGCGCGAAAAAAAACTCCGCAGTGGCGACCACGATCACCGTGGCCGCAATGATCGCGATGCCGCCGCCCTGCGGCGTTGGCATCTTGTGCGATGAGCGGGCATTCGGATTTGCCAGCGCGTAACGCGCAAGCCATGGCCGAAGCCATAGCAACAGGCTGAAGCTGATCGCCGCAGCAGCGAAGAACAACACAAAGCCAAAAGTCAAAGTCACATTATCCCCGCCGATGAGCTCAGGTCGTCCGGGTCTGGAGTTTCGACGACAACGCGCCGTCCAGCAAGCGCGCGTAGAGAGCGGCGATATCGCCGCCGACCCGTCCGCTCGAATATTCGGAAACGGCGATGTTCCGGCTCGCAGCCCCGAAGCGAGCCCGCAGTGCATGATCCTTCATGAGTCTTTCAATCGCGTGGGCGAGCGCCTCGGCGTTGTCGACCGGAACGAGCAATGCGTTGACGTCATTGCGGGCAATTTCCCGGCAACCTGGAACGTCCGTGGCGATCAAAGGCCGGCCGCAGGCCGCCGCTTCCAGCAGGCTCTTTGGCAGGCCCTCCCGCCGCGACGGGAGAACGGCAACGTGCGCCTGAGCCCAGACGCTGCGTATATCGTCGACATGTCCGAGAAGCTGCAGATTGGGTAAGTGCCGCCAGCCGTCCAGTACTTGATCGGGGATCGAAGCCGGGTTCGACGGATCCGGCTCCCCGGCCAGCAGCGTGTTAACGGCGATGCCGCGCTGCGCCAATAATTCATGCGCGCGCACTAAAGTTCGTACGCCTTTGTCGTCGAGGAGCCGTCCGACATATCCGACCGTAAAAGGGCCGGCCGGTTCGGGCAGGGGGGTGAGCACATCGACATCGACGCCTGAGCCGGGAATCAGTGCGATGGATTGCTTCGGTACGCCGAGCCCCTCTACGAGGGCATAATCGTCCGGATTTTGTACGAGGACGGTGGTATTCGGCCGCTTCAGCAGCCAACCGAGAACGAGACGGGCCAGAGGGCGCACAATGCGGGCCTTGGCCGTATCGGAAGTGAATGCAAAGCCCAAACCCGCAAGCGCATTGAGCCGGACGATCGGCAATCCCAGTGCCGCCATCGAGCCAATCAGCGTCGGCACAATGGCGACATGATGAACGAGATCGGGGCCTATGGACCGATAGACACGCCGGGTTTCCAGAACCGCCGCGAGCAGGCGAAGCGGGTTCATATTGCCGCGGCGCCAATGAATTGGATGCAGGTGGAAGCCTTCCCGCTGGATCTCATTGGCGTAGTCGCTGATGCGCGTAGCAACATGCACTTCATAGCCGGCTTTTTGCGCTGCGCGCGCCATCGGAAGCCGATGCGAAATGAAATACCAGTCTTCCGACACCAGATAGAGAATTTTTTGCGCCATTAGTTTGGAAGCCCGTGCGGTGATTTAATTCCGACGGCACACCAGTAAGGCGGCGAATCCGAAAACTGGATCTGCTCGAAACCGGCGCGCAGCAGCATTTGCTCTATCTGCGCGCGGGTGAAGCGCTTTTCCAATCGCGTGCAAAAACGATCATAGGCATCGGTGCGCATGACATAGAACGATTTGTTGGCATACCACGACAACGGGATGGATCCGCCCGAGATACCGAGGCGCGATAGCAGTGCCACGAAGCGCGCGAAAGGCCAGTAGACAGTCGCGGCGATGATCTCACTGATGATTTTGCGCAAACCATGCGGAAGTCGCGACACGACAATTCGGATGCCGTTGCTGATCATCCACAACGCCCTGTACCACGCGGGCCGATTGTCGAATGCGTAGTAAAGATAGACCAGGAATGGGGCGTTCCGTTTGAGTTTTTGCGCAATTGCGCTGATGGCGGCCTGCGTATCCGGCACATGGTGCAGCACGCCGAGGGAGAAGGCGAAATCGAGCGAGTGCGCAGGCAGGGGGATGTCCGCGACACTGCTTGCATGGAAACTGACATTATTTTGACTTTGCAGGTTTTCACGCGCGACCGCGAGTGCCTCGGGGCTAACATCAACGAGGTGCAAATGGGAGACGCGCGGTGCGACCATCATCGCCCAGCGTCCGGTGCCGCATCCGACATCGGCGCCGACGCCGCCGCCGGCCGGCAGGAGTTGCCATGGAAAAATTCGGAAATAGTTCTCGAAAATCGTTTCGCGCTGTTCACGCGCGAGGCTCGTCTCGTCCTGGCGGAATGTCGACCATTCCTTGCCAAAACCCCGGGCGACGTCAGCGTCGACGTTTTTGTCCGAGCCACGGTCCATACCGTTCCTTTGTAATGCGGGCCGGCGAGCGCGGCCTGTCTACATAAGCCATGTTGTCTGCAGGGGACAAAGGACTCCGGTCGCCCCGCGAATTGCCCGCTGACGACAGCCGCGCGGCTCAGCCTGACGCCACCCGGCATTCTGACAATACTACAACAAGATATTGTATTTGTTAGATTATTTTCGTTAGCGGCCGGCCGCCACGGTGTTCATGATTTGAACATTATGCCTTGACGTTCACGCGATGAACGGCGTACCAGTGGCCGTCGGCGGAGTTACCTCAATGCGTCGCGTGGGCGAAGAAAGTCCGGAAAGCTCGCGGATTATGCTCGGTTTGCTCGACGCCGTGGAGCAAGACCGCGCGCAATCGCAGCGCCTGCTCGCCTCGGAACTCGGCATCGCGCTTGGTCTCGTCAACGCCTACCTCAAGCGCTGCATCAAGAAGGGGCTGGTCAAGGTCCGCAGCGCACCGGCGCGACGCTACGCCTATTACCTTACGCCACAAGGCTTCGCCGAAAAGTCGCGGCTCACCGTCGATTATCTGTCCTACTCGTTCGGGTTTTTCCGTCAGGCCAAGACCGACTGCTCCGAGCTCTTCAGGTCGGCTGCCGAGCACGGCATCGAAAAAGTAGTGCTCGTCGGCCAAACCGATCTTGCGGAAATCGCCGCACTCTGCGCCATGGAGCGTGGCATCAAGATCGTGGGCGTCGTGCAGAAGAATGCGGCCAAGCCGGAGTTCATCGGTCTGCCGGTCTTCGACGATTTCGACGCGGTCGCGAATCCCTTCGATGCTGTCCTCATCACCGATCTGCTCAAGCCGCGCGAGACCTGTGAGGCGGCGATTGCGCGTTTCGGCATGGAGCATGTGCTGGTGCCTGATCTTTTGCGCGTGCGCATGCGGCAAAAAAGCGGCGCGCCAAAATGATGCCCGCCCGGCCGCGATGGTATGTCGTGCAGACGCAAGCGAACGCGGAGAACAAGGCGGTCGCGAATCTGCGGCGCCAGGGCTTTGCGACATACTTGCCGCGCTACCTCAAGCGCCGCCGCCATGCGCGTCGCGTCGACTCCGTTCCCGCCGCGCTGTTCCCTCGCTACGTCTTCGTCGAAATCGATATGGCCGTCCACCGCTGGCGATCGATTTATTCGACCGTCGGCGTTTCGCGGCTCGTCTGCAATGGCGATTGTCCTGCACCGGTCCCCGACGATGTGATCGGCTCGCTCCGAAGCCGCGAGAACGCATCGGGCCTTGTGCAGTTCGACCAGCGCCCGAAATTCGCAATCGGCGACAAAATACGCGTCATGGAAGGCGCGTTTTGCGACTGTCTCGGAATTTTTGACGGCATGTCGGACAGCGAACGTGTCGAGATCCTTCTCGATCTGCTCGGCCGCAAGGTCCGCGTGCTGATCGGGGCCGAGGCCATAGCTGCGGCCTAGCGCGCAGCGTTGATCGGGCTTGCGGCAGTCTGGGCGTTTTCACCCGGACTGCGGTAGCGCGCCCAATCAGTGAGTTCACCTGCAAGGCGCGTTTTGCAAAAAATCGTCAAGCCACCACAATGACGGCGCTTATTACGCTCGTAGCCGGAGCTCGGCCGAATTTCATGAAGATTGCACCGATCGCGCGCGCGCTGGATCGCGCGCGGGATCGCTTTCGCTATGAGATCGTCCACACCGGTCAGCACTATGACGAGCAGATGAATGCCGTCTTCCTGCGAGAGCTTGGCATTCCGGAGCCGGCATTGTTCCTCAACGCCGGCAGCGGTTCTCATGCCAAGCAGACGGCGACGGTCATGGTCGGTTTTGAAGCGTATGCGGCCGCGGCCCGGCCCAATCTCGTCTTGGTGGTCGGCGACGTCAATTCAACGCTTGCCTGTTCGATTGCCGCCAAAAAGCTGAACCTCGCGGTCGCGCATGTCGAGGCCGGCCTGCGCAGCCGCGACCGCACTATGCCGGAGGAAATCAACCGAATCGTGACGGATTCGATTTCGGACTGGTTCTTCGTGACTGAACCTGAAGGTGTCGCAAACCTGCTGGCCGAAGGCCACGCGCGGGAGCGCATCCACCACGTTGGTCACGTCATGATCGACAACTTGCTCTATCAGAAGGACAAGCTCGAAAAGCAACGCGGCGCGGACTTTGCGACCGCCGCCCTCAAGGTAAGGTTCGGCCGCTACGGCGTCGTCACTTTGCACCGGCCATCGAATGTCGACGATCGTGAAACCTTCGCGCGCATCATGGGTGCGCTCGCGCGCATTGCCGGCGAGTTGCCCTTGATTTTTCCGCTTCATCCGCGGACGCAAAAGCAGTTAGACGCTTTCGGTCTGAGCGCTGGCCCAAATATCCACACGGTGCCTCCTCTGTCCTATATGGAATTCCTAAACCTGTGGAAGGACGCCGCTCTGGTTTTGACGGACAGCGGCGGCATGCAGGAAGAGACAACAGCGTTCGGCGTGCCTTGCCTGACCCTCAGGGAAAACACCGAACGACCGATTACGATTAGCGAAGGGACGAACATTCTTGTCGGGAGTGATCCGGCGAGAATAGTGGCGGAAGCACACCGCATTCTCGCCGGCGAGCGAAGAGCCGGCCGACGCCCCGAATTGTGGGATGGACGTGCGGCGGAACGCATCGTCGCAGAGCTGCGCAGCATAATCTTTGGAGCAAAATAGAAATGTTTCGTTGTCCTGCTTGCCACAAGGCTCTCGCCGAGTCCGACCTCGGTCAAGCCACGCAGTGTCCGTCCTGCGCTTTGACCATCGATAGCGTCGAGGGCATTCCGTTACTCGTACAAGACCGCACGGTGACGGAGAATGCGATTGCTGAGGCAGCCCGAGGCGGTCGGGAGGGTTGGTTTGTTGATGGGCACAGTAGTCAGTGGGTTGGCCCTTATCGACATCACGTTCTAAAGCGCAAGAAATGGGTCGAAGCGGCCATTGCCGAGTGGTCCGCACAGCGGCGGTCTCAATCGTCCGTGGGCTTGGACCTTGGCTGTGGCGACGGCGCTAATCTCCACTGGCTGAAATCTTATTTCACCCGGTTATATGGCAGTGACTACAACTTGCAGCGTCTCTTACGCGCCGCAAAACTCGGCACGAACGCACGGCTGTTCATGGCCGACATATGCAATTATCCAGCCGAAGACGACAGCTTTGACGTGATATATTTCAATCACGTTCTTGAGCACATACCGGATGATCTCACGGCGCTTCGCGAAGTCCGCCGCATCCTGAAGCCCGAAGGCTTGTTGATCATCGGCGTTCCGAACGAAGGCGCGGCATTTTGGCAGCTTGCCTATCGCTTGCAGCCAAAGATGCTGAAGACCAGCGATCACCAGCATTTCTACACTGCCGATTCTGTCGCGGAGCAATGCAAAGCGGCGGGACTGATTGTGCGGAAAGTTCATCCGATTGGATGGGGAGTGCCGCATTGGACCCTTGATGCCGTGGTCAGGCGGTTCAAGTGGGTGGACGATGGATTTGAAACACTGGGTCGCCGGTTTCTGCAGAGTCAGGCAACAAGCCTCTATGTACTCTTATCGAAATGACCGGGTCGTTTCGTATTGCCAAACGAACTGAAGTGGGGCGTGCCGAATGGGATGCCTTTGCAGACGCATCGGATGACGCCTGGCTCTGGCATCGTTACGACATTCAGGAAGCGCTCGAGACCTGGCGCGGCAGCACAGATGAAAGCTTCGCATTGTCGGACCGGGAAGGAGATCAAATCGTCGCGATTGTTCCCCTGCGGCGCACGACAAGGCGTGTGGCCGGTTTCCTGCCTATGTATTTTCTAGACGTGTTCGGTGGTGTAGCCGTCCGGAACACACTGGGAGACAAGAAACGCCGCGCTATCCTGACAGCGGTGCGAGACGAACTCGTTGCCCGATCCCGCAAGGGTATCTGCCTCGAGATTCGCATCGCTCTGTCGAACATGACGCCAGCTTTGCGCGGCGCGGAAAATCCTCGCGTAAATCCACTCCTCGAAATGGGCTGCGATAACACACTCACCCAGAGCTGGGTGATCGACTTGCGTGCGGGCACCGAAGCAGTATGGAAGCACATGGAGGGACGAGCCCGCACGGCGATACGCAAGGCGCAAAAATGCGGAGTGCAGATCCGGGAAGCCCGCCAGGATGATCTCGAGACTTATTACTTGCTGCACGAGCAGACGTATCGTCGCACCGGGGTGATCCCGCATCCAAAGGACTATTTTCGCATTGTTTGGGAAAGATTTGTCGCAAAAGGTCTGGCTCACGTCTGGATAGCTGAACTGGATGGCGAGCCTGTTGCTGCGGAAAATTTCGGAATCTACAAACAGGCGGCCGTTTATTGGACCGGCGCTGCCAATGCGAAAGGACTGGAAGTCGAGGCGAATTCACTGCTTCAGTGGACCGCGATGCAATGGATGTTGAACAGCAGCATCGAGTGGTACGAAACCGGCGAGGCATTTCCGCAATTCGGTGGGGGAAAACAAAAAGGTCTCAACGATTTTAAAAAGAGTTTCGGAGGAGATTTGTATCCGTACTACAAAGGCCGCCTGAGAACTGGTCGTTTCCTTGAGCGCCTCTACCACATCAGGAAGGGCATCTAGTGGACGCCGCCAGCGCATCAACAATGGCAATACGGCCGGTCCAGACCCACGTGACGGTGGACGACAATCTGTCCGTCGCGCTGAATTTCTTTCGGTGGCTGTCCGCACTGATCGTCGTAATCGGACACGGCCGGGCTATCTTCTTCGTCCCGTGGGGACAGGTTGAGCAGCCAACTCTGTTGACGACCGCGTTTTACTTCGTCACCGGCTGGGGCGACTACGGCGTACTAATGTTCTTTGCCATCTCTGGCTATCTCATCGGCGGGGGTGTGCTCGAAAAATCCAAAGCCGGTGATTTCTCTTTCGTGCAATATTTCATCAACAGGTTCACGCGCATCTACATCGTGCTGCTGCCTGCCCTGATGGTGGTATGGCTGTTGGATGCCTCCGGTCTCAGATGGCTCAACGGCTTGGGCATCTACACCCAGGCCTATCCGATCGGAGCGCTTCCGGTGAGCACGCAGGATGCCATTGGGGTCGCGAATTTTTTCTACAACCTATTCATGCTGCAGAACGTGCTGGGGCCGCCGTTCGGGACCGCGCAACCGCTGTGGTCGCTGAACTGGGAATGGTGGTCTTACATGCTGGCGCCCTTCGTCTTGGGGCTATTGGTAAGGATGAATGCCCGCTGGGTGATCCCGGCCGCGGGTTTACTCGCCGTGGCGTTTGCGGCGACGGGCCTCGGATACATGCTGCTGTGGCATGTCGGTATATTGCTGGCGGTGGTGAAATTCCGATTCAAATCAGGGATGCTCGCATTGGCAGCGGTAGTCTGCCTGGCTATTCCGGTTGCAACACGAGGGACCGTACTTCCCACCAATCTCGCCACGCAGTTGGCGTTCGTCCTGAGTTTTGTCCTGCTCCTTTCCCAACTTCGGCATGTGGCGCTTGCCTGCCTGGTGGCGCGGAATTCCGAATAAGCGGCTCGCGGGCTTTTCGTATTCACTTTATGTATTGCACATCACTGTTCTGGCATTCGTGATGGCGTGCCTGCAGACCTACTTTTCTTTCCAAGGCAGCTACAGCCGGGCGTCGCCAATTATGAAATTATTTGTTCTTGTTCGGCTGTTTATGCGACTGCCTACATTTTTGCGTTCATAACGGAATTCAATACTGACCGGCTGAGAAAAGTCATACGCGGGTACATGCCGACGGAATTTCTCTTTGTTAGGCCAAAATGAATTCAAATCTAAACAAGTCGATTTACAACGAGCGCTATGTGCCCGCTCAGCTGGAATTGGCGCCGACGACTCCTTATGACGTTCGAATTCTGGAGTTTCGCAGGAAATTGCTGCGCGAGTACTGCGCTGGGAAAGACGTTCTCGATCTGTGTTGCGGTAGCGGTACGTATTTGATCGAGTTGCTTGGCTGCGCTAACTCGATAATTGGCTTGGATTTCAGCAGAAAATTGCTTCAAGCGGCCGTGACGCGGGCAAAGCCGACGACCGCTTCGGCTAGATGCTGGTTCATCGAAGGGGACGCGCGAATTTTGCCTTTTGCCGAGGGTAGTTTCGATACGGTGTTTTCGTACGCGTCACTTTATTACGTGCCCGACGTCCAGGAAGCTATAGCAGAAACTGCGCGGGTGCTGCGGCCCGGTGGAGTGGCCATTCTTGATCTCGGAAATTCGAGAAGCTTGGCGACTTTGACAAGCGCAATAACTCATCGTTTGTACGGATGGGCAAAGTCCTACTCAATATCCTTACAAGGAAATTCTTGGCGCGATATCCAATACGGGGCTGGAAATTGAGCATCATTATGCGTTTCAAATACTGCCGCTATTTGGGCCGCTTCTGGTTCAGGTGCTGCTGCCGTTCTCGAGTTCTTTGTTCAAGTACCCGTTAGGGCTCGTGATCAAGCGCCGTATGCTGGATTCCATTATTAGCGGCGCGCCGCTTCTTCGACGAATTGCCTTTCGCCATTTGTTCGTTCTGAGGAAAGCGCATTATGGATGACCTTAGTCGTGCCGTGCGCCGCCTGACCGGCAGCTACGTGCCATACCTGCAGCCGTACTGGAGCGAAGAAGATTTCGCGATTGTCGCTGCGCGGTCGAGGTTTGACATTGCAGATGCCCCCGAAAGCCTTGCGCAAAGTTTGAAGTCACATTTTCCAGATAGTTCGGACATCGTCCTCACGGATACTGGCAAGTCTGCCTTGTATGTCGCGTTGACAATGTTGGATATAGGGCCCGGAAAAGAAGTAATTGTCCCCTCATATTGCTGTGCCAGCATTATAGCGTCTGTCCTGCGAGCAGACTGCGTACCGGTCTTCGCAAACTCGGATCATCACTTCAATATTTCCGAGGAAGGCGTGGTTGCTGCGCTTTCGTCTCGCACGGGAGCCATTCTAGTTCCTCATTTATTTGGCTTACGAGCAGCCTCCATTGAGACCATTGTCAGCCTGGCTCGACAACGCAACATCGCGGTCATCGAGGACGTAGCACAGGCCTATGGTCTGCGACTTCCGAATGGTAATTTGGCGGGGAGTATGGGCGATGCGGCTATCTTTAGCGCGGGGGTAGGGAAGCCGATCATGGGACCGGGCGGTGGATGGGCGATATTAAATCGGCCACGCGCCGCAAGACCCAAGCTCGAGACGGGACCTGTCGATGAAAGCAGGGCTAGAATGGCGGATTTCCTGCGAAGATTTACGGGATCCCGCAGCCGCCGCGGCCGTGGCGAAATTTCACATGCGGTTCGCGGGCGCTTGACGCGTTTGCGGCGAGCGACTGGCTTCGATGCGCGCGTGTGGGCGAAGCAGGAATGCCGCGCGCGCACGATCGAAACTATCGACGCATGGCTCGCTGCAAGACAGATTGAACGCATCGAAGACAATATTACTCGCCGTCGAGACCACGCTCGACGCTGGAGGGACCTTTTTGCGACGTCGAAGGTCCCTTGTACGACGTTACCGGACGAGGCAAATACTTACGCCGTGTGGCCGCTGCTATTTCGTGAGAAGTCAGGCGCGCAACTAGCGATCCAATTCCGCAAAGCCTTGGAACGTGAAGGCGTGGCTACTGAGCCTTGCTATACGCCGCTGCACTTATTGGAACATTGGCGGGGTTTCGGACGCACCGGCATGGCTGTTGCGGAATCAATCTGGCCGATGGTTTTTGCCGTGCCGGTACGGCCCAACTTACTGCCGGCTGACTGGCGTCGCATAGAACCGGCCGTGGCAAGGGCTGCGGTACAGTTGACGTCGTGAATACCTTCTTTGGGAAGAGCGCAGCCATTGGCGCAGCGGAAATTCTCTGTCGTGTTCCGCTGGTGTTCACTGTCGGTTATCTTGCGAGAAGTGTCGGGACCGAAAGCTTTGGCAATTGGTCTCTGGTCCTTGCATTTCAGGTTTTTATTGCGAGCATTGCGGAACTCGGCCTGTCGTCCTCACTGTCGCGCTTCGTGCCGGCCTCGTCATTTCAGGAGGCCTCGGCGCTCCTGCGCTACGCCTTTCTCCTTTGTGTTGGTCCCCTTCTGACAGCAGCCGTGCTGGCTTTTGTCCTGAGGCTGCCGATTGGTCGGTTTCTCGGCATTAATCCAGCATTTTACTGGTTGTTGCCGATGGCGGTGCTGACGGCCGCGGGCTCTGTTGCCGATGGTTTTCTCGATGCTTTTTTTAAGGCCCGCATGGCGGTGAGCCGACAAATTTTATTTATCGGTTCACGCTCACTAATTGAGGTGACTGCGGTTGTTATCGTATTTGTCATCGCGCTTCCGGCGTTCGAAGAAGCGCAATCGCGGCTCGCGGCATATATCGCAGTAGTAGCGTTTGGCAAAACAGCGATTTATCCAGCGCTTCTTGCCGGTATGGCAAACGGAAAGTCTTTGCCGCGATCCGATATCCGTTGGAGTTTCCTGAAATATGGTCTGCCTATGGTGCCGACGGTTTTGGCCGTGTGGCTTGTTGGCCAAAGCGATCGGCTCGTGTTGAGCTATTTCGTCACGAAGTCAGATTTGGGTGTCTATGCATTTGGAGCATCCCTGGCGAGCTATATGGTGTTTCTGGGATACGCCGTCTATCCGCTGTTGTTGCCCCGGGCCAGTAAGCTGCATGACGAAGGAGATATGACCGCCGTACGTACGCTGTTTCACGATGCACAGAACCATTTCATGTTGCTGTGGGCGGGGGGCATGACATGCCTTGCGTTGTGGTCCGCGGACATCATTGCCTGGACAGGCGGCAGCAGTTTTTCTGGCGCAGCGCGAACACTTCTCATCTTGTCGTTCGCCGTCGGCCTTGAGCAACTAATGGGCGTCTACCAATACGTGTTTCACCTCGTGAAGCGCACAGACGTCGTTCTATTGCTCAATCTTGGATACGCCGCGATTACCATCGCCAGCCTGGCAGTCGCGGGATTCACGTCTGGCATCACTTTAGCGCCTTGGGCGATATTGGTTGCGACGCTGCTCTTCAACGTCCTGCGTTATTTTGTTGCACTCCGCTATCTATTTCTGCCGGTATCAGGCGTGTTTTACGTGCAGATTATTGCGATCGGGATCCTGACGACCTTGCTTGCGCGCTATGCGTCCAGTTGGGATGTGGTTTTGCGTTTGGCAATTACTGCCTTCACTGTGCTTTCGATTGCCGGGATCACCCAACGACGTATGACCGCCGCGATGTCCTTGGAATCACACAATCTGGTTAAATCGATCAAGGGAGCCGAATAAGTGGCCGAACGATTTCCTTGCTGACCCGAGTCTGCGAAAGGTAAATTGTCACCGGACCACGGAATTGTATTTCGTTGGCTATCCGAAGACCGGCAATACCTGGATGGTTTACATGCTGGGGCGATATGTTCAGTTGCTCTGCGATCTGCCGGATCTTCCGCTGTTCGATATGGTGGATCAGCTGGGTCGGTGCCAACAGCTGTGCGTTGGGCCCAGGATGCGGTTCACGCATCGGCCTTTGCTTTGGCACACATCAGCGCGCATCCGATCTTGACTATGGAAATGTGATCAAGCCTTTTGAAGACAAGCGTGTTGTCCTCCTTGTTCGCCATCCCCTCGATACGCTCGTTTCTCTTTGGATGTGCCGCGACAATCACGTGTGGAATTACACCGGAGATCTCGCTGGATTTCCTGGAGGATCCGGTTTGGGGAACCGAAAAATTCTTCCGCTTCTATTCGCTTTGGTACGAGCACCGCAGCCGCGTGAAAGATCTCTTTTTGTTGCGCTACGAAGATATGCGAGCAGATCCGCACGCGACCTTTGCAGGATTGGTGCAGTTCCTTGGGATTCCACAGCAAGAACCACAGCTTCACCAGGCTTTGTCCGACGCCAATTTTGAAAACATGAAGAAAGTCGAGCAATCAGGAGATGCGACCGAGATTCCGTTCGTCGGGCTTCAGCATTTTTGGGTCCGCAGACAGAAAAAGCGCGGATGCGTTTCCACGTGCGCCGCGGCAAAGTGGGCGGATTTCGCGACTATCTGTCAGAAGAACGGAGGTAATCGACGCTTGATTCATCAACCGGCGTGCCGGATTGCTTCGGCAGCGGTCGCCGGCGTACGGTTTCCGTCGGCTATTCGTCGATATTGAAAACGATCCGCCAAAAAGATGACCATTTTGCAAATGTGCGCTGAGCGAGCGCTATCGTCTAAATGTGCGGCATCGCCGGATTTATATCCAAAACAGTCTCGGCCGTGCCCGAAAAGGCCAGGCAGACCTTGCGCGAAATGATTCTCTACCGCGGGAGGGATGCCAACGCGGAATGGGCATGACGGCAGGCATGTTCACTCTTTTTCATGCGCGTTTGTCGATTATTGACCTGAAAACGGGCGGCCAACCCATGCACGATGCGTCGGGCCGCTTCGTAATCGTCTTGAATGGTGAGATTTACAACTATCGTGAGCTGCGTGAAGTTTATCGCAAATGTGGTGCTGAGTTCCGAACTGAAAGCGATACCGAGGTCGTGCTGGAAGGCTTTCCGCTTGCGTGGTGCTCGTGTTTGCGAAGATCTCAATGGCATGTTTGCGCTCGCAATTTGGGATACGCACAACAAAGAGCTTTTTCTGGCTCGTGATCGTCTCGGCAAAAAGCCGCTGTACTGGACCGCGCTGGGAAACGTGTTTTGCTTTTCGTCAGTCTTGGATGCATTTCGTGACATGCCCGGCTGGCGATCCGACTTATGCCCGAGCGCAACTTTATTTTACAATATCACTGGAAGCCCGGGCAAAAGCCGAAGCATTTACAGGCAGGCAAACGCTATTCCTCCCGGCTGTTACGCGTATGTCAAACTTGATTCGAGTTTTCAGCCGAAGACGGAGAAATATTGGCGCCCGAAATATCGGCAGAAGGCAAAGAGCGATTTGCCGACCCTTCTGGACGAGTATGAAGCGCTGTTATCCGATTCGATAGACATCCGTCTGCGCAGCGATGTGCCCGTTGCGCTGACCTTTTCTGGCGGGGTGGATTCCGGCACGATAGCAGGTATCGCGACCCGCAAGCTCGGAAGAAAGCTCGCCTGCTACACCGTTGACTTTCACACGGAGGATGACCCGAGCGAAGAAACCGTCATCGCAGAGGCGGTTGCGAAGCGTCTTGGACTTACCTGGCACTACATCCATTATGACTATCATAACCAGCTGCTTTCCGAATTGGATGAAGCTTACCGGTTTTACGACCAGCCGTGTCATCAGATAGCCTTGGTGTTCTGCCGCCGCCTCTACGAAACGATCAAGCCCTATGCGACGGTGGTGCTCAGCGGAAACGGCGCCGATGAACTTTTTACCGGCTATATCGGAGACGAAAAATTCCGAATTAGGGGGTGGGGCGTTGACGCCACAAAATGGCTGAGACCGCTGACGAGAAACCTGCCGGTGTCTCCGTATCTGCGCATGAGTCTGCCCGAGGCTTACGCGCAAAGCCTCGTCGCTAGCGCAAAATCGGCGCAACCGAACGAAGAGGTGCTGGGTGAGGTTGCGGAATTCGCGCGCGACTTGGCCGAGGAGGCATTGGAGTGCGGAGCTGAAAGCGCTCTGGATCTGAAAATGTTTCTGGCGCTTGGTTATAGCGGCGTGGACGGAAATTATCGTATTCCGGATATTTCGGGCATGGCGGCCCAGGTCGAAGTGCGCAGCCCGTTTTTGGACTATCGCATGGTCGAATTCGCTGCGCGGCTGCCGCATCGATATAAAGTCGGCAATGTGTTCTCGGCCAGCAAGAACAAGTTTCTGCCGAAGCAATATTACGAGCGGTACGTTCCTGAAGACATTGTCTGGACTCGCAAGAAGGGGATGGGTTGGAATCTGCGTTATGATCGCAGTATTGCCAACGATCCGGCCTTTCTTGCCGCGTTTCAATCCATGTGGCAGTCCCTCGACAGTTTTGGAATCGATACCAGATATTTTCGGGCCGCCTGGAAAAATTATATTCAAGACGTTCGTCGAGGCATCGAGTTTTCCTCGCACGCCAAAGTCATGATGAGCGGCTTCATGCTGGGTTCCTGGCTAATACATCACCCACAGGCCAGGCTGGCGTCTTGAGAATAAATAAAAATCGAGTTGGGTCGCCCAAATCCCTTTGATGCCGATCCGCCATGCCGGACGATAATAAGGTGAAACTGACGGCCGATGAGCTGTCGCTTATCGAAGCGCATCTCCGTGAACAGTATAAGGGTGTCTTTGATAATAAAATGATCGAGGCGCACCTGCATGAGTTCGTCGAGTCCGCGATGGCGGACAGCCTGGCGGCCGTGATCGCCAACGGCACGCAGCCGAACAACAAGTTGCTGGACATTGGTGCAGGGTACGGAGCCTTCGTACTCTCGTGCCGCAAGCTTGGCATTGATGCGACCGGCTTCGAGCTTGCTCCATTTGAAGTCGATCTATCGAGGAAACGACTTGCCCGAGCCGAACCGGACTCCGATGCTTCGGCGATATTTCAAAAAGGGCGACGCTGGCCGGCTGCCATTTGCGGACAACACTTTTCACATTGTCTCGTTGCTTAATGTGCTGGAGCACGTGCCGGACTATGAAACAGTGCTGGCAGAAGCGGTGCGGGTGCTGCGCCCCGGCGGGCGGCTCTTCGTGGTTTGCCCAAACTATGCGGCCTGGCGGAAGGAGGCCCACTACCACGTGCCTTGGATGCCATTTTTTCCCAGGGGTTTAGCTTCCGCATATCTGCGTCTTCTCGGCAGAAACCCCAGCTTTTTACAAAACCACATTTACTACTGCACCAACTGGGGCGTGTTGAAGGCGTTGGATCGATTGGGGACGCGGTCGACCAGTCTCGACAGGCTGCGGCTTGAACATCCTGAGCTCATCAGCAGCGATCGTGCCAAACGCCTGCTGTCTGTGCTTCGCAAGGTGCACATGCTGCCGATTCTAAAGAGCATGCTTGCCATGAATTTTCGCAATCCATTCAAGTCTGCGGTGACCGTTGTCGCCGAGAAAAAAGTGTCACAGTGAACAGTCTGCTAGTGATCGTGCCGGACCGGGTCTCCGAATTCGTCAACAAAGGCGAAGTCATTCGGCGCTACTACAATCCGGGCAATCTGTTTAGCGAAGTGCACATTCTCATGACGAATAACAGTCGGCCGGACCCTGCTGCTGTACAGGCAATGGTCGGCGATGCAAGACTTGAAATCCACAATCTACCGGCTGATACCGGCACGTTTCTGCGCAGCTTCGGATGGCGTCCGGCGCTTTTACGGCGCTGGGCTGCTCCGGCTGTGCTGCTGGCAAAGGCGGTGAAAGCGAATCTGGTTCGTTGCCACGGCAACAATCTGAATGCATTCGCAGCGCTTGAAATCAAACGCGCGCTTGGCATTCCGTATGTCGTTTCGCTCCATGGCAATCCGGATGTTGACTACAATCGTGGCCGACTTGGGCGAACCTGGCAGCGCAAGATCGCGGGGATTGCCATTGAGGCGGTTGAAATCGCGTCGATTCAGAACGCCGATTTTGTTGTACCTGTATATTCGCCGATCGTTCCTTATCTCGAGAAGCACGGCGTAACAAATTACGAGGTCATCTATAATGCCGTGGACTGCGGCGACACCCAAAAAACAGACTACACCATCGGTGATCGCGTGAAGGCAATCAGCGTGGGTCGGCAGGAGAGCCTGCAAAAGGATCCGACCCCGATCCTCGAAGCTGTCGCCGGGGTGCCGTCAATAGATCTGACATTGATTGGCGACGGCGAGTTGCATCCGCGCCTGCGCGCCCTTGCCGACAGGCTCGGTATTTCCGAACGAGTGCGTTTCATTCGCCGCATGCCCAACGCGGACGTGTTGAAGGAAATGGCCGCAGCCGATATCTACGTCTATTGTTCGGATAATTGGGAAATCAGCAAAACCTGCATCGAGGCGTCTCTAATCGGGCTGCCGATCGTATTGAACCAACGCCATGGCGGCCTCGCGGCCGAGTTGGTCGGCGATCACGTTCTTGCAGTTGAGCAATCCGCGAAAGGCTATCGTGAGGCACTCGAGCGTTTAATCGCCGACCGGAAGGAGCGCGAGCGGCTTGGCCGTACTGCCGCCTCTGTGGCGCGAGATCGTTGGAATCCGGAAGCGATGGAGGCGCGCTACGTCGCAGTCTACCGCAAGGTTCTCGCCGCCAGCGGCGCCAAGGCGAACACGGTTTCATGCTAGCGAAAATCGGCGCCGCGCTCGCCGATCCGTACCGGCTGCTCTACATGCTGCGCGCACAGGCTGCGCGTGGCGGCATGGATCGCCGCTACCGACGACTGGCCGAACAGGCAGGTTTTCGAGAACTTTTTCTGGTTCTGTCGTTTGACTGTGACACCCGCGAAGATGCCGACACAGTGATGAAGGTTCACGACCGGGTCAGGGCACTTGGTGTCACCCCGGCCTACGCCGTGCCGGGCGAATTGCTCAACAAAAGCGAGCGCGTCTATCGGCAAATTGCCGAGGCGGGCGGCGAATTCATCAATCATGGCTATCGCGACCACACATATTTCGATATTGCGCGCGGCCGCTACGCCAGCTGTTTTTTCTACGATCAGCTCCCGCTGAATGCGGTGCGCGACGATATCGTCCAGGGTGATCGCAATCTGCGGTCGACGCTCGGCATCAAGCCGATCGGGTTTCGCGCGCCGCATTTCGGCACCTTCCAGAAGCCGACCAATTGCGATTTCAGCACGGCGTTCTTCAGGAGCTCGGCTAAGTGTTTTCGACGTCGACGTTGCCGCTTTACGCGTACCGTTTCGGCCCCGCATTCAGGCGATTTCGGTGTTCTGGAACTGCCGGTATCAGGCATGGGCTCGATGCCGTTGCGCATCCTTGATAGCTGGACCTGTTTTGCGGCCCCGGGCCGGCGTTTCGGACCCGACGATTTCGTGCGGGAAGGGCGGGCCGCCGGCGAGAAATTTCGATCGCTCGGTATCGGCCTGCTGAACTTCTACGCGGATCCTTCGCATATCCATGACCGCGAAGAATTTTTCGAAACCGTCGCCTATTGGGCGAAGATCGCGCGGCCGGTGACGTATCGCGAGCTTCTCGCCGAACTGTCATGAATCGTCGAACCATCGCACTGTTTCATTCGCCCTGGCCGGCGGACGGCCTGGCGCGGCCACCTCGCAGCAAGCCGTTTGCACAATATCGCTACGCCGTCTGGTACAAGGCCAATCCCCGCGACGCGGACTACATGCGCGCACTGCAATGCGAGCTCATCCCGGACGCCGAATGGGTGGACACGCGCGAGCAACCTGACTGGAGCAGCCGTTTGGCGGATGCGGACGAAGTCGTTCTCCTCTATCCAGATTCGATCGGCCTTGGATTTAATCGCGTCGAGCGCGCGGTGATGGCACACAAGGCCGCGTCAGCCGCGGTGGGGGTTCTCAACGGCCGGCGGCGCAAGTTCCACCTGAACGGCGCCACCCGTTTGGGATTGCGCCTGCGTCGCCTCCTCGAGTGGAGCATGCTGCCCGAGTTGTTGTTCCTGCCGATTTTCGTCGTCGCGACGCCGTTGATGTGGGCGTTCGATGCGGCGCGGGGGCGCACATGAGCGATAGCAGCGATGTGCGGAACTGGTGGCGAGACAATCCAATGACCTATGCGTCCGAACACGGGCGCACCGGTTACCAGGACGGCCAATATGAAATGGGTACGCCGGAATTCTTCGAGCGTCTCGACCAGGAATTCTACAGTTGGAACCGGCCGCTTCACGACAAACGTCCGTTCGATCGGTTGTTTCCTTATTCAGACTACGGTGATGGCGGCAAAGTCATCGAGATCGGCTGCGGCCTCGGCACGCTGGCAATGAACTGGGCGCGTAGCGGCGCCGATGTCACAGCGGTCGATCTTAATCCGACCAGCATCGAGCAGACCCGCAAACGTTTCGACCTTATGCAGCTAAAGGGCCAAATCGAGCCGATGGATGCGCGGCATCTGGCGTTTGCAGATGCAAGTTTTGACTATGCCTACAGCTGGGGCGTGCTCCACCATTCGCCCGATCTCGAACAATCGCTGGAAGAGATGATGCGGGTGATCAAGCCGGGAGGCGGGTTTGGCGTGATGGTCTACAATCGCCGCTCGCTTCTGCATTGGTACAAGACGCTGTGGATCGAAGGCCTGTTGCATTACGAAAACCGTTTTCTCGGGCCGTTACAACTGGCGAGCCGGTACGGCGATGGTGCGCGGGCCGAGGGTAATCCGCACACGTGGCCAGTGACGAAAAACGAACTGCGCAACATGCTCGGGGCCTACAGCAATGACCTGCGCATCAGGGTCCTGGGCACCGATCTCGACACGGTATTTCACTCCCTTCTGCCGGGCTTGGGCCTCGTCTTGCCCGTCTGGGCCAAGAAGCCGTGGGCTCGCCGGTTTGGCTGGAGCCTGTGGGCTTATGGCCACAAGGACTGATTTGTAAATCATGTGCGGAATCGTGGGACTGGCCGGCCGGATGTCGCGATCCGAAGCGACGGACTCCGCCGCTAAAATGAATGCGGCCATCGTGCATCGTGGCCCGGATGATGAGGGGCTCTGGGCAACGGATGGCTTCGCCTTCGCCATGCGCCGTCTTTCGATCATCGATCTTGCCGGCGGACATCAGCCGATGTGGTCGGATGACGGTATCGGCATCATCTTCAATGGGGAAATCTACAATTACCGGGCGCTGCGAGCCGAATTGCAGGCGAGCGGCTATGTTTTTGCCACGCATTCGGACACCGAGGTGATCCTTCATCTCTATCGCAGAGATGGTTTGGACATGGTGCGCCGGCTCGAGGGGATGTTCGCAATCTGTCTTTACGATCGCGCGCGTGGACAGCTGCGTCTTATCCGCGATCGCTTCGGCGTGAAGCCTTTGTATTATGGCCAACACGACGGCACCTTCTACTTCGCGAGCGAAATTAAGGCGATCCTGCAGGTTCTGCCGCGCCGTCCGGAGCTCAATCGGCAGGCGCTGCACGACTATCTGACGCTGCGCTTCGTGCCGGGACCGGATACGGTATGGAACGGAATCCGGAAACTGCCGCCTGCGCACAGCCTGACATATGATCTCAGGTCGGGATCGCAGACTTCCGAATGCTATTGGCGGATGGATTTTGCGGCTGCGGACGTCGATTCGAAACGCGACTACCTGGCCGAATTCAGCGACCTCTTTCTCGCCGCGGTCGAGAAACGATTGCTGGCTGCCGATGTGCCTGTGGGCGTGCTCTTGTCCGGCGGACTTGATTCTAAGCGCGGTAAGCGCGGCCGCGGTGGAATTGGGCCACAAGAATTTCCATACGTTCTCCGTCGCCTTCGCGGACGGCGGCGAATACGACGAAACGCCCTATGCCAGGGCAGTCGCGGAACACATCGGCTCCCGGCACCACGAAGTCGTCATCGACCGTGACAGTTTTGTATCGTTTCTGCCGGAAATGGTTCGTAGCAGCGATGAGCCGCTTGCAGATCTCGCCAGCGTTCCGTTGCATTTCGTTTCGCGCCTTGCACGAAACGATGTCAAGGCGGTGCTGTCGGGCGAAGGCAGCGACGAACTTCTGGCCGGATATAATTTCGAAAAGCTTGGCCGCGCGTTGCACTTCCTCGAATTGATCGAGCGCTGGCTGCCCGCGCGAGCGCGTCAGGCTGCCGGCCGCATTCCGGTTGGTGCTGGCATGCGACCCTGGCTCCGTCTGTGGGCCGAGAATGGCTGGAAAGGCATGCTCGCCGCCAAGCCCTATCATATGACTCTGTATTGGGACGAAGCGGAGAAACAGCTTCTGTGGCAAGAGGATCGAAAGTTTGAATCGACCATCGAACGTTTGAAGCGCCGGTACCGCCAATCGTCACATGCACACCCCATCGATCAGGTCCAGCAGATCTATTGCGGCGACTGGCTCACCGAGGATCTGCTGATGAAGGCGGACAAGATGAGCATGGCGACCTCACTCGAGGTGCGGGAGCCGTTTCTCGATCATCATCTTGCAGAATGGGCTGCAAAATTGCCGCTCGCGTGGCGCATCGGAAATTCCCAAACAGGCTACACGTCAAAGCGAGTTCTCCGCGAATTTTGCGCGCGGCGTTTACCGCGCAGCATTCTTGAACGGCCGAAGCAGGGTTTCCCTGTGCCCGCATATGGCTGGCTCGCCGGCGACCTGGGAAGCTGGGCCGAGGATCTGCTGTTCGCGCCGGGTAGCCGGATCGGTTCACTTTTGCGAATGGAACAGGTGCGGCCAGTTCTCGCGCGCGCGCGGGGCGGCGACCAGACAGCCGCACACAAGGTCTGGTTGCTGATCGTGCTGGAACACTGGCTGCAAGCCTGGACATGACCGCGGTATTCCTGTCTTACGCTTACCCGCCGCAAGTGGCGCCGCGAGCGGTGCAGGTCGCGCGTCTGGCGAAATACAGCTCGCTGCAAATTCGCGTTGTGTGCGCGGGCATCGAGAATGGCGAAGCCGCCTTGAGGCCAGGTGTCGAGGTGACGCGCTTGTCCGATGGATCAACGCGCACCTGGCGCCGTGCAAAAAACTTCTTTTATCTACCCGATTCCGAACGCCCTTGGGCGGAACGCGCGGCAAAGGCGATATTGAGCAACAGGCTAGTCGAGCGCGACGATGTGCTGATCACATTCGGCCAGCCGATGTCCGATCATCTGGCCGGCCTTAAGATCAAACAGCGGCTGGGCGTACCGTGGATTGCCCATTTCAGCGATCCATGGAGTGACAGTCCCTACCTCTCGCGGGTTCCTTTGGTGCGGTTCCGCATGCGCCGCATGGAGGGCAAAGTTGTTGAGGCGGCCGATCGCCTGCTTTTCACGTCGAAAGAGACTGTCGACCTGGTAATGCGAAAATACCCGCCGCCTGGAGCGCCAAAGCGGCCGTTCTGCCGCATGCCTTTGATCCCGGGTTCGAGCAAGTCGCCCCGCCGGCGGCACGCGACGGCACGCTTGTGATACGTCACCTGGGCAATTTTTATGGCCCACGCAACCCGTTGATGCTGGCGCGAGCGCTTGTCCATTTGCACCGGACGCATCCCGCAGTCTTGAAGGATGTCAGGATCGAATTGATCGGGCGCTGGGTCGGAAATGAACGGTGGTCGCCCGCAAAATTCAATTTGCCGCCGACGTTATTGGTATTCAGCGAGCCTGTCGCATACGAGGAATCGCTGCGGCGAATGTGCACTGCGGACGCGCTGCTGATCCTCGATGCGCCTTTCGAGCAGAATGTTTTTTTCCCCGAGCAAGCTTGTGGAATATCTCTGGGCGCGTCGGCCCATACTGGCTCTGACGCCGCCTGGAACCTCTGCCGATATTGTATCGGCGAGTGGCGGCCTGGTCGCGTCGCCGGAAACTGCCGAGACAATTTCCGCAGGGTTCGCTGCAATGATCGTTCGGCTGCGACAGGGCACGGTGAGTCCTCCGCCGGACGAAATGCTGGCGCGCTATGATGCGCGTCACGTGGCGGCCGAATTCGACAAGGTCGTCGCGGGCCTCCAGCGCGCGGGCGAGCGAAAAATTTTGCGTACCGGAAAAGACAGGCAGATCGCATAATTATGTGCGGCATTGCTGGCCTCATGGATACGTCCGCGCCGCCCGGCGATATCGTACGCCGCGCGCAAGCAATGAGCGATGCAATCGCGAATCGGGGGCCGGACGGCGCTGCTGTGTGGGCGGATACCGAGGCGGGGGTCGCGTTGGCACACCGCCGGCTGGCCATTGTCGACCTCACGCCGACAGGCGCGCAGCCGATGGTGTCGGCCGACGGGCGGTGGGTCATCTCATACAACGGCGAAGTCTATAATGCCGAAAGCATCGCGCGCCGCGGCGATATGTCCGGACTTAACCGGCGTGGGATTTCCGACACTGAGATCATCGTCGAATCGGTCGCACGAAGGGGCCTCGATCGCACGGTCGCCGATCTCAACGGCATGTTCGCCATCGCGTTGTGGGATCGCGCCACGCGCACCTTGCATCTCGTGCGGGACAGGCTTGGGATCAAGCCGCTATTCTATGCCCAAACGGTTGGCGGATTTTGCTTCGCATCCGAGCTCAAGAGCTTTACGGCCGCTGGTTTTCAATTCGACCTCGACCGGGCATCCCTTGCCAGTTTCCTGCGCCTTGGTTACGTGCCGGCGCCGTATTCAATATACCGGAACGTCGCCAAGGTTCGTCCGGGCGAAATCGTCTCATTTGAATGCGGCAAGGATCCGGTACGCCGAAGCTATTGGAACCTGGAAAGCGTCGCGCGTAACGGGTTGAAAAACGCATACCGTGGAACTGACACTGAAGCCGAGGAGGAGCTGCTCGGCCTGCTCACCGACGCCGTGTCCCTGAACATGATTTCCGATGTGCCGCTCGGTGCCTTTCTTTCGGGGGGCATCGATTCATCGGCCGTTGCAGCGCTGATGGTGGCGGCCAGGCGCGGCCCGGTCCGCACTTTTTCTATCGGGTTTCCGGATTTTGGATATGATGAGTCTGCGCATGCACGAGCCGTTGCCCGCCATCTCGGGACGAGCCACGAAGACCTGATCGTGACGGCGTCGGACGCACTTTCGGTTATTCCGCAACTTGCTGAAATGTATGACGAACCCTTCGCAAATTCCTCACAGATACCGACGCATGCAATTTCGCGAATGACCCGCAGGCATGTGACGGTGGCATTGTCGGGCGATGGCGGCGATGAGGTGTTTGCGGGCTATAACCGGTACGCCTTCGCGGCCGGGCATTTGCGGCAGCTTCCCAGGCCCCTGCGTCGCGCGATGGCCTCCGCGTTGCAGGCAGTTCCCGCCGCTATGATCGACAATATCGCGCGCATGATCCCTTCGTCTTTGCGTCCGCTTCAGTTCTCGGACAAGGTCAGGAAAATTGTCGAGGTGTTGCCGCTCGATGGCGAAGCCGTCTACGAGCACCTTGTCAGTCAGAGCCGCGACCCTTGCATGCCTCCGGGCATCCGCGAGCAGCCCGTCCGAATGCCGCGGCTGGGGGAAGTGGGTGACGCGAATTTGCTTGAAAACATGCAGCTTTGGGACATGGCGACTTATCTTCCCGACGATATTTTGCAGAAAGTCGACCGCGCCTCGATGGCTGTAGCCCTGGAGGTGCGGCCGCCGCTGCTGGACCACCGCATCGTCGAATTTGCCTGGAGCCTGCCGCGCCACATGCGGATACGTGACGGCGAGACCAAATGGCTCCTGCGGCGGGTGCTCGACCGATATGTGCCGCGCGGGCTCGTTCGCCGCCCAAAAGCAGGTTTTGCCGTTCCGCTCGCAAGCTGGTTGCGCGGGCCGCTGCGCGATTGGGCGACGGATCTCCTCGACCCGCAGAAGCTCGGCGGGGGGCACCTTGATCCCGCGCAGGTCGGCAGGCTTTGGGCTGACCATCTCGCGGGCACCGGAAATAGCAGCTACGCATTGTGGCCAATCTTGATGTTCGAATCCTGGCGCCGGCGCTGGATGGAGGGGGCCGCCGACCCGCCAATGCAAAGCCGGCCGCCGGCTGTGGTGAGCGCTTCAGAATAGCGTATGGGGCTGGGGCCGATTGGCGTTCTGTTTTGAAATTCTGCACAGGGACTCTACGGACGCGCGTCATGTATTGAATGTCGTGTCGCGCAAGAAAGTCGGCGCACTCAGACAATCAGCCGTATCGCCTGCGGCTCGTTATCCGTGCCGGGCAATATGCGGCTCCGGAAGGCGAAATTCGTTGCCGCTCGCACCACGATCCGGCTAAACAGCGCCTCGGCGCAAGGATATTGGATTGCCACACAGCAGAAAAATCGCGGTCATCGGCCTCGGCTATGTTGGCCTTCCGGTCGCGGTCGCGTTCGCGCGCTCCGGCGTAGCGGTGCTCGGCTTCGACATCGACCGCCAGCGTGTCAACGAATTGACCTCCGGCCGTGATCGGACGCTTGAAGTCGAACCGGCCGATCTCAAGCAGCCGAGTTTGCGTTTTACTCATGATCCGGCGCGGCTCGCCGATGCGGATTTTTATATCGTGACCGTGCCGACGCCGATCGATAGCGCGCGGCGCCCGGATCTCGGCGCTGTGCTGTCGGCCTCCAACACCGTCGGAAAAGTTCTCAAGCGCGGTGACATTGTCGTTTACGAATCGACCGTCTATCCCGGCACGATCGAGGAAGAATGCCTGCCGGTGCTCGAAAAGAATGTCAGGCCTTGCGGGCGGCCGTGATTTCACGGTCGGCTATTCGCCTGAACGGATTAATCCGGGCGACAAGGAGCATCGCTTCGAAACCATCGTGAAAGTGGTGTCGGCGCAGGATGCGCGCACGCTCGATATCGTTGCCGATGTCTACGGCTCGGTCGTGAAGGCAGGTATTCACCGCGCGCCCTCGATCAAGGTCGCCGAGGCCGCCAAGGTCATCGAAAATACCCAGCGCGATCTCAATATTGCGTTCATGAATGAGCTGTCCGCCATTTTTCACGAGCTCGGCATCGACACCGGCGATGTGCTTGCCGCCGCATCAACAAAATGGAATTTCCTGAACTTTCAGCCAGGACTGGTCGGCGGGCACTGTATCGGGGTCGACCCGTATTATCTGACATACCGTGCCGAAAAGGCCGGCTACCATCCGGAAATCATTCTCGCCGGGCGGCGCATCAATGACAGCATGGGCGAGCGCGTGGCGCGTGAATGTATGCGCGCCCTGCTGCAGAGCGGCCGCGCAAATCCGATTGTGACAATTCTCGGGCATGACGTTCAAAGAGAACGTTCCCGATATCCGCAATTCGAAAGTGATCGACATCGCGCGCGAACTCGAGCGCGTGGGCGTCGAACGTGCAGGTCACCGATCCGATCGCTTCGGCTGAGGAGACGGCCATGAATACGGGATCAAGCTGACGCCGATCGAGGTATTGCGCCCGGCGGACGCAGTCATCCTGGCAGTTGCTCACAAGGAATATGTGGCGGGTGGCTGGCCATTGGTTACCAGACTGCTCAAGGATGGCCGGGGTATCGTGCTAGATGTAAAGGCAAAGCTCGACCGCGCAAAAAAGCCGGAAGGAATCGATCTGTGGCGACTATGATCGCCAAACCAACCAGCGAGGCCAAGCGACAATGACTGACGGTCCCATTCTCGTCACTGGCGCCGCCGGGTTCATCGGCTTTCACGTCGCAAAGCGCCTGTTGCGCGACGGCCATGACGTCGTCGGCCTCGACAACATGAATGCCTACTACGACCCCGCGCTCAAGGAAGCGCGGCGCGCGGACCTCGCGACATCCAATCGGTTTCGCTTCATCAAGCTCGATCTCGCAGATCGCGAGGGGATGGCAGCGTTATTCAAGGAACACCGCTTTCCTTACGTGGTTCATCTTGCGGCGCAGGCCGGCGTCCGGCATTCGCTCGTCGATCCGTTCGCGTATGTGGATGCCAATCTGACCGGCTTCACCACAATTCTCGAGGGCTGCCGCCACAATGGCTGCCGGCATTTGCTGTATGCGTCGTCCTCGTCGGTCTACGGCTCCAACACGAAAATGCCGTTCTCGGTCCACGAGAACGTCGACCATCCTTTGAGTCTTTACGGCGCTTCAAAGAAGGCGAATGAGTTGATGTCGCACGCCTATGCGCATTTGTTCGGTCTGCCTATGACCGGGTTGCGATTTTTTACGGTGTACGGCCCTTGGGGCCGGCCGGACATGGCGATGTGGATTTTCGCAAAAGCAATTATGGCCGGTGAACCTGTCAAGTTGTTCAACGACGGAAACATGCGGCGTGATTTTACGTATGTTGATGATGTGACGGAGTCGGTCGTGCGCCTGGTCGATCGTCCGCCTGTCGGGGATCCAAAATTTTCAACCGCGTTGCCGGACCCAGCTTCGAGCGGTGCGCCGTGGCGTGTCTATAACATCGGCAACAATAAGCCTGTCGAGCTTCTGGATGTCGTGCGCCTCCTCGAGGAAGCCATCGGAAAGAAGGCCAAACGCGAGCTCCTGCCTATGCAGCCGGGTGATGTGCTCGCCACTTATGCCGATGTCGACGATTTGATGCGCGACGTCGGCTTTCGACCAGCTACGCCGATCGAGCAGGGAATCGCACGGTTTGTCGCGTGGTATCGCGAGTGGTCGGCTAACGACATCAGGTAGCTCGATTGGCCCGCTAGATGTCCCGCGCGTGGTCGCTGGCCTCGCGCAGCGAGCGAAGCCGGACGCGATTGGCGCTGAAGATCCATGCAATCCCGCCGCTGGCGCCGATGACGAAGCTGCTGGCTCCATACAAAATAGAGACCAGCAGGCCGTCGCTGTCCGGCAGTCCTGCATAGGAAAACGCTGCGATCATTGCGCTCTCGCGCACGCCCCATCCGGCGATCGACACGGGAACCGCGGAGATCAGGATCACCGGCGGAATGAGCAATAGCGAATTTAGGAAAGTAAAGGATGAGCCGACGGCCTGCGCGCAGAACCACAAGACCGCAACGGTCATGAGATGAACGGTAAGCGATATGACCGCCACTGCGGCTCCCGTTCTTGCGGAGGTGAGCACGGTCCAGACAGTTTTTGCGATGTCCGCCAGGTGACGAACGGCTTTCCAGCGTGCGATGGACGTGCGGCCAAGCAATGACAGCATCAACAGGCCGACAGGCGCCGCGGCACCAGCCACCCCGATCAAAATGAGGGCCGTGCGGCCGACCGGATTGGCGATCAGCGCGAGCGACCAAGGCAGGCAGACCAGGACAAGAACAGCAAGCCAGATCAACCCGGCAATTCGATCGATCAACACCGAAAAGATTGCGTTCTTCCATGCGCCAGCGTCCCGCGCCAGAAGCCAGATGCGCGCGGCGTCTCCGCCGATAGTCGATGGCAGGACCTGGCTGAAGAACGAGCCGATCAGCGTATAGAGCACCGCGCGGCCGGCGCTCAGGCGTCCGCCGCCAAATTCGGCAATGCGCTGCCAGCGCAGTGAAGCCAGCGTGAGCTGCAGTCCCAGAGTGAACAACGCAGCCGCAATCCAGGAATAGTTGAGGCGCTGTAGGCGTTCGCGCAAAACGCCGAAATTGACGAAATGAACGGCGACATATAGCAGCGCGAGCGAGATCGCTACCTTGATTGCAAAGAGTAGCAGGCCGCGGGTCGGTCCCATAAGTCCTGGTCTCGAGTTTTTCGGGAATCGTCCGGACAATCGAACGAATATGGCGGCTAGATCGTTTAAAATTGGACAAGAGCGCCAATTTCATACCTTGATTGCTCTGCAATGAGAATGGGATAAATTCGACTTCGGGCGCGAGTGTCGAAAAGGTGACCGGGATGAAAAAGTTGGCGGATCTGAAAGTAAAGTTGTTCACCGATGGTGCTGACAAGGCGCAAATCGTCGAGATGGCCAAGCAGCCATGGATTGCCGGGTTTACGACCAATCCGTCTTTGCTCAAGAAAGCAGGCGTCAGCGATTATGCCGCCTACGCGCGCGAACTCGTGACCGCGGTGCCGGATCGACATATTTCATTCGAGGTTTTTTCCGATGACGTTCCGGAGATGGTTGCGCAGGGCCGCATCATCGCGTCGTGGGGCAAGAACGTCTACGTGAAATTGCCGGTGACGAACACGCGCGGTGAGCCGCTCTTCGAGGCGGTGCAGACGCTTTCGCGCGACGGCGTCAAAATCAATATGACGGCCATCTTCACCGGTGAGCAGGTTGCACGGGCTGTCGAGGCGCTCGATGGTGGCGCACCTGCCTGCGTGTCGGTGTTTGCGGGCCGCCTCGCGGATTTCGGAATTGACTACCGGCCGATCATGCAGGACGCCATCACGCGCGCCCGTAAAACCCGCAATGTTGAAATAATTTGGGCATCCACGCGCGAAGTTTTCAACGTCGTGGAAGCGGATGACATGGGATGCCACATCATCACCGCGCCTGCCGATGTGCTCAAGAAACTTCCGGCGCTTGCCACCATGAGCGCGGCCGAGTTGTCGCTAGCGGCGGTAAAATCATTCCGGGACGATGCCGTTGCAGCAGGATTGCGGCTTGCCGTTCCCGCTTCACGCGCGGCTGAATAGCTGTGGATATTGAGGTGCCGGATTCGCGGGAATTGCCCGCTTGTAACGCTTTGAATCAAAACGTGTTCACCTCGATGTACGAGGGGTAGTCGCCACCCGCGTGTTGCCATGCTAGTGGATCGGTGGCGGAATTAGTGGGGCGTGGGGATACCGTCTAGACATGGTGCAGGCTGCAGCAACAAGCGCGGAGCGTCCGTTGCGCGTGGGAGTCGTCGGCGTTGGCGTCATGGGCAGCAATCACGCCCGTGTCTTCGCCGGCCTGCCCGGCACCGAACTTGTCGGTGTCGCTGATCCTGATCGCAAGCAAGCCGAATTTGTCGCCCGTACCCTGGGCTGCGTTGCTGTTGCCGACGTCGACGAATTGATCGAGCGCGATGTCGATGCAATCACCATCGCGGCGCCCACCCACCTTCATCGCGATATCGCGCTGACCTGCATTGAGCGTGGCATCCACGTCATGGTGGAAAAGCCGATTGCCTCCTCGGTGGAAGAGGGTCGGGAAATCATCAATGCGGCGCGTCGCGCCGGGTTGACTTCTGATGGTCGGGCACGTCGAGCGCTTCAATCCTGCCGTTGAGGCGATCAAGGAAGCGATCCGCGGCGAGGATATTCTCTCGATTGCCATCACCCGGGTCGGTCCGTTCCCGCCGCGCATGTCGAATGTCGGCGTGGTGATCGACCTGGCCGTGCACGATATCGACCTGATCCGCTGGTTCACCGATTCCGACATTATCGAGGTGCAACCGCAGCTTTCCAGCGCAGTCGCCGAGCGCGAAGATATTGCGCTGCTCCAGTTCCGCACGGCATCCGGCGTGCTTGCGCACATCAACACAAATTGGCTGACGCCGTTCAAGGCCCGCAACGTTACGGTGGCGACGCGCGGCAAATATGTCACCGGCGATCTTTTGACCCGGCAGGTGACCGAATGCTTCGGGTTCCAGCCCGACGGCAGCTACTCGATGCGCCATCTGTCGGTCGGCCATGCCGAGCCGCTGCGTTCCGAACTGCTCGCCTTCCTGCGTGCGGTCCGTTCAGGGGCGGCGCCTGCCGTAACGGGCGAGGAAGCGGTGGCCAGCCTTGAAATCGCGACGCGCTGTCTCGCCACGCGACCGACTGCGGTTGCGCCCGCGCAACGGAAAGGCCCGCGCGCTGTCGTCGGCTAAGCGGCCTCGTCTTCAGTGCGGACGTTTAAATGAATTTGCGCTCCAACCCTCCATCCATTCCGTTCATTGACGTTGCCGCTCAGCGGCGACGGCTTGGGTCCGCCATCGACACGGCGGTTACGCGCGTCTTGAATCACTGCCAGTTCATTCTGGGGCCGGAGGTTAAGGCATTCGAGGCCGAGCTCGCTGCATTCTGCGGTGCCCGTCACGCCGTTTCCTGCGCGAGCGGGACAGACGCTCTTGTGCTTGCTTTGCGCGCAATGGGTGTCGGCCCTGGTGACGCCGTCTTGTGTCCCTCGTTCACCTTTTGCGCGACTGCGGAGGTTGCGGTATTGGTCGGCGCAACACCGGTGTTCGTCGATGTAGACGCAACGACATTCAATATTGATGCAAAGGGAATTGCCGGAGCGATTGCGACTGCAAAAGAAGCAGGGCTAAAGCCGAAGGCAATCATCCCGGTCGATCTGTTCGGCTTGCCGGCGGATCACTCCGCGATCGCAACGGCGGCGAAGGCCGAGAGCCTGCTGATCCTTGACGATGCCGCGCAGGGGTTTGGCGGTATTTACGACAACCGCAGGCTCGGCACTTTTGGCCACACGACGGCGACCAGTTTCTTTCCCGCCAAGCCGCTCGGGTGCTACGGCGATGGCGGCGCTGTGATGACCGACGACGATGGGCTCGCCGAGGCGCTCAAAAGCCTGCGCGTCCACGGGCAGGGCAGCGACAAATACGACAATGTGCGGATCGGCCTTGCCTCACGCCTCGACACCATCCAGGCGGCAATCCTTATCGAGAAGCTCAGGATTTTTCCGGACGAGATTGACGCGCGCAACAAGGCCGCGCGCCGTTACAGCGAAGGGCTCGGCGATATCGTGACCGTGCCGCAGGTGCCGGCCGGCTCAACCTCGGTCTGGGCGCAGTACACAATCCGCGTTGCCGGCGGGCGACGTGATGCGCTTGGCGCTGCCCTCAAGGCTGAAGGCATTCCGACCGCCATTTATTACCCAATCCCGCTGCACCGGCAGCAGGCCTACAAGCATTTTCCGGTCGGCAAGGGCGGTGTGGCCGTGAGCGATCGTCTGGCGGGTGAGGTCATCAGCCTGCCAATGCATGCCTATCTTGATGCCGCGACCCAGGATCGCATCATTGACGCAACAAAGCGTGCGCTGAAGAAGTGAGCGGCCGGCGTTACGTTCTTCGGTCAAAATCGTGAACGGCGCGTTTAGTGTCGCGGGTGGGACGGGCGATATTGATTCAGACAGGTAACTCTCGGTTGGACAGGGCTTCGGTCAGGTATCAAAATGAGCTGGCGTGACCAGAACCTTCGCTTGCGCCGTCTTGAGTCGGAAGCAATCGACATTATGCGAGAAGCTGTTGCTGAGTTCCGCAACCCGGTCATGCTTTATTCGATTGGCAAGGACTCTGGAGCGATGTTGCACATCGCGCAAAAGGCCTTTGCTCCCGCGAAGCCTCCATTCCCGCTGCTCCACGTGGACACAACCTGGAAATTTCGGGAAATGATCGCATTCCGCGACGAAACGGCGGCAAGGCTCGGCATGGACCTTCTGGTGCACGTGAATGAGGAAGGGCTCAAGCGCGGCGTTTCTCCGGTCGTATCCGGTTCGGCGCTTCACACGCAGATCATGAAAACAGAAGGCCTGCGTCAGGCGCTTGATAAGTGGAAGTTTGACGCTGCATTCGGCGGTGCCCGTCGAGATGAAGAGAAAAGTCGGGCAAAAGAGCGTGTTTTCTCGCATCGCTCGGCGACCCACGGCTGGGATCCGCGCAGTCAACGGCCCGAACTGTGGCGCCTGTTCAATACCCGCATAAAGAGCGGCGAATCCATGCGCGTTTTTCCGTTATCGAATTGGACGGAGCTCGATGTTTGGGAATATATCAGCGCCGAAAATATACCGGTGGTGCCACTCTATTTTGCCAAAGTGCGTCCGATCGTCGAACGCGGCGGGGCGCTGATCATGGTTGATGATGCTCGCCTGCCGCTTGCGCCCGGCGAAACGCCGCAGATGGTAAGTGTCCGTTTCCGCACGCTTGGCTGTTATCCGCTCACAGGCGCTATCCGCTCGAGCGCGACAACGCTTGATTCGATCATATCCGAAATGCGGAAATCGAGCGGCTCTGAACGGGAGGGGCGTGTCATCGATCACGACGAATCGGGGTCGATGGAGAAAAAGAAGCGCGAGGGCTACTTCTAATGAGCGGCACGGCGCCAGTCGCAGGCGCAACCACTGAGCGCTCCGCTGCCGTGGATACGCGCCCGGCTTTGCGTTTTCTCACTTGTGGTTCGGTTGACGACGGAAAATCGACACTGATCGGACGATTGCTGTACGAGCAGGATCTCATCTTCGATGATCATATGATCGCGCTCGAGCGCGACTCCAAACGACACGGCACCACGGGCGCCGATGTCGACTTCGCTCTGTTGCTCGACGGTCTGGAATCTGAACGCGAACAGGGCATTACCATTGATGTTGCCTACCGCTATTTCTCCACGCGCAATCGTTCATTCGTCGTCGCAGATACACCGGGCCATGAGCAATACACGCGGAATATGGTGACCGGCGCGTCCAATGCCGTTCTCGCCGTGCTGCTCGTCGATTCACGCAAGGGATTGCTCAGTCAGACGCGACGGCATGCCATCATCGCGGGCTTGCTCGGCATTCGCCACGCGGTGCTGGCGGTAAACAAGATTGATCTCGTCGATTTCGATAAAGTGGTCTTTGATAGGATTGCCGCCGAGTTCGCGGCGTTTGCTGGACCGCTCGGTTTCAGCGAAATCAGGGCTATCCCCATTTCAGCGCGATATGGCGACAATGTATCGAGTTTGAGCACCCGTACTCCCTGGTATTCAGGGCCGCATCTGCTCGAGTACCTCGAAACCGTAGATTGCGAATACGATCGCGGGATCAAACCATTCCGCATGCCAGTGCAATGGGTCAATCGGCCCAATTCTGATTTCCGCGGCTTTGCTGGCGTGATTGTGAGCGGTCGTGCGCGAGTGGGCGACGATGTCGCCGTTCTGCCGTCGGGGCGGATCACCAGGATTAACAACATTTTAGCCGCCGGTGTCGATGTTACCGCGGCCGAGGACGGCGACGCAGTGACCCTCGTGCTCTCCGACGAAATCGACATTGTGCGCGGCGACATGCTTGCTGCGACGCGCGACCGGCCAACAGTGGCGGATCAGTTTGCTGCACATTTGGTCTGGATGTCAGAGGAAAACATGTTCCCGGGCCGTTCTTATCTGATGAAGATCAACAATTGTACGCTGCCGGCGACGGTCACGGAGCTTAGGCACCGACTGGATGTGAATACTTTATCGAAGATTGCCGCCAAATCGCTCGGCCTGAATGAGGTTGGAATTTGCAATCTTTCGATTGCGCGGCCGGTGCCGTTCGATTCTTACGCCAATAATCGCAGTACCGGCGCATTCATACTGATCGATCGCTTTTCAAATGAAACGGTTGCCGCCGGCATGATCGACTTTGCGCTGCGGCGGGCCACCAACATCCACCATCAGGAAATGACGGTAAGCAAAGCCGAGCGCGGCCGTCTCATGCATCACAAGCCGGCGGTGGTGTGGTTCACCGGCTTGTCTGGGGCCGGAAAGTCAACCATCGCTAATTTGGTGGAGTCAGCACTGCACCAACGCGGTATCCACACGATGATGCTTGACGGCGATAACGTAAGGCATGGGCTTAACAAAGATCTTGGTTTTACCGAGGTAGATCGGGTCGAGAATATCCGCCGCGTCGGCGAAGTGGCCAAGCTGCTGGCCGAGGCGGGTCTCATTGTGCTGTGTTCGTTCATCTCGCCGTTCCGTGCGGAGCGTCGCATGATCCGTGAATTGCTTCCCGAGGGAGAATTCATAGAGGTGTTCGTCGATACGCCCATTGAAGTATGCATCGCCCGCGACCCGAAAGGCCTCTATCGCCGCGCATTGGCTGGCGAAATTAGGAATTTCACCGGCGTCGATCAGGCTTATGAGACGCCGGAAAATCCTGAAATGCACCTCACGGCCGACCGTGGCGAAGCGGTTGACTTGGCCGATCAGGTTATTGCGGACCTGATTAGGCGTAAGATTTTCGGCGCTTTGTAGATTTATTTTGCTGAGGACAAATCAGATGCGCTTGTAGATATCCTCGAGCCGCTCGATCTCGTCCTCGCCGAGATAGCTGCCGGTCTGTACTTCCATCAGTTCGAGCGGGATTTTTCCTTTGTTTGCCATTCGCGCCGGCCGTGTGCAAACTTGCCACTGGTACTTGCAGCACGCCGCTAAATAAGGCCCGGCGGTCTGGGGCCGCTGTCGCGGCCTTGTCTTCGAGCGCGCGGACAGCTACGACCCCCTCAAGCATCTCCACCGAGCATGACCATGCGGGATGAGGATTTCATTGCGGGGCATTTTCGGCAGTCGGTCGAAACGCTCAAGCGCGCCGCTGACGACCGGGACCTCGCGTCTGCCATGGTTGAGATCGCCGGCGCGATCACAGCTGCAATGCGCAAGGGCGGGAAGCTGTTGGTTGCCGGCAATGGCGGAAGCGCCGCCGACGCCCAGCACATCGCCGGTGAATTCTTGTCCCGGCTGAATTTCGACCGCAATCCGCTTCCGGCCATTGCGCTGACCACCGATACCTCGGTCCTGACGGCGATCGGCAACGATTATGGGTTCGAGAATGTCTTTGAGCGTCAGGTGAGGGGTCTCGGCAGGCGTGGCGACATTCTGATCGCGATCTCGACCTCGGGCCGTTCGCCCAACATCATCGCGGCGCTCAAGGCGGCGCGCGAAATCGGGGTCACCACGGTCGGGTTCACCGGCGACGGCCAAAGAGAAATGAACGGCTATTGCGATCACGCGTTGCGCGTTCCGTCGAATTCAACGCCGCAGATTCAGCAAATCCATCTTCTCGCAGCGCACGCCATTTGTGGCCTGGTCGAGCAACAGCTGTTCGGCGATGTCAAAGCGAAAGTCGCGGAATGAGCGCGGCCACAAGGACGTAACGTCCCTGCATTTGCGTGCCGACTGTCGCTAACCGCCAACGCTTGTTGGTACAGATTCGATCTGGCACGGTTCGGCCGTATCGTGCGCTTAGCTGCGCTTGTAGATATCCTCGAGCCGCTCGATATCATCCTCGCCGAGATAGCTGCCGGTCTGTACTTCGATCAGTTCGAGCGGGATTTTTCCCTTGTTGGCCATCCGATGCACGCTGCCGATCGGGATATAGACAGACTCATTTTCATGCACCGCGCGGACCTGCTCGCCGATCGTGACTTCGGCGGTCCCGCGCACCACGATCCAGTGCTCGGAACGGTGCCGGTGCTTCTGCAATGAAAGAATGCCGCCCGGAATGACGACTATGCGCTTGACCTGGAAGCGCTCACCCATGTCGATGGACTCATAGTAGCCCCAGGGCCGGTGCACGCGCTTATGGTCCGTCGCTTCGGGTCTTTGCCCTGCCTTGAGTTTGGTGACCAGTTCGCGCACGTCTTGCGCGCGCGCGCGGGGCACCACCATCACGGCGTCGGACGTACTGACCACCACCAGATCCTTGACGCCGACTACCGCGGTCAGACGCTGATCCGAGTGGACCACGCAGCCCGCCGTATCCATCGTCACGACCGGTCCCTGCAGCACGTTGCCTTCGGAATCGCGCGGCGTGATATCGAATAGCGCATCCCAGCTGCCGATGTCTGACCAGCGGAAGTCCCCGGCGATCACCGCGGCGCGCTCGGTCTTTTCCATAACGGCATAGTCGATCGACTTCTGCGGCGCGCGCGCAAACGCTTCCGGTTGCAGGCGCACGAATCCGAGGTCGTCGCTGGCATTGGCTACGGCCGCTTTGACCGCCGCTGCCATGTCGGGTTCAAGCCGCTCGAGTTCAGACAACAAGACGTCGGCGCGGAACAGGAAGTTGCCGGAATTCCAGAGGTAGCCTTCGCGCAGATAGCGCTCGGCGGTGGCAGCGTCCGGCTTCTCGACGAAGCGTTTGACCGAGCGGACTTTGCCGTCGCCGATGGCTTCACCGGGAAGAATGTAACCGTAGCTCGTCTTCGGCTCAGTCGGCTTGATCCCGAATGTCACGATGCGGCCGGCCTCTGCGCCCACGCGTCCGGCCAGGCAGGTGGCACGAAATTCGTCGACGTCCAGGATAATGTGGTCGGCAGCAAGGGCGAGCACGACCGCTTGCGGGTCGCGGCTTGCCGCAATCGCAGTGGCTGCTGCAATGGCCGGTCCGGAATCGCGACGCATTGGCTCGATCACGACCGTCGCGTCGACACCGACCTCCTCAGCCTGGCGTCGTGCGAAAAAATGGAAATTGGGGCCGGTAATGACGATCGGCGGCGCAAACATCGGATCCTGAACGCGCAGCAAGGTCTCCTGATAGGTCGACCGGTCGCCGACCAACGGCAAAAACTGCTTGGGCAGGGCGTCCCGCGAAACCGGCCAAAGTCTGGTCCCGGCGCCGCCGGCCAGCAGAATGGGGATGATCTGTGAAGACATGGGCGGCGGGTAACTCGGGCTCTTTGTTCCGGCGCGGAATTGTCTTAAGGCAGTTCCACGTGTCTGACTACCGCTATCGTTGTGTAGGCTTCAAGTCCAACAATCGGCGGTATTTTCGCCCGGCAGCAGGGATCTCCCCCCGATGATTGAGCGCATTCTGACCGTCGGTGGTTTTACGCTGCTCTCTCGGATAACCGGGTTCATCCGCGACATTGTATTGGCTGCGGTGCTCGGTGCAGGTCCGGCGGCCGACGCGTTTTTCGTGGCCTTTCGGTTACCCAATCATTTTCGCGCCATATTCGCCGAAGGGGCCTTCAATGCGGCTTTTGTGCCGGCGTATGCCAGTATCCGCGAGCAGGGCGGTGCGGCGCGCGCGGGACTGTTCGCCGACCGTATTTTCACGCTGCTGCTGATCAGCCAGATCGTTTTGCTGGCGCTGGCGCTTTTGTTTACGCCCGCGGTAATCGATGTACTGGCTCCCGGGTTTGCGCGCGACCCCGAACGCTTTGCACTCGCGACCGAACTCACCCGCATCACATTTCCATATTTGTTGTTGATCACGCTTGTGACGCTCTATGGCGGCATACTCAACGCCCTTCAGCGCTTTGCCGCCGCCGCCGCCGCATCGACTTTGCTCAATCTGTCGATGATGGTGACATTGGCGCTTGTCGTGTTTTTTCCGACGGCCGGACATGCGGCGGCCTGGGGCGTGCTGATTTCCGGTGTATTGCAGGCCTTCCTGGTTGGCGGCGACACGTGGCGGGCCGGCGCGATGACGGTACTGCGCTGGCCCGAGCTCGACGCCGATGTGCGAAAATTCTTCCGTGCGCTTGGGCCGGCCACGGTCGGCTCCATGGGCGTGCAGCTTGCATTGTTCGCCGACACCATCATTGCGAGTTTCCTGCCTGCCGGCGCGCTGTCCGCACTTTATTATGCCGATCGTCTCAATCAGTTACCGATTGGCGTCATCGGCATTGCGGCCGGTACCGTCATTCTTCCGGAAATGTCCCGTCGCATTGCGGGTGGCGATCATAGTGGCGCGGCGCACGCGCAAAGCCGCGCGATCGAATTCACCCTGCTGTTGTCGGTTCCATGCGTCGCGGCATTTTTCGTCATTCCGGATCTCATCATGCGTGGATTATTTATGCGTGGCGCCTTCACGGGCGCCGACGCTGATGCCGCCGGACGTACGCTGATGGCTTATGCCTTCGGCCTGTTGCCATTTGTGTTGATCCGCAGCGCGGTCGCGACGTTCTTTTCGCGCGGGGATACGAGCACGCCGGTGAAGGCTGCGCTGTTCGCGGCGGCGGTCAATATTGCGTTCAAGTTTTTGCTGATGGGACCGCTCGCACAAGTCGGTCTGGCGCTGGCGACATCGATTGGCGCCTGGATCAATCTTGGTCTGGTGATCTGGTTTGCGGCGCGCGCGGGGCACATCACGCGTGACGAACACCTTCGTCAGTCGATACTCAAGCTCGCCGTTGCCGGCATTGTACTTGCTGGCGTGTTATGGCTGTGCGCCGCGCCGGTCAGCCGATGGTTGTCGGGCTGGAATAACCTGCATGATCTTGTGACGCTGGGCGCCCTCGCCCTGATTGGCGCCGTGTTCTACGGCGGAACTGTATTGCTACTGTTTGGTCCGGGCTGGCTTGCGGCATTTCGTGCCAGGCGGCGCGGGTAAATGCAAATTCCATGCGGCTATTGCCGAACTGGTGAATGGACATACATGCCCGCCGAGGCTATTGGGACGGGCCGACTGATTATGCGCCGCTGCGGGAATTCATGAAACCGACAAGAATAGTTTCATCATTTTCTTTGATGCATCGCGCGGGGGTGCTTGCACTACCGCTCATGCTTGCGACTTTGGTCGCAAGCTGTGGCCAGAGCCAGCAGCAAGGCGGAGGACCGCCGCCGCCGGCGGTGACGGTGGCCAAGCCGATCAAGCGAACAGTCTTTGACTACGATGAATATGTCGGCCGCTTCACCGCTATCAATTCGGTCGAAGTGCGCGCGCGCGTTTCGGGCTATCTCGACGGCTTGCATTTCAAGGACGGACAACTCGTCAAGCAAGGCGACTTGCTGTTCACCATCGACAAGCGGCCGTTTCAGAACACGCTCGATCAGGCGCGCGCCAACCTGGTGCAGGCGCAGTCCAATGTGGCCTTCACCGAATCCGACTATACGCGCGGCCAGCAACTCGTGCGCGACAAGACCATCACCGACCAGACCTTCGAGCAACGCGCGCAGGCCTTTCGCAATGCCAAGGCCTCGGTGAGCAATAACGAGGCCGCCGTGCGTCAGGCCGAACTTGATCTCGAGTTCACCGAACTGCGCGCGCCGGTGAATGGCCGCATCGGCGACCGGCGCGTCTCGCCTGGCAACCTTGTGACCGGCGGCACCGGCGGCAACACGACGCTGCTTGCCACTATCGTCTCGACCGATCCGATCTATTTCGAGTTCACTTTCGATGAAGCGTCTTATTTACGCTACGAGCGGCTCGCCAAGAACGGCGGACAGGATGTCGCCAGCCGCAATGCCAGCGTGCCGGTTGCGCTCAAGCTCATCGACGAGAATGACTTTGATCACAAGGGCCGCATGGATTTTGTCGACAACGTGATCGACCGCGCGACAGGCACCATTCGCGGCCGCGCGGTGTTCGAGAACCCGAACGGCGTGCTCACGCCGGGCATGTTCGCGCGTGTGCGCGTGCCGGGCTCATCGCCGTATGAGGGCCTGCTTGTTCCCGATGCGGCCATCGGCACTGAGCAGGCGCGCAGGTTCGTTATCGTCATTGACGCGCAGGACACAGCGCGCCCCAAATACGTCACGCTCGGCCAGCTAACGTCCGATAACCTGCGCGTCATAAAAGACGGCATCGGGCCGGACGATCGCATCGTGGTCAGCGGTCTCATGCAGGCGCGGCCGGGCGCGAAGGTGCGGCCAGAGGAGCAGGGCGCAAAGCCCGCGGGACCGGCCTCGGCGGGAGGCCCGCCGCAACAGTCGAAGTAGCGGGCAATATCAGCGCATGCGTATTTCGCACTTCTTCATTGACCGGCCGATTTTCGCGTCCGTGGTCTCGATTGTTTTCGTGATCCTCGGCGGCGTGGCGTTTTTCCGTTTGCCGATCGCGCAATATCCAGAAATTGCGCCACCGACCATCACGGTGTCCGGACAATACCCCGGCGCCAGCGCCGATGTCGTCGCGGCGACGGTGGTGACGCCGATCGAGCAGCAGATCAACGGCGTCGAAAACATGATCTACCTGTCGTCGAATTCCACCGGCGACGGCAGGTTCACGATTTCGGTGAGCTTCGATATCGGAACCAATCTCGACATCGCGCAGGTGCAGGTGCAGAACCGTGTGGCAATCGCGCAGCCGCGCCTGCCAGCGGATGTTCGCAATATCGGCGTCACGGTCAACAAGAGTTCGCCCGACCTCATGATGGTCGTGCATCTCTATTCGCCGGATAAGTCGCGCGATACCCTGTTTATTTCCAACTACGCCACAATCGAAATTACCGACGCGCTCACGCGTGTCGATGGCGTCGGATCTATCACGGTGTTCGGCAGCCGCGATTACGCAATGCGCGCCTGGCTTGATCCAGACCGGCTGCAGTCGCTCGGGCTCACCGCAAACGACGTTGTGCTCGCGCTGCAGGGGCAAAACGTACAGGTTGCCTCCGGCGTGCTCAACCAGCCGCCTGTCGACAAGCCCGGCGCATTTCAGATTTCCGTTCAGACGCTCGGTCGTCTCAGCAGCACGGAAGAATTCTCCAATATTGTCATCAAGCAGACACCCAATGCCGTGGTGCGCGTCAAGGACATTGCCACGGTCGAACTCGCCGCCCAGGATTATTCGACAAACTCGTATCTGGATCTCAACCCCGCGATTGCGCTCGGGGTCTTCCAAAGGCCCGGCTCGAACGCGCTGGCGACGGCCAAGGCGATCCAGGACGCAATGGACGACATGGCCAAGCGGTTTCCGCCCGGCCTGAAATACGACATCGTCTATAACCCGACGCAGTTCATTCAGCAGTCGGTAGATGCGGTCGAATCGACGATTGGCGAGGCGATTATCCTCGTCGTGCTGGTCGTCATCCTTTTCCTGCAGACGTGGCGCGCCGCCATTATTCCGATCGTGGCCATTCCTGTATCGTTGATCGGCACATTCTTCTTCATGGCGGCGTTCGGATTTACGCTCAACAATCTGTCGCTGTTTGGACTTGTATTGGCGATCGGTATTGTCGTCGATGACGCCATCGTCGTGGTCGAGAATGTCGAGCGCAATATCGAGGCGGGCCTTTCGCCCCATGACGCTGCGGTCAAAAGCATGGACGAGGTCGGCGCTGCTCTGATTGCGATCGCCCTGGTGCTGTCGTCGGTGTTCATCCCGTCGGCCTTTATCACCGGTATTTCCGGCCAGTTCTACCGCCAGTTCGCGCTGACCATTGCCGGTGCCACCATCATCTCGCTGATCGTTTCGCTGACACTGTCGCCGGCGCTGTGCGCCATGCTGCTCAAGCCGCATCATGAGATCGAAGACGGGCATTGGTGGAGCAAGCCGATCCACGGATTCTTTGGCGTCTTCAATCGCTATTTCGACAAGCTCACTCACGCCTATGGCAAGCTTTCTGCCAAACTGGTGCGCATCGCGGTGCTGATGCTGGTGGTCTACGTCGGGATCATTGGCTTCGGCCTGAATGAATTCCGCAAGACGCCGGTCGGCTTCATTCCCCAGCTCGATCGCGGCTATCTCATCATTGTCACCCAATTGCCGCCGGCGGCGTCGCTGGCGCGCACCGATGAGGTCAACCGCAAGGCAGTCGAGATTGCTTTGAAAATACCCGGGATTGCGCATGCGGTGAATATCGTGGGTTTCTCCGGCGCCACCTTTACAAACGCTCCGAATGCAGGCGCTGTCTTCGTCACACTCGACGATTTCGAGAAGCGCGCCAAGGATCCGCAGCAATCGGCGGCGGCAATCCAGGGGCAGCTGTTCCAGCGCCTGTCGGCGATTCACGACGGCCTGATTTTCGTCGCTGCGCCGCCGCCCGTTTCGGGCATCGGCAATGCCGGCGGTTTTCGCATGATGGTGGAGGACCGCGCCGGCCGCGGCTCGCAGGCCTTGCAGGGCGCGGTCTACGCGATGATGGGAAGGGCGGCGCAGACGCCCGGCCTGCAGCAGGTGTACTCGCTGTTCGAAAACACGACGCCGCAGCTTTATCTTGATATCGACCGCACCAAGGCGCAGCTGCTTGGCATCAACGTGCCGGACGTCTTTGCGGCGCTGCAGATTTACCTGGGCTCGGCCTATGTCAACGACTTCAACCTGTTCGGTCGCACCTATCGCGTGGTCGCGCAGGCGCAAAGCGGAAGCCGCAGCGACCCGAGCGACGTGCTGAAAATTCGCGTTCGCAACAACAGTGGTGAAACCGTGCCGCTCGGTGCCTTTACCACGGTGCGCACGACTACGGCCCCTTACCGTGTGCCGCGCTATAATCTTTATCCGGCGGCCGAACTGGATGGCGCTGCGGCGCCCGGTTACAGCCAGGGGCAGGCGATCAAGATCATGGAGCAACTGGCGGCCGAGACATTGCCGCAAGGATTTTCCTATGAGTGGACGACGCTGGCCTTCCAGCAAATCCGCGCCGGCAGTACCGCAACCTTCGCCTTCGTGCTGGCGGTCGTCTTCGTGTTTCTGGTGCTGGCGGCGCAATTTGAAAGCCTGACACTGCCGTTGGCAGTGATCCTGATCGTGCCGATGTGTCTCATCGCGTCGATCGTCGGCGTGGTCTTGCGAGGCCAGGACAACAACATTCTGACTCAGGTCGGCTTCGTCGTGCTGATCGGTCTTGCGGCGAAAAACGCCATTCTGATCGTCGAATTTGCCAAGCAACTTGAAGACGCGGGTCGTAACCGTTTCGACGCTGCGGTCGAAGCGGCGCATCTGCGGCTGCGGCCAATTCTGATGACGTCATTTGCCTTCATTCTCGGGGTGACGCCGCTGGTTTGGGCGATCGGCGCCGGCGCCGAACTCCGGCAGACGCTGGGCACGGCCGTCTTTTCCGGTATGATCGGTGTTACTGCATTCGGCCTGATCTTCACGCCGGTCTTTTACGTGCTCTCGCGCTGGGTGGCGCTGCATCTGTCTGCGCGCCGCAAGGAAACCCGGAAAAAGATCAGTTAATCACCCTCAATTTTGCAAGGCGGCTGCCAATGACAATGAAATTTGGATTTGGGCAGCCGCTCACCCGCAAGGAAGATGACCCGCTGCTGCGCGGGGCGGGGCGCTACGTTGCCGACGTTGCGCCCGGCAAAGTGCTGCACGCCGTTATGGTGCGCTCGCCGCACGCTCACGCCCAATTCCGAATTCATGGCCTCGAAAAAGTAAGAGCGATGCCGGGCGTCCGGCTGGTGCTGACGTCGGCCGATATTTCCGCGTTGGGCCCGTTGCCGACGCCCGGCGTCCTCGCTGACGTGGATATCAAAGTCCCGGAGTATCCGATCCTTGCGAAAGATGTGGTGCGGCATGTAGGTGACGCCATTGCATTTGTGGTCGCCGACAGCCTCGAGCTGGCGAAAGACGCAGCGGAGGCTCTGGCCGTTGACTGGCACGAGCTGCCGCACGTGGTTGGCGCTGTTGCCGCGCTCAAGCCCGGTGCGCCGAAGGTTTGGGCGGACCGGCCGAACAACCTTGCATTCGAAACGGAAGCCGGCGACGCGCGCGCGACCAAGGAGGCTTTCGCCAAAGCCGCACGCATCGTTGAGCTGACCATCGTCAACCAGCGGCTGGTGACCAATTATCTCGATACCCGCGGCGTGGTCGCCGAATATGACGGTGATCGCTATACGCTCACTCTCGGCAGCCAGGGGAGTCACGTCATCCGCGATATCATTGGCGGTGCGGTGATGAAGCTCCCGCCTGAAAAAATGCGGGTGGTGACGCCCGATGTCGGCGGCGGTTTCGGCACGAAGTTATTTCCCTACCGCGAATATGCATTGGCGGCGGTCGCAGCGGAACGCTCGCGCCGGCCGGTCAAATGGATCTGCGATCGCAGCGAGCATTTTCTCGGAGACAGCCACGGCCGCGACAATATTTCAACAGCGCGGCTGGCGGTCGACGAGAAGGGGCGTTTCCTGGCGCTCGAGCTCGACATCATCGCCGACATGGGAGCGTATCTGTCCTGCTATGCGCCCTATATCCCCTGGCTCGGTGTGGGCATGGCAACGGGCGCCTACGATATTCCGGTCGCGCACATTCGGCTGCGTGCCGCCTATACGAACACCGTTCCGGTTGATGCCTATCGCGGCGCCGGACGGCCCGAGGCATCTTATCTGATCGAGCGCGTGGTTGACGCGGTTGCGCACGATCTGGACATGGCGCCCGATGTGCTGCGCCGGAAGAACCTGATCAAGCCGAAGGCGCTGCCCTACACAACGCCGACCGGCAAAGTGTATGACTCCGGTGATTTCGCGGGCACCCTCGCGCGCGCTCAGGAGCTTGGCGATTGGGACGGCTTCAACAAGCGTGCGTCGCAATCGCGGCGAGCCGGGCGGCTGCGCGGCATCGGCATTGCCACCTATATCGAGGCTTGCGGCAATAACGGGCCGGAAACCGCGACGCTTACGCTGGATCGCGATGGTGGTGTCACTCTGCTGATCGGTTCGCAGTCAACCGGCCAGGGCCACGCCACATCCTACGCGCAACTGATTGCCGAGCGGCTCGATTTGCCGCCGGAGCGCGTGCGCGTCGTCCAGGGCGACACCGATCGCATCAAAAGCGGCGCTGGCACCGGGGGATCGAGCTCCATTCCCGTCGGTGGCGTTTCTGTCGATCGGGCGGCGACGACACTCGCCGGGCAAATCAAGGAGATTGCGGCGGATGCGCTGGAAGCGTCCGCGGGTGACCTGGAGATTACCGACGGGGCGGTGCGCGTTGCCGGCACCGATCGTGCTATTTCATTTGCTGATCTGGCCGCGCATCCGGGGGCGACACCTGAGAAATTGCGCGCGGCGAAGGAGTTCAGCGTCGAGCCGCCGACTTATCCAAACGGCACGCACATGGCCGAAGTTGAGATCGACCCCGAAACCGGCGCAACGAGTATCGTCAATTACGTCGTTGTCGATGATTTCGGTGCAACGCTCAACCCATTGTTGCTTGCGGGCCAGGTGCATGGCGGCGCGGTGCAGGGCATCGGGCAGGCCTTGATGGAAGACACCGTCTACGATTCGGCGACGGGCCAGCTGCTGAGCGCAAGTTTCATGGACTACGCCATGCCGCGCGCGGAACACGCGCCCGACTTCGTATTCGAGACACGTAACACGCCGTGCAAGACCAATCCCCTTGGCGTCAAAGGCGCGGGCGAAGCAGGCGCTATCGGCTCGTGTCCTGCGGTCATGAACGCCATCGTCGATGCGCTGTGGCGCGCCTACCGCATTCGGCATGTCGATATGCCTGCGACTCCAGGACGCATCTGGGGCGCCATCGCCGCCGCGCGGACGACGGGTGCCCATTAGTTTAAATGACGCTTATCAACGCACAAAATGCGGCCTGTTTTCTATGGTGCGAATGACAGGAGCGGCGCTTGCCGCGATTTTTGTATTGATCGGAGCAGTCGCGGTGACCGCGCAATCCGACCCGATTGCGACGCGGATGGCTTTGATGAAAGAGAATAACCAGAATGCCGTCATCGTCGTACGGATGATGCGCGGCATGGCGCCGTTCGATGCGGCCAAGGTCGATGCCGCCTTCGCGCAATGGGCGGACGCCGCGCAGAAACTGCCGGGCCTGTTTCCCGACACGTCGAAAACGGGGCAGAAAACCCGCGCAGCGTCGAAGATCTGGGTCACGAAAGCCGACTTCGACGCCAAGGCCGCGGGTTTTGGCAAGGTCGTTGCCGATTACCGCGCCAAGGCCAAAGCCTCGCTGGATGGTTTGCGCGCCGCAATTCCGGCCGTGGCCAACGCCTGCGACTCCTGCCACAGGGACTATCGACTCTCCCGGCAATAGGGCAAAAGGCGCTGCAACCACTGCTCGTGTGAGCCAACCACCGACCGCGGGATCTGCCGGATGCTCCGCAAGCTTGTCACTGTTGCAATTGCCGCGGCCGCCTTTGCTGGGGCTGCGCTCTGGTTTTTCACCGCGCCGCAAACGATTCCCGAAAGCGTGCTCGCGCCGCACACGCCCGATCTCGCCAATGGCCGCACAATGTTCCTGATCGGGGGCTGCTCCTCCTGCCACGCGGTGCCGGAGCAGGAGGACGCCACCCGCCTCGGCGGAGGCCTTGCGCTCAACTCGCCGTTCGGCGTGTTCTACGTGCCGAATATCTCGTCCGACAAAATGGACGGCATCGGCAGCTGGAGCGAAGCGCAATTCGTCACCGCAATGGCGAAGGGAACTTCGCCCGCCGGCGAACATCTTTATCCGGCGCTCCCCTACACGTCGTATCAGCGCATGCGACTCGACGACCTTCGCGATTTGTTTGCCTATCTGAAAACTTTGCCGGCAATCTCCGGAAAGGTGCGTGACCACGCCCTGTCGTTTCCGTTCAATATTCGCCGGGGAGTGGGCCTTTGGAAGATGTTGTTCCTCGACGGGAGGCCGTTCGCGCCAGACCCGGCGCAGTCCGCACAATGGAATCGCGGAGCCTATCTCGCGAACGGCCCCGGCCACTGCGCCGAATGCCACTCACCGCGCAATTTCCTGGGCGCGATCATTGCGAGCAGGCGCTTCACTGGCGGCCCGAGCCCGACTGGCCAAGGGGGGGTCCCCGACATCACGCAGGGCAAGTTGCACGATTGGAAAGTCGAGGAATTGGCCGAAACTCTCGCCACCGGTATGACAGCCGACGCTGACCTCGTCGGTGGCCTGATGATGGAGGTCGTGGCCAACACCCGGCAGTTGAGCGCGGCCGACCGCGAAGCGATCGCTGTCTATCTCAAATCACTGTCCGCGTCGAAGTAGTGCGCACGAATGATATTTGACGTATGCAGGGGCAGAGCACCGACTTGCCCATGCATCCGTTCAAAGCCATCGGACTGAAGCTGATTTCCGCGCTCCTGTTCGCTGGCATGTCAGCGCTTGTACGACAACTGGGCGACGTCGCGCCGATCGGCCAGATGGTGTTCTTCCGCAGCGCTTTCGCGATTCTGCCCGTATTGGTGATTTATGCGCTGCGCGGCGAGCTCGCCTCCGCCGTGCGCACCGGCCGTCCATTGGGGCAATTCGGTCGCGGCGCGCTCAGTGTGTGCGGCATGTTTACGAATTTTTCGGCGCTCACCCGCCTGCCGCTCGCCGATGCGACCGCGATCTCCTTTGCGTCGCCGCTCATTACCGTTGCGCTTGCTGCCGTCATCCTGAAGGAGCGCGTGCGCATTTACCGGTGGTCCGCCGTGGTGATCGGCTTTGCCGGCGTTATCGTGATGCTCATTCCGCATTTTGATATGGGGGCCTATGCCGGGACGGCGGGCGCCGCCGCAGCGGTGGGCTCGCTGTTTGCGATGACCTCGGCGTTCTGCAACGCCGGCACCGTGATCCAGACCCGCCGGCTCACTCAGACCGAGACGACCTCGTCCATCGTGTTCTATTTCTCGCTGGTCTGCGCCATTGCCGGAGCATTGACCTTGCCGTTCGCGTGGCACTCGCCAACCGCGCGCGAACTCACCGCGTTGATCGCACTCGGCATCCTTGGCGGTCTTGCCCATATCTTTTTGACGGAGAGCTATCGTTATGCGGCGGCTTCGGTGGTGGCGCCGTTCGATTATTCGTCGATGCTGTGGGCCCTTATGCTTGGATACTGGCTGTTCGGCGAACTGCCTGGCACGTTGGTTTACGTCGGCGCCTCTATAGTGGCCGGCGCCGGCCTCTACGTCATTTGGCGCGAACGCCAGCTCGGTCTCCAGCGCGCGCGCGAAGCAGAAGGGCCGCCGGCCGCGGCCTGAGGCGTGCCCGGACAAATCGACTCCGATTTTACTCTGTTCCGCCTGGCCTTCCGGCAAATACCACTAAGGAGATATCCTGAGGTGGTATTTGACCTGCCGCAATCGGGAATCGGATGAAAGCGCCTACAAATGCAACATGACAACCGTCGATGACCTTTGGCAGATGGCGCATAATCTTTATGCGCGCGCGCGTTCGTCCGTTGATCCGGCGAACAGGCGAATGCTGATGCTGGCGGCGGACGACTATCTCAAGGAGGCCAACGACATCCGGCGCAGCCAGGTCGTCAAGGCCGAGTTTCCCAAGGCCGAGTTTCCGAAGTCGGAAATCTCAAAGGCCGTGCTTCGCAAACCGGGCAGGAAAGCCGGTTAGGCCGCGGCGCGGCAGCGCACTCAGGCTTTTTGCGGGGCGTGGTGTTCGCACCAGAAATCGAGCAGCTTGCGGGCCGTCGATTGTGAAAGCTTCGTATAGTCGCTTTTCAGCTTCTTGAGTTCATCGTCGGACGTCACGCGGCCAAGCAGATCGTCCTGCAAGAGCGCGCGCAACGTCAGCCACGAAAAGCCTGCCGTCTTGCACGGGACCAATAGCGCTTCGTTGCGCCCCTCGCTCAGCATCTGCTTGATCATGTCGATCGGCGCCGAGCACAGGGTGGCGATGGCCGTGACGGTCGCGGCGTATTGGCGTTTCTTCGCAAATTCGAGAAGAGTTAATTCATCGAGATCGCCGCGTTGCTGTGCCTGTTCGACAATCGCCTGCGCGGCGACAAAATCAACATCTACGTCGACATCCGTCCGCTCGATCACGTCGTTTGAAATGGTGGCGAGCAGGTCCTTAACGTCTGGACGCTGTTCTGAAACCAGCGCCACGAGCCGTGTACGAACCGCCTCGCTCACTCGTTCGAGCAGACGAAGGAAAATGCCGAACGGGATATCAAGGCGCAAGCCAAGCTTTTCCAGAAGCGATTCACTCGCCCCCGGCCGTTCGACGATGTGCGCATAGGCACTTTCGGAAAACTTGGCGCCTGAATTCTCGACCAGCTTGCTGATGACGTCTTCGTCGCCGCGTTTGACCAGGACCTCTGTCAACGACTCGCTGAGGCTGCTTCGTTTCGAGATGGCCAGCAGGTGGGGCTGGCCTTTGGCCTCGGCAATTTCAATGAGATCCGGAGTGCTCAGGCGGTCCGACAGCGACAGGACCGGGCCGGCGATGGCAATCTCGTCGTCGCGTGCGAGAGTATGGACGACTTTGATCGGAGCGTTGTTGATCGGCGCAAGACGTTCGCTGAGCTCAATCAGCGCATTCGATTCCATGCGTGTCAGCAGATGACCCAGCACCTGATCGAACACCTGGATCTGTTCTTCGTTGAGCTTGTCGTTCTGGACCAGGAATAAATCGGTGATGCGCCTGAGGGTATCAATCCTCTTTTCCTGAGAACCACGCCGGACAGCGTCCTCGAGTTCGGTGATCAAAGATCTTTGTTGATACATAGCGCGCGTTCTGCTGGACTCGATTGTGGCGCTTCTGCGCCACCTGTTAATAGAGTGTAAACACGATCTTATACGAAAAGCGTTTAAGAAATTCTCTCGCATGCCTACGACGCGTCAAGCGTGCGCGGCTTTGCACGGTGGGACTTGTCAAAATGCGCGGTTTTTGGTGCCCACCGCTGGCCATCGCTTTCACGATGTTGGCGATTTCTTCTCCTGGACAGGCCGCCTGCGCTCCCGGGGACGACTGCGAGCCGTCAAGCGATGAAATGCGTGCGAAAATTGCGCGGTTGCTCGACTCCGCATTCCTGACACCGCATGCGATCGTTGCGGTGGAAAAACACGATGGCCGGGAATTTGAAACGCAGGGCCGCAAAAAATATGAGCTTCGATTTTCAGTTGTATTGAACTATTCGGGCGACCGGCTGCGCTGCCGAGTGAGTCTTTGTCCCGAGTTGCATAATTATTTGCTGGAAATCGATGAGGCCGCGAAGAAAGCGACTGTTTCGGGTTGGCTATTTTTTGAGCAAGCGCCTGATGGATGGCGCTAAAGGGCGTGCCAGCAATTGCGCGCCGTGCGTCAGGTCTGAAACGCCTTGAACGTAATGATCGTGTGCGTGTCCTTGATGCCTGGGATGCACTGTACTTTCTCGTTCACGAAGTGGCCAATATCGGTTCCCGCCTCAACGTAAAACTTCACCAGCAGATCGTAGTCGCCCGCGGTCGAATAGATTTCGGAGGCGATCTCGGATTCGGCCAGTGCATTGGCCACCTGATAGGCCTTGCCGAGCTGACATTTTATCTGGACGAAGAAGGGGGTCATGGAAGGCCTCCGCTCTGCCGCACATCGGGCGTGAACAATCCGCAATGCAGCAAAATCGGGCTTTGCTGGCAAGGCGGCTTGCGCTGCGGGCAGCCGCGGAATAGGTATGATCCAGCAATCTCGTGGGGTGTCCGGCGTTGCCGGACTGAGAGGCCAATCCGGGCCAACCCAACGAACCTGATCCGGGTCATGCCGGCGGAGGGACCAGAGATGCATCACCCGCAAGCAACATCGCCCAACAGCGTGGCTGAAGAGGTGTCTAAGGCGGCGTCCGGCACCCTTGCGCGCCTGCGCGCGCGCGGACCGCGCGTCCACTGTATCACCAACGCGGTTGCGCAGAATTTCACCGCCAATGTTTTGCTTGCGGCCGGCTGCGTTCCCTCGATGACGCTGTCAACCGAGGAGATCGGCCCGTTCGTGGCCGGTGCGCAGGGGCTGCTCGTCAATCTCGGCACTTTCGACCGCGAGCGGCGGCAGGCAACGGCCATAGCCGTCGAAACGGCTGCCAAGCACACGTTGCCATGGGTGCTCGATCCAGTGTTCGTCGATCGCGCTCCGCCACGCGCTGCCTTCGCCCGCGAGCTCGTTGGCCGTCGGCCGTCGGTCGTTCGCCTCAATCATGCGGAATTCCAGGCACTGGCGGGCCATGCGCCGTCACGTGATGCGGTTGCGGCATATGCGGGCGCCAACAAGATTGTCGTCGGGCTTTCAGGCGAGACCGATCTCGTCACTGATGGCGGGCGCACTGCGGCGCTCGCCAATGGTCATCCATTGATGGCCAAGGTGACGGCCATGGGCTGCGCCGGTTCTGCGCTCGTGGCCGCATGCCTTGCTGTCGAGCCCGATGCATTTCATGCGACTGTCGCCGCGCTGCTGATGATCGGCATTGCGGGCGAAAAAGCCGCCGAAAAAGCCGAAGGGCCCGGCAGCTTTGCAATTGCGATTGTTGACGCTCTTTACAATCTCGATGGGTCCGCGCTTGTCGCGCGCGCAAAGGTGAATTGATGGATGTGGATCTCAGGCTTTATGCCCTTGTTGATCCTGCGGTCGCGGGCGGTCGCACGCTTCCCGATCTTGCGGCACAAATCGCTGCCAGCGCCACGCTGGTGCAATTGCGCGACAAGCACGGATCGACGCGCGCCATGGTCGAGGAGACGCGCGGCTTGCGCGCAGTGCTTGAGCCGCAGGGCGTTCCATTGCTCGTCAACGACCGGGTTGATGTCGCGCTCGCCGCCGAAGCGGACGGCGTCCATATTGGCCAGGACGATATGGCGGTGCCCGATGCGCGCCTCCTTTTGGGACGCAGCGCGATCATCGGCCTCAGCATCAAGACAGTCCAGCAGGCGGAAGCCGCGCCCCTGCCTTTGCTCGACTATGTTGCAATCGGAGGCGTTTACGGAACCACGTCGAAAGACAATACGTCAACGCCTATCGGCCTCACGGGCCTTCGCCGCATCGTCGAGGTGATTCATGCGCGCAAGGCAGGCTTCCCGATCTGTGCCATCGCCGGCATCAATGCGGGCAATGCTGCCGAGGTGATTTCCGCCGGTGCCGACGGCGTGGCGGTGATTTCTGCATTGTCGTTGGCGCCCGATCCAGGCCGCGCCGGGCAAGAGCTGCGCGCGGTTGTCGATGGCGCACTGGCGCGGCGAGGCGCGCCGTGACTGCGATCGCCGTCACTGTCGCGGGTTCGGACTCAAGCGGCGGCGCCGGCATTCAGGCGGATCTCAAGACATTTGCGGCGCTAGGCGTCTATGGCGCATCGGTGATCACCGCGCTAACCGCGCAGAATACGCAAGGCGTGCGCGCGATCCACGACGTGCCCGTCGATTTTGTCGCGGCCCAGATCGATGCCGTGTTCAGCGATCTCGATGTTGCGGCCGTGAAGATCGGCATGCTGTCGCAGGCAGCGATTATCGAAACGGTTGCAACGGGCCTCGGGCGTTACCGCGCCAGAAACATCGTGCTCGATCCGGTTATGGTGGCAACGTCCGGCGACCGGCTGCTGGCCGTTGATGCGGTCGAGGCCCTTCGTAAAGCGCTGATCCCGCGCGCGCTCGTAGTGACGCCCAATCTCGCGGAGGCCGCAGCCCTCACCGGCGCGACGGCTGCGCGCAACGAGCAGGAAATGGAAATCCAGGCGCGTGAATTGCTCGCGCTCGGCGCACGTAACGTGCTGATTAAAGGCGGCCACGGCAGCGGCGACGAAAGCGTCGATCTGCTGGTCGGGGAGGGCGACGTGCTGCGGCTGTCGGCCAGGCGCGTCGAGACCAAAAACACCCATGGGACCGGGTGCACGCTGTCATCGGCGATCGCAGCCGGGCTCGCCAAAGATCTCGATCTCAAGGCGGCGGCACGCGAGGCAAAGGCCTATGTCACGGCCGCGATCGCGGCCGCCAATATGTTGCATGTCGGCCACGGCCAAGGGCCGCTGCATCATTTTCATGCGGTATGGAGAACAACATGACCACGCGACGCACATTCGTTACCACAGCAGGTGCAGCGCTTGCCGGAACGGTGGCTGCGCCTTCGGTTGCGCGCGCGCAAATGCAGAAGTGGCGCATGGTGACCTCCTGGCCAAAGCGTTTGCCGGGTCCGGGTATGTCGGCCGAGCGCATCGCCGATCGCGTGCGCGCGTTGTCGGGCGGCAAGCTCGACATTTCCGTTTCGGCCGCCGGTGAAGTTGTTCCTGCCTTCGAAGTCCTTGATGCCGTCGGCAATGGCGTTGCGGAAATCGGACACACCGCGTCGTTCTACTGGCAGGGCAAGATGCCGGCGGCAGCGTTCTTCACCACGGTGCCGTTCGGGTTGACGCCCGGCGAGCATGTCGCCTGGATCGATGCCGGCGGCGGGCAGGCGCTGTGGGACGAACTTTACGCGCCATTCGGCGTGAAGCCTTTCATGGGCGGCAATACGGGTGTTTGCATGGGCGGCTGGTTTCGCCGTGAGATGAAGAGCCTCGCCGATGTCCGCGGGCTCAAACTCCGCACCCTCGGGCTCGGCGGCGAAGTTTACCGCCGGCTTGGCGCAACGCCGCAAACGACGCCGCCCGCTGAGATTCTGGTGAGCCTGCAATCCGGGGTGATCGACGGTGCCGAATTCGTCGGGCCGGGCACCGACATCGCGCTCGGGCTCTACCGCGTCGCGCCGTTCTACTACTATCCGGGTTTCAACAAGCCGAACGGCACCGGCGAATGTATCGTGTCGTTGAAGGCGTGGGATGCGCTGACGGACGAGCTCAAGGCGGTTATCGTGCATGCCTGCGCGGCCGAAGCGAACTACGCGCTTGCCGAGATGGAGCGGCTCAACGCCCAGGCGCTCGCGGCGCTGGTGGATGAGCACAAAGTGAAGCTTGCGGCATTTCCCGAGGATCTGATCGCCGCCGCACGCAAGCAGGCAGGCGATGTGCTCGGCGAACTCGCCGGAAAGAGCGCCATCACCGGCAAGGTGCATGCGTCCTACGCGGCATTCCGCGATCGGACCGCGCCCTGGTCGCGGATCTCGATCGAGTCGGTTTTGCGGGCGCGGGGCGTGTGAGGCGAGTTTCTCATTTGGGTGTTATGAATTTGTTTTCGTTCTGCCGAAGTTCGTACAAGGCCAGCCCGGCGACCAGCACTCCGACGACTGTGAAGTTGATTGTCGCAGCCGCGCTCGACACTGCGAGAATCCACGGCGCAGCGATCAACCAGGCACCGAGCAAGACGTTGACCCATTCTTCCCACGAGCGGAATGTCGACAAGGTGACGATCTCGGTGCAGATGAGCAGGAAGCCGGTGAAAACGGCGGCCGACGTTGCTACCGCTTCTCCGCCGAAACTCAGCACGCCTGGCGAGATGCAGAGCCAGAGGGCGAGCAGCCAGCTGCACCAATTCTCCCATTGAATTGGCGGTTCGAATCTCATTTGCGCCATTGGCGGCTCCTTTGCTTCGCGTTCATGGCCAGCCTCGCAATCTTTAAAAAAGTTTCATTTAGGCGATCGCTCCTGTCATTGCGAAAGATCAACCCGTCCGGGCCCGTGCTTCAGGCCTATCTGGGACCGCCTCAAGTTCGCCGCCATCATGGGGAATTGGGGCTGCTCAGGGCTTGCTAACCGATATAGACTTGCCATCCGACCCGCCCCTCAGAGGCAGGCGAACGTACCTGGGAGGATTGGAATGACTGACAAGCACGTCTCTCGCCGTACGATCCTGAAGGCCGGCGTGGCGATCGGCGCGACAACAGTATTCGCGCAAGCGTTGAAAGCCGCGGCGCCTGCGCCGGAAGCGATAACGCCGGCCTTGATCGAGGCGGCAAAAAAAGAAGGCAAGGTTGTCTTCTACACCGCGATGGATTTGCAGTTCGCCGAACGTCTCGGCAAGGCATTCGAGGCGAAGTTTCCGGGCATTTCTGCGCGCGTCGAGCGCTCCGGCGCCGAGCGCATTTTTACCCGCATCGGTCAGGAATATTCCTCCAATATCCACGCCGTCGACGTCGTCAATACGTCCGACCAGGCGCATTGCATCATCTGGAAACGCAACGGCTGGATCGCGCCGTATCTGCCGGAAGAAGTCGCGAAGTATTACGACAAGCGCTACTACGATCCCGATGGGCTCAACGCAACGACGCGCATCCTGATCTCGCCGATCGCCTACAACACCAACCTGGTTAAAAAAGAAGACGCGCCGAAGAGCTTCAAGGATCTGCTCGATCCGAAATGGAAGGACAAGCTTGTCAAAGCGCATCCGGCCTATAGCGGCACGATCATGAATTCGACGTTCGAGACCGCGCGCGATCTGGGTTGGGACTATTTTGTGAAGCTGGCGGCGCAAAACGTCATGCAGGTCCAGTCGGCGACCGATACGCCGAAGCGAATTGCGCTCGGCGAACGCGCAGTCATGGTGGACGGCGCGGGCTACCTGGTGATCCGCAACAAGGAAGCAGGCCAGCCGGTCGAGATTGTCTATCCGGAGGAAGGCACACCGCTTGCCGGCGGCCCAAGTGTGATCTTCAAGGGCGCACCCAATCCGAACGCGGCGCGCCTGTTCCAGAACTGGATGCACTCGCGCGAGGGCCAGCAGATGATCGTGAATGACGCTCGCCAGTATTCGGCGCATTCCCAGGTTGTGGAAAAGCCCGGCGTGCGCAAGCTCGGCGACATCAAGCTGATGAAGGAGGACCCCGAGGCCATCCTTGAGCAGGGAGAAGCGGTCAAGAAGCGTTACGCCGAAATCTTCAAGGTGTAATGACGCGCAACTCTCGATTTATCGACACGCGCTTCCGTGGGTTGATAGGGTTTGCGTGCTCAAAAGGTGCCGGGGAGGCCTTTGTGAATAGAACGAAAATTGTAGCGCGGATTGCGCGCCAATGGCTATTCTCATGCGGGTTTTCATCGGTGATCGTTGAGGTGTGGACAGGTTCTGAGAAAATTTCACTGTGTCTTCATTTCACGCGCCGGAGCGCCGGACGTTCGTCCTCGAGGTAGGTCTTGATCTGCGCGCGTGCACGCGCCAGGCGCGACGTGACGGTTCCCATCGGCACGTCCTGCACTTCGGCGACTTCGCGATAGGTCAATCCTTCGAGCACGACCAGCAGCAACGTGCTGCGCTGGTCTTCCGGAAGCGTTGCCAAGGCGCGCTCGATATCGCGGCTGCCGAGCTCAGGCCCGGCAAAATCGCACGCATCATGTTCCTGGATCGGCGACGTTGGCGGCCGACGCGACAAAGCGCGCAGGCGGTTGCGATTCAGGTTGGTGAGGATCGTATAGATCCAGGCGCGCGCGTCGTCGCCCTCAAACAGGTGCTCGGAGCGCAGCGCACGCACCAGCGTATCCTGTACAAGGTCGTCGGCTATGTCGCGGTCGCGCGTCAGCCCGCGTGCGTAGCGCCGCAATGCCGGGACCGCCTGTTCGACCATCTGAGCGAATTTCATCGCGCCGCAATAGCGGGGAACCGCTTGTTCCGCATGAAGAGGAGCGTTGGCCGCGCGTGAGATTCCCTTGAGATTTTCCCTAGAAACGTGAGGGATTAGTCCAAACCGGCCCGGCGGAAGGCTTTCTGAATGTGTGGGCATCCAGTTGATAAAGCGGTGCCGGGGTGCGCCTGGATGCGGGACTCTTCAAAATGCGCTGGGGCGCTTTGCGGGCCATTAACCGTGCGGTCCAGGATAATGACCAGAACTGTAGCGTGCGTCACACACCCCGGATGGGCTTTCGCTGCATGGTTCGCGACAGGTGATGACAACAGTCGTCATCGAACCCAACGATGGAGTGTCGTCATGAAAAAGTTTTTTGGAATCCTCATTATTGCGACAGGCGTCAGCCTTCCGGCATATGCCCAGTCGTTCGACCCGGACAATGGAACGGGAAATCTCGTTGCGGCCGTCACGGCCCCGGCGCCCGTTGTGACGGGAAGCGTCGCCCGGCATTCCGGCACCGACGCCTATGCGATGTCAGCGCGTCGTAAGCTCAACGCCGAAGCCTCTTACAACGCCGAGCCTACGGGTCAGGACAACGGCACCGGCAGCGCCGGTTACAACGAGATGCTGCGCAACTGGTGAGCTTGGATTCACCAGCGAAAGCGGGGGGCGGGCCGTTGCCCGCCCTCTGTTCATTTTGACACTGTTCCTTGCCGTTGATACGGGTTCCCTACCGCCCCGGCATATGGTTTCAATGAACCAACTGGCCACCTGGCGCGACCAATGCGATAGCATCGGTTAGGGGGGCTCCCTGCAATGGTTGCAATTGAGCGGCTGCGGGCTTTGCGCGCGGCACGTGCCGGCGTCCGGGTAGAACCAGAGTTGAAAGCGAGATCGATCATGCAAGGGGCTAAAGGGGTTGGAATGACCGGGTCCGGCCACACCGGTTTTTCGTTACTCGTCGCATGGCTCTGTGTCCTGCTGCTTGCAGCCGGATGTTCCAAATCCGAAAAATCCGACGGGACACTCGACACCAGCCGATTGCCGCGGGTTGCCGGCGCCAAGGAGGTCTTCGCCAGCCCCGCCAGCACGATATTCACGACAACCAGTCCAGTGCCGCAGGCCGCCGACGCCGTCGACAAGGCGCTCGCGACCGATGGCTGGCAGAAATACGTCGCGCCGCACACCTCGCTGCTCGCGAGCGACAGCCAGCGCAGCCTCTCGCTCAAGAAAGGCCCATGGGCGCTCGGCGTGTTCATCACGGTGGCGCCGGCGCAAGGCAATGCGACCAGCGTGCAATACAACGCGGTGACGCTCAAAAACGATGTGCCGTTTCCGAGGGACGCCAGCAATATCGAGTTCGATCCGAGCAAACCGCTGCTGACATTGTTGTCCGCGGAACCGATCGACAAGACCCTGGAATTCTATCGCAAGGAGCTGGCGCCTCTTGGCTGGGCGCTATGGTCGCAAAAGCTCAACGGCGTGCAGCCGGCGGGCGGTGCATCCGGCGAGCTGACCAAAAGCGGCGCCTATGCCTATTACCTGCAAGGCGACCGCCGCCTGGCGGCGCTTGTCCTGGAAAGCGCCGAGGCAGGCCGCACCAAGGTCAAATTCGAAGAATTGCCCTCGGGGTACCTGGAGTCCCTGCAGAAGCAATTCTTCAACAGCGACAATATCGGCGCGGCGCTGGTTGAGGTTGGCCGCGTGCCTCGCCTCGATGGCGCCAGGGAAGACGCCACCCGCACGTCAAAAGACTCGGAGGTCTATGCCGTAACGGGCTCGCTCGCGAGCACGGTTGCGGCGACGCGACAGTTGCTGGCCGCCGACGGCTGGAAGGAATACGTGGCGCCGCTGGACGCCCACGAGACCTTGCTTGCGTTCAAAAAGGGAGGGCAAGGCCTGTCGGTGTCCTTCACGATTCAGGTGGGGAAGAACGAACAGACCAGCGAGGTCACCACCGTCTATTACACGCCGACCAGGCTCAATTTTGCGCTCGCAATTCCCGCCGATGCGGCCGAGATCGTGTTCGACGAGAACCGTCCTTACCTGAGCGGCCTCACGGCCGGATCGGCCGACGCCACAATGGACTTCTACCGCAAGGAGCTCACCGCCCGCGGCTGGTCGCCATTGACAGCGGCAGATGCCGGCAAGCAATGGTCAAATGCGAAATTGGACGAGAAGAGCGCGAACGGCCCTATTGCGTATTTTATTCGCGGAACCCAGCGGCCGATCATGCTGTCGCTGCAACATCGCGATGACAACAAGACCGCGATCGAAATCAAGGTGCCGCCGTTTGCAGAACCGCAGACGCTCGAGGCCTCGCAGCCGGTTTTTGGCCTGCCGATCCCGAAATCGAGCAAGACCTCCGGCGGCTCCGGCGGCGATACCGAACATTCGGCGCATGCCCACGTCGCCGCCGAAGTCGGGACCGTGCTGGAGTTCTATCGCCGTGAGCTGACGGCACGGAACTGGAAGGAAGAGGCACAAGGCGCGGCCGTCAATGCTGACGATGTCACGCTCAATTTCACCGCGCCGGAAGGTCCGGCCGTGCTCAAGCTCTCCCACAAATACGATCTGACGATCGTGAATCTTGTGCTGCACTTGCAGAAACCGGCCGCCGCAAAAGCAGAAGCCGCCACCCAGGGTGACTCGGCGGATGCGTTGCTCAAGCAGGCGCAACAGATGATGCGGGAAGCCACCACCGATCTCGCGGCCGGCGCGAAATCCCCGGCTGCGCCGCCGCCACCGAAAGCCGCCGGACCGGCATTGCGCGTGCTCGCAGATAATAAAGCCCCGGTGCCGGTGCCGGATTCGGCTGAGGAGATCGAGTTCGACGGCGCCGACGGCACGCTCGAGTACACCAGCGCGTCGCCGTTGCAGAACGTGGCCGAATTCCACCGCGCAGCCATGAAAGCGCAGGGCTGGGCTCCGCAATCGTCGGTGATCAACAATTCCAACATGGTCGTGCTCAATTTTGCCAAGGCCGGAAAGTCCGTGTCGTTCACGATGATGCGCATGGGCAACACGACCAAAGTGTCAGGCGAAGGGTCCGGGCTGAAAGTGGGAGTCACCAAAGCCGCGGCAGCGCCCGCGTCGGCGCCGGTGCAGGCGAGCGCCGAGGATCTCGAAGCGGAGGAGAGCGGCGGTCTGCCGGTTCCCAAGCGTCACACCTTGAGCGAGGGCACCAAGACTCCATTCCGCCGCGAGTTGCAGGCGAGCGTGCCGCTCGAGCTCACCGACGTGCTCGGCTTCTATCGCCGCGAGCTCGGCAAGCTCAACTGGAAGGAAGAATCGAAGGGCACCAAGATCGACGCCGACAGCGCCGCCGTTGCATTCACCGCGCCCGAAGGGCCGGCGCTGCTCAGGCTCGGCCGCAAGGATGGCGCGACCAGCGTGCGCCTGATGGTGAAGGATCCCGCCGCCGTCGCCAAAGCCGGCATCATGCCGAAACCGGGGCAGGCCAAGGTCCTGTTCGGCAACATCAACCCCGCGGCGGAGACCATCACCTTCAACAACAAAACGGTCAGCGTCGCGGCCGGCGTTGGCGTCAAGAATCCGGACGGTCCGACGCTCGATCTGGCGCCCGGCAAGTACAAGTACACGATCAAGCTGGCGGGCAAGCCGGCGCAGACCGATGAGATCGAACTGGGTGCCGATGAAGTCTGGGGCGTGATGATCGGCCCCGGCGGGGTACTGGCGTTGCAGGCTTATTGAGGCCTCGCGCGACGTTCAGTCGTTTGACGACATGCCCCAGCGCCGTTGCAGGCCGGCGTAGGCGCTGGCGGCCATCAGGGCATACAGCACCCAGTCGAGCGTATCGCTGACGGAGTCGGGCAGCACCAGCGACGCGACGCCAAAACTTACCGACGCCATCAGCGCCAGCTGGCGCCATGGCAGGCCGGAGTGCCGCTTGCGCGCCTTTTTCCATTCCCGGAATTCGTCATCGATCGGCGGGGATGCGATGTGTTTCAGCAGCTCGGACTGGTGCTCGGCAGCCTTTTCGTTGCGCGCAAAATTGCTTGCGGGCCTGGCAGGCGCGTGTGCTTCCACCGCGCGCGTTAGCGGACGTGACGACGTGGTCCGGCGGCCGAATGTTGTCTGATCTGCCATCGACGGGTTCCGCGGTTGCGTCATGGTCGATCAACCGGGTTAGCGGCGGCTTAACGAAGCAATGCGTGCGGGCAGCGGTGGTAAAAGCCATTGCAAGGCGGCGGTTTTCGGGATTGCGCGCTCAAATGGCCGCGAAAAGTACTCCCAAAGCGCCGGTCACGTAAGCTAAAATTGTAATGTTCGGTGCCGGAACCAAGGAAGCAGACAGGGAAGCAGATATGGACAAAAAGGCGTTCAAGCTCGCGGCTCGTCTGAGTGCCATCGAGTACATGATTGCGGATCTGTTCAAGAAAATTTACGCGATGAGCGGAACTTCATACAAGGAAGTCGCGAAAGACCACGAGTTGCTCCGCAAGCATCTTCGAAAAATGAGCCTGCCTATTCCCGATCCGGCCATGTCCGATCTCACGGCCGGCGAGATGATGGATGCTTTCGAGAAGCTTCTGGAAAAGATCGAAATCGCGGTCCAGCGCCGTTAAAGCTGCGACAGGAAAATAATCCTTGACAGCATGACGCTGCCCCGCTAGCGTTGCAGCACGGTCTGCCGCCGTCCGCGTGAATGCGCACGGAGCCGGCCATTTTCCAAAAATCATCAATTGGAGCTTCGCCATGGCGAAACAAACGCGTGCGCCCGCACTGCGCGGGCGCACAACGCAATTAACGCAACGCCAACGCAAAACCGCATTAAACGACGCAGGCAACACGGCAAGAAAAACCACGCGAAAATCTGCCGTCGCACAAACAATGCAGGCGAGCCTGGCGCGCCGGCGGGTCTATACCCCGGAATTGCTGGCCTATGTGCGCCGACGTTTCGAGCAGACCCCGGATTCAATGGCCGATATCGGACTGGATCTCGGCATCTCCAAGAGAAGCCGTCAGGCTTCTTGGCAAGCGCGAGCGTTGGAAACGTTACAAGCGTCCGCCACATGGGCTGCCCCCGGCAGTGAGCCGGTCGAGGCAGGCAGACACATCGGGTCACCCACTGCAGGAGCAGCCCGTCGCCCACCACGACGGCGCGGTGGTGTTGCCACAAGCCGAAGGGGAAGGGGGCATCCCGCCGCTCGCAGGAACGATTGCGCGACTGCACCGCGTCGTCCTCGATGAACTTGCCGCGATCGAGGCGTTGCGCGCGCGGTCGCGCCGGGCAGGCACCTCCGCACACGTCACGCGGACGCTCGCGAGTCTCACCGAAACCTTGCAGAAGCTGCAACGCATGCAACTAAACCCCGTCAACAATGGACCAGATGATGCCGACATGCCTGCCGATATCGATGAATTCCGTAACGACCTTGCGCGCCGCATTGACGAATTCGTCGCAAGCCGAACTCACCCGGGAACTGCTGGCGGATCTCGAATTGCAACTGCGGATATCACGGTTCGATAAAGACTTCATCACGCTCGCCCATCGTCATCAGGAGCCACCGTCGCACGGGAATGGTGGTGGACCTTGGACGACATGGCTCATGCTCGGCGGGCGCGGGGCCGGCAAGACCAGGCTGGGCGCCGAATGGGTGCGTGCACAGGCCAATGGCATCGCGCCTTATGCCGATCAGCGCTCGATGCATATCGCGTTGGTTGGAGAAACGGAGCACGACGTGCGCGAGGTGATGATCGAGGGCCCGGCCGGGCTCCTGCGCGTGTCACCGCGCAGCGAGCGGCCAGCATGGGTGGCCTCGCGCCGGCGGCTGGAGTGGCCGAACGGCGCCGTCGGCTATGCGTTTTCCGCCGAGGATCCCGAGCAGCTGCGCGGCCCGCAATTCGACGCCGCCTGGTGCGACGAGCTCGCCAAGTGGCGTTACGTCGACACGACCTTCGACATGTTGCAATTCGGCCTGCGGCTGGGGCAGCGTCCGCGCCAGCTCATCACCACCACGCCGCGGCCGATCCCGCTGATCAAAAGGCTGCTTGCGGATCCGCGCACGGCGGTGACGCGCGCGGCCACGCAGGCCAACGCGGCGCATTTGTCGCCGGCCTTTCTCGAGGAGGTGCTGGCGCGTTACGCCGGCACGCGCCTCGGCCGCCAGGAAATCGACGGCGAGGTCATCGAGGAACGCGCCGACGGGCTCTGGACGCGCGCGATGATCGAAGGCGCGCGTGTTTGCGTTGCGCCGCCGTTGCGGCGCATCGTCGTCGGGCTCGACCCACCGGCCTCCGACCGCCCCGGCGCCGACGCCTGCGGCATCGTCGCGGCAGGGCTCGCCGAGGATGGCTGCGTCTACGTGCTGGAAGACGCGAGCGTGCAGGGCCTGAGCCCCGCGGGCTGGGCCAACAAGGCTGTGGCGCTCTTCCACCGGCTCAAGGCCGACGCGATGGTTGCGGAGGTCAACCAGGGTGGCGATATGGTGGCGGCCGTGCTGGCACAAGTGGAGCGGCGGTTGCCGCTGCGAACTGTGCACGCCACGCGCGGAAAATGGCTACGCGCTGAGCCGGTCGCCATGATGTATCAGCAGGGCAAGGTCAAGCACGTCGATCCGCCTATGACCGCGCTGGAAGACGAGATGTGCGACTTCGGGATGGGCGGGCTGTCGTCCGGTGCCTCGCCCGATCGCCTCGACGCGCTGGTCTGGGCGGTGACCGAGCTCACGATGCGGCGACGGGCCGAGCCGCGGGTCTACAGTCTTTAAGTGGAGGAACTGACACCGGGCGATCTCGGCATGTCACCTATTAAAGATAAGGCTCCCTAATGCGTCCAAGGCCGCGCTGAACTGATCCGGAAAAACCACAAAATATAAGACGAGCCCGAGGGGAAGCAAAACAAGCAGCCAATCTCGCATGGAAGACTCCAAAACCATCGCGTTTCGGTAGCGCTACCGTTGCTGTTGTGTGGCAGCGGGCACTAATGCGACCGTGCAGGTTCGGACAATAGGCGGACCTCCTTGCGGTCCGGTCCACGTTTGTTTGCCGGTCAGCGTGCCACCGGTCTTGGTGAGGCTGCCACTGTAGTCGCCATTGGCGATATTGCCGAGAAAGCTCCATTCGGACGCCAGATGCAGCTGCCGATCAGCATTGATCGTGCCGTCGGCCATTTCACTGCCGACCACGCGTGTCCCATTTAAGTTGAATAGCGGCCGAGCGAATTGAACGTTGTCTCCTTTTATGACCAGGTCGATCGGAGCGCGCAAAATGTTGCGTGTCGTCGGCAATTTTTCGCAGACGTACATGCCGCTGAATTTTCCTTGGATTGTTTGCGCGGTCGCACTTACTGAAACCAGATATCCGAGGGCAAGCGCTGTAGCTTTGAGCCAATTGTTCCGCATGGGGGAACTCCATGAAGACCTCGCCGCCCCAAACTGCTTACAACCCGACAACATCCGGCGCTTGACCGGGTTCCGGCAAAAGCGCTCAACATCGGCGTCGTAATTTTGCGAAGGTCTGCCTGTGGCACGTAGTGGACATTGCGATAGCGGTCACAACCGTCCGCTTTCACCCCGAAAGCGGACATGTGCAGCGCACAAGCTCATGTCCGCTAAGTGCCAGAAGCGGACATCGGGGACACTTCCGTTGGTTCGCCGAATGCCAGTATTTTTGGAGCGTGTTTGGGTACTATCGTAACTGACATGCGACAATGCCGGTCATCGAACCGTCCGACTGCCAATTCACTGTCGGACAAAGTCCCGATGCGGGCATCTTGTTCGGATGGTCCTTTCGAAGTTCGCGCGCGTACACTCTGGTATCGAGGCATCCGAGCCATTCGAAATAGCTTGGTGACCAATCTGCCGGACGAACGCAGCTTGTTTTGTCCAAGGGCGTAATCGTGGGCCACCGCTCGGCGAGCTTTTCTCGCGCGGCTTGTTCGGACTTTATACACAAATCAAAAGCGCCAGGATTTTTTGTTCCGGTCAACGCATCGACCGCATGCTGGGTCGTTTGACATTGTTTCTGAATATCAATTTTAGGGACGTCGCTGTCCTTTGATAAAGCAGCGGAAGCAGCCATCAAGACGATGGCGGTCGAAATGAGGATTCTCGATAGAATACGCATAAGCTCTTTTACGTCAGCAGTGCTCCAATGAATTGATACGAATCAAAAAAGGTGAAATGCGAACTGGCGCTAATTGACTTGCCCATCGCCCAATTGGACATGCGTAGTGTCCTGAATGGCATCAAACTGCTGCGCCCATTGGACAAAAGAAGTTTTTCTCTCGAACGTCGAACAGACTTGCCAAATCCAACTGGTCTAGTTCGACGGTAAAATTGTACGACGGTGATTATTCAAACGGCAAACCGATCCGCTCGGTATGCATGGCGGCGCGATGTCCTCCAATTCCAACGGCGAAGAATGTGATCGGTGTCAACACGGCTGGTTGATCTGTGTCAAGCGTCGACGATTGAGTGTCGGCTAGGTGTCATCGATCAGTCATCGCGGAACTGGGCCGTACGCTGACTCAGAAGTCCTGATGGGTTGGGCTGAGGAAATACTGCAGCCCGAAGGGACACTCACATGCATAAACAACTGTTGCACACCGACATGATCGGGAAAGACGAACGCAATGGAGCGTTCGATGTCAGCCGTCGCAAAATTCTGCTGGCAACAACCACCCTTGCCGCCGCTTCGGCGCTTGGGTTCACCGGCGCACATTCAAATGGCACAAGCACAAAGGGCGACAGCCGCTAAGACGACAAACGAAGTATACGCCTGACCAAGCCAAGGCTCTGGAAGATTGGACCTATGCCGTGGCACTCGACGCCGCCAACTGGGGTTCTCCGGCGGTCATCATGTATAACCTGCGAGCCAATGATGCCGTAGGCACAAAACCGAAGGCAGCGCCGAACTCCATCTGGCGCATGGAGAATATTTCCACTCCGGCGCTTTCGGTTGAGGCTGGCTACGTCACTCCAAACGTAAATGTCATCTACGGCTTCGGCTTTCTGGACCTCGGCCCCGAGCCGATTGTTCTAACGGTGCCTAATTCCAACGGGCGCTACTATCTTGTCGAAATCGTCGACATGTACTCTAACGCCTTTGCCTACGCTGGTGGCACGGCGACCGGGTACAAGGGAGGAAAGTTCGCTCTTGTTGGTCCGGGATTCAAAGGCACGCTTCCCGCAGGCGTTCAGCGCATCGATTGCCCCACGCGTTGGACTTCTATTCAACCGCGCGTCCACGTCATCAACCCGGGGGATCTGCCAGCGGCCCAGAAGGTTATGCAACAGATCACGGTACAGGGCCTTTCCAAGTTGACCGGTCAGGCTGCGCCGACAACCCCTGTCTATAACTATGCGCTGCCCAACGTCACCGACGCGAAGCAGCCTGCAAGCGCCATGAACTTCACGGACCCGTTGCAGTTCTGGGAAATCTTCTCCGATGTTGTCAACGAGAACCCGCCGCCGAAGGACCAGGTGACCGGCGTTATGCCGAACTTCGAACCGCTGGGAATCAAAATAGGCAAACGCTGGGATCGTGCGAGTCTGGATCCCGTCGTGGTCAAGGCCATGGAGCGTGCGGCCAAGGACATCGGGCCGATGTTGAGCAACTTGCCCTTTGGTCAGGTTGTCAACGGCTGGTTCATGCCCGCCCCCACGATTGGCAATTCGCAAACTGACTACCGAACCCGCGCAATCATCGCTCGGATCGGGCTGACGGCTAACACGCCGCAGGAGGCTGTTTATTACCAAGGTACGTTGGACAGTAACGGCGGGCAGCTGACCGGCGCATCGAAGTATACGATCACTTTCCAGGAGACGCCTCCTTTCATCGAGCCGGGTTTCTGGTCGCTCACGATGTACGACGCCAGCAACTACTACACCGTTCCCAATCCGATTAATCGCTACTTCTTGGGAAGCGACACTCCGATGAAAAAGAACGCCGACGGGTCTCTCACGATCTACATCCAAAAAGACAGTCCGGGTGCTGACAAAGAGGCCAATTGGCTACCCGCGCCTGCGGGAGCGTTCTTCTTGATTCCGCGAGCCTATGCACCTGGTCAGGCGATGGTCGAATCCCTGTCCAATGCGAAGGCATATACGCCGCCGCCGGTAGTGAAAGTGGGACAAGTATAAAGTCGTGCCACCGTTACAACAGAAGCGGGCGTCTCCTTGAGGAGGCGCCCGCAGCTTTTAACTGACCAAGGTCTCGCGATTGGACCGTCCGCTTTGGGTCATTGGCGATGGCTTGGCCTAGTTAGCGCCTTTACCAGCCGCTTCGATTTTCCGCATTACATCATCGAGATTGAAACTCGCTGGCTTCTGTCGCGGCGGGAACTCCTTGAAACTTTCAAGCCAGCTTGCAGCGAGCGCCTGCAAAGGCACCTGAACGAAGGCGCGATCTGCCAGCCATTTATTGTATAAAACTGATTCGTCGCCTCGCTCGAACGGATCGGATCGCAAGTTGAAAAGTTTTGGCAAGCGCAAGTCGGTAAATTGGCCTTGCCATACGCCGATGCCCTTGTGGTCCTGTTCCAAGAAGACGGCTTTCCAGTCCTTGTAGCGTATAGCGACCAGTTGGCCGTCGTCATTCCAATAGACGAACTCATTGCGCGGCAACTCCTTCACGTCTCCCTTCAAGAAAGGTAGGAGGTTGTAGCCGTCGAGATGAACCTTGAATGTCTTGTTGCCAATCTGAGTGCCACGGAGAAGCTTGGCAACAATATCAGGGTCTCCTCCGGCCGCCGCAAAGGTCGGGATGAGATCGTAATGCGAGAACATCTCGTTATAGACGGTGCCGGGTTTGATGGTGCCAGGCCAACGTATGACCGTTGGTGCGCGAAATCCGCCTTCCCAGTTCGTTGCCTTCTCGCCACGGAACGGCGGTGGTGCCACCGTCCGGCCATGACATCACCTCCGCGCCGTTGTCGGTCGTGAACACCACAATAGTGTTATCCGCAACGCCGAGATCATCGAGTTTCTTGAGCAACTGACCGACATAGCCATCCAATTCCACCATTCCATCGGGATAAACCCCAAGGCCGGTCTTGCCCTGTGACGCTGGCTTGAGGTGTGTCCACACATGCATGCGGCTGGGATTGAAGTAGACGAACCACGGCTTATTGGCTCGTTGTTGCCGGTCCATGAAATCGAGCGCGGCACCGAGAAATTCTTCGTCCACGGTCTCCATGCGTTTCGAAGTGAGTGGGCCGGTATCCTCGATCTTCCCGCCAGCCGAGGATTTCGATCACGCCGCGTGGTCCGAAACGCTGGCGGAACTCAGGGTTCTTTGGGTAGTCCGGATTTTCGGGTTCTTCCTGGGCATTGAGATGGTAGAGGTTGCCAAAGAACTCATCAAAGCCGTGAGCCGTGGGCAGAAACTCGTCTTTGTCACCGAGGTGGTTCTTGCCGAACTGACCTGTGGCGTAGCCAAGCGGCTTGAGAATTTCTGCGACACTCGGGTCTTCGGCCCGCAAACCAATGTCCGCCCCGGGCAGGCCAACCTTTGTCAGGCCCGTGCGGATCGGTGATTGTCCCGTGACGAAAGCGGCTCGTCCGGCGGTGCAACTTTGCTCGGCATACCAGTCGGTGAAAAGCGCTCCTTCTCTAGCGATGCGGTCGATGTTGGGGGTGCGGTAACCCATGACGCCATTGTTATAGGCGCTCACGTTGAACCACCCGATGTCATCGGCCATGATCATCAGGATATTCGGCTTGCGTGCGGTTGGTGCTGGCCCAGGACGCTGCTGGGCCTCTGTCGGTTGTGCGATCCCCAAAACTATTGCCGACGCGACCGTCAAGGCGATTGCCCAGCATTGAACGCTGCGGCGATTTAAGAATTGCTCCCGTACGCTTTCCATAGATTTCTCCTAAGGCGGGCGACCTGATTGCTTCGCTGCTGGTCTGGCGCTTCCTCGATTATCGTAGGCCGCGAGTTGGAGCGAAATCCAACTTCGTCTCCGGAACATCACAGCTGCGTGATGTCCGCTTTGGGTCATTAGCGGACATGTGCAGTGCACAAGCCCATGTCCGCTAAGTGCCAATAGCGGACATCCGAATTAACGCTTCATTTCTAGGATGGGCTTGTCCTTTTCGACAATCATGACGCCGAGCAACCTAAGGGGAACGGTGCTTACGACTTTGCCTCCGTGCCAGCGTTCTCGCTCAACATATTGAGCGTCGCCAGCCTTCATGATGTGGTCGGGCTTGCCCTCCACTTGGGCGGCCCACTCGCCTGAGAGTACCAGGTGGAATTCATCGCCGTGATGAAAGTGAAGAGGAACCATTGCGCCCGGAGGTACTTCGTAGATATTGGCGATGACCTGCCGGTTCGTGACGCCGGTTAGATCCATTTTGATCAAGGGCGTTACTTTGTTTCCGGAAAAGCCTGGCTGGTCTTGCGCCGACAGCCTCAGACTGCTCGTCGCCAAGCCAGCCAACAAGATCAACACGCCAAAAACAAAAAGGATGGGCCAGGTTCGTTTCACGTCCACCTCCCGATTTCAAAGTGCAACATCGTATTGGACCGGACGCGGGCGGTGAAGAGGGCGCGTCCGGTGGGAAATTAGCGGACATTCCGTCCGGCCCAAAATCCGGCTTATCCGCTATAGTGCAAAGCCGTGGCAAATGCGGTAGCGGAAATTCCGGTCCTTCGTCGCTACCCAAGATGCAAGGGACTAGTACATGACTTCCCACACAGGTGGCTGTTCGTGCGGCTCCGTAAGATACGCGATTGACGACTATTTGTATGTCCTGGCTTGTCATTGCCAAGCTTGCAAAAAACGGACAGGAAGCGCGTTTGGCGTTTCTGTTGTGGTCGATAACGCAAGCGTCACTGATCTTCAGGGTGAAACGAAGACCTTCACGCGCAAGGCCGAAAGCGGACGATCGGTTGACTATGAGTTCTGTCCGAATTGCGGGACAACCATTCGGTGGAGTATCAAGGCCGCTCCACATCGCAAGATATTTGCCGGCGGGACTATCGATAGCATGAGCCAGTTAACTGTTGCAGGCGAGATGTACACCGAAACAGCGATACCTTGGGCGCGGCTTGGATGTGAATTGTCCCGACCCGGCGAACCCGACAATGATTTTCGAGCGGCCTTGATCGAGAAATCTAAGCAGCTTCGTTGAATAGGTCTTCTCGGTTAGAGGCCGACGACGTCAGGCCCATGTCCGCTTTGGGTCAAAAGCAGACATGTGCAGCGCACAAGCCGATGTCCGCTAAATGCAAAAAGTGGACATCGCAACTTAACCGCTTGCCGAATTGATCTTGCGCTTGAAAGCGAACAGTATTGAGGGCCGCGTGAGAGCGAAGGTCGGGGACCATGAAGCTCACACTCAAGTATGCCATTGCTGCAATTCTTCTGGCATTTGACCTTGCCACACTGGTCGCCGCAAGGCCGTTGGAAGATGACATCACAGCGTATCAAAAGCGAGATTACGGAACTGCCTATGCGCTCTTGCGGCCATCAATAAGATCTCCATGGGAAAAATCGCCGACCTTCGTAAGCACCGAAAATCTTGACGATGCTATCGCTGCATTTCGCGAGGGCGACTACGCAACTGCGATTCGAGTATTTCGTCCGCTTGCTGAAAAAGGAAACCCGACCGCCCGGTTTTATCTCGGGTTCATGCATGCTAACGGCCGCGGTGTCCCTAAGGAGTACTCAGAGGCTCTGAAATGGTACCGGCTCGCCGCAGATCAAGGTTTTGCCCCCGCCCAGCATAATCTCGGAATTATGTACGCCAATGGCCAAGGAGTAGCGCTAGATCATGTTGAGGCGGTGAAGTGGTATCGTCTCGCCGCAAACCAAGGTTTCGCCAAGGCGCAGAACGAACTTGGGTATGACTATGCCCAAGGCCGAGGCGTACCCAAAAACTACGATGAAGCATTGAAATGGTATCGCTTGGCTGCTGATCAAGGAAACGCTGGTAGCCAGTCCAATCTTGGTATCATGTACGCTATTGGCCAAGGCGTTCCCCAAAACTATGTCGAAGCGTTGAAATGGTTTCGCCTGGCTGCTGATCAGGGCAACGCCGGTGCCCAATTCAATCTCGGGCACATGTACGAGAATGGCCAAGGCGTTGAGAAAGATTATGTCGAAGCTGCAAAGTGGTGGCAGCTCGCTGCCGAACAAGATTTTACAATGGCGCAACTGAACCTCGGCACCTTATACGCCAATGGGCACGGTGTGCCACAAGACAATGCTCGCGCATATTTTTGGTTCTTTCTGGCGGCGGCGCGAGGTGACCGAGTTGCTATAAATAATCAAAATCGTGTCACCCGTCAGATGACCCAAGCGCAGATAGCCGAAGCTGAGAAGCTTGCCCGCGAATGGAAGCCAAGAAAGACAGCGGATTAGTTATCTCAAGGCGTCGTCAGTATCTCAGGGCAGCTTGCTGGGTGTGATTTCGGAAAGTGGAACGGTCAATGTGCAGACCAGGCCGGTTGGGGCAAAATTCGCGTCGACGCTGCCATTAAATTGATCAAGGGCCCGCAAAAATAGTCTTGTTCCGAAGCCGCGATGACTCGGAGGCCGGACAACTGGCCCGCCGCTTTCACGCCATTCGACATTCAATCGGCCGCCGGATGTTGACCATTCGATTGACAGCAGGCCTGTCGCGTTAGAAAACGCGCCATATTTTGCAGCGTTGGTCGCAAGTTCATGGATTAAGAGCGCCATCATGAGAGCGAATTTCGGCGAAAGGACGCAGTCCGGTCCTCGCATCGATATTCGTGACACATCATATGGCGCAAACTCGGCGGAGAGGATGTCGCGAAGTGCAGCGCCTTGTCCCTGCGCCGACATTATAAGATCGTCGGTGGCTGAAAGCGCGGTCAGGCAGGTCAGGATTGAGTCCCTGGTCCGCGGTTCTTCGCGCAATTGGAAGCCAATGATCGCTTGTATCGTCGCCAGTTTGTTTTTTAATCGGTGCGCGAGCTCCTCAACGGCCAATTTACGAAATTTCTCTTCATCTTCGAGACGCCGCATGAGCTTGCGATAGTGGTTGGCTCCCCAGATTATCAGAGCCGATGCAACCAGAAATCCAAATACCCTCGTTTCCTGACCCGACGTAATTGGAAAGAACGTGAAACGGGGAGGAATGAAGGCCCACCAACCGATTACGCTCGCGAGTATGGCAGAAAATATGCCAACTCCCGCCCCGCCGACGTAAGTCGCGAAAAGAACAGCAGGATAATATGCCGCAAAGACAAAAGTGTCTTCGACCAGAAAACCAAGGCCCCAACGTAAAAGGGTGGCTATCGCGACAAGGAACGTTGCGAAGGCGTAAGCCCCGGCTGACCCCGGCGAAAGGCGCTGCTGCCAAGTAACTGGTTTCGTGTCCGCAGCCACCCGGAACGCCCCGCTATCGCACTGTATTTACGGTTCCCGATCTTCAGTCGGGGGTCAAGTCGAACGCCGTAATGCGCGGTTGCAGACATAAAGGAGGTTGCGGAAAGCACGTCCGCTTTGGGTCAAAAGCAGACATATGCAGTGCACTAGACGATGTCGGCTAAGTGCCAATAGCGGACATTGCCCCGCTCAATTCCTGTCGAGGATTAGGATAACGTTACCGAAAGCAGCTGTGGCAGCGAGGGTGCTAATGAAACAGGAACCTGGCGGCATGAAGGTTCTTAGGCTTTATGCGGATGCCTTAGGAGAAAGTCGGTTTGAGACCACGACAATGCCGATGGCGCTCAAAGAGTTCGCGCCCCCTGCGGCTCCACTCTACGTTAGCGATCCCCAACCCGCTCAGAATTACGTCGTCTTAGAGGTCGGCGCTAAATGGGGAGGGGCAGTACCACACCCGTCACCAGCCAGAATGATGGCGTTCAGTTTATCAGGTTGCACTCGCGTGACGGCAAGTTCGGGTGAATCGTACACATTCGTCGCGGGCGATTGTTTGCTACACGACGACACCTCCGGCAAGGGGCACAGCACCGAAGTCGTATCGGACCTGCCTGCTCGATGGGTATTTATCCGCCTCTCAGTTTAGGTCATCTACTCCGCCGCGATGTCCGCTAGGTGCCAGTTGCGGACATAGATATCAGCAATAGATCACGCAGCGGTTTGGGAATAACCGAAGGCCTTCATGGGCGTAGTGAGGAAATCGTTCAAAGGCTCATGACTATTGGCCCTGACGAAAGGCGTAACGAGCTTCAGATTCTGTTGTCAGAGATTAAGGGTAAGTAGTTTCCAAATTTCGTCAGGATTTTTTCACTCGCCAACTCCTTGATAGTGGCAGATAAGACATTCATTGCCGCTTAAGGCTGAGGATATAGTCGATCAAGTTGTTGGAATTCTGATTCAGAGATGATCAGGTTAGGCATTCCCTTGTGGTTTGACTGAAGGAACACCTTCAAAGAAATGGCTGTAGTTGACGGTAAGTTGGCGATAGCAAAGAAGCTCGCGATATTCTGACGGGATAGCGGCTCTCCCTCAACAACCCGATGACAGGAACTGCAAAGTTCTATCGCGACCTGGCGGCCCAGAGTATGGCTGTCAGCAGACTGGGCGAACGCCTTGGCTGGTACCGCTAATGCGACGATAAAGAGGCTTAAAATTAGAGTATAGCGCATGTAGTCCCCGCAGAGCTAATGTTACGTACAATAGCGTTACGGCTTCCACGCGGAATGACCTATATCAATTGGAAGTTAGTGAAAGTGTTTCGGTTGGGGAGATTGCGTGATGGGGCGAGCAATATCCGAGCATTTGAACGACGGTGCCGCAGAGCCCGAAAAACGTAAACGTCGAGCTGCAGCACATAAGATTAGGAAGATGATTAGAAAATGCAAAGCAGATACAAAATCGATTAACAGGCTCGATGACGAGCAAAAAGAGTTTTTAGAAAGACTGCGGAAGCATATTTAGTGTCACTTGATCGAAATCAGAGAGCTGGTGAATGACCGACGACCAGGAAAAAGCTTTCAAAAAAGATCTTATGGAACGCCTCGATAAGGCGAAAGGCCGCTTACAACAGTCGTTTCCTGAAATACAACAACTTATCAAGACATCCACTGTCGTCGAAGTAGCAAGAAAAATCATTGATCCAGCGCAGTCCATTTTCAAACAATTTGCTGACGACATTCAGCTGAAAGATCTATTGGCAAAAGCAGAAGCATTAGTTGCAAAGGCTACGAAAACGGTTTCGAGAGATGCCCGACCAACGGAAACGTTTCTGAACGAAACGCCTGCAAATGAATTGCCGTCAAAGAAAGCGGTTTTAAAGAGAACGCCATCGAAGGGGGTACGTTCGAAGAAGTCACTGAAGAAGAAGACAAAGCGGCCGTTAAAAAGAAGAGCGAAAACGCGCTCCTAGCTCATTCGCCACCGAAAATCTGCAAGTTTTTCGCTATCTATTTTGATGGCGGCAGATTGCCGTCAACGCTAATCAATTCAATTTGAAGTGTCGTCACTTTGTCGCTCTGATCGTGTCGCGCCTCTGTCATGAGCGCAAACTATTCCGATTGATATTCATCGGAAATGGAAATGGCACATGGAAAAATCAGACGAATTATCGCTGCGTGAATTATTGGCGCTGAAACAAATTCGGCTGACGGGTCGAACGACCGACCGCACAACGGCGCTTCAATTGCTCAGCGAGGATATGATTATTATTTCGGAAGACGGGTGTCTGCAACTGACAGCTACAGGCCGACGAATGCTGGTACGCGGTTCGCCATCACTTTGGGATCTGGCATCGTGAGCGCCCCAAAGCACGAATAAAAAAGAAGGCGACGCAAGCTTGGAATGCGTCGCCCCCAGGTCGCAACTAAAAGGCAGCAAAGGGGGGGAAACGGGCTGCTTTACCCCCAAAAGCAGACATGTGCAGCGCACAAGCCGATGTCCGCTAAGTGCCAAAAGCGGACATCGAAGCTGGGATGCAGTCTTACGCGCGTGTTGTCAAAGTCGAGAGCTGGTCCGTGTCGTAGCGGTTTCGAAGATCAGCAAGCGCCTTGGGATCCGGCGCACCCTGCGCCGCAAGTTTCGCGAGCTCTTCAAAGTAATGCTCGTGGCCGGGCGGAGAAACGGTCATCAGCACGCGAGCCGGCTTCTCACTGACATTCGTGATGTTGTGCGGTACCCCCGGCGGGATGAACAGATAGGTTCCGGGCGTTGCACGGATCGTCTTATCGCCGACATGCCACTCACACTCGCCCTCAAGCAGGTAGAAGGTCTCCTCTTGCACCCGGTGAACATGCCGCCCGGTGGCAAACCCCGCCGGGATCGTCCAGTCGAACATGCTCGTGTGCTTGGTGTTATCGCCGGTGACGAGGAAGACCATAGGCTGACCGCGAAGTATGACCCCCCTTCTATCGTCGGGCATGCGAATGACGGCATCGGCGCTCATGTGATCCTCCATTGACCTCTGCAAGCACTTGCGGAGCATCAGCCCTCCGTGCCGGGAAGTCGTGAATCCTTTCCCAAAAATTTGCTAAAAGCGTCGGATGACAGTCGGGGGCAACCAGTACCAGTTCGGCCCGTTCCGCCTCGACCCAGACGCGGGCATTCTATACCGGGGGGCCGAGCCGACCATGCTTGGGCAGCGTGCCGTCGCGCTGCTGCGCCGGCTACTCGAAAACGCGGGCGCACCTGTATCCAAGGACGCGCTGGTGGAGGCCGGTTGGGGCGGATTGGCGGTTGCCGATAACAATCTAACAGTCCAGATCGCAGCCTTACGCCGAGTGTTGGCAGAGGCGGTGGATGCCGAGAGCTGGATCGAAACGTTGCCGCGCCGCGGCTATCGGTATGTCGGACCGGCCGTTGTTACCAATGTTCCCGATGCGTCGGTTGCTGCCCGTGCCGCGTCGGCACCGACATTGCCCGAAAAGCCTTCCGTCGCCGTTCTGCCGTTCTCGAACCTAAGCGCCGATCCGGAGCAGGAGTATTTTGCCGATGGGATGGTCGACGACATAATTACTGGCCTGGCACGCATAAATTGGCTTTTCGTCATCGCGCGAAACTCAACCTTCACGTACAAGGGCCGCGCCGTGGATGTGAAGCAAGTCAGCCGCGAGCTTGGCGTGCGGTATGTCCTCGAAGGCAGCGTGCGGAAAGCTGGCGACAGCGTGCGCGTGACCGCCCAAATGATCGACGCGTCGACCGGAACGCACGTGTGGGCCGAGCGCTACGACCGCAGGTCCCATGATATTTTCGCGCTTCAGGATGAGATTGCGCTGTCGGCGGTGGGCGCAATTGCCCCGAGCGTGCGGAAAGCGGAAATCGAACGCGTCAGGCGGAAACGACCTGACAGTCTCGATGCCTACGATCTCGTGCTGCGGGCCCAACCTGACGTCGATTCAGGTATGCCGGAGCAAGTAACGAGAGCGCTGGCACTTCTTGACCGATCGATCGTGCTCGAGCCCACTTATGCGCTTGCGCATGGTAATGCCGCGATGTGTCACCACTGCTTGTTCCTTCGCGCCGGCCTGCAGGAGGTCAACCGTGCTGCTTCGATCCGCCACGCCCGATCGGCCATTGTCTATGGACAAGATGATGCGCTCGCTCTGACGTGGGCCGGATTTTCGATCGGCATGGATGAGCACGATCGCGCCGCTGCATTCACAGCATTGGAAGCCGCCCTCGCCATCAGCCCGTCATCAGCACTGACCTACATTCTCGGCAGCGTGATTCTCGGATGGGGTGGCGAAGCCGAACGCGCAATAGAATGGAGCGAACAAGGTATGCGGTTAAGCCCGTTCGATTCTTGGGTGTGGGCCGCGTTTGATGCGCAAGCGATGAGCCATTTATTGCGCGGCCGCTACGAGGAAGCTTGTCGTGCGGCTTACAGATCCGTTCAAGCCAATCCGGCACACAGTATCACTTACGTGCAATTGGCCGCGGCACTGGCCAAACTTGGCCGGTTGGACGAAGCAAGGGCTGCCGCTACGCGTGTACTCGAGCTTCAGCCGGCCTTTCGCTACGGCCGCCAGTTTGCGGGCGTAAACTGTGCGCCGGCGCTGGCGGAAGCCCTTGGTGGTGCGTTGCGGTCCGCTGGACTGCCAGAGTAGGCGACGTGCAACGGCTTATGTCTTTCTGATCGGAGAAGATCTACAAAGCCCCGCGCAAACCGAATGGACATCTTTAGCTTGGCTCGCGATGCGCCGTTGGCTATAAATTTGGAATGTCCGCTTTGGGTCAAAAGCAGACATATGCAGCGCACAAGCCGATGTCCGCTTTGTGCCAATAGCGGACATTAGCTGACGTAAATCGAATGCCCGCAAAGTGCCAAAAGCGGATGTCGATCAGACTGCCATAAATTCGTCGGTCAATTGATGCATTTGCGAGTTTATTCGCTGCTTTGGCTTACCCGCAGCGATGTGCTGGGAAATGATTTCCGATACTTTGTGCGGATGGGTCAGTGGGCCCATGTGGCCGGCGCCCGCGATAATCTTTAGCCGGCAGTTGGGGAGCAGTTCCAGCAGTCTTTCAGAAATGACACGAGTTGGCAGCGGCGCATGCTCGCCACGCATGATTAGCACCGGGAATTTGAGCACACCATAAGCTTCCGCCGGTGTTGGCTCCTGAAAGAGCGCATGGAAATCCAGTGGACCCTTGGGCGCCCACCGCATCAACGCATTTTGCGCTGCAGGACGCATTGCTTTCCAGCTGCCGTGATTGCTCCAATACTCGACGAAATCTGCGACGCCTGCGCGATAGTCGCCATTAATGACGCATTGATCGAAGCGTCTTCCAACCGCGCTGATTTCGGCAAACGCTTTGGCACCGGCCTCTCCCATTTGTCGGAGTAGGTGAAATGCCGAAGGTTCATAAAGCGTCATGGTAGCGATTTTGTCCGGTCGGCTCAGGGCAACTTTCAGGGCGACACCGCCTCCGTAGGAGTGACCTACAAGATGGACCTTGTCTTCATGTTCATCGATAAGCGCGATTGACCGGGCAGCCTCGTCGGCAAGAGTAAATTCGTGCTCACCCGTCCACGGCCCACTGCTCTCGCAGCCGTAATGTTCGGGCGTCAACAACTCATAGGCGTGACCGAGCGCCTCTCCCAGACAACGCCACTGACTAGCACCAGCGCCTGAACAATGCAGAGCTATTGCTCGCTCGCGACCTTGGCGCTGCTGCGGGAAAATCTGAACATTCATGGCAGTCTGCCTTGGTCCTGAGCGCGTGTAAGCCAGCCGCCTCTTCCGATAAGTTCATCGCTAAGCGCCCGTTCGGTCGCATCGCACCAGCGATACGCAGAGTAGTGCACAATAATCGCGTGCCTCTGCGAAGTCTTGCTCAAGATATGTAATCACGCGCTCAAACAGACTACGCAACGCTCGCGCGGTCATTGAGACAAAATGAATGTACATCGTGTGCTCCAAAGCGTTTCACGCGGCCCGAGCGAACCGGGATGCTGCTTCGAGGCCACGCCTGATATCGGAGACGATGTCGTCTATATGCTCGATGCCGACCGACAGGCGCACGTAGCTATCCGAAACGCCGGCAGCTAATCGCTCTTCAGGTGTCAGTTGCGAATGGGTTGTTGTCGCTGGATGAATTGCAAGGCTGCGCGAATCACCAATATTGGCGACGTGATAGTGAAGCTGCAAAGCATCGATAAATCTGCGGCCGGCTTCCATGCCACCTGCAAGTTCAAATCCCACGAGCCCGCCGAAGCGACTTCCCAGATACCGGTCAGCGCGCTGGCGGTGAATTCCCTGCTGCACGGAGGGATGAATAATCCGAACGACCTCCTTTCGCTTCATGAGAAAATCAACAACCGCCTGCGCATTCGTGCAGTGCTGCTTCATGCGCAAGGGCAACGTTTCAAGACCCTGAATAATAAGGAAGGCATTGAAAGGCGAAAGCGCTGCGCCAATGTCACGAAGTAGTGTGACGCGGGCTTTGAGCGCATAGGCAATCGGACCTAGTGGTTTGACGGCTTCTGTCCAGATTGCGCCGTGATAACTGGGATCTGGTTTATTCAACGCCGGTTGCCGCTCCGGATGAGCCGCCCAGTCGAATTTGCCGCTGTCGACAATCAAGCCACCTATCGAATTTCCATGACCGCCAAGATATTTGGTCGCGGAATACACGACGACGGCAGCGCCGTGCTCGATGGGCCTGGTAAGAACGGGCGTCGCTGTATTATCGACAATGAGCGGAATGCCCAGCGGACCGCCGATTGCGGCAACTTCGGCGATCGGAAAGACCGTCAATTTCGGATTTGGAAGCGTTTCCGCGTAATACGCACGGGTTTTATTGTCGGTCGCCCGCTGAAAATTTTGCGGGTCAATCGGGTCAACGAAACGAACCTCAATGCCCTGGTCCTTAAGGGTGTGAGCAAAAAGATTCCACGTCCCGCCGTAAAGATCGGTCGAACTCACAATGTTGTCGCCGGCGCGCGCGAGATTCTGAATCGCAAATGCCGAGGCTGCCTGACCGGAAGCAAGCGCCAATGCGGCAACGCCGCCTTCAAGAGCCGATACGCGCTTTTCCAGCACGTCGTTTGTGGGATTCATAATGCGTGAATAAATGTTGCCCAATTCTTTCAGCGCAAAAAGGTTTGTTGCGTGTTCGGTATCGCGGAACTGGTATGACGTCGTCTGATATATTGGCACTGCGACGGCGCCAGTTGAGGGATCCGCACGCCAACCGGCGTGAAGGGCGATAGTTTCCACGTGGCGTGAGTCTGTAGACACTTGCTGACTTCCTATGAAATGGGCCGCTTACGGCCACCGTTGAAGAGCTTAATATCTTTCGGTCACCCGCTAGTCCTTGAGTAACCCTTGATTTCTTCTTGAGAATTTCTCCAATTCGCCTTGGCCGCGGCTGGAGATTGTTGGACCGGATTACCTGATCATTTGTCCGAATTTTGGCCAGCTACGACCGCGCGCTCGCTGGCTCGAGTCGTTGATCTCGACGGCGTGGCTTAAATATTGGCGGGCCTTTTCGTGCGCTATTTCCAGCAATTCTTCTGGCGAGGCCGCTTCGTTTCGATAATTCTTCCGCCAAATGTAAGGTACGTTCTCGTTCATTTGCTGTCTCCGAAAGTTGCGGTAGCGACAATTCCTTGTGTGTGTAGAAATTTGTGGTGTCCTTCGGGTGCATCACCTGACCGCAGAATGGCCGGAAGTGCCCCAAAACGCATTGACGCGCACTTGATTTACCCGGCAGATAATCTTGATTTTTGGAGTAGAATGTCGGCAGACCCCAACAGCGCGGGGTGAGCGGGAGGGGAATTTTGCTATATTCCTTCGACGCTTACACTCTCGAACCGGGAACGCGCGAACTCCGATGTGGAACCGAGCTGGTCCAGCTCGAACCGCAGGTATTCGATCTGCTGGTCTTCCTGATCGAAAATCGCGACCGGGTTGTCACTAAGGACGACCTGATTGCCTCGGTGTGGAAAGGCCGCATCGTGTCGGAAGCCACTCTCACTAGCCGTATCAATGCCGCACGTAGGGCGATTGGTGACAACGGCAGTGAACAACGGCTGATCCGCACAATCGCGCGTAAAGGCGTACGCTTCGTCGGGGTTTTGTGCGACCAGGTTCTTCCGCCGCCCATCATGGTGCCGGCGGACCAGGCACGGCCGCTATTTCCGTTATCCGACCGACCCGCCATTGCCGTGCTGCCCTTCGTCAATATGAGCGGCGATTCTGAGCAGGAATATTTTTCCGACGGGATCAGCGAAGACATCATTTCGGCACTGTCGAAGCTTCGCTGGTTCCAGGTTATCGCGCGCAATTCATCGTTCATCTATAAAGACAAACCTGTTCATCTGAAGCAGGTCGGTGCGGAACTCGGCGTGGCCTATGTCCTCGAGGGCAGCGTCCGCAAAGTCGGCAACCGCGTGCGCATCACAGCACAGCTCAATGACATTTCGACGGGCAGCCACATCTGGGCCGAGCGTTACGATCGCGATGTCGCGGATGTGTTCGTCGTCCAGGATGAAATTACCGAGGCCATTGTCGCTTCGATCGAACCGCGGCTATATGCGGCCGAGAATTTCCGTATCAGACGCAAAACACCCGATAATATGGACGCCTGGGACCTCGTGATGCGCGCGCTGTCGCATTTTTGGCTTGTAACCAAAGAAGACAACGTCGCCGCCCAAGCATTGCTGGAGAAAGCTGTCGTCCTTGATCCTGCCTACGCCCAAGCACTGAGTTTGCTTGCCACGAGTCAGACGCTCGGAGCCTATATGGGATGGGTGGACATGGCCGTCTCTGTTCCGAGGGCCGAGAATTTAGCGCTCGCGGCGATCCGGGCCGATCCAGAAGATCCATGGGCGCATCATGCGCTGGGATGCGCTTACTTGCTGACTCGCCGTTTTGATGACGCGTTGGGCGAGTTTTCATCGGCGTTGAAACTTAACCCAAACTTTGCGCTGGCCCAGGCTATCTATGGGCTCACGCTGGCGTATTGCGGCCGATGGGAGGAAGGCGACGCGGCGGCGCGCCGCTCGCTGCGATTAAGCCCGCGGGATCCAATGTCGGCGCTCTATTACGGCGTTGCCTCTTACACGCAATTCGTCGGACATCATTATGAGGAGGCGATGCAATTGGCGCAGGCGGCTATTCGATTGCGGAGGGATTACGTAGGCGGACACCGGCTGCTCGCGGCATCCGCGGCCATGGCCGGACAGGCCGACATTGCTGCAGCCGCGCTGGACGCGTTGCGTCGCGCACAGCCCAACGTTTCGCTCTCCTGGATCGCGACCCAGATGCCTTTTCAGCGGGACAGGGACCGGGAGCACTATGTGGAGGCGCTCCGCCGTGCTGGCTTAGATTAGTCTATATTACGGGCGAGGTAACGAAGCGGCATGTCCGCTTTGGGTCAAAAGCAGACATGTGCAGTGCACAAGTCGATGTCCGCTAAGTGCCAATAGCGGACTCATGCACCGCGATAAACGAAAGACCGCCACGCGGCGGTCTCTCGCGTCCGGTTTTGGTGCCGTCGTCAGGCCGCGCCGGCTTTTTCGACCTTGCCCTGGACAAAGAACTGGCGGATCTCGCTGGCCGGCCGGGCATGGCTGAATAGATAGCCCTGCATCTCGGTGCAGCCGATCGATTGCAGCACGTCCATTTGCTGTTGCGTCTCGACGCCTTCGGCGGTCGACGTCATGTTGAGGCACTTGGCGAGGCCGGCAACGGCATTGACGATCGCCAGCGGTTCCGCGCCGTTGGACAGATCCTGGATGAACGAACGATCGATCTTGATCTTGTCGAACGGGAAGCTGCGAAGGTAGCTGAGCGAGGAATAGCCCGTTCCGAAATCGTCGAGCGCGATCTGCACGCCCATCTTGCGCAGCTCGTGCAGCGTGGCCAGCGTCGTGAACGTGTTCTGCAACAGCACCGTCTCGGTGATCTCGAGCTGGAGCCGGTGCGCCGGCATGCCGGATTCATCGAGCGCCGACGTGACCATGCTCACCAAGTTGCGGCAGTTGAGCTGAGCCGGCGAAAGGTTGACCGCGACCTTGATATGCTCCGGCCAGTCGACGGCCTCGTTGCAGGCCGCCTTGAGCACCCATTCGCCGAGCGGGACGATCAGGCCGGTTTCTTCCGCGATCGGGATAAACTCAGCCGGCGAAACGAGGCCGCGCGTCGGGTGTTTCCAGCGCAGCAGCGCCTCAAAGCCGTTGACGTCGTTCGTCTCCAGCGTCACCAGCGGCTGATAGTGCAGTTCGAATTGCTCGGTCGCGAGCGCCCTGCGCAGATCCATTTCCAGCTCGCGGCGCACTTTCATGCGCGTGTTCATTTCCGGCTCGAAGAACCGGAATGTCCCGCGTCCGTCGCCCTTGGCGTCGTAGAGCGCCATGTCGGCGTTGCGCAGAAGCTCGGCCGACTCGACGGCGTCCATCGGCGCAACCGAAATACCGATGCTGATGTCCGTGACGATCTGGTGACCCTCGACCTGATAAGGCTTGATCACCGAGTCGCGGATACGCTTGGAGAGCGTCGCGGCGTCGGCCGCTTGCTCCATCTGCGTCATGATGATGGCGAATTCGTCGCCGCCCATGCGGGCGACAATGTCGAGCTCGCGCGTGCAGCCGCGCAGGCGTTCACCCACCAGCTTCAGCAACTCGTCGCCGATATGATGGCCAAGCGCATCGTTGACGCTCTTGAACTGATCGAGGTCAAGGCAGAGCACCGCCAGGCATTCGCCGCGCTTCACGCGCTTGATCTCGTGATTGAGCTGCTCGAGCAGCAGCACGCGATTGGGCAGGTCGGTCAGCGCGTCGTGGCGCGCCATGTGCGCGATGCGGTCTTCGGAGCGCTGACGTTCGGTGACGTCTTCGTGGGTCGCGAGCCAGCCGCCGCCCGGGATCGGTTTGTTGACGACGGAAAAGGCGCGGCCGTCCGGCAGATTGACGATGTGGTTGAATGTCTTTCCTTCCGCGATACCATCGCGAAGCCGCGCGGCATATTCGTCGGGATCGCCTGTGAAACTTCCGAGCTCGATCCGGTGCTGAAGGAGGTCGCGGAGGAGGCAGCCAGACTTAACGACGTCCGGCGAAAGTCCATACAATTCGAGATAACGTTGATTGCAGAATGTTAGCCGTGTTTCCGAATCAAACATCAGCACGCCCTGGGACATGTTGTTCAGGACGGTCTGCAAAAGTTTTTCGTCTTTCCGCGTCATGTGCGGAAAGGCCAAGATATCGGCACGCAACGAGTGCTGCTTCGGCTGATCCATGCAAAGCCCCCTGGCAAAAAGGTATCCGGGTCGGTGCTCATATTTACGGATGGGGTCTTGGAAAGCCCTTAGGGGAACGGGGCTGGTTTGATTAAAAATCGAAGATAAAAAGCGCCCGTTTTGCGGGCCTAAACCCGCCTCCGAGGGACAATTTTTCCAAATCGGCTTTTGTGTGATGGGCAGCACATCCGGGCGAGGGGACTCCGCCTATTCTCACAATCAGCAGAACGCGACGGGCTCCCGGACCTGATGCCCCGGGTCAGCGAGCCCGGCCACCAGAAGGAGACCTCCAATGCGTACCTTTCTGATCCTCGCCTGTGCAGCCGCTTTCCTGTTCTCCGCCTGGTCGAACATGCCAACGACCGCCAATCAGGCCGGGACCACGATGAGCCCGCTCAGCATGATGACCACCACGACCAGCCTGCGCACCGAACAGTTCGACGCCTACTGATCGCTGCGCGGAAGCTCAATACGGCAAATGGCCGGGCACTCGTGCCCGGCCTTTTCCATTCACGTTGCTGTCGATTACAGCCGCGCGGCCGGCCCCCAAACAAGAGCCAGCCGCTGCAATTTTTACGTGTCGCTCAGTAGCAAACGCGCCGCCACCTCAGGACACGATGGCCGTTGCCGATGTAGACCCAACGACGCCGCATGACGCAATCACCCGCATAAGCGTAGGGACCGCCGTAGTCATAAGCGTAGGGGCCGTAATATCCGCCGTAGTATGGGGCAGCAGCGCCAAAGCCGAGCGCAAAGCCTGGGCCAAAGCCCCAGCCAAAGCCGCCGCCATGCCAACCACCGTGCCAGTGGCCGCCGCCGCCATGCCAGTGTTGAGCCTGCGCCGCGCTTGGAAGCGCTGCGGCGGCTCCTGCGATCGCGACCGCAGTGGCTGCTGCAACCCCGATCTTCTTGAATGACGAACGCATACCGTTTCCTCCAGACGATGATCGCCCTGTCCTTTCAATAATGTTTCCCGAAACTTGTTCCGTGGAACCGGCGGAGGGTACCGGCCGTTTAACCACGATCATTTGATGGACGGGTTCCGGGCGTCTCGTTCGGGCGCCGTTTAGCCCTGCAACACCATCACAGGTGTTCCGACCGGCACACGATTGTAGAGATCGATGATGTCCTGGTTGAACAGGCGGATGCAGCCGCTCGAGACAGCGCCGCCGATACTCTCCGGCTCATTGGTGCCGTGCAGGCGGAAAAAAGTGTCGTGCTTGTCGCGATAGAGATAAAGCGCGCGCGCGCCGAGTGGATTCTCCAGCCCGCCGGGCATGCCACCGGCATAGGCCCTGTAGCGCGGAATGCGCGCGATCATGCTCGCGGTCGGGGTCCAGCGCGGCCACACTTCCTTGTTGCCGATGACGGCACTCCCGCGAAAATTCAGCGCTTCCTCGCGGCCGACACCGACCGCATAACGCAATGCGCGTCCGTTCGCCTTGACGAGATAGAGACGCCGTTCGGGAATGGCGACAACGATATTGCCCGGCCGCTGCGGCCCGTGCCACGCGACCTCCTGCCGTAACAACGCAGGGTCAACGGTTGTCATGTCGATCGCCGGAATGGTGATCGCGCCGTCGGTCAGCGCTCCATATTGGCCGTAGCCGGAAATTGCCGCGGCCGGCCATTCGAACCGGCTCGAATTGGCACAGCCGGCCACAAGCCAAGGCACTCCGGCGAGAATGGCCCGCCGGCTCAGACGATTGAATTTTGGCTGGTCAATCATTTGCACAACACGCAACAACAAAGGCCTAGCCTACGCGCATTGTGCGGCGTCATGAATCAACAAATCGCGAGCGCCCCGCTTGATTCAAATCAAAGCCGCGGTGCCCCGACAGGCTAGCATTTACCGATATCTGCTTTCCGACCAGGAGGCGGCCCCATGAAGAAAGCGCTCATCGCGCTTGCGGCAGCCGTTACGATCGGCGTGACGGCGGTGGCAACACCAGCCAGGGTGGAAGCGCATTCAAACGGCTGGTGGATTCCCGGCGCGATCATCGGCGGTCTTGCAATTGGCGCAATCGCATCCGGCGGATATTACGACCGCCCTTACTATTACGGCGGTGGACCGTACTACTACGGCCCCGGACCTTATTATTACGGCGGTGGGCCCTATTATTACGGTGGCGGTCCTTACTACGGACGACGCTACTACTACGGCCGGCGCTACTACCGGGCTTACCGTTACCGGCACCACTACTATTATCGATAGTTCAGGTGACTGTGGGCGGGTCCGAAAGCCTGCGCGCGCACGCTCTCTTGACGGCCTGCAGACACTTCAATATTTATTGAAATATGAAAAAGCAGGATGCGATCGCCATTCTGGCGGCCTTGGCGCAGGACAATCGCCTGGATGTTTTCCGGCTCCTGGTCGAGGCGGGGCCTGACGGCATGCCGGCCGGTCATATCGGCGCCAGCCTTCGACTTCCTCCCAATGCACTGACATTTCATCTCGACCGCTTGCGCGAGGCTGGCCTCGTCACGTCGCGTCGCGAAGGCCGCTCGATGATCTATGCGGCGCAATTCGAGGCAATGGATTCGCTCGTGTCTTACCTCACCGATCATTGCTGCCAGGGCCGGCCGGAACTCTGCAAACCCAAGGTTGGCAAGCGCGCGCGGCGCGCCGCCGTGTGCGCATAGGATTTGTCATGACCGACCGACCCTTCAATGTGCTTGTTTCTCTGCACCGGCAATTCGGCGCGTTCGATCATGGCCGAGGCCATTCTCAACAAAGTCGGGGCCGGAAAATTCGTGGCCTTCAGCGCCGGGAGCCAGCCGAAAGGGCAGGTGCATCCGGAGGCGAAGGCGCTGCTGCAAAGTCTCGGATTCGACACGGCGCGATTTCGTTCAAAGTCATGGAATGAATTCGCAACGCCCGGCGCGCCGGCGCTCGATTTCGTGTTCACCGTCTGTGACAACGCCGCCGGCGAAACCTGTCCGTTCTGGCCGGGTCAACCGATGACCGCACATTGGGGAATTCCCGATCCGGCCGTTGCCGCGGGCTCGCCCGCCGAGATCGCGCTCGCGTTCAAGGATGCCTACCGCATGTTGTCGCAGCGGATCGGCGTTTTTGCCGCGCTGCCGATCCGCTCGCTCGACCGCTTGAGCCTGCAGGCCAAGCTGAAAGACATTGGCCGGATGGAAGGCGCCAGCGCAAAGGTCAATGAGCCTGGCTGATGCCATCTCTTGCGCAACGGGCGATGGCGGAGTTTCTCGGCACGGCCTTCCTGCTCGCGGCCGTGGTGGGTTCGGGAATCATGGCGCAGCGGTTGGCCGGCGGCAATGTCGCGCTGGCTCTGCTGTGCAACACGCTCGCGACCGGCGCCATCCTTCCCGTCATCATTCTGATGTTTGGCTCCGTTTCGGGCGCGCATTTCAATCCCGCCGTGAGCCTGGCCTTCGCATTGCGCGGAGAGCTTTCCTGGCCGATGGCAGTTCTTTATGTGGCCGTTCAGGTCATGGCGGCTATCGCGGGTGTCTGGATCGCACACCTGATGTTCGATTTGCCGGTCTGGCAGATATCGTCGACCATTCGTTCAGGATCGGGTCAATGGCTCGCCGAAGCCGTTGCGACCTTTGGATTGCTGCTCACAATCTTTGGATGCCTCGCGCGAGTGCCGTCTGCCATCCCCTATGCGGTCGGCCTTTACATTACGGCGGCCTATTGGTTCACCGCATCGACTTCTTTCGCCAATCCGGCGGTGACCATCGCCCGTTCGCTTTCGGACACGTTCGCCGGAATTGCGCCGTCGGGAGCGCCGGCATTTATCGCGGCTCAGATTGCCGGAATGTTCGCCGCCGTCGCCGTCACACGGGTGCTTTGGCGGCGCCTAGCGGGCAGCACTGGCCTTGCGCAAAGTGAGGATTTCCTGGTCACGTTCGGCGAGGGCCCGCTCGAGTCGTCCGATGTTCTCGAACAGGCGCGCTGTGGACAATCGAAGGAAATAGAATCCGAATTGCGGGTTCTGATAATAGAGCTCCTCAATCCTGTCATAAGAAATTTCCAGCACTGAGCCGCTTTGGGTGCAGACCAGGGTCTGTGTGCGCGTTCGCGCCGGCGCCAGCATGCCGAGCTCGCCGACGACGGCGCCGGGCAGGATATTGATATCGATTTCATTCAGATGAAGCTGCCCATCGACCACAAAGTACATGTGCTTGGCTTCGTCGCCCTTCCGAAAGAGAATTTCCCCCGACTCAATGACACGCTTGCTCATAAATGGCTTGATCCAGTCCAGAGACATATCGCCTTTGCTGGCAGTCTTGACCCGGCGGATCAGGTTGAGCATCTCCCGCAGGCGATAGATATTCAGCGGGAAAAGGATGCTGTGAAGCATCACGGTCGGGATGCTGTGGAACAGAAGGCCGTACGTCACGAACGCGACATTGCTCAGGAGGCCGACGATGCGGAGCGGAATCATTGTCCGCATGGATAATGTCGCGATCACCAGGCCGGATGCGATAAATCCGATCACGGTCACGTAGTTCAAGGTCATGGCTGTCCCCCCAGGCAGCATTGCGTCACCCGGCGGAACCGTAGCAAAGCTGATCGCGCGAGTGATCCCCGTCCCGAAATTTTTGCCAGTATCGCGAGACGGTCCGGCGCCGCGCTCGGCGGCCGCTCAACCTGCGGTCGCGCCGCCTGGCGCTTGGGTGGTCGCCCGGCTCGGTACAAGAGCCACCGCAAGGGCTGTCACAAAAGGACGCTAGACCCCCCGGCAGCCGCCGGGCCGCATGAGCGGAATGGCCCAAGACGTCGGTCAGCGGCTTCGGGGATGGATGTGCTAAGTGACCGGGTTCACTCGATTACCCGTCCGGCGCACTGTAATATAGACTAGCTTTGTCGTTCGGCAGACTGGGGTTGGGAGCATGATAAGCGCAAGTCTCGATTCGGCCGTCAATCACATTGCTGATTTCACGACGAATTTGGGGGTCGACAAGCTGGTTCTCAAACTTGGCATCGATCCCGCCCACATCACATATGATGCGGTGTACCAGCGGCTGACGGAACTCGCGGTGGCGAACGTCAATACAGCGAACATGCTCGCACTCGCCGGCGCGATGTTCTACGTGGCCACGCTGATGATGCGCACCATCGTTCCGTTGCGCGTGATCGGCATCATCAGCATCGCGTTTTTCATGGCCTATGGGCTGGTGGCCGGCGCGGTCGGCACCTTCCTGCTTTATCTCCTGTCGCTGCCGGTGAACGTCATCCGCCTCCGCCAGATGCTGACGTTGGTCAAGAAGGCGCGAATGTCCTCGCAAGGCGACCTCTCGATGGACTGGCTGCGGCCCTACATGACGCCACGGAAGTATCGCAAAGGTGAGGTGCTTTTCCGCAAGGGCGATGTCGCCAATGAGTTGTTTCTTACTGTCACCGGAAAGTTTCTGGTCACTGAAATCGGCATTGAATTGCCGCCCGGCCGCATCATGGGTGAACTCGGTTTCGTTGCTCCGAAAAACCGGCGTACCCAGACGATCCAGTGCACCGAGAACGGCGACGTCCTGACCATCACCTATGAAACGTTGCTCGAGTTGTACTTCCAGAATCCGGAATTCGGCTACTACCTGCTCAGTCTCACCAGCGAGCGCCTGCTGCAGAACATCTCTCGGCTCGAGGGAGTTGTGGAGGAATATAAGAAGAGGTTGGATCAAAGGGAGGGGCGTCCGGCCGGCGTCCCACTGCCGGTGCCGCGCTAAAATCAAGAGGCCACCGTTTCCGGTGGCCTCAGGCATTGCCTACATGTGATCCTTTACCTGCGTTACGGGCAAGTTGGGATGGTCGATGTACATTTGAATGACACTGATATTGGGATGATTCTTGAGAATTTCTGTAACGCATTCTCTGACGTATCTCCGGCTGGCAGGCCAATGGATCTTCTTTCCTTTCGCCTCATGCTTGCATGTGGCGGTTGCTTCGTTCAGAGCGGCCTTGTCCGCCCTGGACATTGCGGCAGCTTCGGCCTGCGGACTCACGAGCGCGATACCGCCTATGACCGCCGCTGCGACGACGCCGGTAAATAATCCTCTGGCGAAATAAGACATGATGTGCTCCCCTTTGGCGCGAGGTCTTAAAAGTATGCAGTATTAAGCAAAGGCGTTGCAAGCATAGCGGGGCACGCTGCACGGACAAATCGCGGTATTGGTGCGCCGGCAATAACGTAAAAAAGCGGGGAGAGCGCGCGATGGTGGGGACGAGACATGTGGTCGGCGTGTTTGTTGCTGTGTCCGCGGCAATAGCGGGCGCCCCCGCTTCGGCGCAGGTGCGCGACGCGGTCTATCGTGGAACGATGGTATGCGACAAACTGCCGTTTTCGGCAGGCAAAAGTCGCGAGGCGATCGAAGTTACAATCGCCGCAGGCGCGAGTACGCTATACGCAGGTTGTGCGGTTGCACGATACGTCCGTAACCGCTCCGGAGCAGGGCACCGGGACGCTGAGCGGCGACGCCATCAGCCTGCAAGGGGCCTGGAAGGGCGGCAACCGCCAGTACGAGGCGAAATACAGCGGTACTTTTGTGAGACGTCACGCCGATCTCAAGGGTATGCAAACCTGGACCGATGGTGGCAAAACCGTGACCCGCTCTTGCAGCGGCACGATCAAGCGGCCATTTAAGGTCTTCCTCCCGAGCGAGAAAAAGTAGCCAGTAAACTCGAGATAAAATCACGCTAGACTGTATTAAGGCCGGCTGCGCATTCTCTTCGGGGGAACCAGAACCACCCCGATCGCAGTTAAGGCGGGCGATGTTTTTGCTTCGCCGTCCAATCCGAACCTATATGGGAATATGCCTTTGCAGCACTCATTAGCCCGCTTTTCGCCCGCTGCCTTGATTGGCGGCATCCTGATCATGGTTTCGGCATTCATTGGTCCACTACCGACCGCGCTGGCGGCTGATGGACCATTCCATGAATTTGATGGCAGCTGGTCGGGGAACGGGACGCTGCGGCCAAGCAACGGCGCCGCGGAGCGGATCCGCTGCAACGCGAATTATCGTCCGCGCGGCAGCAGTCAGCACGAAATCGATCTCCAGCTGCGCTGTGCCAGCGACAGCTACAATTTCGACCTGAGCGGCCAGTTCACCGCCGACGAACAAAACCAGGTCTCGGGCCGCTGGACAGAGCGCACGCGCAGCGTCGGCGGCACGGCAGTCGGCAATGCGCAAGGCGATCGCCTGCAGCTTCACGTCGAAAGCAACGGCTTTGCCGCCGACCTCGTTATGTTGACCCGCAACCGCCGACAGAGTGTAACAATCGACTCGCAGGGCGGCGGACAGATCATAAAGGCATCCATCACGCTCAGCCGCTAGTTGACGGTCCGCCGGGGGGCGGAAGGCTCGTATGGAAAATAGCGCCCGTTACAGTCTCATCGGCGCTTTTGCGCTCGCCTGCCTGCTGGCGGCCTTCGGTTTCGTTTACTGGATCAAGAATGTCGGCGGCCTTGGCCAGCGCGCGCTGTACGAAATCCGTTTCGAGCAACCCGTCTCTGGCCTGGCCATTGGCGCCAGTGTTTTGTTCAACGGCGTTCGCGCCGGCGCGGTGACGCGCATCGCACTCGATCCGAATGTACCCAAGCGTGTCACCGTGACGGTTGCGCTCGATCCGGAAACACCGGTCCGCGCCGACACCGTGGTGGACATTTCATACCAGGGGCTGACCGGCGCTGCGGCAGTCGCACTGAAAGGCGGTATGTCGGACTCGCCGAAGGTGACATCGACCAATGGCCAGCCGCCGCTCATCCTCGCGGGATCGGATGTCGGCCGCAGCCTCACTGAGTTGGCGCAGGAAACTTTGCGTCACATCGACGGCATCCTCGACCAGAATGCCAAGCCATTGAACACGGCGATCACCGGCATCGCGGCATTCGCCGACATGCTTGGCCGCAATTCGCAGCGCGTCGAAGGTCTCATCGGCGGCCTGGAGAATCTCACCGGCAGCGGTACACCCAAGGCAGGGCCCGCCATCTACGACCTGACGCCGGCGACATCCTTTCCCCAAGTTGCGAAGACCATCAAAGGGCAACTCGTCGTTCCGGATCCTAGCGCCATCATCCTGTTCGACTCGCAGAAGATCCTGATCCGCAATGGCGAGGGCACCTACACCAGCGTCAACAATGCGCAATGGGCCGACAATCTGCCGAAGCTTGTGCAGGCGAGGATCGTGCAGAGCTTCGAGAATGCGCGCCAGCTCAACGCGGTGAGCCGCCCGCTCGACCAGCTCAATCCCGACTACCGGCTGGAGCTCGCGATCCGCGGTTTCCAGATCACCCTGACGCCTTCGCCGAAGGCCGTCGTCGACGTGACCGCGCGTCTCGTCAGCGACAAGGGCGCCGTTGCTGATGCGCGTGTATTTACCGCGAGCATCCCTGCCAAAAGCACCGAGGCGCCTGATGCGGTGGCCGCGCTCAACCAGGCTTTCGCGCAGGTCGCTGCCGACATCGTGACCTGGGCCGTCGGCGCGATCTGAGCTGCAACCTTAAGTTTTGTGGAAATTGCGAGGCGGTTGAGGCGCCCCGCGCCAATTCCCTGCGGCCGGCGTTTGCCGCGAACCCTGGGGACACCCCAAAAAATCGCGTTTTTGGTGACGCGGATCACAGTTCCCGGACCGGGCCCGTCCTAGGGTTCAATCAGCAAAAAGCTTTGCCGTGGAGGCAAAAATGGAAAGGGTATCTGCGCTGATGTCTTACGTCGTGAACGAGGGCAGGCTATGCGCCCTCAAGCCCTCGGAGTGGTCGCTGTTGCTTGCGGGCGTGGCGCTTTGCGGGTTCGCGACGCTGGTCTTTCTGATTTCCGGTCTCTAGCTGCTGCATTGTTCCCGGGCCTTCTCGACCCGGCTATCGGCAACGCCTCAAAATTCACCCCGATACCTCAGACGGCCCGGCGGGTCGTGTGCGCGGTCCGCTATGCGCCAAAAGGAAAAGCCGCCGTCAACCCGGCGGCTTTTGATGTTGCAGCACGCCGAAGTCTTATTTCAGCGTGTTGGCGATGTAGTCGAACTTGGCGTTGAGGCTGGAGCCGATCGCGTTGACTGTTGCGATGATCACGACCGAGATACCGGCGGCAATCAAGCCGTATTCGATCGCGGTAGCCCCCGACTCGTCTTTCAGAAACGCAATTACCTTGGACATCTGACAGGCTCCTGTGGGTCCGTGCCGCAGCAAGATACCGTCGCGTCGATTAAGAAGAACTGGGCGCGCTGCCTCAAATTTGCGGGTCGATTGAATCAAATTTAAACCAACGCATGTTGTGCTGGTGGTGCAAGGGTTTGCAGCCGTTTTGCGCCGGCGAGGGCGCCTGTCCGATGCCGTTTTACGGTTACTATTTCGCAAAAGTTTAAACGCCTGACGGGAAAATCCCGACGGATTCAATAGATGCGTTCATGGCCGCCGTCGCGTCCGAAGGCCGGATTTCGCGGGGTATTCCGGTGTTAGTACAGGTACAGACAGGGAGCTTGACGATGATCCGGGCAATATTGGCCGAGAGCGCCGGCTTGATATTCACGTTGGTTTTTTTGGGTTTCGGTTATCAGCCTGCGGCGGCGGACTACTACGCGGCACCCTGGTGCGCCGTGGTTGCGATGGGCGACGGCGATATGCAGTGGGATTGCGAGTTTCGTACCATCGAGGAATGCCGGCCGCACGTGCTCGCGGGCAACCGCGGCTGGTGCAATCCCAATCCCTATATTTCGGCGGCCTCGGCGGTGCCGGCGGTGAAGCATCACCGCAAGCGGCACGTGCATGCGCAGTAATTATTGCATCCGCGTGATGCTTTCTTCGCGCTCCGCATAGATCACTAAAGCAGCTCACGGCCGTGCGCCGCGGCGATTGCGCCGCGAGCCATCAAGCCGCGGTGGCCGGTCGTGGACCCGCAAGCGCCCGCAAATGCGTGAGGCCTTCTGCGATTTCGCGTGCTCGGGCGTCTTGCGCCATGCGCTCGAAATCGGCGGCAGCCTTGAGCATCTGATCGCGCGAACTTTGAACGCGAAGCGATTGAGCCATGGCGCGGAATTCACGCGCTCGTGCGTGACACCTACGGCTTTCCGGAACGAGTATTGATAAAGCCATGTTGGCCTCAGGTTTGCCCGACATCACCTGAGAAACCTTGGCGGGCGAAAACGGTTCCATTAGGGCTGAAATGGGGTCTAACCGGAAAGACCGTGGCCGATCCGTGTCAGCCGTCCTAGCGGCCCAGAACCAGACACCAGTAGCGCGTGCCGCCGCCGGCCGCGGATGCCAGTCCATAGCTGCGGACGTCGGACAGCAGCATATTAGCGCGGTGGCCGGACGACTCAGCCCACAGAGTCATCACGCAGCTTTCGCTCGCGCAGCCCGCAGCCACGTTTTCGGCGCGGGCGCCGGAGCGGCCGCGTTCGGCATAGAAATCCGCGTGGTCCATTGAACGGCGCGCCGCCATGCTGCGCGCATGGTGGTGCGCCATCGCCTGCAAGGATTCGGTGCGGTGCAGGGCCGACAGACCATGCGCGTGGCGAAATGTATTCAGGGTCTCGGCTAGCGCCGCTCCGGCGCTGGCCGCGACGAGGGTGAGTGCGACTAAAGTCCGTAACATTCAGCGATGCTAACGGACTTTCGATCGAGCGACTACCGCGCGCTCTTCATCATCTCGATGTCCGCCCGCTGCATTGGACGCAGCGCCGCGGGCGGCTCAGGTCTTTGGATGGTTTGTATTCGGTCGACCAGTTGTTGCAGGGCATGCCTCAACCGCTCATTGGGATCAGGCGGATGAGCAGGGATGGGAACGGGCCTTGGGGCCGGTCTTGAATCCAGATTTGAATTTATCCTTGGATCCATCCTTGGATCCAGACTTGGACTCGGATGCGCAGCGGGCCGCCAATCGGGCTGGCCAGCGCGCGGCGCAGCACGCCGTGCAGGTCGGTATGCGATTGCAGGATCCGGAGTGTGCGTGATGCGGACACGCGGCGCTGGCGTATTCAGCGGGATAACAGGCGCCCAGCGCGGCGGCTTGTAGTTGATCACCTCGCGCTGGCGCTGCCGATGCGTGAAATGAAGGATTGGGCCGGTCACTCCAAGCAGGGCAAACATGACCATCAGCAGCGCAAAGGTGTGATCGATTGCGGCGAACTGCTGCGGTGGCGCAGCAGACGGCGGCAGCCTTTCGGCCGCGGGACGTTGCGGACGTTCCGCTCGGACGCTGCCGGTCGGTGCTGGATCATCTGCCGTGGCGGACGAGTCGCTGCTCATCGTTACCGGGAGTGTGCCTTCCGCGCTGGCTGTTTGCGGCTCGGCTTGGGCTTGCGGCAGCACCGGTGATTTGGCCGCCTCGGGCCATGGCACTGGAACCGGCACCGGAGGCACGATCGCGGCGGAATTGGCGGGAGCAACAGGCGCAGCGTCAGCGGCCGCGCGCGCCGGTGCCGCGTTCGCCGCTTGTGGTGCGCGAAGTTGTTGCGGCGGGTCTGGCTCAGACGCTGTCGTCTCTTCGGATTGCGGTGCCGTCTTCTGGACGGGAAGTCCTTCCGGCGCGAGCCGCCAGCACTGACGGTTATTGTTGGCGTGATCGATCCGGTAGTACCAATGCTGACCAGACGGTGTCGCTGCATTCGGCTTGGCGAGACAATCATCGGCGGCGTGCGTCGTGCGAATTGCTTGTGCTGAGAGCGCGGCGATCAAGACAAGAGCGAACATCGCCGACGGCAGAACTACCCTGCGTCCTGGCATGCGTCCCCCTCCTACTCTGTACAAAAAATGCAACCGGGATTCGAAACGAAGGCGAGCGACACGATTGGAGATTGGGATTGGGGCTGTAATACGTTGTAATTTCGGCAAGCACGACGCGCGAACGTCAACGGTAACGCGGTGCGCCCGCGTGATTGACCGGCCAATTTTTACCGCGAAGTCGCCATCAGGCCGCCGTGTCTCGACCGCGGTTATTGCGCGCGGCCGACATATTCGACTTTCACCTTGCTCAAGCCATCGTCATAGAACCCAAGCACTTTGGCGGTCTTTGCCGACACGTCGATGACACGGCCGCCGACATAAGGGCCGCGGTCGTTGACGCGCACCACGATCGAACGATGGTTGAGCAGGTTTGTCACCCGCACATTGCACGGCAGCGGCAGCGAGGGATGCGCTGCCGACAGCGAATTCATGTTGAACGTTTCGCCATTGGCAGTGGGGCGTCCGTGAAAATCCTCGCCATACCAGGACGCAAGACCGATGGCGCTGTATTTAATGCCGCGCGTGACGTGTTCGCTTGGTGGGGGCGCGGCCGGTTTGCGAGCGACGATGGTGTTCGTTGCCGCTGTCTCGCCGGTTGCGAGCACGCGCGAACTGACAGCCGCTGTATGTTTGCGGTCGGCCGTGCCGGCGGCATTATCGGTTGTGCAATTGGCGAGCGCGAGACAACTCGTGCCGAGCGCAATCAGCCCTGCGAAACGGAAAACTTTGCGGCCAGGCGAAAACCCCATCCTCACAAACGCCCCGGTGCGAAATGGCCTTAAGCCATTCCCCCCGATCCCCGCCGATGAAGCTAGCGTGCTTCAGCAACGGACGGCGGTGCTGCGGTAGAGGCCGCGCGCGCTCCACACGAATTGTGCCGGCCGATGCAATTGGGCAACGCTTGCCGACAATTCTAGTGATTGCAGACCAATGAATGCAGGCTGGAACTTGCTGCCGCCGATCGGGATCGGCGGCAGTTCAAATTTCAATAGCCTTTCTCGCAACAGGTTGCTTCAGGCCTTGATGTCGGCCGGCAGCTTTCCGCCATTGGCGGCAAGCTTCGCCATGATCTGCTTGTGCAGCCACACATTCATGGTGGCGGAGTTGTTGGTGTCGCCGGTGTAGTTGAGTTCTTTCGCGAGCTGCTTGCGCGCGCCGATGCTGCTGTCGAGGTTGAGCGCCTTCATCAGATCGACGATCGAGGTGCGCCAGGCCAGTTTCTCGCCCGTTGCTGCCGCGGCCTTGTCGACGATGGCTGCTACATCGACGGTCTGCGCCGGAGGTGCGCTCGGCGCCGCGGTCGGTGAGGCGCTCGCCTGCGCCGAGCCGTGACCAAAAATTGCGCCCATGATGCTTCCAAAAATACTCATGACATTTCCTCCACTGTTTGTGTCAAATTCTCTTGCATTAATTCGGTACCGTCCCGTGACATCGGTGAGTATACGTCAGGGCGCGGCCGCGACGGTAAAAATTGCGCGAGCACGCGCGCAGGCCCTTGCCTGCCATGTTCCCGTCATCGCAACGTCATAGCTTGAACGATCTTCAGCTTCGTACAGGAGGCGACCATGGGTCTGATCGACGTGCTCAATGGAATGCAGAATGGGCCGCGCGGACAACGGGATACAAGCAGCGGCAGCGGAGGAATGTCGCCGATGACGATGGCGATCCTCGGCCTGCTTGCCTACAAGGCGGTCAAAGGCTTTACGGGCGCGACAACCGTCAACGGCTCCGGCGAATACCCGCGTACCGCCGGGCGGCACCGCCATCAACACCGGCGCGCAAGGTGGTCAACTTGGCGGCGGACTGGGCGATCTTCTCAAAAGCGGGCTCGGTGGCCTGCTGGCGACAGGTGCGGCCGGAAGCATCGTCAGCGGCGGATTAGGCGATCTGCTCAAGCAGTTTCAGCAGAGCGGGCACGGCGAAACCGCCGACTCCTGGGTCGGCACCGGGCCCAACAAGACAATCTCGGCAGATGATCTCGCCGGCGCGCTCGGCGCGGACAAGATCAATGCGCTCGCGGCGCAAACCGGCATGTCGCGCGATGACCTGCTGCAAGGCCTCAGTGAATATCTGCCGAAGGTCGTCGACCAGTTGACGCCGCAAGGGCGTTTGCCGACCGAACAGGAGGCCGGGCGCTTGCTCTGATTCACGCCCGGTCTTGAAACGTGATTTGTTGAGCGGTCTCGCTGCAATCGATAGGAGGACGCATGGGCATTCTCTGGATTATTCTGATCGGCCTGGTCGCAGGCATTATTGCGCGCTTGCTTGCACCCGGACCCAATAACCCGTCGGGTTTCATCCTCACCGCCGTTCTCGGGATTGCGGGCGCGTTCCTCGCGACCTGGATCGGCCAGATGATCGGCTGGTACCGGCCTGATCAAGGTGCGGGGTTCATCGGCGCAACCGTTGGCGCCGTGATCGTGCTGTTCATCTGGCATCGGTTTGTCGCGGCGCGGGTGATACCGGACGCCGGAGCGGGGCCGCGCTAGGCGCGACCGGGCTCCCGCTACCAGCTTGGCTACCGCGGCGGAATCTGGATCAGGTCGTCCAGTTGCGCCTTGGTCAGCTCAGTGGCCGTGTATTTCAAGGCGACCGCGTCCTTTACGATGGTATCGAGCCCGACAATTTTGTCCGGCTCGACCGACGCGCGCGGGAAAAAGTCGTCACGCGTGCGCTTGGCCTTGGCCTCGCTGATCTTCAGCCAATCCGAATAGACCTTCAGTGCGTTCGGATCGGTGTACAGATAGTTCGACCGTCTCGCGATAGGCCTTCATGTAGCGGTCGACGATGTCCTTGTGCGCTTTGAGAAAGTTGGCATTGGCGATGTTGAGCCGCACGGTCTGGCCCTTGAAGGCGTCGGCATCGTTGCCGGTCGCGATGATGCGGATCTGCTTCTGATCGAGCTGGTCGAGCCCGAACGGCGGCGCCGCCCAGCCGACATCGACCTGTCCCGACATTACCGCCGTCAGGTTGGCGGCGGGTCCGCCCATCGCGGTCGGCTTGGCCTTGAGCTGGTACTGCTTCATGAAGGCGGTGACGATGCCGTGCGTCGAGGAGCCGTTGGTCGAGTAGGCCAGCGTCTTGTCGTCGGTGTCCTTCAGCGACTTGATCGGCGAATCCGCCTTCACGTACCAATAAAGATCGTTGGCGCCGGTCGTCTCGGCGCTGATCACGCGCACCGGCGCGCCCTTCGAATAGGCGCCAAGCACGCCCATCACGCCGGCGGCGATGCCGAGATCGACGCTGCCGGAGATCACCGCCTGCTGGGTCTCGCCCGCGCCGTTGGTGTAGACGATGTCGAGTTCCAGGCCGTGCTTCTTGAAGATGCCGGCTAGCTGGCCGACCTCGGAGACCGAGGTGTCCCAGTTGCCGCGCTGGCCGACCGCCAGTTTCACCTTGTCGAGCGCGGACGCCGCATTGGCGGTCGCCAACAGCGTCAGGGTCGCAAGCGCACAGGCAAGCCTGTATTTTTTCATCGTATCCTCCCCAGTCTTTTTTGACATTATTTTGCAGTTTCGCGGACGCGTTCGAGCGGCGCTTCGCTGCCGCCGCCGAGGCTCCTCCAGTTTGTCGTCTTCGGCACAACGCCTTCATATGAGCTGATGGTCGCATGCCGGATGTGCGGCTCGGTCGTGCCGATCGCCGGCCCGCCATCGCGCATGGCGCGGGCGGCATCCACCATCAGGCGGCGGAACGCCACGACCGCCACGTCGCTCGCGCCGACCCGCTCCTTGGAGCGGTCGCTGATCGGGCCCATCCATTCCCACATGGCGATGTCCTGGTTCGGGATGCCGCTGATGCCGGTGAAGTTTCCCTGCTTCATCGCGGCGCGATCCTGACCATAGAGATTGTCGCGCGTGCGCTTGCCGTCGAAATTCTGATCGACGTCGACGCCCCATTCGCAGCACGTTGAATTTGCGCCACGCGTCGGCGTCGATGCCGGGCTTGTCGGCGCCGTTCCAGGCGATGAAGTAGAAGATGGTGTTGTGATCGTCTTCCGGCGTGAGCAGCGTCGCGACATTGTGCACGTTGTTCGGCGGGATCAGCGCGGTGAAGGGCGCGATGTAGACGGTGGTGCGGATGTAGTCGTGCGTCGCCTCGTTCATGATCGGACGCCGGATCGCCGCGTAGCGGAATCCGTAGCTGGTGCTTCTCGATCTGGAAGCGCGGCGCCTTGTCGGTCGACGGACGAAGCCAGTTGGCTTCTGTCGCCTTGGCGCCATCGACCTGCGCCGGCACCATGTCGGACGAATGCAGGCTGGATGAGTGGGCCGAGTCGATCTGCCCTTCGAGAATTTGCGCCCAGTTGCAGCGCACCCGCACCTTGGTGGCGCTGACGCGCGCATCCGGCGTCGGCGCGAAGGCGGGCGGCTCGAATTCGCGCATCTCGTCGGGCGGACCCATATAGGCCCACACGAAGCCACCGGCTCTCGCGCGCCGGATAGGCCTTGTGCTTGACGCGCTCCGGAATGAGGCTGTGCTCGGGCTCGGACGCCATCTCGACCACGTTGCCCTCAACGTCGAATTTCCAGCCGTGATAGAGGCAGCGCAGCCCGCATTCCTCGTTGCGCGCGAACACCAGCGACGCGCGCCGGTGCGAGCAGTATTCGTCGAGCACGCCGACGCGGCCCTTGCTGTCGCGAAAGACGACGAGATCCTCGCCGAGCAGGCGCACCTTGACCGGCGCGCCGTCGGGCTCGGCCACTTCCTCGGACAGGCAGGCCGCGATCCAGTGGCGGCGCATGATCTGGCCCATCGGCGCGTCGCCCTCGACGCGGCACAGCAGATCGTTTTCCTCCGGCGTCATCATGGCGGCGTCTCCCTCGGCGGGCGCCGCGTTCGCAGATTTCTCTCGCGCGCCCTTTCTTAGATATCTAAGATAAGACTAGAGAATGCGCCCGGCCTTGTCGAGGTAGACCAGCCTGTGAGCCCACCCGATCAACGCAAGCTCCGCCTCGGGGTCGCCGGCCTTGGCCGCGCATTTAGCGTGATGCTGCCGACATTTACCGGCGATGCGCGCGTCTCGCTGGTGGCGGCGGCCGATCCGCGCGCGGAGGCCCGGCAGCGTTTTGCCGCGGACTTCGGCGGCAAAGGCTACGAGACCGTGGAGGAACTGTGCGCCGATCCCGCGGTCGAGGTGGTCTATGTGGCGACGCCGCACCAGTTCCACGCGCGAGCATGCGGTGCTCGCCGCGCGCCACGGCAAGCACCTGCTGATCGAAAAGCCGATGGCGCTGACGCTCGATGAATGCGCGGTCAATCATCGACGCGGCGCGGCGCGCGGGCGTGCATCTCGTCGTCGGCCACAGCCATTCCTTCGATGCGCCGATCCAGCGCACTGCGCGAATTGATCGCGAGCGGAGACTTCGGCGCGGTGCGGATGATCAATGCCATCAACTACACGGACTATCTCTATCGCCCGCGCCGTCCCGAGGAGCTCGACACCGCGCAGGGCGGCGGCGCGGTGTTCAATCAGGCGGCGCACCAGGTCGACATCGTGCGGCTGATCGCCGGCGGGCAGGTGACAAGCGTGCGCGCGGTGACCGGCGCGTGGGACCGCTCGCGTCCGACCGAAGGCGCCTACGCGGCGCTGCTGACATTTGCCGACGGCGCTTTCGCGTCGCTGACCTATAACGGCTACGGCCATTTCGATTCGGATGAGTTTGAAGGCTGGATCGGCGAGATGGGCCAGCAGAAAACGCCTTATGTCGGGGCGCCGCGTCCGCGCTTCAGCAACGCGCAGGACGAGGCCGCATTCAAGAACGCGCACAATTATGGCGGCCGTGACCATCGGCCGTCGCGGCTCAGGCCTACAGCGCACCAGCATTTCGGCACGCTGCTGGTGAGCTGCGAGCGCGCCGATCTGCGCGCGTTGCCAAATGGCGTGATGATCTATCAAGACGGCGCGGCCCGGCTTGAAGCATTGCCGCCGCCGACGGTGCCGCGCGCCGAGGTCATCGACGAACTTTATCGTGCGGTCGTGCACGGCGAGGCGCCGCTGCATGACGGCGCCTGGGCGATGGCGACGCTCGAGGTCCTGTTGGCGAATCCTGCGCTCGGCGCAGCGAAGGCCGCGACGTCACGCTCAATCATCAGGTCGCGCGTGCCATGAAACGCGAGCCGGCGACCACGACAATCCTGCGCCACTGGCGCGAAGCGGTGCCGGACGACCGTCTCGCGCATCTGGTGAAGGACGCGACCCGCGCGCTGGTGCGCGCGTTGCAGATGCGGCTCGCCGAGCACGGCGTGTCGTTCGGGCACTGGACGTTTCTGCGCATTTTGTGGGAGGGCGACGGCCTGACGCAGCGCGAGCTGAGCGAGCAGGCCGGCGTCATGGAGCCGACGACGTTCTCGGCGCTCAAGGCGATGGAACGGCTCGGCTACATCCGCCGCCGCAGGCGCGACGGTGACCGCAAGAAAGTCTATGTGTTGCTCACGCCGAAAGGGCGGCAGCTGCGCGATCGCCTGGTGCCGCTCGCCGAGAACGTCAACCGCATCGCCGTGCGCGGTGTTCGACCCGCCGATATCGCGGTGACACGCGCCGTGCTGCTGACGATCATCGAAAACATGGCGCAGGACGAACAGGCCGCCGACATGCGCATGCCATCGACCCGCGAACTGGGACGGCTGAAAGCGGGTGGGCGAACCCGCCAGCGGCGCAAAAGCCCCGGATAGCGGCTGTCCGACCTCTGTGAAGCGACGTCCGCGCGCGCTTATTTCGCGGCGACGATCTTCTGTTTCTGTTCGCCGAGCTTTTCGATACCGAGCGTCACAACGTCGCCGGGTTTCAGGAAAACCGGCGCAGGCTTCATGCCGAGCGCAACGCCGGGCGGCGTGCCGGTAATGATGATGTCGCCAGGCTCCATCACGAAGAACTGCGAGCAATACCAGACCAGGTGTTCGGCGCCGAAGATCATGGTTTTGGTGTTGCCGCGCTGGCGCTTTTCGCCGTTGACGTCGAGCCACATGTTCAGGTTCTGCGGATCGCCGACTTCATCCTTGGTGACGAACCACGGGCCGACCGGGCCGAAGGTTTCGCAGCCTTTGCCCTTGTCCCACTGGCCGCCGCTGCGCTCGATCTGGAACGCGCGCTCGGACACGTCGTTCGACAGGAAGTAGCCGGCAATGGCGTCCTTCGCCTTGTCGCGGGCGAGATAGCGGGCGCGCTTGCCTATCACGATGCCGAGCTCGACTTCGTAGTCGAGCTTCGTCGACTTGCGCGGCGTGATCGTGTCGTCGTTCGGTCCGCAAATGCAGGTGATCGCCTTGTTGAAGATGATCGGCTCTTTCGGGATCGGCATGCCGGCTTCCGCGGCGTGGTCGGAATAGTTCAAGCCGATCGCGATGAAATTCCGCACGCTGCCGAGACAAGGGCCAAGCCGCGGCTTGCCGGAGACAGGCTTCATCCGCTTGAGGTTGGCCTTCCGGATCTTGGTCAGGCCGCCGGACGCCAGCATCGCGCCGTCGATGTCCTTCACGATGCGTGACAGGTCGCGGATCTTGCCGTCGTCACCGATGATGCCGGGCTTCTCGCGGCCGGGTGCGCCATAGCGGACGAGCTTCATTTTCAGGTGTCTCCCATAGGGCGTTTATTTGGGGCGTTTGTTCTTGGAGGTGAAGTCGGCGCCATCATGCATGGCGGCGGGCAGGGGGCAACCCTCCCTTGCGACATGCGCATGGGCCACGAGGTCATCGAAAACCGAGACCGATCAGCATCTTGCGGACCGGCGAGCGATGGTTAGCGAATTCTTGCGATTTTTCGCGGTTTTTGATGATCAGTTTCACCGCTCGATAAATAGGCAAACCTAGGATGCGATGAATCCGGCCGAAGAGGGCGCCGGAATTTGAAGACCAGAGCAGACTGCGATGGACGAACGACGCAAGGTTCAGCGTTTACGCGCACTCAAGGGGGGCACGATCGCGTTTAACCGCGCGGCCGGCATTGATTGCCGCATCCGCAATATGTCCCCGGCCGGCGCATGCCTCGAAGTCGCAAGCCAGTTCGGCATTCCGGACGACTTCATGCTGCTCGTTGGCTACGACAAGATCAGCAAGCCGTGCCACGTGATCTGGCGTTCGGATATGCGGATGGGCGTCGAGTTTCGGGCCGCATGAACGCATGCCCGAGCGCCGCATACGTGCGCCAGGTGGTATCTTTCTCCGCTTGCCCAGCTGGTTGACCAACAAACGGAAACCCAAATTGTTGCAGTGCGGCAAGGGACTGTGTCGCTGCCGCAACAGCCGGACTAATTTCGCTTAAGTTCAGGCAATTCCAGCGCTTATCGCGCCAACGCCTATTGTCGGTTAAGCAGCGTCCGGTCACGATGCGCACTTGCGCGCCGGGACCGCGCTTTTTGGGGGACGACATGGTGCTACGAGGCTGGGCAAGCATCTTACGCGCAGGCAGCGCACTCGGACTTTTGGCGATTGCGACCGCGCAAGCGAACGCCGGCGGTCTGGCTGCGCGCGAGCAGAGTGTTTACGGACAAGGTGTCGTCCTTTGCCGGCATCGCTGCCGGTGGAGCGCTCTCTTCGATGTTCTGGAATCCGGCGACCATGACGCAGTTCTCCGGCATTGTCAGCGAAACAGATGTGTCCGGCATCTTTCCTTACGCAAGTCACACGCCGACGTCTGGTATTTTGAGCGGAGCTCCGTTTATTTCTCCGGCACATCAAACGTCGGAAACGCCGTGCCCCTTCCCGCAGGCTATACGTCCTATCAGCTGAGTCCGGACATCTGGGTCGGCTTATCCATCAATGCTCCGTTCGGGCTTTCTGAAAATTTCCCCGATAACTGGGCCGGCCGTTTTTATGCCACCGGTGATCAGCTATTGAAAACGTATAACGCGACACCGAGTCTCGCCTGGCGGATCAATGACTGGATCAGCGTGGGCGTCGGATTCCAGATCCAGTATGCCAAGGCCAATTTTGAGCAAGGCCTGCCAGGGGCGTTTGGGTTGCCGGGCCGCTGGCGGAGTCTCGGTTCGCAACTTACGCTTCGCGGCACCGGCTGGGCCTATGGTGCTACGGCTGGTGTAACCCTTACGCCGACGCCCACGACCACGATCGGCCTTGGCTGGCGTTCGGCGCTCAACCAAAAAATCGAAGGCACACTGGTTACGAGCACGTCGGGGCTTCCAGCTACGACAACCGGTTCTGTTAGCACGACAGTCAATCTTCCCGACATTGTGTCGCTCGGAATTCGTCAGCGCGTCGATCCCCGTTGGACATTGCTCGGTACCGTCGAATGGACAAACTGGAGTCGCATCGGAACCTCAAATATCTCGCAGCTCAACGGGGCGCCTGCGACAGTTCTCGGACACCCGCTTGCCATACCGTTCCAGTGGCAGGACGGCTGGTTCTTCTCCGGTGGCGCCGAATACATCTGGTCCGATCGGCTGACTATGCGTGGCGGCGTCGGTTATGAAATTTCCCCGGTCACCGACCAGGTTCGCACACCAATCATCCCGGACAATGATCGATTCTGGGCGTCTATTGGTGCCACCTGGCAGGTCATCAAAGGTATCCACTTTGACGTCGCCTATACGCATATCTGGGTAAAGGATCCAAACATCAATCTCGTGGCCGGCAATCCTTCATTTCTTGCGGGACCACCGGGACCGGGACTTCCCTATGTCGGCAACGTCAACTCGCACTTCGACCTCCTGTCTGTGGCCCTGGTCATGCGCATGGACGAGCTAGAGCCGACATTGAGAAAACCGTTCTACAAATAGCTCGCAATAGCGGGGGATATGCGCAGGGCCGGCGGTGACGCCGGCCCTCGTGTTTTCAGAACGCGCCGTTGAAGGTGCCGCCGTCGATCAGCAGGTTCTGTCCGGTGATGTAGCCGCCATGCGTCGAGCACAAGAACGCGCAGGCCGCGCCGAATTCGTCCGGATTGCCGAAGCGCCTGGCCGGGATCGTGGCGATGCGCTCGGCCGCGACCTGATCGGCGCTCTTGCCTTTCTGCTCGGCAGTCTTGCTCAGGACGCCGCGCAGCCGGTCGGTATCGAAGGCTCCCGGCAGGATATTGTTGATGGTCACGTTCTTGTCGGCCACCGTGCGTGCAACGCCGGCGAGGAAGGCAGTTAAACCCGCGCGCGCGCCCGAGGACAGATCGAGCCCGGCGAGCGGCATTTTCACGGAGCCTGACGTGATATTGACGATGCGCCCGAATTTGCGCTGGCACATCGGGTCGATCACTTTCTGGATGAGTTCAACCGCGACCACCATGTTGGCGATCACGCCGTCGATCATCTGCGCGCGGGTGAGCTCGCGGAAATCGCGCATCGGTGGGCCGGCATTGTTGTTGACCAGAATGTCGGGTTGCGGGCAGGCGGCGAGCAGCGCCTTCTGACCCTCTGGCGTCGCGACGTCGGCGGCGACCGCGATTACCTTGGCGCCGGTCGCGCTGGCGAGCTCGGCCGCCGCTGCTTCGAGCTTCTTGGCATCGCGCCCGTTGATCACCACTTCGCAGCCGGCCTCCGCCAGGGCACGCGCGCAGGCCTTTCCGAGTCCGCGGCTCGATGCACAGACAATGGCCTTGCGGCCCGAAATTCCGAGATTCATGGGGGTCCTCACGCGACGAAGTTTGTGTGTGACGGGAGTGTTAGTGCTGGGGGAGGTGGGGTCAAGTACGAGGTGCTCGCTGTTCAGCCCGGGAGCCTTTACCCTCCCCTGGAGGTGGGAGGGTCGCCGCCGGAGGCGGCGGGGTGGGGTGAAGGGTTGTGCCAAAAATTGCCGACGATCGATAAATCCAAGCGCGCCACAGCGCGACGTCTACGGAAAGACTCGACCGACTTCGAAGTGAGGTTGTGGCGCTATCTAAAACGTCTCCAGACGCGCGGCACTCACTTTCGGCGGCAAATGCCGATCGGAAAATTCGTTGTCGATTTTGCCTGTCCGGCGGCGCGTCTCATTATTGAGGTCGACGGCTCACAGCATGGCGAAGGTGAAGCTCACCTGCGCGACCAACGACGTACGGCGTGGCTAGAGTCCGAGGGATACCGTGTCCTGCGCTTTTGGAATAACGAGATCACCCACAATATTCATGGTGTGATGGACGCGGTCTACGTGGCGCTTTACGGGTCACGCGAAGCCGAACAACGCGCTCTCAAACACGATCGCCACAGCCGCACAGCTCGCAGCAATGCTGTCACCCCACCCCGGCGTGCTACGCGCGCCGACCCTCCCCCTCCAGGGGAGGGTGAAGAATAGTTCGCCTGTCGCTCAACTGTTGCAAACGATTGCTACCTCCCGGCCGACATTTGCTGAATTGATTCGGGAGGCCTGCATGCTCCGCGACCCCGCCAAAGACGTCATGGAGAGAGCCTATGCGCGCTGGGCGCCGGTTTACGACGTGCTCTGCGGACCCGTCTTCCTGAACGGACGGCGCGCCGCCGCGAACGCCGCGCGCGCAGTCGGCGGGCGGATTCTCGAAATCGGAGTCGGGACCGGCCTATCGTTCGACGACTACGACGGCACGACCGAGATCACCGGCATCGACATGTCGGAACCGATGATCGCGCGCGCACGCGACCGCGCGAAATCCGGGCGCTACCCGTTCGTCAAGGAATTGGCCGTCATGGATGCGCACAGCCTCGGCTATCCGGACGCGTCGTTTGATTGCGTGGTGGCCCAGTTCGTCATCACGCTCGTCGAAGACCCGGAACGCGTTCTGTCGGAGTGCGCGCGGGTGCTGCGTACCGGCGGTCAGATCATTCTCGTCAATCACCTTTACTCCGAGCACGGACTTGCGGCTGCGATCGAGCGCCTGCTGGCGCAGAAGGCGCGCAAATTGGGATTGCGGCCGGAATTCCCGTTCCAGCGTCTGGCGGCATGGGCGCAAGCGCATGGCGGCGCCGAGCTGGTGGAGCGGCGCAAGCTCAAGCCGTTCGGGGTCTACACGCTGGTGCGGTTTCAACGCGCAGAAATGCGCAGCGCCGCGGCCTGATGGTGTGAAATTGGTAAACGACGCGGTCATAAAACTGATATGCGAAGCTGCTACATCCCGCGCATGATCATTGCATCGGAGAGCGTCGTATCGTGACGGACAACGCCACGCGACGGTTTCGCGCGCTGTTCATCTCCGACGTCCACCTGGGAACGCGCGGCTGCCAGGCCGACAGGCTGCTCGACTTTCTTCGGCATCACGACGCACAAACAGTCTATCTCGTCGGCGATATTGTCGACGGCTGGGCGCTGCGTTCGTCCTGGTATTGGCCGCAGGCGCATAACGACGTGGTGCAGAAATTGCTGCGGCAGGCGCGCAAGGGTGCGCGCCTGATCTACATTCCCGGCAATCACGATGAATTTCTGCGCGGCTATTACGGCACGCACTTCGGCGGCATTGAAGTCGTGGAAAACACGATCCACGAAGGACTCGATGGCCGCCGCTATCTGGTCGTTCACGGCGACATCTTCGATCTTGTGGTGACGCAGGCGCGTTGGCTCGCTTTGCTCGGCGACAAGGCTTACGATTTCGCGCTGACCGCAAACCGCATTTTCAATGCCTTCCGCCGCATCTTCGGCGCGCCTTACTGGTCCTTGTCCAAATGGGCCAAGCTGAAGGTGAAGAATGCCGTCAACTATATCGGCGCGTTTGAGAAGGCATTGGCGACCGAGGCAAAGCATCATCGCGCCGATGGTGTGATCTGCGGCCATATCCACACCGCCGCCATGCATGACGATTACGGGCTGCGCTACATCAACTGCGGCGATTGGGTGGAAAGCTGTACGGCGGTTGCCGAGCGCGAGGACGGCCAGTTCGAAATCATCACCTGGACGCACAGCGGCCGCGACAGCGCGCCGGTTGAGTCGCGCCAGCGGCAAGCGGCCAAGGCAGCATAATCGCATGAAAATCCTGGTCGCCACCGACGCCTGGCATCCGCAGGTCAACGGCGTTGTGCGCACATTGGGTCACGTCGCGCGCGAGGCGCGCGCGTTTGGCGCGGAGCTCGACATCCTCGGTCCCGACCAGTTCTGGACCTTGCCGATGCCGAGCTATCCGGAAATCCGTCTGGCTCTGGTCGCGCCGGGCGACATCGAGCGGCGGATCGAGCGCTCGCGGCCCGACGCCATCCACGTTGCGACAGAAGGCCCGCTCGGCCACGCCATGCGGCGCGTCTGCCTGCGGCGCGGTCTGGCCTTCACCACCAGTTTTCATACGCGTTTCCCGGACTATCTCGCCGGGCGGTTGCCGGTGCCGGAACGTTGGACCTGCGAATTGACCTGGGCCTGGCTAAGGCGTTTTCACGCCCCTGCCGCGGCCACGCTGGCAGCAACGCCAACTCTGGCCGGCGAGCTCGCCACGCGGGGCTTCAGGAACGTGAAGCTGTGGCCGCGCGGGGTCGATGCCGAACTGTTCCACCCGCGCGCCGGAAAAGAGCTTAATCTGCCGCGCCCGATTTTTCTGACGGTCGGACGTCTCGCGGTCGAAAAAAATCTCGAAGCCTTTCTCAGGCTTGATCTGCCCGGCACGAAACTCGTGGTCGGGGAGGGACCGGCCCGCAATGCACTGGCGCGAAAGTTTCCTGATGCCGTCTTTGCCGGAGGGCGGACCGGCGAGGCATTGGCGGAAATCTATGCGGCCGCCGATGTGTTCGTATTTCCGAGCCGCACCGACACGTTTGGCCTGGTGCTGCTGGAAGCGCTTGCCAGCGGCGTGCCGGTGGCTGCCTTTCCGGCCGCGGCGCCGCGCGATGTCATCGGCGATGCGAATGTCGGGGCTCTCGACGACGACCTTCAGCGCGCCTGTCTCGGTGCACTGGACTGCTCCCGGCAGGATTGCCGCGACTTTGCGCTCCGCATGACCTGGGTGGAGAGCGCGCGCATCTTCCTGGAACACGTGGTGGAAGCGGCAAGGTCTGCGCGCGGCAATCCCGCCCGGATTGCCGCCTGAGACTGCGGATGCAGGGCTGGCCTGATCGCGGGCCTATTCGGATATCCGCGGCCGGGTTTCCGGCATCACCAGCCATACCAGCGAAAGTGCGACGCCCGCGACCAGCGCGAGGGCCAAAAATGCAACCTCGTTGCCGAAGCGATCACTGAGGTAACCCGCGAACAACATGCTGGCTGAAGCACCGAGCCCGGTCGCGGTGCCGACAATTCCTTGAGATAAATTAAAGTGGCCAGATCCATAGGTAACGTCCACGATAACCAAAGGCACCAAAACGCCAAAAACCGACGCGGCTATGCCATCGAGCACCTGGATGGCGATGAGAAAATAAGGGTCGCGCACGAACGCAAACAGGATTCCGCGGATCACCAATGCTCCGATGCCGATCAGCAGGAGCGGCCGTCGGCCCCAGATTTGTGCACGTCCGCCGACCCAGGGAGACATCGCTGCGACCATGATCTGGGGCATGACCATGCAGGCGGCGATCAGCGCAGGCGCCCAGGTGCTGGATTGCGTGGTGAGAAAACTTCCTATCAAAGGAAGCATCGCCGCGTTGGCAAACTGGAAGAGCATCAGCACCAGCGCGAATTCCAGCAGCGGCCGGTTGCGTGCGAGCAACGCAATACTTGTCGTCTGCGAACCCGCGTTGTCGTTGTTCGGGATCGTCCCGTGATCTGGGACAGCCCCATGGGCCTGCGCGTGGTTGACCTCATCGGCGCGTATGCGCGTGATTGCGATTATTGCCGGAATTGTCAGCGCAACGGTCACGAGAAATACGGCGCGGCTCGATAACAGGTATCCGCAGGTTCCCATTCCCACCGCCGCAACGCCGCTGCCGATCGATGCAAAGCGGGCATTGCGGCCCAGCCGCCGGCTGATCGCCGCCCGGCCGACAAGCCCCAGGCTGATGGCGGCAATTGCCGGTCCCAATACGCAGCTGCTGGCGGCCTGGAGCACGGCAGCTGACAGGACAATCGGGAAAATCGGCCAGGCGGCATAGGCCAATGCGCTCACGCCGATCATCGCGACCGCCAGACCGGCGACCAATCGTTCTGAGCGGGCCCAATCAACCAATGCTCCGCCTGGAATCTGGCCCAGCAGAGCAACTAACCCCCCCACCGACAGGATCAGCCCGATCTCGATTTGGGTCCATTTTTGCGTCGTAAGATAGACGGCGACGAACGGCCCAAAGCCGGTCTGCACATCGGCGAGGAAAAACACAAACCAGTCGAGCCCACGCGTACTGCCAACAGAAGGTCCACGGTTCGCGTGCGGGCTCCCCGACCAATGGCTGACACGGGCCGCCGGTCGGTAGTCGTCAACCTTCCTGGTGAGCGGTGTTCCCACAGCAAACAGATCATTTCTCCGGGGCTTCTGGATATGGAAATTCCAAAGGCGCAAGCGCGCCCGTTGAGCCGATGACAACGACCGGCTTGCCCTCTTTGTATTCGGGCGCCGGCGCCAGCTGGTCTTGTGTCAATTCGAGCTTGAGATCGCTGCCACCCTTGAATGCGTCGCCGAAATGCAATGCGTTCCAGTCCACCGCAATCTTGCGGCTGCCCACGCCAAGAAATCCGCCAAAATCGATAATGGCCGCACGGACCTGTCCGGTCGGACCAACGATGATATCCACGACGCGCCCCATCGCTTTGCCGTCGGCGCCCTGCACGTTGCGGCCGAGGATCCCGCGCACCGCCGAGCCATCAATGATGGTCGCCGAGGATTCCGCGGCAGCCGGTGGCGCTTCGGGCTGCGGCGTATCCGCAGCCGGCAGAAGTTTGGGAACGGCGAGCAGGTAACTTGTGGCCAGGATGACGCCGATGAGAGATCGCTTTGCGCGCACGACGCCCTCCGTGTTCAAACATGCTTGCCTGAGGAGCGAGCTTCGAATTGGCTATGCGGCGCGCCGGGTCAGACGGCTCATTTCCCGGCAGACCAGATCGTAATACGCGCCCTTGCGCTTCATCAGCCAATCCGGCGAACCGTCCTCGACGACACGGCCTTCCTTCAGAACAACGATGCGGTCGAAGTTGCGCAAGGTCGACAGCCGGTGCGCAATGGCGATCACGGTGCGTTTTTGCATCAGCCGTGCAAGGGCTTCGCGGACCGCCTCTTCGGAGTCGCCATCCAGCGAGGCCGTAGCCTCATCAAGCAGCAAGATCGGCGCGTCCTTCAGGAAGGCCCGTGCAATGGCAATACGCTGGCGCTCGCCGCCGGAAAGTTTGGCGCCGCGATCGCCGACGACCATCGCGAAACCTGCCGGCATTTCTTCGATAAATTCGCATCGCGCCGCGCGGGCCGCTTCGACAACCTCGTCGTCGGTCGCGTCCGGCCGTCCGTAACGGATGTTTTCCATGATCGACCGCTGGAATAGAGAGATATCCTGCGGGACCAGCGCGATCGCCGAACGCAAGCTGTCTTGCATAACGCGAGCGATGTCCTGTCTATCGATCAGGATCCGGCCGTCCTGCACATCATAGAAACGCTGCAGCAGCGCGAATAAAGTCGACTTGCCGCCGCCGGATTCGCCCACCAACCCGACCCGTTGGTTGGATTGGAGCCGCAGGCTCAAGCCGCCGAACACACGGCGGCCGCGGGGATAGCCGAAAGATATATTCTCGAATTCGATTGATGCGCCACGCTTGACGAGCGGGCCGGCTTCAGGGTGATCCCGCATCTGGTGTTGACCCAGGAGGGCCGCGAGCGCCTCTGAAAGACGCGCGACGTGCTGCGTCACGTCAACAAGCGCAACCGCAAGATCACGCGTGGCATGCAAGACCGAAAGCCCCAATGTGCAGGTGAGAACGACATCGCCTGGGGTCGCCTGACCGCGCTGCCAAAGCGTAACCGCCCAGGCCACAAGTCCGATGGTGAAGGCCGCCGTTAGGACAGCATGTGCAATGCGGAGCCTTTCCAGGTAGAGCAAACTTCGGCTGCGCGCCGCCATTTCACAGTCGAGCGACGCGCCGAATCGATCGAGCTCGCGTCTGACCGCGCAGAACGCCTTGACGAGCGATATATTGCTGACGACGTCGACCATCTCGCCATCGACGGCGGCGGCTTTGGCGGCAAAATCGTGATGAAGATGTTTCCCGGCCGCCGCCAGATGAAACATGGCAACGACAACTACGATTCCGACAACGCTGAGGACGGCCGCCATTGGCGCGCTGACGGTTGCGACCAACGCGATCGCTGAAACCGTCGCGAGGCACGGCGGCAATACATTCCATACGAACATGTTCTCCATGGCGAAGACCGCATTGGAGGTCGCGGTAATCCTGCTGGTGAGCGTCCCCGGCAACTGATCTGTGAAAAAGCTCGGCGCATGACCGGTCATGTGACGGAACAGGTCCCGGCGCAGATCACCGGTCACTTTGACGAAGGCCGAGCTCGCGATCCAGCTGGCGGCACGCCAAAGCAGGTTGTCTGCGGCGATGAACGAGCACAGCAGCAGGAAGGCGAACCAGACTTTATGCGAAAGTCCCGCGGTCAGGCCATCGACGAGGAGTTTAAGTCCGTACTGCGTGCCAACCGAGCACATCACGGCTGCAGCAACAGCTACGACAATGACGGCGTGCGATCGCCATCGCGACCACAAATAATGGCCGACAAACGCAAAAGGCCGCACCGCGTAGCTTGAAAAGTTATGCATGCGCGGCGCTTCATCCCCTCGCAGGGCCCGGAGGTCGACATGACCCGGCACCCGATTATTCCAGTTCGTCAGCAGCATCACATTCAACGACCTCGCCGAAATTATGATCGTTTGCGCAACTGGAATACCTGCTACCCGGCCACCATTTCGATTTTGTTTTGGGGGAACAACTGTAGGCGGAAAACGTTCCCGCTTTGGGCATTTCAGCCGGGGGAGTTCTCGCGTCCAATGCATAGAAACGAGGAGTTCAGGCCAATGCGGATTGCGCAGGTAGCCCCATTGACCGAAGCAATCCCTCCCAAACTTTATGGCGGTACAGAGCGGGTCGTTTATTGGTTGACTGAAGAATTGGTCGCTCTCGGTAACGACGTAACGCTTTTTGCGAGCGGGGATTCTCGCACGTCGGCCAGACTCGAGGCGACATGGCCAAGGGCGCTGCGGTTAGACGGGTCGATTCGCGATCCGAACGCTCTCCACATTGTGATGTTGGAACGCGTGCGTCAGCTGAGCCGCGATTTCGACTTATTGCATTTCCATCTCGACTATTATCCTTTTTCACTTTTCGCGCGGCAATCAACGCCCTTCATTACAACGCTGCATGGCAGACTTGATCTTCCGGAGCACCAGCCTGTTTTCAACGCGTTCCGCACAACCCCGCTCGTTTCTATCTCGAATTCGCAGCGGCGGCCGGTTCCCCACGCCAACTGGGTGCGGACGATCTACCATGGCGTTCCCGAAAAACTGTTGACGCCACGTCCCGTGAAGCCGGCCTATCTGGCCGCGCTTGGCCGGATCGCGCCGGAAAAATCGATGGACCGCGCCATTCGGATCGCCAAACGATGTGGCATACCGCTGAAAATTGCGGCAAAAGTGGATCGCGCCGATCAGGAGTATTACGAAGAAGTCGTCAAACCACTCCTGGATCCGCCGTTTATTGAATATATTGGCGAAATCGGCGACCACGAAAAGTCCGAGTTTCTGAGCGGGGCGATCGCACTTCTTGTCACAATTGATTGGCCTGAACCGTTTGGACTGGTCATGATCGAGGCAATGGCCTGTGGCACGCCGGTGGTCGCGTTCAATCGCGGTTCTGTGCCCGAGGTCGTCGATGATGGGGTCAGCGGCTTCATAGTGGAAGACGAAATCTCCGCCGTCAGCGCGGTCAACCGGATCCACCAATTGGATCGGCGGAACGTGCGCGCGCAATTCGAAGAGCGTTTCACGGCACGACGGATGGCGATGGACTATCTCGCAGCATACCGCAACATCATGCATGTGGAGACGCCACGTCTCAAAGTCGTAACAGCCGCCGAATAACAAGGATCTGAAGATCTAGAGGCCGCTCGTTGCTTGACCATAGCTCGATCGTAAGGCCAATCGAAGAAGTCCCCGAGACACCGTTCTACATTCCGGGGACAGGATCCTCTTCTCGGCCTCGTCGTACGCTCAAGCAGGGCGATTGCTTCGCCGTATTCGACAGCCACGCGGACATCGGGGCGGCGCCCGGCGGGCCCGACGGCATTTTCTTTTGCGACACCCGCTATCTTTCCCACCTGGAACTGCTGCTGGGCGGAAAACAGCCGCTGTTGCTCGGTTCGGCTGTCCGCGACGACAACTCAATTCTCACTGTCGACCTGACCAATCCGGACTTCTATCTCAATCAGAAGCTTGTGCAGCCGAAAGACATGCTGCACGTCGTGCGCTCGCTTTTCATTCTGAACGGCAGTGTCTACCAACGTCTGCGCCTGCAGAATCACGGCGACCATCCCTTCGACGTCCACCTGTCGTTCGCCTTCGCCAGTGATTTCGCCGACCTGTTCGAGGTGCGCGGCCTGCACCGCAGGCAGCGCGGCATTGCAAGCGCCGAGGTCCGCACAGCCAAGGTTGCGCTGACCTATCAAGGTCTCGACGGAAAACGGCGGCGCACGACAATTCAATTCGATCCGATGCCGGAACGGCTGTCTGAAAACACTGCGGCCTATGCCTTCGTTCTCCAGCCCAACGAGGCCCGCTCGATCTACGTCACCATTGATTGTGATCCTGGCGCCGTGGAGCGGTTTCCCGTTCCGTTTGGAAAAGCTCTCCGTGCGGCGTACCAGCAGCGCCAGGCCGCGAGCCGGGGCATCGCCACCATTACCAGCTCGAATCATATCTTCAACGAGATGATCTGCCGGTCGATGGCCGACCTTGCCATGCTGGCGACCGACACGGCGCAGGGCCCTTATCCTTACGCCGGCATTCCCTGGTACTCGACCACGTTCGGCCGTGACGGCATCATTACCGCCTTGCAGATGTTGTGGTGCGATTCCCGGATCGCCAAGGGCGTCCTGCGGCGGCTTTCCGCCTTTCAGGCCACCTCAGTCGACCCGCTCGCCGATGCCGAACCCGGGAAAGTCCCGCACGAGATGCGCGGCGGCGAGATGGCGGCGCTGGGCGAGAATTCCCTTCGGTCTTTATTACGGCAGCGTGGATGCGACACCGCTCTATGTGATGTTAGCCGGACTGTATGTGGAGCACACCGGCGACGTCGAGACGTTGCGCGAGTTGTGGCCCAACATCGAAGCGGCGCTGGACTGGATCGACGGTCCGGGTGATCCCGACCAAGACGGTTTCGTGGAATATCGACGGGCCGACGAGAAGGGTCTTGTCAATCAGGGCTGGAAGGACTCCCACGATGCAATCTTCCATGCCGACGGCACGATTGCACAAGGTCCGGTCGCGCTCTGCGAAGCGCAGGGCTATGTCTATGCGGCCAAGCTTCTGGCCGCGCGGGCCGCACGCCGGCTTGGCAAGCATGCGCGCGGCGATGCGCTCGAGCTTCAGGCAAAGACGCTCGCCGAACGATTTGAGGCGGCATTCTGGTGCGAGGAGCTCGGCACCTATGCGCTCGCCCTGGATGGACAGAAACGGGCGTGCCGCGTGCGAACGTCCAACGCCGGGCAGGTGTTGTTCAGCGGAATCGCCGCGCCGGAGCGCGCGGCGGCCGTGGTCCACGGCTTGATGCGGCCGTCGCTGTTTTCCGGGTGGGGAATCCGCACGGTGGCGCGCGAGGAGCGCCGCTATAACCCAATGTCGTATCACAACGGCTCGGTTTGGCCCCACGACAATTCACTCATCGCGGCCGGCTTTGCGCGCTACGGACACAAGGACGCCGTCGATCGGGTGTTCAAGGGTCTGTTCGACGCCGCCAGCTACATGGATTTGCGGCGGCTGCCGGAACTCTATTGCGGCTTCCAGCGCGGACGCGAACGTGGACCCACGTTGTATCCGGTCGCCTGTTCGCCCCAGGCCTGGGCCGCGGGGACACCGCTCCTGCTATTGCAGTCATCCCTCGGTCTCAAATTCGATCCGGACCGCAATGAAGTGCTGTTGCACAAGCCCCGGCTGCCGTCGTTTCTCGACGAGGTGACCTTGCACAATCTGCACCTTGGCAAATCGACCGTCGACCTGAGGCTGCGCCGGCATGGGGCGGATGTTTCGCTCCAGCCGCTGCGCAACGACGGGCAGATCAAGGTGACGGTGGTCTATTCATGACCTCGCCGTGGCCAGCAGGGCGCACCTCACCTCCGAATTCGACTATTGGCCGGCAAGGCTGGCGTCCGGCGTGGCCGGAGTCGCCGTTGTCATTTGACGCGAGCGCCCCGTACCGGTTGGGTCGGCTGGATCGCGCCACGGTGCCGCTGATGTTGGAGCGGCCTTCTGTCGTCGCGCGGCGCGTTGATGGACGACGCCGTGCACATCGCGGTGTTTTGTTGCGGCATTCAGCGGCGATGCAGCTGGCTGCAAGCGCATGTCACGGGCCTGCGGCGCAACGGCCGTGTCATCAATCAGCGAAGCCGTTATCGGTCTTCCGGCAGGCGCCGGCTCGGGCGCTACCGTTGTCTTTCCGTTGATTGTGCTCGTCGTTAAGTCAGTCAGCGCCGACGCATTCTGCTCCAGCTTTTCCTGCTGCGGCTTCGGCGTGGCAAGTTCGAGTTCTTCTTCGACTCGCTTCTGGTCCACCAACTGAACGATGCGATCGACCTGCCTGCGTAGTTCCTCATAGGAAACCTGCTTACGTCCGATCATGTACGCCAAATAATTGCTGGCTGCGATGACCGACACGGCTGCAATAATCAGCGGAATTGACCTGAGAACGAAAGCGATAGTTTCACTCCGCGGCGAGAGATTGCTCCGCGCCTGGTGCGGCTGCGACGAACGGCGTGCTTGTTGTGTGCGTGCCGGGGAAGAAGGCGACATGCATGCGCTCCGTGCCGGATCGGCATATGCCCGCCAGATTCGCCGTGATGTGTCAAAGCAAAGTTGACCGCCGGGACGTCCGCTTTTGTGGTGCCGTCGAGTTGCAAGGTATTGAGCTACTTCAAGTCGTTTGACCTGTGGATACAGGTCTCCACTCTGCGCTTGAAAGCGGACATGGCCTGCCCGGGATACGGTTCTGCGCACTTGCGGTCGCGCGTGGCACGGCGTTAGCCTTGCCGCCATGGGCGCAATCGACAAATCCATTCTGCCGACGGTGGCGGACATCGAGGCGGCGGCAAAGCGGCTTGCCGGCGTTGCGGTCCGCACGCCTTTGATCAATTCGCCCGTGCTGGATGAAACACTCGGCGCGCGCATTTTCCTGAAAGCGGAAACATTGCAGCGCACCGGCTCCTTCAAGTTTCGCGGCGCCTACAACAAGATTTCCTCGATCCCGCCCGAGCGTCGCGCCGCCGGTGTGGTGGCTTATTCCAGCGGCAACCACGCGCAGGGCGTCGCTGCCGCCGCCCGCCTGCTTGGCATGCGGGCCACCATCGTGATGCCGAGCGATGCGCCAAAGGCGAAACGTGACCGAACGTTGGCGCTCGGCGCCGAGGTCGTGCCCTATGATCGCAATAAGGAAGATCGCGCCGCGATCGCCAAGAAAATCATGAGCGAGCGCAATGCGACGCTGGTGCCGCCTTATGACGACCCGCTCATCATCGCAGGCCAGGGCACCATTGGCACCGAGATTGTCGAGGACCTTGCTCGGCTTTCCCTCAAGCCGGACATCGTGGTCATCGGTGCGTCGGGCGGCGGACTCGCGGCTGGCATCTCACTGGGCATGAAATCGCGGGTGCCGTCTGCGAAGTTCTATGTTGCCGAGCCTGAAGGCTTTGACGACACCATACGTTCGTTCGCCAGCGGCAAGCGCGAGGCCAATCCGCGCATGAGTGGCACGATCTGCGATGCCTTGATGAGCAACACGCCGGGCGAGCTGACGTTTCCGATCACCCGCGACCTGATCGGGCAGGGCACCACCGTCAGCGATGCCGAGGTCGCACACGCGGTCCGTTATGCATTCAATGAATTGAAGCTGGTTGTCGAGCCGGGCGGGGCCATAGGCCTCGCGGCCTTGCTGGCCGGCAAGCTCGACGTCAAAGGAAAGATTGTGGTCGGTGTCCTGTCCGGCGGCAATGTGGATGCGGATCTCTTCGCGCGGTTGATCGCCGCGGCGTGATGGCGTCGCTGCTTACGTAAACAGCGCCAGGCGTTCTTCCTCGCTCAAGGCCATGATCGACGCCAGCGGCCCTGCCGGTTTCGATGGTTTTGCAACTGGGGCAGCTGCCGCAGGCGACGATTTCGCTGCTTCGATATTGGTTGCCACCGGTTTCACCTCCGGCGCAGGCGGCGGCCCGATAAACGCGATCTCCGCCATGACCGCTTCGCGGCGCACAAGAGCGATCGGCGGCAGCGGTGTGATCAGCGGTGAGGGGATCGGCAGTTCCGGTTGATCGGGCGTCGGCACGACCGCCAGATGAGCGCGCTCGACGGCGTCCTTCGGTCCGTCTGATAAAATTGGCTGGGCGAGTTCGGCCGGTGGCGAACTTTCCACGTGCGCCAAAGCCATGATGGCGGTGATGCGTCGCGCCACCAGTGCGACCAGGTCCGTGAGCTTTGTCGCTTTGGCCGCAACGAGGCTCGCCTCCAGCTCGCTTTGTGCTGCCGCGATCTCATCGAGCAGCGCGCGCAGTTCCGCTTTGATTGTATCCGTGATTTTTGGGGCGCTGTTCTGCGCTACGGTTTGCTGCAATTGCGCGATCGCGGCGAGCAACTGCTCGGTGTCGGCATTGCGGTTTCGCCGGGCATATTCGCCGAGAAAGGCGCGGCCGCGCGCGCTCGCAGACAGCGCCGCGCAGAAGGTTTCATAGTCGCCGTCGTCGGATGCGTCCGGCGCGGGCCTTCCCGTCCGCGCGGTTATCTCGGTCGCCATGTGGTGGCCATGTGCAATCCCTGCGGGGCCGTTTATCAATCATGTGGCTTGATTCGGCCAGCGCTGCCTCGCCTTTGCCGGCACGGCGAAGGCAGGAAAGCTATGTTCCCACAATGAGTTAGATCGAACTGCACGGGCGCCATGCAGCCTGCACGCGCGACATTTTTGGGCTTTGTGCCGCGGCTCGCGGCCTTCTATGCCGCGCTGTTTATTTTGCCCGGCATCCAGATGCCGTTCTTCCCGGTCTGGCTCAAGGCCAAGGGTCTGGATCCCAAGATGATCGGCATCGTCCTCGCCGTGCCGATGGTGGCGCGGGTCCTGGCCATACCGGTTGTGACGCGCGCCGCCGACCGGCGTGACGTCATACGGGGCGCGATGGTGCTCGCCTGCGTAGCGAGCGTTGCCGGCTATACGCTCGTCGGTTTGTCGGCCGGCGCTGTTGCAATTTTGATCGCCTATACGCTCACGTCGCTCGCTTCGACGCCGGTGATGCCGCTTTCCGAGACTTACGCACTCAAGGGTCTTTCAGCGCGCGGCCGAACCTATGGGCCGGTGCGGCTGTGGGGCTCGTTTGCCTATATCGTCGGGAATTTCGCCGCCGGATTTGCGGCCGATGTGCTGCCCGCGCGCGATCTCATCTGGCTGATGGTCGCGGCGACAATTCTGCTGGCGCTGGCCGCATCGGCGCTGCCGTCGCTTCCATCGCCGCCGCACGACCCGGATGCGCCATCACGGCCGCGCCCGACATTGCTGCGCGATCCGGCCTTCATTGCGGTGCTGGCCGCCGCAAGCCTGATCCAGGCAAGCCATGCCTTCTTCTACGGGTTCTCGGCCGTGCAGTGGCGCGCCGCCGGGTTCGACGGCACCACGATCGCGGCGCTGTGGGGACTGGGCGTTGCGGCGGAGATCGTGCTGTTCGCGATGCAGGCGCGCTTGCCGCCGTTCTTTGAGCCGACCGTGCTGCTGCTGGTGGGTGCCTGCGGCGCCATGCTGCGCTGGGTCGGGATGGCGCTCGATCCGCCCGCATTCATCTTGCCATTCCTGCAGGTGCTGCACGCCTTGTCATTTGGCGCAACCCATCTCGGCGCGCTGATGTTTCTGATGCGCCGCGTGCCGCCCGGCCAGGCGGCAACGGCGCAAGGGTATCTCGCGATTACGCTCGGGTTGGCGATGGCCGCCGCGACGGCAGTGTCCGGCCTGCTGTACGACGATTTCGGCAGCCGCGCCTATATGGCGATGGCGCTAGCGGCTCTCGCTGGAGGCGCTTGCGGACTCATAGCGCACCGGATGCGGCACGTGCCGTTGCGCTGAGCGCGTCTGGGTGCGCACGCCGCGGTCGCAGCTTGCCACGATGCCGCCGAGCGCGCGGCCCTCGAGGAAGATCATCTTGCGCGACAATCCCCCGTGACTGCTGATCCAGCGCCGGACCGACGGCGGATAGATGTCCCACAGCGCCTGCGTGCCGAGCGGGCTCGTCACCGGCCGGCCGCTATTGTCCGGCATCCAGGCTGCGTGAAAGCCGAAGCGCGCGTTCTGCGTGGCGCAGATTCTTTCGCGCGGCACGAGACCGAGCACAAGCGTGCAAGCCGAAAGGCAATTGCCGTCAATGACGACATTCTCGCCGGTCGATCGCAACGCTGCGAATGTTTGCAGATAGTGACCGATCTGACCGCCGCGATCTTCCGAGATCCGCATGGTCGCGGACGCGGACGTCACGCTAAGCGCCAGCACAATCGCGCTAAAAACGAGTCCCCGAATTCGCATTTCCCCGTCCCGTTATCGTCGCCCTGCCTTAAGCGGTGGTGCGATCTTAGATGAAGTCTAAGCCAAACCGGCGGGAAACGGAAAGCTTTGGTTGACCAAAACTGGACCGGGGCGACTAAAGATAAGGCACAATTCATGAACGAAATCAGGCAGCTGGTGGAACTCGGCGTAAAAGCGCTGTGGACAGCGCTCCTGCCATGATGGGCCGTTGTGAGTTCCTCCAACTCTGTCAGCCCCAGAGTGCGGCTGACGGCGGGTAAACGAGGCTGTCCACGTAGCGCAGCCCGTCCGGACGATCCTTGCTGAGCAGGAGCGGCCCGTCGAGGTCGACAAAGCGTGCGCCCTGCGCCAGCAGCATGGCGGGCGCCATCGCCAGAGACGTGGCGACCATGCAGCCGACCATGATTGTAAATTTCTGCTGCTCAGCCTCGGCACGCATCGCCAGCGCTTCGGTCAATCCACCCGTTTTATCGAGCTTGATGTTGATCGCGTCGTATTTTCCTGCGAGCGCGGACAAAGAAGCACGGTCGTAAACGCTCTCGTCGGCGCAGACAAGAAGTGGACGCTTCATTTGTCCAAGAGCATCATCTTGTCCGTCCGGCAAAGGCTGTTCGACCAGCGTAACGCCCGCTTGCGCGCAGGCATCGAGATTTGTCGCAAGGTTCTCTTTGTTCCAGCCTTCATTGGCGTCGACAATCAAGGTTGCCTGCGGAGCGGCGGCGCGCACGGCGCGAATGCGCGCGGGATCGCCGTCGGCGCCGAGCTTAACCTTGAGCAGAGCACGATGTGCGGCGCGTTCGGCGGCTTGCGCCATGACGGCGGGTTCAGCGAGCGAAATCGTGTAGGCGGTGGTGACCGGTCCGGGCGCGGGCAACCCGGCCACCGCGTAGGCGGGCCGCCCGGCGCGCTTGGCCGCAAGATCCCAGAGCGCGCAATCGAGTGCGTTGCGCGCGGCGCCGGCCGGCATTGCGTGCTGCAAGCTCGCACGATCGAGACCCTGTTGAATTTGCGGCCGCAGGGTCTCGATCGCGGCGGTCACACCCTCGATGGTTTCGCCATAGCGTGCATAGGGCACGCATTCTCCGCGGCCCCGCGCGCGGCCGTCCGAGAGTTCCGCGACGACGACGGCGGCCTCGGTCTTGGCGCCGCGGCTGATCGTAAAGGAGCCGAGGATCGGCCAGCGCTCGACGGTGAGGGTGAGCATCACAGGAGGGGTCACGGGGCAATCCAGCGAATGGCGATGAATGGCGGTCCGCCAAACCCTCGACAGGTTCATATGGCTGGGTCAAGTATGAGCTCGGCCCGCAGGAGTTTTATTGGCGGGCAGATCGCGCAAAAATCAGAGGTTTGGCCGCATGAGCAACCGGTTGCTCGAGGGCACCAAGGACGGCGGGCAGCTTAAAATTGCTGCCGCCGGCGCCTGGATTGCCGAAAACGCCCGAAATCTTGAGGCCCTGATCGACGGGGAAACGCTGCGGGAAGGTCCCATCACGCGCGTGGATATCGATATGGGTCGCGTCGAGCGGCTGGACACGTTCGGCGCGTGGCTGTTGGAACGGCTGGTGCGAGCTTTTTCCGCGCGCGGCTGCGAGACCGAGATCACCGGGCTCAAGGAGGACTACCGCGCGCTGGTCGACGAGGTTCGCGGCGTCAAACCCGAGGAGAAAAGCACGGCGCGGGGCAGTCGCGTGGCGCAGTTCCTCGCCTCGGTGGGCTTCAGCCTTGTATCGGTCGGGCATTCATTCGCAGCCTTTGTGAACATGATCGGTGCCATCAGCGTGGCGTTCGTGCGGGTGCTGGCGCACCCACGGACATTCCGGTTCACATCGATGGTGCACCAGCTCGACAATGTCGGCTGGCGGGCGGTGCCCATTATTGTCCTCATTACTTTCCTGATCGGCTGCATCATTGCCCAACAGGGCATTTTCCATTTTCGGAAATTTGGCGCCGACATCTATGTCGTCGACATGGTCGGCATTCTGGTGCTCCGCGAAATCGGCGTGCTCATCGTCACCATCATGGTGGCTGGCCGCTCCGGCAGCGCCTACACGGCCGAACTCGGCTCGATGAAGATGCGGGAAGAAATCGACGCGCTTCGTACAATGGGTTTTGACCCGATCGAGGTGCTGGTCCTGCCGCGCATTGTGGCATTGATCATTGGCGTGCCGATTTTGACGTTCCTTGGCTCGATGGCCGCGCTCTATGGCGGTGGCCTGGTATGCTGGCTTTACGGCGGCATCGACCCCGACATCTACATCCAGCGCCTGAAGGAGGCGATTTCCATCGATACGTTCAAGGTCGGAATGATCAAGGCGCCATTCATGGCACTGGTCATCGGCGCGGTTGCATGCGTCGAAGGCCTGGCGGTGAAGGGCAGCGCGGAATCGCTTGGCCTGCAAACGACAGCGTCGGTGGTGGAATCGATCTTCCTTGTGATTGTGCTCGATGGGTGCTTTGCCATTTTCTTCGCTTCGATCGGAATGTGAATGATGGCTGCGAACGGCAAGGAAGTGGTGATCGAGGTTCGCGACCTCGTCGTGGGCTTCGGCGACCATATCGTGCTCGACCATGTCGATCTCGACGTTTATCGCGGCGAGATTCTCGGTTTCGTCGGCGGCTCGGGCGCGGGCAAATCGGTGCTGATGCGGACCATTATCGGGCTGCTCCCGAAGAAAAGCGGGACCATCAAGGTATTCGGCATTGATCTTGCGGCGGCTTCAGATGCGGAACGCCAGGCGGTCGAGCGGCGCTGGGGCGTGCTGTTTCAGCAGGGCGCGCTGTTTTCGTCACTGACGGTCAGGGAGAATCTTCAGTTTCCGATCCGCGAGTATCTGCAGGTGTCGCAGCAGCTGCTGGATGAGCTCGCGATCGCGAAACTTGAAATGGTCGGGCTCGATTCGAGCGTTCTGCAGAAATTTCCGTCGGAATTGTCGGGCGGCATGACCAAGCGTGTCGCGCTCGCGCGCGCACTCGCGCTCGATCCGGAAATTGTTTTTCTTGACGAGCCGACGTCTGGTCTCGACCCGATCGGAGCAGGCGACTTCGACAGTCTGATCGCAACGCTGCAACGCACGCTAGGCCTGACCGTGTTCATGGTGACCCATGACCTCGACAGCCTGCACACGGTTTGCGACCGCATCGCCGTTCTGGCCGACCACAAGGTGATCGCCGCCGGGACCATGGATACAATGCTCGCCTCCAACCACCCGTGGCTGAAAGCCTATTTCCACGGCAAGAGGTCGCGGGCGGGCCAACAATCCGAAGCGGCCAAGCCCCAGCGCGTCCTCGATTGATGGAAATCCTGTCGCGCCTGGGTCCGACCAGGGACGCCGGTGCAAGCTTGAATGACGCGAGGCGGCTTTGGTTTAGCTCATCCGCCCGAGCGGCGCGTCGACGATTGGGGCTGAGGCGAACGTCGGGTCGAGGATGACCGTTGCGGGCGGATTAGTCCTGGTCACCAGTTTGCGCCGAACCACAAACCAGTAGGCGATAAAGCCTATTACCCCGACGGAAACGACGTCGGAAGCAATATCGTTGAACGAGAGCAGAATGTAGAGCGACATGGCGGCGAGCACCGCGCGCACGGCGAGATCGATGGCGCGTGTCTCGGAATAGGTCGCCTGCAGCGTAAAGGTGATCCCCAGCGTCGCAACCATCACCAGATATGCTGCGCCCATCTGATCCAGTCCCGGTTTGATCACCAGTTCGGGATGCACAAACACGCCGGCCATCAGCGTAAACAGCGACACGCAGATTTGCACCGATCGCCAGAGGGTTGTGTAGAACGACGCGTTGGCGATCTTCGAGGTGATCGCGGCCGTTATCGAGGTTGGGGGCGTAAGTTCGCCAAACACCCCGATGAAAAACGCAAAGAAGTGCACTACCCACGGATTGACGCCGGCCTTCATAAAGGGCGGGCCGATGACGATCGCAACCAGGATGTAGACCGGAGCCGGTGGCAGGCCAGTGCCAAGGATGGCGCCGAAGATGAAGGCCATGCCCACCATCGCAGCCATGTTGACGCCGCCCGCCTCGATCAATAGTGCGCCAAGCTTGGTCGGCACGCCCGTGATCACGAGCGCGCCAGTCATTATCGACAAGGTCGCCAACAGCAGCGAAATGTCGGTGATCATGTCGATGTACGAATCGAGCACGCGCTGCAGCGGTGCGAGGAACGCGCGTAGTGACCATTGTTTGAGCAATGGCACCAAGTGGATCACCAGCAGTCCCAACCCTGCAGCGCAGAACATATAAAGTGCGGCGAACATGGGGGCGAGGAAGATTGTCGCCATAAGCGTCACTAGCCCACCAACGACGAAGACGAAGGCGCCCAGGTTCACTCGATCGCGCCAATCAAGCAGCTTGGAGTTCGGATCGATCACCAGATGCGTGTGATAAAAGGTCGCCAGCAGGTAAACCGACATGGAAACCGAAATGTAATAGATCAATGCCGGCACCCAGCCGCGCGCGACCACCTCGAAATAATCGACGCCCAGGAATTCGGCCATCAGGAAGGCGGCAATACCCATAACCGGCGGCATCAACTGGCCACCCATTGAAGACGCATTCTCGATCGCCGCTGCTGTCGCCGGCGGCAGGCCGGCATTGATCATGGCTGGGATGGTGGCTGAGCCGACGGTGATGGAGTTGGCCGCCCCCGAACCGCTTACGGTTCCGATCGCCATCGATCCGATCACTGCCGATTGCGGAATCGCATGTGGCGAGCGCAATGCGACGCGCTTGGTCGCCCGCAACAGCGAATCGACGCAGCCGAAACCGCGTAGCAGGCTTAGCACCAGCAGGAACGAGCCTATCACCGTGAGGGCAATTTGCGGTAGGCGCGAGAAGATGCCCGTCTCCAATTCGACGCTGCTTGCCGAAACGACGCGGGTCCAAGACAGGCCCGCGTGATAGAACATCCCCGGCACGACGTAGCCGTACACCGCGTAGAGAACGAGGACGAGATTTAGGATGAAGAGCGGCATATGGCGTTTACGCGCATATTCAATAATCAACAGCGTCATTACGCCGCCGACGATCAGGTCGGCACGATCCCACATGCCCGAGCGCTCAGTGCCGAGTGCGATGTAATTGGTCTGCATGTAGTAGGCACAGTAGAGTGCGAACCCGCAGTAGGCAGTCGCTATCACGTAATTGGCGGCGATTGGCAGCTTTGGATAGAGATCGTTGCTACGCAGCGACTGCAGCGTGAACAGCGCGAAGGTCGTCGGGATCATCGCCATGGCGAGCAATGTCGGGCCGCCATTACCTGTCCAATAGTAATGGAACATGTAAAAGGCGAACGCGATCGACCCACAATAATATATTGCGTCGAGCGCGAACGGCGGGCGGTACTGCGACGGCCGGGTGGTCATTACGAACCCGTTTTGTCTAAATCCAGAAGAGGCGGACACCTTGATATGCCCGCCTCATGATATCGGTCGAGCAAGACTCGGCCCCTTACATCGACGCCTTGGCGATGTGGGCGTCGAACTTGGGATCCCACTGGTTCTTCGCCTTCAGGAACTTGGCAAGGCCGGGATGGATCGGCACGAGCGTATATGTCGACTCGAGAGCCTGCTTTTGGAACGCAGCCATCTTGCCGCCTCCGATCTGCCGGAAGCTCGGGTCGAGCTTTGCGAGTTCGTCGGCGTTTTTCTCGATAACAGTCAGCATCTTGACCATCTCGTCGGTCGAGATGTTCATGCCGAGGTCGAAGCCCCAGTAGAAGGGCAGCAACGTCACTTTCTTGACGTAGGTTTCCTTCTTGTGGAAGTTCGCAGGGTCGACCTGTTCGCTGGCAAATCCCTTGGCCTTGAGCTCGGCGAGTTCCTTGTCGGACGGGTTGAGCGCGGCCCAATCGACCGAGAGTGAGGCTTCCGCGATCCACGGCGGCGGGGTTTGCCCTCCTGCGGCGTAGATGATCATGCCCTTGATGGAGCCGGAGTTGAGCTGAGAACCGGCAGTCGACAAATCAACCTGCTTGTAGACGTGATTTGCACCAACGGCGTGCATCGCGTTTTCAAGGTGCAGGCGGGTGTCGAACGGCAGTGGGCCTGTATACACGTCCTTGCCGCTGAGGTCGGCCCAGCTCTTGATGCTATCGCGGTCGCTAGCCTTGATGGCGAGCCCGACGTCGAGCGTGTAGCACCAGAATGACTGAACAGGTTGCACCGTAATCCGCGATTTGAAGTCCTTGAAGCGGCCGCTATTGTTGGCGAGTTCTTTCAATGCGACGTCTGAACCGTAATAGCCGTCGATCTCACCGGTGGCGAAGCCTTTCACGGTGCCGACGGCCCCGGGATACGGCAGCACGTTTATGCGCAGCTCCGGCATGGCCTTGTTGAGGATGTCGGCGAGCACAACGAGCGCCTTGTGGCCGGATGATCCGACCGGGCCTGTGCCCCATTTGATGTCCTTCGGCTCGGACCGGGCGTCCGAACTTGAAAGACCAATCAATACGAATGTGAACGCGGCAAAAAGCGCCACAGCGAAGCCGCGTGCAAAAAATGCACGCACCGAGACTACACGCGTAAGCATGGCTAAATCCTCCCAGAATAGCCGTGATCGTCCGGCGCTTGGGCGCCAGTTCCACCTCCATGCCGCCCAAAAAAAACGGCGGCCGAGTCCCCTCAGACTTTTCTCGTTTTTGGTCGCCCCCACGCGACAGTGCCAATACTATCGGTCAGTTGCCGGCGGAGGCAAACTGAAATTTCGCTTTGAGCGCAGTAAAATGCGACGGCGGGCCTGGTTTCCCGGGCCCGCCCAAATTTTGTCCATCGTGCTTTTGAAGGAGAGGCTAGTCGAACCGGCCGGCGGCGTGCGCCAGCATGGTGTAGACCTTGCCGGTTTCCGACGTCAGATAGGTCCGCGCCACCACCTGGCCGCGGTCGTCGCGGGACACCTCATCAAGCAAGCGTTCGAATTCGCTGATGTAACGGTCGACCGTCTGCTTGAATTCCCGGTCGGAGCGATACTTCTTGCGAATATCGTCGAATGCCTGCTGGCCCTGCAACGTGTAGAGCCGGCGGGTGAAGACGTTGCGTTCACCGCGCTTGTAGCGGTCCCACAGATCCGCCGCCGCGTCGTGGTCGATCATGCGGGCGATATCGACCGAAAGTGAATCGAGCGATTCGATCGAGTGCCGGGGCGGGCGGTCTTCGCTTGCGCGCGGGGACGCGGTCTCGCGAACGATGTCGCGGGGCGCCGGCTCACGCGGCAATTCACGCTGCGGCTCGCGTTGAGACTCCCGCTGCGTTTCCCTTGGTGTCTCGTTCTCGTCACGCGAGGCGCGGTTGAGGAGATCGGTCAGCCAGCCGCGGCCGGGCGCGGCCGGCGTTGGCGTGAGCGACGGGACTTCGGTGGTGCGGCGGGCGGCCGGCGCGAAACTGGCGGGTTCACTCCGCTGCACGGGCCGCGGTGGGGGCATTTCATTGCGCGGCGTGATGTCGCTGCGCGGGGGCAGATCGTTGCGGCCGCCCACGACGGCGAGCGCGGGTTCTTCGCGCGTCCGGCGCACGGGCTCGACCGCATCGAGATTGCGACCATGGCGCGCCACAATGCGATTGAGTTCGGCCAGCGCCTCGATCTGGTCGACGATGACCCGGCGCATTTGCGAGGCGCTTTCCGCCGTTTCCTGCGGCAGTTCAAAGACGCCGCGGCGCAGCTCGCCACGGGTGGCTTCGAGCTCGCGCTGCATTTCGGCAGCCATCTGCTTCATGCCCTGAACCGCTTCGGCGAAACGTTCATTGGCATTCTGGAACAGCTCATGCGTATCGCCGGCGGTTTGCTCGTAGATGGCCCGCATCGCCGCGGCAGAGCGCTGGCGCTCGTCCTCGGCGTTTTCGCGTACGCGTTCATATTGTTCGCTGATCGCGCGGGTGCCTTCGGCGCTCGCCTCCGACACCAGGCGAGCCACTTCGCGCGCGCGCGTCGAGGCCGCTTCGAGCGATTCATCGAGCAGGCCCGAGAACCGGTTAAGGCGTTTCTCGAGATCCTCGGTACGGATGTCGAGAGTCGCCACCAGAGAGTCGAGCTGGACGCGGCGCTCGTTGACGCTGTCTTCGGTGCGCTGATTGCTGTGATCGATCACCTCGACCGCCTTGGCGAGGTCGCGGCCGTGGATATCGAACTGCCGCGCGAGCTGGCCGAGATCGGTGATGACCTGCGTTGTGATGTCGCGGAAGTTCGCGATGTTCGTTTCCACGCGGCCGGTGGCGTCGCCGGTGGACGCCGTCACCTCGTTCATTGCAGTGACGAATTCCGAAACGCGCAGCATCAAGGTGTTTTCGAGCGCGCCCATGTTTTCGTGCGCGCCGCTGAGCACTTCCTGCAACATGATGTTGGCTTCGCGCAGCCGCTCGAACAGAGCGGTGGTGTCCGCGCGCAGCATGGTGTGTGTTTCCAGCATCTCCTTGACGGTGGAGGTGGCGGTTTCCTTCGACTGCGTGATCGCCTTCTGGGCGGTATCGTTGAGTTCGTTCATCGTGCGGGTGACGGTATTGGTCGCAGCTTCACCCGCACTGTTGATCATGCGGGAAATCTCGCTGCTGTTGTCCATCATCGTGCGGGTAAAGGCGAAGCCCTTTTCCTCGATCGCCTTGACGGCCTGATCGGTCGCGCTCGTGACGTCGCGGGTGAATTGCTGGCCTTTTTCCGTGATCGCAGCCAGAACGCCGCCGCTCTTCTCGGACAAGATTGTCGTCATTTCATTGGTGCGCCGGCCGACCGCCGTCGCGATTTCATCGGCCTTGCCGACGAAGCTGCGGGCGACTTCCTCGCTCACGCCGACGAGAGTGCGCTCGGCATCGCCGGCGCTGGTGCGGATGGCCTCGGTTGTGGACAGCGCGAGCTGGCCGAGTGAGCGCTCGGCCTCGCCGGAATTGACCTTGATGGCCTCGCTGAGCTGCTCCATGCGGGCGTTGAGGGCGTCGGCCGCGGCTCTGGTGCGCGTCTCGATCTGGGTGGTGACGGTCTCGGCACGGCCGACGAGGAGCTCTTCGAAGCGGCCAATGCGGCTGTCGAGATTGTTGGCGACCTCCAGCGCGCGCGCGCCCAGCGTCTGATCGATTTCGCCGATCTTGGCGCCGATCGTGTCTGCAACTTCGCTGCCGCGCGAGTTGATTGTGCCGGCGACTTCATTGATGCGCTGATCAAGGGCAATCACGACGTCCTTGCCGCCCTCGGTGAGCGTTTTGGCGAGATCGGTCATGCGCGAGCCCAGCACGGTCTCGAATTGCGCAAGGCGCTGGTCGAGCGTGTTGGAAATCTCGCCGGTCCGGCCGGTCACGCGCTGATCGAATGTGTCGACATAATTGCGCAACGCTTCGGCGACTTCTTGCGTGCGTTGGCCGAGGCGCCCGACCAGCTCGCCGCCGTAATTCTTCACGGTGTGATCGAATTCGGTGATGTGGCGGGTGATCAGGTTGCCCAGGTTGCTGGAGTCGCGCGAGATCTTCTCGGTGATTTCGGTGCCGCCCTGGTTGAACATCTCCTCGAAGGCCTGCAAGCGCGCCGCCAGCATGTCTTTGATGGCTTCACCACGATTGTTTAGCGACGAGACAAGCGATTCCGCGCTGTCGCGGAAGGTGTCCGCCACCGTATTGCTGCGGTTCGTGATGGTGTCCGTGATGCGGGTGCCGGTTTGCTCGAGTTTCGAGACCACATCATTGCCGCGCAAGGACAGGTCGAGAATGAGCGAATCCCCGGTGGAACGCAGGGTGGTATTGACCTCGTCGGCGCGTGCGGCAATCGACTCGGCGAGCCGCGAGCTCGAATCGGTGATGGCGTCGGTGAATTGCTGAGACCGGTTTGCCATCGTCTCGATGGTGACCGACGACTTTTGCGCAAAGCTCTGTGCCACCTGATCGAGGCGCGCGCTCATCATCTGCTGCAGCCGGGCCGCGAGATCCGCGAACTCGTCGTGCACATGTTCAGTCTTGAAATTGAGGCTGGCGGAGAGCCTGTCGCTGGCCGATGAAATGGCGGTCGTCGCGTGGTCGCTTGTTGTCTCGAGGCGGTCGAGCAGCGTGGAGCCGCGTTCACTCAGGGCGTCGATCATGGAATCGCCGGCGTGCCCAAGCGCCAATGTAATGTGTTCGCCTTTTTCAGTAAGGGACCGCGTTACGCGCTGCGCAACTTCATTGACTTTGTCGGCCACCAGGTCGCCGACCGAGGTGATGTCGTGGGCAAGATCAAGGTGGACGCTGGCGATGGCGTTGCGCACCTGCTCGGCCTGATTGACCAAGGTTTCGCGCTGGTTGCTCAATTCGGTGAGCAGGTCGCGAATGCGGACTTCATTATCGTTGTAGGCGCGCTCCAGCGCGGACACTTCATTATGGACCAGGGCTTCGAGCTCGGCCGCGCGGGCGAGCGCGCGTTCGACACCGTCGCCCATGGCAGCAACCTCGCGCCGGATGGCCTGGCCGACCGTCACGATCGACTCGCGTGCGACGGTCTCGGGCTGGGCAAGCCGCATTGCCACTTCGGCCATGGATTCGGCGACCACGCGCATGTCCTGCGCGCGGTTGAACATATGAGCGAGCAGGAAGAAGAAGATGACCGGCACGACAATCGCGGAGGCGACCGCGACCATGGCCGCAAAGCCGGCGCCCGCGCCGGTGGTGTGAATTTCGCCGCTGTAAAGCGTGGCGATCGCAAGACCGCCGGCGGCCCAGATAAATCCGACAATGGCGGCTGCGATATAAGGCGCGCGCGCGGTGCGGTGGCGCAGCGCCTGGAGAATCTGTCCGATGCCGGCGCGGTCGTCGTTGGCGGCACGGCGTGGCGACGTTGTATCTCCCGCCGGCCAACCCGGCGCCGTTGTGTCCTGCGGGAAAAGATCGGAGGACGCGCCCGACACGGGCGGATTGGCGGCATCAAGCTCGGCGGCGGAGCCGTAAGGATTGCCCGTGCGTGGTTCGGGTGCGCGAATACTGAGCGCCTCCTGGATGGCGGTGAGCGCCTCTTCGGTTGCGTCTTTTGTTTTTTGTGGAGTATTCGCCATTTCGGTCGTCGCCTCGTCATTACGCCGGACTGTCGCCGCGGCCCGAACCGTCACGATAGCGGGGGAAAGTCGTGCCACGAGCGAGGCGCCGTCACGCCTACCACGCCGCAAACATCCCCGATCTATCGCCCGACAGTCATCCTATCGCCTTGGCAATGCGAAAGAAACCACCGCTGGTAAGGACTTTTTCATCATCGTTAACCGATTGCTAACCATAGCGAACGCTGTCCACAGCCCCTACCGAAAACCGGATCCGGCCGCCCGATTGCGGCGGCAGCGCGGCCAAATTGGCTGGTGCAAATTCAATCAGCGGAATTGCGATTACATCGCCTTAACCAGCGTCGCTATTAGCCGGTAAAACCGCACATCCAGCCGCCCTCCGTTTACCTGGATTTGGTCCCGATCAGGCCAAAATCCCCCTCAACAATAAAGGCACTGGGAGGCCAAGATGGCCCAAGCCGCGGTCAAGATATTCGAAAACGCGCCGGTCGAGCGAGTGGACGACACTGCGATCGACCGCAGCCAGCTCTCGCGCATGACCTTCGGCGACCAAAGCCTGGAACAGGAAGTATTGCGGTTGTTCGACCGGCAGGCCGAGCTGCTCATGGAACGGATGCGCACGAGCGGGCCGGCCGCGATTGCGACATTGGCGCACACGTTGAAGGGGTCGGCCGTCGGCATCGGCGCCGGCCGTGTCGCCCGCGCGGCCGCCGCCACGGAACTGGCCGCAAGCCACGACCCCGGCGAATGCGGCTTGGCAATCGCCGAGCTCGCGCGATCGGTTGAGGAAGCCCGGGCCCAGATTGCGGGCCTGTTGCGCGCGCATTGACGGGTTGGCGCCTGCGGGCGAATAGCTATATAGAAGCCCGTCACATTTATAGTCCTGCTTTCCTTCCATATGCCGAAGATCACTTTTAGCGACTCAAGCGGCGCCGCCCGCACAGTCGAAGCCGAGGTTGGCTCGACCGTGATGGAAACGGCGATCCGCAACAATATTCCGGGTATCGAAGCGGAATGCGGCGGTGCGTGCGCCTGCGCGACCTGTCATGTTTACGTCGATGAAGCCTGGCGGGAAAAAGTCGGCGGTCCGTCGCCGATGGAAGAAGACATGCTCGACTTCGGCTATGATGTGCGGCCGAACTCGCGCCTCTCTTGCCAGATCAAGGTGACAGACGAGCTCGACGGCTTGATCGTATCGACGCCCGACAAGCAGGCATAACCACGCCTAAGGCTTCATGCCCGCCGGGGCGAGCTGCGAAGACTTCAGACCCATTTCATCCAGCGCCTTGCGCACGAGGCCGGATGCTTTTGCTTCCTCGATGAACTCGCTCACGTAAGCCAGCGCAGCCGGCTTGCCTTTGGGCACGCAGACGGCGGTGCTTGAATTGAGAAATGCATCGTCCAGCATGCGGGAGCCGGGGATTTTGCCCAGAAGACCGGACAAGGATTCCCGCGAGAGCGCGATGCCTTCAATCTTGCCTTCGCGCATCGCGGCTACGGCTGCATCGACACCCGAAAAATCGATATGCGTGGCGTTGGGCGTCGCCTTCTTGGCGGCGCGGAAAGTCGCGGTATTGGCGACACCGCCGAGACCGATGCCTTTTGCGTCGGCATCTTTCACCGATTGAATTTTAGAGGCTCGATCCGACCAGGAAGGTGCTTTGCAGGAGATGGTAGGCGTTGCCGAAGTCGACGAATTTCTTGCGCTCGTCGTCGACCGGAAGAAAGGCAACGTCCCAGCGATTGCTTCGCGGCCGAATTCTGGATTTCGCCCGAGGCCTGATGCGGGATGATCTCGATCGGCACGCCGAGTTTCGCCGCCAAGAGCCCGCCCGAGGGTGACGGCGACGCCGCGATAGGTGTTGCCATCCTGGATCGCAAATTGCGCCGACGGCGACGGAGATACGGCAATGGCAAGCCGGAGCTTTCCGGTGGGTGCGAGTTCCTTTAATGCGGCTGCGTCGGCCATCGGTCCGCTCCAAAAAACAAGGCGGCGAGCGCCGCCTCAGTGCTCGAATAGCACGCCACGCCTATGGTTTCATCCCGGCCGGCGCCACCTGCGAATTCTTGAGGTTCATGTCGTCGAAGGCCTTGCGGACCAGTCCGGACGGCCTTGGCCTCTTCAATGAATTGGCTGACATAAGCGAGCGCAGCGGGCTTGCTTTTCGGCACCGCGACCGCGGTGGATGAATTGAGAAAGCCGCCGTCGAGAACGCGCGAGCCGGGAATTTTCGCCGCGAGGCCGGACAGGGACTCGCGCGACAGCGCAATGCAATCGATTTCGCCGGCTTTCATGGCGGCGACGGCGGCGTCAACGCCGGCCACTGTGACGAATGTCGCCTTCGGCGCGGTGTGCTGCGCGGCGCGGAATGTCGCCGTGTTGGCAACGCCGCCGATCCGCACGCCGGGGTCATTGGCTTCCTCGACTTTCGTGAGCTTGGAGCCGGGCGCCACAAGATAGGTGCTCTGCAGCAGATGATAGGCGTTGCCGAAGTCGACGAATTTCTTGCGCTCCTCGTCGACCGGCATGAAGGTCACATCCCACTTGCCGCTCGCTGCCTCGTTTTGGATTTCACCCGACGCAAGATGCGGCAGGAATTCAACGGGCACGCCCAGCTTCTTCGCCAGCGCCGAACCGAGGTCGATGGAGACGCCGCGGAATTTGCCGGTCGCGTGTGTCCTTGATGACATACAGCGCCGAAGGAGCGGGCGCGACTGCGATTGCGACGCGCAGTGTCCCGGTCGGAACGAGTTCTTTTTTGACCGCATCCATGGCGGGATCGGCGGAGCCCGCAGATTGCGCGCCACAAGCCAGCAAGAGCCAGCAAGATCGAGCAAGGTCGTGGTGTGCGGTCACAACGGCCTCCCGAAGACTGTATTTTGCAGAAGGCAGCTTAGGCGATGTCAGAGCCGCGATCCAAGATGATCGGAGACGATCGGAGAGGGGTACAAGCGCGATCGTGACGGCAAAGACTGCGATCCAGACCAACCGCGCGCCATAGCGGTCGTGCGGATTCGACATTGCGCCGCAAACGAATGCGTTGGCGAGAAGCGCGAGCGCACACACGGCGGCGAATTCGCCGAAGGCGGACGGGATTTTCCGCCGGCACGCGAGCAGCACGATCACGGGAAGCAGCGCCATTGATAGCAGCGCAACCGGATAGTCCAATCGGTTGATCGCTGTGAATGACATCTCGCCATGCTGCTGGCGCGCCGCCTCCATGGGCGCCACGAGTTGGGGCGTGAAACGCCGGATCGTTCCGTAGGTGTGCCAGATCGAATTGAGCACGCCTTCGCCGGTATGCACCGCAACGAGTTGCCGGGCGGTGGCGACCGCGGCAGTTTTGAATCTGCAAGCCGGGATAGTCGACGACGCTGCCGACAGCGATGTCCGCCATTTCCTGATCGAGCCCGGCGAAGCGTCCAAGCTTGTCAAACAAGGGACTGCCCCAGAACCAGACATCGGCGTCGTTGGGAAGCTGGTTCTTGTAGCCGCAGAGCGTCAGTTTCGGATTCGGGCAATGGTCGTCGAGATATTTATTGACGATGCCATCTTGCAGCATGCGTCCGAATGACAAAGCGAAACCACCTGGCGTCCAGGCCAAACGTTTCGCCACCACAAAATCCGCGGCAAAGACGAGCACGCAGCCAAGCGTGATCGCGAGCACCCCATTGCCAATGCGCGCAAGCGGCATTTGCCGAGGCCACACAAGCCAGACCATGACTCCAGCCAGGATCAATGCCAGAAGCACCGCGATGGTGGCGCTGTGCGTCGCCGCGCAGACGGCAATCAGCGCGATCAGCGCAAAGCGCTCGCCGCGGTTGAAATGCCCAGGCCGCAACAGCAGCAGATAAAGAGCAAGCACGCCAAGCCCGGCAAAGATATCGGTGAGCAGGATGGAGGTCAGCCAGGGCAGGGTGGAGATAGCCGTCAGCGCGGCGATAACACTAAGCATGAGCCACGGTCGTTTGCCCAATCCGTGTGCGCGGAGCGTGAGCGCAACAATCCAGACCGTCAGCGCGGCCTGCACGACCACAACCGGCCAGAACGCAATCACTTCGCCGGCATTGAGCATAAGCCCGTAAAAAACCGCGCGGCTCGGCACTAGCGTGCCTTCGTACCAGCGCGCGAGATAGCCGCCGGTGTCGTATTGCAAAAGCGGAAAGCCGTTCCACAACGCCGGGCTTATGAGCAGCGCAATCGACAATATGACGGCAAGCGCCCACGGGGCGCGGTCGCGCGCACTCATTCCAGAACCCCCCGGCCTTCCTTATGGCCGGGTTTATCCCGGCCACCCCGTTCTTGTTGCCCCACTTTCCCCGTTGGTGGATGCCCGGGTCAAGCCGGGGCATGATGCCAAGCTGCGCTTGACGTAGGCTCCAGCCAGGGCGAATTGTCGCGTATGTTCATCAGCTTCTTCATTGAGCTCAAAGACGCCGGCGTGCCGGTGACCCTGCGCGAGTACCTGACCTTGATGCAGGGCATGGATGCCGACCTCCCGTCGCGCCGTGTGGAGGAATTTTATTACCTGGCGCGCGCGACTTTGGTGAAAGACGAACGCAACCTCGACAAGTTCGACCGCGTCTTCGGCCACATCTTCAACGGGCTTGAAAGCATCGAAACCGCGATTGAAGCCGATATTCCGGCGGAATGGCTGAAGAAGCTCGCCGAGAAATATCTCACCGAGGATGAAAAGAAGCAGATCGAGGCGTTGGGCGGCCTCGACAAGTTGCTGGAGACGCTGCGCCAGCGGCTGGCGGAGCAGAAGGGCCGCCACCAGGGCGGCTCGAAATGGATCGGGACCGCCGGCACGTCGCCTTATGGTGCCTATGGCTACAACCCGGAAGGCGTGCGCATCGGTCAGGACGCCAATCGCAACTTTCGTGCGGTCAAGGTGTGGGACAAGCGCGAGTTCAAGGATCTCGACGACGATGTCGAACTCGGGACACGCAACATCAAAGTGGCGCTGCGCCGGTTGCGGAAATTCGCGCGCACCGGCGCTCCCGAGGAGCTGGATCTCGACGGCACCATCAAGGGGACGGCGCACAAAGGTTATCTCGATATCCTGATGCGGCCCGAGCGGCACAATGCCGTCAAGGTGCTGCTGTTCTTCGATATCGGCGGCTCGATGGACTGGCACATCAAGGCGACCGAGGAATTGTTTTCGGCTGCACGCTCCGAATTCAAGCACATGGAGCATTTTTATTTTCACAATTGTCTTTACGAGCGGGTGTGGAAAGAAAACCGTCGCCGTTTCCAGGAAACGACGCCAACCTGGGATGTGCTGCACACCTATCCGCACGACTACAAGGTTGTCTTTGTGGGCGACGCTTCAATGTCGCCCTACGAGATCACGGCTCCGGGCGGCTCGGTCGAACATTTCAATGATGAAGCCGGCGCGCTCTGGCTCGAGCGCGTGACGCACACTTATCCCGCCGCTGTCTGGCTCAACCCGGTGCCCGAGCGCGAATGGGATTTCACGCACTCGATCACGATGGTTCGCCAGCTTATGGGCGGGCGAATGTATCCGCTGACGTTGGATGGGTTGGATCGCGCCATGCGCGAACTTGTCCGCTAGGGCACGGCGATTCCGGCCTAAACCGCAATCGAATGGCGCTTCTCGGCATCGGCGAGGTAGGCGTCGAAAGCCGAAGCCGCAATACGCAAATACGGGCGTCCGCGCTCGGTCATTGCGATATGGGCGCCTTCAATCTCCAGCAAGCCCTCATCGCAAAGAGGACGAAGCCTTGCGAGCTCCGCGCCGAACTGCGTTTCGCCGCCGAAGGCATCGAGATCGACGGCGAGGTCGCACATCAGCCGCTCAATAATGGCCCCGCGCAGGCGGTCGCTGTCGGAAAGAGCCAGGCCCTTCACCGTGGCCAAGCGTCCGGCGCTAACGGCGCGCGAATAGCTGGCGAGATCCGAAGCATTTTGCACAAAACCCTGCGGCAGCCTTCCGATCGCGCTGGCGCCCACTCCGATCAGGGCATCGGCTCCGTCGATGGTGTAGCCTTGGAAATTGCGGCGGAGGCATTTTTCGCGCGCCGCGATTGCAAGCTCGTCGTCCGGCAAGGCGAAATGGTCGAGGCCGATGGCCTGATAGCCGAGACCGGTCAGTGTTTCCGCGGCGACCTGCGCCTGCTCGAGCCGTTCGCTCAGAGCCGGGCAGGGCCGTGTCATCGATCAGCCGCTGATGATGCTTGAACCACGGCACGTGCGCGTAACCGAACAAGGCCAGACGCTGCGCGCCGAGCGAGGCCGCGAGCTCCGCACTGCGGGCGACATCGCGCGCGGTTTGCGTCGGCAAGCCCGTACATCAGATCAATATTGAGACGATTGATACCGGCCTCGCGCAGCCAGTCGGCGGCCTTCTGCACGAGGTCGAATGGCTGGATGCGGCCAATGGCGCGCTGGACGTGCGGTGAGACGTCCTGCACGCCGAGGCTGGCGCGGGTGACGCCGATGGCCTGAAGCGCGTGCACAAGCGTCCGGTCGATGCGGCGCGGATCGAGTTCGATGGCGTGCTCTTTCATCGCGGAGACGTCGAACAATGATCCCAGTTTTTCGACAATCGTATCCAGCCAATGCGGGCCAACAATTGAGGGCGTGCCGCCGCCCCAATGCAGATGCGTCAGCCTGCGGCCTGCAAGGCTGCCCAGTTGCGCGATTTCGTCGGTGATGCGCTGCGCGTAAATCTCGACCGGCTCGCGCTTGCGCACGGCGCGTGTATTGCAACCGCAATACAGACAAAGCTCGGTGCAGAACGGAATGTGGATATAGAACGAGAGGGTGGCGTCGCGCGGCAACGCGGCAAGCCATTCGCCGTAGATTTCTGCGCCGACCGCCGAGGAAAAGTGCGGGGCGGTCGGATATGAAGTGTAGCGTGGAAGGTTCCGATCGGCGAGGAACAGCGATGTAGTCATTGGTGACGCGGAGCCCACATGTCTCCGGCCTTGACGTAGGATTGTTTGACCGCCGACCACGCGATCATATGGGAGCGCATTTCCCGATCGCGCTCTCCGGCATGGGCTGCATACGCATGATTAAATGCTTCGCGGTAGATGTCCTGCGCGTGCTCGGGCAGGTGACTACGAACGCGAGACGGCAAATCTGTATTGACGCGATACGGCATGCACACTCGCCCCCGCCAGGATGATGCGCAGAGAGCGTACTCACACCCGGCGTCTGTTCTCCTTGCGGTAAATCAATCGCCGGTGCGAACGTTCCAGTATTCGCAATAAAACTGCGCCGCGATGCCAATGCATCGCGGCGCCTAGCCTCAGCAGCGCTACAGATTGTCCTAGCGACTGTCCTGGCCGTCCTCGTGGCCTGGCGCCTCTCCGATCACGCCGAACTCTTCTGACTTGGCGCGAAACGTCGCCGCCTCGAAGCCTTCGGCAGCCAGCCCGCGCTTCAGGAGTTCCCGGATCGCCGCGGCTCGGCTCGGCATGCGCTTCTTGAAACGGAAGTTGTCCAAAACCGTCAGTTCGTCCGCTGACAGCATGATTTGAAGACGTTCACCCCGATTGGCACCGTTCACCATGGTCCTCTCCTGCCATGAAAAGGTGTTAGTCGATGTAGTCATATGAGTAAATTGCTCACTTCCTGACAAGATGGCAAGTGGCACATAAACCACTTCCACGTAAAAAGGTTCCAAAAGGCCGTTTTGAGCAAGGACTGGTTGCAAAGATACAGAATTGACGACGTTTTTGAGGGGTTTAGCGTGGCGGTATGAAAACCATCGAAATCAAAGAGAGTCAGAGCGTGGCCCCGTTCCCCTGCGAGCGCTGTGGCGGCCTTATGCGTCTGGTGGGGAGTGAGCCGCACCCGGTGGAGGCCAAAGTGGATCTTTTGACCTTCAATTGTACCGTTTGCGACGCATTCCAGGTCAGCCGGGTCGAGATCCCGACGCTGGACGCCTGAGGTTCTCGTTACGACGCGCGCAAAGCGAAAGCGCCGGACCTGAGGCCCGGCGCTTCCGATATGCCTTAATATTGAAAGCTAGGCGGCGTTGGCCGGACGCAACCGCCCCGGATCGTCTGGCGTCGCGTGATCGCGTTGCAGGGCCATGGCCTCGCGCATCAGGCGGGCGAAGTCCTTGCGGGCTGTCTCCAGCGCGCCCTCGACGACCGAACACTGCATCTGCTCACGCCGCAGCGATGCGCCAAGTTCCTCGATCCGTTGTTCGGAGGCCTGTTTTTCGGCCGCGCGCGCCGATTCAATCGCGGAAATCTGTTCGTTGAGCGCCGCAATCGTGTCTTCCGCGCGCTGCAGGGCGGCATCTTTGGCAGTAAAGGCGCGGGTGAGCGCCGCACTCCGCTCCATGAGCGTTGCGCGCGCCTGATCCACTTCCGTGAATTCGGATTCGCGCTGCATCCTCTCTGTCTCGAGCTCGGTCACGCGCGTCTGCAAGGCGTCGCGCTCCTGGGCAAGTTCGCCTGCGCGCCTGTCGTAGACGCGGATCTCGTCGGCACGCGCCAGCAGGTGCTCACGCGCTTCGCCGAGGAGCTTCTCGCTCGCCGCGGCACGCGCCTGCAAGGCATCAAACCGCATGCGCTGGGTGGTCAGCTCGTGTTCGTGCCGCTCGTTGATTTCCTCGATCGCGTTGGCGAGGCGGGCACGTTCGGTGCTCAATTCGGCGAAATTGCCCTCGACATGGCGCAGGCGTCCGTGCGTCGCCGTCAGGGAGGCCTCGGTCTCGGCCAGCTTGCGGGACACGCGCGCCGCTTCGGCGCTGATCTTATCGAGTGAGATCTGCTGTGAGCGCTTTTCGTCCTCGATCATCAGGAGGCGTTGGCGCGCACCATTGAGTTCCGATTCAAGCGCGACGACGCGCTTGTCGGCATTGGACAGCCGTTCATCGAGCCGGCGGTTTTCCTCGCGCAACGCCTTGCCTTCGCCGGTTTCCTGCGCAAGCCGGGCTTCGAGATCGACTATTTGCGCGCGTCGGGTGGCAATATCGATGGCAATTTCAGCCTTGGTGGCTTCCAGCGTGCGCAAAAGGTGCTGGGTTGTGGTGAGCTCCTGGCGCAGCGCCTGGCATTCTTTTTCCGAGAAGCTCGCCTTCTTTTCCAGCTCGGCGACTTCGTTGCGCAATTTGCCGTAAGCGGTGCGCGTGTTGTTGAGCACCGTCTGCAGGCTGATCTTTTCGGATTTCTCGGCTTCGAATGCGCGCAGCGCCTTGCTGACCGGGTCGACCAGTTTGCCGACGGCATTCTTGATGGTGTCGAGCTCGCCGATCTTGGCGTTGGCGTCGAGCAGGAGATTGCGCAGGGATTCGTTATCGCCGCCGAGCTGGACGCCGAGCGCGGAGAACAGTTCTTCGTCGAGTTCGAGTGGATTGTCGTTCGACGTCGCGCCGACCGGCGCCGCGATCTCAGTCGATTTGTCGTAAAGCCCGGCCTTGCGGGAGAAAAAGCCCCCGAATTTGCTCATTGCGCGATCCCCTTAACGCCGATTCGCCCGGCCGAAGCGACGCCGAATCACTTGTTAACCGATCCTAACGGAATATGAATCCGCGAGGGTAAATGAAAGGTTAACGCGCCAGCATTTTTGGCAAAAAGACAATGGGTTTCAAATGGTTGTGGCGAGGCCCGGGAGGTCGTTCCGCCGCGTTTTTTCCGGTTCGGCCCGCGCGCGGGAACTACCAGCATTCAGACCGCGACCAACAAACGCGGCGGAGTCCATAGGGTTGTCGGCGGTCTGTGAATAACTCGGCGCCGCAGACCGCGATCAGCTGCGCTTGGTGATGAACAGGCCTTCGCAAAGCCGAAAGCTCAGCTCCGCGCCGGTGCCCTGCGGCTCCAGAGTGGCTTTCACCTCAGGCGTGACTTGCGCAAGCATGGCGCGGAGCAACGCCTGCATCGTTTCGTCGTGACGGCTCGCCCAGCTTTTGAATTCCATCTTCTTGTAGATCTGTTCTTCATGCGCGATGGCAAACTTGTGCGCCTTCAGCGCGGTGCGCCATTCGTCCATGGTCCATGCGCGCAGGTGGCTCGGATCGCGGAATCGTTCAAAGGCATTGACGTAGTCGCCGACGTTGCCGTCGGGTACGACGTTATCGACGACGGCAAACAGGCCACCCGGTTTGAGCACGCGGTGCACCTCGCCGAGGAATTCCGGAATTGAATCGAAGTGATGCGGCGCAATGCGGCAGGTGACGAGGTCAAAACTTGCGTCTTCAAAAGGCAGCGCTTCCGCCTTGGCATACGCGGTGCGGATGTTGGCGAGGCCGCGTTTGTGGGCCTCTGCTTTCACCATATCGAGCATTTCCTGCGTGATGTCGGTGGCCCACACCCGCGCGACATGGGGCGCGAACGTGTAGGCGACATGGCCGCCGCCGGTGGCGACGTCGAGTGCCCGCCAGCTTTTTTGCGGTGAGGTGAGGGCAACGAGCCGCTCCAGGCTCTTGCCGAGCGCATGCGGCGTGCTGGTCAAGTAGCTGGCTGCGGTCTTGCCAAATTGCTCTTGAACAAGGGTTTTATTCATAGCGTTTCCAATACGGATGCAGGAGGGCGAGCATACATAGCCTGTCCAGCGCTCGCGCGCGACACGTCAATGACGCGCAACGGGGATAGCGCCGCGGGACCGCCAATTCTACTTGCTGTCGCCGCCGCTCAGATCGTCGTAGCCATGCCGGCTGCTGTAGAAGACGAGCGCCATAAGGCCGCCGCCGATGAGCAGCGAGAACAGTACGCCACCGGCAATGGCGACATAGCCGTAAAACGGGATTGCGTCGCCGCCCAGATGTTCCCAGGCAGCGGCGGCGAACCAGACCGCCAAAGCCAGAAGGGCGAACAGTGCGATAACGAGAAGCGCGCGCATCAGCGAGATATAGGGCCGCGGAGCCCCGTTGTCAGGTAACGAGTGCAGCTAGCATCCGCGGCAAAACTGTCGCGATTATGCCTTGCCGGCGGCCTCGGCCGGGGAGGGGTCGATCGTGCGACCCTTCTTGCCCCTTGGCGGAGTCTCGTCATTGGCCGCCTCGACGGGCGGCACCGGCGCATCGTCGAGGGGGGCGCCGCGCCGCAGCGTCGAGCGCAATGCACCCACTTCGCTTTGCAGCCGGGAATTGTCCTTGCGAGCGGCTTCCAGCGCGCCCTCGACAACGGCCCGTTCCATGCGCTCGCGCTGAAGCGCCGAATTGAGATCCTCGACGCGCTTTTCGATATTCGTGCGGCTCACCTGAATGTCCGCTTCCAGGTGCCCGTTGCGCTCGGTCAGCGCCGCGATCTTTTCTTCGGCCCGCGCCAGCGCGGTTTCGCGCACCTTCAGCGTCTTGGTGAGCGCATTGTTGCGCTCCGTCAGAGCAGTGCGCGCCTGTTCGTGGTCCTTGATCTGGCGTTCCCGCGCCTCGTGCACGCCCTCGATCTGGGCGAGCCGCTTGTCCGAATTGTTGCGGGCAATGGTCGCTTCGACCGATTTCCGGTCGAAAGCGCGCACCTCTTCGGTGCGGGAAATCAGGTTCTGCCGTGCTTCGGAGAGCAGCCGTTCCGCCGTTGCCGCGCGTGACTGCAAGGCGTCCAGCCGCATGTTCAGGCTGTTGCGCTCGGCCTGATGCTGCTCTTTGGCCTCATCAAGTGCCGCGCCCAGTCGCCCCCGTTCGGCATAGGCTTCTGCGAAGCTTGCCTCGACCTTTCCGAGCTGGGCGCGTGTCGCGGTCAGCGTATTTTCGCTCTCAGTCAGCCGCCGGGTCAGGCGGGCGGTCTCGTTAAGCGCATGATCGACCGCAATCTGGAGCGAGCGCTTTTCGTCCTCCAGCAGGGCCAGTTTTTCGCGTGCCGCCGCAAGCTCGCCCTCGAGCTGGATGATGCGCTTTTCCGCGATATCGTATTGGTCCTGCAACCCTCGGCGAGCCTCGCTCACCGTCCGGCGCTGGGTCGTCTCATGGGTCAACTGGCGGTCGAGCTCATTGATCTGGGCGTGGCGTGCATTGAGCTCATCGGTGAGTTCCAGGCGCGCGCTTTCCAGCGCGCGATTGGATTCTCGCGATAGCTCGAGGTCTTCGCGCAGTTTCTCGGCCTCGGCCTCGATTGCCGTCGCCTTTTTCTCGATCTGATAGTACTCGGTGCGCAGGGTCTCGTAGGCGGTGCGCGCCTCCGCCAGCATTCCGGACAGACTCAGCGTCTGGGATTTTTCCTGCTCCAGCGCGCGCAGCGTGCTGTTGAAAGGCGCGACCAGTTTATCGAACGCCTCCTTGAGGTCGTCGAGTTCGCTGATCTTGCGGCCGGTATCGGTCAAAAGGTTGCGGAGGACTTCGTTTTCCTCGCCCATCCGCGAGCCGACGTCGGAGGGACTTTCGATGGAGATGTGGTCGTTGCCGTTTCCGTTTCGCGGTCGCCCCGTCAGCCTGTCGGCGCCGGCCGGAATGCCTTTTCGGCCAAAAATGTCCGACAGCTTCGCCATGACGACGCCTCCAACCCCAAACGCTTACTCAACAGCCCCAAACGCCGCTATTTCAGGATCACGATATTATATACCTCGGGCGTTGGAAACACTCGTGATCGCACCTTGTGGACGTAATACACATGGGGGACCCCCCGTCGTCACTGGCCGAACCGACGGCTGGGGGTGATCCGCCGAGATTTATTCCTATCGGCGGCCCGTCGTCGGCATGGCTGCGTGCGACAATTCATCCTCACCATCGACGACATTGTTCGAACAGCCGCGGCAACTGACACCGACGCATTTTCCCGCACGTTTGATGTCGAAACGTGCACGGCGAAATTGACGTGCAGCATTGTTCTCACCGCATGGGCTGCGCGAGCGCGAGTGTGCCGGCGAAATCTTTCGTCGATCGCTCTTCTCTGCGGAAAAAATCATCCTCGCGCTCGGACGCGTGAAAGATTTTCTTTCAATTCACGCTTCGATGCCGCCTTCGTGAACGCAGCACGGGAATCCGTGACGTTAACGTGGATTGAGAGTGGGGAGCCTTCCGTCCAGATGACAGGCCAGCAAGAACTGGTTCTTGCCTGACATACGGAGAACAATAATGAAGATTCTCACCAAGCTCGCTGCCGCTTCGATCCTGACGCTGTCCGTCATTGCCCCGGCATTTGCCGGCGGCGAAGAAGACACGCTGCTCGATCGCAATGTCTACGTCGCGCAAAACGTCCAGCACAATGTCCGGGCTCATCGCGCTGCGGAGGCGTTTGCCTATGCCCCGGCCAGCGTTGCGACCTACAGCACCCAGGATTTCGGTATCGAAAGCCAGCGCTAGTCGTTCGGCAATCCTTATCGGACTGGAAGGAGGCCGCCCGCGGGGCGGCCTCTTTTCCTTATCGCTTGCGCTAGTTACGGACCACGAGCACTGAACACTTGGCGTAGCGCACCACGTGTCCCGCGTTCGAGCCGAGAAAATAAGTGCGCATTGCGGGCCGGTGTGAACTCATCACGATCAGGTCCGCATTGAAGCCTTTCGCTTCCTCGAGCACCTCGTGGTAGATGCCGCCTTGCCGCACGGTTGCGGAAACGTGGCCGGCATCCAGGCCGCATTCGCGCGCGATGATGCTGAGCGCTTCCTCTGCCGATTGCCGTTGCTGAACATCGAAGTCTGGCGGCACATATTCCGCCAGCATCACTGGTGTCATTGCCAGCACATTCACGAGACGCACGGACCCGCCTGACGCCCGCGCCATGTCGATCGCGGTGACGATGGCAGGCTTGGCCAGATCCGTGTCAGCGAGATCGACCGGAACCAGAATTCTGTTGTACATGACAGCGCCCCTCATTTCGCTGTGAGGCGCCAATCATGACATGTTTTGGGGCGCGCGTTGAGGGAGTCTGATGCCTCAACTGGGCGTGGCGCCCAGCGATTTCGGGGTTATGAAGCGCTCGAGCCGGCCCGATTGCGGGTGCAGCTTGGCCCATTCGTCGAAGGCAAAATCGATGATGAGGAGGCCTGAAGTCGGTAATTTTTCGCGCATCTGCTCGCGTGTTTCGATGTCGCCGGATGCGACGAGCATAACGGCGAGTTCGTGCAGCCCGGGGTTATGGCCGACAATGAGCAGGGTATGTGCGCTCGCCGGGGTCTGCTTGATGATGTCGAGGATTTCATGGGACGTGGCGCCGTAAAGCCGCTCGACGGCCGATCCGGCCGGCGCCGGCTTGAATGCGGCTGCGGCGAGCTTCCAGGTTTCCTGAGTGCGGGCCGCGGGGGATGTCATGACCCGATCCGGCGTCAAGAGCATGGGTCGCCATGTAAGCGCCGATGCTGGCGGCATCCTTGCGGCCGCGTTCGATCAGCTTGCGGCTCCGGTCCTCCATGCCGGGTTCGGAGCGTTCGGCCTTGGCATGGCGAAAAAGCAGAAGGCGACGCATGGTCATGCTATGGATTTCGGCGGCAATTCCGGTTTTCCTGGCTCGCGGTCTAGGCTGCGCTCGCGGGTAGAGCACCAAGATTACATAGCGTAACGGAGCCAATGAGCGAAAGCGCCAACATGGAAGCGGGCTGGTACGAGGCGACCTCGGTTGCCCGTCCCGACCGGCCGCGGCTGAACCTCGATCTTGATGTTGATGTCTGCGTGATTGGCGCGGGGCTCGCCGGCCTCACGGTCGCGCGTGAGATTGCCCAGCGAGGCTGGTCGGTTGCGGTCCTCGAGGCCGGCCACGTCGCCTGGGCGGCGTCGGGCCGTAACCTGGGATTTGTGCTGCCCGGGTTTTCCGAGGACATCGACAATATCGTCGAGCGTGTCGGCCTCGACCATGCCAAGCAACTGTGGGCCTTGTCGGAGCAGGGTCTCGAATATGTCCGCCGGACGATCCTGGACACACAGATGTCGGGCGTCGACCTCATCAATGGCTGGCTGCACGTATCGAAGACAAACAATAGCGATGAATTGCGAGCTGAAGTTGAACGGATGCGGTGGCTCGGCGCCGACGTCGAGTTCTGGCCGACAGCCCGTGTGCGCGAGCAATTGCACAGCCCGCATTATTTCAATGCCGTGCATTACCGGCAGGCATTCCACATCGACCCCTACAACTATGCGCTTGGGCTGGCAGCGCTGGCGGAAAAAGCCGGCGCTCGTATTTTCGAAGATACGCCGGCGGTTTCGCTTGATCCCGCCGGCGTCCGCAAGCGGGTGGTCACACCTGCGGGCCGCGTCCGTGCGGCGCATGTCGTGCTTGCCGGCAATATTCATCTCGGCGCACTGATGCCGAAGCTTGCGGCGACTTTGTTGCCGGTCACCACCTACGTCATGGTCACCCAACCCATCGGTGAGATGCTGCACGACGTCGTGCGCTATCGCGGCGCGGTCAGCGACACCAATCGTGCCGACAATCACTACCGCATCGTCGGAGGCGACCGTTTGCAGTGGTCGGGGCGCATGCGCGCCTGGGAGGCCAATCCACGTTTTGTCGCACGCGGCCTTACCAATGATATCCGGCGAACGTTCCCCGATCTCGGAAACATAGAGATCGCGCATCTATGGCGCGGCACTCTCGGCCGCACTGTCCACCGCATGCCTCAAATCGGTGAAATTGAGCGTGGGGTCTGGATCGCGAGCGGGTTCGGAGGCCACGGACTCAATACCAGTGCGCTGGCGGGAGAGCTGGTTGCCCGCGGGCTGGTCGAAAGCGACCAGACCTGGCGTTTGTTCTCACCCTACGAGCTCGTATGGGCCGGCGGGATGCTGGGCCGGATTCTCGCGCAAGGTGTTTATTGGGGGACCCGGCCCATCGATCGCGTCAAGCAGGACGTCGCGCGCTATCGCGCAAATGCGCGTGCCCGCAAGAATGCGCGCGCGTCGCGCAACAATTCCGAGGCTGCTGAATAATCCTGGTCGGTCCGACGTGCGAAGATCTAAGACGCCTACCGGCCTTCGCGGCGCGCCATGAAGGCCAGGCGCTCAAACAGATGCACATCTTGCTCATTTTTGAGCAATGCGCCGTGAAGCGGCGGAATAAGCTTCTTGGGGTCGCGCTCGCGCAAGGTCTCCGGGCCGATGTCTTCGACCATCAGTAACTTGAGCCAGTCCAACAGCTCCGAGGTTGAAGGCTTCTTCTTCATGCCCGGCACGTCGCGAATTTCGTAGAAGAGCCGCAGGGCCTCCGCGACAAGCCTTTGTTTTATACCGGGAAAATGTACCTCAATGATGGCGCGCATGGTCTCGGCATCCGGAAACCGGATGTAGTGGAAAAAACAGCGGCGTAAAAAGGCGTCCGGCAGCTCTTTCTCGTTGTTTGAAGTGATGACCACGATCGGCCGGCGGCGGGCCTTCACTGTCTCGCCGGTCTCGTAGACAAAGAATTCCATACGATCGAGCTCCTGCAACAGGTCGTTGGGAAACTCGATGTCGGCTTTATCGATCTCGTCGATCAGCAAGACCGGCCGTTCGTCGGCCACGAATGCGTCCCACAGCTTGCCGCGCTTGATGTAGTTGCGGATATCCCGGACGCGCTCATCGCCAAGCTGGCTGTCGCGCAGGCGTGACACCGCGTCATATTCATAGAGGCCCTGTAGCGCCTTGGTGGTCGATTTGACGTGCCATTCGATGAGTGGCGCATTGATCGCCTTGGCGATTTCAAGTGCCAGCACGGTCTTGCCGGTGCCAGGCTCACCTTTGATCAGCAAAGGGCGTTCGAGAGTGATTGCAGCATTGACCGCGACCTTGAGGTCGTCGGTCGCCACATAGGCCTTGGTGCCCTCAAACCGCATGAGAATTCTCGACGCGCATCGGGATTCCACAACCTTTCCGAGTCTTCCTGCGGGGTTCGCCGCGCGCAATGACGTCCCTTGCAGTCTTGTCCTTAGGCTAGCCGGGTGTTCGGCAAGTCGCCAGCGAGTCGTCGCGCGCGATAAATGATTCTTTTCGCGCGGAAGTCGACGATCGGCGCGCGTGACTCCCTAAGCCTGAGATGACCGCTAAGCAAAAATTAGGGGAGATTAACAAACGACTTAACAAGCATCGCTCCGGCTCGATCAGGTTCAAACGGGTTAGAGAGGATTAACTTGTGTGTGCAAATCTGCGTGAAGCCATGGTCGGGCGTTTGTCATCCATTCGCGATGGGTGGGCCGGCAGGAAAGATTTGTCGCACAGGAGTGCGTTTCGATGACTGTTATTTCTGCGCTTACGCCCAATCAGATTGCCGGCCTTTCGACCACCGCAATACAAGGCCTCTCCACCACCGACATTCAGTCCCTTGCGACGACGCAGGTGGCCGCGCTGGCCGCCACGCAAGTCAACGTCTTGAATTCGACTGACATCAAGGCATTCCTTACGACCCAAATCTCAGCCTTTTCTCCTAGCATTATCAGTACATTGCTGGCGGCGCAGGTCCAGAATTTCGTCGATACGCAAATCAGCGCTCTCACGGCGACAGAGATAAGCAAGTTCACAGCTGCAGATTTCGCGACGCTGAGCTCGACCGAGCTGCAGAACCTGACGGCGACGCAGGCCAATGCGCTCACCGCCACGCAGATCGGCGGGCTGGCCAACACGGTGATCGACAAGCTGAGCACCACCGAGATCGGCAACCTGACCACCACGCAGGTCCAGGGGCTGACCACCGCCCAGCTCAACGGCATCGGCACCACCAACCTTGACGCGCTCAATGGCGCCAAGCTGTCGAGCACGCAGACCGCCGGGCTGACCGCGGCCACGATCGACAAGCTGACCACCACGCAGATCGGGGCGCTGACGACCACCGCGGTGCAGGGCTTCACCACGGCCCAGCTCAACGCCATCGGCACCACCAACCTTGATGCGCTCAACGCTGCCAAGCTGAGCACCGCGCAGCTGAGCGGCCTCACCACCACCGTGTTCGGCACGCTGGCCGCGACGCAGATCTCCACGCTGACCTCGACCCAGATCGCCAAGCTGACGGCAGGCGAGATCGATCAGCTGAGCTCGACCGAGCTGCAGAACCTGACGGCGACGCAGGCCAATGCGCTCACCGCCACGCAGATCGGCGGGCTGGCCAACACGGTGATCGACAAGCTGAGCACCACCGAGATCGGCAACCTGACCACCACGCAGGTCCAGGGGCTGACCACCGCCCAGCTCAACGGCATCGGCACCACCAACCTTGACGCGCTCAATGGCGCCAAGCTGTCGAGCACGCAGACCGCCGGGCTGACCGCGGCCACGATCGACAAGCTGACCACCACGCAGATCGGGGCGCTGACGACCACCGCGGTGCAGGGCTTCACCACGGCCCAGCTCAACGCCATCGGCACCACCAACCTTGATGCGCTCAACGCTGCCAAGCTGAGCACCGCGCAGCTGAGCGGCCTCACCACCACCGTGTTCGGCACGCTGGCCGCGACGCAGATCTCCACGCTGACCTCGACCCAGATCGCCAAGCTGACGGCAGGCGAGATCGATCAGCTGAGCTCGACCGAGCTGCAGAACCTGACGGCGACGCAGGCCAATGCGCTCACCGCCACGCAGATCGGCGGGCTGGCCAACACGGTGATCGACAAGCTGAGCACCACCGAGATCGGCAACCTGACCACCACGCAGGTCCAGGGGCTGACCACCGCCCAGCTCAACGGCATCGGCACCACCAACCTTGACGCGCTCAATGGCGCCAAGCTGTCGAGCACGCAGACCGCCGGGCTGACCGCGGCCACGATCGACAAGCTGACCACCACGCAGATCGGGGCGCTGACGACCACCGCGGTGCAGGGCTTCACCACGGCCCAGCTCAACGCCATCGGCACCACCAACCTTGATGCGCTCAACGCTGCCAAGCTGAGCACCGCGCAGCTGAGCGGCCTCACCACCACCGTGTTCGGCACGCTGGCCGCGACGCAGATCTCCACGCTGACCTCGACCCAGATCGCCAAGCTGACGGCAGGCGAGATCGATCAGCTGAGCTCGACCGAGCTGCAGAACCTGACGGCGACGCAGGCCAATGCGCTCACCGCCACGCAGATCGGCGGGCTGGCCAACACGGTGATCGACAAGCTGAGCACCACCGAGATCGGCAACCTGACCACCACGCAGGTCCAGGGGCTGACCACCGCCCAGCTCAACGGCATCGGCACCACCAACCTTGACGCGCTCAATGGCGCCAAGCTGTCGAGCACGCAGACCGCCGGGCTGACCGCGGCCACGATCGACAAGCTGACCACCACGCAGATCGGGGCGCTGACGACCACCGCGGTGCAGGGCTTCACCACGGCCCAGCTCAACGCCATCGGCACCACCAACCTTGATGCGCTCAACGCTGCCAAGCTGAGCACCGCGCAGCTGAGCGGCCTCACCACCACCGTGTTCGGCACGCTGGCCGCGACGCAGATCTCCACGCTGACCTCGACCCAGATCGCCAAGCTGACGGCAGGCGAGATCGATCAGCTGAGCTCGACCGAGCTGCAGAACCTGACGGCGACGCAGGCCAATGCGCTCACCGCCACGCAGATCGGCGGGCTGGCCAACACGGTGATCGACAAGCTGAGCACCACCGAGATCGGCAACCTGACCACCACGCAGGTCCAGGGGCTGACCACCGCCCAGCTCAACGGCATCGGCACCACCAACCTTGACGCGCTCAATGGCGCCAAGCTGTCGAGCACGCAGACCGCCGGGCTGACCGCGGCCACGATCGACAAGCTGACCACCACGCAGATCGGGGCGCTGACGACCACCGCGGTGCAGGGCTTCACCACGGCCCAGCTCAACGCCATCGGCACCACCAACCTTGATGCGCTCAACGCTGCCAAGCTGAGCACCGCGCAGCTGAGCGGCCTCACCACCACCGTGTTCGGCACGCTGGCCGCGACGCAGATCTCCACGCTGACCTCGACCCAGATCGCCAAGCTGACGGCAGGCGAGATCGATCAGCTGAGCTCGACCGAGCTGCAGAACCTGACGGCGACGCAGGCCAATGCGCTCACCGCCACGCAGATCGGCGGGCTGGCCAACACGGTGATCGACAAGCTGAGCACCACCGAGATCGGCAACCTGACCACCACGCAGGTCCAGGGGCTGACCACCGCCCAGCTCAACGGCATCGGCACCACCAACCTTGACGCGCTCAATGGCGCCAAGCTGTCGAGCACGCAGACCGCCGGGCTGACCGCGGCCACGATCGACAAGCTGACCACCACGCAGATCGGGGCGCTGACGACCACCGCGGTGCAGGGCTTCACCACGGCCCAGCTCAACGCCATCGGCACCACCAACCTTGATGCGCTCAACGCTGCCAAGCTGAGCACCGCGCAGCTGAGCGGCCTCACCACCACCGTGTTCGGCACGCTGGCCGCGACGCAGATCTCCACGCTGACCTCGACCCAGATCGCCAAGCTGACGGCAGGCGAGATCGATCAGCTGAGCTCGACCGAGCTGCAGAACCTGACGGCGACGCAGGCCAATGCGCTCACCGCCACGCAGATCGGCGGGCTGGCCAACACGGTGATCGACAAGCTGAGCACCACCGAGATCGGCAACCTGACCACCACGCAGGTCCAGGGGCTGACCACCGCCCAGCTCAACGGCATCGGCACCACCAACCTTGACGCGCTCAATGGCGCCAAGCTGTCGAGCACGCAGACCGCCGGGCTGACCGCGGCCACGATCGACAAGCTGACCACCACGCAGATCGGGGCGCTGACGACCACCGCGGTGCAGGGCTTCACCACGGCCCAGCTCAACGCCATCGGCACCACCAACCTTGATGCGCTCAACGCTGCCAAGCTGAGCACCGCGCAGCTGAGCGGCCTCACCACCACCGTGTTCGGCACGCTGGCCGCGACGCAGATCTCCACGCTGACCTCGACCCAGATCGCCAAGCTGACGGCAGGCGAGATCGATCAGCTGAGCTCGACCGAGCTGCAGAACCTGACGGCGACGCAGGCCAATGCGCTCACCGCCACGCAGATCGGCGGGCTGGCCAACACGGTGATCGACAAGCTGAGCACCACCGAGATCGGCAACCTGACCACCACGCAGGTCCAGGGGCTGACCACCGCCCAGCTCAACGGCATCGGCACCACCAACCTTGACGCGCTCAATGGCGCCAAGCTGTCGAGCACGCAGACCGCCGGGCTGACCGCGGCCACGATCGACAAGCTGACCACCACGCAGATCGGGGCGCTGACGACCACCGCGGTGCAGGGCTTCACCACGGCCCAGCTCAACGCCATCGGCACCACCAACCTTGATGCGCTCAACGCTGCCAAGCTGAGCACCGCGCAGCTGAGCGGCCTCACCACCACCGTGTTCGGCACGCTGGCCGCGACGCAGATCTCCACGCTGACCTCGACCCAGATCGCCAAGCTGACGGCAGGCGAGATCGATCAGCTGAGCTCGACCGAGCTGCAGAACCTGACGGCGACGCAGGCCAATGCGCTCACCGCCACGCAGATCGGCGGGCTGGCCAACACGGTGATCGACAAGCTGAGCACCACCGAGATCGGCAACCTGACCACCACGCAGGTCCAGGGGCTGACCACCGCCCAGCTCAACGGCATCGGCACCACCAACCTTGACGCGCTCAATGGCGCCAAGCTGTCGAGCACGCAGACCGCCGGGCTGACCGCGGCCACGATCGACAAGCTGACCACCACGCAGATCGGGGCGCTGACGACCACCGCGGTGCAGGGCTTCACCACGGCCCAGCTCAACGCCATCGGCACCACCAACCTTGATGCGCTCAACGCTGCCAAGCTGAGCACCGCGCAGCTGAGCGGCCTCACCACCACCGTGTTCGGCACGCTGGCCGCGACGCAGATCTCCACGCTGACCTCGACCCAGATCGCAGCACTGTCGACCGGGAATATCAATCAGTTGTCGACGACTGAGATTAGTGCGCTCACGGCCACCCAGGTTGGGGGGCTCACGAGCGCGCAGATCAACGCGATGTCGACGGCCAAGTTTGACGCAATTACCAGCACGACCGGCATACCTGCGATCAGCGTTGCGGCTATTGCCGGCCTGACGACGGCCGAGATCAGTTCCTTGAGCACGACCCAAGGCAACGCATTCACGCCGACGCAGATCGCGGCGATGTCGATCGCTCAGCTGGATGCCCTGGTCACGCTCGTCGGGTAGCGGGCGTTTGATCCATTCTGTCATGGGCTCCAGGCCGGAGCCCGGGCAGGTTCGAAGTAAGGCGTACTGTAGTGCGTGGCGTATCGCGCGTTTTGAGCGGCCTGCATTGATGGCCGTATCGCGTTCGCAGTTTCAACGCTTATAGGACGTCACCATGCTGTCTCAACCCGCCGATCTGAACGCCGCGACAGATATTTTCAACGAGGCCGTCCATCGGGCGAAAAGCCGGCAACTTTCAATAGCCGAAGTCATTAGTTGTGCCGGCCGGCTTGAATCCTTGGGTCACCAAAAGCTGACCGCCGAACTGTACAAGACATGGATTGCGCATAATTCCAACGACCTCTTGTTGCACGCCGCCTATTTCAACTATGGCGTTGCACTGGCCGATATCGGAGATCGGCCGGGTGCAATCATGGCGTTCCAGGAGTGCATTCGAATTAAGCCGGATTTCCAGCCGTGTTACATCAATCTCGGGCGCGTGTTCGAAGACAGCGGGCAGCTCAACGAGGCTGTCACGGCATGGCTCAAACTTGTTCAGGATCTTTCAGTGGTCAATGGCGAATCTGTTGCGCACAAACTCACCGCGCTGGAGCAGATTGCTCGCGTTCTGGAAGCCGCAAACAATGATGCGCCGGCGGAAGACGCCCTCAGGCAGAGCCTCGATATCAATCCAAATCAGACCAAGGTGCTGCAGCATTGGATTTCATTGCGCCAACGGCAGTGCAAATGGCCCGTGCTCGGCGAGTCGGAGCGTGTCAGCCGGAAACAGCTGCTGACGGGAATATCATCGCTGTCGCTGCAATGCCTCGCCGATGATCCGATGTTCCAGCTGGCCACGGCCTACCAATACGGAAAGAACTCGGTTGGCATGCCGCCGGCGATGCTGCATACGCCGGCAGGCCAAGCTGATCGGGCCAGGCTGCGCATAGGCTATGTGTCATCCGATTTTCGCCAACATGCGGTCGGATTCGCCATGACCGATGTTATCGAGCAGCACAACCGCGAAAACGTCGAGATCTTTGCGTACTACTGCGGCATCAACCGGACCGACGCGACGCAGCAGCGGATCATGCAGGCGGCCGATCATTGGGTCGACATCAGCAATCTCGACGATGATCAGGCGGCCGCAAAGATATCCGCCGATGGAATTGATATTCTGATTGATCTCAACGGCTACACGAAAGACGCGCGCACCAAGGTCTTTGCGCGACGGCCGGCGCCGATCTCGGTCAACTGGTTCGGTTTCCCGGGAACGATGGGAACTCCGTATCACCATTACATCATCGCGGACAACACGATCATTCCGCCGGAACACGAAATTCATTTTTCCGAAAAGGTATTGCGGCTTCCGTGCTACCAGCCGAATGACCGCAAACGTGTCGTTGCTGCGCAACGTCCCTCGCGGGCCGATGTCGGGCTTCCGGACAACGCTTTTGTCTTCTGCTCCCTTAACGGCTCCCAGAAGACGACGCAACGGACGTTCAGGCGCTGGATGATGATCCTGGGCGCCGTCCCGGACAGCGTGCTTTGGCTGCTCAGCGCCACGGACGAGACCAACGAGCGGCTGCGCCAGGCCGCCGCCGCGTCGGGAATTGCTCCTGAACGCATCGTGTTTGCGCAGAAGTTGCTCAATGCAGAGCATCTCGCGCGTTATCCGCTTGCGGATCTTTTCCTCGATAACAGCCCCTATGGCGCTCACACTACAGCAGCCGACTCGCTTTGGATGGGGGTGCCGATCGTGACCTTCACCGGGCGCACATTTGCGGCCAGGGTTTGCGCATCCGTGGTCCGCGCGGCGGGTCTTGAAGAACTCGCGTGCCCGACACCGGAGGCCTACGTTGCGAAGGCGATTGAACTCGCGCATGACCGGGAAAAGCTCGCGGCGATCAAATCAAAGCTGATAGAGGGCAGGGACAGTTGTCTTCTTTTTGACACTCCGCGTCTCGTCGTCGCCCTTGAGGATCTCTATCGCCGGATGTGGAGCGACTTTAAGCGCGGAACCTTGCCCGTTCCCGATTTGCGCAATCTGGACGTCTACCATGAGGTCGGTCTCGGGCTCGACCTCGAGAACATCGAAGCGCTTTCCGACGACGCATATTCGCAGCTCTACAGGGAAAAACTTGCGGAGTGGCATCGTTGCTATCCGATCTCACCTGATAGCCGGCTGTGGCCCGGAGATCGAAAGGGAAGATTTTCCGCGCGTCGCGCGCCTGGCGGTTGCCTAGGCCGCGCAATCGTCCCGCGCCGGCTCCCAAGGGCGGGACAGCCTCGCATCAACGTGATCAGCAAGTGATGGCAAGTTGACTGGCCATCGGGCGGAAATCGTTTATGTCATTGCCATGATGAATCGTCGTACCTTATTGACTGCCGGCGTGGCGCTTTCAGCGGTTGCAGCCGCTGTGAAATTTGGCGGGACGGAAACAATGGCCGCGACTGATACAATCGACTTTCGCAATTTGTCCGATATGGACTGGCGCCAGCGTCTCAACGCCAACCAGTACATGATTTTGCGCCAGCACGGCACGGAGCGCCCCGGCAGCAGCCCGTTAAACAAGGAGAAGCGCAAGGGCACTTTTGCCTGCGCCGGCTGCGATTTGCCGTTGTTCTCGTCCGATACGAAATTCGAGAGCGGAACCGGCTGGCCGAGCTTCTATCAGCCGCTACCGAATGCCGTCGAAACCAAGACCGATCGGTCATTGTTCATGGCGCGGACGGAAGTGCATTGCGCGCGTTGCATTGGCCACCTCGGTCACGTGTTCGATGATGGACCGCCGCCGACCGGCTTGCGCTATTGCATGAATGGAACGGCCTTGAAGTTCGAGCCGGAAACGCCGGGATCGACCTGAACGATCAGGTGCGAGCGCGCCCGTTCCGGAATCATTTTTCGTCCTTTCAGAAATCCCAGGTCGGCAAAAACTGCCGCGCGCGGAAGAAACCGCCCGCCGCGGCAACGCCGCGTTCCGTATAACTATTTGATTTTACGGCATAAAGTCTCTGGCACGGTGATTGCGATGGACTAGCCCAAGATTTCGTTTTGGGAGCCCCGCCCCGGCGGCGCGTACTCGTTTGCGGAGATGATGTCATGGGTTTGTTCGACGCTCTTACGACTGCAGTGAGTGGTTTGCAGGCGCAATCCTTCGCCATGCAAAATATTTCCGGCAACATCGCGAACTCTCAGACGACTGCCTACAAAGGCATCGACACCAATTTTGCGGATCTCATTCCGGGTGACTCGGTGCCGACGCATCAAATCGCAGGCGGCGTGATCGCAAATTCACGCGCAACGAACAACGTGCAAGGCACCATTCAGAGCACCACGTCCACGACGGACATGGCGGTGAACGGCAACGGCTATTTCATCGTGCAAGCGCCGACGAGTTTCAACGGAAACCAACCGCTTTTCGGCGGCATCGACAGCTACACCCGCCGCGGCGACTTCCAGCTCGACGCGAACGGGTATCTGGTCAATGGCGCGGGATATTTCCTCGAAGGCATCCCGATTGACCCCACGACCGGCAATCCGGTCGGTAGCGTCGCTGCACCGTTGCAATTCCAGGGCAATTTTTTGCCCGCAAGCGCCACAACCACAATCGGCTATGGGATCAATCTTCCGTCAAAGCCGGCGACGAACGCCTTTATCCCGACGACACCGAATTCCGAACTCCTCAATCCGGTTGACTTCGGCACCGATCCGACCATAGCCGGCACCGGAACTGTCGTTGGCAGCGACGTGTCGACCTTCGTAAATGAGACGATCGATGGCGGCTCGGTGACGATCTATGACGCAATTGGTACGCCGGCCAACCTTCAAATGCGGTGGGCAAAGACGGATAGCGTCGCCGCCGGTGGCCAGGATACCTGGCAGTTATTTTATCAGACAAACTCGACGGCGGGCCCCGCGCAGGTTGCCTGGCAAAATGCCAACCAGAGCTTCGTATTCGATTCGACCGGCCAGCTGAATCCGCCGATCACCAATCTCACGCTCTCGGGCGTTACCATCAACGGTACATCGCTCGGCAATATTACGATCAACAGTCCCACGGGCGGCATTACACAATTTGCCAACACCAGCGGTGTAGCGACTGTCAATAACTTGCAGCAGAACGGATTCACGGCCGGTCAGCTGAAATCAATCGCGGTCAGCGACGCGGGCGATATCATCGGCAACTTCTCCAATGGACAGAACGTTGCGTTGGCACAGGTTCCGCTGGTCCATTTCAACAGCCCGAATAATCTGAAAGCCCTCGACGGCGGCGCCTATCAGTTGACGGATGAATCTGGGCCCGCGATCGCAGGCTCGTCGGGCAAGATCATCGGCCAATCCCTGGAAGCCTCAAATACCGACATCGCGACCGAATTCACGAAGCTGATCGTGACGCAGCAAGCCTATTCGGCGAACACAAAGGTGATCACGACGGCCAATCAGATGTCGCAAGATCTGCTGAACGTGATCCGGTAGGCCGCGTGAACGTCGGGCAAAATCGCGCATCTCGAGTGAGTGAGATCGGCATATGAGTCTGACGCAAGCGCTCAATTCCGCCCTCTCCGGGCTGCAGGTGACGCAGGCCAATATCGCGATGGTTGCGGCCAACGTCGCCAATGCCGATACGCCAGGTTACACTCGCAAGGCCGTCAATCAGGTCGCGACCGGAGCCAATACCAGCATTGGTGTTCGCGTCAGCGATATCCAGCGTGAGATCGATCTTTATGTGCAGAAGCAGCTGAGGGTCGAGAATTCCGGCGCGTCTTATGCCGATACGCGCGCCGACATGTATACGCAGCTGCAGAATATCTACGGCACGCCAGGTTCCGATACCGCGCTGGAGTCGGTTTACAACAATTTCACGTCCTCGCTTCAGGCACTTTCGACAAGCCCGGACGACCCCGGCGCCCGCAGCGCGGTTGTTAACAGCGCGCAGCTGTTAACACAGCAACTTAATCAGTTGAGTGCGAACGTCCAGAGTTTGCGCGGCAATGCGGAGCTTGGCATCGCAGATGCGGTCAACCAGGCCAATCAGGCAATGTCCCAGATTGCTGCGCTCAATCAGCAGATTGCGGCGTCCACGCCGGGTGACAGCGCCACGGCTGCACTCCAGGACCAGCGAGACGCCGCCATCGACCAGTTGTCAAAGTTGATGGATATCAACGTCGTTCAGGGCGATCGCGGCCAGGTTACTGTCTTTACGAATTCCGGCGTTCAGCTTGTCGGCGCGCAAGCGGCACAATTGAATTTTGACGCTGTCGGCACCATTACGCCCGCCTCGCAGTGGAGCGCCGATCCGACACAGCGCGGCGTCGGCACGATCACCCTGACCCCGCCTTCGGGAACGCCGATCGACCTGATTCAGGACCATGCAATTCGGTCCGGAACGATCGCCGCGTACCTGCAAATGCGCGACCAGGACCTTGTCCAGGCGCAAAATCAGCTCGACGGGCTTGCGGCGGGGATGGCGTCGGCACTTTCGGACCAGACGACGGCTGGGACCGCGGTTGCCCCATTGCCGCAAAACGGATTCGACGTTGATGTTGGCGGTCTGTCGGCAGGCAACACGATCACCGTCAATTACACCGACACCGCGACGAATACGCCGCATACCATTACGCTAATGCGCGTCGACGATCCGTCGGCCCTTCCTCTCGCCAACACCGCGACGAACGCTCCGAACGACACCGTCTTTGGTATCGATTTTTCTGGCGGCATGGGCTCGGTCATTGCACAGATCAATGCCGCATTCGCCGGAACTGGAATGACGGCGTCCAATCCGGCGGGAACAACTCTCGAGGTTCTCGATGACGGTGCCGGCAACACGGTCGACGTGAATTCGCTGTCGACCACGTCAACGGTTACCGGCACCGCAGCGGGCACTGCCGAGCTTCCGTTGTTTACTGACGGTTCAACGCTTTATACCGGGGCTATTACTGCACGCGGCTCGCAAAGCATCGGATTGGCTGGGCGGATTGCGGTAAATCCGGCGGTTGCAGCGGACCCGTCCACCCTGATCACGTTTCAACCTGGCACGGCCGCCGGCGACAACACGCGACCGAATTTCATATTGCAGCAACTCACCGGCGCGTCGCTGACGTTTCCGTCAAACACCGGTATTGGCACGGCCGGAGCGCCATTCACCGGGACGCTCACAACTTATCTCCGCCAGGTCATCAGCCAGCAGGGCGAAGCCTCGACATCTGCCACCAACTTGAAGCAAGGCCAGGACGTCGTGCTCAATGCATTGCAGCAGCGTTTCAACGATACGTCAGGCGTCAACGTCGACCAGGAAATGGCGAATTTGCTGACGTTGCAAAACTCTTACTCCGCCAACGCGCGCGTGCTGTCGGTCGTCAAGGATATGTTTGACGCCCTGATCCAGATGTGAGGGTAGCATGAGTGTCTCATCGATCGGCGCCCAGTCGCAGCTTGCCATCCAGCAGCTGACGCAGATGCGCACGCAGTTTGATGACCTGCAACGCCAGCTCAGCACGGGCCAGAAATCCGCCACCTATGCCGGGCTCGGCCTTGATCGTGGCATCACCGTCAGCCTGAATGCGCAAATGTCGGCGATCACTGCATTCAATGACACGATCGACAATGTCTCGACGCGCATCAATCTTATGAACACCGCGCTCAGCAACATGACGGACATCACCAGCACGGTGAAATCCGCGATGGTCCAGGCTAACGGTGTCAGCGACGGCAGTGGGGCTCAGATTGCGCAACAGACCGCGCAATCGTCACTCGACCAGGTCCTTGGATTGCTGAATACCCAGGCGGGCGACCGCTATTTGTTTTCGGGACGGGCGACCGATCAGCCGGCCGTCGATACGCTCGATCATATCCTGAACGGCAATGGCGCACAGGCGGGTCTCAGGCAGCTGATCGCAGAGCGCAATCAGGCGGATCTCGGCGCCGATGGGTTAGGCCGGCTGGCCATCAGTGCGCCAACGTCCACGTCGGTTGCGGTGGCCGAGGATTCTACGTCGCCATTCGGTTTCAAGCTCGCTTCAATCACCAGTAACGTTGCTGGCGCCACGGTGACCGCGCCCAGTGGCTCGCCCGCGTCGATGAGCGTTGATTTCTCGGCCGCGCCCGAACCCGGGTGAAACGGTGACGCTGCGGTTCAATTTGCCCGATGGCACCAGCGAGAATCTGACCCTTACGGCGACGACCAATTCGCCTCCGGGCGCAAATCAATTCACAATCGGAGCAGACGGCGCCACCACAGCTGCAAATTTCCAGACGGCACTCACGACTTCGATCGGCAAGCTGGCCGGTACGGCGCTGACGGCCGCATCGGCGGTTGCTGCGTCCAATGATTTCTTCAATGCGGATGCCAATAACCCGCCGCAACGTGTCGGTGGCTCTCCGCCATTTTACGCGGCGACCGGCATGGTGCCGGGAACCGCCGCGAACACGGTTATCTGGTACACGGGCGAACCTGGGACAGATCCGGCGCGTTCGACCGCCACGGCACGCATCGATCAGTCGCTGTCGGTTTCATATGGCGCCCGCGCGAATGAGGACGGCATTCGTAAGTTGGTCCAGAACGTGGCGACGCTGGCGGCCGTCCAAATTTCCCCGTCAAATCCAAACGGCGTGGGCCTGAGCAGCGCCTTGGATCAACGCCTGACGGTCAACCTGGGTGCGCCCGGCACGCAGACCATTACGGATATCGAGAGCGATCTCGCCACCGCGCAGACGTCACTGACCGCCGCCAAGTCGCGCCACCAGCAAACCAGCTCGACCCTGAGCAGTTTCCTGCAGCAGATCGATGGCGTATCGAACGAGGATGTCGGCGCGCAACTGCTGACGCTTCAGACCCGCATGCAGGCGTCCATGCAGGTCACCTCGATGCTGTTCCAGACTAGTCTCGTGAACTATCTACCGAAGTAGCCGGTTTGAGCGGCAATTTGCGACCGCCGAACCGTCCGGACAAATAAAAAAACCGCGGCCAGGCCGCGGTTTTCTTTAGGCGTTCGCCGTGGCGTCAGGCGCGGCTGAGCAGTCCGGCGGCCAGCTCACGATTGATGTTGATCAGCATGCCGAGGCCTTCAGGTCGCGGGTTCGCGAGGATCTCGAGCGTATGATTGAATACAAAGATCCCCAGGTTCGCGACGTTTTGCCGGATGCCTGGCGGCAGCGGATTGTCCGGGCTGGTGGCCGAGCTTACGAATATCGACCAAAGCCGCCGGTTATAAATAAGCGCGGCGTCGAGCTCGACCATTTTGGCGTCCCAGCCGTCATGGATCGCCTGCAGACGATTGGCGGCGGTCAGAAGCAGATCCGCTTCGACCTCACGCGGTTTTGCGGTCTGTTTGGCGACCGCGTCGTAGGTTTGTGCCGCGTGTTGCATCGTCGATCAGCTCCTTCTCGTAGGCAATGAGGGCCTTTGCGCTTTTGAGCGCCTTGTAGAGTTCACCGGCCAGGATGTGGTTGCTTACCGCGACGACGTGCGGCCACGCGCTCGGCGCAGCCTGCACGAGCTCGCGCATCAATATAAAATACGTTTCGTGATGCAGGCGCGGATCGCGGGCGGTATACATCAGCTGGACCGCGAGATAGATGCGTTTGGCCGGCGTATCGGCCTGCCGGGTGGTCATGATGTCTTTTTCGCGCAGGATCGGCGCGTCGCCTTCGATCAGAAGCCGCGTGCGCTGATTGCCGTTGGTGACGAGGCAATCGCCGAGAATGAAGCGCTCGCCGGCTTTCAGCTCGACCTTGAGACCCATTTGGTGCCGCTCCTTGCGGCCGCCTTTTGAAGCTGGCGCGGCCATGACAGATCGCTTCGGCCACGTCAGGCGAATCCAATTACTGGAACAGCCGCAGCACGTTTTGATCGGCCTGAGAGGCCAACGACAGTGCCGTGGTCGACAGCTGCTGGCGGGTCTGCAAGGCGAGCAAATTGGCGCCTTCTTCGTTGCTGTCAGCAAGCGTAAGGCTGTCGGCGCCTGAATTGAGCGTATTGATCATCGCCTTGGTGAAATCCTGGCGGATTTGCACCGTCGACAGATTCGAACTCAGCGACTGGGCCTGCGACCGCAGGGTCGTCAGGGCCGTCTTCAAATTGTCGCTGGCGGCGCTGATATCGGTTGTGGTCGCCCAGTTGCCCGTCGAGCCCGCGATTGCGAGGTCGCCTGCGGTCGTGTCGTTGAACGAGTTGACAACCACATTCGACGTTCCATCGGAATTCATCGTGATCGTGAGGTCGTTGCCGCCGAGCAGGTTGATGCCGTTAAATCCGGAGTCGGCGGCGAGTTGGTCGATTTGGGGCAGGAGCGCATCGAACTGGCTGGCCAGGGTTGCACGCACCGTCGTATCAACGGTCTGGTTGGCCTGGCTGGTGAGCGCTTGGGCCGACTGCACCAGCTTGGTGATCGCCGTGATGCCGTTATTCGCGGCCTGGATCGTGTTGATGCCCGAGGACATCGCGTCGAGCAGGGCGTTGAGGTCGTTGGCGCGCACAGACAGGCCCTGGGCGGTAAAAAAGTTGATCGGGTTATCGAGCGCCGAATTGACGCGCTTGCCGGTTGCGAGCCGGGTTTGCGTCTGAGTGATCAAATCAGACGTCTGCTGCAATTGCAGAAGGTTCGAACGAACACCGGCCGAAAGTACAATGTCACTCATGGCAAACTCCTTGCCTGCATTGGCCCAAATCGCTTGTGGCTGATAATGAAACGTTAGGGTTGACAGACAGTTAAAGTCGCGAATTAAGATTTGGTTAACTACGTTTGCGCGTCACGCAAAAAAAACGGCGGCCCGAAGGCCGCCGTTTTATCGAGAGTGCTGTTCGACTTACTGGAACAGGCGGAGGACGTTCTGGTCGGCTTGCGAGGCCAACGACAGAGCTGTGGTCGACAGCTGCTGGCGGGTCTGCAAGGCGAGCAGGTTGGCGCCTTCCTCGTTCGAGTCGGCGAGCGTAAGAGAGGCAGAACCGGTCTGCAGCGTGTTGATCGTCGCCTTGGTGAAATCCTGACGGATCTGCACGGTCGACAAGTTGGCGCTGAGGGTCTGGGATTCAGACCGCAGGTCGGTCAATGCCGTCGTCAGAACGGCTGATGAGGCAGTGATGTCAGTGCTGGTTGCCCAGTTGGCGTGGGCGGACACCGCACTGTCAATGCTGAGGTTGGTCTGGACATTGGCTACGGTGCTGTAGTCGACGCCAGTCACGCTAGTGGTCGAACTACCCGTTTCGTCGAAGGTGACGGTCAGGGTATTGCCGGCGAGCAGGTTGACGCCATTGAAGCCTGAGTCGCCAGCGAGTTGGGCGATCTGGCTCGTGAGGGCGTCAAATTGCGCAGCGAGGGTTGCGCGCACGTTGGTGTCGGTCGTCTGTTGCGCCTGGCTGGCAAGTGACTGTTGAGACTGCACCAACTTGGTGATAGCCGTGATGCCATTGTTCGCCGCCTGAATTGTATTAATGGCGTTGGACATAGAATCCAGCAACGCGCTGAGGTCGTTGGCACGGTTATCGAGGCCCTGGGCGGTGAAGAAGTTGATGGCGTTGTCGAGGGCCGAGTTGACGCGCTTACCGGTCGCCAGCCGGGTCTGCGTCTGCGTGATCAGGTCCGAAGTCTGCTGCAACTGCAGCAGGTTCGACCGCACGCCCGCGGAGAGAACGATGTCAGACATCTTAGTACCTTTCTGGTCTATTTGCCGTACTGGCAGTTACACACGTGTCGATCCAGTGGATCGTCAAATTCATCGCATAGACCCCCCAAACGGCCCGTAAAAGATCATAGTTAATGAGATATTGCTTGATCGCGGGCGCGATCACTCCGCCGGCCGGTCCAAAAATGCCAACGGCAATCCGCTCCGGAGTGAAATTTTTTTGGTTAGCAATTTGCTAACGGCCAGACTTTGTTAATTTTCTCGGAGCATTGTCAGCCCGTACGAATGTGTAGTCCGGTATGTCGTCAGTCATAACTCCATCCGCCGTCAACTACAGCGCGCTTTTCAGCGCGAGCGGAGCCGCGAGCTGGCTCGGCGATACAGTCACCGCAATCCAGAATCAGGCGAACGAGGGCGGCCTTATCGGCATGCTGCAGAATTCCGGCGGCAATGGCAGCATCAGTTCGTTCCTCAGCTCCAGTCAGAACTCTTCCAGCCAGTTGGCGCTGATTTCGCAAAATAGCGTGACGAATACGTCGAGTCTGGTCGCGCAAATGGCGTCGCAGAATGCGCAAACTCAACAGCAGAAGAAGCTGCAGGATGCGATGGATGCACTTTCGGCGGCGCAACAGGTCGTTCAGCCGAAAAACGTGCTCGATCCGTTCATCTACTTTAATGATGGATCGTCGCTCGACACGAACAGCAACATATTGACGATGTCGAACGGGACCCAGATCGATACAACGACCGGCCTAAAAGTCATCGACACATCTTCGATTATTCAAATGGCCAATGGCGCCTATCTCGACACCAAAAACAATATTCTCACGATGCCAGACGGCTCGCAGATCGACACTGTTACTGGCTTGAAAATTTCGGTTACTGCGTAGATCGACCCCGTGCGGCACGAGGCGCGCCGCATGATCGCCACACGAGCTTCCAAAGAACAAAGGACTAGAACGTGCGGCTGATCGCCAGCGGCGGGCTCGTCTTTGCTGCTCGGCGTCTGCGCCCGTCCTGAGGCGCCGTAGGTCGACGGCGCCTGCTTGCGGGCAAGTTCGCCTGATACGCCGCGGATGATGCCTTCCGAGACGGCATGGGCCGTGGCCAGGACGGTGAGATTTGTCCGCAGCAATCCGTGGAACGCATCGTGGCGGCGACGCAGGCGCTCGAGCGCTTCGGGCGCCAGCCGCGCAATGGCATTTCTCGCCGTCTTCACGTAGTCGCTCTCGCTTACGTAGAGGCGGGCGAATTCCGTTTTCGCTTGGTCCAACTCCGCTGCATAGCGGAGGTGTCCGGCGCGCACACGGGCGGTCTCTTCGGTGACGGTCTGTTCCAGGCGATCCATGACGCTTTCGAGGCTGGCTATTGCTTTCTCAGCCCCGTTCGCATCGGTGATGGGATTTCTGGCCGGTGACGTCATTGCGGGGCCTCCTGATGAGCCATAAGCGTCCGATAGACCTGGTCGGCAATACCGATGCCGCCGGCTTTGGCGAACGATTTCGAGTATTCGTCGGTCAGCATCGAGCGCCAGACTCCGACCGCGCCGCTTCCGCCAAACGGACCCTCGCCACTGATGCCTGTAAACATGTTCTGAAACATCGAATTCAGAAAGACCGCCTCAAAATCCCGTGCTGCCGCGCGGGCTTTCGCCGGTCCCATTCCTTTGATTTTGTCGGCAGTCGCCGGCGTGCCTGTATTTGCGAGCAGGTCGACAGGCTTGGCACCTGGGGCTGGAAGGGCGATTGCGCTTGCCATCACATCACCTCGATGTCGGCCTGGATTGCGCCAGCCGCCTTGATGGCTTGCAGGATGGTGATCAGATCGTGCGGTCCGATGCCCATGGCGTTGAGGCCGTCGACGACTTGTTGCAGGGACACGCCCTCCCGCACGAGGAACATTTTCTTGCCGTCTTCCTGCACACCGATGCTGGTGCGCGGCACTGTCACTGTCCGCCCACGACGCGCGAATGGCGCCGGCTGACTGACCTCGGGCGTTTCTGAAACGCTCACGGTCAGATTTCCCTGCGCAACGGCGACCATTGAGACGCGCACATCGCGGCCGATCACGACGACGCCGGAACGTTCATCAATGACGATCCGGGCCGGTTGATCGGGCTCGACCTGCAGCTGCTCGATCTCGGTGAGGAATTTGACAATGTTTGCTGTCGATTTGGCCGGCACCGTGATCACGACGGTGGACTGATCGATCGGTTCCGCTGACGGCGAGCCGATATAATCGTTGATAGCGGCCGCAATGCGCTTGGCAGTGGTGAAATCCGGGTTGCGCAGAGCCATGCGCAGCTGGCTCAGGCGATTCAATGTGAATTCGATCTCGCGCTCGATCAGCGCACCGTTTGCAATGCGACCGACTGTCGGTACCCCGCGCGTGATTTTCGCGGCCTGGCCTTCAGCCGCAAAGCCGCTGATTGCCAGCGATCCTTGCGCGACGGCGTAGACATTCCCGTCGGCTGCCAGCAACGGCGTCACCAGAAGTGTTCCGCCCTGCAGGCTCTTGGAATCGCCCATGGCCGAAACGGTAACGTCGATGCGGGTTCCTTGCGTACCGAAGGCGGGCAGGTTGGCCGTCACCATCACAGCGGCAACGTTGCCGGTGCGCAGCGTTTGGCCGCGGATGTTGACACCGAGGCGCTCCAGCATCGCGGTGAGCGACTGCTTGGTGAAAGGAATATTGTTGAGCGTGTCGCCCGTGCCGTTGAGTCCAACGACCAGGCCATAACCGATCAACTGATTCTGTCGCACGCCTTCGATATTCGTGAGGTCTTTAATGCGCGACATTGCCCCGGCGCTAACCGGGACACATAACGCCAAGACCACCGCCAGGCATGCGGCCTGCAAAGTCCTCGTCATCACTGCTCCCCAATGTGACGGTTGACAGCAAGGGCTATGCGAACGGCGTGCCAACGCCGGCGTCTTACCGAAGTGCTTGGGAGTGCATGAGTTTTTCAGTGGCCGCCGAGGAACGCCGGCGCCGGTGAGGGGGCATGAACCGCCACAGCCGGTAATTTTTGCCGGGCTTTCATCGGGTTTTTACCGGGCATTAACCATACCAGCGCACCCTTCACGGTATTCGGGGACCGATCCATTTTCGGTGGGGAACAATCGGCATGCGCGTCTATGGACCGAACGGAACCGCACTGGCCACGGCGCCACTGACGGCCCGCCGCACTGAAAGCGGCACTTTCACGGTCAGTGAGCAGGAGGCGACGCCGAACTCTCCGGCCGCCACCACGCTCCGGTCGATCTCGACGCTGGACGCACTGATTGCCCTGCAGGGTGTGGAACACCCGGCTGAGCGCAAGAAACGCGCGGTGGCCAAGGGCCGAAACGCACTTGATGTCCTCGACAATCTCAAGCTTGGCCTGCTCGACGGATCGGTAGACCAATCGACATTGGCTCGCCTGAAGGTGGCCTCGGAAGGGCTAACCGAAGCATCGGGCGATACCGGCCTTGACGGTGTGCTTGGGGAGATCGATCTGCGCGTCGCCGTGGAGCTGGCAAAGGCCGGTATTCGCTAGGCCAAGGACCGCGCCGGCCAGGCCGCAAGTTCCCCCGAAGTCATTGAACTGTCATTTAAATTCGGAAAAGCCCCCGGCCTTACTTGGATGTTGTCCGGTGGATGGTGGCCGTATATAAGCCTGCCGCGCGGAGCGGGCGACACTCCGCGCCGAAAAACAGAAGAAACCAGGGAGTAGGTGGGATGTTGGCCAAAACCAAGAACTATCGGCCGTCCGATAAAGAGCCGTTTATGAATGAGCGCCAGCGCGAGTATTTTCGCGCCAAGTTGCTCATGTGGCGCGAGGACATCCTCAAGGAAGCCAAGGAAACGCTGCAGCACCTCCAGGAAGAAAACCAGAATCATCCGGATCTCGCCGATCGCGCCTCGTCCGAGACCGATCGCGCCATCGAGCTGCGTGCGCGCGACCGCCAGCGCAAATTGATCGCCAAGATCGACGAAGCACTCACGCGGATTGATGACGGCTCGTATGGCTATTGCGAGGAAACGGGCGAGCCGATTTCCCTGCGCCGGCTTGAAGCGCGTCCGATCGCGACGCTATCCGTGGAAGCACAGGAACGGCACGAAAGACGTGAGCGCGTCTACCGCGACGACTGAAATTTCGCGAGTTGATTTACGAGATTGCTTTGCCCGGCTCACTGTCGGGCAATTTTTTTGCCCGCTTGAAAAAATCACGCGGTCTCCGGCCGGGGAGCAGCCGGAGACCGCGTCGTTAACGCCGTCTGCGCTCGCGCGATGCGAAAACGGCGCGGGAGGCCCAAAACCAGACCAACGCAACTAACTAGAACGGCAGCAAAACGTCGAAGAATTGTTCGCCGTAACGATTTTGCTGCATGTCGGTGATTTGACCGCGTCCGCCATAGGCAATGCGCGCCTGAGCGATCTTGGTCGAATTGATCGTGTTGTCACTCTCGATATCCTCGGGACGCACGATACCGGCCACAATCAACTCACGCACCTCGAAGTTCACGCGGATTTCTTGTTTGCCTTCGACCACCAGATTTCCGTTCGGCAGGACCTGCGTGACGACACCTGCGACATTGGTTTTTATATCTTCAGATCGATCGACCGAACCTTTGCCGTCTTGCGTCGTGTTGGAGTCGGCGGTGAAAATGCGCGTCGGTACCGGCGTATTCATGATCGGCACCTTGGGCTTGCCGAAGAAATTGGCGATGCCTGAAGTCCTCGGTCATCGCGCGGCTGCGCTTGGTCTCGTTGTCGATATTGGCCTTGTCGGTGATATTGACCTTCACGGTGAGAATATCGCCAACCTGGTGCGCGCGCTGATCCTTGAAAAAGGCGCGCGAGCCGTTGCGCCATAACGAATTGGGATTGTAGGCGGCGGGCTGCGCCGCCGGCATCGGCATCTGCACCGGTTTGTAGCCTGGGCGCGTGGTCGGATTGTCGACCGACGTTAACGGCGGCTGCTGGCCGATCGTTTTGAGCCGATCAACATACGCGCAGCCATTGAGCAGTGCGCTTGCGAGTGCGGCGAGAACCGCATGACGCATGACTTTGACGACTTTCATGACTGTGCTTTCACTGGCAGTACACGGGAACCGTGACATGGTTGAACAGGATTTCGACTTGAAGCGATGACGTATTGATTCCTCACAGACGTTCGACGACAAATGCAGATTCTGCCCTTAGCGGGTATTGGCATTGACGATAGAACCCGTCGTATTGTTGGAAGCCACACGGGGCGAACCATTGTTGATGGCTACGCGTCCCGGGCCGACGATGATGCCCTGCAATGTGCGCTTGGACTGCTCATTGAGGACATTGACCACATCGCCTTCTGCGCCGCCTTCCACGGCTTTGCCGCGGACCGTAAGCACCACACCGGGCACTTCGTAAACCAAGGTCACCGTCTCGTTGCGCTGGACCAGATCGGGTTTCATCAGCTCGACGGAACGAATGGGGCGGCCAGCCTGCAGACCGCCGCGCGGCGCTAGCCCTACAGCCTGCGCCGGACTTGTAATAACGTCCCGGCCGACTTCCGACCGCGCACGCCGCTCCATGATGAGATCTGCATCCTTGAGGATGACGCCACGCTCGATTGTTCGCGCGGCCGTCGCAACTTCAACCGTCGCCGTTGCGCGGCCGGAGAGTTGCAGCGTGCTGCGTTTGCCGCCACCTGTGGAAATTTCGATTACGGTCTCAAAGTGACCGCTGCGCAGATCGTAGTCGATATTTGCAACGCGCGGTTCGCCTTTGGCAGAAGGCTCGACATAGATTGCGCGCATATCGCGCGTAAATGTTACGACAATGTCCTTGCTGGAGCCGAGATCGTATCGAGCGGCCAGCGTTTTGGTGATCACGTTCTCGATCTCGCTTATCGGGATCGCCCGGCTCGCGCGCGTGACCGTGATTTCATGCACATCACCGACGTTAACGCCAATGAGGCCATGCTTGCGGACCGCCTCGAGAACGGTATCGGCCGCGACGGTGCCTGTGTTGCCAAGGTCTGGCGCGCGGAATATCGGCACGGTGGCAACAATTCCCGCGTGTTCGACCAGATCGCCGATGCGTACGATATCGCCGTTGATCGTCGCTTCCGACTTCAAACTCGGCCGCTCCGGATCGGGCAGCGTGGCAACTTGCGCGATGCCGGTGGTGTTGATTGCAACGAGTGTTGCAAATGCCAGGAGGATTGAGCGGATCATGGTGAAACCTCAGCGCATCAAGTTGGAGGTGGTCGACAGCATTTGATCGGCCGCAGTAATGACTTTCGCGTTCATTTCGTAGGCGCGTTGTGCGGCAATCAGGTCTGATATCTCGCTCACGGCCTCGACGTTGGCCTGTTCGAGATATCCTTGTTGCAAATTGCCGAAGCCCTCGGTTGAAGGGTTGCCGTTCTGGGGCGCGCCTGAAGCGGGCGTCTCGAGATAGAGGTTATCGCCCATGCTTTGCAGGCCGGCTTTGTTCACGAAAAGAGAAAGTTCAATTTGCCCAACCTGGCTGGGCGTGTTGGATCCCGGCACGGTCACGAACACCTGGCCCTGGGCGTTGACCGTCACCGCGGTGGCATTCTGTGGAATCGTGATGCCGGGTTGCACGAGATTGCCCTGCGCGGTCACGAGCCGGCCTTGCGCGTCGAGTTCGAACGAACCATCGCGCGTGTAGGCGGTGCGGCCGTCGGGCAGCAGGATTTTGAAGAAGCCTTCGCCGCGGATGGCGAGGTCGAAATCCTTGCTGGTCTGTGTCAGTTCGCCTTGGCTCATCAACCGCGGCGTGCCGACAGTCTTGACGCCGGAGCCAAGTTCGATGCCGGCCGGAAGAATATTGCCCTGTGAGGACGTCTGGGTACCAACGCGAGTGACCTGCTCGTATAGAAGATCCTGAAATTCAGCACGCTGCCGCTTGTAGCCAGTGGTTCGCATGTTGGCGATATTGTTGGAGATGACCTGGACGTTAAGTTCCTGGGCCATCATTCCAGTGGCTGCGGTGTGAAGCGCTCTCATCTATCAATCTCCAGCCACTGGCTTAATTCGGCACGTCTGCAAGTTTTTCGATCGCAGTTCGCTGCACGTCGGCGGCCTGCGACAGCATGTTGGCGATTTGGGTGTAAGTGCGGGTGACCTCGATCATGCGGCTCATTTCTATGACAGAGCGCACATTGGATTTTTCGACGGCCCCTTGCACAATTCGCGAGGTCTTGTCGGCCTGTGGCGCGGCATTAGCCGGTGCGGTGAACGTGCTGCTTCCGTCCTTCTGCAACTGGCCGGGCTGGTCAAAGCTCACAAGGCGCAACTGGCCGCGCTGGGATTCAGTCGTGGTCGTGTTTCCCTCTCGCGCGCTGATCGTGCCGTCCTCGCTGATCGTGATATTGCGGTCTTTGGGTTGAAAGGTTATCGGCCCGGCTTCACCCAGCACCTGGTAACCTTCGCTCGTGACGAGCTCGCCGGTGTTGCTGATCTGCAGTGCGCCGTTGCGCGTGTAGCGCTCGCCGCGCGGCGTCTGCACGACAAGATACCCTTTGCCATTGACCGCAACGTCCAGCGGATTGTTGGTTCGCTCGAGTGGTCCCTGGCTCAAATCAACCCAGGTCGCGCGATCCTGTACGAAGCTCACCCGCCGGTCGGCGCCCAGGAAGTTGTCGGCGCTTGCGGTTGGGCTGACGTATTCCTCAAACACCGAACCATCGGCTTTGAAGCCGGTGGTGTTGATGTTGGCGATGTTGTTGGCGATCACGTCCAGTTCGCGCCCAAGCGCAACCTGGCGTGACAGTCCGACCAGAAGTGCGTTCTGCATCGGTAACTCCCCTTGCAGTTCGGCAAGTTCGGCCCTCCCGAGGCCGAGCTTGGTCCGCATCAATGCCGCAAGCTCTCCCAAGCCTGCGGCTGGTCGTAGGATTGCAGTCGTCGTGCCAACCTATTTTATGTAATATAATCAATGACTTAGGTGAAAACTGCGGCGCTTTGGCCGACGGCAAAAAGAACCGCTTTGGGCGTCGACCCGGCAAAAGATTCCGGCCTGGGGCGTCACGGAAAGTATCTGTTAACCATACGGACCTACCTTCGATCTCAGGGGCGCGCGGTGTCGCGCAGCCGCGATTTTTGGGCCGAACGGCGCCACATGCCGACCCGTCCGACGTCGCGAACTGGGGTCTTTCATGGCAGCCAAGGCAAAACAGGCGGACGTCGAAGAAGAAGACGACAAGCCTGAAGGCGAAAACGAGCAGCCGGCAGCAAAGTCGAAGTTCGCTTTTCTGAAATTCAAGCTACCGCCGATGAAATGGATGATCATCGGCGGCGCGGGTCTGCTCGTCCTCGTTGGTGGCGGCGGAGGTGCCTATTTTTTCTTTAAAGAACCGAGCCACAAGGAACCGGAAGTCGTTGCCAAGCCGGCGACCTTTGTCGATCTGCCGGATGTCCTGGTCAATCTGTCGAATACCGGGGGAGACCGCACCCAATATCTCAAGGTCAAGATCGTGCTCGAACTGCCGGACGCGACGCTCGTTCCGCAAATCCAGCCGCTCATGCCCAGGGTTATGGACGCCTTCCAGACATATCTGCGCGAGCTGCGTCCGACCGATCTTGATGGCTCCGCCGGACTCTATCGGCTCAAGGAAGAGTTGACGCGCCGCGTCAACGCCGCGGTAGCGCCCAATCACATCACCGCAGTTCTGTTCAAGGAGATCGTCGTCCAGTGACGACGCCACAACAATAAGGTTCGTGGCTTTAGACAATGGCCAATAAAGACCAAATCGACCAAGACGCGCTCGCTGCGGAATGGGGTCTTGCGCTGGAATCGGATTCCAGCACGGCTCCCGCAAATGCGGAAGCGCCCGCTGCGCCCGGCTCTGATGAAGCCGCTGCACAATGGGCCGCGATGGTCGATGACAGCGGTGGCCTGCAATCAGCCAAAGGCGGCGCCGAGCGCATCCTCAATCAGGAAGAAATCGATAGCCTGCTCGGCTTCAGCCTCGCCGATGTTTCGCTCAACGACAATTCCGGCATCCGCGCGATCATCGATTCGGCGATGGTCTCGTACGAACGGTTGCCGATGCTGGAAATCGTCTTTGACCGCCTCGTGCGGTTGATGACGACAAGTCTGCGCAACTTCACCTCCGACAACGTCGAGGTGTCGCTCGACCGTATCACGTCGGTGCGCTTCGGCGACTACCTCAATTCAATTCCGCTGCCGGCAATTCTTGCGGTCTTCAAGGCGGAAGAGTGGGACAATTTCGGGCTGGCGACGGTCAATTCGAGTCTGATCTATTCGATCATTGATGTTTTGCTCGGCGGCCGACGCGGACAAAGCACGATCCGGGTCGAGGGCCGTCCCTACACCACCATCGAGACGAATCTCGTCAAGCGCATGATTGAAGTCGTGCTCGCGGACGCCGAGCTTGCCTTCAAGCCGCTGTCCCCGGTCAAGTTCAATATCGATCGACTCGAGACCAATCCGCGCTTCGCGGCGATTTCCAGGCCGGCAAACGCCGCGATTTTGGTGCGTTTGCGCATCGATATGGAAGATCGCGGCGGGACGATCGAATTGCTGTTGCCCTACGCGACGATCGAGCCGATCCGTGCCGTGCTGCTCCAGATGTTCATGGGCGAGAAGTTCGGCCGCGATCCGATCTGGGAAGGCCATCTCGCGACCGAAATCGGACAGGCCCAGATTGGCGTCGACGCCGTGCTGTACGAGGCGCGGCTGCCTTTGCGCCGCATGATGGGGCTTAATGTCGGCGACACACTGATGCTCGAACTCAAGCCCGACGCGATGGTCACGGTCCGTTGTGGTGACATCACATTGACCGAAGGCCGCATGGGGCGGGTCGGCGACCGCGTCGCCGTGCGGGTCGCAAAGCCACTGCGCAAGCCGCGGACCACATTCGCCATGTTCGAAAAAGCAGACGAAACAACCACTCCAATGGAGGTACCGTGAGCTATCACTACGGATTCCTGGTCGAGACCATGGTCTCGATCCTGCTTCTGCTCACGATCCTGTATTGCGTTCGCTTGAACAAGCAGCTCCGGCTGCTCAAGGCCGACGAGCGATCGTTGCGCGCGACTATTTCGGAATTGATCACGGCCACCGAGATCGCCGACCGTGCGATCGGCGGCTTGAAGTCGACCATGCAGGAAGGCGAGCACGCGTTGAGCGAGCGCCTGGAGCGGAGTGAACATCTTGCCGCCGAGCTTGACCTCCATATTACCGCGGGCAATCAACTGCTCGCGCGGCTTGTGCGGATCGCCGGCGTAACGCGCCCGCCCGCAGAAGCCGCGCCGGTGCAGGACGCCAAAGCCGTCGCTGCCGCCGCGCAGGCCTTCGCCGATCGCACGCGCTCTCGCCTTGGTGGCCAAGCCGCATGACCCGCATGTTGCGCGACGTGCGGCTCATTCCGATCGTGCTTTTCGCCACGATCAGCCTGCTCGCGCTCAAGGTATCAGGCCTGGTTTTCGATGGTGGCTACACGCTCGCCGAGCGTATGGGCGCGCGCTTCAAAACAGATACGCAGGTCGCCGCGCAAGATGACGCGCCGGATTCGTCGACGGCCACAATTGCCGAGAGGCTGGATAAATCCGGCTTGCCGCGGCCCAAAAAATCGTGGGCGCAGGATGTTCTCAACTTCAAGGATGGTCGCAACGGCGATGTTACCGGGTCGACTGAGTCTGCGGAAAAACCGAGCGAGCCCGCGCTCAAGGTGAGTGACAAGCCGCCTGATGCGCCAAAACTGGAGGTCGCCGGAGCAGCGATCCCGCTTGAGCCGGGACGCATCGCATCGCCCGGCGAGCGCGCGGTTCTCGAACGCCTGCAAACCCGCCGGCAGGAACTCGACACGCGTAGCCGCGAAATGGAAATGCGTGAAAACCTGCTCAAAGCGGCCGAGAAACGCCTGGAGGACAAGGTCACCGAACTCAAGGACGCCGAAGGCCGGGTCAACACGGCGATGGGGACTCGCGACAAGGTGGAGGCTGAGCGCTTCAAAGGAATTGTCTCCATGTATGAGAACATGAAGCCAAAAGACGCCGCGAGAATCTTCGACCGCCTTGATATGAAAATTCTGGTCGACGTATCGACGCAAATTAAACCGCAAAAAATGTCGGAAATCCTCGCACAAATGGCGCCAGACAACGCCGAGCGCCTGACCGTCGAGCTCGCCAACAGGGCGACCGCAAAACCGAAGACCGCAAAGTCCCGACCAGCTGCCGAAGATCGAAGGCAGTCCAACCGCAAACTGACCGCGTGCGACTGTCGACGGTCCGAACAACAGGAAAGAATAATGTGCGGGATTGCGGTCGCGGTCGATTGGCCCGAGGCGGAAATTTCGGTCAAGCGCCTTATCGAAGGCATTTTACATCGCGGCGACGTCACCGACCCCGTTGCGGTGCTTCGCAAGGATACCGCGATGGGTACGCGGCGGCTGCGGATCGTCGATGCCGAGCACGGCGTCCAGCCGCAGATTTCGTTCAATGGGCGACTTGCGGTCGCCTTCAACGGTGAAATCTACAACTATCTTGAATTGCGCAAGGAGCTCGCCGACCTCGGTGTTGAATTCCGGACCGAGTCCGACACGGAAGTCCTGGCGAATGCCCTGCAAGTGTGGGGCTACCGGGCCCTTGAGCGCCTGGTCGGCATGTATGCCTTTGTCGCCGTCGATCTGGCCAAGGGGGAGTTTCTCGCCGCGCGCGATCCGTTTGGCGTGAAACCGCTCTACGTGATCCAGTCCGGGAGCAGTTTTCTTTTTTGCTCCGAGATGCGGCCGCTGTTGCGAACCGTACCGGTAGGCGACGTCATGCTGCTGCCGCCGGGATATGCCTTGTCGCGCAAGAATTGCGCGCGCTTCAAGTCCCCGATTTACCCGCGCACCGACGTGCCCGTGCATCACGATCCGCAGGTGCTTGACCATATTCTGTCGGAAGCGATACGGACGCGGATTCCCGCTGGCTTGCCGGTCGCGACTTTATTCAGCGGCGGGATCGATAGCACGCTCATTGCTCACTACACGCGTCAGTTCCGGCCGGACGCGCCGGGCTATTTCGTCGGTGACGAGACCGCGCCGGACTATCGCTATGCGGCCGAATATGCCGAGCGCACCGGCTTTGATCTGCGCATGGTGCCATTCGAGGCCGACAGCGACGAAGTCTTCTCGTCGATCGGGCATGTCGTCGAGGTTACTGAATCTTTCGAGCCCAATCTGGTGCGCGGCGCCGTCTGCTCGTTGCTTGCAGCGGAAGCAATGCATCGCGACGGTTTCCGCGTGGCACTGTGCGGGGAGGGGGCGGACGAACTCTTCTGCGGCTATCCGCCGCTCGAAGTGGCCTTTCAGCAGAGCGATGCCAATGGCCGGCCGGTGCGGGATGAATGTCTCGATCTGATGCACCGCGTCAGCCTCCAGCGTGTTGATCGCTGCTCGATGCGCTACCAGGTGGAAACCCGCGAGCCGTTTCTTGATCCGTCCGTGGTCAAATATGCATTGAATGTCGATGCGGCCGCATTGGTGCGCGAGGTCGACGGCCAGCCGCGCGGGAAGGCGGCGCTGCGTGATCTTTATGATCTCCACCCCGACGACCTACCCGCGGCCATCCGTGACCGAACGAAGGTGCCGTTTGGCGAAGGAGCCGGGCTGGACGTGAGCCCGCAAGACTTCGAACTGGAAGGCCCGCTTCAATGAGGCCATCACCGACGCGGAGCTGCGCGAGGGGCAGCTGCAATTCGAAGGCTTCAGTGTGCAGTCCAAGGAGGAGCTGTTTTACATCCGCAAGCTCGCGGATGTGATGGACATATTCCGTGTGCCGCACCTGCGCGATCGGGCCTGGATTTCCTTCCCCGTCCTGCAAAACCTCGAAAAACTGAAGGCTTTCGCGCACTTTAGCCTGTAGTTCTCCTTACAGTTAACGCCACATTAAACGGCCGTCCTTACGCTGTTTCGACCGGCAGGCCAGCCGGCTGGAACGGCCTCATGACGGCTTTGCCATTCAGGCTGATGGGAGTGCTTGCGCGCAAACCAGGGCGGTCGACGCCTGGTTTTGTCCGCGCTCGTCGCCTCGCGTTTATCGCATTGCTCTCCCTGCTTACGCTGGCACCGGCCGATGCCGCGCGCGCCGACGATCCGATCAAGGGCGAGGTCAAGGCTGTCGCCGATGGCGACTATGTGCGGTTGATGTTCCAGTTTGATGAGCCAGTCGAAGCGAAGACGCGTGTTTCCGGGGCGATCATCATTGTAAGCTTCAATAAGCCGGTCGCGGTTGCGGTCGAACGTCTCAACGTCAATGCTCCAGGATTTATCAGCGCGGCGCGGCGCGATCCTGACGGCAGCGCGATCCGTATTGCACTGACAAGAAAATTGAAGGTCAATTCGATCGGCGCGGCCGAGCGGCTTTATGTCGATCTTTTACCCGAGGACTGGAACGGTCCGATGCCGGGCCTGCCACAGGAGGTGATCGACGAGCTTGTCCGGCGTGCGCGCGAAGCCGAACGCCAATTGCATAAGCAGCAAGCCGACGAGAAGAACAAAAAGCCGCCGCTTGTCCGGGTCAAAGTTGCGAGCCAGCCGACCTTCGTCCGCTATGTGTTCGCAATGCCGGGCACGGTGAACGTCGTGCCGGAGCGCGCGGATGGCAGGCTCACTCTTAATTTTGATCAGCAGGTCAATTGGGATATGGCGGACGCGAAAGCTTCGCTTCCGCCGACGTTGAAATCGATTGAAGCCGAGATCGAACTCGATTCCGTCGCGGTCGTTTTTGCGCTCAACGGCACGCCGGAAGTGCGGGTCTTCCGGGAGGACCGCAATGTCGTTGTCGACATCGGCCTGGACGGCGCCAAGGGCAAGGCGGCGGACGCTGACGGTGCTTTAAAGAAAGCGGCGCCCTCGAACGGCTCGCCGGCGATATCGCCGCCGCAAACGATGCTCACGAAAGATTCCGTAACGCCAGCGCAGAAATCTGCGGCGCCGATGAAAGCAGACGAAGCAGCACTGCCGCCGGTTGCCGCGCCCTCGCCAGCGCCGCCACCGGCCCCCGCGGCACCGAAACGAGCCGAGCACTCGCAGGACGCGCCTGCTGTCGCACCGGCGGCGCAACAGCAGGCTGCGGCCCCTGAACCTCCGCCCGTCGCTCCGCCCCCACAACTTGCGCCACCAGAGAACAAGGCTGCGGATTCCGCGCCACCGCCTCTCCCAGAGCAGCGCGTATCCTCGCCGTCATCCACGGCGCCGGCAGCAACTCCCGCAGAGCCGCCGAAGGCACCTGCGGCGCCTGCCGCAGCTGAACTGCCGAAACAACCTCCGACGCCGGCCGCGAACGCCGAGGCCGAACGGCCCGCACCCAATCCAAAGGCGACTGTCGTTGCGGGCGTGCATCAATCCGGCAACAGCCTGCGCGTCGAATTTCCATTTGCGGTGGCGACGCCAGCGGCGGTCTTTTATCGCGCGGATACATTGTGGCTTGTGTTCGATAGCGCCGCACCAGTTGATCTCTCTGCTCTCCACAATGACAACGAAAGCGGTGTGCGCGAAGCCACGTTCGAACGTGCGGAAGACGGTGCGGCCGTTGTTCGTGTCAAGCTTGCACGGCCGCGCGCCGCCAGTGTTGTAGCCGATGGCCCGAGCTGGATCGTCAATATTGCCGATATTGCGTCGTCTCCAACCCAGCCGCTTGGTATCGCTCGCAGCGTCGCTGCCAAGAACCGTGCAAGTATCGCCATAGCGCTCGATGGTCCGCGGGCAATTCACAATATCAAGGATGTGGAGGTCGGAGACCGCTTGATGGTGGTTACGGCGCTCGCGCCGGCGCGCGGCTTTCTCAAAGTGCAGGACTTTGTCGAGCTGCGCACGTTGCCATCGGTACACGGCGTCGTCGTGCAGCCGATTGCCGATGACATCACGGCGGAGCTGAGCGCGGACAAGATCACGATCACCCGCCCGGAAGGCCTTTCGTTGTCGGCCACCTCGCTCGGTCAGCAGCAAATCTCGACCAGCTTTCGCGCCTACACCTTCGACACGCAATTGTGGGGCTTTGACCGGGATTCGCCGTTTAATGAACGGCAATCCGAGTTGATCGGGATTGCCGCTGGGGCGCCTTTGACCAAGCGTAGGCAGGCGAGGCTCAATCTGGCGCGCTTCTATCTCGCGAAGGACATGGCGCCGGAAGCAAAGGCTGTGCTCGATGTTGCGCTCTCCGATCAGCGTGGATCGGACGACGTGACGGGCAGTGTGCTGAGTGCGGTTGCCAACGTGATGCTCGATCGGCCCGACGATGCACTCAAGGAATTGGGCAAACCACAGGTTGGCAATCAGCAAGATGCCCCGATCTGGCGAGCGATCGCCTATGCGCGCCAGGGACGCTGGGCCGAGGCGCGCGACATCTTCAAAACGGTGGGTGCGGCCATTGGCGCCTTGCCGATCGAATTGCAGCGGATGGCACTAAAAGAGGCGCTGCGTTCGTCCGTCGAGGTGCGCGACTTTAACAACGCGACCCGGGTCGCCAACGAATTCGAGACCGTCGGCGTGCCGCCAGAGCTTGAGCCGACAATCAATGTCCTCATCGGCCGGCTTTACGAAGGTCTGGGGCGGACCGAAGATGCGCTCATGAGCTATCGCAGCGCCGCGACGTCGAGAGACCGGCGGGCGGCCGCACAGGGACGCTTGCGCGAGACCGTGCTCACATTCGCGACCGGTGGCATGGGGCGCAAGGACGTCATCAATGACCTCGAGACGCTCACCACTGTCTGGCGCGGTGACGAGACCGAAACCGAAGGCCTCAAGCTCCTTGCCCATCTCTATACGGAAGACAGCCGCTATCGCGATGCGTTCCACGTCATGCGGACCGCGCTGACCGCTCATCCCAATTCCGATATGACGCGCAAGATTCAGGACGAGGCCGCGGCCACGTTTGAGAGTCTGTTTCTTGGCGGCAAAGGTGAAACGCTGCCGCCCATCGAAGCGCTTGGTCTTTTCTACGATTTCCGTGAACTGACGCCGATCGGGCGGCGCGGCGACGAGATGATCCGGCGGCTGGCTGACCGGCTGGTGTCGGTCGATCTTCTCGATCAAGCCGCCGAGTTGCTTCAGCACCAGGTCGACCATCGGCTGCAAGGCGGCGCACGCGCACAGGTCGCGACGCGTCTTGCAGTCGTTTATCTCATGAATCATAAGCCCGACCGCGCGCTTGCAACCTTGCAGGCAACGCGCGTTGCGGATCTGTCGAACGATTTGCGGGATCAGCGCCTGCTGCTTGAGGCGCGTGCGATGTCAAATCTCGGGCGCCACGATCTGGCGATGGAACTGATCACGAATATCAACAGCCATGAAGCAATACGGCTCCGTTCCGATATTTTGTGGGCCGCTAAGCGCTGGCGGGAAGCAGGCGAGCAAATCGAACTGCTTTACGGAGAGCGCTGGCGCGAATTTGCTCCTTTGAACGATATCGAAAGAGCCGACATTCTGCGCGCGGCGATCGGATATGCGCTCGGCGAGGAAACGATCGGGTTGGCGCGTCTGCGTGAAAAATACGGGGCCAAATTCAGCGACGGACCCGATCGCCGTGCGTTCGAGATCGTAAGCGCGCCAATCGGGACCAATGGCGTCGACTTCCAGACCGTCGCCAAGAAGGTGGCGAGTGTCGATACACTCGATGCATTCCTGCGTGATCTGCGTGCGCGCTATCCGGAATCTTCCGCAATCTCGCCCGGCGGCGCGGCTGGCAATCCGCCTTCTGGGGAATCAACGCCCGACAAGTCTAAAGGACCGCAGACCAATGCGGCTCCGCCCGGCGAAGGACCGCCAAATGGGCCTGCAATTCGTGATGCAGGATCGTCGCCGCTGCCGCCGAAAGCGCCGGCGGGCGTACCGGTCAAGCCGGACACCGAGCCGACCGGTTCAATCCCGCGATTGCCAAGGATGGGCTCGAGGTCGCGATAGCGGCAGGCCGCTAGCCGCCATAGCTCTGAATGAGCGAGCCCGCGACCAAGCTCCAGCCGTCGACCAGAACGAAAAAGATCAGCTTGAACGGCAGTGACACCACCACGGGTGGCAGCATCATCATGCCCATGGACATCAGCACCGATGCCACCACGAGATCGATAATCAGGAAGGGCAGGAAGAGCAGAAAGCCAATTTCAAATGCGCGTTTGAGTTCGGAGATCATGAATGCCGGAACCAGCACCCGCAAAGAAAGGTCTTCCGGCTTGGCCGGCTCGGCTTCCTTTGACATGTCGACGAACAGTTTCAGGTCCTTCTCGCGCACGTTCTTCTGCATGAAGGCGCGCAGCGGCTGGGCGCCGCGCTCGAAGGCCTGTTCGGCGGTGATCTCATTGGCAACCAGCGGCCGGATGCCGGTATCGTATGCGCGTTGCAGCGCCGGGCCCATCACGAAAGCCGTCAGGAACAGCGCGAGCGAAACGATCACGGCATTGGGCGGCGCCGTCGCGGTGCCGAGCGCCGTGCGCAGCAACGACAACACCACGACGATGCGAGTGAATGACGTCATCATGACGAGGATAGACGGTGCGAGCGACAGCACCGTCAGCAGCGCGATCATCTGGATCACGCGCTCGGTCAGGCCATTGCCTTGTCCGAAATTGACGCTGATGTCCTGCGCGGCGGCGGGCGCCGTCGCGGAGAGGATCAGCCCGGCTACTCCGACCACCACCGTCACAAGACGGACACGGCGGTCGGAAGTGGCTATCACGTCTTTCCTGGCGGACGGCCGAGCAAGCTGGCCATCTCCTCTTCGAGATTTTCGTAAAGATTTTTTCCAGGCGTTGCCGCAGGTTCGGCACGCGGCTCCGCCTTAACGTCGAACTTAGGTTCTGGTCTGGCCTCGAACTTCGGTTCTACGCGGGCCTTGAGCTCGCGCGCGGGTGCTCGCCCAAAATCGGGAGCTTTTGTCGCGGCCATTGGCGTGGTGGCGAGGGGATCGGTCACGGGCGGGCGCCCTTCCGGTGACGGCGCACGGCGCAGGGCCGCCTCAAGCTGTTGTGCCATCTCCGCGAGATTGTGATCGGCCTGCGCGGGGGCGGCGGCGGGCTCGTTTATTTGAACGCGCGGCGCCGGTTCGCTGCGTGCAACCGGCACACCGACGTCGGGCGGTGTGAGACGCGTCGATAATTCGGCCGCAAGACCGGTCAAGCTGTCGGCAGGCCGTGCGCGTGCGCCGGGCTCCGCCGCAAGCCAAGGCTCCTCAGTCGCAGCCGAACGGTAGGGACGGGGCGCCGGAGCGGACGCAGGCTCGCCGGCCGGCTGCAATGGCCAGCCATTTTCAATTTGTGCGGTCGCGCGTACCGCTGGCTCCGGGGAGACCCGCGATGGCTCGCGTGTTACTTCGCGAGCACCCACTGCGCGGACGATATTCGGTTCCACGACGAGATCGGTGGGCCCGCCGATCATCAACAAGTGTTCGATGTTGTCACGGCGAATGAGCACAAGGCGCCGGCGTCCGTCGACGGTCGCGGCATCGATCACGGCCAGGCGCGGTTGACGTCCGCGTGTTGTATTGCCGAGGCGGTTTGCACCGAACCGGCGCACCAGCCAGGCGGTGAGCCCGATCAGCGCCAGCACCACCAGGAAGGCGACGAAGAAGCGCGCGGCTAGCGGCATTTCTGAGCCAAACAAGCTCTCGAACATCAAAGCGCTCCGATCTTCGTGCTGCTGCCCCGGTGCGGGGGAATCGCCCGAATGGTTAACTCAACTGGGCACTATTTGCCGCCCTGAATACTAACAGAGCATTAACAAATAAAGTGGCATTTTGCAGTCGGGGCCAAAAATGGACCTTTTCAGCTGAGATTGGCGCGACTTGCGACTCGTTCCTCGCGACCTATTTTTACCAGCCATTAACCATACACCCGGCAAAGTCTGCCTAGCGCGACGATCCTGAGGATCGGGACGTCTTTGGGGAGCAGGCCATGGCCATTGCCGACATTCCAATCTTGTCGATGCTGCGTACGCGACTCGATTGGGCGCAGGCTCGCCAGCGTGTATTGGCCGAGAACGTTGCCAATTCTGATACGCCAAAATACCGCGCGCACGACCTCGCGCCATTGAAGTTCGAAGAAGCGCCGCTCGCCAGCCCAGGGACGGTTACCGCCGTTTCTCTGACGCGCACTGCGGATAGCCATCTGCCGGGCGTCGGCTTGAGCCAATCGCCTTTCCGGTCGGCGAACGCGCGCGATTTCGAAGTGCGAGCGTCCGGCAATGCGGTGAATCTCGAAGAAGAGATGATGAAGGTTGCGGCCAACCAAATGGATTTCCAGACGGCGACCGCGCTCTACACGCGTAGCCTCAATCTCATCAAGACCGCGCTCGGCAAGCGCTAGCGCGGCCGCAGGAGGGCAACGGTGGATTTCATCAAGACACTCACGATTGCTGCACACGGACTGCGCGCCCAGGCCGGTCGCATGCGAATCATTTCGGAAAATATCGCCAATGCCGACTCAACGCCGCAGAGCGCGGGCGCAGATCCCTATCGTCGCAAGATTCCGACGTTTCGCAGCGAACTCGACCGCACGCTCGACACCCCATTGGTCGAACTCGGCAAAGTGCAAACCGACACCTCCGCATTTCGTCTGAAGTACGAACCCGGCCATCCGGCGGCCGATACCAACGGCAACGTCAAATACCCAAACGTCAATCCATTGGTGGAAATGACGGACATGCGCGATGCCCAACGGTCATACGAAGCTAATATCAATGTCATCAGCGCCACGCGGCGCATGATCCAGCGCACCATCGACATCCTCAAAGCCTGAAAGGCGTAAATCATCATGGCCACACCGCTCGCCGCAGCCGGCGCCTATGCCAGCGTCGCACGCATTGCGTCCGACGCGTCCTCTGTTGGCCTTGTTCGCCAGCCCGCCGCCGATGCCAACGGCGAGGGGAGCTTCGCTTCCGTGCTCAAAGAGGCAATTGGTTCGGTCGCCGAAATGGGCCGTAAATCGGATGCGCAGACCCGCGCAGCGGTCGGCGGGAAAGGCAATATCGTCGATGTCGTCACGGCGGTGTCCGAGACGGAAGTTGCGATCGATGCTGTCGTCGCCGTCCGCGACCGCGTCATTGCGGCTTACGAAGACATCATGAAGATGCCGATCTAGGTATTGCAAGGTCATGACCGGTCCAGAAGTTCTCGACGTTTCCCGTGACGCAATCTACACGCTCATCGTTGTCTCCAGCCCGGTGATGCTGGTCGGCCTTGCCGTCGGCGTTGCAATCTCGCTTTTGCAGGCCCTTACGCAGATCCAGGAAATGACGATCGCCTTCGTGCCAAAGATTCTGGCGATCTTCATTTCATTGCTTATTGCGCTGCCGTTCATGGCCGAAAAAATGCACGCGGAAATGTTACGGATTGCCGCCCGTATCGTCAGCGGCTGACCGCGGACAGGGCCGATGCGGATCGATATTTCATTTTTGCCGGCCCTCGCGACGGCCTTCCTGCTGACCTTCGCTCGCGTTGGCGCAATGGTCATGCTGATGCCTGGAGTGGGTGAGTTGAGCGTACCGTCGCGCGTACGCTTGACAATCGCGCTGGCGCTCACCGCCATCCTGCTTCCCGCACACCAAAAGGCATATGTCGTCGATCTTAAAACCTTCGGACCGGTGCTCATACTGCTGTTTCAGGAGTTGATCATCGGTGCAGTCCTCGGGCTCACGGCGCGGTTGGCGGTTTCAGCGCTGCAAATCACCGGCTCCGTCGTTGCGCAGCAACTGGGTTTGGGCTTTGTCACAGCCGTTGATCCGACGCAGAACCAGCAGGGTCTCCTCGTTGGAAATTTTTTGACGCTACTTGGTGTCGCACTGGTGTTTGCCACCGACCTGCACCACCTTGTCATTGCTGCAATGAATGACAGCTATACAATTTTTCAGCCTGGCGAACTGCCGCTTATGGGCGACGCCGCGCAACATGTGACGCGTGTGATCGCCACCGCATTCCGCATCGGGATCCAGCTTTCGGCGCCGTTTCTGGTCTTTGGTCTGCTGTTCAATTTCGGGCTCGGCGTTTTGTCACGCCTCATGCCGCAAATGCAGGTCTTTTTCATCGGCCTTCCTCTGTCGATTCTGCTCGGGCTGCTGCTGCTCCTGTTGGTCATCGGGGCGATGATGGGAACGTTCGTTGGCTATCTCGAAGGCGTACTGACCGAACTTGCGCCGCACAGCTGAACGGAAACGTGCATGGCGGAAGAAACCGGCGATACCGATAAAACAGAAGAACCGACCCAAAAACGTCTTGAGGAAGCTCTCAAGCGCGGCGATGTAGTCAAAAGCCAGGAGGTCAATACCTGGTTTGTGATTGCCGGCGCTGCCCTGGTGCTGATGGCGTTTTCCGGCACGATGGGGACAGATCTCACCACGACGATGCGTGGGCTCATTGCCAATTCTTACGATATCAGTGTCGACGGTCCTGCTCTGCCGCGGCTATTTCAGAAAATAGGCAGCGAGATGATCGCGGCCGTGGCTATTCCGTTCCTGATTTTGTTGCTGGCCGCGCTCGGTGGCAACATCATCCAGCATCGTCTTGTGTGGACTTTCGAAGCGCTCGCGCCAAAGCTTTCAAAAATATCGCCGGCGGCCGGGTTCAAGCGGCTGTTTTCCAAGCAGGCGTTGGCCAATCTCGGCAAGGGACTCATCAAGCTCTTGCTTGTCGGCAGTGTCCTCACCGCGCTGATGTGGCCGGAGCGCGGACGGCTCGAGGCGCTCACGCGCAGCGACCCGTCCGTCATCATGCCGCTCTGCCTGTCCCTGACGCTCAAGCTGCTTGGTTCGGTTGTTGCGATGCTCGCGATCGTGGCTGCTGCCGATTACCTCTTTCAGTATCGGCAGTGGTACGAGCGCCAGAAAATGTCGTTGCGGGAATTGAAGGAAGAATTCAAACAGACCGAAGGCGATCCGGCCATCAAAGGCAGGATGAAGCAGGTGCGCCAGATCCGCATGCGCAGGCGCATGATGGCCGCGGTCCCCAAAGCCACGGTGGTCATCACAAACCCGACCCATTACGCGATCGCACTCGAGTACGAACGGGGGATGGACGCGCCGGTTTGCGTGGCCAAGGGCGTCGAATTCGATCGCGCTGAAAATCAGGGAGGTTGCCGGCAAGCATTCGGTTCCGATCGTCGAGAATCCGCCGCTGGCCCGCGCGCTCCATGCCACGGTTCAAATTGACCAGCAAATCCCGCCCGAGCACTATAAGGCCGTCGCCGAAGTGATTGGCTATGTCATGCGGCTGCGTCGCATGATGTCGCTCAGGCGATGACAAGGACCAATTATCCAATGGCCGGAATTCTCCGAGACCGGCACTTGCGCCGATAGGGCGCCTTAAGGCACTCAGGGTCTATGGCAAGTCACGATCCGGCAGCGCCGACGCAAGCGCGCGACCGTGCCGAAGGGCACGAGCGCAAGGCCTTTGACAAGAGTCAGGATGCGCCGGCCGGGTCGATCAGCAAGGTGTTGCTGGTGGCAGCAGCCCTGGTCGGGGCCGCCGGCGGGCTCATCTATGTCGGCCGCGACTATGTCGAAGCCTACGTGCTGACGTTGCTGGCCGCGCTGGGAACAATCGGGGTCTTCGCCCTGTTTGCGACAGCGGCGGGAATTATGCGGTTCGCAGGCCGGGAGCAAGGCAACCCATTGCTCAAGGCCGTTGTCGACGGCGCCTTTGACGGCATTCTGGTTACGGACCAGTCGGGCCGCGTGCTTTACGCAAACGCAGCGTACCTCGATCTCATCGGCGTGACTGATATCAATGATGTGCGGCCGATCGAACGGGTCTTCATCGGGGATCCGGACGTTTCCGAGTCGATCTATCGCCTTCTCAAGGCCGCGCGTGAAGGCCGCCGGCTGCAAGAGGAAGTTCGCGTGACCGGCACGGCCGAAGAGAGTGGCCGTTGGCTGCGCATGCGTGTGCGCCCGCTCGGCGAAAATCGGCGCGATGCGCGGCTCACGGTGTGGTCAATCGCCGACGTCACGCGCGACCGCGAGCGGCAGGAAAACGTATTCCAGGAACTGCAGCACGCCATCGACTACCTAGATCATGCGCCAGCCGGTTTTTTCTCTGTCGATGCCGCCGGCGACATCGTCTATCTGAACGCCACTCTTGCGGCCTGGCTCGATCACGACCTCGCGCAAGTGGGTGCCGGGTCGCTCAAGCTTGGTGATATCGTCGCGGGTGAGGGTGCAGCACTGCTCACAACATTCAGCGCGGCGCCGGGCGAAGTGAAGACCGAGGTCCTTGATCTTGATCTCAAGACGCGGGGCGGCAAACCGATCCCGGTGCGCCTGTTTCACAAGGTCGCGTTCGGTGCCGACGGGACGGCCGGCACTTCGCGCACGCTGGTTCTCAATCGTGCAAAAGATGAAGGCAGCGATCCGCAACGCGCCGCGGAAGTGCGCTTCATGCGTTTCTTCCAGAACACACCAATGGCGATTGCGACTGTCGATAAAACCGGCCGCATCGCGCGCAGCAATGCGCGCTTCGCCAGCGCATTCGAGGGCTTGCTCAAGAACAATGACCGCTCGATCCTTTCGGTTATCGTCGAGCGCGATCGGCCAGTGCTCGAAGCCGCAATCCGGAAGGCCGCGGAGGGACAAAGCGATATCGCGCCGGTTGAGGCGTCTTTGACCGGAAGTGCCGACCGCTGGGCCAACTTCTTCGTCATTGCGGTTGAAGAAGAGGATCGCGACGGCGAGGCCGCGATCGTCTACGCACTGGAGACCACCGCGCAGCGCACGCTTGAAAACCGCGTCCAGCAGCAACAGAAAATGGAATCCGTCGGCCAGCTGGCGGGCGGCATTGCCCATGATTTCAACAATGTCCTTTCCGCCATCATGATGGCGACCGACTTCCTGTTGAACGCGCACAAGCCGACTGATCCGTCCTTTAAGGACATCATGCAGATCAAGCAAAATGCCAATCGCGCGGCCGCTCTTGTGCGGCAGCTGTTGGCGTTCTCGCGCAAGCAGACCTTGCGCCCGCAGGTGCTCGATCTCGGCGAAACACTGAGCGACCTCGGCATGCTGCTCAAGCGGCTCATCGGCGAGAAAGTTACACTGGATATCGTGCACGGGCGTGACCTTTGGCCGGTGAAGGTCGACATTTCGCAGTTCGAACAGGTGATCGTGAATCTGGCGGTCAATGCCCGCGATGCCATGCCGGATGGCGGCAAACTCGCCGTTCGCACGAGCAATGTCCCGGCAGAAGATTGCGTCAAATTCGCCTACAAAGGCATGCCGAAGGCAGACTACGTGCTGGTCGACGTCAGTGACAGCGGGACCGGCATTCCTTCCGACATCATCGACAAGATCTTCGAGCCGTTTTTCACGACCAAGGACGTCGGCAAGGGGACCGGGCTTGGTCTTTCCACCGTGTATGGAATCGTGAAGCAGACCGGCGGCTTCATTTACGCTGACTCCGAACCGGGGCGGACATCTTTTCATATCTTCCTTCCGCGCCATGTTCCCGGAGTCGAGGAAGCGCTGGCGCAAATTCCTGCGGCGGACGCGCCGGCAATTGCGGGAGCGCTGTCTGCCGCGGACACAATGGCCCGTGCCGCCGCTGCCGACCTGACCGGGCAGGGCACCATTCTGCTGGTCGAGGACGAAGAGGGCTTACGCGCGCTGAACGCACGCGGGTTGTCGTCGCGCGGATACACCGTGCTGGAGGCCGGCAATGGCGTCGAGGCAATCGAGGCCTTCGACAAACACGGCCACGTCGATCTGGTGGTGTCGGATGTGGTGATGCCGGAAATGGATGGACCGACGCTGCTTAAGGAGTTGCGCCGGCGGGATCCGGACGTAAAAATTATTTTCGTTTCCGGCTACGCCGAGGAAGCGTTCAGCAAGAACCTGCCTGACCAGGAACAGTACGCGTTCCTGGCCAAGCCGTTTACGCTGAAGCAACTGGTCGCCGAAGTTAAAAAGACGTTGGTTCAGTAATCCGGTCTAGACGCGGCCCGTCAACGCCAGGACCAACACGACGATCAACAACACGCCGACGATCCCCGAAGGGCCGTAGCCCCAACCGGAACTGTAGCCCCAGCGCGGGAAGGCGCCGACCAGCGCCAGAATCAGCAGAATGACAAGTATTGTACCGAGCATTTTTGCGCCCCATCAGTTGGTGTTGCAGCCGGCTCCATGGCTGCGTTCGGCAAAATAACGGCTTGATGGTCGCTTGGTTCCCACGCCGGTCAACGGCAAGACGAAGCCAGGCGCGTTTTGTCGAAAACAATCAAGGGCAGACGGCAAACAAGGCCGCCGGAATTGAACTGCGCTTGCGGCGCCTGAAAATAATCGCGCTCCCGCACCGGCCCGGATGAACTGACATTGATATCTGCATTGGTCAGCGCCAGCCGTGCGGTTTCGACGGGCGCGGGTTTTGCGGCCGCGACCGTTCCTAGAGCGCAAAGCATCGCGATGGCCGTTAGGCCTTTCATTGGCTGATGTCCTTCATTGCCACCTCAGCCAACAACAAGGAGGTGCCGCCTGTTCCAGGGGTCGTCGTCATATCTGCGTGAGCGAGCAATGTGGGTGTAAACCGGGCCCGTTTGCCGCGTCGTTGGCGCGCATGTGCGCCGCCCCTTACAAATTGTTCCCTGCATGCCTATTGTTTTACCGTCGATATGCCCGGGAGAACACAGATGACTTGCCCGTCGTCTTATGGTCGCGATTGCCGCGATTGCGACCGTGTTGCTGCTTTTTGTGGCCGATGCGAATGCGCGTGCCGGCGGTGGCTTCTCCGGTGGAAGCCGTGGCATGCGCACGTTCTCGGCGCCGCCCTCAACAAGTACAGCACCCAACACAGCCAGCCCGATTCAGCGCAGCATGACCCAGCCCGGAAGCGCGGGCGACAATCGGCCAGGCATCACGACCCGGACTTGTTCGGCGGCGGTCTATTTGGCGGGCTTGCGGCCGGCTTCCTCGGTGCAGGTCTCTTCGGGCTTCTGTTTGGGCATGGCTTCTTCGGCGGCATGGGTGGCTTTGCCTCGTTGCTTGGTCTGATGCTGCAAATCGGACTGGTCGTTATCGTCGCACGGCTTTTGTTTGCCTGGTGGCAGCGCCGACATGAACCGGCCTACGCGGCTGCGCATCCGGCAACCGGCCACGCCTATCGCGGCCTCGGCGGCATGTTCGCCGCCAATGCGCCGGCGGGCGCACCGCTCGCGATCGCTAAATCGGACTATGACGCGTTCGAACGCCTGCTTGGCGACGTGCAGGCCGCTTATTCGGCTGAGGATCTCAATGCTCTGCGCGCGAAAGTGACGCCGGAGATGCTTTCGTATTTTTCCGAACAGCTCTCCGAGAATGCGAGCCGTGGCGTCATCAACAAGGTTACCAACGTAAGGCTCGAGCAGGGCGACCTCGCAGAGGCCTGGCGCGAAGGCGCGGTCGACTATGCGACAGTCGCCATGCGGTTTTCTCTTGTCGACCAGATGATCGAGCGAACGAGCGGACGAACCGTCGAGGGCGGCGCGCCCAGCGAAGTCACCGAGCTGTGGACGTTCATGCGCGCTAGCGGCGGTAACTGGCTGTTGTCTGCGATCCAGCAGTCCTGACAGACTAGCGATCAGGCGTCGCTTGCGGCCGGCTCTGCCTTTTTGGGTGCGGCGTCATCGCTCGCGTCGGTTTTTGGACGCACGTGTCGCGTGCACCCGCTCGTCGAGCCAGTTTTCAAATTTCACACCGAGCTGCTGAGGCTTGCGCCATATCACGCGGCACTGCCGCCGCGCCGCGCCGTTTCCCGCCAGCAATAACAGAAAATTATCGGGAATTATGTCTGAGTCATGGACATTAATACGGGCGCCCCTGTCCGAGACGTCCGACAGTGCGCAGTCGCATAGGTCACCGTTGTCGAGCACCAGCCGCGCGTCGACGCGCATGCGATGGCGCCTTGCTTTCCGTTTGTCTCCGCGCATGTTTTCTCGCCACAGCCGTCTTTGGCCGGCGCACCGCCTTTTCACAATCTGTTAAGGCTCGCGCCGAAGCCGACTGCAACACTAACGAGTTGCTGTTACGAATTCATAAAACGTTATCTGACGTCGGGCGATGGCGCCCTGAACCGTTGACGTTGCAGCGAAATCCGTCTATGTCGCCGCCCGCAACCTGGTTTTCGGCCTCATCTTGCTGCCACGCTCCCGGTTTTGGGCTGCGCCTCAAGTGAAATCCAAAACTTGGCTTGTGACCGTCCATGCGATGAGCGTGTGGACGTTCAACAGGAAGCGTGAAAGGAACTCTTGATGCCTGTCGGAACTGTGAAGTTTTTCAATACCCAAAAAGGCTTCGGCTTCATTCAGCCGGATGATGGCTCGAAGGATGTGTTCGTGCACATCACGGCAGTCGAGCGTGCAGGGCTACGCTCGCTGAACGAGGGCCAGAAGGTCAGCTTCGAAATCGTGACTGAGCGCGGCAAGCAGGCCGCCGGCAATTTGCAGCCGGTCTGATATTCCACGACAGATTGTCTTGAAGCCCGGCGGCAACGCCGGGCTTTTTTATTTGCGCCACGCTAGACTATCGCACCAGCAGGCAGAGCACTGCATTTTCAGGGAGGATTGAGATGGACATCATTGCATGCGGATCACGGCCCTCGCGCCGGATGGGCGCGCCCAGTTTCACCGGGACGGTATGGCAAGACCCGATCATCCAGGCGCCGGATCCCGCCCGCATTCGCTCGGCATGGGTTCGCTTCGAGCCAGGGGCCCGAACCGCCTGGCACACGCACCCGCTCGGGCAAACGCTCTGCATCACGTCCGGCATCGGCCGGGTGCAAACCTGGGGCGGGCCGGTGCGTGAAGTCCGCGCCGGCGATACGGTCTGGATTCCGCCCGGCGAGAAGCACTGGCATGGCGCGACGGCCGAACACGGCATGGAACATGTTGCCATGCAGGAAGCGCAGGCCGGCGAGCATGTTACGTGGCTCGAGCCGGTGACGGACGCGCAATATTCCGGGAAACCCGGCTGAGTTGCGCGATCAACGACGCGTGAACGCGGAATAGAGTATCGGGGCTGGTGTTGCCACTCCCGATGGCGAAGCGACGGGCTTCGTCAATGCCGGGAGGTAATACGATGACGGTCGTTCGAATTGGCGCGCCGGTTGCTGCGTGCCTGGCGTTCTGTGTCTTGCGTTCCTGTGTGTTGCGCCTGCGTCGGCGCAACAGGCGAATATGACGTTCTTCGTCACGAGTGCCGGCCCCGGCAAGGGCGCCGATCTTGGCGGACTTGCTGGCGCGGACAAACAATGCCAGCAGCTTGCACAATCGGCCGGGGCGGGCGCCAAGACCTGGCACGCTTATCTGTCCACGCAAGGTAATGGCGCCGTGAATGCGCGCGACCGGATCGGCAAAGGCCCCTGGATGAATGCCAAGGGCGTCGTCGTTGCCGACGAGCGTCGACGATTTGCACAGCGCCAACAACAAGCTCAACAAGCAAAACAATCTTTCGGAAAAAGGCGAGGTGATCAACGGCCGCGGCGATAAGCCGAACCGGCATGACATTCTGACGGGCTCGACGCGCGGACGGCAAAGCCTTTCCGGCCGACAAGGATATGACTTGCAAGAACTACACGAGCAGCACGCAAGGGTACGGTCATGCTTGGCCACAATGATCGGCAGGGTACGACTGACGATGAAGCGAGTCAGGTCGTGGAATTCCTCGCATCCGTCGCGCGGCTCGGAAGGCGGCTGCTCGCAGGCCGACTTGCGCAGCACAGGCGGCGACGGGTTGCTGTACTGCTTCGCGGTCAACTGATTGGCGTAAATCTGAAGATTCAAGCGCGGGCAACGTGAGTTGCCCGCGCTTTTTGCCGGACGGATGGATTTGAAAAACTCAGCCGTAGGTCGAGCCGCCCCCTTGATGTCGGCGCCGGAGGCGCGCCAAGTTCGCGTATGCGGGGAACACCCTTCCGCTGTGGAGTGATCGATGCGCTATCAGCTCTTCTACTGGCCGGAGATCCAGGGCCGCGGCGAATTCGTCCGGCTCGCGCTTGAAGATGCCGGCGCCTCCTATGACGATGTCGCGCGCAAAGCCGGCGGCATGAACCGCATGCTCGCGATGATGGATGGCGGACGCGACAAACGTCCGCCATTTGCGCCACCATTCCTGAAAGCGGGCAAGCTGGTGATCGCGCAGGTCGCCAATATTCTGTTTTACCTCGGTCCGCGCCTGAAGCTGGCGCCGCGCGACGAAGCGGGCCGGCTTTGGCTGCACCAGTTGCAGCTCACGGTGACCGATTTCGTGAAGGAGATTCACGATACCCATCATCCGCTCGGTGGTGAACTTTACTACGAGGACGCCAAGCCGGAGGCCAAGCGCTTCACCATCAATTTTCTCGGCGAACGCGCGCCGAAATATCTCGGCTACTTCGAGACCGTAGTGAAAAAGAGCGGGGGCCCTTATCTGCTCGGCCGCAAGGCGACTTATGGCGATCTATCGATGTTTCAGCTGATCGAAGGGCTTCGTTACGCATTCCCGAAAACCAGCAAACATATTGAACGCAAGGTGCCGGGCGTCGTCGACATTCGAGACCGGGTCGCGCAGCGGCCCGGCATCAGGAAATATCTTGGCTCTGTGCGCCGCGTCCCGTTCAACGAGTCCGGGATATTCCGGCACTACCCGGAATTGGACGGGTGAGGGGCGCTAAAAACACATTCGGCGTCATGCCCGGGCTTGACCCGGGCATCCATGATTTATTGCGGCACGCAAAATCGTACTGCCATCGTCGGGGATTGTCCGCGTGGATTGCCGGGTCAAGCCCGGCAATGACAACCGAGAGGTTTGTGCGGTGAAAATTCTCACCCCTGCGCGGGAAGGGGCTTGCCGCCCGCGGTCACCGGCTTCGCCGAGACCAGCGTAAAGGCGATGACGCACGGCTCATCGCCCATGTTGATCCAGTTGTGGATGGTGCCGCGCTGCACGAGCACATCGCCGGCCTGCAGATGGACGATGGTGCCATCCAGGTCCATGTCGATCTCACCCGACATCACTACGGCGTAATCGATCGAATCGGTGCGGTGATTGCGCGGCGCAACGCCTGGGCCAAAGCTGACAACGCGGAACACCGTTCCGCCAGGAATAGTGGTCCCGATCTTCTTGCCAGACGGGTCCGCGTCGCCGTCATTGTTCACCGGAAATCCGTCGCTCGACCAGATGACGCTGTAGAGCGCGCCAGGGCGCTGCGAAACGACATTCTTCACGGTCTCATCGATCAGCACTTTGGCGCGGCCCTGATCGTCATGGCCGGTGACGACGCGTCGGATATTCAAACTCATCGATTTCACTCCCAACGATGATGGAGAGTGGAGACCTTGCGACAAAAGTCGTTACGATTCCAGCTGCCAGGTTAGAAGCGTGTGCGAGATGTCGGCTCCGGCGCCGTCTCTGGAACTAGGTGCACGCGCTCGTCCATCAGATCGCCATTGCGCGCTTGAGCGCGTCTTCGTCGATGTCGGTTTTTTCGCAGGAATAAACGATCGAACCCCGGTCCATCACCGCGAAATGGTCGCCAAGCTCCTTGGCAAAGTCGAGGTATTGCTCGACCAGGACGATCGCCATCTCGCCGAGCCCGCGCAGATAGACGATGGCACGAGCGATGTCCTTGATGATCGAAGGCTGGATGCCTTCGGTCGGTTCATCGAGCAACAGCAGGCGCGGCCGCATGACCAGCGCGCGTCCGATCGCCAATTGCTGCTGCTGCCCGCCGGAGAGATCGCCTCCACGGCGTCCGAGCATGCTGTTGAGCACCGGGAACAGCGAGAATACGTCGTCGGGTACACTGCGCTTGTCGCGCGGCAGCGGCGCAAAGCCGGTTTCCAGGTTTTCTTCCACGGTAAGCAGCGGAAAAATCTCGCGTCCCTGGGGCACATAGGCGATACCGCGGCGCGCGCGCTCGACGGTGGACAGGCGGGTAATGTCTTGACCCTCGAACATCATCGAGCCGCCGCTCACTGGGCACTGTCCGACCAGCGCGCGCAGCAGGCTGGTCTTGCCAACGCCGTTGCGGCCGAGCACGCACGTTACCTGGCCAGGTTTGGCTTTCAGCGAAATTCCGCGCAGCGCCTGCGCGGCGCCGTAATGAAGATCTATGTTGGTCGCTTCGAGCATGATTAGCGCCCCAAATACACTTCGACGACGCGCTCGTTCTGCGAGACCTGATCGATCGACCCTTCGGCCAGGACCGAGCCTTCATGCAGGCAGGTGACCTTGACACCGAGCTCGCGCACGAAGGCCATGTCGTGCTCGACTACGACCACGGTATGGTGACGATTAATCTCCTTGAGCAACTCGGCGGTCTGCATGGTCTCGACGTCGGTCATACCGGCGACCGGCTCATCCACCAGCAACAATTTTGGATCCTGCGCCAGCAGCATCGCGATCTCGAGCCACTGTTTCTGTCCGTGCGACAGGCTGCCGGCCACGCGCGCGCGCAGATGCTTAAGACGTACGCGTTCGAGCAGCGCATCGATACGCGCTTCCTGCGCGGCGGAACCTTGCCATAGAAGCGTGGCGCGCACGCGCCGGTCGTTCTTGAGCGCCAGCAGCAGGTTGTCCTCGACCGTGTGCATATCGAAAACGGTCGGTTTCTGGAACTTGCGGCCAATGCCGAGCTCGGCAATCTCGGTTTCGTCGAGCCTGGAAAGGTCGTAGGCGCCTTCCTGGAAAAAGACATCGCCGGAGTCCGGCCGCGTCTTTCCGGTGATGACGTCCATCATCGTCGTCTTGCCGGCGCCATTCGGGCCGATGATCGCGCGCATCTCGCCTGGTTCGACAACGAACGACAATTCGTTGAGCGCCTTGAAGCCGTCAAACGATACGCTGATGCCGTCGAGATAAAGCAGTGCGGACGTGGTTTGTTTGTCGGGCATGCGTCCTACTCCGCCGCGTGCGGCGCGGCAGCCGCCATCGCCGCGTCCCTTTTCTCGACGCGAGTGGCTTGCCAATAATTGTAAGTGCCAATAATGCCACGCGGTAACAGCAGGGTGGTGCCGATGAAGAGCCCGCCCAGCATGAACAGCCAATAGGGCGCCAAAATGCCGGAGGTGAAGAAGGTCTTGGCGTAATTGACCACCACGGCGCCGAGCACAGCGCCGGTAAGCGTGCCGCGGCCGCCGACCGCCACCCAGATCACCGCTTCGATCGAGTTTCCGGGCGCAAATTCACTCGGGTTGATGATGCCGACCTGCGGCACATAGAGCGCGCCGGCAACACCTGCCATGCAGGCCGACAGCGTGAATACGAACAATTTATAGGCCTCGACTCGATAGCCAAGAAATCGCGTGCGCGATTCCGCGTCGCGGATTGCCACCAGTACTTTGCCGAATTTCGAGGTAACGACCGCGCGGCAGATCAGGAAGCCGACGCCCAGCGCCATGCAGGACGCGACCAGGAGGGCGTTGCGTGTCGTCTCAGCCTGCACATTGAAGCCGAGGATGTCCTTGAAATCGGTCAGCCCGTTATTGCCGCCGAAGCCAAAATTATTGCGGAAGAACCCGAGCAGCAGCGCATAGGTCATCGCCTGGGTGATGATCGAGAGGTAGACACCGGTGACGCGGCTGCGGAATGCGAACCAGCCAAATACGAAGGCGAGCAGCCCAGGCACTAGCAGCACCATCAGCGCCGCATAGGCAAAATGCTGAAAGCCGTACCAATAGATTGGCAGTTCCGGCCAATTCAGGAACACCATGAAGTCGGGCAGGATCGGATTGGCGTAGACACCGCGCGCGCCGATCTGCCGCATCAGATACATGCCCATCGCGTAACCGCCGAGCGCGAAGAAGGCGCCATGACCGAGCGACAGGATGCCGGCATAGCCCCAGATCAAGTCAATCGAGAGCGCCAAAAGGCCGTAACAGATGTATTTGCCGAACAGCGCGACGAGGTAAGTCGAGACATGCAGGCCCGAACCAGGCGGCACGAGAAGGTTCAAAATTGGTATTGTGATCGCGAAAGCCGCGAGCAGCACCATGAATATTGTTGAGGCCTTGTCGAGCAAACGTGTGAGCGGGAAGACGCCCATCTAGGCCTCCACCGCACGGCCTTTGAGCGCGAACATGCCGCGTGGGCGCTTCTGAATGAACAGAATGATGAAGACGAGGATGGCGATCTTGCCGAGGACGGCGCCGGCATAAGGTTCGAGGAACTTGTTGGCGATGCCAAGCGTAAAGGCGCCAACCAGCGTGCCCCACAAATTGCCGACGCCGCCAAACACCACCACCATGAACGAGTCGATGATGTAGCCTTGCCCCAGGTTGGGAGAAACGTTGTCGATCTGCGACAACGCGACGCCGGCGATCCCGGCGATTCCGGAGCCCAGCCCGAAGGTCAGCGCGTCGATTCGCGCCGTGCGGATGCCCATGGCCGCGGCCATTGAGCGGTTCTGTGTAACGGCGCGCATCTCGAGGCCAAGCCGCGTCAGCCGCAGCATCGCAAGCAGTGCGATGAATACCGCGAGCGCGAAGCAGATGATCCAGAGCCGGTTATACGTGATGGTAATTCCGCCGAGCTCAAAGGCGCCGCTCATCCAGGACGGGTTACCGACTTCCTTGTTGGTCGGCCCGAAGATCGTGCGCACGACTTGCTGCAGGATGAGCGACAGGCCCCACGTGGCCAGCAACGTTTCGAGGGGGCGACCGTAAAGGAAGCGGATGATGCCGCGCTCGACAGCAATACCGACGCCGCCTGCGACCGCGAAGGCCAGCGGCACCGCAATAACGAGTGAATAGTCGAACAGCGCAGGATTGTGCGTCCGGATGTATTCCTGCACGACGAAGGTTGTATAGGCGCCAAGCATCACCATCTCGCCGTGCGCCATATTGATGACGCCCATCACGCCAAAAGTGATGGCAAGGCCAATAGCGGCAAGCAGCAGTACAGAACCAAGAGAGAGCCCATACCAGGCGTTCTGGATCGCGCTCCACAACGCCAGTTTGCCCTGGATTTTGGAACTTGCGGACAATGCCGCCTGTCGTACCGCTGGCGGCAGATCCGGCGGCAGGCCATCGATGAGACCGAGTGCGTCCTGATCGCCGCGGTCGCGGATGACGGTGATGGCGGCAATCTTGTCGTCCGGGCTGGCGTCGACGGAATAGAGCACGATCGCGGCGCGCGCTTCGGATAGCGCCTTCTTCACGCGCGGGTCGGTTTCCTTTTCGAGCGCCTTATCGATATTGGGCAGCGCGCCTGAATCGCGCGATTTAAACACGGCTTGCGCGGCGTCGAAACGCCGGCCCGGCTCCTTCGCCATGAGCGTGAGTGATCCAAGCGCGGCATCCACCATGCCGCGTATGCGGTTGTTGAGGCGGACGTTGTCGGTATCGGCAGGCGGCGCAGACCACAGGTTCACCGCTTGCCGCGTCGATCACTTTGCCGGATTTATCCTTGATGAAGACCTTTTTGGCCTCAGTCGAGTACAGCAGCCGCTGATCCTTGAGTGCTTCAAGAAGCGGGCCTGTGCGTGGATCGCCGTTCGCAGCGAGTGCGTCGATGGCATCGGCGATGTCGCCGAACAAGTTCGTCGTGAAACCGGGGAGTGCATCCTCATACGGGCCGGCATTTGCAAAGAGACCGCCGGCGAGCAACAAGACTACGGCGAAAATGAACGCCGCGATGCGATCGTAGAAGGTACGCATTGCATTCCGCCCCGGCAAAGCTGCGCAAACGAAGGGAGGCGGCGGCATAACCGCCGCCTCGAGCTTGATCAGGTCAGGATGCGTGGCCGCCGCACTTTTTGGTGACCTTGTTGTAGTTGCCGCATTTCAGAGTCACCCAGTCGGCCTCGAGATCCTTCGAGCCCGGCAGGAAGTCGGACCAGGCGTCGCCCGGCACGAGGCCATTCGTCTTCCACACCACATCGAACTGGCCATCGCCGCGGATTTCGCCGATGAATACAGGCTTGGTGATGTGGTGGTTGGGCAGCATCTTGGAGGTGCCACCCGTGAGATTGGGCGCTTCGGTGCCTGGCAGTGCGTCGATCACCTTGTCCGGATCAGTCGACTTAACCTTCTCGACGGCCTTTACCCACATGTTGAAACCGATCACGTGAGCTTCCATGGGGTCGTTGGTGACACGCTTGGGATTCTTGGTGAAGGCTTGCCACTTCTTGATGAACTCGGCGTTGGCCGGGTTTTTGATCGAACTCGAAGTAATTCCAGGCCGCGAGATGGCCTAGCAACGGTTTGGTATCGAGGCCTGCGAGCTCTTCTTCGCCAACCGAGAACGCAACGACCGGAATGTCGGTTGCCTTGATGCCCTGATTTCCCAGCTCCTTGTAGAACGGGACATTGGCGTCGCCGTTGATGGTCGACACCACGGCAGTCTTCTTGCCAGCGGAGCCGAACTTCTTGATATCGGCAACAATTGTCTGCCAATCGGAGTGGCCGAACGGCGTGTAGTTGATCATGATGTCTTCGTCCTTGACGCCTTTTGCCTTCAGATAGGCCTCAAGAATCTTGTTGGTGGTGCGCGGATAAACATAGTCGGTACCGGCGAGCACCCAACGCTTCACCGAGCCGCCGTCCTTGCTCATCAGGTAGTCGACTGCGGGAATGGCCTGCTGGTTCGGCGCGGCACCGGTATAGAAGACGTTGCGTTCTGATTCTTCGCCTTCGTATTGCACCGGATAGAACAGGATCGAATTGAGTTCCTTGAACACCGGCAGCACCGATTTGCGTGACACCGAGGTCCAGCAACCGAACACGACCGCAACCTTGTCTTTGGAGATCAGCTCCCGCGCTTTTTCGGCGAAGAGCGGCCAGTTCGAGGCCGGATCGACGACGACTGCCTCAAGTTTCTTGCCGAGCAGGCCGCCTTTTTTGTTCTGCTCGTCGATCAGGAACAGCATGGTGTCTTTCAGCGTGGTTTCACTAATGGCCATCGTTCCGGACAGAGAATGAAGAATGCCGATCTTGATCGTGTCTTCAGCAACCGCCGGGTAAGTGGCGGCAAAACCGAATGCGAGGCCCGCGGCGGCGGATAGCCATCTGCGAGCGAGCGGCCGCCTGGCGGTCGCACTTTTGATTTTCAACATCGTGTCTCCCCTGTTTGACGCACGCGCAATCGGGCCCGGCCCCGGCTTCGCACCAACAGGATTCGCAAGCTGCGTGCCAAAAGAGTTTCTGTGGAATGGCTTGATCCGGCTCATCTATTTGCCGGGTCCGCAATGGACGTCGGGCTGTAGCGCAATGCCGGCCGAAGTATTCCGTTTTCTGCACAAAGATTGGGCGCGATGAGTGCTAATCTTTAAGCAGGATGCCTAAATCGGAGGACGTGATAGGACTCGTTGCATGGTCCACACGGGGGCATTCCCGTGAAGCCGATCGATGGCGTCTGGTCTAGTCGACGGCCAGTGGTTTTTTGCCTGTTTCGTGCCAGAGCAGGAACAAGCCGGAGCCGACCACGACGGCGGAGCCAGCGAGTAGCGCGACTGTCGGCACATCGCCCCAGAACACGAAACCGAGCGCGGCCGACCACACCAGCGAGAAATAGTAGAACGGACCGACCGCCGACGGCGGCGCCAGCGACAATGCGCGCGTCCACCAATATTGCCCGACCCCGTTAATGACCCCGTTGCCGAACATCGCCAGCGCGTCGATCGATGTCGGCGCTGTAAAAAAGAACGGCAGGGCCAGCGCGAAAAACAAGCGTCAGAAAAATCATCTGGTACATGGTGAGCGTTTCGGCTAACTCGGTCGTCGTCATGCCGCGCACGGCCGCGGTGACGCTGCCGAACATCACCGCGTTGGCGCACGCAAACAGCGCGCCCGTGCGAAAGCTGTCGGCGCCGGGCGCTGCCACCAGCACCACGCCGAGAAACCCCACCACCAGGGCGCAGCCGCGCGCGGCACCGATTTTTTCCTTCAGCCACAGCGCGGCAAACAGCGTTGCAAAAAGCGGCGATGAAAAGTTGATGGCCACCGCGCCCGCCAGCGGCATCAGGCCGAACGCAATGATGATGAGGCTCTGCGCAGTCGCTTGTGTCGCGCTGCGGCCGAAATGGTCGCGCAGCCGGTGGGTGCGCAGCACCGCAATGCCGATGCCCGGCAGGATCAGCGCCCCACAGGTGATCAGCGAGGCGATCGCCCGGAAAAACAGCACTTCGACGAAGGAATAGTTTGCGACCTGCCATTTCGACAACGCGCTGGAGAGCGCGAACATGACCGTTGCGCCCAGCATGAACACTATGCCGAGCGGGACGCGGTCCGTGCGCAAGCTCGCGCGCTGCTCAAGACTTTCGGAAGTCAAGGAAGGCCCCAGCGAATTGCCGGGTCTGCCTAGCACGGGCGCATACCTGCGGGCAGGGGCAAAATCGAATGGGAGGATTGCTCGGCCGACGCCCACTTGCTTGCGGGACGGGCGTTAATTCGTCCGCCGTTTGGCCCGACGCCGCCTGAGCTCGCGGGCAAGACGGACCGATCGGCGCTTGTTCAAGGCGCGCATTTCCCGCCGCTTGCGAGCCCGCCGCCGGCGGCAGCGGCTGCACTGGCAGCGTGAACGGCCGATGACATGCTTGAGATAGTCGGTGCCGTAATCGTATGTGATTTCCTCATCCGGCTTGATGTTGCGCATCGCGCGGATAAACACGCGCCCGCCATAGGTGTAAGTCTCTGCATTCGGGTTGCAGGAATGGTTGGCGTAGCGCGCGACATTGCTGTGTGGCGTGCCGTCAATGGTGATGCGCGGATTGATTTCGTAAAGATAGCGATTGCCGCGTCGCTCAAGCCTCCCGGCCTCTTCGGCGCCGATGCGCGGGCCTTTGTATTCGGCGACTTTCTCGCCCCTCTTGATGAGCCTGATCGCAAACAAGCCGAGGCCGGTAAATGAGCGGCCAACGCGGAATGATCTTCGGGGCATTGATGAACTGACATTGAGGAAGGAATGCGTTGCGGATGACAGATGAAACGCTGCGCGTCAATGTCGTTTTCGTCGTCGACATCAGACAGACCGGACACCTGCGCCGGACGATAGGACTATAAACACGCGGCTTGCTGGGCGGCCCATCTCGGCGCAGCCATTTGATGTAAATGTATTGCGCGCATGCGCCACGCATCACGCGCATTCGTTCTAGTGCAAATACTGTCCGGCCCACGCGAGCAACGCATTGAATTGGTCCGGATAGAGCAAAAAATAAATGACGAGCGCAACGGGGGCCAGCATGAACATGGAATCTCGCATGAGATTGCCCTGCGCAAATACGCTTTGAGTCGATATTGGTATTGTCGATGCCATCGACCTGATCACGTCAATAACGCCCGCGTAAAAAAACGGTGTAGGCACAAAAAACCAAATCGTTCTTACGTTTTCGGTAATTAGATGCCCGCGATCGCCGACGAAAAGTTCCCTGCGCTCCGGGAACATGTGGCTTCGAAAACACGCATCGGGAAATTCGGGTGACGCGGCCGTTGAAATTATTTCCGCTTTGCCGGGTCGGGCGTACAGTTCTCATCGAGACGTCTGTGCATCAATTTTGGGGATGGACCGACGATGCCGGCAAGCGCGACCCTCCATGCCGTCTGGAAACACCGACTGGCAACCGCGCGCGAACCGGATTGAATGATAAGAGCTGCGTAGTCGATGAATTGGTCACTGGGGTAACTTGAGGCCGCCTGGGGTTGGCGGCCTCTTTGTTTTCCAGCGGGCAGGGAATGGCGTTGCGCACGGGAACCTCATAAAAACAAGACGAGCCGGTTCGGCTGGATGTTGAGGGGGGTGGGCCTTGCTCGCAGGTTCGGCGAGAGCCGTGGTCCTGGCGTGCGCCGTTGCGGGTGCCGCAACATGGTCGGGCGACGCCCGCGCGGCCGGCGCGGCCTATGCCGTCGACACGGCCGATGTCAGCGAACCCGGCGCCTGCAAAGTTGAATCGTGGATGTCGGCTGCCGACAACCACGATTTTTTTGCGGCCACCACGCCGACCTGCGTGGTCAGCATGTTTCGCCCGGTGGAGCTGAGCACGCAAATCAGCCGGGCGCGCGCCGACGAGGACTGGTCGACCGGCGTCATCCCGAAGTTCAAGACCAACCTGGTGCCGACCGCGATTGGCAGCTGGGGCGTCGCCGTCTCGGGCACAGCCGTCTATGACTTTACGACGCAGCAGAACACCGCGCTCTTTGCCACCATTCCGGCGACACTGCGGCTGTCGAATGTCGTACGCATCAATCTCAATGGCGGCTGGCAGTGGGACCGCGTCGCCGACCGGCATTATCTTACTTACGGCGCAGGTGTGGATTGGCGCACGCCAGACAATGTCTGGACGCTGACCGCCGAAGTGTTCGGTCAGGTTGGCGCGCAACAGGACCCCATCAGCGTGACCGAGCCACGCTTTCAGGTTGGTTTGCGCTGGCGGCCGATCGATGACTTCAACATGGACCTGATTTACGGCCGCAATATCTACGGCGAAAGTGCCAACTGGATCACGCTCGCCACCGTCGTGCGATTCCACGTCGGGAAGTAGCACGAAAGCTTGAAGCTACATCGTCGCCGATCCATGATGGCCAATGGCTCCGCACCAAGAGCGCTGGCCCGAGCTGTCTTATGTCGCGTGGAAAGACACGCGCGATACGCTGCATTTGTGGACGCAGGCCGTCGGCAAGATCAGGCTCGCGCTGTCGCCCTGGCAGAACCATTCCTGGCATGTCGCGCTCTATGTCACGGCACGCGGGCTGACCACCTCGCCGATTCCCTGGCGTGACGGCAGTTTCCAGATCGATTTTGACTTCATCGATCATGTTCTCTGGGTGAGGACGGCCGAAGGTCACTTCCGCCAGGTCATGCTGAAGCCGATGAGCGTCGCGGAATTCTACGAGGCGCTCATGATCGCGCTGCGCGAATTGGGTATCGACGTGCGCATCAAGACCATGCCGTGCGAGATCGCCGATTGCATTCCGTTCGATCAGGACACAAGGCATGCGGCCTATGATGCCGATTACGCCAACCGCTTCTGGCGCGTGTTGTTGGCGGCGAGCGATGTTTTCGCCCGGTTTCGAACCGGATTTCTGGGCAAGACGAGCCCGGTGCATTTCTTCTGGGGCAGCTTCGATCTGGCGGTGACGCGATTTTCCGGCCGCCCGGCGCCGCGCCATCCCGGTGGTGTGCCGCATCTGCCGAATTCTGTCGCGCAGGAGGCCTATTCGCACGAAGTCTCCAGCGCCGGGTTCTGGCCCGGTGGCGGGGGGGCCCGATCGATTATGCGGCGTTCTATTCGTACGCCTATCCGGCGCCTGAGGGATTTGCTGCGGCAAAGGTGAAACCGGCGCAGGCTTCGTTCAGCAAGGAGCTGGGCGAATTCCTCTTGCCTTACGACGCCGTGCGCGCGGCGCGCGACCCCGACGCAGCGCTGATGGAATTCCTGCAAAGCACCTACAATGCCGCGGCAGATCTGGCGAAATGGGATCGCCAGGCGTTGGAATGCGCGATTGGCGAGGCGGGCAAAGTGAGGCCCGTGTAGCGGCCGCGCGAACTCTTGGCCCGCTATCGCACCCTGCCAATACTTCTGATAGTCCTCTTTTTCTGCAGAACAGAGATTTACGCCCATGAATGCCCCTGTCACACCTCCTGCCGTCCCGCCCTACCACCACACGCCGCTGTTTCCGCTCGGCCCCGACAAGACGCCTTATCGCAAGCTCGATATCGGCGGGGTCAAGGTCGAGAAGGTGATGGGCAAGGACATGCTGGTGGTCAGCCATGAGGCGTTGCGCGCGCTCTCGGAGGCCGCGTTCACCGACATCAATCATCTGCTGCGGCCGGCGCACCTGAAGCAGCTGCGCAAGATCCTCGACGATCCGGAAGCATCCGATAACGACAAGTTTGTCGCCTACGATTTCCTCAAGAACGCCAACATCGCGGCCGGCGGCGTGCTGCCGATGTGCCAGGACACCGGCACGGCGATCATCATGGGCAAGAAGGGCCGCATGGTATTCACGGCCGGCGACGACGAAGCCGCGCTCGCGGAAGGTGCGCGCGATGCGTATCTCAGGCGCAATCTGCGCTATTCGCAGCTGGCGCCGATTTCCATGTTCGAGGAAAAGAACACCAGGTCGAACATGCCGGCGCAGGTCGAGATCTATTCGGAAGGCGAGGACGCCTACAAGCTGCTGTTCATCGCCAAAGGCGGCGGCTCGGCCAACAAGGCGTTCCTGTTCCAGGCGACGCCGTCGATTTTGACGCATGACCGCATGCTGGCCTTCCTGAAAGAGAAGGTGCTGACGCTCGGCACCGCCGCGTGCCCGCCTTATCATCTTGCGATCGTCATCGGCGGCACCAGCGCCGAGCTCACGATGAAAACCGTGAAGCTCGCCTCCACGAAATATCTCGACGAGTTGCCGACCAAGGGCAGCGAAGACGGCCACGCCTTCCGCGATCTCGCGATGGAGCAGGAAGTTCTCAAGATGACGCAGTCGACCGGCGTCGGCGCGCAGTTCGGCGGCAAATATTTCTGCCACGACGTGCGGGTGATCCGTCTGCCGCGGCACGGCGCGTCGTTGCCGATCGGGCTTGGCGTTTCCTGCGCCGCCGACCGGCAGGCGCTCGGCAAGATCACCAAGGACGGTGTGTTCCTCGAGGAGCTCGAGCATCATCCCGCGCAATATCTGCCGGAGGTCGATCAGGAAAAACTCGGCGGGCAGGTGGTGAAAGTCGACCTGCGCAAGCCGATGAAGGAGATCCTGGCGCAGCTGTCGAAATATCCGGTGAAGACGCGGCTGTCGCTCACCGGCACGATGATCGTCGCGCGCGACCTGGCGCATGCCAAATTGCGCGAGCGGCTGGAAGCCGGGAAGGGGCTGCCCGATTATTTCAAGAACCACCCGATCTACTACGCCGGACCGGCGAAGACGCCGGCGGGTTATGCGTCGGGCGCGTTCGGCCCGACCACCGCGGGGCGGATGGACAGCTATATCGACCAGTTCCAGGCCGCCGGCGGCTCGATGATCTCGCTCGCCAAGGGCAACCGCTCGGCGCAGGTGCGTGACGCCTGCAAGAAGCATGGCGGTTTTTATCTGGCGTCGATCGGCGGCAGTGCGGCCAATCTCGCCGAGCACTGCATCAAGAAGGTCGAGGTGCAGGAATATCCCGAGCTCGGCATGGAAGCGATCTGGAAGATCGAGGTCGAAAACTTTCCGGCCTTCATTGTCATCGATGACAAGGGCAATGACTTCTTCAAGGAATTGAATTTGGGGTAGGCCCGCGCGATCATTGATTGCTTGTCATGGCCGGAACAAGCCCGGTGATGACAATTCATTTGCACGCAAAGTAATATCAATAGACAGGCTTGCACGCTATCGCGCTTGCCGACTCACGCGCTGCCGTTCACGTTGGCGCCAACGACAACAAACGCGACGAACAGACTGGGGATGGACTACGGAATGCCCGACATCGACTTCAATGCGCCAAACCTTGGCGTGCGTATCGAGACACTCAATCAGTACGAAATCGACCAGCTTCCCTTCGGCGTCATCCTGTTGAACCGCGAAGGCACCGTTCTCTACTACAGCGCGACCGAAGCGCGTCTGTCGGGGTACGGCGAAAATCCGGTCGGCCGCAACATGTTCGAGATCTCATCCTGCATGGGCAGCGACAATTTCCGAGGCCGCGTCACGCGCGCCATGGAACAAGGTCAGGTTGATCTTGAATTTGGCTGGCCCGGCGATTTCGGCGATCCAAAACGCGAGCTGCGAATTCGCGTGCAATCGTCGCGCAGCGGAGGAGTGTGGATGTTCATCGAGCGCGACTAGATCAGCGCACGATGCAGCAACGACCGGCAGATTGGCCGCGCTCAGCCGATTGCGGCCACGGTCACCATCAACAATGAGATGCCGACATATTTCGCGGTCTGCGTGACGTCGGGCAATTGATCGGCGAAGCCGACCAGCCAGAGCAGACTTGCCACCGCGATGATCGAATATCTCACCGCCGGGATCGCGGTGTACTTCCTGAACGCCTTCAACATGACACTCCATTCCGCCACGCCCCCCGGCCAATCGCGGCATTCAACAATCTTGTGCGGTGCAATATATACTATTGCACCGCAAAATGGCAAATCCGTGGAACTTCGGATGCGTTTCGACAACGCGCGAAAGGGCTATTTGTCCCCGAAAATGCTGACTTAGTGCGCTACGCGCGTGCTCTTCACGGGCGGCCTCGAGGGCCAGCGCTCAGCAGGCCATTTCCGAGCGTGCCGCCAGCGGAACGTCAGCGTCTGGAGGTTGTCCTGGCCGCCGTCCAGCTTCCCAAACTGCGCGCGAAAATAGTTGAAGACGTGCACGCGAATGGCTGAAGACAGGTTGCAGCTCTTGCGCTCGCGGTCGATTTTTCCAACGAGCGTCGACAGAGTTGATATTTTCCCGGCCAGCGATTTCCCGCAAGCCGTTCCAGAATTCATTTTCCAGCGACACGCTGGTCTTGTGTCCATCGAGGACGATCGAGCGTTTGATAACGGCGGTCTGCATTGATTTCCCCTCGCGCCGCCGAAAGGACCCTGCGTTTGCGGCGCATCCTATTTCGTATGAACGTTACCAATCGCCCGATTTTAGTTTTTGAGCGAGATCAACTCTGCGCAAGAAATGTAATCGCGCGGCCTTTGCCAGTGGATTTTCCCTCGCGGATAGTCGTTTCACACGTCATACAGCGGAACATGTCGAATTCGGCGAGGTCGTCCCGTGACTTAGCCGCTTGCATCGCGATGCGGCAGACCGGGCATTGGCGGATGTTGGGGCGGCGCGACGTCGTCATTGGAAAAAGATTGGCGAAATTGAGCGTTCGGACTTTGATCCAGATCAAGGCGGACGGCCAATTGCGCTGCGGCGGCCTGTCGCGGTGTTGCTGGCAACTGATCTAGATCAAGGCGCGAACGGGCGCGCCACGTCAGAGTTCTCTGATGTGGCAATCTGCCTCGAATGCGCCGTTCGATTGCGATCTGGAACTCGCCGTGATCGATCAGGACGGCCAGCATGCGCTGGTTTTTCCGTGCCGGCGCATTCACAGCGGCTGGATTAACGCAGCCACAAAGGACCGGCTGGACGTGCGACCGACCCATTGGCGCCCTTGGGTCGACAAGCGCTGACGCTGCTACTTTGGAAGTCCCGGCGTTTTGGAGTCGCTGATTTTGGCTTCTTCCTCGGCCAGCAGACGCAACAGGACCTGACGCCGTGGCTCATCGGTTTCGACGGCGAGAAGACGCCGATAGTGCTCGACATTCATATGGGCAACGGTTCGGTCCACAATGTGGTCCCGGTTTGGTCGTCTACCCGACTCTAATCCAGCCCACGAATTATACAATCCCGCCGCGAACCCGCCGTCTGGCAATGATTTCGAGCTTACTAACCTCGACAGGCTTGGGCCGGAGAGATGGACCGGACTACCGCAGGAGTGCCGTGTGCGGCTGCGGCCCCAGTTTTCCACCCGCATTTTTTGGCACGGCAACCAGAACGCAGACGGTCAATAAAGTGACCGCTGCGGCCAGCGAAAGGATCTTCGTCACGAACGCACGCGTCATGGCCATCCTCCCGATCAGTTGCCGATCGCGAACGCCCGTCGTTCCTGCTTGTTCCGGCTGCGGCACATTAAATTTCAATCCAGGCATCCCGGTACCGGACATAAAGTTGCACCACGGGTCAGCGCTTCCCGCGCGCGCGGCGCGATTTTCGCTTGAGGGGAATGACTGTGGCTAGTCTTGCCCGCGCTTCGGCGTAAGGCTTCTTTCAGGCTGGCCGGGCGCCCATGCTTCTTCAACAGATCATTGAAGGCTTCATCGGCGAGTTCCTGGAATGACTTCATGCTCTCGGCCGCGAGCACCTGAAGGTCCTGCCAGGTCTCTTCATGAAATTGCACGCGTTTGCCGATCATGACGTCCCGAAAAATTTTTCACGCATAATTTTTATGGTTGCATTTTAATGTGAGATGAAAGAGCGCGCGCAATTCATTCGGGCTTTGGCTTCGGGTCGTCGTCCTTTGTGGCCGGCGTTTCGTAGGTAACATCCAGGTGGCTGTTGCGCTCTGCTTGCTCCGCCAATCGCAAATACGCGCGCGCCAGATGTTCGAATTCGGTTTTTCGCTTGAGGTCACTTTCGACCTGCGCTTTCGCGCGGAATTCGACCGCCTTCTCCCGATAGTCATCCCCCGCGGTCATTGTACGGCCTATGTCAGAGTACACGACGCCACTACGTGCAACCGTGGCCGATTGAATTCGTTCCTGCTGGCCGGAAGTTTTCGTGCGAATGACGGTCCCCGTAACGGCGCATCATGCCGGCTCGCCGCCAAAGTCACCGAAACGAGTGCGCAGGATCGGTTCGTAGCTCACGTCAGTCTGCGAATTTCGATCGGCTTGCTCCGCGAGCCTGACGTAGCACTGCGCGAGGTGATCCAATTCCGCGCGCAGTTGCGGAGCCTCTTCGGTTCTGGCCCGGGCGCGGAGTTGCGCTGCAAGTGTCCGGTAGTGCGTCGCAGGTGTCATTGGCTAACAATTGTCACTGTATGTCTTTTGACACACGCGAAACGCACAAAGCGGCCAAGCGTTCCGGACGAGCAGGCATCAGGCTGCTGATAATTCACAGGAAAGTTCCGCGCGCCGATGTGGGCACGCGCCCGTCGCCTACGCAGGCATTGCTAATGCTTCCAGGGAGTGGGGGCGGCATGCGCCAGGTCCGGTTCGCACGCAGCCGCCGCTTGCCGGCAATCTTCGGCAAGCTTTTCAAGTTCAACGGCAATGGCCTCGTCCCAGGAAAGGCTGGCGGCTTGCTGGCACATATTGGCGTGAGCCAGCAGACGTTCCGCCATTTTCGAGCGCTTTGATTGATCGGACATAGCTAGAATAAGGCCACAACCGGGCGTCGGCGGCATTGCGTTATATCAACCAGAGCGGCAAAAAGAACATATTGCGAACTGAGAACAAATAGGGTACAGTGCTTGCCTTCAGTCGATTCCGGCGGTGCGGCAGGGGCTGCGTTGTCGGGGGGTCGAATCCCGGCCATAAGGAGCTCAATTATGAGTCAGCCTGCACTGCGTCTCGTTGAAGGACCATCCATGGACAAGTCGAAAGCCCTATCGGCCGCGCTGAGCCAGATCGAGCGCCAGTTCGGCAAGGGTTCGGTCATGAAGCTCGGCAAGAACGACAAGGCCATGGATATCGAAGCTATTTCCTCGGGCTCGCTCGGGCTCGACATCGCGCTCGGTATCGGCGGCCTGCCGCGCGGCCGGGTGGTGGAAATTTATGGGCCGGAGTCCTCCGGCAAGACCACGCTCGCGTTGCACACCATCGCGGAAGCACAGAAGAAGGGCGGCATTTGCGCCTTTGTCGACGCCGAACACGCGCTTGACCCGATCTATGCCCGCAAGCTCGGCGTCAATGTGGATGAGCTTCTGATCTCGCAGCCGGACGCCGGCGAGCAGGCGCTGGAAATCGCCGACACGCTGGTGCGCTCAGGCGCAGTCGACGTGCTGGTGGTCGACTCTGTGGCCGCGCTCGTGCCGCGCTCCGAGCTCGAAGGCGAGATGGGCGACGTGCAGCCGGGCAGTCAGGCGCGACTGATGAGTCAGGCGCTGCGCAAGCTCACCGCATCGATCTCGAAATCGCGCACCATGGTGATTTTCATCAACCAGATCCGCATGAAAATCGGCGTGATGTATGGCTCGCCGGAGACGACGTCGGGCGGCAATGCGCTGAAGTTCTATGCCTCGGTGCGACTCGACATCCGCCGCATCGGCGCCATCAAGGAACGCGACGAGGTGATTGGCAATCAGACACGCGTCAAGGTGGTCAAGAACAAGCTGGCCCCGCCGTTCAAGCAGGTCGAATTCGACATCATGTACGGCGAGGGCGTGTCCAAGCTCGGCGAACTGATCGACCTCGGCGTTAAGGCCAACGTGGTCGAGAAATCCGGAGCATGGTTCTCCTACGATAGCCAGCGCATCGGCCAGGGCCGCGAGAACGCCAAGCAATTCCTCAAGGAAAATCCCGACATGGCTGCCAAGATCGAGGCCGCCGTGCGTCAGAATTCCGGGCTGATCGCCGAGGTAATCCTGGCCGGCGAGCCGGATGACAAAGATAAGGATGACGACGACGAGGCCGCTGAGGCTTGAAAGGATGTGGGCATGCCGGTCGCTAGCGATCTAACGCTAGCGCCCGGTGCCGGTCACGGCGACGAGGGTGACGCCTCGTTCCAAGGACCGGCGCAGGAAGAATTGCTTTCTGCACAGCCCAAGCCGACCAACGCTAAAGCAGCGACCGACGCAGCAGACTCCGTGATCACGCTTGCGGCGCGGATTGCAAAACCGGAAGTGGTTGAAACGAGGGCGCGCGAGACTGGCGGTCTCGTGATGACGCGGCCGAAGCCTGAAAAACGCCTGAACGCGAAGGACCGCGCCAAAAATCGTGCGTTGGCCAAACGGGCGAAGGACAAACCGGAAGCGGCGGAAGAAGTTGGGACTGTCGCTCAGGAGGTGAGCGGTCTTTCGACCGCGCACCCAAAGCCGGAAAAGCGCAAGAACGCCAAAGAGAGGGCGAAGGAGAAGTACGCCAAGAAAGACACCGCGGACGGGACCACGCCGATGACGGCAAAGGCGAAGTCCAAGGTAGAAACGAAGGCGGAAGGTAAGAAGGCCAAAAAGACAAAGCAGAGCAAGGCGGCGGCCTAAGTCGTGTATCTGGCCGCCCGAGTTTAAGTAGCTGAGTAACCGCATCGCCCCCGTCGGCACCCGGCTGCGTAAAGCGGCCGCCACCGAGGACGGGGGCGAAAGCGTTTTGGAATACGTCATGGCCGGGTTTATCCCGGCCATCTCGCTTAGGTGGGCCGGATTGTGCGTCCCTGAACGAGATCGCCGGGACAAGCCCGGCGATGACGGGCTAAGCGGTTGTATCCCCGCCCTTCCTAGACTTACGGCACCCCCGCCGCTAAATAGCCTGCTGAAAACATCAAGCCGGACGGGGATTTAGGCCTCCGCAGGCTGGAGGTCACAGCGTCCCAAAATGAGCGGCGTCAACGATATTCGCAAAAGCTTTCTCGATTTCTTCGCCCGCAACGACCATCAGGTCGTGGCGTCCTCGGCGCTGGTGCCGCGCAATGACCCCACTTTGATGTTCACGAATGCCGGCATGGTGCAGTTCAAGAATGTGTTCACCGGGTTGGAGAAGCGCCCGTACGCGCGCGCGGTGAGCGCGCAAAAATGCGTGCGTGCTGGCGGCAAGCACAATGATCTCGACAATGTCGGCTACACCACCCGTCATCACACCTTCTTTGAAATGCTCGGCAACTTTTCGTTCGGAGATTATTTCAAGGAACGCGCGATCGAGCTGGCGTGGACCCTCGTCACGAAAGATTTCGCGCTGCCCAAGGATCGACTTCTGATCACCGTCTTTATTGACGACGATGACGCCTTCAAACTGTGGAAGAAGATCGCGGGGGTTCCCGACAGCAAGATCATCCGCATTGCCGGTGCCGACAATTTCTGGGCGATGGGCGATACCGGCCCATGCGGGCCGTGCTCTGAAATCTTTTTCGACCACGGCGACAAGATTCCCGGTGGGCCGCCCGGATCGGCCGACTCCGAGGGCGATCGTTTCATCGAAATCTGGAATCTCGTATTCATGCAGTACGAGCAGCTGGAGGGCGGCAAGCGCGTGGACCTACCGCGGCCATCGATCGACACCGGCATGGGCCTCGAGCGCATCGCGGCGGTGCTGCAAGGCACTCACGACAACTACGCCATCGATCTGTTCCGCGCTCTGATTCAAACGATCGCCGACTTGACCAAGGTGTCGCCGAATGGGCCGCACAAAGCCTCGCACCGCGTCATTGCCGACCACCTGCGCGCGTCGGCCTTCCTGATCGCCGATGGCGTGCTTCCCTCGAACGAAGGCCGCGGTTATGTGCTCCGCCGCATCATGCGACGCGCCATGCGCCACGCCGAGCTGCTGGGCGCGAAAGAACCGCTGATGTGGAAGCTGGTCCCCACGCTGACGCGCGAAATGGGGCAGGCATATCCGGAACTGCTGCGCGCGGAGGCCTTGATCACCGAGACGCTCAAGCTGGAGGAAACGCGCTTCCGGCGCACGCTCGAGCGTGGCCTCGCCATCCTCGACGAGAAGAGCGCCGGCTTGAAAAAAGGCGCCATGTTCGACGGCGACACCGCCTTTACGCTCTATGACACATATGGCTTTCCGCTCGACCTGACGCAGGACGCACTGCGTGCGCGCGGGATCAGCGTCGATCTGGCGAGCTTCGACGACGCCATGCAGCGCCAGAGGGCGAAAGCACGCGCCTCTTGGGCCGGCTCGGGCGAGGCCGCGCAGGAAACGGTCTGGTTTTCCTTGCGCGAAAAGATCGGTGCGACCGAATTTCTCGGCTACGAGACCGAAAGCGCCGAAGGCGTTGTCGCGGCTCTGGTGAAAGACGGCAAGGAAGTGCCGGAGCTCAAGAAAGGCGACACCGGCGCAGTCTTGATGAACCAAACCCCGTTCTATGGCGAAAGCGGCGGCCAGGTCGGCGACACCGGCGAAATGCGGCGCGAAGGTGTGAGGGTCACGGTCACCGAGACGCAGAAGAAGGCCGGCGACATGATCGCGCATCTGGTCAAGGTCGAGCAGGGCGCGATCAAGGTCGGCGATCCGCTGCTGCTCGACGTCGATCACGCACGTCGCGGCGCGATCCGCCAGAACCATTCCGCCACGCATCTTTTGCACGAAGCACTGCGCCAGGTGCTCGGCGATCATGTGGCCCAAAAGGGTTCGCTGGTTGCGCCCGACCGGCTGCGCTTCGACTTCTCGCATCCCAAGCCGATCTCGGCGGACGAGATCGAGCGCGTCGAGGATATCGCCAACGACATTGTTCTTCGGAACGCGCCGGTCACCACCCGCTTGATGGCGCAGGACGATGCGATTGCCTCGGGCGCGCGCGCATTGTTCGGCGAAAAATACGGCGATGAGGTGCGCGTGGTGGCCATGGGCCAAAGTCCGGAACTTGGCAGCGGCAACACTCTGGGCTGGTCGGTGGAACTGTGCGGCGGCACCCATGTGCGACGGACCGGGGATATCGGCCTTATTTCCGTGGTCGGCGAGGCGGGGGTAGCGGCTGGCGTGCGCCGGATCGAGGCTTTGACCGGAAGAGCCGCCCGTAAGACAGCTAACAAACAGCTTCAAGTCGTTAAAGCGGCCGCTGCGGAGCTTAAAGTGCCGCTTGAGGAGATGCCCGGACGTATCGGGGCTCTCATGGATGAACGCAAAAAGCTCGAGCGCGAGCTGTCTGATGCCAAAAAGAAATTGGCCATGGGTGGCGGCGGCAAGGCGGGCGGCGAGGCTGCCGACGTGCGGCAAGTGAATGGCGTCAAGCTGCTGGCCCGTGCCGTGTCGGGCATAGATCTTAAGGATCTGCGCAGCCTCGCGGACGAGGGAAAGCGGCAGGTTGGATCCGGCGTGGTCGCGATTGTTGGCCTCGCCGAGGACGGAAAGGCGGGGATCGTGGTCGCCGTCACCGAGGATCTCACCAAGAGGTTCAACGCCGTCGACCTCGTCAAGAAAGGCGCCGAGGTTCTCGGCGGGAAGGGCGGCGGTGGCCGCCCCGATATGGCGCAAGCTGGCGGGCCTGATGGTTCCAAAGCGGAAGATGCGCTCAAGGCGATCGAAGCCGCGCTGGGTGGCTGAGTTCCCACGTTGTCATGGCCGGCCCGGCTGTACACTTGTCCCGGCCATCTCGCTTAGGTAGTCAGGGCATTGCCTCACTGAACGGGATCGCATCGCAACTCGGGCCGGCCGAGTTGCGCTGAACCATAATAGCCGCAAATCGGCTGTAGCCGACTTGCGGTGACGAGTCCGGCGATGACAGATGCGATGGTCCAAGTCCATTTCACCAGCTGGTTACGTCAGGTTGTGCCCGACGGTCCGTTGCAGGCCAAGGGCTCAACGGTTGGCGATGCGCTCGGTGTCGTGTTTAGCGAGCGGCCGCAAGTGCGCGGGTATGTGCTCGACGAGCAAGGAAACCTGCGCAAACACGTCTGCATCTTCGCCGATGGCGTGCGGCTTCCGCATCAGAGCGCGCTCGCGCGCGACATCAAGCCGAACTCAACGCTGTACGTGATGCAGGCGCTCTCGGGAGGTTGAGTTATGTCTGATCGAATGCTGGTGGCGACGCGGAAGGGGCTGCTGTCGCTCGTGAAGAAAAATGGCGGCTGGCATATCGGACGCACGGACTTCGCCGGCATTCCGGTCACCGCCGCGCTCGCCGACGCGCGCGATGGCACGCTGTATGCGGCGCTCAAGCACGGCCATTTCGGTTCCAAGCTGCATCGCTCCGAGGACGGCGGCAAAAACTGGACGGAATTGCCGGCGCCGGCGTTTCCGGCCGACGCCGCCGATGCGCCAACCCTGTTCCAGATCTGGACTTTGGAAGCGGGCGCCGCGGATGTGCCTGGAGAACTTTGGATCGGGGCGCTGCCGGCCGGCCTGTTCCGTTCCACCGATCACGGCGAGCATTGGCAACTCATGAGCTCGCTTTGGAACGTGCCGGAGCGCGCCAAGTGGTTCGGCGGCGGCTACGACATGGCCGGTATCCACAGCGTGTCGCCCGATCCGCGCGATGCGCGCCGTATCTCGATCGCGATCTCCTGCGGCGGCGTGTGGGAGACCCGCGACAGCGGCGCGAGCTGGACCGTTCTGGGAAAGGGGCTGATCGCGGGTTACATGCCGCCGGATCAGGCCGGCGTGCCGGAGGTGCAGGATCCGCATCGCGTGGCGCGCTGCGCGTCGGCGCCGGACGTGATGTGGATGCAGCACCACAGCGGCATGTTCCGCTCGACCGACGCAGGCGCCAATTGGTCCCAGCTCAAGCCGCCCGTGCGACGATTTCGGGTTTGCTGTCGCCGCCCATCCGAGCGATCCGCTCACCGCCTGGTTCGTGCCCGCGATCAAGGATGAGCTGCGTGTGCCGCGCGACGGAGCGCTCGCCGTGACCCGCACGCGCGATGGCGGCAAGACCTGGGACAAGCTCACCGAGGGCCTGCCACAGCGTGACGCCTATGATCTCATCTATCGCCACGGTTTCGACATCGATGATACCGGCACCCGGCTTGCCATGGGCTCGACCACCGGCAGCCTGTGGGTCAGTGACAATGCCGGAGAGAAATGGCAGTTGATCAATGCGCATTTGCCGCCGATTTACGCGGTCCGTCTTTATTGAGTGCACGTCGCGCGGTTGTATCGCGGGCGTACGCAAGTCGGCTATAGCCGACTTGCAGCAAGTCTAATTCATCGCAACTCGGGCATGCCCGAGTTGCGATGCGATCCCGATCAGGAGAGCAAAGCGGTGCCATCCCAAGCGAGATGGCCGGGCACCAGGGCGTTCACGCCCGTCTTCAAGACGGGCTATGCCCGGCCATGACCGGCTCTAGTTGATGTTATTAATATCCTCACGATTCCAGCTGGGTTGATCCGCCGCATGGCACGTAACCGCCTCAGGGTTTTGCGCAGACGCGTCTATCAGGTGCTCGAGCAGGGCCCGGTCGGTGACCGCGTCAGCTGGTGGGTCGACCGCCTTCTGGTCGCGCTGATCATCGTCAATCTGGTGGCAGTGGCGCTCGAATCGATACCGTCCTACGAGGAGCACTACGCGAATATTTTCGCGTTTATTGAGTTCTTTTCGCTGGTCATATTCACGGTCGAATACGGCTTGCGGCTTTGGTCCGCGGTTGAGCACGGTCCCCACCAGCATTTGCCCGCCACGCGCGCGCGCATGAAGTATGTTTTCAGCGCCGCCGGCATCATCGATCTCGTCGCGGTGCTGCCGTTCTGGTTCACGATGGTGCTGCCCACCGATTTCCGCTTTGTGCTGGTGTTCCGCATGGTGCGCTTCTTCAAGATCGCGCGCTATTCGCCGGCCATGCGCTCGCTCCTGGACGTGCTCTACAACGAACGCCGTGCGTTGTTCGGCTGCCTGGTGATTTCGCTCGGCAGCGCGCTTGTTGCCGCCTCGCTGATGCATCTGGCGGAGGGCAAGGTCCAGCCCGAGAAACTCGGTACGATCCCTGAAGCGCTGTGGTGGGCGATCGTGACCATCGGCACGATCGGCTATGGCGACGTTGTTCCAGTGACGGCGCTCGGGAAGCTGATCGCGACCGGGACGATCTTCGCCGGCCTCGTCATGATGGCGCTGCCGGTCGGCATCATCGCCACCGCCTTTGCCGAACAGGTCCACCGCCGCGATTTTATCGTCACCTGGGGCATGATTTCGCGGGTGCCGCTCTTTGCCGAGCTCGATGCCGCGGAAATTTCCGACGTCATGGAATTATTGCGGGCGCAGGTCGCCGAACCCGGTGAAGTCATCGTGCGCGAGGGCGAGTCCGCCCATTCGATGTATTTTATCGCCGATGGCGATGTCGAGATCACCTTCAAAGGCAAGAAGGAGCCGGTGCGTCTTGGCGTCGGTCAGTTTTTCGGCGAGGTGGCCGTCCTGCGCCGCACCCGGCGGTCGGCGACCGTCGTCGCGCTGAGCCGCACCAATTTGCTGGCGCTGGACGCCCACGATCTGCATGCATTGATGCGGCGCGACCAGCGCATCGCCAAACGGATCAAGGACGTGGTGGAGAAACGCGTCGGGAAGCGGGTATCGATCAAAAGCGATACCGCCGTGCAAGAGACCAAGTAGCTTTTTGAAGGACAATTTTTAGCAAGTCATGGCCGGGCTTGTCCCGGCCATCCCGATTCAATTGGAGGGCGGTGCGTTCCTAAGCGAGATCGCCGGGACGAGCCCGGCGATGACAAGCTGTTTGGGTAGTGTGCCGCTACGCACCCATCGCCTTCTTGAGGTTCTCGTCCACCTTGTCGAGGAAGCCTGTGGTGGAGAGCCACTTCTGGTCGGCGCCGACAAGCAGCGCCAGGTCCTTGGTCATGAAGCCCGCCTGGACGGTGTCGACGCAGACTTTCTCGAGAGTTGAGGCGAATTTCGCCAGCGCCTGGTTGTTGTCGAGCTTGGCCCGATGGGCGAGGCCCCGGGTCCAGGCAAAGATCGAGGCCACCGAGTTGGTCGATGTCTCCTTGCCTTTCTGATGCTCGCGGTAGTGCCGCGTGACAGTGCCGTGGGCGGCTTCCGACTCCACGATCTTGCCGTCCGGCGTCATCAGCACCGAACTCATCAGGCCGAGCGAACCGAAGCCCTGCGCCACGATGTCCGACTGGACGTCGCCGTCGTAATTCTTGCAGGCCCAGACATAGCCGCCCGACCATTTCATGGCGGCTGCCACCATGTCATCGATCAGGCGGTGTTCGTAGATAAGCTTCCTCTTGTCGAATTCCGCCTTGAAGTCCTTGTCGAAGACCTCCTGGAAGAGATCCTTGAAGCGGCCGTCATAGACCTTGAGGATCGTATTCTTGGTCGACAGGTACACGGGATAGCCGCGCATCAGCCCATAGTTGAACGACGCGCGCGCGAAATCACGGATTGAGTCGTCGAGGTTATACATGGCGAGCGCGACGCCCGAAGTCGGGAATTCGAAGACTTCATGCTCGACCTTCTTTCCCTCCGGCGTGACGTAGCTGAGCGTCAGCTTGGCCTTTTCCGGGACCCGAATGTCGGTCGCGCGGTATTGGTCGCCGTAGGCGTGGCGTCCGATCACGATCGGTTGCGTCCAGCCGGGCACCAGGCGCGGAACGTTCCTGCAGATGATCGGCTCGCGGAAGATGACGCCGCCGATGATATTGCGGATGGTGCCGTTGGGCGAACGCCACATCTTCTTGAGGTTGAATTCCTTCACCCGCGCTTCGTCAGGTGTGATGGTGGCGCATTTCACCGCGACGCCGACTTCCTTGGTCTTGTTGGCCGCGTCGATGGTGATCTGATCGTCGGTCTCGTCGCGCTTCTGGACGCTGAGGTCGTAGTAGAGGAGGTTGATGTCGAGATAAGGATGGATCAGCTTGTCTTTGATCAGCTGCCAGATAATGCGGGTCATCTCGTCGCCGTCCATTTCGACGACGGGATTTGCGACTTTGATCTTCGCCATTGCGGATAAAACCTTTGAGAGTTGCGCGGACAGGAAGGAGAGGCTTCCGGCGCGCGCCCTATAGCACCCCGTTTCGGGCGGCGAAAGCGGCGATTTCCGGTAGTGTTTCCGGGCGCTGGTGTTGCGGGCTATACCGCGCGCGCGGAGGATTGCATGCCGGGTGCCGGTACCGACAAGACCAAGCGCTGGATCGAGACGCCGGGGCCGATCGTCGTTCTGGTCGAGCCGCAGCTCGGCGAGAACATCGGCGCGGCAGCGCGCGCCATGGCGAATTTCGGGCTTTCGCGGCTGAGGCTGGTCAAGCCGCTCCAGGGCTGGCCAAACGAGCGCGCGCGGGTGATGGCGGCCGGAGCCGACCGTGTCCTTGATGGTGCTGCGCTTTTTGACAGCCTCAATGACGCGATCGGCGATTGCAGCTTTGTGCTCGCCACCACGGCGCGCAACCATGACCAGGCCAAGCCGGTGGTATCTGCGGAAACCGCGGCTTCGGAAATGGTGCTGCGTGTGGCCGCCGGCGAAAACGTCGCCATTGTGTTTGGGCGGGAGCGGATCGGACTTGAAAACCACGAGGTCGCGCTCGCCGATCGCATTGTGACACTGCCGGTCAATCCGGCCTTTGCCTCGCTCAATCTCGCGCAAGCGGTCGTGGTCGTCGCCTATGAGTGGTTCAAACGCGCGGGAGGCGGCGAACTGCCATTCTCCATGCCGGAAAAATCGCCGCCGGCGCCCAAGCAGCAACTCGACGCCTTTTTCGCCGATCTCGAACGCGAGCTGGAGCGGGTCGAGTTTTTCCGGCCCGAAGAAAAACGCGGAACGATGAGCGTGAACCTGCGCAATATTTTCCAGCGCATGGCGCCGACCCAGCAGGATATCCGCACGCTGCACGGCGTCATGAACGCAATCGCGCAGGGGCGCAAAGGTCCTGCGCGCGGCGGCGTGCTGGATGCAGGTGAGGCCCAGAAGCTCCGTGATCTCATCGCCGGCGGTGGCCGTGTGCCGGGCGAACGCACGCCGGCGCGCGGTCTTGCGCGCTTGCTGCGGCGTAATCCGACCGAGGCCGAACGGATCCTGTGGCAGGCGCTGGTAAATGACCGGCGCTTCGCGGGCCGCGGCTTCAAGCGGCAAGTGCCGATCGGGCCGCACATCGCTGATTTTGTTTCGTTCCCGCTCAAATGCGTCATCGACCTCGTGCCGGCGGCCGAACCCGAAGAGGCGGTCCAAACGCGCGCCGAGCGGCGCGTCTATCTGGCCGAGCGGGGGTACCGGGTGTGCGAGGTGAGGGCGGTGGACGTGGAGAGGGATGTGGGGAGGTGGCGGATGTTCAGCAGTCATCACCGGGCCGCCGCGCAGCGGCGAGACCCGGTGATCCCGATTAATAGGCAACGTAGCGCAATCCTAAGCGGGATGGCCGGGCAGTTAAGCCGGCAGCCCGTCGACGGTTGCCCGGCCATGACAAGCTCAACGTTGACTATCCCCGCGAAAGGGGGACCCAGTCTCAGGCTTCAGTGTGGCCCTAGGTTCCCGCCTTGCGCGGGAACGAACGGAGTGTTGTGCGTGCTCTAGCCCCTTCAACGCCTTCAACTGCGCCACCGTCGCCTCGCGCAAGCGTGGTCAGGTCGTTGCCGGCGACAATAAAACGAAAGCCGCGTTTGGCCATGGCTATTGCGCCGGCAACATCGCGACAGTAGATGCCGGGGATCTTGCCCGCTTTCTTTGCAGCGGCGCCGATTTTGTCGATGGCCTGCTCGACCTTGGGCGCGTGCACGTCCTGCGCCGTGCCACTGCTCAGCGCAACAGAAAGGTCATAGGGACCGACAAACAGCGCGTCGATGCCCGGCGTTGCAGCGATGGCGTCGACATTGTCGAGCGCGGTCGCGGTTTCGATCATTGCGAGCGTCAACGTGCCGTCGTTTGCCTCCCGCATGTAATCGACGGGCGCGGTGCGGCCTTGCAGCGGCATCGCGCGGATCGGGCCCCAGCTCCGCTCGCCAAGCGGTGGGTATTTCGCGGCCGCCACGAAGTGGCGCGCATCGGCGGCACTGTTGATCATCGGCGCGATGATCGCCTCGGCGCCGAAGTCGAGCGCGCGCGACACCAGAGCGAAATCGCCATGCGGCACCCGCACCATCGGGGTGGACTCGGCGTGAGTAACGCCGCCAATGCCTGTGATCAGCGATGCGACGTCCCACAGACCATGCTGCGCATCGAGCACGACGCCGGCGAAACCTTCACGCGCGATCGTTTCCGCAACGATGGGTGAGCCGATCATGCACCAGCCGGCGTAGACGGTTTCGCCCGCGCGCAAGCGCCTGGCGAGAGCGAAAGGTGACACGTCAGCCGCTCTTCTTGATCTGCTCGATCGCCGCCGCCAGCAGTTCGGTCATCTGCGCGCGGACCTGCTGCTCGGTAATACCCTTCGGTTCCAGATCCTTGAGCACCTTGCGCATAACGTCGTTGTCGCCGGCTTCCTCGAAATCGGCCATCACGACCTCCTTGGCGTAGGCTTCGGCGTCGGCGCCGCCTTTGCCGAGTACTCCGGCCGCCCAAAGCCCGAGCATCTTGTTGCGGCGGGCCATTGCCTTGAAACGCAGTTCCTCGTCATGCGCGAATTTCTTCTCGAAGCCTTCTTCGCGCTTGTCGAATGTCGTGGTCATGCCGCCCTCGAAACTGCGATCATTAAAATCGCTCGTACTTGTTGTTTATTGCCGCCTTGCATATCGCCGTAACAGCGTCAAGGCAACAACGGGCTGTGTTATTGCGGCTAAAATACGGAGTGGAAAACACGGGCGTGGCGTGATTGTGCTGCCTGTAGCGATCGGCTAGGTTGAATCAGTGTTCGGACTGCTGGCGCTGCCAGCGCTCCCAGTCCGGTCCCGCAGCCGCGGATCTTGCAAAGTCGCACAATAAGGAGCCACGGCAATCCGATGGATTTTCACAAATCACGGTACACTCCCATGAGCCGCCGTCGCCGCATTTACGAGGGCAAGGCGAAGGTCCTTTACGAAGGCCCGGAGCCGGGAACGCTGATTCAGCATTTCAAGGACGACGCAACCGCCTTCAACGCCAAAAAGCACGAAGTCATTGAAGGTAAGGGCGTCCTCAACAACCGCATCTCGGAATATGTATTCCAGCACCTGAACGACATCGGAGTGCCGACTCACTTCATCCGCCGGCTCAACATGCGCGAGCAGTTGATCCGCGAAGTGGAGATTATTCCGCTCGAGGTTGTGGTGCGTAATGTCGCCGCAGGCTCGCTGGCGCAGCGCCTCGGCATCGAAGAGGGCACGCAACTCCCGCGCTCGATCATCGAGTTCTACTACAAGAACGACAAGCTCAACGATCCGATGGTGTCGGAAGAGCACATCACCGCCTTCGGCTGGGCTTCGCCGCAGGAAATCGACGACATCATGGCGCTGGCCATCCGCGTCAACGACTTCCTGTCGGGGCTTTTCCTCGGCGTCGGCATCCGTCTGGTGGACTTCAAGATGGAAACCGGCCGGCTGTGGGAAAACGATGTGATGCGCATCGTCGTGGCCGACGAGATTTCGCCCGACAGCTGCCGGCTGTGGGACATCAAGACGAACGACAAGCTCGACAAGGACCGCTTCCGCCGCGATCTCGGCGGCTTGCTCGAGGCTTATACCGAAGTCGCCAAACGGCTTGGCATCATGAGCGAAGGCGAGCGCCCGCAGGGCACCGGACCGGTGCTGGTGAAGGGCTGAAACGCGCGAAGCAATAGTCTGATTTGCATGATGGCCGGGCATAGCCGTTCGAAGAACGGCGTGCTTGCGCACGCCTATGTCCCGGCCATTGTCGTTATAGGAAAAACGATTGCGGTTAGAGCCAAGCATTCTGGTTCTCTATGACGCCATGTTTTTACCGTCCGCGCTGATTTTCTTCGCGCGTCGCCTGATTGGACGACGCGCGTGATTTTCCCACGATGTATGTGGCGTACTGGCAACATTATTTCTGCCGCGACACTGTGTGCGGCAGCCGCTGGGATTTCGGATGAACGTCGTCGAGCCAATTCTTTTTCAGGCGAGGCACGACCCGCCGGCGCCGGCTCTGTGCGCGCCCGGAACGGCGCTCGGCGTCATCAGTTACGCGCGGCTGGCGCGGTTCATTTACAATATCGGCCACCGCGCCGTGCACCACGGCATCGCGCCGGGACAGGTGGCCGCGATCCAGGTGAAGGACACCATTTTCCACACCGCGCTCGCATTGGGCCTGATGCATGTCGGCGCGGCCACGGTTTCGGTGGGCGCCACGTTGCCGCCCGGCCTGCGCGTGGATGTGATCCTCACCGACACGCCGCAATCGTACGGGAAGGGCAATGCGAAAGTCGTCGCGGTCGATCTGACATGGATGTCGGGCAAGGGCGTGCCCGTCGAGGAACGCGTCTACCGCGGCAGCGGCAACGACATTTGCCGTATTGCGATGACGTCAGGCTCCACGGGCGAAGCAAAGGCCGTCGGGTTCACGCACAACAACCAGCTGGCGCGGCTCGCGCGCTACAATCACGTGTACGGGAAAAAATTTCCGGATTGCTCGCGATTTTTCAGCGACTACGGCATGGGCTCGAGCGGCGGATTTCGGCACATCCTCTACGTGCTGTCGCGCGGTGGCACGATGTTCTTCCCCAGGCGCGTCGCCGATGGAGACCTTGCAGACCTTCGAGCTTTACAAGGTGCAGGGGCTGATTGCTTCGCCCGGCGGCCTCGGCGGCTTCCTGAACTTCTACGATTCCAACAGCGACTTTCGCTGCGGTTTCGAAGTCATCATCTCGGCGGGAAGCCCGCTGCCGAATTCCTTGTCGGAACGGGTGCGGGCGCGCATGTGCTCGAACCTCATTTTCTATTACGGCACGACCGAGACATCGACGATCTCGTCGGCGCCGGCCCATGCGCTGACCGGTATTGCCGGCGCCGTGGGATATGTCGCACCCGATGTGTCGGTGCAGATTGTCGACGATGTGGGCGCACCGCTGCCGCATGGCCGTGAAGGGTCAATTCGGGTTCGCACACCGGTGAGCGTCGGCAGCTACCTCGACGATGATGGGCAGTCTGCGAAGCCATTCCACGATGGATATTTCGACACAGGCGATATCGGATACCTGACCGCCGACAGACTTTTGGCAATCACCGGGCGGAAGAAAGAGATCCTGAACTTGGGCGGCGACAAGGTCAGCCCGCGGATCATCGAAGAGGCGCTGACGGGATTTTTTGGCGTCCGCGACGCGGTGGCTTTCTCCGCGCCGAACGAACTGGGCATCGACGAGGTCTGGGCACTCGTCGTGTACAATGGGATGTCGGACGAAGAAGCACTGCGCAAGCACTGCCAGGAAAAGCTCCCGCTAACGCATGTTCCGGCTCGCTTCATTGGCGTCACCGAGCTGCCGCGCAACGGCAACGGCAAGGTCGAGCGCGTCCGCCTGAGTGCGATGGTCGAGGAACTGGCGGCCGCGCGCGTTTGAGCGCAGTTCTCACTGTCATTCCGGGGCGCGAGCAAAGCGAGCGAACCCGGAATCCAGAAACCAATTCCGTGCTGGCCTCTGGATTCCGGGTTTCGGCCTTCGGCCGACCCCGGAATGACAGTCATATTTGAGCATCCGCAGCCCACCCCCGCCTTGAAAACCGGCAAGCGAAAGATGACCTGTGTAGTGCTCATCCGCACGGTTGAGGCGGCCGATGGCGGATGCTAGGTCAGGTCGTCGAGACTGGATTCGCCTGAAAAACCGCTATGAAAGCCCGCGTCACCGTTACTTTGAAATCAGGCATCCTCGACCCCCAGGGCAAGGCCATCGAAGGCGCGCTGCGCTCGCTGGGCCTCGCCGGCGTCTCCAGCGTACGCCAGGGCAAGGTTTTCGACATCGAGATCGAAGGCGGCGACCGCGCCAAGGCCGAGGCCCTGCTAAAGCAGGCCGCCGACAAGCTGCTCGCGAATACGGTGATCGAAAACTACAAAGTGGACGTGGTGGGATGACTTTGATCCGTCACCCTGAGGTGCGAGCGAAGCGAGCCTCGAAGGGCGACGGCCCCGGCTTGTCATCCTTCGAGGCTTGGCCTTTGGCCAAGCACCTCAGGATGACGAACAGGGGTCACGTTGGACAATGAAAGCCGCCGTCGTCGTCTTTCCCGGCATCAATCGCGAGCGCGACATGGCGCGCGCGCTCCGCCTGATCTCCGGGCGCGAGCCGGCCATGGTCTGGCACGCGGACCAGGAACTTCCCGTGGGCACTGATCTGGTCGTTATCCCGGGCGGCTTCTCCTATGGCGACTATCTGCGCTGCGGCGCTATCGCGGCGCGTAGTCCCATCATGGATGCGGTGCGCTCATACGCGGGCAAAGGTGGGCTGGTGCTCGCCGTCTGCAACGGCTTCCAGATCGCCTGCGAAGCGGGGCTGCTTCCTGGCGTCCTGATGCGCAACGAAAACCTGCGCTTCATCTGCCGCGATGTCTATCTGCGCGTTGAGCGCTCGGACACGCCGTTCACGCGCGGCTACAATGCCGGCCAGGTGGTGCGTGTGCCGGTCGCGCATGGCGAGGGCAACTACATCGCCGACGGCGAAACCATCGCGCGGCTGGAAGGCGAGGGCCGCGTGTTATTCCGCTATTCCTCACCCGATGGCATGATCGACCCGAACTGGAACCACAACGGCGCCATCAACGCCATTGCCGGCATCATCAACGAACGCGGCAACGTGCTCGGCATGATGCCGCATCCCGAAAACCACGTCGAAGCCGCGATCGGCCCGACCGACGGGCGCGGCCTCTTTGCCGGGCTGGTCGAGACGCTCGGACAAGCGGCATAGGCTGTGATCCCCAATTCGACACCTATCACGCCCGCGCTGATCGCCGAACACGGCCTCAAGCCCGACGAATATGACCGCATCCTGAAACTGATCGGGCGTGAGCCATCGCTCACCGAGCTCGGCATCTTCTCGGCGATGTGGAACGAGCACTGCTCATACAAGTCATCCAAGGTGCATCTGCGCACGCTGCCGACCAAGGGCCCCTGGGTCATCCAGGGTCCGGGAGAGAATGCCGGCGTTATCGATATCGGCGACGGCCTGGCTTGCGTGTTCAAGATGGAAAGCCACAACCACCCAAGCTATATCGAGCCCTACCAGGGCGCGGCGACCGGCGTCGGCGGCATCTTGCGCGATGTTTTCACGATGGGCGCGCGTCCGATAGCCTGCCTGAATGCGCTGTCGTTCGGCGCACCGTCGCATCCCAAGACGCGTCATCTGGTGGCGGGCGTGGTCGCCGGCATCGGCGGCTATGGCAATTCCTTCGGCGTTCCGACGGTCGGGGGCTCGGTCCGTTTCCACGCGCGCTATGACGGCAATTGCCTGGTCAACGCCATGGCGGTCGGGATCGCGCGCAAAGACCAGATCTTTTACGCGGCCGCCTCCGGCGTCGGCATGCCGATCGTCTATCTCGGGTCCAAGACCGGCCGCGACGGAATCCACGGCGCCTCAATGGCGTCAGCCGAGTTCGATGAGGATTCAGATGCCAAGCGCCCGACTGTGCAGGTCGGCGATCCGTTTTCGGAAAAGCTGCTGCTCGAGGCCTGTCTCGAGATCATGCAGAAGGGCTGTGTGATCGCCATTCAGGACATGGGCGCGGCGGGGCTCACATGCTCCGCCGTGGAAATGGGAGCCAAAGGCGATCTCGGGGTCACGCTCGACCTCGACAAGGTGCCGTGCCGCGAGGAAGGCATGAGCGCCTACGAGATGATGCTCTCGGAGAGCCAGGAGCGCATGCTCATGGTTCTCAAGCCCGAAAAAGAGCAAGAGGCCGAAGCGATCTTCCGCAAGTGGGGTCTCGACTTCGCGGTGGTCGGCGAGACCACGCCTACCAAACGCTTTATCGTGCGTCATGGCGGCGACGTCATGGCCGACTTGCCGATCAAGGAGCTCGGCGACCAGGCGCCGGAGTACAAGCGGCCCTTCGTCAGTGCCGCAAAGCCGAAAGAAATCGACGCCGATAGCGTCAAGGCGCCGGTCGGCACGATCGAGGCACTGGAAAGACTTTTAGGCTCGCCTGATCTCTGTTCGAAGCGTTGGGTGTGGGAGCAATATGATCACGTCATTCTCGGCAATACGATGCAGCGGCCGGGCGGCGATGCCGCGGTGGTGCGCATCGAGGAGGGACCGAAGGGCCTCGCGCTCACAACCGATGTGACGCCGCGCTACTGCGAAGCCGATCCATTTGAGGGCGGCAAGCAGGCCGTCGCGGAATGCTGGCGCAATCTGACGGCCGTCGGCGGGAAACCGCTCGCGATCACCGACAACCTCAATTTCGGCAATCCGGAGCGGCCGGAGATCATGGGACAATTTGTCGGTTGCATCCGTGGAATTGCGGAAGCCTGCAAGGTGCTTAATTTCCCCGTCGTGTCCGGCAATGTCTCGCTCTACAACGAGACCAATGGACGGGCGATCCTGCCGACGCCGTCGATCGGAGGAGTCGGCATCATCGACGATTTTACAAAATCTGCGACGCTGGCCTTCAAGCGCGCCGACGACACAATCCTGCTCGTTGGCGAGACGACCGGCTGGCTTGGCCAGTCGGTGTATTTGCGCGATGTGTGCCGGCGGGAAGAGGGCGCGCCGCCACCTGTCGATCTCACCGAGGAGCGCGAGAACGGCGATTTCGTGCGTGCGCTGATCCTCGATGGCACGGCGACGGCGGTGCATGATCTATCCGACGGTGGGCTGCTGGTCGGTCTTGCCGAGATGGCCATGGCGTCTGGCATCGGCGCAACACTCGCGGCCGCCCCGACCGACATCCCCGCCCATGCGCACTGGTTCGGCGAGGACCAGGCGCGCTATCTCGTCACGGTGCCTGCGGCGAAGGTGGACGCCGTCATGGACCGCGCCAGAGAGGCCAATGTGCCGGTGTGGACGGTCGGCAAGACCGGCGGCGACACATTGACGCTTCCGGGCGAGCGTCCCATCCTAGTCACGATTCTGCGCGAGCGTTTCGAAGCCTGGCTGCCGGGGTTTATGTCCGGCGAGCTGTGAGCGACTGAAGAGGGCCCCGCCGATGGCGATGGACGCCGTTGAAATCGAGCGGTTGATCAAGGCGCACATTCCGGACGCGCAAGTCAGCATCCGCGATCTCGCCGGCGATGGCGATCATTACGCCGCGACCGTCATCTCCGCTTCGTTCAAAGGCAAGACGCGGGTGCAGCAGCATCAACTGGTCTACGAAGCGCTCAAGGGCCAGATGGGCGGCGTGCTGCACGCGTTGGCGCTGCAGACCGGCACGCCTTGATGACGTCCGGACGTGGCGTCCGCATTCTGTCTCCGCAAGGGCGCAATCGCGCCGACCGGCACCTGGAGCCTCGGCGCGCGCGCTGGCGATTTCATATTCGTGGCCGGAATGCGCGGCATTGATCCGGCGAATAACAACCTCGTTGCCGGCGACGAGGCGCGGATCCGGCAGGCCTTCGTGAATATGAAGACCATCGCAGAATCGGAGGGCGCCAGCCTTTCCGATTGCGTCAGGCTGACCGTTTTCGTGACCGACATGGGGCGTTTGCGCCCGCTCGTGAACCAGGTTCAGGAGCAGCTCTGGGCTGGCGGGCCCTATCCGCCGCGCACCATCCTTGAGGTTACCAGGCTCAATCAGGACGACATTTTCGAGGTTGAGGGCACCTTCTACGCACCGAAAAGCCGGTGAATCCCCAATCCCTTTCGGATTGTCCTCTTGGGTTGGCGGTAACTTTTAGGATACATATATCTGCAATTGAGGCGGCTGCGCCGCCGTACAGGATGAAATTCCATGGGCATTGAGCAATTCATCGACAATGAAGTGAAGGGAAACGACGTGGTGCTGTTCATGAAGGGCACGCCGCAGTTTCCGATGTGCGGGTTTTCCGGGCAGGTCGTGCAGATTCTCGATCACCTCGGCGTCGCCTACAAAGGCATCAACGTGCTGGAGTCCGACGATATCCGGAACGGCATCAAGACCTATTCGAACTGGCCGACAATTCCGCAACTTTACGTGAAGGGTGAGTTCGTCGGCGGCTGCGACATTATTCGAGAGATGTTCCAGGCCGGCGAATTGCAGCAGGCTCTGAAAGATAAAGGCGTCTCCGTCAGCCAGACCGCCTGACGCGCCGTCGGCGCTTCGCTAGGTAGTCGGTACAAACCGGTAAGCCAGATCTTTCCGTTCGACGATTCCAATGCCGGGATAGGGCAGGTGGAACCCGATCAGCTTCGAGCGGTCAGCGGCCAGCCGGTCCAGCAGTTTGACGCGCGTGGCGACCGCCTGCTCCGGCACATGATCCGCCGTCGGCCTCCAGTCCGGGTGCTGGAACGAAATCAGCGGGTGCGTGAGCGCGTCACCACCGACGAGCAAACCGTCGGCGCCCGCAAGCTCCAGTGATACGTGGCCCTGAGTGTGGCCGGGTGTATCGATCACACGCAAGCCGGCGACGACGTCGTCGCCAGGCTTCACCATTTTCACCTTGTCCTTGATCGCCGCGTAATTGCGCCGCGCGCCGGTGACAAAACCCGCGCGCTCGGGCGGCAGACCTCGCGTTGCGTTGTCGCCGGTCCAGAAATCCCATTCGCCGCTGGCGACGTAGAAGGCGGCGTCCGGCGTCACGAGATCATCGAGTTCGTCGACGGTGCCCCAGAGATGGTCGGGATGGCCATGGGTAAAGATCACCTTGGTGATCTTGCTCTTATCGACACCGGCCGCCTTGAGATTGTCCCACAGCTTGCCCGCGCTCGGCATGAAACGGTCGCCGGAGCCCATGTCGACCAGGATCAGATCGCCGGCAGTCCGGATCAGCGTGACGTTGGTCGGCGAGTTGTATTGCTCGCCGGTTTCGCCGGCGGCCTTGAGCAGCACGGCGCGCTCGGCGGGCGGGGCGTCAGGAGCGAGGAAGGTCGTCGGCAGCACCAGATGGCCGTCGCTGACCACGGTAACGTCAAAGGCGCCATGTTTGAACGAATAAGAGGTCGCCGCAAAAGCGGGAAGGGCGCGCGCTGCGATGCTCGCAGTCGTGGCAGCGAGAAGCGTACGGCGGGTTACCTTCGGCATCGAATGGCGGTCCGGCTCTTTACGTCACTCGCCGGGTCTTACGCCAAAGCCAAGCCGCGCGCCACGCGCGCGGAGTGGTTTCGTCAGCGGGCCGTTTGCAGGCTTAACGCGCCCGGTTCGTGCGATTCATGATCAGGTAGATCACGCCGAGAACCAGTGCCAAGCCGATCAGGCTCGGTGTCGGTACCGCGCTTGCGAATTTCGTCACGTTATCGGCAACCGACAGCACAAACACCCCCGAGCCTTGGCCGAGGATGAGATAGATCAGCATGACCGCGAGGATGCCGACGAAGCCAAGCTCAACGCATTCCCAAAGGAATTGCTTCGCATTGGCCATGAATTTCCGCATGGCAGAACCTCATGATGACTGGACAGCATTATGGGTGGGGAGCGCCGCCCCCCACCCTGATTGCGTCAGCTCAACCAATTCGGCTGGCCGCAGTCGGGCGTCAGGCCATTTTCCTGCCAGAGAACAGCCAGAGGACGATCCCGAGAGTGATCAGACCGACGAGACCGTTCCCGCCCATGTCCTTCACCCAACCCATGATGTTCGCTGTGACGGAGCCAAAGAACGGCAGGTTCGCCCCGACGAGCAACGATAGCACGATCGCCAATGCCAACAGCATCAACGCCAATTCCGTCAACGCCCCGACCCATTCCTTGATGGTATCGATCCCTTTCATTGCGGAGTCTCCCTAGGCATGTCCTGTGATTCGAGGACCGCGTTTTGTTATTAGCGCTTTTCGCCTACTAAATGTAGAAAAATGTCGCAATGCTGCCACAAAATAAGCTGTGCACGACGCCTTTAGTCGGGGATAACTCTTCGGGCGCGCGGAATTTGGCACAACGCGCGGCGCAACCAAGTTTCGAATGCCGGTTTTCGCCGGAGTTTCGGCAGCCGGCGCGACGTTGCGCCGGCTCGTCAGGCGTGCTTGGCGTGACCGATTCGCTTTTTAACGCGAATAGTATTCCACGACGAGATGCGGCTCCATTTGCACCGCGTAGGGCACATCGGTGAGCACCGGAATGCGCGTGAGCTTGGCCGTCAGTTTCGACGCGTCGACGTCGATGTAGTCCGGCACATCGCGCTCGGCCAAAGCCTGGGCTTCGAGAACCAGCGCCAACTGCTTTGACTTTTCCTTCACTTCGACGACCTCGCCGACCTTGACCCGATAGCTGGCGATGGTCACGCGCTTGCCGTTCACGCGGATATGGCCATGGCTGATGAACTGGCGCGCCGCGAAAACGGTCGGCACAAACTTGGCGCGGAAGATCACCGCGTCGAGCCTGCGCTCGAGCAAGCCGATCATATGGGCGCCGCTGTCGCCCTTCAGCCGCCGGGCTTCCTGATAGATGCCGCGGAACTGGCGTTCGGAAATGTTTCCGTAGTAGCCGCGCAGCTTCTGCTTGGCCTTGAGCTGCACGCCGTAGTCGGAGAGCTTGCTCTTGCGGCGCTGGCCGTGCTGGCCGGGGCCGTATTCGCGCCGGTTGACCGGGCTTTTCGGACGACCCCAAATGTTCTCGCCCATCCGGCGGTCGATCTTGTACTTGGATTCCATGCGCTTGGTCATTCGCGTCCTCGATTGTCTTTGCTGTTGTTGAGGATCGCGCCCTCCTCTGTCCCGGCGGGGCCGGAACCGACAGACATGGCCTCAAAAGCGTTAGGCCTTGTCACGGGTGCGAAACGCCCGGCGGACATAAAATCCACCGGGCGCGCGGGTTTTAGGGGCATCACACCGGCCTGTCAAACAGGCCGGGAACAGCAAAACCGCTATGGTTAGCCCTGTTATGCCGCAGCCGGTTTTTCTTGCCCGAGCGGCGCCTGGCGGGCATTGTGGGATGGTCAGGCCGGGCCCCTCTGGCAGCTTCAAGGCTGCGATGTCGGACTGACGAGTATAGGGGCCAGCATGGACAGTCTTGCCTATTTCACCCCCGATTTGGCCGCCGCCTTTTTGCAGGTAATGGCGATCGACCTGGTCCTGGCCGGCGACAACGCCATCGTCATCGGTCTTGCCGCTGCCGGCTTGCCCGCGGCGAGCCGGGCGCGCGCCATTTTTGTCGGCATCATCGCGGCCGCGGTGCTGCGCCTGGCCTTTGCGACTGTGGCGATCGAATTGCTGGCGATCGTCGGTTTGCTCCTCGCCGGCGGCATCCTGCTGCTCTGGGTTTGCTGGAAAATGTGGCGCGAACTGCGCGGCCCCGGCCCGGAGGACGCCGAGGCCGCACTCAGGGCCGGCGACGCGCACGTTCCAAGCAAGACCTTCGCGCAGGCTGCCTGGCAAATTGTCGTGGCGGACGTTTCGATGTCGCTCGATAACGTGCTGGCGGTCGCCGGCGCGGCGCGCGAGCATCCGGCTGCGCTGGTGTTTGGCCTCGGCCTGTCCATTGTGCTGATGGGTTTTGCCGCGAGCTTTATTGCCAAGCTGCTCAACCGGCACCGCTGGATCGCCTACATTGGCCTGGCGATTATTCTCTATGTCGCGATCGATATGATCTGGCGGGGCTTTCTAGAGGTGGAACCACGCTTGTTTCGCTAGAAGCCGAAACCAGCCAGGGCCGTCGCTAACTGCGGTGAGGGTGCGCGGCCGGACGTGAAGGTGATCTGTGGCGACAGTGGTGGATTGCCCGGTGCGCGCGCGCGCATCAGGTCCACGACGCGCCGTGCAATCGCGGGTGCGGGATCGAGCCAGGTCACTGGCCACGGCGCGCTGACGCGGAAACGTTCGAGCAACAGCGGATAGTGCGTGCAGGCGAGTACGATCGTGTCGGTGCGCTGCCCGCCTTTTTCAATAAAACAGCCGGCGATTTCTGTTGCGATCGCACGGTCGGCAACCGGCGCGCCGGCAAGTTCGGCCTCGGCATAAGTGGCGAGCCGTGGCGACCCCACCAGGTGCACGTCGCAGCCGGATCCAAATTCGCGAATGAGCGCGTGCGTATATTCACGTCCGACGGTTGCCTGTGTGCCGAGCACAGTCACCAGCTTGGTTACAGACTGGGCGCAGGCGGGCTTGATCGCGGGCACCGTGCCGACAAACGGGACGCGGAATTGCGTACGGAGTTCTCCGAGAGCAAGCGTCGAGGCGGTGTTGCAGGCAACGACAACCAGATCCGGTTTGTATTCGCCGATCGCTGCACCGAGCACGTCGACAATGCGCCTGACCAATTCGTCTTCATCCAGCTGCCCGTAGGGAAAGCCGGCGTCGTCCGCCAGATAGATAAAACGCGCGTCCGGCCGGGCAGCCTTGATTTCGCGGAAGACCGTCAGACCGCCGACGCCGGAGTCAAACACAAGGATCGTGGGAGCAGCCGGCACGTCAGGTCTCGATCCGTTAAATCAGGCGGCCGAGCAAAAGCAGGCCCTGCGGCCAGTAGCTGAGGCGGGACGCCGTGTTGATATGGCCGAGCTCCGGCAATTCGCAGTAATCCGCGCCCCAAGCTTTGGCGAATTGGCGTGCGCGTGCCGGCGTCACAAAATTATCGTCCGTGGAGGCGACGACCAGTGTCGGAACAGGAAATTTCTGGTGCGGCACCGGCAGAAAATTGCGCGTTGCGGGCGGGGCGTCGGGCCGCTCGAGATCGGATGGCGCGACCAGCAGCGCAGCCTTCACGCGGCCGGGTGCGTTGCGCGCCGCCCAATGCGCGGCAAGCGAGCAGGAAAGACTATGGCAAACCAGGATCGCGGGGCGCGCGCCACCGGCGAGGGCGGCATCGAGCCGATTGAGCCACGATGCAAGCGTCGGCTTGTCCCAATCGTCTTGCAGGACCCGGGTGGCGTTCCGAAAGGCGAGGCACCAGTAGGATTGCCAATGATCGACGCCGGAGTTGCCCAAGCCGGGGAGCACAAGAAAATCGAATTCGGCTGTGGCGTCGCGCACGGTGTCAGGCGGCTTCTAAACCGCGCATGATCTCGTCCGAAAACCGGTGCCCACTTTTCGGGATCATGCGCCAAAGACCCGCTTAAAGATCGTATCGACGTGCTTAAAGTGATGGTCGAGGTTGAAGTTAGCCTCGAGCTCCTTGTCGGAAAGCTTTGCGCGAACGTCCTTATCGCCCTTGAGAAGCGAGAGAAAATCGCTCTCGCCGCCCCAGACCTTCATCGCATTGCGCTGCACCAGGCGATAGGCGTCCTCGCGCGGGACGCCCTTTTGGGTCAGGGCAATCAGCACCCGCTGTGAATGGATCAGCCCGCCGAGCCTGTCGAGGTTCTTCTGCATGGCGCTCGGATAGACGACGAGCTTGTCGATGATGGACGCCAATCGCGCCAGCGCGAAATCGAGCGTTACCGTCGCGTCCGGGCCGATCATGCGCTCGACGGACGAATGTGAGATATCGCGCTCATGCCAGAGCGCGACATTTTCCATGGCGGGCAGGGCATAGGCCCGCACCATGCGCGCGAGACCGGTGACGTTTTCGGACAGCACCGGGTTGCGCTTGTGCGGCATCGCCGAGGAGCCCTTCTGTTTTTCGGAGAAGAACTCCTCAGCTTCCAGCACTTCCGTCCGTTGCAGGTGCCGGATCTCGGTTGCGAGCCGTTCGATCGACGAAGCGACGACGCCCAACGTCGCAAAGTACATCGCGTGCCGGTCACGCGGAATGATTTGCGTCGAGATTGGCTCGACAGCCAGTCCCATTGCCTTCGCAACATGGGCTTCCACGCGCGGATCAACTTGCGCGAACGTGCCGACCGCTCCGGAAATCGCGCAGGTCGCAACGTCCTTGCGTGCCGCTACAAGCCGCTCGCGCGCGCGGGCAAATTCCGCGTAGGCGTAAGCGAGCTTGAGGCCGAAGGTGGTCGGCTCGGCGTGTATGCCATGAGAGCGGCCGACGGTCGGCGTGAGCTTGTGTTCAAGCGCCCGGCGTTTGAGGGCCGCGAGCAGATTATCGATATCGGCGATCAGGAGATCGGCGGCGCGCACCAGCTGGACATTGAAGCAGGTGTCGAGCACGTCGGATGAGGTCATGCCGGAATGGATGAATCGCGCTTCCGGTCCGATAATTTCGGACAGATGCGTGAGGAAGGCGATGACGTCGTGTTTCACCTCCGCCTCGATCGCATCGATGCGCGCGACGTCGAATTTGGCGGCCTTGCCCTTTTCCCAGATCGTCTTTGCGGCATCTTTTGGAATAATTCCGAGGCCGGCCATGGCTTCAGCCGCATGCGCTTCGATTTCGAACCAGATGCGGAACTTCGTTTCCGCAGACCAGATCGCAACCATCTCCGGGCGGGAATAACGGGCGATTGTCACGCCGCTTCCCCGCGTGCCAATGCCGCCGCGTTGCGGATAGCCGAGATGTTTCCTTTGTAGTTGCCGCCCTTGAATACAGCGGAACCGGCGACGAGCACGTTGGCACCGGCCTGCACCACGCGCGCGGCGTTTTCCGCAGTGATGCCGCCGTCAATTTCGATATCAATCGGCCGCGCACCGACCAATGCACGCGTTTCGCGCACCTTATCGAGCGCTGCCGGAATAAACGCCTGACCGCCGAACCCCGGATTGACTGACATGATCAGGATGAGATCAACCAAATCGATGACGTGCTCGATACTCGAAACCGGCGTGGCCGGATTCATTGTGACTCCGGCCCTCTTGCCGAGCGCACGGATGGCCTGCAGCGAGCGATGCACATGCGGGCCTGCCTCAACGTGCACCGTAATGCTGTCGGCGCCGGCTTTGGCGAAGGCTTCGAGGTAGGGATCGCAAGGAGCGATCATTAAATGCACGTCGAGGGTCTTCTTGGTGAGCGGCCGGATTGCCTGCACGACAGCGGGGCCGATGGAAATATTAGGCACAAAATGGCCATCCATCACATCGACGTGGATCCAGTCGGCGCCAGCAGCCTCAACCGCCCTTACTTCTTCGCCCAGCCTGGCGAAGTCGGCGGACAGGATTGACGGCGCGATAATGAGCGGACGCATTGCCGGTCTCCAGAAGCCAACCGGGTATCATGTGGCGCGACAGCGGGCAACGTTTGCCGACGCAAGGCGGCTCCGCTGTTAACGCTTTTCCGCCAGTTTGCGCGCCAGCGGGCGCAAGATCGCCGGCATCAGATAGATCGGCACCTGCGCCATGGCGAAGTAGAACCAGGCCAGATCAGGCAGCGATGGTCCCAGCGTCGCCATCACGAGGCCGATATTCCGGAATCCGGAGAGCAGGCCGATCACCAGGCCGCGGTCGAACCCGGCACGCCGAAATACCAGCACGCTGAGGCCGATCTGCGCGCAGGTGAGAGCAACGATGAACACGACAAGCTCGATCGCAAATACCGGCTCGGCCGCCACATGGCGCGGTACGCCATCCATCGCGGCGATGGCAAACAGGAAGACGGCGACCACGTTGAGGCCGTCAATGTGCTCGCTCTGCCGTTCGATCCAGGGTTGACCCGCGAAGCGGCGGATGGCGAAGGCCAAGGCTCCGGCAGCGCCAAAGAACAGGAACAGTTTGATACCGAGCTCGAGGGGAGAGAACAGCGAAGAGCCGAGAAACAAGTAGCTGAACGCAACGCTCGTCAGCGGCGAAAGCGCGTTGCAGACGATCAGCGCCGCAAGCGAAAGGGCCACGTCGAGACCGATCAGTGCCGCAAACGCCGCCGAGGACGTAATCGGCGTGATCGCGAGTTGCAGGATCATGATGGTATAGAGCGCCGGCAGCGCTTCGCGGATGCCCGACAGCACATAGGCTGTACCGAACAGCAACGGTATGGCCACCATCACCCAGAGCGAGACAACAATGATCAGGCCCGGCGATCTGAGGTGGCGGCTGAAGGCTGCGGGGTCGGTCCGGAGATAGGAAAACAGCAGCAACACGAACACCAACTCGCCGAGATAAGGTTTGACGTAGGCGGCGAGTGGCGGGACGGCGAGGCCCAGGAAAATCGAGGCGGCAAGGGCCCGCGTGCCTTGCCGCCCGAGCCATGCCAAAGCGGCGGCTAACCCGTTCAATATTGGCATAGGCAGACTGTCTCCGGCACCGCGCGGGTCATAGCGCGCGGCCCGGATACGATCCATATAAAAGACATCGGCGACCGAGGCAGGAGATCAAGGCGACCATGGCGCGTACTGATGCGATTGTGCTTGGCGCAGGCGTCGTCGGCGTTTCGGTGGCGGTCCACCTCGCGAGACGCGGGCTGTCGGTCGCGTTGGTTGACCGTGCAGGCATCGGCGAGCAGACGTCCTATGGCAATGCCGGCATTATTGAAGGCAATACGGTATTCCCGCCGGCGTTTCCTTCCAGTTTACGCGCGCTGGTACGCATTGCGCTGAAGCGAGCGGGTGAAGCCAATTATCATCTGTCTTTTTTAGCGCACGTGATGCCCTGGTTGCTGGCGTTCCGGGCGGCATCCCGGCCAGATCGCCTTGTTGAGACAGCACGGTTGATCCGTCCTCTCTTTTCGCGCGCGGTTGCCGAGCATGAGGCATTGCTGGCCGAAGCCGGCGCGCCTCGTTTTTTGCGGAAAACCGGCTGGCTGAAAATTTATCGCAGTGAGAAAAGCTTCGCAGGTTTGGCCGCGGAGTTCGATGTCGCCGGAAAATTCGGGCTGCCGCTCCAGAGGCTGGATACGGCTGGCGCGCAAGCGCTCGAGCCGGCACTCAATCCGGTGTTCGCACACGCGGTGTTTTGGCCAGAGGCGGCGAGCGTGAGCAACCCGCTCGGCGTGACGCGGGCTTATGCCGCGCGTTTTGCCGCACTCGGCGGCGTCACGCTTGTTGGCGACGCGCGATCATTGCATCGCGCGGGGAATCGTTGGCGTGTCGAGACCAACGAGGGCTCAATCGATGCACCTGAGTGCGTGGTTGCATTGGGTCCATGGGCGCCGGATTTGCTCGCGACCCTCGGGCTCAAGCTTCCGCTTGCGATCAAGCGCGGCTACCATCGGCATTTCCGCGCCCAGGGCAATGCCGGTTTATCGCGACCGGTCCTCGACGCTGAACCGGGCTATCTGATCACACCGATGGAGCAAGGCATCCGGATGACTACCGGCGTCGAATTTGCGGCGCGCGATGCGCCGCCGACGCCCGTGCAGTTCGATCGTGTTTTGCCCGCAGCGCGAGAATTGTTTCCGTTGGGCGCGCGCGCCGACGATAAGACCTGGCTCGGGTGCCGTCCTTGCTTGCCGGATTCGCGGCCCGTGATCGGTCGCGCGCCGGGACATCCGGGGCTCTGGCTGACGATCGGTCACGCACACTGGGGTCTCACGCTCGGCCCCGCGACCGGGCGCATGATTGCCGAAATGATGGCGGGCGAGCCGCCGTTTTGCGATCCGGCACCTTATAGCGCGGAGCGCTTTAACTAGCGCGCCGATGTGAGTTCCCGGAAATCGTAGCGATCGCGAATGTAACTGTTAAAAAATGCACCTTTCGAAAACGCCGACTCGAACGAGGCTGCAACCTCCGACGGAACATCGACATATTCGTAGATGCGCCCAGTTACGAAGGTAACTGTCAGCCGCTCGCGTGTCTGGTTATATGCGATGTTTGCGATGGCGGTCGATGGCATAACCGGACAACGCACGAATGACGTTCGGGTTCGGTGTTAGCCGAAACGGTCGCGCCAGCTCGGTATCGCGCCAGGGAATGGTAAAGCCGTTGCTTCATAAATACCGCGTGCGATGGCGCGGGCCAGCACGTTGGCCGCAAGCGTGCCGAGTTCGCTGAGCGCAAAGACGGATCGGGCAGTTGCTTCGCGCCGGTGCGGCAGCGAATACCACATCACCGTCGAGCGGCGTGTGGACAGGATAGATCGCGCGCGAAAGCCCACTCTGCGCCATGACGGCCAGGCGATTGGCTTGTGCTTTGGTGAGTTTCGCGTCGGTGGCGACCACGGCGAGCGTCGTGTTTTCGCCCGAGGCGCCTTTGCTGCGAAAAGCCAAAGCTTCCGGCGAAAATTTGCGCGGGCCAGCCGCGGCCGCCAAATTCCTTTTCCTTGCTCGAAGGGAGCCGCCCAGAAATGCGGACCATCGCCGATGGTCGTGCTGCCGACGGCGTTGGCCGCCGCAATTGCGCCGACGGTGATGCCGCTGCGCGTGTTCGCCGCTGCGGAACCGATGCCACCCTTGAGGTTGACGGTGGTGGCGCCGAGCCCGCGCCGGCGCTGCCGAGCGCGAAGTCCTGCACCGCACCGTTGTGCGGCTTCGTAGCCGAGTTCCCGGTAGGGCGGATAGCGACCCCAGTCCTTGTCGCCGCCCGACAGCAGGTCGAACATGATCGCGCCGGGCACGATTGGTACGCGCGCTTCGCGGACCTGGAAACCGCGCCCTTGTTCGCGCAGCCAGGCTTGCACGCCCGAAGCAGCAGTCGAGGCCAAACGCCGATCCCCCGGACAGCACAATGGCGTCGATGCCTTCCACGGTCTGGGCGGGATCGAGCAGGGCGGTCTCGCGGGTGCCGGGGCCGCCGCCGCGAACATCCACGCTGGCGACAACCGGGGCGTCAAACACAATAGTGGTTACGCCCGAACCAAGCTTTGCGTCGCCAGCCTGACCGACCCGAAGGCCCGACACGTCGGTGATGAGATTGCGCGCCATAATGTCTCCTTGCCGGCAAGCCTATCACGACCAATCACGTTCCGGCGAAGCGGCCGAACGGCGCTTGCCAGCGGCCGCAATGCATCGCATCTAGAGGCCTCATGACTTTAGAGGCACCATGACCGGTGACGTAACATTTTTGGCCGCCCTGATCGCCGGCTTGGTCAGTTTTCTCTCTCCCTGCGTGCTCCCGCTGGTGCCGCCCTATCTTGTGTTTTTGGCAGGGACATCTCTTGAGCGTTTCGCGGACAAGGAGCCGGAGCCAAGGGTCAAGCGCGAGACGGTCGCGGCTGCGGCCCTGTTCGTGCTCGGTTTTTCGACGGTGTTTGTCGCGCTCGGCGCCAGCGCGAGCGTCATTGGCGCGCTGATCCGGGCCTACTCGGGTCCTCTGGCGACGATCGCCGGCGTCGTCATTATCATTATGGGTCTGCACTTCCTTGGCGTGACGCCGATCGCACTGTTGCATCGGCAAAAGCGGCTCGATGTCGCCAAGCCGGTCGGGCTGTGGGGCGCCTACGTCATTGGGTTGGCCTTCGCCTTCGGCTGGACGCCGTGCATCGGTCCAATCCTCGCCGCCATTCTGGCAGTCGCTGCGTCCGAACAGACGGTCGCGAAAGGCGCGAGCCTGCTCGCGGTCTATTCGCTTGGGCTCGGAATTCCATTCATCATTGCGGCGTTTGCAATAGAGCCGTTCGCGGCATTTCTGTCGCGCTTTCGCAACTATCTCCATCGCGTTGAACAAGCGATGGGCGCGCTGCTGGTTCTTGACCGGAATTGCATTTCTCACCGGAAGCCTCACGCAGGTGAGCGTTTGGCTGCTCGATGTATTTCCGGCGTTGGGCAAGATTGGCTGAAAAAGAAAAGCCCGCTGACGAGCGGGCTTTTCGAAGACGTGATCCCCTGTAATTATTTTACTTTTGAACAGTCGGAGCCCGGGCACTCGACGTAGGTGATCTTGCCGCTGGCGTCCTTCTTCCAGAGATACATCACATAATCGAGCTTGGTGATGTCGCCTTTTTTGTCGAAGGAGATGTCGCCGAGCACGGTCTTGAATGGCATGCCGGAATGCATTTTCTCGGCGACCTTCTTCGGGTCGAGCGACTTGGCCGCTTCCGCCGCCTGCTTGATGATCTGCACGCCGGCGTAACTGTAGAGCGTGTAGGCTTCCGGCTCGAATTTCTTGGCGCGGAATTCTTCCACCACCTTCTTGGCTTCCGGCTTGTTGCGCGGGTCGGGGCCGTAGGTCATCAGCGTGCCCTCCACACCGGGACCGCCGACAGAAGCGAATTCGTCCGAAGTGATGCCGTCACCGCCCATCAGCGGGGCCTTGACGCCCTGGTCGCGCATTTGCCGCACGATCAGGCCACCTTCGGTATAGAGGCCGCCGAAGTAGACAAGGTCGGCGCCCGATTGCTTGATCTTCGACACCAGCGCCGAAAAGTCCTTCTCGCCGGTGTTGATGCCCTCGTAGAGCACTTCCTTCATGCCGCCGTTGTTGATGGTCTTCTTCGTTTCGTCGGCGAGACCTTTGCCGTAGGTGGTCTTGTCGTGGACGACGGCGATCTTCTTGCCCTTCATGTGATTCAGATATGTAGTCGCCGGCGACCTTGCCCTGCTGGTCGTCACGACCGCAGACGCGGAAGATGTTCCACATCTTGCGTTCCGTGACGGTCGGATTGGTCGAGGCCGGGGTGATCTCCAGGATGCCGTTTTCCTGATAAACCTCCGACGAGGGGATCGTGACACCGGAATTGTAGTTGCCGATGACGAATTTGACGCCGTCGCCGGCGAATTTATTGGCGACCGAGACGCCCTGCTTGGGATCGGAAACGTCGTCTCCGTATTCGACGGTGATCTTCTGGCCGAGAATGCCGCCAGCGGCGTTGATGTCGGTGGCGGCCTGATCGACACCGTTTTTCATTTGTGCACCGGTCGCAGCACTCGGACCCGTGATCGGACCGGCCATGCCAAATTTGACTTGCGCGGAAGCGGTTCCCGCCAGCGCAAATCCGATGCCCAGCGTCAGGCCGAGCGTGGCAATTCTTTTCATCGTTTTGTTCCCCTTCAGGTGGAGCCCGGCAGGCTCGAGTAGAGCCGGAATGTTACGTCAGGGCCGCTTGACGCGCCAGCGCATCAGGCCATCAGGTTCATTGATCCAGCGATATTGCGTGACCATTTGCGAGGCGCGTGCCGCCCGGAAGCCCAAATAACCAAACGCCAGGCAGAACGCGCTGTCGATCAGGTAGTAATGGAATGAGAGCAATGTGCCGGCGAACAGGCTGAAATGGATGAACCTCACGGCGCCACCGAGGATGCACGTGTAAAGGACGATCTGCCAGCGTGGCCGCCATGTCGCGGCGATGGCGCGGCCGGTAAGGGTTGCGGCCCCGCCGCCCAGAACGATGGTCACCAGGAGGAAAACGCCGAACGAGCCTTCTTCATAGAGCAGATCCGGGATCGAGAAAGCGGTGGTGAGATCGTTCAATGCCGGCCTCCCTCGAGGTAGGCCGACTTGATCTCGGGCCGCTCAAGCAGCTCGCGCCCCGTGCCGGACATGGCGATCAGGCCGTTGACCATGACATAGCCGCGGTGAGCAAGTTTGAGCGCATGATACGCATTCTGCTCGACAAGGAAGACGGTGAGGCCATCCTCGGCGTTGAGCACTTTGATCGCGTCGAAGATTTGCCGCACCACCAGTGGAGCAAGACCCAGCGAGGGCTCATCGAGCAGCAACAGGCGGGGACGGGCCATCAGCGCACGTGCAATCGCCAGCATCTGCTGCTCGCCACCCGAGAGGGTGCCACCGCGCTGGCCGATGCGCTGTTGCAGTCGCGGGAATAATGTCAGCACGCGACCGAGATCGTGTTCGAATTCGGCGGGCTCGGCGGTGGTGGCGCCCATTTGCAGGTTCTCGAGCACTGTCATGCGCGAGAAGATGCGGCGGCCCTCGGGCGCTTGCGCCAGCTTGAGCCGCGCAATCTCATGCGTCGGCAAATTCGTTATTTCACGGCCGGCAAATTCTATCGTGCCCTCGCGCGCGCGAGGGTTGCCGCACACGGTCATCATGAGCGTTGATTTTCCCGCGCCGTTGGCGCCGATCAGCGTAACGATCTCCCCCTCATCGACGTGCAGGTCGATGCCCTTGAGCGCCTGCACGCGCCCGTAGAAGGCTTTCACACCGCGCACGGAAAGCAGCGGGGTGCTCATAAACCGACCTCGGCTTCCACGGTGGCGACATCCTGATCAGCCACGCCGAGATAGGCGGCGATCACCTTGGGATCGTTGCGAACATCGGTGGGGTTCCCGTCCGCAATCTTGACGCCATAGTCCAGCACGACCACGTGGTCTGAAATCTCCATTACTACCGACATGTCGTGCTCGATCAGCAGGATCGACATGCGGTGTTCGTCGCGGATCGTCCGCAGCAATTCGTTGAGTTCGGCGCTTTCGTACGGATTGAGTCCTGCTGCCGGTTCGTCAAGGCAAAGCAGCGTTGGTTCCGTGCACATGGCGCGCGCGATCTCGAGCCGTCTTTGTGCACCATAAGGCAATTCGCCGGCAGCATCGTCGGCGCGCTCCGTGAGCCCGACGCGGTCCAGCCAAAAACGCGCTTTGTCGATTGCGGCCTGCTCGGCGATCGCATAGGAGGGGAAGCCGAGCACGCCGAGCAGGGTGTAGCCGGACGCGAGCATCAACCGGTTATGCTGAGCGACCAAAAGGTTCTCAAGCACGGTCATGCCCGGGAAAAGACGAATGTTCTGGAATGTGCGTGCCACGCGCGCCTGTTGCGCGACCAGGTAATCGGGCATGCGCTCCAGCAGATAAAGCGCTCCCTCAGCGTAGGCATGGCGCCGCTCGCCGCTGCTGGTGAGGCTATCAAGTCGATCCCAGATCGCGGCATCGCCGTGACGAAGCGCGATGCGGCCTTCGCTCGGTTTGTAGAACCCGGTAATGCAGTTGAAGACCGTGGTCTTGCCCGCGCCATTTGGGCCGATGAGCGCCGTAATCTCGCCTTCTTGAGCATTGAACGACAAATTGTCGACGGCAACGAGGCCGCCAAATCGCATCGTCAGATGATCGACCCGCAGCAACGTTCTGTCCGGGTTTGCCATCAGCCGCGTCCCTGCTTGACCAGGTCGGCGGCGATGGTTCTCCGCTCGTGCAAAACCACCGAAGGCTCACGCGTCGAAATGAGACCGCGCGGACGCCAGATCATGATCAGGACCATGGCGAGCCCGAACAGCAACATTCGATACTGGGTCGGATCGAATGTCGGTCCGAATATCAATTTGAGGAAATCGAGTTCGCGCATGATCTCGGTGCCGCCGATCATCGCGATGGCGGCGATCGCGACGCCGATCTGACTCCCCATGCCCCCGAGCACGACAATCGACAGGATCGTGGCCGAACTCGAGGAATGTGAAGGAATCGGGCGAGATGAAGCCCTGCCGTGCCGCGAAAAACGACCCCGCAAAACCCGCAAACATTGCCCCCATCGCGAAGGCCGTGAGTTTCGTGTTGGTGGTGTTGATGCCGAGGGACCGGCAGGCAATCTCGTCCTCGCGCAGCGCCTCCCACGCGCGCCCGACCGGCAGACGTCGCAGCCGCACGGTGACAAAGGCTGTGAGCAGCGCGAGCGCGAGGATCAGGTAATAAAGGAAGATCGTGCGGTAAATTGGCGAGAACGCGAGCCCGAATTGGGCGGCAAAACCGTCGTCATCCGCGTTGAACGGAATGCCAAAGAATGTCGGACGTGGAATGCCGGTGATGCCGGCATAGCCATTGGTCAGGTCAACCCAGTTGATCAATACGATGCGGATGATTTCGCCAAAGGCGAGCGTGACGATCGCAAGATAGTCGCCGCGAAGCCGTAGCACCGGAAACCCGAGCAACAGTCCCCAAAACGAGGCGAGTGTCCCGGCGAGCGGCAGCAAAATCCAGAACGACAGGCCGAATGTCTTGGCAAGCAAGGCGTACGCATAGGCGCCGACGGCGTAAAAAGCGACATAGCCCAGATCGAGCAGGCCAGCGAGACCAACGACAATGTTGAGGCCCCAGCCCAGCATCACATAGATCAAGATTTGAATTCCGAAATTGTCGATCCATTTCGCCGCGCCGCCGAAGCCGGCGGTCGTAATGACGATGACCGGATAAGCAATGACGAACCCAATCGCAAACGTAACGAACCAATTCTTCAGGTGCGCGCGCCATGTGGGACTGGCAGCCGCCGGTCTTAGCGCGCGTTGTTTGAGCCATGGATCGACTACAAGCGAGTAGGTCAGGCGGCCGACACCGACAACGGCGACTACGGCGAATAGCAAAGGCCAGCGCGTCGTCAGGATCAGGACGTTGCGGATGTCGGTAACGGTCTGGAAGCCGACGAGCGGCAGAAACAAACCGAAAGCCAACAGTGCGGTGACACCCGCGTCGCGCAGCGCGCGAATTGCATCAGCGCGCCGATCCGTCACGGCGCGAGCCATGTCAGACCTTTTCGACATCCGGCCGCCCAAACAGACCTTGCGGCAAGAAAATCAGGGTGATTGCGAGAACGGAAAATGCGGCGACGTCCTTGTAGTCGATTGAAAAATACGCCGACCAAAGCGTTTCGATCAGCCCAATCAGGATTCCGCCAATGACCGCGCCCGGCAGCGATCCGATGCCTCCGAGGACCGCGGCAGTGAATGCTTTGACGCCCGGAACAAAGCCGTCGGAAAAACTGACGACACCGTAATACATCAGATACATGGTCCCGGCGACGGCCGCGAGCGCCGCGGCAATGACGAAGGTCATTGAAACGGTGCGGTCGACATCGACGCCAACCAGGGCGGCCATTTTCTGGTCCTGCTCGCACGCGCGTTGCGCACGGCCGAGCGGGGTCTTGGCGACCAGGTACCAAAAGCACGCAAGCAGCACAGCGGTTACGACCCAGATAATCAGCTGCTTGTACGAGAGCGTTACCGGATAGTCGTTTTTCGTGAACAGCACGAACTCGCCTTGCACCATAGGCGGGATCGATTTGTTACGCGGACCCTGTGTCACTTGCACGAAGTTCGACAGGAAGATCGACATTCCGATCGCCGAGATCAGCGGGGCCAACCGAAACGAGCCGCGCAGCGGACGGTAGGCAAGACGCTCGATCGTCCAATTGACCAAGGAGGTAAACAGCATCGCAACGACAAGCACGATAAATAAAGCAAGCGCGATCGACGTGATGCCAAGCACGGTTGTGAGGATCAGGAAAGCGACCAGGGCGATGAATGCCGACACCATGAAGACATCGCCATGCGCGAAATTCACCATGCCGATGATGCCGAACACCATCGTGTACCCGATGGCGATCAGGCCGTAGATCGAGCCAAGCGTGATGCCGTTAATCAACTGCTGGAGGAAGACTTCCATCCTGTCCCCTGCGCCTTCCCGAAGTCGTCCGGCCGACGACTATTGGGTCCCTCGTCGTAAGGCTTAACAGGGCATCGCAAAGGCGGCAACGCCGCGACGGCGACGTGTTACCAGGTTTGTTTGTCGGAAGAGGGCTCTGAGCATGACGACTGCGGCAAATGTGCTGATCTGAGCAATGCCGCCGCCAGATCTTGCTGGCGGGGCTTAAGTCAACCGCTCTTAGTGCAGGCCGCCGAATAACCAGATCAGCACGAGAATCGGAATTGGCACTCCAACCAGCCACAGCAACATATAGCGTCCCATTGTTCGCTCCTCCGTTATGCGGATAGGAAACTCACGGTGTGCCCAGCAAGTTCCGAACACATTTTCTTCAAAGTTGAGCGCACGCGTGAACGGGAACGAATGCAACCGCCACGCATTGTCCCCTGCCATGGGGCGCGAGCGATCGAGATGGCGCTTCGAACCAACGTTGGAGAGGAAAGTACAATGAACCAGAATCCAAATCAGAAGCCCGGCCAGCAGCAGCAAGGTGGCCAGCAGCAGGGCGGTCAGCAGCAGGGTGGCGGACAGCAAAAGCCCGGTCAGCAGCAACAGCAGCAACCCGGCCAGGGCGGTCAGCAGGGCCGTTAGTCCGAAAGTGATATGATGAGAAAACCCCACCTTGCGGTGGGGTTTTCTATTTTTGTATTGGCGTCGTTGGCGTTTGAAACTCTCTCGCATATGCTCGGCGCATGGGGACCGTGTCCGCGCTGCCGCTTTTTCATTTGTACGGCGATCCGCCGGACGACGCTGCGTTTGATTTCATTCACATCGAGACGATTGCCTCGCGCTCGTCGGTCCACGATTGGACGATCCGCGCTCACCGGCACCGAAACTTGTTTCAGGTTTTGTTGATCGAGAAGGGTGGCGGCGAGCTAAGCTTCGAGGCCGCGACCGTTTCCTTTTTGGCGCCGGCGGCAATTCTGGTGCCGGCGACGACTGCCCACGGTTTCCGCTTCAAGCCCGAAGTGACTGACGGTTGGGTCGTGAGCTTTACCGAAGATGTTGCCGACGCGCTGGGGGATCAGTCTGGCGAGGCGATGGCGCGTTTGAAAATGGTCGCCGCCGATCCGCTGCTGCCGCTGGCCAACGCTTCGGAAGTCAGGCGTTTGTCGGCGCTGTGCGCCGACCTCAAGGAAGAGGCCTCGCTCGCGCGCGAGGGTTTTCGTCTTGCCATGCGCGGGCTGCTGACATTAATCGTCATCGAAGTGGTGCGGCTCGCTGTCAGCCGCTCGCGCTCCGGGGAAGTAACGCTCTCTCGCAAGGACGTGCGAGTGGAGGAATTGCGTCGGCTGCTGGACGAACACTTCCGCAAGGAAAGGCTGATCAGCTTCTATGCGGAAAGACTGGCAATGACCGCGGACAGGCTCAACGATCATGTCAAACGCGCGACCGGCGTAACCGCTGGCCATATGATCCGCCAGCGCGTGCTGACCGAGGCCAAGCGACAGCTTGTTTTCACAAACCAGGCAATTCACGAGATTGCCTATGATCTGTCATTTTCCGATCCGTCGCATTTCACCCGGTTTTTCCGCAAACAGACGGGCATGACGCCGCAGGCGTTTCGCGACGGCCGTGGCGGCTAGAGTGCGGCGATTGCGTCTGACGGCTGCCGTGCGTGGTTAATCGGGCAGGGTTAAAGGCCTAACCGGTAAGGTAAAGTTTCGGTTTCTTTTGAAATTGGCATTTTAGAGGCTTACGCATGGATCCACGCGTGAGGAGGGATCCGTGCCAAAACTTTCGACAGCCACCGTGGCCATCATCGTCGCGATAGCGCTCTATTTCACCTTGTTTTGGGGCTATGACGCCTTGCGCGTTCTCGCATCGCCATCTTATGGCCTGGATGATGCCTGGCGCTCGCAATACATCTTCGGCATCGGCCGTCTCTTCAGCCTGGAACCGATCGGGTTGATCAAGCTTGCCGCTTTTTTTGCGACGCTCAAGCTGGCTGTCGCCGCCATCTGCGCGTACCACATCGTGGACCGTTTCCGTCACATGACTCGCGGCCAGGCGGACTCGGAGATTCTGGAAGCAGGACTGATCCTGGTTGTTCTGATCAGCATCGCGTCCGTTGGCCCGGCAGCCTGGTCGCAAAGCACCGATCTAATGCGCGAACACACGATCCAGCTCTTGTTTGCGGCGCTTGCCGTGGGGCTTTGCATCGTTGAGCGAGTTTACGTCCGTCCAAACGCGCCAGCTGTCACTGTCGCGGCCACTCCGAAAAAAGCCAACTGGTTCACGATCTGGCGTTGATCGTCCGCTGAGTGATGCGAGCGCTATTTCGCGCGGGCGCGCGATGGCTATTTGGCCTTCACGTCTCCGATGACGTCCGCGGCCTCCTTGAAGGCATGGTTCGCCGCCGGCACGCCGCAATAAATTGCCTGTTGTAAAATAATTTCCTTGATGTCGTCGGGGGTGAAGCCGCCTTCGGTGAGGGCGGCGCGCACGTGCATGCGAAACTCCTCCCATTTGTCGAGGGCGAGCATGGTGCCAATCACCAGGATGCGCCGCGTGCGCTCGTCGTAGTGCGGACGCGTCCAGATTTCGCCCCACGCGGCGCGGGTGATGAAATCCTGGAATTCCGCGTTAAAGGAGTTCTTCTTCGCGTTGGCGCGATCGACCCACTCATTGCCCAGGACCTTGCGGCGCTGGGTCATGCCGCGTTCGTGGCGTTCCTTTTCGTCCATGGCGGCAGCCTCTATGAATGGAGGAAGTTGAGTACGGTTTCGGTATAAAGTTTCGGCTGTTCCATGTTGGCGATATGTGCAGCATCAAGCGCAGCGACTTTGGCGCCCTTGATCTGCTTGGCGATCGATTCTCCGGCCGCCGGCGGTGTTGCCGGGTCCTGCTTGCCGACGATCACCAGTGTCGGTGCGCCGATACGCGGATTGGAGGCGGTGAAGTCCATGTCGCGAATGGCTTCGCAACTCGCGACGTAACCGACCGGGCTGGTGGCAAGGAAGATTTCCTTCATGCGCGCGAGCGTCTGGGGCGCGCGATCGCGGAAATCTTTCGTGAACCAGCGCTCCATGTTGGGGCCCACCAATTCGCCTAGACCTTTTTCCTTCACGAACTTGATCCGGTCGTTCCAGGGTGTCTTGTCGGCGTAATTGAAATTGGTGTTGGACAGGACAAGCTTCTCGACGCGGTCGGGTGCATTCGCTCCCAACCATTGGCCGACCATCCCGCCCATCGAGAGGCCGCACCAGTTGAATTTTTTGACCTTAAGGGCGTCCGCTACGGCGATCACGTCGCGGCCGAAACGCTCCATTGAGTAGGGCCCTTTCGGCGCACCGGATTTGCCGTGGCCGCGGCGGTCGTAGCGCACCAGGCGAAAGTGTTTTGAGAATTCGGGCGCCTGGTCGTCCCACATGTGCAGGTTGGTGCCGAGCGAGTTTGATAGCATCAGCACGGGCGCGCCCTCCCGGCCCTCAACCTCGACATGGATCGGGCAGCCGTCATCGGCGTTGATCGTCGGCATGAAAGTCCTCCCGTAAGGCAATGTTCTGATTGCCGAGATATGGCGTGGCCGACACCCTTAATGGGCCGCGCATGCTCTGCAAAGCTCTTTTCACGGCCGCGCCCGGAGGGTAAGTCGGGACATTCGGGCCAGGGCTGGCCGACTGTAACGTAAGGAGATGCGTCGATGGCGATGACGATGACGGGCGAGGTTCAACTGCCGGCCAGCCGTGAAGTCGTATGGGCAAAGCTCAATGATGCGGACGTCCTGAAGGCCTGCATCCCGGGCTGCGAGGAGCTCAACAAGACCTCGGACACCGAATTCCAGGCCGTCGCCACAACGAAGATTGGACCGGTAAAGGCGCGTTTTAAAGGAAAGGTTCATCTAACCGATCTTAACCCGCCCAATGGCTACAAGATTTCAGGCGAGGGGGACGGCGGCGTCGCAGGCTTTGCCAAGGGTGGTGCCACGGTCGCGCTGACCGAAAAGGATGGCGGGACACTGCTCACCTACAATGTGGAAGCGCAGATCGGCGGGAAGCTTGCCCAACTTGGCCAGCGCCTCGTCAATGGCGCCGCCAAGAAGATCGCCGACGATTTTTTCAAGAATTTCGCCGCGAATGTCGCATCTGCCTGACCGGCTCTCCGCGGTCCGACGACGTTTTCATCTTTTGACTCCCTTGACCCAAGCGGCAATCGCGGTTCAGACTTATTCATGTTCCAAAGCGCGATCGGGCCAAAATCGGCGTGATTCCGCAGCCGAACCGCCCCGGTTTGGGGCGGGCGAGGCAAAAAGAGGGCCTTTGGCCCCAAATTGGGAGGAAGGTCATGCCTGCCGTATCCATGACGGTGAATGGCAAAGCCGTCACTGGCGATGTCGAAGCGCGCACCCTGTTGGTGCAATTCCTGCGCGAAAATCTGCGCCTCACCGGCACCCATGTCGGCTGCGACACGTCGCAGTGTGGCGCCTGCGTCGTCCATATAGACGGCATCGCAACGAAGGCCTGCACGACATTGGCCCTGCAGTGCGAAGGGGCGAAGGTGACGACGATCGAAGGCCTTGCTGAGCCAAACGGTCCGCTGCATCCGATGCAGGAAGCCTTCCGTGAGCACCACGGATTGCAATGCGGTTTCTGCACGCCGGGAATGATCATGGCGGCGCTCGATATCGTCCGTCGCCGCGGTAACGATCTGGACGAGCACACAATCCGCGAGCAGCTCGACGGAAATATCTGCCGCTGCACCGGCTATCACAACATCGTCAAGGCGATTGCCGCTGGCGCCAAAGCCATGGCCAAGGGTGGCGCACGTCAGGCTGCCGAGTAGCGTCCAAGAGTTAACGGGAGGAGACCGCCATGAGCGCGACGGGTATCGGCGCGGCGGTGCGCCGGAAGGAAGACTTCCGTTTCATCACGGGCAAGGGCCAATACACCGATGACGTCGTACGGCCCGGCGAAACCCGCGCCGTTTTCGTGCGATCGCCGCACGCTCACGCAAAAATCAAGAATATCGATATCAGCGCCGCAAAATCTTTGCCGGGCATTGTTGCCATTCTCACGGGCGCTGAATTGGCCAACGACAAAATCGGCAACCTTATTTGCGGTTGGATGATTCATTCGAAAGACGGCTCGCCGATGAAGATGGCGCCGCACCCGGCGCTCGCGTCTGGCAAGGTCAATTGTGTCGGCGATGCGGTGGCGGTGGTGATCGGCGAGACGCTGGCACAGGCGCGTGATGCCGCAGAGAAGGTCAAGGTCGATTACGATGTGCTGCCCGCGGTGACGGATCCCGCCAAGGCAAAAACGGGGCCGCAAATTCACGAGATCGCGCCTAAGAACACGATTTACGAATGGCATCTCGGCGATGCGAAGGCGACGGAAGCTGCCTTTTCCTCCGCCAAGCACGTCACCAAGCTCGACATCATCAATAATCGCCTGGTGCCGAACGCGATGGAGCCACGCGCCGCGCTGGCCGAATACGACGCCGGCACCGATGGCCTGACGTTGTGGAACACCTCGCAAAATCCGCATGTCGCGCGTCTCGTCATTGCTGCTTTCGTCGGCATGGCGCCGGAGCACAAGTTGCGCGTCATCGCGCCCGATGTTGGCGGTGGCTTCGGCTCGAAAATTTTTATTTATCCGGAAGAAGTCGTTTGTCTCTGGGCGGCGCGCAAAGTCCAACGGCCTGTGAAGTGGACCGCGGACCGCTCCGAATCCTTCCTCACCGACGCGCATGGCCGCGACCATGTCACTCACGCCGAGCTTGCGCTGGATGAGAACGGTAAGATTTTAGCACTGCGCGCCAAGACGATCGCAAATCTCGGTGCTTATATGTCGACGTTCTCGTCGTCGGTGCCGACTTATCTGTATGCGACGCTGCTGTCGGGCCAATACGACATCCCGCACATCTATTGCGAGGTCGATGCGGTCTACACCAATACCGCGCCGGTCGACGCTTATCGCGGCGCGGGACGCCCGGAGGCAACCTTCGTGGTCGAGCGATTGGTCGAAGTGGCGGCGCGGCAGCTGGACATCGACCCCGCCGATTTGCGCAGACGCAATTTCATCAAATCGTTTCCGCACCAGACGCCGGTCATTATGGCTTACGATGCGGGTGACTATAACGCCTCGCTCAAAAAGGCGCTGGAACTGGCCGATGTGAAAGGCTTCAACAAACGCAAACGCGAGGCGGCTCGGCACGGCAAGCTGCGCGGCCTCGGGTACTCGACTTACATCGAGGCCTGCGGCCTCGCACCAAGCCAGGCGGTCGGCTCGCTCGGCGCCGGCGTCGGCTTGTGGGAATCCGCTGAGGTGCGGGTCAACCCGACCGGCAGCGTGGAAGTACTCACCGGCAGCCACGCGCATGGCCAAGGCCATGAAACCACCTTCGCCCAGCTGGTTTCGGAGCGGCTCGGCATTCCGTTCGAAAACGTTTCAATCGTGCACGGTGACACCGACAAAGTGCAGTTCGGCATGGGCACCTACGGTTCGCGCTCCGGCGCGGTCGGCATGACGGCGATCGTCAAGGCACTCGACAAGATTGAAGCAAAGGCCAAGAAAGTCGCCGCCTTCATGCTCGAAGCGGCGGAAGGCGACATCGAGTTCAAGGACGGCAAGTTTACAGTGGCAGGCACCGACAAATCGGCTGCCTTCGGCGATGTCGCGCTCAACGCTTATGTCGCGCATAAATTCAGCGGCGCTGAGCTAGAGCCGGGGCTGAAAGAGACGTCATTCTACGACCCGACCAATTTCACGTTTCCGGCCGGGTGCCACATCTGCGAAGTCGAAGTCGATATCGACACTGGAAAAACCGAGATCGTGAATTGGACCGCGGTCGACGATTTCGGCACCGTGATCAACCCGATGATTGTCGAAGGCCAGGTTCATGGCGGGATCGCGCAGGGGATCGGCCAGGCGCTGCTGGAAGGCGCGGTTTACGACAAAGATGGTCAGCTCGTGACCGGCTCGATGATGGACTACACCATGCCGCGCGCCCACGACCTGCCGTCATTCCACATCGGGTTGACTGAAACCAAGTCGCCTTCAAATCCGCTCGGCATTAAAGGTTGCGGCGAGGCTGGAGCGATTGCGTCGCCCGCCGCGGTAATCAATGCGATCACTGATGCGATCGGAAGCGAAGAATTGGCCATGCCGGCCACTGCCAATGCGGTGTGGACGGCACTCAAACGGGCGCAGCCGCGCCGGGCCGCGTAATCACAGGAGACGTCGATGTACAATTTCACTTTTCATCGTCCCACCACGGTCCGCCAGGCGGCTGGCCTGCTGACGCGCAATCCGGATGCCAAGCTGCTGGCTGGTGGCCATTCGCTGCTGCCGGTAATGAAGCAACGGCTGGCGCAACCATCCGCATTGATCGACCTCTCCCTGGTCGAAGGGTTAAGCGGCGTCGAACAGAAGGGTCGATCCATCGTCATTGGCGCGATGACACGCCACGCGGACGCGGCCAATTCGCCGGTCCTCCAGCAGGCCTTGCCGGGGCTGGCGTCGGTGCCGGCCTCGGTGGGTGACCCGCAGGTTCGCAACCGCGGCACCATTGGCGGCTCGATCGCCAATAACGATCCGAACGCGGATTATCCGGCGGCGGTTTTGGGGCTGGGCGCGACCATCATCACCAACAAGAGGCGCATTGCGGCGGATGATTTTTTCACCGGCATGTTTTCGACCGCGCTCGAGGATGGTGAGATCATCACCAAGATCAGTTTTCCGATCGCGAAGAAGGCGGCCTACGAAAAATTCAAACATCCGGCATCGGGCTTCGCGCTGGTCGGTGTCTTCGTTTCGAAGCGGGGCGCCGACATTCGCGTCGCTGTGACCGGCGCCGGCGCCAATGGCGTGTTCCGGGTGAAGTCATTTGAAGAAGCACTCAAGAAGCGCTTTTCGGCGAAGTCGCTGGAAGGGATGACCATTCCGGCAACCGGCATGAACAGCGACATCCATGCCAGCCCCGAATACCGCGCACATCTCGTCGGCGTGCTGGCGCGCCGCGCGCTGGCCAAGGCAACGGCATAGAGTTTGCCGAATCTGGAGTTCGGACTAGCGCTGGAACGTTGCGCGAAGATGTGCGTTGCCTGTCGGGCGGATCACTCCGGCAGGGCGCGATGGCTGACGGTATCTCGATCTTTATTGTGCTGCTGACGGCTGCGGCAATGGCGCTCGTCCGCTTGAGCGTCTAACTCCAGAACGCACTGGTCGTTTTCAGTGTGGCCTATTTGTCCGGGCGATCAAGTTCGGACAGAAGGTCATGCAGATCGAGCGGGTGTGTAAACATCTGCAAAGACCCGTCCGGCTTCTGTGGCCATTTGTCCTTCGGGCGGTCCCAATAAAGTTCGACGCCATTGTCATCGGGATCGCGCAGATAGAGAGCCTCGCTGACGCCGTGGTCGCTGGCGCCTTCCAGCGGAATTTTGGCTACGATCAACCGCCGCAAAGCGTCGGCGAGGAGCTTCCGCGTCGGGTAGAGAATGGCGGTATGGTAAAGCCCGGTCGTGCCTTGGGCCGGCGGTGACCCGCCGAGGCTCTCCCAGGTGTTCAAGCCCAGATGGTGGTGATAGCCGCCCGCCGAGATAAAGGCGGCGCCGGGCCTTGTCGTGGTGACCGTAAAACCCAGCACACCAGAGTAAAAATCGAGCGCCCGCTGCAAATCGGCAACCTTCAGGTGGACATGGCCGATCCGGACCCCCGGATCGATGGTGGGCATGTGCAGAGCGTCTTTTTCGAGGGTCATGGGCTTGGTCATGGCATTAATCCTGGCTGGCGGGGCCTTCCATACCCACATGTAAGACACGCGCGTGGTAGGATAAAGTCCCCGCATGGCAGACAAGACGCTTCCGAATTCGATCGATTCAACCCTCGACCTGCTGGCCAAGGCCGATTACATCGCCGATCGCTCGCTGGCGACGGTGCTGTATCTGGCGCTCAAGATGGGCCGGCCGTTGTTCGTCGAGGGCGAGGCCGGCGTCGGCAAGACCGAGATTGCCAAAGTGCTCAGCCAGACGCTCGGGCGTCGCCTGATCAGGCTACAGTGTTATGAGGGCCTGGACGTTGCTTCCGCGGTTTACGAGTGGAACTACGGAGCCCAGATGATTGCTATTCGCCTGGCAGAAGCCGAAGGCGAGGGTGATCGTTCGCGCATCGAGCATGACGTTTTTTCCGAACGCTTCCTGATCAAGCGTCCATTGTTGCAGGCGCTTGAGCCGGATCCGGCGGGCGCCCCGGTCCTCTTGATCGATGAAATCGACCGCACAGACGAAGCCTTCGAAGCGTTCCTGCTCGAAGTGCTTGCCGATTTCCAGGTGACCGTCCCGGAGTTGGGGACCGTCAAGGCGGCACATCCGCCGATCGTCGTTGTGACCTCCAACCGCACACGCGAAGTCCACGACGCACTGAAACGCAGATGCCTCTATCACTGGGTTGGCTATCCGAATGCCGAACGCGAGCTGAAGATCCTGCGCGCCAAGGTGCCGGGCGTTTCCAAGAAATTGTCTGAGCAAATCGTTGTCTTCGTGCAGGCGCTGCGCAAGGAAGATCTGTTCAAATCGCCGGGCGTCGCCGAGACGCTCGACTGGGCTTCCGCGCTGACCGAACTTGATGTGGTCGCCCTCGATCCGGCAACGGTGTCGGACACGCTCGGCGTGTTGCTCAAGTACCAGGACGATATTGCCCGGCTCGACGGCACCAAGATCAAGCACCTGCTCGATGAGGTGAAGTCGGAGCTGCGCGCCGCGGAGTAGTTTGACGCACACCAATTTCCGCTCATTCCCGCGCAAGCGGGAATCCAGTTCTGGGTCTCCACTTTCGTGGGGATGAACGGGTGGGAGAGGAAATGAACGAAGGCCGTCTCGCCGAGAATATTCTCTACTTTGCGCGTGCTTTGCGCGCTGCGGGTATTCCGGTTGGTCCGGGGGCGGTCCTCGACGCACTGGAGGCGCTCGGCGTTGCCCATGTCGGTGCGCGCGATGATTTTTACTGGACGCTTCATTCGGTCTTCGTCAAACGGCACGAACATACGGTCTTGTTCGACCAGGCATTCCGGATTTTCTTTCGCAAGCGCGGCTATATCGACAAGATGATTGCGTCGATGCTGCCCGAGACGCGCACCGGCGCCCCGAATCCGCCGCCGCCGGGTGCGCAACGTATTCAGGAAGCGCTGTTCTCTGGTCTTGCGCGCGATGAAGAACGATCGGAAGTCGAAATCGACGCGCGTTTGACGGTGTCCGACCGCGAAATCCTTCAGACCAAGGACTTTGCGCAAATGACGGCGACGGAGATAGCGGCCGCTAAAGAAGCCATTGCGCGGCTGACGCTGCCGCTTGATGAGGTACGCACACGGCGGATGGCATCAAGCCGGCGCGGCCACTTGATCGATATTCGCCGGACATTGCGCGCCAGCATGAAGGCAGGCGGCGCGGTGATCGACCTCAAATATCTCGGTCCGCGCGTAAAAGAACCTCCGATCGTGGCTCTCCTGGATATTTCGGGATCGATGAGCGAATACACGCGGTTATTCCTGCACTTTTTGCATGCGGTCACCGACGCGCGCAAACGCGTGTCGACGTTTTTGTTTGGCACGCGACTGACGAATGTCACGCGCGCCATTCGCCAGCGCGACCCCGATGAGGCGCTCGCAGCCTGCTCGGCTGACGTCGCAGATTGGTCGGGCGGTACGCGCATTGCGTCATCGCTGCACCTTTTCAACAAGCAATGGGCGCGGCGCGTTCTCAGCCAGGGCGCCGTGGTTCTCCTTATTACCGATGGGCTTGAGCGCGATGCCGATGACACGCTATCTTTCGAGATGGATCGGTTGCACCGTTCGTGTCGCCGGCTCATTTGGCTCAATCCGCTTTTGCGCTTCGACGGTTTCGAGGCGCGCGCCAAGGGCGTGCGGACCATGCTGCCGCATGTTGATGAACTGCGGCCAATACACAATCTGCAATCGATGGCTGAACTTGTGCGCGCCTTGTCGCGTGCACCGGCCAGGGGCCACGATCCGAAAGTTTTGCTGAGGCAAGTAGCCTGACGGAGGAATTCAATGCTGGCACGCGATGAAGACATTCTCAAAGCGGCTGAGGAATGGAGAAAATCCGGACGCGGTGTTGCGCTCGCGACGGTGGTCGAGACCTGGGGTTCGGCGCCGCGGCCGACCGGATCCAATCTGGTGATCGACAATGAAGGCAATTTCCTGGGATCTGTTTCCGGCGGCTGTGTCGAAGGCGCTGTGGTGACCGAAGCCATGGATGTGATCGACAGCGGAAAGCCCAAAATGCTGGAATTCGGTGTCGCCGACGAGACCGCATGGAAAGTAGGCCTTTCCTGCGGTGGCACCATCCGGGTTTATGTCGAGAAGGTGAGCTGAAGCGTGAAACTCGACATCCTGCACGCGCTCAATGCCGAGCGGGCCGCGCGCCGCGCCGCCGTGTTGGTCACCGATGTCGCAAGCGGCGAGCAGCGGCTGGTGAAGGCAACCGAAATTTCAAAAGACCCGCTTCGCGAGACACTCGAAAAACGTCTGCGCATGGCCAAAAGCGGCATGGAGGAAACGCCGCGAGGCCGTTTTTTTCTTACCGTTTATGTGCCGTCGCCGCGCCTGGTGATAACCGGAGCGGTGCACATCAGCCAGACACTGGCGCCGCTGGGACAATTGCTCGGCTATGACGTGACTATTGTGGATCCACGGACTGCATTTGCATCGATTGAGCGCTTTCCGGATGTCAAAGTGATTGCAGAGTGGCCTGACGTCGCGCTGCCGCCGCTCGGCATAGATCGCTACACGGCCTTTGTTGCGCTCACCCATGATCCGAAGATCGATGATCCGGCGCTCAAGCACGCGCTCGCGCGTGACTGTTTCTACATCGGGGCACTTGGCTCAAGGAAAACGCATGCCAAGCGCGTGGAGCGGCTAAAGCAGTCTGGTCTCGGGGATGCAGATATTGCGCGCATTCATGCCCCGATCGGGCTCGATATCGACGCGGTGTCGCCGGCCGAAATTGCGGTCGCCATCATGGGCCAGATAACTCTAGTGCTACGTCAGAAGGCGGAGGCGGCATGAAGTTCGGTGCTGTTCCGGTTGCTGACGCGGTTGGTGCAACCGCGGTGCATTCAATTCGCCAAGGTGAGTTCGTCTTAAAGAAAGGTACGCTGATTGGGCCGGCCGAAGTCGCGGCGCTCAAGGCCGCCGGCGTCAAGGAAATCACGGTTGCGCGGCTCGACCCGGGCGATGTCTCGGAAGATCAGGCCGCGGCTGACATAGCTACTGCAGTGAAAGGTGACGGCGCGCGCGTTGATCGTGCGTTCACCGGTCGCTGCAATCTATTTGCAGAACGGGCTGGCGTTCTCGTGATCGACAGACCAGCAGTCGACGCCCTCAATCGTATCGATGAGGCGATCACAGTGGCCACCCTTCCGGCTTACAAGCCGGTGGTCGAAGGCGAAATGATCGCCACTGTAAAAATCATTCCCTTTGCCGTGGCCGCCGCGGCGCGCGATCAGGCCGTCGCCGCAGCCGGCAAAGGGAGGCCAGTCGTTCGCGTCGCTCCATATAAAGTTAGAAAAATCGGCATTGTTTCGACGCTGCTGCCTGGCCTCTCACCAAAGGTCGTCGAGAAGACGCTCAAGATCACCGAGACGCGCATTGCGCCGGCCGGTGCGTCCATTATCGCCGAGCGGCGCGTGCCGCATGAACAGGCCGCACTCGCGCGCGCGATCGATGAGGTCCTTAAGGCGGGCGCGGAACTGGTGATCGTGTTTGGCGCCTCGGCCATCGCGGACCGCCGCGATGTGATCCCTGCCGCCATCGAAGCGGTCGGCGGGGAGATCGAGCATTTCGGCATGCCGGTCGATCCGGGAAATCTGATGCTGATCGGCAGGCTGCGGGGGCAGGCAGTGCTTGGCGCGCCCGGTTGCGCACGCAGCCCCAAGGAAAACGGATTCGACTGGGTGCTCATGCGCTTGCTTGCCGGCTTGCCGGTCACGCGCGCGGATATCACCGGCATGGGAGTCGGCGGCTTGCTGATGGAGATCGTTACGCGTCCACAGCCACGAGAGGAACCGGCGCCGGAGAAAGGCCGTCGCGTTGCCGCAGTCGTGCTAGCCGCCGGACGTTCAACGCGCATGGGCGCGGTCAACAAAATGTTGGCCGAAATCGGCGGTAAGCCATTGGTCCGGATCGCCGCCGAACAGGCGGTTGCGTCTCGCGCAAAACCGGTGATCGTCGTGACCGGACACGAGCGCGAGAAAGTGGAAAAAGCCTTGAGCGGCCTGCCGGTGCGGCTCGTGCACAATCCTGATTATGCGGAAGGGCTCGGCACGTCGCTCAAAGCAGGAATCGCCGCCGCGCCGGATGAGGCCGATGCTGCCATCGTTTGTCTTGGCGACATGCCGCAGGTGGACGCGGCGTTGATCAACAAGCTGATTTCTTCTTTCGATCCGGAGCGCGGCGCACTGGTCGTCGTGCCGAGCATCGATGGCCGGCGTGGCAATCCGGTCGTGTGGTCGCGCCGTTTCTTCCACGACCTGATGTCGATCCAAGGCGATATCGGCGCACGCCATCTGATCGGCAGTTATGCCGAGGCAGTCGCGGAAGTGCCGCTCGCCGGCGAGGCCGCGCTGACCGACGTGGACACGCCCGAGTCGCTTTCCGCCGTCAAGTCAGAAATCGAGCGCGCTTAAGACTTCGAATCATTGATCGGGTTACCCAACTCACCCCTATCTGATGGAGACCCTCGGGTAGGGAAGGGCGATGAACGACATCTATGCGCCAATCATGCGCGCGCTTGTGGTGGGAGCTTTGGTGCTCGCGACCGCAACGCTGATGTTTGTGACGGTCAATACGGCACGCGCCTCCGCCCGCGCTGCCTTGCTCCGCGCCGGGCATCCGACAATCCCTGCAGTTTCTGTGCCCGCGGAAAAGCAAATTCGCAACCTGCTCCTGCTAAGTAGCTGATAATCGTTACGAAACTAGCCCCTTGCGCGCGGGTCGTATTTGCACTAAATAATGACTGACCAGTCAGTCAGCGTTTGGTGCAGTGATGTTACGGCCAACCAGATCTCGGAAATCTGCCGTGCGAAGGGCAGGCCGCCGCAAGCGTGCGGTGGAAGCGGCACGGGCCGCCGGCGTCCCGGCGAGCCCCGCACGCAAGTCGCGCAGCCTCGATCGTCGCGAGGCAATCCTTGCCGCGGCGCTGGATGAATTCTCGAGCCGTGGTTTCGAAGCGGCCCGCCTCGACGATGTCGCGCGCCGTGCGGGTGTCGCCAAGGGCACGATCTATCTCTACTTCCGCGACAAGGACAGCCTGTTTCAGGAGCTCGTGCGCGCCATGCTTACGCCTTTGGTCGGAACGATCGAGGCATTGGGCCAATCCGAGCTGCCGCTCCCCGCGCTCGCAGACCGCATCGTCGATTTATTCGTGCGCGAGGTTTATGAGACGCGGCGCAAGGATGTCGTGCGTCTTATGATCTCGGAAGGACGGCGCTTCCCGAAGCTTGCCGAATTTTATTACCACGAAGTTCTTTCGCGAATTATCGCCGCGGTGCGTTCTTTGCTGCAGCGGGCCGCTGCGCGCGGCGAAGTACCGGAGGAACTTGCGGAGTTCCCGCAAATTGTCGCGGCGCCGGGACTGATCGCGATCATTTGGAGCGGACTGTTCGAACGTTTCGAACCGCTGGACGTTCGCAAGATGATGAAGACGCATGTCGATCTGCTGTTCTCCGCGCGGAGGACAACATGAAGATGATGTCCGCAAGGCCGTTGCTGGTCGCGGTCGCGATGCTCGCTCTTGCTGGATGCGGCAGCAACAATGACCATGTCTTGCAGGGCTGGGTCGAAGCTGAGTTGATTTTTGTATCGCCCGACGAGCAGGGGCGCGTGGAGGCTCTGAAAGTCCGCGAGGGCGACCAAGTGCAAAAAGGCGACCTTCTGTTCACGGTTGATGACGACCTGCAAAAAGCAGACGTGGTCGTACGGAATACGGCCGTGATCAATGCGCAGCAATCCTTCGACCGCGCGAAAGAATTGCTGAAGTCGGCGGCGGGAACGCAGAAAACTTACGATGATTCCGAAGCAGCCTTGCGTCAGGCCAAAGCCAATCTAGATTGGTCGCAGACGAGGCTCGGGCGGCGCAATGCCTATAGCCCCGGTGAAGGCACGATTGAGCAGATCTACTATCGTCCGGGTGAAACCGTGCCGGCCGGCCGGCCGGTGGTGGCGCTGCTGCCGCCGGGCAATTTGAAGCTCCGCTTCTTTGCCCCGCAAGCCATCTTGCCGGAAATCAAATATGGACAAACTGTCGAGGTCTCCTGCGACGGCTGCGAGAAGGGCCTGACGGCCAAGGTCAGCTTTATCGCGCGCAGCGCTGAATACACTCCGCCCGTCATCTACAGCCTAGAGGAACGGGCAAAACTGGTATTTCTGATTGAAGCGCGGCCCGATCATCCGGAAAAATTCCGCGTTGGTCAGCCTGTGACCGTCACGCTGCCAAAAGAGCAACAGAAATGAACGCCTCCGACATCGTCATTGATGTCCATGGCCTGACAAAAAAATTCGACGGCCGCGCGGTGGTGCGCAACCTGTCCATGCAGGTCAAGCGCGGCACGATCTATGGGTTTCTCGGTCCCAACGGTTCCGGCAAGACCACAACGATTCGCATGCTGTGCGGGCTGCTCACGCCGGATGAGGGCACGGGCACATGTCTCGGTTATGACATTCGTACCGAAACCGACAAGATCAAGCGCCAGGTCGGTTACATGACTCAACGCTTCAGCCTTTACCAGGATCTCTCTGTGCGCGAGAACCTGGAGTTCATCGGCCGCGTCTACGGCATCGCCAAGCCGGTTGCGGCGGCGCGCGCAGCCATCGAGCGGCTCGGGCTCACCGGCCGTGAGGAACAGATCGCAGGCGAACTCTCCGGCGGCTGGAAACAACGACTGGCGCTCGGCGCCTGCACGCTCCCGAGCCCGCAACTGCTCCTGCTCGACGAGCCGACGGCCGGCGTTGATCCGAAAGCGCGGCGCGAGTTCTGGAACGAGATTCACGCGCTCGCAGCCGACGGCCTCACTGTTCTGGTATCCACTCACTACATGGACGAAGCCGAGCGCTGCCACGAAATCGCATACATTGCCTATGGCGAATTGATGGTGCACGGCACGGTCGAGCATGTGATCGAAGTCCTCACATCTGACGACCTACGTGGTCAGTTCGACGAGCGGTGACGGCCTCAACGCGCTCGCCGAGGAGCTCAACAAAGAGCCGGGCATCGACATGGTTGCGCCATTTGGCACCAGCCTGCATGTGTCCGCACGCGACGCAAAGGGGCTTGATGCGGCAATTGCCCCCTATCGCAAGCGCAAGGGTTTGGAGTGGCAGCGTTCCGAACCCTCGCTCGAGGACGTGTTCATCGACTTGATGAGCAAGGCGAAGGACAACTTCCAATGACGCACCTTCTGCCGTCCGAACCGGCGCGCCGGCTTCCGGGAGAGGGCTTCTGGCGGAAGACCTGGGCGATGCTGGTGAAAGAATTCATCCAGCTCCGACGAGACCGTGTCTCGTTTGCGATGATCATCATGATCCCGCTGGTGCAACTGATGTTGTTCGGCTACGCCATCAATACAACGCCGCGTGATCTTCCGACGGCGGTGTTGATGCAGGAACAAACCGATCTTACGCGGTCCATCCTGGCGGCGCTGGAAAACACAAAATATTTCAAGGTTACCAAGCTGCCCCGCACCGAGGCCGAGGTCGATGATCTGCTGGCCTCGGGCGCTGTGTTGTTTGCAATCGAAATCCCGGCGAATTTCGAGCGCTCGGTGCGCCGCGGAGACAAGCCCGCCATGCTGGTCCTCGCTGACGCGACTGACCCTGTTGCATCTGGCACGGCCCTTGGTGCGCTCGGCCAGGTCCTGCAAACGGCGCTATCGCACGACCGGGATGTACCCGCCAGCCCGACGATGCCGTTCGAGATCCGCACGCATGCCCGCTATAACCCCGCGGGCGCAACCCAGCTCAATATTGTGCCAGGTCTGGTCGGGACAATTCTCACCATGACCATGCTGATTTTCACCGCGCTGTCGGTCACGCGAGAGATCGAACGCGGCACAATGGAAAACCTGCTGTCCATGCCGATCACGCCGGTCGAGATCATGCTGGGCAAAATTGTGCCCTACATTCTCGTCGGTTTTGTGCAGGCGGCCCTGATCATCAGTATCGGCGTTACATTGTTCAAGGTGCCTGTTGTCGGCAATCTCGCGGTTCTTGCCGCTCTGAGCACGCTGTTCATCGCGACCAATTTGTCGATCGGCTACACGTTCTCGACCATCGCGCAGAACCAACTGCAAGCAATGCAAATGTCGATGATGTTTTTCCTGCCGAATATCTTGTTGTCGGGCTTCTTGTTCCCGTTCGCCGGCATGCCGGTTTGGGCGCAGTATGTCGGCGAGGCGCTGCCGCTCACGCATTTTTTACGTGTCATCCGTGCGATCATGCTCAAGGGCTCGAATTTGTCGGATTTGCGATACGACGCGGTTGCCATGTTCGTTCTTATGTTGATCGCGATGACCATCGCCGTCACGCGGTTCCGGCGCACGCTCGACTAGCTCACTGCCTTTTCAGCAGATTGAGCCGCACGTAGGGGCTTGAGCGGCCAGAGGAGTCCCTTGCCCAGCCGGCCGCCGCCGACCATTCGACATCGGCAGTCTTCATTGTGGTGACATGAGCACCCAAGCCGTAAGTGCCGATAGCCGTCGGATCCGAAATACTGAAGTTCCGGGCCGACGTACACGCCGCCGAGCATGTCTTCGAGAATTCGCCAGCCGTATGCGATCCGCGCCGTGTCGCTGGTCGCAATCGATGACAGTGAAACGTCTGCTGCGACCATCGTGTCCGGCGTCGGCTCGTACCAAAATTCAGCTGCCAAGCGCAGGCCGAAAGAATGGCCGCGAAGTTTGTTGTCGGGATCGTCGGGCCAGAGCCGGTGGAGTTGAATGTCCGGCCCCATGAAAAATTTGAACTCGGCGTCGCCTCGCTTGATCCGCCAGCCGGGTAGTACTTGCGCGACCCATTCGGCGCCGGTCACGCGCGCGCCGCCGAGATTGGCCGCGTCATAGCGGTAGAGGCCGCCCGATAGTAATATTTTCAGAAGCAATCCATCCTGATCGAGACCGCCGGGCGCGTGTACGAATCCGCCGTAGGCGAAGGCCCCGTTGCGCCAGATGTCGCGTCCGGAGAACAGCATGGTTTGCGCGTCCTCGTCCTCACCGGCCGAGGCAACGCCAGCCAACCAAAAAACGCACGAAATGAAGGCCGCGACGGCGATACCCGCCGCGCAAACGCGCCTCCAACACCACATTTCAGACCCGAACCCCGCAGACTGTATTCCCGTATCAGATACAACTAAAGCGCGTTTACAACCATAAGTCGAGTCTGGACAGGTAGGCCTCCGTTAGGACAAAGCCTTATCTAATGGATATATGCATCCAATGACTCGCGATTGCCGGACAGACTTGGAATGACCACCGCTCCCGCCAGCCAAAACCCCGAGATGGCCCGCCGGCGCTCGATCGCCTTTCTCAACTGGGCGCATGCGATCGACCACTTCGTGCTCCTGATCTACCCGACCGTGGTGATCGGGCTGGAGGTTGTTTTCCAGCGGCCCTACAGCGAACTGATTGCGCTCTCGAGTGCGGCATTTGTTGCCTTCGGGATCTTTTCGCTGCCGGCCGGTTGGCTCGCCGACCGCTGGAGCCGCCGGAATATGATGGTTGCGTTCTATGTCGGATGCGGGCTGTCGCTCGCCGGCACGGCGTTTGCGCCGAATCCGATGTGGCTGGCAATCGGCATGTTCATGCTTGGCGTGTTCGCCGCGATCTACCATCCGGTCGGAATGGCGATGCTGATCGAGGCGTCCGGCGCCAAAGGCCGCACGCTCGCCTTCAATGGCGTCTGCGGCAATCTCGGCGTTTCGCTTGCTGCCGGCGTTAGCGCCGCACTGGCGACCTGGGTCAGCTGGCGCGCCGCGTTCCTCGTGCCGGCCGTGATCTGCGTGGCGACCGGCATAGTTTATTACTGGCTGACGCCCGACGACCGCCATCACGTCAACACGCGGCAATCGAAACCCGCGGTGCCGTTGACGGCGAAAGTTGCCGCCATGCTGTTCGGACTTTTCCTGGTTATCGCGCTCAGCGCCGGCCTGGTGTTCAACGTGCTGACCATCGCGCTGCCGAAGATTGTCGATGAAGGCATGGCGACGTCGGTGCCGCTGGCTTTGGTCGGCAGCATCGCAACCGCGGTGCTGGTCTGCGGTGCGATCGCGCAGCTCGCGGTCGGCCGGCTTGTTGAATGGGTGCCGCCGTACGTGATCTTTGCGGCGGTGACCGCGCTGGGATTTGCGGGAAATCTGTGGGCGACGTACGCCACGGGATTTCCGTTGATGATGGCGCTGGCAATTGCCATCGCGGCGATCTACGGCCAGGTCACCGTCAACGATATCATTCTCGCGCGCTATACCGCGGATGCGTGGCGCGGGCGCGTCTACGCCATCCGTTATTTCACTTTGTTTATCAGCGCCGGCGTGGCCGTGGCCCTGATTGCCGTGTTGCACAAGGACGGCGGCTTTAGCCTGGTGCTCGGCGTCAATGCGATCATCGCGTTGATCATGTTCCTGTCGACGCTCGGTCTGGTCTCGCTCATCATCAGCATCGAGGCACGGCATAGCGCCGCCCAGCCTGCCGAATAGTTTCAGAACAGCGGCGGGATCAGGTCTGCGACTTCAACGCGCATCCGTTTCTTCACGTTCGCCACGATGCGGCTGCGATGGCACGTCTTTGGATCGCGGCAATAACAGAGCAGGGCGATCCGCTGGCCTGATTTGATCAGCGCGATCAGTTCGCCCAGCGCGTCCTGCGCGTCCCTGGATTTGATGTGTTTGTCGTAGATGCGCCATAACGCATCGATGTCGCCGCTGCGGGCGGCGGTACGGCCCGCAGCGGGCGTGCCCAGCTTCTGCAAATGGATATAGCCAATATTCGGGCTTCGTCCAGCGCGGCGGCAAGCTGCCGCTTGGAGAATCCCGGCCGGCGCGATGCAGCGACCGCGCGCGTGTCGACGAGCAATTGGACCTTGGCGCGTTTGAGTTCGCCGAGCACGGCCGCAGGCTTGGCCTGCTCGTAGCCGATCGTGTACAGCGGCTGAACTTTCTTTTCCACCGAAGTCTTTTTAGCGGTCATGACAGTCTTTCGATCAAGGCCATGGCTGCGGCCGGTGCGCGCAATTTCGCCTCGTGGATGAAATAAACAAAGACGTCGCGCGGCCGTTTCACTGCATTAGTTTTCTCGACCCGCGGCAGATCCTTCGGCTCGGCGCCGTCCGCCCAGGCCTTGGTCCGCGCGGCCCAGGCATCCAGGGCTTTGGGCGGATAGCCGGCCTTGAGTTTTTCGTCGCCCTTTTGCAGCCGCGCATAGATGAAATCGCCGGCGATGTCGGCGATTGCCGGATATTTATCGTGCTCGGCAAAGACGACCGGAATTGAGAACCTGCGCAATAGCGCGAGGAACACCGGCGTCTTGAAGCTGTCGTGCCGGACTTCGACGACATGGCGCAACGGACGGCCGTCGAAATTGTGCGGAAGCAATTCGAGAAATCCGGCAAAATCCTTTTCGTCGAATTTCTTGGTCGGCGCGAATTGCCAGAGCAGGGGGCCGAGGCGCTCGCCCAGTTCGGTCACGCCGGAATTGAGAAATCGCTTGATGGAATCGCCAGCCTCGCTCAGCACACGGCGGTTCACGGCATAGCGCGGTCCCTTGAGCGAGAAAACAAAATTGGCCGGAACTTCGGAGGCCCACTTGCGAAAAGTCGCCGGGCTCTGCGTGCGATAGAAGGTGCCATTGATTTCAATCGAGGTGAGGTGCGCGCCGGCATAAGCGAGCTCGCGCGCTTGCGGCAGGCCCTTGGGATAAAACACACCGCGCCATGGCTCGTAGGTCCAGCCACCGATCCCGACGTAAATTGTGCCCGGCTTCGCTGTCATGTCCATGTCATGTTGGACGTGTAGTGTAATTTGCAAGTAGCGATTTGTATGTTCGTCGCTACGACGGCCACTGCGACGAGGCGACGCCGGATGAACGCGCGCCTTTTCGTTTGTGGTCGTTCTCTTTTTTGCGCTTACGCCCTGAAGACTGTCGCCTCAAGCAAAAGGCCCGGGATTTCTCCCGGGCCTTGGCATTTTCGCAGCAATGAAACGGCGGACTAGAAATCCATTCCGCCCATTCCGCCGCCCGGCATGGCCGGGGCCGCGGACTGCTTCTTCGGGATTTCCGCAACCATCGCCTCGGTGGTGATCAAGAGGCCCGCGACCGAAGCCGCGTTCTGGATCGCTGCCCGCACGACCTTGGTCGGGTCGATGATGCCCTTGGTGACAAGGTTGCCGTACTCGCCGGCCTGTGCGTCGTAGCCGTAGGAGTACTGATCCTTCTCCATGATCTTGCCGACCACGACCGAACCATCGGCGCCGGCATTGGAGGCGATCTGGCGGGCAGGGGCCTGGATCGCCTTGCGGACGATATCGACCCCATGCTTCTGGTCTTCGTTGTCGGTCTTCACCTTCTTGAGGGCTTCGACCGAGCGGAGCAGCGCAACGCCGCCGCCCGGCAGGATGCCTTCCTCGACCGCGGCGCGGGTTGCATGCATCGCGTCATCAACGCGATCCTTGCGCTCCTTCACCTCGACCTCGGTGGCGCCACCGACGCGGATCACCGCGACACCGCCCGCGAGCTTGGCAAGACGCTCTTGCAGCTTCTCGCGGTCGTAGTCCGAGGTGGTCTCTTCGATCTGCGCCTTGATCTGCGACACGCGCGCCTCGATGTCGGCCTTCTTGCCGGCACCGTTGACGATCGTGGTATTTTCCTTGTCGATCATCACCTTCTTGGCGCGGCCGAGCATGTTGATCGTGACGTTCTCGAGCTTGATGCCGAGATCTTCACTGATCGCCTGACCGCCGGTGAGAACGGCGATATCCTGCAGCATGGCCTTGCGGCGATCGCCGAAGCCCGGCGCCTTCACCGCAGCAACCTTGAGGCCGCCGCGCAGCTTGTTGACGACGAGCGTGGCAAGCGCCTCGCCCTCGACGTCCTCGGCCACGATCAGAAGCGGCTTGCCGGTCTGCACCACTGATTCGAGCAGCGGCAGCAGTTCCTGGAGACCCGACAGCTTCTTTTCGTAAATGAGGATGTAGGCGTCATCCATCTCCGTCCGCATCTTGTCGGCATTGGTGATGAAGTAGGGGGAGATGTAGCCGCGGTCGAACTGCATGCCCTCAACCACGTCGAGTTCGGTCTCGAGCGACTTTGCTTCTTCAACCGTGATCACGCCCTCGTTGCCGACTTTCTTCATCGCGTCGGCGAGGAACTTGCCGATCTCAGCGTCGCCGTTGGCCGAAATGGTGCCGACCTGGGCGATCTCTTCGTTCGACGTGACCTTCTTGGAGTTGGACTTCAGGTGCTCGACGATGGCTTCGACGGCGAGATCGACGCCGCGCTTGAGGTCCATCGGGTTCATGCCGGCGGCAACCGCCTTGGAGCCTTCCTTGACGATGGAAGCGGCCAGCACGGTGGCGGTGGTGGTGCCATCGCCGGCGAAGTCGGACGACTTCGAAGCGACTTCGCGCACCATCTGCGCGCCCATGTTCTCGAACTTGTCTTCGAGCTCGATCTCCTTCGCGACCGTCACACCGTCCTTGGTGATGCGCGGGGCGCCGAACGACTTATCGAGCACGACGTTGCGGCCCTTCGGGCCCAGCGTCACCCTCACCGCATTGGCGAGGATGTCGACGCCGCGCAGCATACGATCGCGTGCGTCGACGGAAAATTTGACGTCTTTAGCAGCCATTGTTTTGTTTCCTTCAGTTTTCGATCCTCATCCTGAGGAGCCGCGCGCTAGCGCGGCGTCTCGAAGGATGAGTGGTTTAATTCGTCGTCTTCGTCCTTCGAGACGCGCCCTACGGGCGCTCCTCAGGACGAGGAAAGCCTTAGGCGGCCTTCTTCTTGGCGACGCTGCCGCCTTCGATCACGCCCATGATGTCGGACTCCTTCATGATCAGGAGATCCTGGCCGTCGATCTTCACTTCGGTGCCCGACCATTTGCCGAACAGCACGGTGTCGCCGGACTTCAGGTCGATCGGGATCAGCTTGCCGCTTTCGTCGCGGCCACCGGGGCCGACGGCAACGATTTCGCCCTGCGAGGGCTTCTCTTTGGCGGTGTCGGGAATGATGATGCCACCGGCAGTCTTGTCCTCGGCATCGATGCGCTTGACGACGACGCGGTCGTGAAGCGGGCGGAACTTCATGGCAGTCCTCCTAAATTATTGAACGGTCGAGTTTTTTGGTAGCTGACTGGTCCCCCTGCCAGCACCTGAACGCCACATGGGTGGCGGTTTTTTGCCCGCAAGGGGCAAGCGAAAATTTTTTAGCACTCATTTATGCCGAGTGCCAACAACTCCCGAAAAGTCAGTGCTGCCAATGGTTAACGGCCATGTGATCGAACGGCGCGGTCGCCGACCACGTTACCTCCGGCGGCAGGCAGTCGGCCGCCGCCAAGGCTGTTAGCAGGCACCGAGATGTGCTGCTACCGCCTTGATTTTAAACAACTTGTTTACCTTTTCGGCTTGCAATGGGCATTGCCGGAATTGGAAACTTTACGTCCGACTCGAAGGAGGGCGCGATGGTTTCGCAAGGCGTGTCAGAAGACTTCCGTAAGCAGGTGAGTGGCTTCGGCCTGACGACAGCGCATATCTTGTACCGGCGTCCCGATCATCAATGGCTGCTGCAGTCCTACGTCTGGCAGGCCTACGATCTCTTTCCGAAATTCCCCGAGTTGCAGAAATTTCTGGCGTTCTGGCAGGAGAAGCTGGAAGGGCCGCTGCATTCGGTGCAGGTCGCGCACTGCAAGCTGATCAAGCCCGCGGAGCTCAAGGCGATCAGCGGGGAATTCAGGCTGCACTGAGTTATCAAGCATACGTCATTGCGGTGATGGCCGGACAAACGCCCGGCCATTTTATTCACCCGCATAACTTTTCCAGTGTCATTCCGGGACGGCGCGCCAGCGCCGGACGCGGAATCCACGATAAGAACGTGTCCGCTTTCCACTCAAAAGCGGACATTTGCACCGCACTCGCCCATGTCCGCTAAGTGCCAATAGCGGACATGTGCATTGCGCTAGCTCATCTGCTTTTTGCCAAAAGCGGAGCCTTTTTAGAAGGCGTTTTTTTCTGAGATTGCAACGGGGACCTCAAATACGCGAGCCTCAGTCGCATGCAGATAGAACGTGAAGAAACGTTCCGCAATAAACGCAGGTATGCGGCGCTGATAAGGATCAATTGGGAAGGTGATTTTCCGCTCCATAAAATCGAGAACGGCAAATAACCTGGACATATAGGCATCGAAATATGGCTTACGCGCAATCATCATGTTGTAGAGGTAGGCCTCCGAAGTTTTCTCAAACCAGCCAACATGCGATGACAGATCGGGACATGTTTTATGGATCGCTTCTATGAACAGGTGCCAATCATCCGGACGGTGGCACAAAGCGTACTGCATCGATAGTGAAGACTGCAGATCTATGCGTCGAGGCACTATGACATCAGCGGTTGAAAGAGCATTCTCTACAACAAGGCTGGTAGTCGTAGCACTGAGCATTGCCAAATTGTCTGACGTGGGTTCGAGATAAATTCTAGCGTGAGACCATAACGGGCTACGCGGCCAAAGAAAAAAATATCTTCGATAGTGACACAGCCCAACAACATCAACATCCGACACGTTTTTCCAGATCCAATACCAACCGGTTAGTTCACTATAATGAGGGTTCTTGTGTGAAATTGAGTTCCCATTGGCGTCGTCGAACGTCTCCAAGGATGTTGTTGGGTGATAACCGCCAAGTCCAAGTGCTGCAAAAATCTCGCTCCTAATCGGTAGCGGCGCGTCCTTGTGCGTCGCCACGAAGAACAAAAGGCGCCGGTTTCCCAAGTTGATTCTCTCCTCGGCCCAGAGCACTCAGCATCCATCGCTGATAATCTCGTAAAGGGATACGCTGTCAACGCAGCCAGTCAGAGAGAAAAATTTCAACGTCCGCTTTGGGTCATTAGCCGACATGTGCAGCGCACAAGCCAATGTCCGCTAAGTGCCAATAGCGGACATTGGGCGGCGTCAGGCAAAGGGCTCGTCGATATAATCTGGAGGCATTCGCATCAGGCGGTCGGCAGCATTCGCATATAATGATAACCAGCACTGTCGGAACGGTTCGTGTAACGAGGACTCATCGCCTTTCCTGCCTGAGAAAGTACTAAGCACTCGGTTTGGAGTGAACAGACAGTTCTCGGCGCACTTGGTCGATCACACCGGCCCAATCACCAGGGCGTGGCTGGCGAAAGAGTCGTGCCGTCGGATACCACGGGCTGTCGTCGCGACCGAGCAGCCAGCGCCAGTCCGGACAATACGGCAGTAGAATCCAGACCGGCTTGCCGAGCGCGCCCGCGAGGTGAGCCACCGAAGTATCTACCGTAATTACCAAATCGAGCTGCACAATCGCCGCGGCGGTGTCGCTAAAGTCGATGAAATGCGAGCCAAGATCGGTGATACGCGGCTCCGCTGCCAGTATTTGCGCGTCTGCGTCGCGTAGTTCCTTCTGCAGGCTGATGAATGCGATATTGGGCACATCCAATAGCGGCGCAAGGCGCGCAAGCGCAATCGAACGGTTGTGGTCGTCCTTGTGCGTGGCGGAGCCCGACCAAACCACCCCGACACGGCACCCAAATAGCGGCGATAACCGACCCTTCCATCGTTCGATCCAATCTTTCGGCACCGCAAGATAAGGGACATCCGCTGGGATTGTGTGCAGTTCGGTACGAAACGCCAACGGCAGGCTCAGCAACGGGCAATGTATATCGAAATTGGGAATGTCATCGCCGCGGCCGATAACCTGAACACCGTTGCCAATCTGCGAAATCAGAACTTTAAGCGGTGGTTGCACCTCGACGATGACGCGCGCATTCCGCTTTGCCAACATCGGTGCATAACGCACAAATTGAATCGTATCGCCCAACCCTTGCTCATGGTGCAGCAGGATCGTCTTGTCGGCGACCAGCACCTCACCGAGCCATAGTGGTTGCGTAAAGTCCCGCAACTTCCTCGCGTTCTCTTTTCGTCTCCAGCGCCACTCGTATTTTTCCCGGCCGCCCACAAAGTCGCCAAGGCGAAGCCTAAGCAAGGCCTCATTCCATTGCGCATTGGCATGCGCTGGGTTGATATTGGTTGCCTGGCTGCAGCTAGCCAGCGCTTCCTGGTGACGGCCCAGGGCGGCCAGCACATTGCTCCGATTATACAGTACCTCTGCGTGGGCAGGATTAATTGCGAGCGCACGTTCGTAATTCTTCAAGGCGTCTTCGGATCGGCCCAGTTTCTCCAGCGCATTGCCGCGATTGCTGATGGCTTCGATAAAATTCGGCTCAGTTGCAAGCGCGCGATCGAAACATGCGATTGCTTCGTCAAGCCGGTTCATTTCCAAAAACGTAACGCCGCAATGATTGTGCGCTTTTGCATAAGCAGGTCTGATCGCCAGTGCGCGCTCGAAGCTTTTGAAAGCCTCCGTATGTCGGCCGAGCTTTGCCAGCACGCTCCCTTGGTTGTAATGCACATCGGCAGAGTTAGATTTGATCGCGAGCGCGGATTGAAAGCTTTCGAGTGCATCTTCGTCGCGGCCCAGCTTCTCAAGAACGATACCGCGATTGTTGTAAGCCTCCATTGACCGTCGCTTGATCGACAGCACCTTGTCGAAGACTGCAAGCGCTTCTTCATATCGCCCGAGTGCATCAAGCACAGCCGCGTAGTCCAGCAGCACTTCTGGTGATTTCGGCCTTGCCTGAAGCGCATCGGACATCAGGCGCAAGGCTCCCGCCAGGTCGCGGCGCTGCAGCTTGATGAGCCCCAACATATGCAGCGCCTCGAAATAGTCCGGGCGCACGGCAAGGACCTCGGAGTAAAGCTTTTCGGCCTGAGGCAATAGCCCCTGGCGGTGAAATTCGAGCGCCTGATGGGCGGCTTGAGGAAGGCTAAAGGCCTTGGGGTGCAAAGGCGCCATCGAATCCGAAATTGCGTTCGCAACTCGAGTCATAAGTTGCTGCTGCTGAGTTGTCCAGCCAGGCCTGCTCGCCAGCCTCTGTAACCAAATGAGTTTGCTTTTTGGCGCCTTGGATCCGCGCTGGCGTCCATTTCCGGCAGCTCCAAGGCGGACCGCCTAGACCTGGCCGAAGTCCGCTTTGTGCAAGTTCGCAATTTCGGCGTCATAAAACCGCTCGATTTTGTGGATCGCTTGCGAGGTATCACCGGCGAGCGCGGCGGCTTGTCCTCATCAAAAACCGTCATGCGAACCATTCGAATGTTTTGCGGTGAATGTATGCGCGACGCATGGCGCGGCAGCCCGTGGTGCATTAGCTAGATTGAAGCCCTCCAACGCGCGAATCCCCAGTGGCCCGTCTTTTCCCTCGCATCGTGCTGATGCTCGGCAATGTCGTTACGGGCCTCACAATCCTTGGCCCCGCTGGAATGCTTGCGGAGCTGGCGGAGGGCCTGCATGTCGGGATTCACGATACCGGATTACTGGTGACCTACGGCGCGGTCGTTCTTTTTGTCGGCTCGCCGCTTATGGCCTGGCTGACGACACGCATCGACCGCCGCGTATTGCTGATGGGCACCCTAGCGATCATGGCAGCCGGTGAGGCGGCATCGGCACTGGCGCCGAACTACGGCCTCAATTTGTCGCTGCGACTGGTGGTGTTGGCTTTTGCAGCCATCTATACCCCGCAAGCGGCGGCGACCGTCGCCTTGATTGTGACGGATCGCGAACGGCCAAGCGCGATCGCTTTTGTATTTGTTGGCTGGTCGGTTGCCATCGCGGGCGGGTTGCCGCTCGTGACGTTGATTGCCACACATTTCGGTTGGCAGGCGGTCTACGGCCTTTTGGCAGTGCTCGCAGGCAGCGTCGCTGCTCTGCTGTTTGCGGTGCTGCCGAAGGAGCTCAAGGGCCGGCCGCTGTCGCCGCAGAGCTATGTCACGATCGCGTACAACAAACGTATTGTCCTCATTCTGCTCGTGACGCTGCTTCAGACATCTGGGCAGTTCACCGTTTTCATCTATCTCGCGCCACTGTTGAAGTCCTTGACCGGCGCTGGCGCGGCCGTCGCCAGCACATTTTTTGCGTTTTACGGCATCGTGGGATTGCTCGGAAACGTAGTTGCCAGCGCCATCGTCACGGCGTTCGGAACGCAAAAGACGCTTGCGCTGTTCATGGTCTCGACGCTTTTCGGCCTGGCTGTATGGGCCGTGGGAGCCGGCTCTTTGCTTGCAATGGGAGCAGGTGTGTTCTTCTGGGCGTTCGGATTTTCTGCGATCAACTCGATGCAGCAGGCGCGACTGGTGGCGGCCGCGCCCGATCTTGCAAGCGCCTCTGTCGCGCTCAACACGTCGGTGCTTTACGTCGGGCAGGCGATCGGTTCGGGCATTGGCGGTCTTTTGTATGCGCATGAATACTTCCACGCCGCCGGTTACGTCGGCGCGGCTTTTGTGGCCTCTGCCTGTGCCGTCCTTGCGGCGACATGGCAATCAGACAAAGCGCGGCCTCATCATCGCCTGAGATGAGACGATCATTTCTTTTCGTTGGTCCGCGATTTCTACGCGGTCTAGCAAGGATTGTGTCCCGGACGCGCGAGTCCGCGGAAAGACAGTCCGATGTCGAACAGAGAGCTTAAAGACTGCGAGCGCGCCAACTCCGCACATAAGGAGAGTGAGGCGGCGCGCTACATCGGCGCTATTATCTTGCTTGTGGCCGCCGGGGTGTTTCTGCTGCTTGTCTTCGGTCTCAACAGCATTTTTGATTTCAGTCGCTTCGCGTATTGAGTGAGCCTTGACCGGACGCCAGCTATCGGCCGGCGGCATAACCTTGCATGCCGCGTGGATTGGCCGCCGCGCGGCGGCGTCTGCCGACGCGCGAGGCTGCGGTCAGGCGTCCCTCGGACCATGGTGGTCCGACCTCGACTTCATGCCCGCGCGCGCGCAATTCGCTGATGGTCGCATCGGGTAGCCGTTTTTCCACGACCAGCACGCCCGGCCGCGCCGTACGCGGCCAGAATGAAATCGGGAAATGCTCCGAGTGCCAGGCCGGAGCGTCGATGGCTTCCTGGAGGTTCATGCCGGCGTGAACGTGCCGCAGGAAAAATTGTGTGGTCCATTGATCCTGCTGATCTCCGCCGGGCGAACCCCATGCGAGGTAAGGCTCTCCATCGCGCAAAGCCAGGCTCGGCGACAGCGTCGTGCGCGGGCGTTTACGGGGTGCCAGCGCGGCCGGGTGCTTCTCGTCGAGCCAGAACATCTGCGCGCGCGTGCCGAGGCCAAAGCCAAGTTCGGGAATGACCGGCGAGGATTGCAGCCAGCCGCCCGATGGCGTCGACGACACCATGTTGCCGGCAGTATCGATGATGTCGAAATGAACCGTGTCGCCGCGCACTTCGCCAAGCCGACCGACGGTCGGCTCACCGGCATCAAGACGGCCGACGGTCGGTTCACCGGCGCCGAATGCGCCGACTGCGGCGCGCGCGCCATCAGCACGGCGCATTTCGACGACCGCGCCAAAACCTTCGACCGAGCCGGGCCGCAATTCGAGCGACGCGCGCTTGTCGACCAGCTTGCGGCGCTCGGCGTTGTAGCGGTCGGACAAAAGCGTTTCGATCGGCACTTTGACGAAATCAGGGTCGCCGTAAAAGCTCTCGCGATCGGCATAGGCGAGCTTGGCGCATTCAACTTGCAAGTGGATGAATTCAGGGCCGGTCGGATCGAGACTGTCGAGGTCAAAACCTTTGAGCAATGCCAGCTGTTGCAGCACCACCGGCCCCTGGCTCCAGACACCCGGCTTGCAAACGGTGTAGCGGCCGTAGTCGAAGGTGAGGGGCGGCTCTACATGCGCCTGCCACGCCGCCATGTCGGCGCCGGTGAGGAAGCCGCTGTGGCGTTCACCGGATACATCCATGATTTTCTGGGTGCGGCAGAATTTGTCGATTGCTTCCGCGACAAAGCCCTGCGACCAGATTTTGCGCGCGCGCTCGATCTGCGCGACACGGTCGCCGCCTGCGCTCTCGGCCTCGCGCACGACGCGCTCATAGGTGTCGGCCAGCGCGCGGTTCGCGAACAATGACGCGGGCTCCGGCACTTTCCCGTCCGGCAAATAGACGGCCGCCGACGTCGGCCAATGCTCGCGGAAGAGATCGGCGACCATGGCGATGGTGGCGCAGGCGCGCTCGACCAGCGGGTGTCCGTTGCGCGCGTAAAAAATCGCCGGCGTGAGGACATCGGCGAGGCGCATGGTGCCGTAGTCGCGCAGCAACATCATCCAGGTGTCGAACATGCCTGGGACGCAGGCAGCCAGCAGCCCGGTGCCTGGCACCATGTCGAGGCCGAGCTCGTGAAAACGCGCGATTGTCGCGGCGGCCGGGGCAGGGCCTTGTCCGCAGATCACTTCCGGCCGCGTGCGTTTGACGTCATAGAGAATGACCGGCACGTCGCCGCCCGGTCCATTGAGGTGTGGCTCGACCACTTGCAGTGTAAAGGCTGTCGCCACCGCGGCGTCAAAGGCGTTGCCGCCTTTCTCGAGTGCCGCCATGCCCACCCCCGTCGCGATCCAGTGGGTCGAGGTGACAACGCCGAACGTGCCTTCGATCTCGGGACGGGTTGTGAAGGGGTTCGGATTGATTTTGGAGACGTCGGCTTTCATGCGCCGGCAATGTAGTTGAGATTGGCCGCGCCCGCCACCTTGTTTCCCAGTCCGGTTCGCGGCAACCTCGCGGCCGCCGCGCGGTCACCGCGGCGGACCGAGGGGAAACATGTCAGCAACCGCCGTGGCGGCGAAAGCGTCGCATAAGTCCAGCACGTTCAAAGTCCTTGCCGCAGCTTCAATCGGCAACGCCCTCGAGTGGTATGACATCCTGGTCTATGGCTATTTCGCCGTCACTATTTCCAAGCTGTTTTTTCCGAACGCCGATCCATCCACTGCCCTGCTGCTGGCTTTTGGCACATTTGGCGTGTCTTACCTCGTACGTCCCCTCGGCGCCCTCGTGCTCGGCGCCTATGCCGATCGCGCCGGGCGGCGCGCCGCCATGCTGTTTTCGATTGTCGTCATGACAATCGGTACGGGTCTAATGGCAGTCATGCCGACTTACAGTTCGGTTGGGATTATCGCGCCGATTGCTGTGCTCATTGCGCGCCTGCTGCAAGGCTTCGCGGTCGCCGGTGAATTCGGCAGCGCCACCGCATTCCTGGTCGAGCATTCAAAGGACCGCAAGGGGTTCTTCGCAAGCTTTCAGTGGTTCGGGCAAGGAATGGCGGCCGTACTGGCTTCTTTTTTCGGCGTCGTTCTCTTCACCTGGCTCACGTCCCAACAACTCGAAAGCTGGGGCTGGCGCGTTCCATTTTTCTTCGGCCTGCTGATTGGCCCGATCGGTCTTTACATTCGCAAGCATGTTGGCGAAACGCCGGAGTTTCGCGAGCAAGGCCCCGCCAAGGCGCCGGTGCGCCAGATGTTCGTTGAACATTGGGACCGCCTGTTGATGTGCATTGGCATCGTTATCCTGTCCACGAGTTCGAACTACATCATCCTTTACATGCCGACTTATGCAATCAAGCAGCTGCATTTGCCGCAATCGCTCGGCTTTACGGCGACGCTGCTCGGCGGCATTCTTCTCATGTTCGGCGCGCCGGTTTTCGGCCATCTGTCTGACCGTGTCGGCCGCGTGCGGCTGATGATGATCGTTTCACTGCTCTTTGCGGTCTCGGCTTATCCTGCTTTCGTGCTGCTGGTCGCCAACCCGTCATTGGCCGGTATTGTTGGCATCGTGTGCTGGCTGAGCCTGCTCAAAGCCGCCTATAGCGGCACGCTGCCGGCATTGATGGCGGAATTGTTCCCGATTTCAACACGGAGCACCGGTATCGCGCTGAGCTACAATATCAGCGTCCCGGTTTTCGGCGGCTTTGCGCCTTTCATCGCGGCGTGGCTGGTAGCGGTCACCGGCTCTTCCTTGGCGCCGAGCTATTATCTGATCGCGACATCGCTCCTCAGTCTGCTGGTGCTTGTCATCATCCACATGCGCGTCAAAACTACTTGAGCGCCGCAACGGGAGAACTTTTTTGGCCCGCATCCGCTTCGATTTCGGTGTTTTGACACTCGACGCCGAATTACTCGACACGCCCACCGCAAAGGCCATTGCAGCCGCGCTGCCGCTCTCGTCGGCGGTCCTGACCTGGGGCGAGGAGGTCTATTTCGATGTGCCGGTGAATGTGGCACGCGAGTCCGACGCCCGCGCGGTGATTATCCCCGGCGAGATCGCCTACTGGCCGCAAGGACCGGCAATCGCGATCGGGTTTGGCCGCACGCCGATTTCCAAGGGCAACGAGACGCGGCTCGCCAGTCCGTGCAATGTGTTTGCCAAAGCACTCAGCAGCGTGAAGGTTCTCGCAAAAGTGAAGACCGGCACTGAGGTCAAGGTGAGCGCGATCGCTTAGAGCGTTGCTCCGTCTGGTGGCGTGCCATCGACAGCGTCAAGTCCCACGCGTTGCGAACATTGATCAGTAGCAATGCGAGCAAAGCGCCGGCGACAACGTCGACTGCGAACTCGTTTTCCATCCAGATCATCGCCGCGGCCACCAGAAGTCCGGCATAGCAGATCGTCGGCAATAGCCCGTAGCCAAGATGGTCTTGCTTGTAGCGTGTCCAGTCATGCCGCATGAGCTGGATTGTTGCGTAAAGCGCAACGCAAAAACCTGTCAGCGCGCAGACACCGACGACGACCGCAAAAAATACCGTGCGATGTCCCGGTACGAGCGCAATGGCTGACAGAAAAAAAACTGCGCTGAAATGGACGACCACAGGACTGAAAAAGGCCCTGGTCGCGTCCGTCTTGCGATCACTCAAAAATCCGGCGCCGAGCGATACCGCAACGAACAGCAAAGCGAGAAGCGTCGCACCGGCAGTGCCGACCAGCACAAAGAAATCGTGCCAGCTTTCCAGCGCGTGCATCAGTTACTTCCTTTGCGCATGATCTTGTCCGAAAACCGGTTCCCACTTTTCGGGATCATGCGCGCTAGCCCCGTCCGACGAACGGCATCTTGTTGGCCATCACCGTCATGAACAGGACATTGGTGTCCAGCGGCAGGCCCGCCATGTAGACCACGGCATTGCCGACATGATCGGCTTCCATGCGCGGCTCGATCTTTTTGCTGCCGTCGGGCTGCAACACGCCATCGCCCTGCACCATGCGCTCGGTCAGCGGCGTTGCGGCATTGCCAATATCGACCTGGCCGCAGCAGATGTCGTAGGGCCGGCAATCGAGCGACGTGGATTTAGTCAGCCCCGTAACGGCATGCTTGGTCGAGGTATAGGCGACCGAATAAGGCCGCGGCGCGTGCGCGGAAATCGAGCCATTGTTGATGATGCGGCCGCCGCGCGGATTCTGGCTTTTCATGATCTTGATCGCTTCCTGCGTGCACAGGAACATGCCGGTGAAGTTAGTCGCGACGACGTTCTGCCAGGTCTCGAACGGCAGGTCCTCGAGCGGGACGGCGGGCGCGCCGATGCCCGCATTGTTGAACAGGACATCAAGCCGGCCGAAGGTCGACTTCACGGTCGCGAACAAGCTGACGATGGACTCGCGCTTTGAAACGTCGGTCGGCACGGCCAGCGCCTGCGCGCCCGTGGCGTTGATTTCAGCGGCGACCTTGTCGAGCATTTCCTTGCGCCGGCCGGCCAGCACGAGATTGTAGCCAGCCTTGGCGAGCGCAATGGCCACCGCGCGGCCCACTCCGGTTCCGGCTCCGGTCACCAGCGCAATTTTCGCGGACGCAGCCATTGGATGTCCTTTCCTGTCGGGAATTCAGAGATGCCGCATATCACAAAAGCGGGCTTACGCCATCACTGCTGACAGCGCTGATCTCTTCCGGCGGGAATTGGACGTCAGCTCGCCAGGGCTTCCTGGACATCGCTTGGCTGGAAAGCGTTGGGCGATCGCAGGCGGGCGCTGATCTCGGCGACGGTCACCGGCCGGCCGAAACGAAAGCCCTGCATCGAATGCACGCCGGCGGCGCGCAGGAAGAGCTGCTGGTCTGCGGTCTCCACGCCTTCGGCCGTCACCTTCATGCCGAGGCCGCGGCCGAGGCTGACGATGGCGTGCACGATGGCCGCGGCATCGGCGGCCTTTTCGATCGAGAGCACGAAGCTGCGGTCGATCTTGAGCTTGTCGAAGGGGAAGCGGCGCAAATAGAGCAAGCTCGAATAGCCGGTGCCGAAATCGTCGAGCGCCAGGCGGACGCCCAGCGCCTTGAGCCGAAGCATCGCGTCTTCCGCGGTATCGACGTTGCCGAGCAGCACACTCTCGGTTAGTTCGAGTTCGAGGCGCGCTGGATCGAAATTTGTTTCCTTCAGGATGCGTTCCACGACCTCGACGAAATCGATGCGCCGGAACTGGAGCGAGGACACGTTGACGGCAACGGTCAAATCCGGCCAGGCCTGGCCGTCGATGCACGCGCGGCGCAGCACCCAGTTCCCGAGGTCGATGATCAGGCCGCTGTGTTCGGCGATGGCAATGAATTCGCTCGGAGGAATTTCGCCGCGGACCGGGTGCGTCCAGCGGCAAAGCGCCTCGACGCCGACGACGCTCTCGCCGCTCTTGTTGACGATCGGCTGATAGAGCAATTGCAGCTGGTCGTTCTCGATCGCCGCGCGCAAGTCCGCCTCAAGCAGCTTGCGGGTGGACAGATCGGCGTCCATTGCTGCGTCGTAGATGCATGCGCGGTTGCGGCCTTCGTTCTTGGCACGATAGAGCGCCATGTCGGCGTAGCGCATGATGTCGGTTGCGGTTCCGCAGTTCTTGTCGATGACGGCGATGCCGATCGAGGCGCCGATGATGATGTTCTGGCCGCCGATCGAGTAAGGCGCGCAGATCCCCGAGATAATTCGTTGCGCGAGCCCCATCATCATATCGCTGTCGCCTGCGAACGAAGAGATGACCGCGAATTCGTCCCCGCCGAGCCGCGCCACCAGATCGCCGCCGCGCAGGGTATGCGACAACCGCAAGGTGACGTTGCGGATCAGCTCATCGCCGACGTGGTGGCCAAGCGTATCGTTGACGTCCTTGAAGTGGTCGAGATCGATGTAGAACACGGCGTGCGGCGCGCTGCCGGCGCGAACCTCCTCGATCACCGCCTCGAGGCGCTCGCCGAAGAAAATGCGGTTCGGCAGGCCGCACAGCGGATCGTGCATGGCAAGATGGCGCAGGCGCGATTCACCGGCCGCAATGGCCGCTGCCGTGTGGCGCATGTAGCGCAATACGAATGCGGCAAGTAGGGCAAAGCCGGTGAGGGCGACCGCGATGAACGGCACCACATTGTGCACGATCTCGGCGCCGGGTTGTTTCGGCGTCCACGCAAAACGCGCGATGAGATTGCCGTCCGGGCCCGTAAGGTTATAGGCAAGATCCCCGCTCGGGACCGGATCCTGCTCGATCCGGCGCAAATTTGTGAGCCGCAATTGGGCGGCGATGCTGGTGAGTGCACCATCGTCAATAAACTTGACGGACATGATGATCGGCGCCGCGGTGTCGTAGGCCGGCGAAATTCCATCGGCCGGGCCCACGGCGCTGGCGGCGATCACGGCCGGCCGTCCGAGCAGCCGGCTGATGATGGCCGCCTGCGGATGCGCGCTGCCCTCGGTGAAGATCTGCTGGTTCAGGCGGATCGCGCCGCGCAGGCTTGGATCGCGGCCACGCATGAAATCAAGCACCGAAGCAAATGCGGGGCGCGCGGTCGCAAACCACTGCGTGTCGGCGGGACGACGTCCGACCACCGAATAAAGCAGTGTGTCGTTGCGATCGAAGATGAAAACGTCGTCGTGGTCGAAATAAGTCTCCAGCCACGTTCCAACCCGCAGCCTGGCCCATTGCGGATCGAACGAGTGACGAATGTTCTGGATCGCGCCTTCCGACGAAGCGACGCTCTCCACTTCACGCAATACGCGCTCGCCATAGTTGGCCAACGCGCGCGAGAACAACTGCTTTTCATGATCGACGGCAACGACGTCGGCGCGCTGGGCGGAGGACAAAACGGCGACGACGATGCAAACGATGGCAACGGCGACAATGACGCCAATGGGTACGACCACGCTCAGGCGAGCGCGGTCCCAACTCGTATATTGCCGCGCGTCGGAAGCGCGCGGGCGAGCCACAGACGGCACGATCAATGTCCCTTAAAGCGTCCTGCCCATTAGGCTTTTCGGGCCGGACGCTAGGGGACAAAACTTGCTATTCGCTTTCGGTTTTCCGCACCGGTAAGGGGCAATGTGCAAGGAACCGGCAATTCACGCAGTTCTGTTAACCTGCGGTAAAAATGTAGTCCTTCAAGGACTGTCTCTAAACCATTGAAACTGTAACGGAAGCCCGGTCGGCGGGCGTATCAGGCCGGGCTGCGGTAGGGCGGGCGCGGGATCGCGATGTGGGCGGCGCGCAGGGCGCCGGACCAGCGCTCGCGCAGGTCCTGGAAATACGGTTCCCCCGGTTCGATCCGGTAGTTCACCTCGGCGGTGCAGGTATCCCGGCGCACAACCAGGATATCGATCGGCAATCCCACGCCGAGGTTGGAGCGCATGGTGGAATCCATGGAGATCAGCCCGATCTTGAGCGCGTCATAAAGGTCGGTTTCGAAACTGATGGCGCGGTCGAGCACCGGCTTGCCGTACTTGTGCTCGCCGATTTGCAGGTAGGGCGTATCGGTCGTGCATTCGATGAAATTGCCGGCCGAGTAGATCATGTACAGGCGCATCGGCCCGTCCTTGATCTGGCCGCCGAACAGGAATGCAACCTCGTGTTCGACGTCGGCCGCGGCGAGCTCCTTGCCCTCCATGTTCTGCACGTTGCGGACGGTGCGCCCGATGCGCTGCGCGGCCTGGAACATGGTCGGCGCATTCATCAAGGTCTCAAGTTCGCCGGTCTCGGGATTTTCCACGCCTTCGGTCAATGTCGCGCGCACCGACTGGCTCAGCGACAAATTACCCGAGGATGCGATGGCCATGATGCGCTCGCCGGGCTGCGTGTAGATATGCAGCTTGCGAAACGTCGAGACGTTATCGAGGCCCGCATTGGTGCGCGTATCGGCGACCATGACGAGACCCGCGCGCACGAGAATTCCGCAGCAATACGTCATGGGCTTGGCGCTGTCCTGACACCTTCGGTGCCGGTTTATAGCGACGTTGAGGCCGTTTCGGCAATGGATCAGCTTTGGGTCTGCTGGCGCGCCTGGTCAACTCGCACGGCCACCTTCAGGGTTTCGCCACTGCCGCCATAGCGGGTGCCGCGAACCGGGGCGGCGCCAAGGTAGTCGAGCCCGACCGCAATCCGCACATGGGCATCAGTGGTGCAAATCCCATTGGTCGGATCGAAGCCGACCCAGCCCAGGTCCTCGATATGGGCTTCCGCCCAGGCGTGGCCGGCGTCCTGCGCGGTGACGCCATCCGCGCGATGGAAGTGGCCGCCGATATAGCGTGCCGGGAACGCCAAGCGCGCGAGTGGCCGCGACGAAGACATGGGTGAGGTCCTGGCAGACCCCGCGCCGCAGTGCAAAGGCTTCGGCCGCCGTGGTGGCAGCGTGGGTCGGGTCGGTGTCGAAAGCGATCTCGCGATTGAGCGCAGTCATCATCGCATGCAGGAGTGCCAACGTGTCGCCGTCGGTCGCGGCGCGCACCGTTTGCGCAAAATCGATGATCTCGGTGTCGGGCTGCGTCAGCGGCGTTTCGCGCAAGAAGAGCTGCGGCGGAAAACGCTCGACCGCGTTCCTGACCAGCCCACCCATGTCCTGGGTATCGACCTCGCCATCGACGGCAACCGTCAACTCGCTGAACGGTCCTTCGGCGGTGAAGGAATGGATGATGTTGCCGAAGGAATCCTCGTGCTGATGCAGCAGGCAATCGTTCGACAGATCGATGCGCCAGGCGACAACGTGTTGTCCGTCGTGATCGCGCGGGGTTAGGCGAAGCACCTGCGTGACCACGGAGGGGGTCCCCTGGTAGCTGTAGGTGGTCGCGTGGGAGATGCGAATTCGCATGGACGCCTTGCTGCCGGCGAAACTGGGCTTGTTCTATCACACGGCGATCGCGAAGGGCGCAGCGGCGCTCATGTCAGGAATTGTTCGGTGATCAATGCGCCCAGCTGGTTGTTTTCGGTGATGAACTCGCCGATGAACTCGTGCAATCCGCGCTGAAAGATGCCGTCCATCCGGCTGTTTTGCAGACGGGCGCGGATGCCGCGCGCCTGGCGCTGCGCCGGGCCCTGGCGTCCATAAGCGCCGGCAATCTGATCGAGATCACTCACGATCGTCTCGTAACAGGAGGCGAGCGATCGCGGCATTTCATCGCGCAGGATCAGCAGGTCGGCCACCAGCCAGGGCTTGAGGCTCTCGCGATAGACCCAATGATAGGCGGTGAGCGCCGATACCGAGCGCAGGATTGCCGCCCACTGGAAATAGTCGAGCGGCCCGCCGACGCGCTCGTTCTCCGGCAGCAGCAGGTGATATTTTACGTCAAGGATGCGCGCGGTGTTGTCGGCGCGCTCGACATACACGCCGAGCCGCGAGAACCAGTAGGCGTCGTTGCGCAGCATGGTGCGATAGGCGGACCCGTCATAGCGAAGCGATGATTCCTGCACCCAGCGCAGGAAGCGCGAAAATTCCTCGCGCGAGGTCGGCCCGTTGCCGTAGCGCTGCAATTCAAGCCAGGTGCCGTTGATGGAGTCCCACATTTCCACAGTGAGCGCGGTGCGCACCGCGCGCGCATTGCCGCGCGCGAGTTCAAAACACGAGCGGATCGACGAAGTGTTGGCGGTGGAGAAGGCGAGAAAGTCGGTGACGTTCTCTTCGTTGGCTTCGTCGTAGAGCTTGAAGAAAGCGGCGGCGCAGCCGGCGGTCGCCACCGCGGATTCCCATTCATTGCTGGTGCCGACATAGGCGAGGGGTAGCGCCGAGAGGCGCTGGGTCGCGTCGAGAATGCGCGCAAGATATTCCGCGCGTTCCACGTAGCGCGAAAGCCAATACAGGTTGTCGGCGGTGCGAGAGAGCATGTCAGCAAACCCTGTACCCGTCCCATGGTTCGAGACGCCGCGCTGCGCGCGGCTCCTCACCATGAGGACGGAAAGAGAAGTCCCTCATCCTGAGGAGCGCCCGAAGGGCGCGTCTCGAAGGATGAGGGGCGAGTGTGTTCATTCTCGTCATCATCCGTCCAGCACCCACGTATCTTTCGTGCCGCCGCCCTGGCTGGAATTGACGACCAGCGATCCGTCTTTAAGTGCCACTCGCGTCAACCCGCCGGGGACGATCCTGGTGCCGTCGCGGCCGGTGAGAACAAATGGCCGCAGGTCGACATGGCGCGGCGCCACGCCTTGCTCGACGCAAGTCGGGCAGGTGGACAGCGCCAGCGTCGGTTGCGCGATGAAATTCTTCGGCGAGGTCTTCAGCTTGGCGCGGAACTGTTCGATCGCCACCTTGCTCGCGGCGGGGCCGATCAGCATGCCGTAACCGCCGGAGCCGTGCACTTCCTTCACCACCAGCTCGTGCAGATGTTCGAGCACGTAAGCGAGGTGATCCTCCTCGCGGCAGCGCCAGGTCGGCACATTTTTCAGGATCGGTTCTTCGCCGAGGTAGAACTTCACGATCGCCGGCATGAAACTGTAGACCGCCTTGTCGTCGGCGATGCCGGTGCCGACGGCGTTGGCGAGCGTGACATTGCCGGCCTGGTAGGCGGGCATCAATCCGGGCACGCCGAGCGCGGAATCCGGACGGAACGTGAGCGGGTCCAGGAAGTCGTCGTCGATGCGCCGGTAAATGACGTCGACGCGGCGCGGGCCTTGCGTCGTGCGCATGTAAACGATCTCGTCCTTCACGAAGAGATCACGCCCTTCAACCAGCTCGACGCCGAGCTTGTCGGCAAGAAACGAATGTTCGTAGTAGGCGGAGTTGAAGACGCCGGGCGTGAGCAGCACGACGGTGGGGTCGTGCGCGGTGGATGCCGGCGCGACCGATTTCAGCGTGGCGAGCAATTCATCCGGATAGTTCTCGACCGGCGCGATCCGGTGGCGCGAAAACAATTCCGGAAACAGCCGCATCATGATCTCGCGATTCTCCAGCATGTAGGAGACGCCGGAGGGCGTGCGCGCGTTGTCTTCGAGAACGTAGAAGGTATCGGCGTCGACACGGACAATGTCGATGCCTGCGACCTGCACATAGATATCGTGCGGCACCTTCAATCCGCTCATCTCCGGCCGGAATGCGGGATTGCGGAACACCAGATCGTCGGGGACGATGCCGGCCCGCAGGACCTCGCGTGCGCCGTAAATGTCCTTGATGAATGCGTTGAGCGCGCTGACGCGCTGCGTCAGGCCTTTTTCGAGAAGCCGCCATTCGACAGCCGACATGATGCGCGGGATGACGTCGAACGGAATGAGCCGTTCTTGCGCATCCGCCTCGCCGTAAACCGCGAACGTGATGCCGATCCGTCGAAAAATCAGCTCGGCCTCGCGCCGCCGGTAGTCGAGCACGTCGGGCGGCACCTCGGCGAGCCAGCGCGACAGCTCGCCATAGGCCGGGCGCACGCCGCCATTGTGGCCCTTCATTTCGTCGAAGGCGGTCGCCATCAAAGTCCCCAGCAACGCTTTACAACCGTTCTCCCCAAGAGCCGTTCCAGGACCTGTTCCAGGAGCCGTTCCCGTCCCCGTTTTGGTGGCGGGCGCTCGCTCGGGGAGCATCGGCGTAGACGGTGCAAGCTTCAGGCCAGAAAAAACCGTGCAAATACGGGTATTTCCGTGCGCTGCCGCCGCTCGGCGCTGCCTAATTGTTGGGCGGCCGGCGATTGAGCGACGAAGCCGGCTTCCGCCGCAATGATCCAGGTCAACTTGAGTGCCTTCGGGGGCCACGCTAGGTGTTCGGCGGGGCTTTATCCAAGGACTCCGTGACGCCATGAGCAGCGCCAAATCCGAGATCGTCACCGCCGCCGTCCTTGTGATTGGCGACGAGATTTTGTCGGGGCGCACCAAGGACAAGAATATCGGCTACATCGCCGACTATCTCACCGCGATCGGGATTGACCTCAAGGAAGTGCGGGTCGTTTCCGACGACGAGGGTGCGATCGTCGATGCGCTCAACGCGTTGCGTGCGAACTACACCTATGTCTTTACGACCGGCGGCATCGGGCCAACGCATGACGACATCACCGCCGATTGCGTCGCCAAGGCCTTTGGCGTCGCGCTCGAGTTTCATCCCGAGGCCGTGGCGATCCTGAAGGAACGTCTGGCCAAAACGGGCGGCGAACTCAACGAGGCGCGCATGCGCATGGCGCGCATCCCGCACGGCGCGGCGCTGGTTGCGAACAAGGTGTCGGGCGCGCCCGGATTCTGGATCGGCAATGTCATTACGATGGCCGGCATTCCGGCGGTGATGCAGGGCATGCTCGATGAGGTTGCGCCCAGGCTCAAGACCGGCACCAAACTGCTGTCAGCAACGATCCGTGCCGACGCCAAGGAAGGCGATGTCGGCACCGAGCTCGGCGCCATTGCAAAGGCCCATCCCGAAGCGATCATCGGCAGCTATCCGTTCATCGACGAGACGCATGGACCGAATACGAACATCGTTGTGCGCTCGCGCGATGCCGACAAGCTGGCGGTCGTGAAGGCCGAAGTCGAAGGCATGCTTGTTAAAATAAAATCGCAGCTGGCGACGGCGCGTTAGGATGCGGCGTCGCCCCATACTCCGTTCGTTCCCGCGCACTCGCCGCCGCGAAGCCAAAGCGGCTTCGCTTTGGCGAAGCAGGGAGCGCAGTTCTTTCTTTTGGCTCGTCACGCTTTTCTCCTGGGTCCCCGCTTTCGCGGGGACGAACGGGGGGTGAACTAAGGTGACACCGCAGCCGACAACGGACCCCGCCCGGACAAAATTTTCCCCGTTTCCTGGGATCAGTTTCACCGCGACTCGCGCGCGCTGGCGTGGCGGCTGCACGAAGCCGGGCCGTTCGAGGCAATCGTCTGCATTACGCGCGGCGGGCTGGTGCCGGCGGCGATTGTCGCGCGCGAATTGAATGTGCGCATGATCGAGACCGTATGCGTCGTGAGCTACCGCGACTACAAGAACCAGGGCGATCTCTCGGTGCTCAAGGGCATTGCGCCGGAAGTGACCGGGTTGCACAAAAGCGGCAAGCGCGTGCTGATCGTCGATGACCTGGTCGATACCGGCAAGACCGCGCGTGTTGTGCGCGACCTGTTGCCGAACGCCCATTTCGCGACCGTCTATGCCAAGCCGATGGGCCGGCCGCTGGTCGATACCTTCATCACCGAAGTATCGCAGGACACCTGGATTTATTTTCCCTGGGATACGGGGCTGGCGTTCCAGCCGCCGATCCGCGAGGGTGGGGATTAACAGAGCATGATCCCGAAAAGCTTGCCCTCGGACTTGTTCCGAGGGTCCGGTTACCGGTTTTCGGGTAAGATCATGCTCAAATGAAAAAACGATAAAGTTTGGAGGAAACCGCGATGCTGACACGACGTCATCTGCTCGCGAGCGCGGGCGCGATTGCTGTGGGCGCTGCCACCGGCGAAGCCCATGCCGAGCCGGGCTATGCCAGCCAGCCGATTCATATTCTCGTCGGTTATGCCGCGGGCGGCGGCGTCGATATCATTGCGCGGCTGTTGCAGGACCCGTTGAAGGCCGCGCTCGGTCAGACGGTCATCGTCGAAAATCGCACTGGGGCAAGTGCGATGCTGGCGACTGGCGCGGTCGCGAAGGCGGCGCCCGACGGCTACACGCTGCTGGCTTGCGCGTCCGGCGAAGTGGCCATCAACCATTTCCTGTTCAAGGAACGGATGTCCTACGACCCGGCGAAAGAGCTGGTGCCGATCGCGCTGGTCGGCATCGTTCCCTGCGTGATCGTCGTCGGCGAGGCGATACCGGTGCACAATCCGAAAGAGCTGATCGCCTACATCAAGGCCAATCCCGGCAAGCTGTCGTTTTCCTCGTCGGGTATCGGCAATCCGCAGCAGCTTGCGGGTGAACTGATGAACACGATGGCCGGCACGCAGGTGTTGCACGTGCCGTATCGCGGCTCGGCTCCCGCGGTGACCGACGTTGCGACCGGCGCCGTCACCATGAGTTTCTCCAGTCTGGCGGCGGCCCTGCCGCTGATGCACGCGGGCAAGATCCGCGCGGTCGCGGTCACCTCGCGCGATCGCATGCCGCAATTGCCCGACGTGCCGCCGCTGAGCGAAGGCGCCCCCGGGCTTGCGGGTTACGAACTGCTCAACTGGTTTGCGATCTTCGGCACCGCCGGCACGCCGCCCGAAATCGTCGAGCGGCTTAATGGCATTATAAATACAGCGCTCAAGGACCCGGCGATTTCCGACAAGCTGCTGCCGCAGGGCATCGTGCCGAAGCCGATGAAGGTTGCCGAGTTCAAGGCCTTTGTGGATGCCGAACGCACGAAATTCGGAAAGGTCGTCGAGCAGGCCAACATCAAGTTGAGCAACTGATCGCGTTTCGGTGTATCATCACGCAACGTCAGAAAATGCCCTGCCGGGGAGGTGCCCGATGAACGTCAAGCCGAACACCAAGGACGCAAAGCCGGTCGCGGACCTGCTGTCGAAGGTCGTGCGCGCCAAGGATATGCCGTGGCAGAAAATGCGGTTTCCCGGCTGCGAGATGAAGACGCTGCTGTTCGATCCGTCGAGCGGCCTTGCCACGATGCTCATGCGGATGGCGCCGGGCGCGGTGCTGCCCGATCACGAGCATGTCCTGATTGAGCAGACTTACGTGCTCGAAGGTTCGCTGGTCGACAAAGAAGGCCCCGATGCGGGGATCGAAGTCGGCGCCGGCGAATTCGTCTGGCGCCCGGCCGGCAGCCGGCACACCGCCTGGAGCCCGAAGGGCGGCATGTTCATTGCGATGTTCCAGATCCCCAACAAGTTTTTCGATGTCGACGGCAAGGTGGTGGATGCCAGCGGCAAGGAATGGGATCCGGCCTGGGCGCATTTATTACCGGCCTGATTTGAACGCCGCCGCGTGGGCTACCGCCGCGCGTCGGCGGGGTCACTGAAGTCCACGCGGACGTGGCGGAATGGTAGACGCAAGGGACTTAAAATCCCTTGGGAGTAATCCCGTCCGGGTTCGAGTCCCGGCGTCCGCACCAGTAAATTCAATACGATAGGGCAAAGCCCGAACCCAAGATTGAAGGCGGGAGAGGAAGAATCCGCTGCAAAGCGGCGGATCCGGTCAACGAACGGGAGGGACACGGTGCACGTAGATTCGTGGACGAAGGTCGTGTTGACGGTGATCGCTTGCTCCCTGGCAGTGATCGCATGGAAAATGCCGATGGCCGGGACGAGCTACGCGCAAGGCGGCGTGTGTGGGGGAACGGGCTTCAACCCCTGCTACGTTTCCACAGCCGGTAATGACTATCTCAATGTCAAAGTCGTCAAGCCGTGAGCTTTGTCTCTGATGTCTCGCGCATGCGGCTGACGATCAATTGCGACATGGGGGAGGGCTTCGGTCTGTACCGCCTCGGCGACGATGCGGCGATGATGCCGCATATCGATCTCGCCAATGTGGCCTGCGGATTTCATGCCTCCGACCCGCCGACCATGCGCGAAACGGTTCGCCTGGCAAAAAAACACGCCGTTAAAGTCGGCGCGCATCCGTCGCTGCCCGACCTGCAGGGCTTTGGCCGCCGCGCGATGGTGATTTCACCGGCCGAAGTGACGGATCTCGTGACGTATCAGGTTGGCGCGCTCAAGGCGTTTCTTGATGCGGAAGGTGTCGCGCTCAATCACGTCAAGCCGCATGGCGCGCTTTACGGCATGGCGGCGCGCGACGAAGATATCGCGGCAGCAATCGCCGATGCCGTTCTTCCATTCGGCGTGCCCATTCTCGGCATGGCCTTCACGGCGCATGAAACGGCGTACAAGAACAAAGGTGTCGAACTCATCCCGGAATTCTACGCGGACCTCGAATACGATGCGCAGGGCGATCTGATCCTCAGCCGCGTTCATGATGCTGTCGATCCCGCCAAGGCGGCCGCGCGCGTCTTGCGCGTGATGCGCGATCACGTTGTCACTACGACCGCGGGCAAGGATATCCCGGTCAAAGCCTCAACGGTCTGCGTGCACTCCGACACGCCGGCTGCGGTCGCCATAGCCGCCGAGTTAAGTCGGGTTCTGCGGCAGGATTCCAGAGAGCTTAAAAAGAGCATGATCGATTGCGCCTACGATTGCATAGCGGACGGCCGCATCACCCGATTGCCCAAATCGTGCAATAACTCAATGGCGATGACCGGCCGAGGAACAGCCTGGAACTCATTGCAGCGGCTCTTACAGCGGCAGCCTTGAGCGGCTGTGGGTCCGCGGACACCGCCGGCCGATTCCTTGTCACTCCCGACAAATTCGTTCTCTACAACTGTGTGCAATTGTCCGATGCGGCGCAGGTGAATTTTGCGCGTCAGCAGGTTTTGGAAAAGCTGATGGCGAAAGCGGGCACGGGTGGTGGCGCCGAGATTGTGAGCGACCTGGCCTATCGGCCCGAATACCTGCAGTTGCGCGGCGAAATGAACGAGCTGCGCAAGGCCATCGCCGCAAAGAACTGCAAACCTCTCCTCAACACAACCAGCCCGACGGGTCGGTCGAGCGATCAGGTCATCCGTTGAACGCTTAAGTTGTTGGTATTCGGCTACGCCTCTTCAAACGCGATTACGAGGGCCTTGTGGGTAGGGCAGCGCTGGGCGTCGGAAATCACTCCCGACCGGCGGGACTTCGTCTATGATGGTGCGGCATTAGACGAGGCGAGGGGCGCAATGAAAATACAGCAATCCATCGGGAGTGTGATCGCGAGGCGTCAGCTTACGGCTGCCTTGCTTCTTGCAGTTTGCGCGGGCGCACCGAGCATTGCTTCCGCCGACGAAGGCGGCGTCAGCTTCTGGCTACCCGGTACTCTTCGGAAGCCTCGCCGCAGCGCCGCAGCAACCGGGATGGTCTTTTGCGGGTATCTACTACCATACGTCCGTGTCGGCCGGCGGCAATGTCGCGGCCGCGCGCGAGGTCACGATCGGGCATCTCAACCCCACCGTGAATGTGAACCTGAATGCGAATTTGCATGCCGACGCGGATCTCGCCTTTTTGCAAGCTGGCTATACATTCGCGACGCCGGTGCTCGGCGGTCAGCTGAACGTCAACATGACGGGAATTACCGGCCGTAACAGCGTGTCGGTCGACGGGACATTGACGGCGATGGTTGGCCCGCTGGTCGCCACACGGCAAGGCAGCATCGACAGCGCGGTGTCCGGTTTCGGCGATTTGTATCCGCAAGCGTCGCTGCGCTGGAACATGGGTGTCCACAACTTCATGACCTATGTGATGGGCGACATCCCGGTCGGTGCCTACGATCCGAACCGCCTGGCCAATCTCGGAATTGGCCACGGAGCAATCGACGGCGGTGTCGGGTACACCTATTTCAATCCGCAGACCGGTCATGAATTTTCCGCTGTGACCGGACTGACCTATAACTTCAAGAACACCGATACCGATTATCAAAATGGCATCGATTGGCATCTGGACTGGGGCGCTTCACAATTTTTGTCGAAACAATTCTTCATCGGCGCCGTGGGATATTTTTACAATCAGATCACGGCCGACAGCGGCCAGGCGGCGATCCTGGGGTCAATGGAATCCCGCGTTATTGGTGTCGGCCCGCAGATCGGTTTTCTGTTTCCCGTCGGCGACATGCAGGGCTATCTGAACCTCAAGGGCTATGGCGAGTTTGACGCCGCCAACCGGCCGCACGGGTGGAATACCTGGCTTACCTTCGCAATCACGCCGGCGGCGGAGCGGCCTTCGCCCAAGAGCCTGATGATTCACAAGTAAGTTGAATGTTGCCCCGCAGCGCCGTGCGCATGGAACTTTTCGGGTTCCACGCGCTTATTGGCGTGGAACCCGCCACGACCGTGGCATTACGAGGGGGCGCGCATGGGCCTTTTAATCAGCATTCTGATTACGTTTCTCGTTATCGTTCTGGTGCTTTATCTCATCAATATGTTGCCGATTGACGGACGCGCGAAGCAGATCGTGCGGGTTGTCGTCATCATCATCGGCATTCTGTCGCTGTTGAAGTATCTGGCGGTCTATTGAGCCCGCCGGATCACGACCAATGAACCGTCTGCCAGTCCGGCAATAATTGCAGGCGAACCCGATCCGTCCGCGACAAGGCCAATATTTGTGACTGCCTTGGACGGCAGCGGGATGCTTGCGATTTCGTGCGGTTTGGTCGCAAACCCGATGATGCGCAAGCGCGTGCGGTCGAGTGAGGGCACCGCAAGGTCAGCAATTCCGTCGCCGTCGAAGTCGGCCACAGCAGCCATATCAAGCGCGCGGGTCCCGGCAATATGGTTCGCAGCGTCGGGCAGTTCGGCAACCTTTCGTAAGTGCTTGTCGTCCCAACTCCAGAGTTCGAGCGATCCAAGAACGTGCGGTTGGCGCACCAGCGCAATATCTATTTTGCCATCCCCATTGAAGTCGGCGATCCCGGCGGGATCCAGCCAGCGGTGCGGCGCACCCAGCGGCGGCGTTTCGGCAACGATGTCGTATTTTCCGTTTCGCTCGGCGATCACCGCCAGGCTGGAGCCGCGCTTGAGATAGGTTTTGACCACCACGATTTCGTCGTGCCCGTCGCCGTCGAGATCGGCGAGCCGCGGCTCGAGATCCTCAAACACCGCATCGTCATTGAGACGGACCACATGGCGCGTGCCATCGCGCCGTTCGATGACGAGACTGCCCGCTTCGATGGCATCGCCAAGAATCCCGTGATCATAACGTTTGGTCGGCTCGGCCAGCCAGGCGCGGATGATGTCATGTTTGCCGGTGACGACGCGGCCGTCAGGTAGCGCGTCCTTGGGCGGGCCGGGTTCGGGAGGCGTATCGACAAAGACAAACCTGGCCGCAGACCCGACGATGTCGATCCGGTACATGAGGCCGCCCGCAATGACTCGTGGCTCGCCATTGGATGTCTCGATAGCGGTGACGCGAGCGGGCGAATCGATCTTCTGGATCCGCCACTCGGCGGCATGGCTTGTGGTCGCAACAGCCAGAGCGGCGATAAGGATGAGCAGGGTTGGACGCATGGGCGAAATCCTAGAGCGCAACGCGGCGCAACCGCAGCGCATTGCTGACCACGCTGACCGACGACAGCGCCATCGCGGCGGCGCCGATGACCGGCGACAGCAGGATTCCGAACACCGGATATAGTACGCCCGCGGCAATGGGGACACCGAGCGAGTTGTAGATGAACGCGAAAAACAAATTCTGCCGGATGTTGCCCATCACGGCGGCGGAGAGGGCGCGCGCCTTCACGATGCCCGTGAGATCTCCCTTGAGCAGGGTGATACCGGCGCTTTCGATTGCGACATCGGCGCCGGTGCCCATCGCGATGCCGACCTCCGCGGCAGCGAGCGCGGGTGCATCGTTCACGCCATCGCCGGCCATTGCGACCACACGGCCTTCGCGCCGTAATTTTTCCACGACCGCACTCTTCTGATCGGGCAGAACCTCCGCCTCGACCTCGGCGATGCCGAGACGACGGGCAACGGCCTGCGCCGTCGTGCGGTTGTCGCCGGTCAACATAACGACGCGGATGCCGTCGGCGGCGAGCGCCTTGAGCGCGGCGGGCGTCGTCTCCTTGACCGGATCGGCGATGGCAATGACCCCCGCCGCCTTGCCATTCACGGCGAGGAAGATGGCGGTGGCGCCGTCACTTCGCAGGCGTTCGGCTTCGGCGGAAAGAGCAGCCGTATCGATTCCCAATTCGCTGAGGAACCTGGCATTGCCGAGTGCCAGCCGCTTGCCGTCGACCATGCCAATGACGCCTTTGCCGGCCGGTGCATCGAATCCGTGCACCGGTGAAAAGTCGAGCTTGCGCTCGGCGGCGGCGGCGACGATCGCAGCCGCCAGCGGGTGCTCGCTGCCACGTTCGACGCTAGCGGCGAGCTGGAGGACCTCCGTCTCATCGAAACCCGGGGCGGGCGCAACCGCGACGACCTTGGGCTTGCCTTCGGTGAGGGTGCCGGTCTTGTCGATGACGAGCGTATCGACCTTTTCCATGCGTTCGAGCGCCTCGGCATTCTTGATCAGCACGCCGGCCTGCGCGCCACGGCCGACACCGACCATGATCGACATCGGCGTGGCAAGGCCCAGCGCGCAAGGGCACGCAATGATCAGCACGCTCACGGCGGCGACGAGCCCAAAGGCAAAGCGCGGCTCGGGGCCGAATATCGCCCAGGCCGCAAAGGCAAGCAGTGCGACGGCGATCACCGTCGGCACGAACCAGCCCGACACCTGATCCGCCAGACGCTGGATCGGCGCGCGGCTACGCTGCGCGTTCGCGACCATCTGCACGATCTGCGACAGCAGCGTCTCGCGGCCGACTTTCTCGGCGCGCATTACGAAGCTGCCGCTTTTATTGAGTGTCCCGCCGATCACGCGCGAATTTTTCACTTTGGTCACCGGCATGGACTCGCCGGTCACCATGGATTCATCGAGCGCGGAACGGCCCTCCAGCACGACGCCGTCAACCGGCACCTTGTCGCCGGGGCGGACGCGCAAGCGGTCGCCGGCCTGCACGGAGTCGAGCGATACGTCCTCGTCGCTGTCATTTTCCATGACGCGGCGGGCGGTTTTGGGTGCGAGATCGAGCAATGCACGGATTGCGCCAGATGTTGCGGCGCGCGCGCGCAGTTCCAGTACTTGCCCCATCAGCACAAGTACGGTGATCACGCTGGCGGCTTCGAAATAAACTGCGGGCGAACCGCCGTGGTGACGGAACGCATCCGGGAATATGCCCGGCGCGAATGTCGCGAACAGGCTGTAGACATAGGCAACGCCGGTGCCCATGGCGATCAGCGTGAACATATTGAGATTGCGCGTGAGCAGGGACTGCCAGCCGCGCACGAAGAATGGCCAGCCGGCCCACAGCACAACCGGTGTGGCAAATGCGAACTGGACATAGCTTGACAGCGCCGGCTCAACCCAGTTGTGCGGGCCAACGACGTGGCTGCCCATTTCGAGCGTGAACACCGGTAGCGTGAGCACAAGGCCGATCCAGAACCGGCGCGTCATGTCGACAAGTTCGGGATTGGGTCCGGTGTCGGGGGCGGCGATTTCAGGCTCGAGTGCCATGCCGCAGATCGGGCAGGAGCCGGGTCCGACCTGGCGGATCTCCGGATGCATCGGGCAGGTATAGGTCGTTCCCTCCGCGACCGGTTTAGGTTCGCGCTCTCCGAGATATTTCTGCGGATCGGCAATGAATTTCGTGCGGCACCCGGCCGAGCAAAAATAAAAGGTATGGCCGCGATGGTCGGCGCGATGCTTGGCGGAGTGCGGGTCGACGGTCATGCCGCAGACCGGATCGCGGACGCCCGCCGTGGCGGCGTCGTGCTGATGATGTTCCGTTGCCGCTGTCATGACTTGTCCTTTATACCCCCAGGGGGTATATAGGCGTCATGGCAAAGGACAGCAAGGCGACAACACTCCAGCGGCTCAATCGCATCGAAGGGCAGGTGCGCGGGTTGTCGCGCATGGTGGAGGGTGATCGATATTGTATCGACATCGTCACCCAGATCGCCGCCGTGCGTGCCGCGCTGCGCCGGGTCGAAGAGGAAATCCTGCGCGATCACGTGGCGCATTGTGTCGATCATGCGATCAAGAGCGGGAACAAGGCGGATCAGCGGCGCAAGGTCGCCGAACTGATGGATGTCATGGGGCGGGCGGCGCGCTGATTGCGCGCCGCATGATCTTGTCCGAAGGCTGATATCCACTTTCCAGGATTAAGTGCTAGCGCGTCGAGCAACCAAATACGCTGTATGCCGGGCAATTGCCAAGCAAGGCCGTAAGGATCGGCACGACGCCAACCCAACCGACCCAATTCCAGCTAGTGCCGGGCGCAAGATAGCCAAATGCAAAGGCGAGCAGGGCAGCACCGACCACCAAACGGGCGGCGCGGTCGAACGTTCCCACATTAATGGTCATCAGAGGCCTCCTGTTATTCGGCCGGTTGCGTGCGCATGGCTGCTTTCCGGGGTGAAGGCCGCGCCTGGCAGGTCGCCGTCCGCGTCATTGCCCAATTCGCGCGCCAAGGTGTTCGCGCCTCGAGCGCGATGAGAATCACGACAATAACGGCCGCCAGTACCAGAGCGCCGATCCAGTAGGGCACGCCGACAAGATCGCTGAAGATGAGCTTGGGCCCGCTTTGACTGAGGAATGTTTTGGCAAGCATTGGCTGCGCATAGGAAAAGGCAACGCGCCGAATAGGCCGCCGACGAGCGTGAACAGCGCGTCGCGATATCCGGCGCCGATTTGAGCCAGCGTCGTACCAGGGCAGGCACCGGAAAGCGAAATGCCGGCGCCGAGCAATAGCCCTCCGACAAGATCAGCGGCGTAGGCGGCAGCTTTCGGCTGAAGCTTCACGTAGCCGAGGCCATTGAGGACCGCGAGCACAACGGCACCGGTCGCGACCGCGGTAAGAAAGACCTTCAGCATAATGAAGTTTCGTAGCTGCATCTGCCCGACGATGATGCCCGGTTCAAACACTCGCGATTTCTCCAGCGCGAATCCGAACACGATCCCCATCGCGACGCCGACAATAATTGCGACGGTCAGTGACATTGACAGGTCTCCCTTCAAATCCGTCGCAACAGCAGCGTGGCAGTCGCGATGCCACCGGCGAACATCGCGGCGACCGCGACCGTTGAGCCGACGGCCAGCTGAGCCATGCCGGAAAGGCCATGGCCGCTGGTGCAACCGTCCGCGATCCGCGCGCCGAACAGCAGCACGAACCCGCCGACAAAAGCGACCGCGTATCGCTTGGCAGGCGACGACGAGCCGAGCGCGCGCCGCCAGACAGGTGAAATCGGCGCACGTTTCGCACCTGAAAGTTTCATTGAAGCAAAGGCGCCGATTGCAACACCGATCACGAGGGCGACCTGCCACCAGTTCTTGCCGGTCGCAGCAATGTGGCGCGCGGCATAGTCGATTTTCAGGATCGACGGGTCGAGCCACGAGGCGAACATGTCGCCAACGGTGACGTAGGACGAAGACGCGCCGAGTGCGGTCTCGATCAGCAGAAATGCCGGGATTTGCAGCAGGCCGATGACGATCCCGGCCAAATAAGGGGACCAGGCTTGTTTGGCGAGCATTGCAGAATCCTCCACCGCACGCGGGTTCACGTGCGCTTAGTCATATATGAGGTTTTGAATATAAGAAGTGGGCTGGAAGATGTATTGATCTGGATCAACCGCGATTGCGTCCGGTCGCAACAGCAGAAAAACTTCAACCAAATTTCTGCCGGGCCAGTTCGGCACCCTTGCCGAGCATGATCAGTTTTGCCTCGGCAATGTCGCGCCGCATCGGCGCCATGCCGCAATTGGTGCAGGCGACGATTTTTTCCTTCGGGACGAATTTGGTCACGTCGCCGATTACCTGCGCCACGCGCTCGGGCGTCTCGATCTCGTCGCTGGCGACGTCAATCACGCCGATCAGCACGTCCTTGCCTTCAAGCAGCGACAGCAATTTGAGCGGCACCCGCGAATTGATGCATTCGACCGAGACCTGGCCGATGCGGCTTTTGGCAAGCGCCGGAAATATCTCCTCGTACTGACGCCATTCGCCGCCGAGCGAATTCTTCCAGTCGATATTGGCCTTGATGCCGTAGCCGTAGCAGATATGCACCGCGGTCGTGCATTTGAGCCCGTCGATGGCACGGTGCAGCGCCTCGATGCCCCAGCCGGCGACTTCGTCCATGAACACGTTGAAGGCGGGCTCGTCGAACTGAACGACATCGACGCCGTCGCTTTCGAGCGCGCGAGCTTCCTTGTTGAGCAAATCGGCGAAGGCAAACGCCATTTTTATTTTGTCGCCGTAGTGCGAGTCGGCGACCGTGTCCGAAATCGTCATCGGCCCCGGCAGCGTGATTTTCAGCTTGCGCTTGGTATGGGCGCGGGCATGGCGCGTTTCCGCCTCGTGCACGCGGCCCTTGAGCGTCAGTTCTCCGCGCACGACAGGCACCATGGCTTTGTAACGGTCGCCGCGGATGCCCATCTCGACCTTGTGCGCGAAGTCGAGGCCGTCGACGAATTCCAGGAAGCCGTGCACGAAATGCTGGCGCGATTGTTCGCCGTCACAGACAATGTCGATGCCGGCATCTTCCTGCCATTTGACGGCAAGCAAGGTGGCGTCAAGTTTCGCCGCTGCGAGTTCTTGTCCCTGCAGCCGCCATTGCGGCCACAACTTGTTCGGCTCGGCGAGCCAGGATGGTTTCGGCAGGCTGCCGGCAACGGTCGATGGAAACAACATCTCTCAACTCATGTAGCGTTCAGGCGGTCGCCAACTATAGAGCCAATCGTAGCGCGCGCGCAGTTTTTCTCCGCCCATCGCCCGCATCGCCAGATTGCGCACGAAGGCCTCGGGCCCGCTCAGCCCATAGATGCGGGCCTGCCGGCGCGCGGCCTGTTGGGCGCGCATGGTGCGATGCCAGCGGGCACCCTCGTAGGCGCGCAGCGCATCGGACGGGTCATCGAGATATTTGCCGAGCATATCGGCGAGGACGGCGGCGTCCTCGATCGCCATGCCGGCGCCCTGGGCGAGGAAGGGCAGCATCGGGTGGGCTGCGTCCCCAATCAGCGTCACCGGAACCTTGCCGCCGCGAAACGGCGTGGTGCGGTCGTACAGCGCCCACTTGAGCCAGCGATCGGGGCGGCCGATGAAGTCACGCGCTTTCTCCGACCAGGACCAGCGCGCGAAGTGGCGCAAAATTTTTGCCGGATCCCCGGCGGCCGACCACCCGGATTCATTCCACTCGTCATGCACAATGGCGACGATATTGATGAGGCTCCCGGCCTTGACCGGATAGTGGACGAGATGAGCTTCGCTGCCGAGCCAGAGATGCACCAGAGGGTCGCGGAATTCAGCGGGCGCCGCGTCCGCGGGAATAAGCGCACGCCAGGCGGTGCGGTGGCGAAACGTCGGCGGCTGCTGCTCGCGCAGTCGTCCGGCGATGCTCGACCAGATGCCGTCGGCGCCGATCAACGCGATGCCGCGCTCGTCCAGCACTTGCGTGCCGCGCTTGCCCAGCACGCTGACGCCTTTGACGTGCGCGGCGAAATCTCCAACGTGGACGCCGAGATGGATTTTGACGTCGAGCTCCTTCTGGGCCACTTCGGCGAGCGCAAGCTGAAGGTCGCCGCGATGCATGGACCAGTAGGGCGCGCCGTAGCGGCGTTCGACGTCGTCACCAAGCGGAATGCGCACAATCTCGCGGCCGGAGCCGCCGGCCATCACGCGAATAGCCTTTGGCGCAACGGCCGTTGCTTCCAAGGCGCTCGCGCAAGCCCAGCGCGATCAGCACGCGGCTCGCATTCGGTGACAGCTGGAGACCGGCGCCGGTCTCTTCCAGTTTAGGGGCTTGCTCCAGCACGGTGACACGCATGCCGGCGCGCGCGAGGGCGATGGCCGCCGTCAAGCCGCCGATGCCGGCGCCGGCGACGATGACATGACGCGCAGGCGCCATGGCTTAAGGTCCGATCTCGTTCAGGCGGCGGTGGAAAGCGGCAATGCGCATTGCGGCGGGTTGGCCGCGTGCGAATCAAGTTTCGGCGCGAAGCGGTAGAGCGTCGAGCAATAGGGGCAGATGATCTCGTTGTCCTCGCCCATGTCGAGGAAGACATGCGGATGATCGTAAGGTGGCGTCGCACCCACGCACATGAATTCCCTGGCGCCGATCTCGATCACCGGCACGCCAGGGTCGTTCTGGAAATGGGGGACGACGTGTTCCGACATGGTGGCTCCTTGGCATCGAATTCCGCCGCACCATACCGAGGCGCAGACAAGATGCCTAGCGCGATTGCGAGACGTTTCAACGGCTTTGCCAACGAAACGCCTTGGTTGCCGGTCACAGACCTATCGGGACGGACGATATCCATGCGGAAAAGCCAGTTGGAACCTTTGCAGCGAAGCGGCTCGCGAATCCCGCGTGCCAGCGCGTCTTTGCTTGCCGCCGTCATCGCGGCGGCCGCGATTGCCGCGTTCTATACTTTGCCGCGTGCGGTTGCGGCGCTCGGCGGTCTCGATGATCCGGTGCATATTGCTAATCATGCGCTCGACGGACGATTCGACGCGGGCGTTGCGCAACGCGAGATCGAGGCGGCGCTTGCAGCCCGTGATGCGGATCTGGCGCAGAGCTTCGTCGACCTCGCCGCCGACCGGCGCGTGGCGATCGATCCGGCCCTGGTGCAGAAGGTGAATGTAGCGACCGCGGATGCGGCCACCACGCGCCACAAGGCAGAAAGCTTCGCGCGCGGCCTGATCACCGGCGAGCCGGATGACATGGCGGCTCTCGCAGGCACCACGCTCGGGGATCTTTTCATCTTCGGCGACATCCGCGACGCGTTGCGCGAAGGCAAGCGCCTCGCCACCGGCGAAAAGGCTGATGAGCTTGTCCTCGGTCTTGCTTGCGTCGGCATCGCGATTACGGCGGGCACTTACGCGACTTTCGGAGCCGCTGCACCGGCGCGCGTTGGTTTGACGCTCGCCAAAGCCGCGCGCAAGACCGGAAGCCTGACTACAGAATTTGCCGCGAGCCTCGCGCCCCTGGTGCGCCGCGCAGTCGACTGGCGGCCCCTGCGCGGGGCTGCGACGAACGTGTCGCTCGCCGGACCAGCGCTCGCGGAACGTGCCGCGCGCGAAGCCGTCAAGGTCGAGCGGGCCGGAGGTTTGTTGCAGCTGGCAGGCGATGTGGGCCGCGTTGAGAGAGCTGCGGGTGGGCGTGCCGCGCTCGATGGTCTCAAGATCGCAAAAGAGCCGCGTGATGTGACACGCGTGGCCAAGCTCGCCGAGAAAGAGGGAAGCCGCACGCGTGCAATTCTCAAGGTTGCGGGCCGTGGTGCGATTACGATTGCGGGATTGGCCTTCGATGCGGCTGTCTGGCTGCTGGGCGCGATCTTTGCCGTTCTCGGCTTCGTGTCGGCGCTCAAGAATGCCACCGAGCGTGCGGCCTTGCGCTTTTTCCGCCGACGCCGCGAACGGCGCGCCCACCGGGAAGTTCAGGCAATTGCAGCAGCTGCGGCGCGCGGCTAGACATTACGCATGGCGCGCTTTGCAAATGGCGAGGTCGAGATAGCCTATCTCGACGAGGGTGCCGGCGATCCAATCGTGCTGGTGCACGGCTTTGCCTCAACCAAAGAGGTGAATTGGCTGCAACCCGGCTGGGTTTCAACGCTCACGCGCGATGGGACGGCGCGTGATTGCGCTCGACAATCGCGGGCATGGCGAGTCAGGGAAGCCTTACGATCCGTCCGCCTATCATAGCGCCACGATGGCGGACGACGTGCGTGCGCTGCTCGATCATCTGAAAATCGAACGGGCCGACGTGATGGGCTATTCGATGGGTGCGCGCATCACGGCATTCCTGACAGTGAAGCATCCCGAACGCGTGCGTTCGGCAATTCTCGCCGGGCTCGGCATCCGGCTGGTGGAAGGCGTCGGCCTGCCGGAAAGCATCGCCGATGCACTGGAGGCGCCGTCGCTCGACGATGTGCGCGACCCGACCGGGCGCGTTTTCCGTATATTTGCCGATCAGACGAAATCAGACTTGCGCGCGCTGGCGGCCTGCATTCGCGGTTCGCGGCAGACGCTGAGCCGGCCAGAGGTGGCCGCAATCAGGGCGCCGGTGTTGGTCGCGGTCGGGACAAAAGATCCGGTCGCCGGGAGTGCCCAGGAGTTGGCGGCGCTCATTCCGGGCGCACGCGCGCTGGATATCCCGGACCGCGATCACATGCTCGCGGTCGGAGACAAGGTTTTTAAGGCGGGCGTTATTGACTTCCTTAACCAACGCGGATGAGCCATGCGCCGGGCGCTCTGGCGGGCCTCTTCGCACCTGCAAAAATGTGATAAAAGACCCCAAGTAGGGGATATCGAGAGGCGCCGGGAGAACGTAGATCCATGGCTCAATATCAAACGCGGCCCGCACGGGCCCTCGACAAGGTCGATCCGGTCTGGGCGCGCATCCGCAGCGAGGCCGAAGATATCGCGCGCCGTGAGCCGGAGCTTGCGACCTTCATCTACGAAAACATTCTCCATCACGACACGCTGGAAGCAGCGATTGCGCATCGCGTCAGCCAACGTCTTTCCCACGCGGACGTCTCAGCCGATATGATCCGCCAGGCTTATGACGATGCCCTTGAGGATCAGCCCGCCCTGGGCGACGCTTTCCGTGCAGACATCGTCGCGACCGTCGACCGCGACCCGGCCACCAGCCAATTCATCGAGCCGGTGCTCTACTACAAAGGCTTCCACGCCATTCAGACGCATCGCCTGGCCCACTGGCTCAACAGCAAAGGCCGCAAGGACTTCGCGCTCTATCTGCAAAGCCGTTCGTCGTCGGTTTTCCAGTGCGACATCAATCCGGCGGCAAAAATCGGCCGCGGCATATTCCTCGATCATGCGACCGGCCTTGTGGTCGGAGAAACGGCGGTGATCGAAGATGACGTGTCGATTCTGCACGACGTGACGCTCGGCGGCACCGGCAAGGAACACGAAGACCGTCATCCGAAGATTCGCCACGGCGTGATGATCGGCGCCGGCGCCAAGATCCTCGGCAATATCGAAGTCGGTCACTGCGCGCGCATCGCGGCTGGCTCGGTTGTCATCAAGCCGGTGCCGAACAATGTCACTGTGGCTGGCGTGCCGGCCAAGGTTGTCGGCGAGGCTGGTTGCCCCGAGCCCTCGCGCGCGATGGACCAGATGCTTTACGGCATCATGCTGGATGGGTAAGGCCTTTGCGTTGCGCATGATCTTGTCCGAAAACCGGTGTCCGCTTTTCGGGATCATGCGCTTGCACCGGGCCCACCAATCGGGCAATGAAACGTTGCGATTGAGACAGGAGTGACCCGGTGAACGTCCAGGAAGTCAGGCAGCTCGATGGCTATCTGAAGAAGCTGTTTGGCACTCAGAATATCCGCGTCGTGCCGAAGGGCTCGGATACCGCCGAGGTTTTCGTCGGCGAAGACGACCTTGGCGAGCTCACCGTTGACGACGAGGAAGGCGAGCGCTCGTACAACTTCCGGATGGTCATTCAGGTCGGCAACGATCCCAGCATCCAGCCGGTGCCAACTCTCAACGCTTATCTGCGGGGCAAATTCGAGAACGACAATATCCGCGTGGTGCCGCGCCCGAAAAAAACCGAACTCGCTGGAAGTCTACATGGGCGAGGAATTCATCGCGGTGTTGTTCCTGGAAATTGAAAAAGGCCGCCGCTCTTACATTCTCGAATTGCCGATCCTCGACGTCGATTTGGTGGAATAGCTCACCCGTCATTCCGGGACGCGGACTGCGTCCGCGCTCCGGAATGACAACTAGTTCGGATGAAGTCGCACGGCCAGCCGGTCGATGCCGCTCGCGACATTCTGCCAATCGGTCAACCAGTCGCGCGGAAAGCGGTAGGTGATGTCGGCATTGTCGATGCGCCGCTCCAGTAGGCACGTCCCCGAATTGTTGACGCCCTTGCGCGAGCAGCGCGCCAGGAAATGCTCGGGTGCCGCTGAACTCGAACACCAGATCCTCGCCTTGATAAGGCGAGTCATCGCGAAAGCCGCGAAAGGTGAGGCCGGGTGGTCCGGCGACCGGCTCCGCCACCAGGTAACGCGGGTAGATCGTCTGCACGCGCTCCATCAGCGGCAACGTCGCTTCGCCGGATGCGATGGTGATGAACAGGCGTTCGTTCGGATCGACCGGCGCGCCGACCGTCGGCTTGAGCGCGGGATCGGGCGGGACCAGCGACGGCCACAGGTATGATAGGTCGACGCGCTCATGCGTGCCCGGGCGGCGCTGCACATTCATGCGGATCGCCGCCGGCTCGATATTGAAAGCAACGCCCGCGATCACGATCGGCAGCGACGGTGCGTCCAGTGCGACCGGTGCATCCGGCCAGCGCGGCCAAAGGATGTAGGCGACGTAACCGGCAGCCAGCACCGCGACCGCGGCAAAGACAACCAGCGGCGCGAACAGGGGGCTATGGCCGTTTTGTCGCCGGCGGCGGCGCCGGTCCTGGGCGAGAATGGCCAATGCAGTGTGCTCCGGGACGAATCACACCGATTATGCCACGCCGCCGGGCCCGCCCGCGGGCGCAGCTATTTACCATTCATTAAGGATTGGCTGGCGCCCGCGCCCTCCGTTTGCAACAGATGGCCCCTGGTATTGCGTTGAGGCCGTTGATGACCCCGGAATCGGTACAAATGTTGTTCTCGCTGGCGCTCGGCTTTGCCGTGGCCGGCCTATGCAGCTCAGGGTATCAGCTGGCCACCAGCCGCTTGCTGAGCTTCAGCCAGCTCAGCACGGGCCCGGGTCCCGGCACGATCGCGGCCATTCCGCTGCTGGTGCTGTCGGCCCCGTTCCTGATCATGCGCAACACCATTCTCGGCCGCCGGCAGGAAGGCCGTCGCTTCGAATTCGTCTTCCTGGCCACGCTGATCGCCGGCTTCTGGAGCCTCATGTCGGGCCTGGTTCTGACGATGACGCTGCAGGCTTGCGGCATCCTGGTCGCCTAAGACGCTTTCCTCGCAATCACTGATCAGGCAAGTTCGCCCGCCGAGCGCGGAGCGGAGACTGCAATGCCGATCTATGAGCTTGATGGCCAGGCGCCTGAATTTCCGGGCGAGGGGCAGTATTACGTCGCCGATACGGCGGTGCTGATCGGCCGCGTGCGGCTGAAGGCCGAAGCGAGTGTCTGGTTCGGCGCGGTGCTGCGCGGCGACAATGAGTGGATCGAACTCGGCGAACGCTCACAGATCCAGGACAACGCCACGCTGCATTCCGATCCGGGATTTCCCATGACGATCGGCCGCGATTGCGTGATCGGGCACAACGTTATCCTTCACGGCTGCACGATCGGCGACAGCTCGCTGGTCGGCATGGGCGCGATCATGCTCAACGGCGCCAAAATCGGCAAAAATTCGCTGGTCGGTGCCGGCAGCGTCGTCACCGAAGGGAAAAGCTTTCCGGACAACTCGCTGATCGTCGGCGCGCCGGCGCGCGCGATCCGCACGCTCGACGAAAACGGCGTGCAGATGATCCGCGCCGGCGCCGACATTTATGTGCGGCGCTGGAAACAATATGCCAAGGGACTGAAGCGGATCGGCTGAATTTCAGGCGGCCGCTTTTCTGCTTTCGACCTGCGGCGTGGCGCGGAGCGCGATCGCAAGCCGGTTCCACATGTTGATGGCGGTAGCCGCAGCCGTGAGATCGATGATTTCTTTCTCCGAAAAGTGCTTGCGCACCTCGTCAAACACCTCGTCGGGGACGTGATCTCGCGCGACAAGTGTGACGGCTTCCGTCCACGCCAGCGCCGCGCGTTCGCGCGCGCTGAAAATGGGGGCTTCCCGCCACGCATTGAGAAGATGCATGCGCTCGTCGGTTTCGCCGAGCTTGCGCGCATCGCGCGTATGCATGGCCAGGCAATAGGCGCAGCCGTTGATTTGTGACGCGCGGATCTTGATGAGCTCGCGCAATTTCGCATCGAGCCCGGATTTATCGACATAACCTTGCAGGGCGCTTGCTGCCTGAAGGGCGGCTGGACTTACTTTGGTGAGGTCAATGCGTTGTTCCATGAGCCGGCTCCCATATTGCTTTGCTGTCGCTCCCGCACACCAAATTGGTCCGGAAAAATGCCAAGAGTCTGGCCGCACCGTGACGATCGAATGAAATCGCAATGGAATGACTTGGAACCGAAAATGGTGCGGCCGGCTCTTGGGGGAGAGCCGGCCGCTCGCGAACCCGGTCTGGGGACGGGGAGGGGTGGGGACGTGACCGGGAACGCGAATTCCTTTTCTGTTAGCGTGCCGAAACTGTCGCAGGTGCTGTGCGCGGTTCGCCGAGCGAGACCCACATGTTCGGGTCAGATTGCGACTGCCGTTTCACGAAGCGGTAGCCAGTCTTGTTCCAGGGCAGGACCTGCGGTTCCTGATTGTCGAGAATGAATTCGCCGTGGTCCGTCTTGACTGTGAGCACGGCATGGCCGTCGCCCTTCTTGTCGCGCACCACGGTGATGAGCAGCGCCTCGCGCGGCCAGCCGGCCTGCATCAACATCCGCCGCTTGAGCAGGACGTAGTCTTCGCAGTCGCCGTAACCGTCGTCCGGATAATTCCAACGCTCGATCACGCCCCAATGTTCGAGGTCTGTGATCGGCTTGATTGCCTGATTGACCCAGGCATTGACCTTGACGATGTCAGCCCAGGCTTTCTGGGTGAGCACAACGTCACGCGGCGAGGACGGCTGGGTGGCGCACTCTGGTTTGTATTCGATGCAGAACTCGACCCAGCCGATTGGCGGCCGCGTCGGTTCCCCAACCACGGCATAAACCGAGCGCTCGTCGACCGCCGACGATCCACCGAGGGATGCGGTGGTTTCGCCCGCGACGGCACGACCAGCCGGTATAGCCAGTGTGGCCACGCCGACCAGAACCAGCATCGCGCTGGCCCGAAGTGCCCGTCCGAAACGCCTAGCCATTTGTGGCCCCTTCCCGTCTTGCTGGGGCCACATTTCTCACAAACCACTTGTATTGGCGCTAAGCTTGGCAAGTCATTTTGAGAAGAACTAAAGTAAAATGAGACACGAATACTTATAAAACTAGAGTCGAATTGGATTAAAGTCTTAGAGAATACAATTTAGCTAAAATTGTCGACGTTAACGTCTGAGAGGCAAAATCGTACGGTCACGCAGGGCTGCGCGCGTGCGCGTTTACGTTTGACCGTGTCAGGAATGGGCCGGTGACGAGGCGGCGGCGCCCCATTCGCTTACAGGGCCATTGCCGTCCAGACGCACTATTGCAGGAGAGGATTTACGGAGCGGTGACGCTATCCGCCGGTCACGTTTTCTTCGACGAAATCGGGGTGTTGCAGCCGCATGAATTCGATCGCGAAGCCGTCCTCGATGTGGCGGACGACCCGGCCCTGCGTCTTGCCGATCGTGACCACGACGCCGACCGGCGGGCGGAGCTCGGCCGAAATGCCGATCGCCGCGCCTGACTGGGAAAGATCGATCACGCGGCATGCGACGTTGGTGCCGTTGGGCAGGACCAGGCGTGCCATTGCATTGCGGGGCGCGAAGCGGCCGTGGCGGCGGTCTTCCGGTAGATTGAGGATTTGCCGATTGGCGAGCCAGGTGAGCTGCGCGGCAAGTTTGTCGCGCTTGCGCAGCGTCGCCGATATCGTCATGGCGAAGCCATTCTCGATGGTGCGCGCGACTTTGCCCTCGAGCCGGCCAATATGGTCGATATAGGCGATAACTTTTTCGCCGGGCTGGCCGGCCATTGGCGCAATCACCGCCATGCCGCCGGGTGACATGTCGACCACCTGGCATGGGTATTCCCGCCGGTCTGCCAGCATGTAGCGGCCGAGCAGGTTAACCTTCACGCGTTGATGGCGCCGGCGTTCCTCGGCCAGAGGCAGTATCACCGGTTTTGTCAGTGGCAGTGCCATAGGTGCTGGGATCGGAAAGCCCTTTTCCGCGATCACCGAGCCTATGAGCCTATCGTTAACGATGCGTTAGCTGGCGCGTCCACCCGGGTGCCCGCGGCCACCGGTATAGACCTGAAAGCCATGGCGCAGCCGTTGCCCCTCGCGCGGCTGTCCGAAACGTGGAGCGTTAGTATGGGGCTGCTGACCGTCAAGGTGGCGCAGCGTTTTCAGCTCAAGCGCGACAACCGGCTGTTTGCCCAACCAATAAGGCGGGGTGAGCGGGGCCAATACGCCGAGCGCGCGAACGCGGCCCTGGCCCGCATGGGCGAGCGGCAGCAGCAACAATTCCAGCTCCACATCGCCGCCGTCTTCCGTTCGTCCAACAATCCCCGCGACCGCACCGACTTTTTCATTGATGACCGCGGTCAGCAGTTCATCGATGTGCTCGCGGCTCGACTCGCTCCATTGCGCGTTGAACGCTTCGCCTTTTATTTCACGGGTAAACAGTGCGCATACCCGGGTTCCAGCAAGCCGGAATCGAATGTCGTCGACGAAATCCGCCGCAAGCATAAATGTGTCGCCGAGGACATGGCGGATGTCGGCGGGATCGATGTCAGAGCGATCAGGCGCCGCGCGCCTGCCTCGTTTGCGGTTCCAATAATCGAATATTGCGCGCGTCGAAGCGTGTTTCATTGCAAGACCTGTTTCGTCGCGACACGCCATGGTGTTGCTTCTGTCCCCGATCGGGACAGGCGCGACAGCATTTGTGCTGCGATGTCGTGTCAGGTGCAGGGGCCATGCCGCCGGCCTATGCCGGGGCAGGCCAATGGCGGTTAGTGTTAAAATCAGAGTCGCATTGGCAGCTGCGGCGCGCTTGCCTATCGTCCGCGTCGATCCATGTGGCAGACCGGTGCCAAAATGTGGCGCGCCGGACCTTAGAGTTGGGAGCCCGGGGAGGCGAGGGGATGTGACCAAGCCGTAAAGGCGCGGCAATAACCCCGCAAACGCGGCTCAAGGGAGGGCGAAAGCCCTCCCTTTTCCTTTAGTCCGACAGGCAAAGCGGCTTGCGGCGGAGCGTCGAAGCAGCGTAACTCACGTTTCGCATCGGGCCCTCCTCGTGAAACGCGAACCGCTCTTCAACATTCCGCCGGTTGTTGTCTTTGTGCTGGCTGTGCTGGCGCTTGTTCACGTCGTGCGCACGTACGTATTGAGCGAGCAGCAGGACATCGAATTTCTGCTCAATTTTGCTTTCATCCCGGCGCGTTATGACAATTCCGTTGTCCTTGGCGGCGCGCTGCCTGGCGGCGGCGCGGAGGTGTGGACGTTTGTCACCTATGCTCTGATCCATGCCAACTGGACGCATCTTGGCGTCAACGCAATCTGGCTCTTGCCCTTCGGAAGCGCCGTGGCGCGCCGCTTCGGTGCAACACGCTTTCTGATGTTTCTGGCTGTAACCGCGGCGGCCGGCGCGGCGTTGCATCTGGCCACGCATGCCGGTGAGCAATTCCCGATGATCGGCGCATCGGCAGCGATTTCCGGCGCCATGGCAGCGGCCATGCGTTTTGTCTTTCAACACGGAGGGCCGCTCGGATTATTGCGCGGCGCTGACGAAAGCGCCTATCACGTGCCGGCGATTCCGCTGAGCGGTGTATTGCGCGATGCCCGTGTGCTGCTTTTCCTTGCGGCCTGGTTTGGCACCAACCTGTTGTTCGGGCTCGGCTCGTTTCCGATTTTAGGCGGCGACCAACCGGTCGCCTGGCAGGCGCATATCGGAGGCTTCCTCGCAGGATTGCTGCTGTTTTCCTGGTTCGACCCAAAACCGGATTTTCCGCAATTCGATGATTCTGCTGCAACGCGGCATTAGGTAATTGTGTATTGCAGCCCTGTCCTCGCGCATTTGCGTCTTGACGGAACCGGCGCAACGGCAGGATCGTTCCCTTCACGGTTGCGCATGACCTTCTTGGAAAACATTCATGCGCCAGGGAGGCTGCCATGAACGTCAAGGCGATTCTGGCCGCCAAGCAATTGGGCGGCGACACCATCACCATCGAACCCACCGCCAATCTTGCGGCGGCGGCAAAGCTACTCTCGGCACATCGCATCGGCGCGGTGCTGATCCGTGGCGCCGGAGGGCGTCTCTCGGGAATTTTGTCGGAGCGTGACATTGTCCGCGCACTGTCCGATCACGGCGCTGACGCGCTGGCTTTACCGGTCGGTCAGGTGATGACACGCGAGATCGAGACCTGCGGCGAGGATGACGTTGTCGCCAGCATCATGGAGCGCATGACGGCCGGGCGATTCCGCCACATGCCGGTGCTCAGGAGCGGAAAACTCGTGGGTCTGATTTCAATCGGCGACGTGGTCAAGCAGCGCGTCGATGAGATCGAGCGCGAGTCAGAGGCGATGCGCGATTATATTCGCACCGCGTAGTCGCGCTTTATAGTGAGCCACCATTGGCCGGTTGCGACAGCGCAGTGACCGCTTCGCTGACGGAGTCGATCGCTTTTTCGGCGGCTTCGGCGCCGATATTGATGGCTTCGCCGGCGCGGTGAAAGTCGAACCAGCCGATGGCGCCGAGCCGCGGGCTGATCAGGACATCGGGTGGATCGCCGGCGAGCCGTGCGCGCGTGATGCGGTCCTGCATCACATTGAAGGCTTCAACCATCACGGTCGGAAGCCCGGGGCGGCCGCGCCGGCCGAAAAATTGCCGCCGCAGCGAGCGCTCGCCGCTGAACATCCCGCGAAACCCGTTGGGCTTTGCTTCGGCGGGCACCACGTCGCTGTCATCGGATCCATGACTGGCGATAATGGTGCCGCGGCCGAACAGATCGGAATTGAGATTGACCGCGATCACCAGTCGCGCGCCAAGCGCGCGTGCGGCCGACACCGGCACCGGATTGACCAGCGCACCGTCGACCAGCCAGCGGCCCCCAATTAGAACAGGCGGAAAAATTCCGGGCAGTGCATAGGACGCACGCAGCGCTTCGCTCAATCGTCCGCGCGTCAGCCAGATTTCGTGGCCGGTGTTGAATTCAGTGGCGATCGCCGCGAAACGGATCGGCAGATCGTCGATGCGGCTGTCCTTGAGACCCGTTTCCAGGCGCGAGGCGAGATGACCGCCGCCGATCAGGCCCGAGCCGGAAAGGCTGATATCGAGATAGCTCAATACGCCGCGCACGGTGAGCGTCCGCGCCCAGCTTTCCAGGTTGTCCATTTCCTTGGCGGCATAACAGCCGCCGACCACGGCGCCGATTGAAGTGCCGACGATAACGTCGGGCACGATTCCATGTGACAGCAATGTCCGCATCACGCCGATATGCGCAAAACCGCGCGCGGCGCCGCCGCCAAGAGCCAGGCCAATTGTGGGGCGTGTGGTTGTCGGTCGCGGTTGCGTGGTGGCTTCCGCGGCGCGGTCGCCGTTGCGCGCTCGCGCAAATAGGCCTTCGAACACCAAACCAGTTACTCCCTGTCCCCGGTGTCGTACCGGAAAAAGCCCTCACACGAGCCGGTCATACCGGCAGCGCAAAGATTGCTGGCGGAGTCTTGTGACCGAAACGTGACAGGAAGCGTGCGCCCGGCGGATTACGTAAAAGTTAAATGTCGCAGCCCGGCAATTGGTTCCTCAAGCGCCAAATCGTGTGACAATTGCGTTGAGCTCGGGCCTTTCCCGGTCTTCCGGTGGTTTGGCGGGACGGCCGATATGCACGAAGCCAGCAATTCGCTCATTCGCCGCTAGCCCGAGCGCATCGAGCACGCGCCGATCATAGGCATACCACTCGGTGATCCAGCTCGCGGCATAGCCCATGGCGTGCGCGGCGATGACGAGAGTCATTGCCGAGGCCCCCGCCGAAAGCTGCTGCTCCCATTCCGGGATCTTCATGTGCGGCCCGGCCCGGCTGACGACCGCGATGACGAGCGGCGCGCGCGCCAGCCGCTTGCGTTCGAAGTCAATCTGCTCGGGCGTGGCGTCCGGGCGATTGGCGCGAAATGCCGAAGCGATCGCCTCGCCCGCGGTCGCGCGGGCCGGACCTTCGAACAGAATGAATCGCCATGGTGCGAGCTTGCCGTGATCCGGGACCCGCGACGCGATTTTCAGCAGCGTTTCGATCTCGGCTTCCGTGGGGCCCGGGCCCGCCAGCTCAATCGGTTTTACCGAACGCCGGGTCTTGAGCAGCTCCAGTGCATCGGGCATCGAAAAGCCTCGTGAAAAATTGCGCAAATGCGCCTACCACAGCGTTAACGCAGTCACAAACACGCTGCCACGTGGCTTGAAATCGCCGCGATTTGGGCCGAAAAGACCACCATCATGGAGAGCGCACCCACAACCGCCACCGTGCGTGGCCGGCTATGGCCGGTGCTCGTGCTTGCTCTTGTCGCGGCCGCGCCATCGGCCGCGGTGGCGCAGTCGAACTCGCTCTTTTCGGCAGTGCCCTCGACCGGCCTGATCTCGCCGATGCCGGCAACGCGCGGCGACATCTTCGGGCCGAGCAATCTGCCAATTTCGCCGCCCGCGCAAGCGCCGCCACCCGCGCCAGCCCCGACCGCCTCAATTCCGATGGTGCCGGCCGGAAAAGCGGCGCTCGCGCTCAGTGCACGCTTCGGCAAGGATGCGCCGACGATTGGCGGCGGCCTGACCTGGCGCGTGTACGACGCCAAGGCGGACACCAATGGAAACTTCAAGCTGGTGAAGGAAGACAAATCCCCGGCGCCGACGCTCGTGCTTCCTTCCGGCACCTATATCGTCCATGTCGGCTTCGGACTGGCGAGTGCCGTGAAGCCCGTCGATCTGCATGGCCCCAGCGTGCGCGAGGAATTCGATTTGCCGGCCGGTGGCCTGCGTATCGAAGGCAAGGTCGGCGATGTGCGCATTCCGGCCGGGCAAATTTCATTCGATGTCTACAAAGGCAGCCAGTTCGAAGCCGGCGACCGTCGCCCGATCGCCGAGCATGTCATGACCAGCGACGTCGTGATGGTGCCGGAGGGCACTTATTACATCGTCTCGAATTACGGTGATGCAAATTCGGTCGTGCGGTCAGACATTCGCGTCCAGGCTGGCAAGCTCACGGATATCACGGTGACGCACCGCGCGGCCGCCATCACGCTCAAGCTTGTGAGCGACCGGGGAGGCGAGGCGCTCGCCAATACTGCCTGGTCGGTTCTCACGCCCGGCGGCGACGTGATCAAGGAATTGATTGGCGCTTTTCCACGCGTTATCCTCGCCGAGGGCGAATATCGCGCGATCGCGCGCAATGAGGGTAAGGTCTACGAACGCGAATTCAAGGTCGTTACGGGGGTCGACGGCGACGTCGAGGTGCAGGCCCGCTGAAACGCTGGCGATCGTGCGAACTTTTTTATACCGAACGGAATTATAGTAGTGCAAACGATTGCCAACGACCCAGTAATGGACATTTTCGCCAAGCTTGATTTGAAAACGATTGCCCTTTTGCTCGACGTGGACGGCACGATCATTGATATCGGCCCGTCACCGACCGAAGTGCAGGTTTCCGGTGCATTGATCGAGACACTTAAACGACTTTTCGAGCTGATGGGCGGCGCAGTTGCGCTTGTGAGCGGCCGGCCACTTGGCGACCTCGACCGGTTATTTGCGCCGCTGCATTTGCCGGCCGTGGGCGGGCATGGCGCGGAGATGCGGGTGCGCGACAACGAAGTGTTCTACCGGACGAAGCCGTTGCCGCCGGATCTGCGGCAGCAGCTGGCCGACGCGCAGAACATAGGTCCGGGGATTGTGGTCGAGGACAAAGGTTACTCGCTGGCGTTGCATTATCGGAAAGCGCCCCAACAGGCCGAGCGCCTGCGCCGGCACGTGGCCGCGAGCCGGACAGCATTTGCTGCCGAGCCGACGGAATTGCTGCTGGGCAAGGCGATGTTCGAGGTCAAGCGTCCCGGCATCAACAAAGGCGAGAGCATTCGCAAGCTGATGGCGCATCCACCCTTCGCCGGCCGCGAGCCGGTATTCATCGGCGACGATATCACCGATGAATCGGTTTTCGAGATGCTGCCGGAAATCGGCGGAAAGGGCTTTAGCGTAAGCCGCTACTTTCCCGGGCTGACCGGAATTTTCAAGGACCCGGCCCAGGTGCGCAGCGCGCTGCAAACCCTTGCAAGCAACGGACAGGCTCGATCATGACCGATTACGGACTTGATCTGGCAGTGATCGGCAACGGCCGCACGGCGGCGCTTCTGGAGCCGTCCTCGCGCATCGTGTGGTGGTGTCTGCCGCGCTACGACGGGGACCCGGTCTTTTGCCGCCTGCTGGCCGGCAACGAGGAAAAGGGTTTTACCGACGTGGTGCTCGACGGCCAGGTCGAGACCCGCTCGGACTACGTTCGTAACACGGCGATCGTCGTTACCGAGTTGATCGACGACAAAGGCGGCGCTGTCCGCATCACGGATTTCGCGCCGCGATTTCAGATTTATGGACGAACTTTCCGGCCGCCGCAAATCATGCGGATCATCGAACCGATCGGCGGCATGCCGCGTGTTACGATTCGATTCCGCACCACTCACCGCTACGGCGAGCCGGTGACGACGCGCTCTTCCGGCAGCAATCACATCAGGTTCTGGCGTGACGAGGTGCCGGTGAGGCTGACGACGGATGCGCCGCTCGCTTATATCGAAAACGAAGCCTCGTTCGTGCTGACGCGGCCGGTGCATCTGGTGTTCGGCACCGATGAGCCGTTCGAGGGTTCGCTTGAAGCGGTGTGCCGCGATTTTTCGGATCGGACGCGCGATTACTGGCTCGAGTGGGTGAGGCGACTCGCCTTTTCGATTGATTGGCAGGACGAGATTATTCGTGCCGGCATTACGCTCAAGCTCTGCAACTATGAGGAAACGGGCGCGATCGTCGCCGCGCTGACCACTTCAATTCCGGAAGGTCCCGGTTCCGGCCGCAACTGGGATTATCGCTTCTGCTGGATGCGCGACGCGTTCTTCGTTGTCCGCGCACTCAATCGCATTGGTGCAACCCGCACCATGGAAGACTTCATCTCCTATATCCTGAGCGTCGCTGTTGGACGCGCCGACCAGTTGCGGCCGCTTTACGGTGTCGTGCATACGGATTCGCTCGAAGAGCGCACCGCGCCGGCACTTGCCGGATACGGCGGCGATGGTCCGGTGCGCATCGGCAATGCCGCAGTCAATCAGAGCCAGCATGATGTCTATGGCAGCATCATCATGGCGGCGACACCGATGTTTTTCGATCGCAGGCTGCCTCGACCCGGCGATGCGGCGCTGTTTCACACGATCGAACCGCTCGGCGAGCAGGCGGCAAAGCTGGCGCTTGAGCCCGACGCCGGCATTTGGGAGTTCCGCGGGCGAACACGCGTGCACACGCATTCGGCAGCGATGTGCTGGGCCGGTTGTCAGAGGCTTGCGGCCATCGCGGCTAACCTCAACCTTTCGGAACGCGCGACCTACTGGGGTGAGACCGCCAACCGTATCGGCGAACAAGTGCTCAAGCGCGCCTGGAATCCCAAACGGAAGGCGTTTTCGGCCGCATTCGAAAGCGATGATCTTGACGCCAGCGCGCTGCTGTTGGCCGAACTCGGCCTGGTACCTCCCGACGATCCCCGGTTTGTGGCCACCGTTGAGGCCGTTGGCAATGAACTTCGGCGCGGCAACCACGTTATGAGGTATGTCGCTGCCGACGATTTCGGCCATCCGGAATCGGCGTTTTTGATTTGCCGATTCTGGTTGATCGATGCACTGTGGGAGATTGGCCGGCGCGATGAGGCTCGTGACATGTTTGTCGACGCGCTTCGAATGCGCAATCGCTATGGCCTCCTGTCGGAGGACATACATCCCGTGACCGGGAAATTGTGGGGGAATTTTCCGCAGACTTACTCAATGTCAGGACTGACGTTGACGGCAATCAAGCTGTCGCGAAGCTGGGGAGACCGGTATTGGCGCGGCTCGTCGTAGTTTCGAACAGGGTTGCGGTGCCTGATCGCGGTGCGCGGGCCGGTGGGCTCGAAGTCGCTATCCGGCCGGCCTTGAAACGACATGGCGGCCTGTGGTTCGGCTGGAGCGGTCGCGTTGCTGACGATATGCCGCGTGCGGTGAAGTCCGTCACCCACGAAAACATTACCTACGCCACCGTCGATCTTGGCAAAGATGACTATCAGGAATTTTACAACGGATTCGCCAATCGTGTGCTGTGGCCGATCCTGCATTATCGGCTCGACCTCGCCGAATTCACGCGACGCGATCTTGGCGGCTATTTCAGAGTAAACCAATATTTCGCCGGTCACCTCGAGACACTGCTGAAACCCGACGACGTGATCTGGGTGCACGACTATCATTTGATTCCGCTAGCGAAGGCGCTGCGCGATCGCGGGCACAGCAACAAAATCGGTTTTTTCATTCACATTCCGTTTCCGCCGCCTGAAATCATCACGGCCTTGCCCAATCACGATCAGCTCATTCCCGCACTCTGCCACTATGACCTGGTCGGGTTTCAGACCGAGGTCGACGCAGCGAACTTTTCCCGCTACATCGCCAATGAGTGCGGGCTTGCGTGGGCGAGCGGCAACAGCTTTCAATTCGGAAATCGCACCGTACAGATCGGCACGTTTCCGGTCGGTGTGGAGACGGAGGCTTTCTCGCGCCTGGCGCGCCGCGCCGTCGAAACCGAATTTGTTCGCGATGTGCTCGAAAGCCTCTCAGGCCGCGCAATGATCATCGGCGTGGATCGGCTCGACTATAGCAAGGGCATCCCTGAGCGCATGAACGCGTTCGAGCGCTTTCTCACCAATTTCCCTGACTGGCGCGGCAAGGTCACCTATCTTCAGATCACGCCGCGCAGCCGCACCGGCATTCCGGAATATGCGGATATGGGGCGCGCGGTCGGTGAGGCCGTAGGGCGCATCAATGGCACCTTTGGCGAGGCCTCATGGACTCCGGTGCGTTACATCAACAAGGCGCACAGCCGCACGGCTCTTGCCGGCCTGTACCGCGCGGCGCGGGCGGGCCTGGTTACGCCGTTGCGCGACGGCATGAATTTGGTAGCCAAGGAGTTTGTCGCGGCACAAGATGCTGACGATCCCGGCGTGCTGATACTCTCGCGTTTTGCCGGTGCCGCGTATGAATGCACCGCAGCACTTCTCGTTAATCCCTATGATTCCGAAGGCGTCGGCAACGCGATCAATCGCGCGCTGTCAATGCCGCTGGATGAACGGCGCCAGCGCCACGCCGCCAACTACAAGATGTTGGTGCGCAATGACCTCAGCCATTGGTCGGAGCGTTTCCTGCGCACGCTCGATCAGCCACCCGGCAGCGTCGATGCGCCGACCCTCGCGCGGGCCGCGGCCGGGCGTTGACGCTCAGATTTAGACATAGGTCAATGCGGACTATAGGCGGCCGACGTATATAGATGCGTTCGTAACAATCGTGGAGGTGCCTGCCAATGAATCGAACAATCGCTGCGCTGTCTGTCCTGATCGTGGCTGCAGCGTCGCTGGAGAGCGCTTTCGCAGCCGATGCGCGCAAGGGTGAGACGCTCGCCAAGCGCTGGTGCGCGACTTGCCATATTGTCGCGTCCGATCAGCAGCGCGGCACCACCCAGTCGCCGCCGTTTTCGGCTATTGCAAACAAGCCGGGCTTCAACGAAACCGCGCTCGCCTATTTTTTGCTGACTCCGCACCCGCGCATGCCGGACATGAATTTTTCACGCACCGAGGCAGCAGACATTGCTGCTTACATTAATACGCAGAAATAATTGTTACGCCGCAGCCTTGCTCCGCCGCAGGTCCGGCGGCACCGCTTCGTCGGCAAAAGCCTTGAGAGCTGCATCGACCGGCACGACCTGCTGTCCTTCCTTGCCCAGGCGGCGGATGGAAACCGTACGCTCGGTCGCTTCCTTTTTTCCGACGACCAGCATGACGGGGACTTTTGCCAGCGAGTGCTCACGCACCTTGTAGTTGATTTTCTCGTTGCGCAGATCGCTTTCGACACGCAGGCCCATCTTGCGGGCGGCTTCAATCACCTCCAGCGCAAATTCGTCCGCGTCCGACGTGATGGTTGCGACGACCAATTGCACAGGCGCAAGCCAAAGCGGCAGGTGACCCGCATAGTGCTCAATCAAAATGCCGGTGAAGCGTTCGAGCGAACCGAATATGGCGCGGTGGAGCATCACCGGCGTAACCTTGTTGGAGCGCTCGTCGATATAGAATGCGCCAAGCCGGCCGGGCAGGTTGAGGTCGACCTGCACGGTGCCGCATTGCCAGTCGCGGCCGATCGCGTCGCGCAGAACGTATTCAAGCTTGGGTCCATAAAAGGCGCCTTCGCCCTTGTTCAGCGTCCATGGCCGGCCTGAGGCTTTGAGAGCGGCCATCAGGGCGGCTTCCGCCTTGTCCCAGACCGCATCATCGCCAATGCGCTTGTCGGGCCGGTCGGAGAACTTGATGTGCACGTCCGAGAACCCGAAATCCTCGTAAATCGAGAGGATCAGATCGTTCATCTTGAGCGCTTCCTCGGCGATCTGGCTCTCGGTGATAAAAACATGCGCGTCGTCCTGGGTGAAGGCACGCACGCGCATCAACCCATGCAGCGCGCCTGATGGCTCGAAGCGATGAACCTTGCCGAATTCGGCAATCTTGACCGGGAGTTCGCGGTAACTGCGCAAGCCGTTCTTGAAGATCTGGACGTGGCCGGGGCAGTTCATCGGCTTGACCGCGTAGACGCGCTCGTCTTCCTCGCGCTTTTGCGTGAGAAAGATCATGTCCGAATAAGTGGGAATGTGTCCCGTGATCTCCCAGAGGGTCTTGTCCATGAGCTGTGGCGAATTGACCTCGACGTAACCGGCCGCGCTTTGCTGGCGGCGAATGTAATTTTCCAGCGCCTGGAAAAGCGTCCACCCTTTGGCGTGCCAGAACACCGAACCGGGGGCCTCTTCCTGGAAATGGAATAGGTCCATCTCGCGGCCGACGCGGCGGTGGTCGCGTTTCTCGGCTTCCTCGATCTGCTTGAGATAGGCGTCGAGCTCTTCCTGTTTGGCGAAGGCAGTACCGTAGATGCGGGTCAGCATCGGGTTTTTTGAATTGCCGCGCCAATAAGCTCCGGCCACCTTCATGAGTTTGAAGGCGTTGCCGACCTTGCCGGTCGAGGTCATATGCGGGCCGCGGCAGAGATCAAACCAGTCGCCCTGTTTGTAGATCTTGATCTGCTGGTCGGCCGGGATGGCGTCCACGAGCTCGACTTTGAAGGCTTCGCCCATGTCGCGGAAACGTTTTCTTTGCCTGGTCGCGCGACCACACTTCCTTGGTGAAAGGTTTGTCGCGCGCGATGATCTCGCGCATCTTCTTCTCGATGACCGGCAGATCTTCGGGTGTGAACGGCTGGTTGCGGAAGAAATCGTAGTAGAAGCCGTTTTCGATCACCGGGCCGATCGTGACCTGCGTGCCCGGCCACAGGGCCTGCACCGCTTCGGCAAGCACGTGGGCGGCGTCGTGCCGGATCAGCTCGAGCGCGCGCGGATCTTCGCGCGAAACGAATTCGATCTTGGCGTCGCGATCGATCGGGTCGTTCAAATCGGCGAGACCGCCATCGAGCGCCATCGCGACGGTTCGCTTGGCCAATGAAGGGGATATGCCCTTGGCAATGTCCAGACCGGTTGTGCCTGAGGGGTATTCGCGGCGTGCGCCGTCGGGAAAAGTCAGCGCGATGCTTTGCGCCATGGCATCGTCTCCTTGCTCACTCGCTGCCTACGAATGCAGGTAAGCGTGGAACCCGATATAGCAGGCGAATCAGACCGCGCAACTAGGCGTGCGGCGCTTCGTTGGCGCTGCGCCAGCGTCCGTAGCGCCAGGGCAGAAACCAATGCGCCCGCGCCGGCAGTTCTGCAGGCACGAAATCGAGACCCGACTGTGCCCCAGGGGTGGCAGCGCAGAACGCGGGCGAGCGACATCCATCCGCCGGCCCAAAGGCCGAAGCGGCCGATCGCCTCGTCGGCATAGTCGGAGCAGGTCGGCAGATGCCGGCAGCGTGGGCCCCAGCAATGGCGAAAGCGTGAGCCGATAAAGAGCGACCAGTGCCTGGCCTGCGAGCCGGGGCAGGCGGGCGAATAGATACGGGCGGTCGCTGTTGTCCGGCATCAGCCAACTCAAGTTCCAGTGAAACTTTAATATCGGGCCGTTCCCGCGCAAAGTTCCAAGCCAATGGAACTACGTGGAAATCCGGTATTCGGGGGCGATAGCGACTTTTTTACACTAGACCCGAATCTCGCAACTGCACTAAAGACATACCGACGCCGGGGGTACCAGCGCCGCTCAAGCCCAGCCAGAACGTGGATCACCACGCAAGAAGAAGGGCTCGGTGGCGAGACAGGGGAAGAATGAGCCGTTCCCTTTCGCTTGCTTGCGCGCTCGCATTGGCGGCGCCATTTTTGCCGTTGTCATCGCCGTCGCACGCGTCCGATCGCGTGTTGCCGATGCACTTCGAGCTGCGCGCGCAGGGTCCGGCCGAGACTTGCGGCACGAACTGCAAGTTCTATATCGCGGCCTCAGGCGCGATCACCGCAGACACGCCGCACAACTTCCTCGTCTTTGCGCAAGACCGCGATCTCACCGGCGCCACCGTCGTTATCGATTCAGACGGCGGGTCGGTTCTTGGTGCCATCGCGTTGGGCCGCGAAATCCGCAATCTCAAGCTCGCCACGACCGTCGGTCACATTGTTGATCTTCCAACCGAGGGACAAGACGAGCCGCGCGCGACGCTGTCGCCGAATGGCGATTGCGAGTCGATGTGCGCCTTTGTTCTGCTCGGCGGCGTGCATCGGTCGGTTCCGGCCGACGCGCGCGTGATGGTCCATCAAATCTGGCTTGGCGACCGCCGGGAGGATCCGACGGCCGCGAGCTACTCGGCAGAGGATCTCGTGCTGGTCCAACGCGATATCGGACGGCTCGCGCAATACGCTGCCGACATGGGCGCGTCGGCCGATCTGCTGGATCTTGCGCTCCGCATTCCGCCCTGGGAACCGATGCACGCGATGACGCGTGAGGAATTGAGGCGCTCGCGTCTGGTAACGGAAGACGTTGGCGTTCCGGCCGCGGCGACCGTTGCGACATCTGCACCGGCGCCGACCGCGCAACCCATTTCGCGCATGACCAACGGCCTGCATGCCGCCGCGATCAGCGAGCAACGCTGGGCTTTGATCGACAGTTCAGGTGTTGCCACCCTGGCGCGACGCCATCCCCTGACCGTTGAAGGCGAGGACATCGGCAGCTTCGATCTGGTGGTGGCCTGTGTTGCCGGCGGCGACGGCTATGAGGTCAGCGTATATCGAGCGACGTCACGGCGGCGAACAGGCCCAGTTACCGGATGCTCTTGGCGCCATCAGCGTGCGGGTTGGCAGTAACGCAGCAGACCTCAAGGTGGTGTCGTCCGAACGCCGCAGCGGTCCGGATGAACTCGTCACTTATGCCTCGGGGCGCGTTCCGTCCGCGCTGATCGCCGCATTTGCCGCGGTCGGCAACCACTCGATGCTGATCAAAACGGAAAGTCCGCATCTGCTCACCGGGATACGGCTGGGCAATACCGGCGCGGCGCAAAATCTGCCGCGGCTATCCGCGAACTGCATCAAGCCGCTCGGTGATCGCGCCGAACTGCCGAGGTCAAAGATCGGCGGCCTGGCGGCGGCGAAATAACTATTCGGCTGCTTGCGCGCGCTTGCTGTCTGATTTCGCGTCGATCTGGTCGAGCGCGGAAACCACCGCATCAAAGGTCAGCAATGTCGAGGCGTGGCGCGCCTTGTAGTCGCGCACCGGTTCCAGCACCGCGATGTCGGCCCACTTGCCGGACGGCGGCGGGCCGTTTTCCTTCAGCATTTTGCGCACGGTTTCGCGCAATTCCCGCAGTTCGGCGGGCTTTGCCCCGATCACATGGCGCGCCATGATCGATGACGACGCCTGGCCGAGCGCGCAGGCCTTCACGTCGTGGGCAAAATCGGTGACCGCGTCGCCATCCATCTTGAGGTCGACCGTCACCGTCGAGCCACACAGCTTCGAATGGGCAGTGGCGCTGGCATCCGGCGCCGACAGCCGTCCCAGGCGGGGGATATTGCCCGCCAGTTCCAGGATTTGGCTGTTGTAAACCTCGTTAAGCATTGACGTTTTACCGATTATGCGGAATCGCCGGATTGCCTCGGCGCTGTAAACGAATATATAGGTGTTGACCCAACGGTGCGAGAAGGGGTTCTTGGCGCCGGCATGGTGTAAGCCATGCGGAATGGGAATGCAGCGTCCAGCTGCCGCTTTGGGACGAAGTCGTCCTTAGCGGGTTAACTGACGCGGCCACCCCGGTGACACTCCCGGCACGGCCTTCGGGCCAGCGCCGGTCGAACGGAGAGACCCGTCATGGACGTCAAAAATACCAATGTTAAGCCGTGGCCGAAGCAGGGCCTGTCAGAGCACGTGCGCGCTGCGCCTGCAGCGGTAGAGCCGCGGCCTTCGCGCGAGCAAGCGGAAGCGGCCGTGCGCACGCTGATCGCCTATACCGGCGACGATCCCACGCGCGAAGGCGTGCTGGAAACGCCAAAGCGCGTCATCGACGCCTATGAGGAGATCTACCAGGGCTATCGCGAGTGCCCGGCGGAAGTGCTCGATCGCACGTTCAGCGAGACCGGCGGCTATGACGACTTCGTGCTGGTCCGCGACATCGGATTTAACTCGCATTGCGAACACCACATGATGCCGTTCTACGGCAAGGCGCATGTCGCCTATATGCCGACGGACCGGGTCGTGGGCCTTTCGAAGCTCGCGCGGCTGGTCGATGTCTATGCGCTGCGCTTGCAGACGCAGGAGCATTTGACCTCACAAGTGGCAACCGCGATCGACGAGATCCTCAAGCCGCGCGGCGTTGCGGTGATGATCGAAGCCGAGCACATGTGCATGTCTCTGCGCGGCGTGCAAAAGCCCGGCGCCCTGACAGTGACGACGCATTTCACAGGTGCGTTCCGCGACGACGCCAGCGAGCAGGTTCGATTCATGACGCTGCTGCGCGGCGGTCAACGGTAAGTTCTCGTCCGCGTTTGTTTAGTATCCCCGTCATCCTGAGGTGCGCGCCGCGGGCGCGCCTCGAAGGATGACGGGCACCACGCACTCGGCCGATCACCCTTCGAGGCTCGCGCTTCGCGCTGGCACCTCAGGGTGACGGCGAAAGGCAGGAGCCAGCTTTGTCCACATCTGTGCACGATCTCGAAGAGGGCCTGGCGTTCACGCCAAAATTTGACGCCGACGGCTTGATCACGGCGGTCGCAACCGATGCCAAATCGGGCGACGTGCTGATGGTCGCGCACATGAATGACGAAGCCCTGCGCAAGACGATGGCGAGCGGCGAGGCCTGGTACTACAGCCGCTCACGCAAGGCGCTCTGGAAGAAGGGCGAAACATCCGGCCACGTGCAGCGCGTGCTCGAATTGCGCGTTGATTGCGATCAGGACGCGCTTTGGCTGAAGGTCGAGCAGCAGGGCGCAGGCGCCTGTCACACCGGGCGGCGCTCCTGTTTTTACCGGGCCGTTCCGATCGGCAAAGGCGGCGGCACCAGGCTAGAATTTCGCGATGCGGAAAAGGCCTTCGACCCCAGAAGAGTCTACAAGTAGCAGACTGTCTAGCGCTTCAGGCGGTCGAGCAGTTGCTGCGCGCGCACGAGGTGCGGCCGGTCATACATTTTGCCGTCAATGCCGACCGCCCCTGCGCCGGGCTGCGCTGCAAACGCGGCCACCACCGATTTTGCCTTTTCAATCTGCGCTGTTGTCGGCGTGAAGACCTCGTTGATCACCGGCACTTGCGCGGGATGGATCGCGAGGCGCCCGGTGAAACCATCGCGACGCGACGCTTCGGTATCGCGCCGCAATCCGTCCGAATTGCGGAAGTCCACATAGACCGTCTCGATCGCCGGCAGTTTTGCCGCCGCGGCAGCGTAGAGGCAGACTGAGCGGGCGAGGCGATAGGGTTCCGTCAACACGCCGCTTTCGTCCCGGTTTGTTTCCGCACCCAGCTCGGCTGACAGATCCTCCGGACCCCAGGTGAGCCCGATCAGGCGCGCGCTTGCGTTGCGGAAACTGCCGGCGGAAAAAAGCCCGGCCGCCGATTCCACGGCCTGCGCAAGAATTTTGATCTGGCCCTCGGCTACGCCGGCAATGGCTTCCCGTGCCGTCAGCTTGGCGTCGAGGTGCACGACGCTTGCACCGCCTTCCGCCTTGGGAAAGACGACGGCGTCCGGTTTGCCGGCAACGATCGCGTCAAGGTCGGCGTCGGTCATGCCGGTGTCGAGACCGTTGATGCGAACTAGCAAGTGGGGCCGCTGTTTCGCGGCGCCGGCGGATTTGAGAAACTCCAGGGCCGCCGCGCGGGCCTGCGGCTTTCGCTCCGGCGTGATGGAATCTTCCAGATCAACGATCACGGCGTCGGCGCCGCTTGCCATCGCCTTGTCGAGTTTGGATCCGCTGTCAGCGGGAACGAAAAGAAACGAGCGCATTATTTCGGCCGCATCCGCATGAAGGCCTGACGGTGGCATTCGGCGACCAAAGTGCCGTCCTGCTTGAACGCCTTGTGATGGAATTCGACGATGCCGGCGCCCGGCCGTGATTTCGACTCGCGCTTGCTCATCACTTGCGTCGAGCAATGCACGGTGTCGCCTTCGAACAGGGGATTGGGAAATTTGACGTCGGTCATGCCGAGGTTGGCGATGGTCGTGCCCACCGTCATGTCAGACACCTGGATGCCGATCATGAGCCCGAGCGTGAACAGCGAGTTCATCAGCGGCTGGCCCCACTCGGTCTCGGTTTCGCAGAAATGCCGGTCGATGTGCAGCGGCTGCGGGTTGAGCGTCATGTTGGAGAACAACATGTTGTCCATCTGCGTCACGGTGCGCGTGTAGCGGTGCTCGTAGGTCTTGCCGACCTCGAAATCCTCGAAATACAGGCCGCCGCGCTTATGCCGCTGGATCGCCTCAGCCATCGCTATCCTCCGAAAAATCCTGCCGAAATAGGGCCTTGCGGAACCCATTTACGGTTCGTTTACCATAAATCCGCATGGTCGGTAGGCCCGCGAGAGCCGTTGCGTCCGCGTCTACCACCCATAAGCCCAGAACTTTGCAAGGCGCAACACAATGGCCGTTCATCCGGCTACAGCCGGCGGGGGACCGCAGATCACCGGAGCGATCCGCCAGGCGGCGCAGTCGACCGGTATCAGCTTCGAATATCTGCTCACGACGGCGCAGATCGAATCGAACATGAATCCGTCGGCGCAGGCGTCGACTTCATCGGCGAAGGGCCTCTATCAATTCATCGATCAGACGTGGCTTGGCACGATGAAACAGGACGGGGCCGCGTTAGGGCTCGGCCAATATGCCAACGCCATCTCGCGATCGTCTGACGGGCACTACGAGGTCTCGGATCCTGCCATGCGGGCGGCGATTCTGCGGTTGCGCAACGATCCGCAAGCGAGCGCGATGCTGGCAGGCGCGCTCACGCGCAATAATTCGACACTGGTCAGCTCGAATATCGGCCGCCAGCCAACCAACGGCGAACTCTACATCGCGCACTTTCTGGGAGCCGATGGGGCGGGCAAGCTGATCAATGCGGCCTCCGGCCGGCCGCAGACAAGCGCCGCCGCCATGTTTCCGAATGCGGCCGCTGCGAACCGCAGCATCTTCTACGATCACTCCGGCCGGGCGCGCAGCGTCGGCGAGGTCTACAACAAGCTGACCAGACTATTCGATACGGCCCGCGCGGTCGCTTTTGCGCCGCTGGGCGGCACGACGGAGGTCGCGAGTACTGCGCTGCCTCCGGCCGCGGTGCCTCCATCTGCGCCGCCTCTGCCGCCCGCAAGGACGGTGGCATCGGCGCCAATGATCAAGTCGGTGCCGAAGGCGCAGTTCACACGACTGGCCTCGGCCGACATACCGCGTCCGCCGGCGCCAATCCCGCGCCCGGTAGCGGCACAAACTCATGACACCGCTGGCACGACGCAGGCCTTCGCGAAGGCCAGCGAAAAGCTGCCGGCTCCGCCGGCCGCGCGCGCATCGTTCGAATCCATGTTTACCGACCGCGTGCGGCAGCCTCTGACGCAAACCGTCAGCACCCTCTGGGGTCCAACCCCGGCCGGGCCGCCACCGCCGCCAGGCCAGAGCGCGCAGGTGTTTGATCTCTTCACCGACCCGGGGCCCAACACCCGCAAGCTGTCCGGTGAGAAGGCCTGATTTGATCTGATATTACTGGTGATTTCGCGCCGGCATGCTTAACAGCCGGTCAATTTCTATGGTGAACGCTTTATTAAGCGTCGTCCGTTAGGCTGAGTTCTGCCGTCCGTGGGGGCGGTCTCGTAGCGTCGGTTGCGCCATGATCGTTCGTCAGTTCCTGCATTGGGTACGCCAGGCTCCCGCCGGTGAGCGGGCCGAAGCCACATCCGCGCTGGCGCGCGCCTATCTTTACTCGGATCTATCGCCCGATGATCTCGCAGCCGCCGAAGGCGCGATGATCATGCTGTTGGACGATGCTTCGCCATTGGTGCGGCGTGCGCTCTCCGAGGCATTTGCGTCAACCGACAAAGCGCCGCGGATCGTCGTGCATGCGCTCGCATCCGATCAGGCCGACGTTGCATTACCCGTGCTGGCGAATTCGCCGCTGCTCGATGAAGACGACCTCGTGGACTTGATCGGTACCGGTGACGCGGATGTACAGGTCGCGATTGCCGGTCGCTCGCCGCTGCCGCGGGCACTTGCGGCCGCCATTGCAGAAGTTGGATCGGCCGAGGCGTGCCTCATGCTGTTGGAGAATTCCGGCGCCGATATCGCGCTTTTTTCGGTGGATCGCGTGGTCGAGCGGTTTGGCCACCTGGCGTCCATCCGCGAGAACCTGCTGGCGCGCGCTGATTTGCCGATGGCAATGCGCCAGGCACTCCTGTCCAAGCTGTCGCAAACGCTTGCCGGCTTCGTTGCAGCGAGACAATGGCTTGGTCCGGAACACGCCGAATACGCGACGAAAGAGGCTTGCGAAAAGGCGACAGTCGCGCTCGCGGCCGATACGCCCTGCGAGGAGATCGGGGCGCTCCTGCAGCACTTGCGCGACAGCGGCCAACTTACCGCCGGCATGATTTTGCGCGCATTGCTGTCCGGCAACGTGCTTCTGTTTGAAGAGGCGCTTGCGGAATTGTCCGGCGTGCCGATTGACCGTGTCAGTGGCTATGTCCACGACAGAAATATTTCCGGTTTCCGTGCACTCTATCGCAAGGCCGGGCTGCCGGATGTCGCTTATCCGGCTTTCCGCGAGGCTCTAACTGCGATCCGTGCCGGGCTTCTGGTCGGTGAGCAGGGCGGTGCGGCGCGCCTCAAGCGGCGGATTGTCGAGCGCGTGCTCGAGGCCTGCGCGCATGAGCGAGGCGAGGACAGCACGTCGCTTTTGGCGCTGCTGCGGCGTTTCGCGGTGGAGGCTGCGCGCGAGGAAGCGCGGCTCTTCTGTGACGACCTTGTCGCGGACGCCCACATTATTGCCGCCGATCACCTTTTCGATGATCGGCAACTGGCTGCCGCCTAGCAAATTTCAGCGAATTTCCGCTATTGCGGCACGATCGATGGGGCCTTGAGCTGCTCAAGGACTTCCGGACGGTCGTGATTTTCCCGTACCAGGAATTCGTCGGTCACCTCGCGCAAGCGCTTGGTCAGCGTGCCCGCGAGCTCCTTGGCGTCCGAGCGTGCGTATTCCCGGTAAATTGCACGCACGGCATCAACGTGCTGATCGATCAGCTTGAGCGGAATGCTTGATTCAGCCGGTGTGTGTTCGATGAGCCTGCAGAGGCTGTTCGCCGCGGACGCCACCGCGGGGTAGCCGAACGTTGCGGCTTCACCCTTGATGTCATGCGCCGCGCGGAACAGCGCCTCCTTATTGGCTGCGGAATGGCCATCTTTGAGCAGATTGCGGCGGGCGGCATCGAGCCGCTCGCATTCGGAATCCATCCAGTTGGCGAATTCGGGAGATAACTCGGCCAATGCCTTTTCAGCGCGGGCGACCGGATCATCGCCGCTCGCATCTGACGCGTCTTTCGACACCGCGCCACGTAATTTGTTTTCCGGCACGATGACCTCGTGATCGCCGTAGGTGACGATCGCTGCTGTGTCTTTTGTGCGGGACATGGCCGAGTGCCTTTGTCAGACCGCAGTACGGGCTTTGTCGAGGAGGGGCGTCTGTCTGATGACGTCCGCCTTGCCGCCTTTTCGCCGTTCCGGTCCGATGTAGTTCGAATTGATGTTGCGGCGCCGATCCGGGCCGAAATAGGTCTTGGTCTTGATGAACGGGCGCGGATTGGCGACCACGTTGATGATCCGCTGATAGAGACCCTTTGCCGAAATCGGCTTCGCCAGAAATTCGGTAACGCCGGCATCGCGTGCGGCGGTCACGCGCTTCTTTTCGGAGTGACCGGTGAGCATGATGATGGCCACGTAAGGATTGGCGTTTGCGCCGGGCTGGCGGATCATCTGCATGAGTTCGAGGCCGTCGAAGATCGGCATCGCCCAGTCGGTAATCACGATGTCAGGAAGGTAATGGGTAAACGCTTCCAGGCCGGCCGCGCCGTCTTCCGCTTCATAGACTTCACGCGCGCCAAAGCCGTGCAACAGCGTGCGCAATATGCGGCGCATATGCGTGTTGTCGTCGATGACGAGGAAGCGCAGACGGTTGAAATCGATACGGATCATGGTGCCCCGGGCCGCGGGCGCGCCTGGAGCCCGGTACCGTACGATTAAGCTACCGGGGCCCCGTTAACGAATGGTTTAGGAAGGCGGCGCGCTATTCTTTCAGCAATGCAGTCATGATCCGTTCCCGCGTCAGTGGCAGATCGCGGATGCGAGCGCCGAGCGCATGCGACACGGCATTTCCAATGGCAGCTGCAGTCGGCCCGGCTGTCACCTCGCCGACGCCAAGCGGCACTTCATCTTTGGTGTTGATCAGCGCGATGTCGATTTCCGGTACTTCGCTGAATTTCAGGACCGGGTAGGTTTCCCAGTCGAATGACGCGACGCCATTGTCGAAACGGACCTGCTCCTTGAGCACCCAGCTTGCCGACTGAATAATGCCGCCCTCGAGCTGGTTGATCGCGCCGTCGGGATTGACCACCAGCCCGGCGTCGGTCGCACACCACACGTGGTTCAGGCGGATTTCTTCCTCGACTGACAAGATCGACAATCACCGCGGAATAGGCGGCCCGGTTTTTGTAGCGGGCGAAGGCGATGCCGCGGCCGCGGCCCGATCCGCCTGGTTCCTTCGGATTCCAGCGTGCCATGGCGGCGACTTTCTCGATCACGGCGCGTGCGCGTGCATCGCCGGTGATGGAAAGACGATATGAACGGGGTCTTGTCCGGCGCGTTCTGCCAATTCGTCGATGCAGCATTCGAGCGCAAATACGTTCGGCATGGCGCCCAGTCCGCGCAGCGCGGATGTGCGCACCGGCGACTCCGTCACCAGGTGATGGAGGATGCGCTTGGCCGGAATGTCGTAGAGCGGCTCGCCATTGCGGGTGGCGCCGCCGCCATTGGCTTCCGGCACGTCGTTCGGCGGCGGCTCGGGCGGCGGGTCGGGCAGGGCTAGCGCGCCGAGCAGATTGCCGCCGGCGCCCGGGCCGCAAGTTATGCGTTGCGGCTCCAGATTTCCTGCGTCCAGTCGACCGGCTTGCCATGGTCGTCGACCAAGGCGCGCACCTTCACGATCATCGCCGGGGTTTTCGGCTCGTAGATGAATTCTTCCTCGCGCCGCCAGCGCACGCGGACCGGCTGTCCCGGTTTCTGCATCGCAATGATGGCGGCATCGGCGGCGGCATCGTCGGCGCCATTGTGGCCGTAGCAGCCGGAGCCTTGCACGTGGTGAACAATGATCGAAGACGGCTCAAGCTTGAGCGTTTTGGCCAAGGCCGCGCGCAACGGATAAACGCCCTGGCAATGCGTCCAAACGGTCAGCTTGCCGTCCTGAAATAGCGCCAGTCCGCAGGAGGGCGAGATCGAGGCATGCGCGAGATAACCGCGCGTGTAGGTTCGCTCAAAACGCTCGCGGCCTTGCGGGTCGGCCGGCTCGGCGCGCCGAAAACCCGATCGACCGCCGGCCGCTGCAACAGCCAGTTGGCTTCCTGTTGGGTTGCGGCCGGTGCTTCTACATTTTGCCAGGCAACATGGTTGAGCGCGGCAACGCCCGCCGCGTCGACAGCCGTTTCGTCATCGCCGACGATGGCGAGAAAATTGCCGTTGCGCACGAATGTGATCGGGCCTTTCGCCGCGCGGCGAATGGCCGGTTCGTCGATCGCGCCGATCGTTGCCCCGCGGTTCGGCTGGCGCACGACACGCGCGTGCACCATGCCGTCGAGTTGCATATCGTGGATGAAGACCGCATCGCCAAAAATCTTGGCCGGAAGATCGAGGCGGGCGCTGCTCGCGCCGATATTCTTAAGGTCGGCGACGCGTTTGCGAACGCCGTTTCCGGTCGCTTTGGCGGAGAGATCGATCGCGCCGGCGAGCGTCCAGTAGTCCTGTCCGGTTGACGTGTTGCCGCGATAGATGCTGCCGTCGCGTATGGACAATTCGTCCGACTTGCAGGCGAGGACTTTGGCGGCCTGTTCGAGGAACAGCGCCCGCACGTCGGCGCAGGCTTGCCGCATGGCGACACCGCCGAATTGAATCGATTGGCTGCCGGCCGTGTAGCCTTCGTTTGGCGACTTCTCGGTGTCGCCGGAACGCATGGTGATGCGCGCGATTGCGACATCAAGTTCGTCGGCGGCGATCTGCGCCATCGCGGTCAGAACGCCTTGGCCGAGTTCGACCCGGCCGGTGAGTACGGTGACCTTGCCGGGCGCGGGAAACGCCACCCAGCGGTCGAGCTGGGGATTGTCATTGAGCGGGCCGGGCAGAGGAGCGTTCATGGCATTTTTCCGCTGCGCATGATCTCGTCCGAAAACCGGTATCCACTTTTCGGGATCATGCGCTTCCTCCATTGCGCAAGGCTGCGGCCGCGACTTCAACGGCGCGGATAATCCGGTTGTGCGAACCACAGCGGCAAATGTTTCCATCGAGCGCCGCAGCAATTTCGCGCGCGCGTCGGGTTCGGGTTCTTGTCGAGCAGCGCCTTGGCCGTAATCAAAATGCCTGCGAGGCAGTAACCGCATTGGCCGGCCTGCTGATCGATAAAGGCCTGTTGCAGCGGATGCGGCTTTGCCGCGTTGCCAAGGCCCTCGACAGTGACGACGTGTTTGCCCGCGACGCTCCACACTGGCTTGGTGCAGCACTTTTCGGGAGCGCCGTCGACGAGCACCATGCAGCAGCCGCACTGCTCAAGCCCGCAGCCGAAACGCGTGCCCATCAGCCCGAGCTCGTTGCGCAGCACATTGAGCAGCGGGGTTTCTTCGTTGTCGAGCGTGACGCTGACGGTCTTGCCGTTCACCGAAAAGTCGAACGTCCTGGACACGCTTGCTCCTAAAAACCGAACTGCTCGCGAAGAATGCGCTCGTCGAGATTGTGCCCCGGATCGAACAGCATGTTGATCGATATATCGTGGTCCATTCGGATGTCCACATTGCGCACGGAGCGTACTTCGTCATGGTCCGCGACGGCGGCGACCGGCCGCTTGTCGGCTTCGGTGACCTCGATCGTGACCTTGGCCTTGTTGGGCAGCAATGCGCCGCGCCAGCGGCGCGGCCGGAACGGGCTGATCGGCGTCAGCGCGAGGAGCGGTGCATTGATCGGAATGATCGCGCCTTGCGCGGACAGATTGTAGGCCGTGGATCCCGCTGGCGTTGCCACCAAAACGCCGTCGGCAACCAATTCGGTCAGTCTTTCCTGTCCATCGATCAGGATGCGCAGATGCGCCGCCTGCGCGCTTTGCCGGAACAGTGACACTTCATTGATGGCGCGATGTTCGTGGGTGCGTCCTTGCGCGTCTCGCGCCTGCATGACCAGGGGGTGAATGACGGTGATATGCGCGGCAGCCAGCCGTTCAGCCAGGTGCTCCTCGGCGAATTCATTCATCAGGAAGCCGACGGTGCCGCGATGCATCCCGTAGATCGGCTTGCCGGATTTCATGAACTTGTGCAGGGTTTGCAGCATCAAGCCGTCGCCGCCGAGCGCGACGATGACGTCGGCCTTGGCGGGGTCGGAGTTGCCGTAACGCTTTTCCAGCCGTGCATAGGCCTCGCGCGCCTCGGGCGTCTGACTGGCGACGAAGGCGATGTGCTCGAAACGCTTGGCCTGTCGGCTCATGAAGGGACCTGACGATGGAACGCGCGGTGCTCGTCTATACGACTTGGCCATCGATTGTCGAGGCGGAGCGGGCCGGGCGCGCCATCGTCGAGCGCCGGCTGGCGGCCTGCGTCAATATCCTGCCGGGAATGATTTCGCACTATTGGTGGGAGGGCAAGATCGAGCGGGCCGAGGAGGTCGTCATGTTTGTGAAAACCCGGGCCGCGCTTGCTGATGCCCGGTCTCCTTGGTGATCCATGCATGGTAGTCCGGATCCACGGTGTCGACGGGCAAGGTCATGATCGCCGGGGTGGTATAGCTGTGGTGCTCCTTCACGGCGGCCCCTACGCGTCACAAGCGATCTGCCTTCGTCTTCGATCAGGTCAATGCTGCCGATGCGCTCTATGCAGCGCGCCCGATATTTATTATTGACATGGGAATGAGGTCCCGCGACGTTTATGGCGCCGACCGAACCATACTTTGGAGACCGTAATGAAGCGTCTCTTAGGTCACGAGGCCATTTGGCCTCGAAGCCTTTGGCGGCAAGTAATATTCGAAACGACGGTTTCTGCAAAATTTGCACTTGCAAAATTTACAGCGGGGACGCAATTCCGTGGGAAAACGGCACTGTGCGTAAATGTCGGGTGTGGGGCCAATGCGGTGGATGGTTACGTCAACATAGACTTGGTAAGCCACCCGAAAGTCTCGTTTTGGGACTGCCGGAAAAGTCTGCCCTTTGATAACGATTCCGTTGAGGTGATTTTTGCCGAGCATGTCTTCGAGCATTTCGAGTATCCAGCACAAAGTTCGACGTTTTTAAAGGAATGCCACAGATGCCTCAACAAAGGCGGAGTGGTACGAGTTGTCGTCCCAGACGGGGGCTTGTATTTACCTCTCTACGATTCACCATCATGGGAAGAAATGGTGCGAATTAGACCGCTCCTTGCGTGCGAAAGTGGCTATAGGGACCACTGGTTGGGTCAACCGATTTATAGGACGAAGATGGAGTTCATAAACGCGATCTTCCGGCAGGGCATTCAACATAAATTTATCTATGATTCCCAAACACTCGAACTTCACATGAAGGAATGTGGTTTTGAGACAGTGCAACGGCAAGAGTTCGGCATTTCCGCCAGCCAATATTCCCCACTTGACAGTGAAGCGCGGCGAACAGAGAGCCTTTATGTCGAGGGGATAAAATGATCGCGGACCTACACCTCCGTTGCCGACAGCTTGAACAAACATGCTGGATAAGACTTATTATTCTGGTTCGTTAGCCATCATCAGAAGCTTAAGAACGTAGCCGCCTGATCAAAACGCCTGATCGAATTTCAGAGAGACCACTGGAATACGTCATCGATGCTGGTTGTCACTTCCTATTTCAATCCGATGAAGTCGCGCCAGCGTCTCACAAATTACAGAGTGTTTAGGTCACGCCTCAATGCGCCTTTGTTGACGGTCGAGTTGTCATTTGAGGGGCAGTTCGAGCTGACATCCACTGACGCTGATCATCTGATTCAACTGTCGGGTGGCGACGTCATGTGGCAAAAGGAGCGACTGTTAAATATTGCGCTGGAGGCGGTGCCCCCTGATGTCGAGAACGTCGCTTGGATCGATTGTGACGTTGTATTTGCGTCAAGAAACTGGCTGCAGGCGGGAATAAAGGCCTTGAAGAAAGACAGTATAATACAACTGTTTTCTGAGGTGCGGTATTTGGACAGACCCAGTACTGATAAGTTGGAATTTAATTCAATTCCGGAATTGGTACGTTCAAGTGCAGGAAGTCGGCTGGTTCATGGTAACTTCAAAAATGTATGTCTCGTAAGACCGGCGTCTACCGACGCGCCTAAGCTAATTTGGCCTGCGAACGGGTTTGCGTTTGCCGCGAAGAAATCGATTATTTGTGAAAGCAAATTTTATGACCACGGGGTTTTGGATGGAAATGATATACTTTTTCTTTGCGCAATTTATGGTGAATTCGAACTTGCCGTGGAGCGACTCAAGCACAATGAAATGCAGCGACGACATTATCTCGAATGGGCGCGGCGCGTTCAGAAGACGTTTGGGGGAAAGCTTGGGTATATTTCGGGAACGATCTACCATTTGTGGCACGGGGATCTGTTCAATCGAAACTATATGGGTCGGCATGCGCTCATGGCTGGATTCGATCCGTACCGTGACATTCAGCAAGCACCTAGTGGAGCCTGGCTATGGAGCGATCCGCAATCGGAACTGGCAAAAAATGTGAAGGAATATTTCAGAAGTCGAAAGGAAGACGGTTAAACCAGCGAAGTCGAGCGCCGCTATCTTTGTCACTAACACCCAGGGCCGATGATGATGTGGGCACTGACTACTTATTTCAATCCAATTCGATACAAGCGGCGTTTATCCAACTATCGAATTTTCCGAAGCAAGTTGCAGATTCCACTTGTAACAGTAGAGCTCTCATTTGACGGACAATTTGAGCTTACAAAGAATGACGCTGATATTTTAATTCAAATATCTGGGGGAGCGGTTCTATGGCAAAAAGAACGCCTTCTGAATATTGCGATTAAATCAGTTCCGAGCAATGTCAGGAACATTGCATGGCTTGATTGCGATATTGTGTTCGATCGAAACGATTGGGTTGAAGAAGCTGAAAGGCAATTAAATGAACGGTACAATATAATTCAGGTATTCTCGAAAGCTATTTATATGGGCAAAGAAGATACTGGACAGCTTTCAGGCAATTATAAGTCTCACCCGGCCGTTTCCGGGTTAGTGGCTCTTTATAATAAAGATAATATATTGCCGCTCGATAAACTGGCAGTTTCGACGCAAGGTGACCTTATATATAATCCTGGACTTGCGTGGGCTGCTAGAAAAGAAATTTATGCTAAACACGGATTCTATGATCTAGCAATTATCGGGGCCGGCGATTTGTATATGGCAAACAGCATTTTTGGGACAATGAATTCTATCATAAAACTTCATTCACTTAATAAACCGAGGACTGAGAGCTATTTGAAATGGGGAAAAGCATTTCATCGAACAGTGGCTGGCAAGATCGGCTATATATCTGGCGACATTTATCATCTTTGGCACGGTGATACAAAAAATCGAAATTATAAAGACCGTTTTAAGATTCTCGCCAATTTCAATCCGCAAGCTGATGTTTACATTGGCGACAACGGCGCATGGCACTGGACGAGACCAAACACCGCACTTGCAGAACAACTATGGACCCATTTTCTAAACAGGCGTGAAGATGGATAACACGCGCGGCGGCGCGTTATTGGAAACGTTTGATCACGATCTCGGCGTCCTTCCGGGTGTAATAGATTTCGCTGTAGCGCAGCCACCGTGCGATGTCCGCTATTGGCACTTAGCGGACATCGCCTGTTGCGGCGCACATGTCTGCTTTTGACCCATCAGCGACATTGGCGGTGCACTGCGGCAACGGTTTTGATTCCGATTTCAGCCCTATCGAAGTGGCTTGCCCGCTAATTCGGCTTTGGTACAATTAAACTCTGAGCACGGCTTTTTGGTTTGCCCCTTTGAGCAGCGCTCAAAACCCCGGCCATCATATTTTGATCCCCGATGTGCCGGGGTTTTTTCCTTTAGGCCGCCGCGCCCGCGTCTGTTCGCTATTGGCACTTAAAGGACATGCCGCTTTGCACCGCACATGTCTGCTTTTGACCCAAAGCGGACACTGGGAACTGAATTCATGGTTCGCGGTTAGCATCTCCAATAGTCGGTAAGTTAAAAGTCCGGCATGCCGCCGCGCGGTAGGCTCGGAAAGGACGGTCTGACCGCACTATTCGGGTATGGGTTATCGAGCGTGATCGCACTAAGCATTGTACTTATTGGTGCCCGCTTCTTCTTTTCTCCGTACTCCGCCGCCGCAGGTTTTGGTGTCGCAGTTGAACCAGACCCGCGATGGAGCGCCTACCTTTCGGCCAAGGGTATTCGCGATATCGCGCCGGGCTTATTCATGGCAATCCTTATTCTGAATCAGTCGGCGCAGTTGCTTGGCTAGTTTATACTCATTGCAACCGTCATACCGCTGACTGACATGGCAATTGTTCTGAAACACGGTGGTACAAAGGCTACGGCCTTCGGCATCCACGGGGCTACTGCGGTATTTATGATAATCACCAGCGGGCTGCTACTGTCGAGTTGATCTAACACACGGTCATCCTGTCCGGTCTCAGTATTCGGCGGCGTCATCCGTTTTTCGGATCAAAAGCGCGATGTCTGCTTTTGGCACTCGGCGGACATCCGTGAGCCGCCGGTCAATGTCCGCTTTCTGGGTAACAGCGGACATCCAAGACCTGCGCTCCATTCCGGGTAGGGCGCAATATTGGACTGCGGTCCAACTCGATTTTGCGGCCGAACCGGAGCAAGCTCGCCGGTAACGGCAGCAAACTGCCCATGAAAATCAAGACTTATACGTCCGACGCGAAATAAAACTCGTCATAGGGAGAACGTTATGTCTGGCATGATCATCAATCTCATTATTCAAATCGTTGCCGGTGCGCTTGGCGGCAATGCCGCTGGCTCAGCGTCTGAAAATCTCAATCTCGGAACAGTTGGCAATACGATCGCCGGCGCAATCGGGGGCGGCGTCGGGGGCCAAATTCTGACCGCTCTTCTGCCAATGTTGGCAAACGCCGGTGGCGGAGTTGATATCGGCACGCTCGTCGGCCAGGCAGTCGGCGGCGGCGTTGCCGGAGCAGTTCTGACCGGTATCGTCGGGCTCATAAAGAACAAGATGGCCTAAAAGTAGATCCATTTTAGAGGGAGTAAGATCAATGGCTAGGAAGCGTTCTCGTATGGGGCTTGATCATCGGCGTCGCGACAAGGGCGGTGAAATTCGCCATAAGAACAGCAGGACGCGCGTCGGCTCCTTGCGCAAAACCTACGGTCCGGGTTTTGCGAAGGGATTTCGTGCCGACATGCATCTACACACTTTGCTCAAGCGCAAACGCTGCAAGTCGCTCCATGAATATCTCAGAAAGCATCATCGCTAGACATGACGATGATCGGAGTGTGGAGAGACCGCCGCAAGGCGGTCTTTCTTTTTGCGCCGATCATATTGCGGTGCGTGAGTTTGTTATTAGCACAAAGCGGACATACCGAGTTGCACTGCGCATGTCCGCTTCCGGGGATAAAACGGAGGTCGCTTGCGGCGGCCCGCTTGACTCATCTCGGCGTTCAAGAGAACATTTTACCGTGCTGGTTCCCCGAGTCACATCGGGGACGAAAGAGGGAACACGGACACGACGAATTCGAGTCTTCGAATTTGGAGCAATCCGTGGCTGCCCCCGCAACTGTGAGCGGCGAGCTTTAGGTCCAATACAGCCACTGGGAAACTGGGAAGGCTGGACCACAAAGGCAACGACCCGCGAGCCAGGAGACCTGCCAGCACAGTCACCCAACCGGTGGACGGGGCGTCCATACGGAGCGGTCTTTCGCAGCGGTGACGGCAATGCCGGTGCGAAGGCCGTGAGAGCAACAACTCCCACGACATTCCGCAGGTGAGCCCCGCGCGTCGCTGCCTGGGTTTCTCACTGCGTCCTTTGCATCGGGCCTGGTCATCACCCGATGCGTTCGCATGCGCGAACGCAAACGAAGGAACGTTTGTGCCATGGGAAAAGCGGATCGTTGGACTTTCTGGCGTCGCGTTGGCGTTTGTCGCCCTCGCTGCGCCCGTCAATGCGCAAGTTTTACTCCCGGAAATTGACGTCAGCTGGACGCGGCTCAACAGCGGGATGGTCGGTGCTTCGACCAGCATCATTACGGCTAATGACATTGGACATTCGCCGGCGCAAAGCCTGCCTGACATCCTGTCGCAACAAACCGGCATACAGATCCAGCACCTGCTGAGTGGAACAAATGGCTCGCGCGACGGCGTCGATTTGCGAGGCTTCGGCGCCTTTGCGCAATCGAATGTCCTCATTCTGGTCAACGGCCGCCGCTTTCAGGATTTTGATCTTCAGGGATTCGATTTTTCGTCGATACCGTTGAACAGTATCGATCGAATTGAAATCACGCGCGGGAACAGCGGCACCGTACTTTACGGCGACGGCGCGATCGGCGGCGTCATCAATATCGTGCTGAAGAAAGGATCATCGACGTCGGCGAGCAACCGCGTCGAGGCACTTGCCGGTTCATTCAAGTACTGGGAGGCCCGCGCATCGGCAGCCGTCACGAGCGGGCCATGGTCGGTCGGCGCGTTCGGCAATGCGATCAATTCCGACGGGTTCCGCGTCAATAACGCCCTGCGTCAGCGCAATATCAATGCGACCTTGAACTATTCACACTCCCAATCTGGGTGGTTATTTCACTATCGCCGGGGATCGTCAGTTTCAGGGATTGCCGGCCGGCCTCAATAATCTGCCCGGCAGTCTTCCCGTACACGCTCGATACGCCGTGGCAATCGAACACGCCGCTCGATTGGGGCAAGAAACAGGCCATCAATTTTGCGACCGGCTTCAACGCGACGCTGACGCCCGGTGTTGAATTGATCGTCGACGGCGGCGTGCGGCGTAAGTTTCAGCAGGCGCAGTTCTTCAACTATTTCGAAAGCACTTTTCCTTTTGCGTATAACGTGAACAGCGCGACGCCGATGAATTACGTCGATACCGTTATGACCACGTCGTCGGTGACGCCACGGCTCGACGTATCGCACCAACTGTTCGGCGTTCCCAATCGGCTGCTCACCGGCATCGATTTCTACAACACGCAATACAACTCGGATCGACCATCGGCGCCGGGCCTCGTTCCCGTTCACAGTTATGACATTCAGCAAACGACTCTTGGCTTTTACGCGATGAACACGACAACTGTGCGGCCGGATACCGACGTTTCAATCGGCGGTCGTCTTCAGCGCAATATGGTCAAGGCTCACGACGTCTATAGTGCGATCAATGACCCCAACGCCGGATTTTACGCCAATGATCCCCAAACGCCGGCCTTCGACCAAAGTGAATGGCAGTGGGCCGCTCACATTGGCATAGAGCATCGTTTCAATTCCACTTTCGCAGTATTCGGCCGTGCCGCCCGAGCATTTCGATTAGGCAATGCGGATGAGAGAGTTGGAGCCGGCAGCCCATTTGCATTCACCGTTCCGACCTTCGATCTTAGAACGCAAACATCCTATGACGTTGAGGGCGGAGTCCGCGTCAATGCCGGGCCATTTCATCTCGAGTCGAGCGTTTACCTGATGCGCCTTAATAATGAGATCCATTTCCTGCCTGCGGTAGGCGTCGATATCAATCTCGATCCGACACAGCGTATAGGCTGGGAAACCAGCGCGTTGTACCAAATTAACGACGCGGTGCGCGTACGCGGCGGCTTAACTTATACCGACGCCACATTCCGCGAAGGCCCGAACGCAGGCAACGAAATTCCGCTGGTGTCGCTCTGGTCGGGATATGCAGGTCTATCGTGGGACATTGTGCAAAAACTTCTTACGCTCGATCTGACGAGTTCGATTCTTCGGCCCACGCCGCATGGACAATGACCAGATCAATCAGCAACCATTAATACCTGGCGAAGCGACCATCGACGTCAAACTCGGAGGGCAATACGACCACTTTTTCTGGTCCGCATCAGTTCTCAATCTGCTTGATAAACAGTACTACGACTATGCTATCGCCAGTGGCGGAATTGCCGGAGGACCATTCTTCCCATCTGGCTTGCCGCCGACGATTGGATTGTTCAGCGCGTTTCCGTTGGCGGGACGTACGTTCATGGTCCAGGCAGGCGCGACGTTCTAGCCGAAGGGATACGCGGGCTCCGCGCTGCACATTCAGGTCCAGGATGCGCTGCCAATCGGGGTAGCGCATTCATGCCGGCGAACGTACGCTCGACCTCAGCGCACCAGGCGCTATGATTGAGCCGGGCAGGGACCAGGTGAATGCGGACTGCGCGGATGCAACGGATTGCACTCTTGATTGTGGCTGCTGTAACGACCGTTGGGCTTTGCGGTTGTGCGACCGACGTCGGACCAAGCGCCGCTGAACTGAAGGCGAAATGGGACGCCGAAAATGTTTTCCCGCAGGCCTACAGGCAAGACTTGCTCGCCTATCTGCGCACTTACCTCAACGACCCGTCGCATGTCAGAGGCGCGGCCGTATCGCAGCCGCAGCTCAAAAATGTCGGGCCCGGCGACCGCTATGTCGCGTGCGTGCGCTTCAACGCGCGCAATACCGACGGAAAATATCAGGGGTCAAAAGACGGCGCCGCGACTTATGTGGCGGGCAAGCTCGATCGTTTCTTCGATTTGCCGAAAGACGTTCGCGAGCTCTGCAAGGACGTGGCGTTTGCGCCATTTCCCGAGCTGGAGAAGCTGACGCGTTAACGCACCGGAGTATTCGCGACAGCACAGACGTGCATCAACCGCCGGGCCCACACGGCTCGGCGGCGCAAGATTGAGACAGAACGGCCGAAAGCAGCCTCGGGCTACGAGGTCACTTAACCTTGAGGTTCTCCGCGGATGTCTTTCCGCGGTTCTCGACGAGTTCGAACTGAACGGTCTGTCCCTCGTTCAGCGTGCTAAGTCCGGCGCGTTCGACCGCCGAGATGTGCACAAACACATCCTTCCCGCCTTCTTGGGGCTGGATGAAGCCATAGCCCTTCGTCGGATTGAACCACTTTACGGTGCCCTGAGGCATGCTAGATCTCCGAAGTATTACTAACGCCTCAGTGTGCCACAGTCCTTAACCGGCGAACAAGGTCCCTTTGGGCACCTCGGGGCTGGTCGGGCCAATGTCGTTTGCGCTTTGTGTGTGGCTGATTCCGGTGCCGGGTGAGGGAATTGAACCCCCGACCAACGGTTTACAAAACCGCTGCTCTACCGCTGAGCTAACCCGGCTAGCCGTCGGAATTTGAGTCGCTTAGCACCGAAGCGGCGGGGAGTGAATTCCAGACTAGCGGCCGCTCGCTACCATTTCCCAAATATCTGGGCGCCAATGGTACGGGCGAAATTCTCGACACGGGCGGTCAAACCGGTGTGAGGCGCCCCGCTCGGCATAGCGGGGGGTGGGGAGGCGGGCGTCGGATCGTCGGAGGTCGGGTCCCAGGCGTTCCCGGTCACGCCGGGCGGATAGGCCTTTTCGAAATAGCCGAAGTCCTGAGCGTTGCGACCTAAACCGGGGAAATCCCCGGAAAAGGACGGCTCAGCCAAATCTTTTTTGGCCGAAAACTCCGCCACTAGGCCTTGCCGGCCGACATCAGCAGGCAACCGTATTGCACGGCGGTGAAAGCCACCGTCAAAACGCCCCAACTGACAAATTCGATACCGACCATGACTATTCTCCCCGTACGTCTAGCTCCTCGTCGATTGTCACAGTAGGGAGCCCGGGGGGCCCGGGCTGTGTCAGCCATCACAAAAATGCCGATTCCGTCCTGGCCCCTTGGCTGGGCCGGCGTTGGGGCGGGGGCTCGGGCGGGGTCCATAAAGGCCCCATGCGCCTGCGCCCGCATGAAAAAGCCCCGCACCGGAGGTGCGGGGCCAGATTGATGGATGGCGGGCGGCTGTGCTCAGCCGTCCGTCCGTTTCTTACATTTGGGTGATATCGCGATCCTTGGTCTCGGGCAGGAAGATGAGCCCGACGACGAAGCTCATCGCTGCGATGATGATCGGGTACCAGAGACCGGAATAGATGTTGCCCGTTGCCGCCACAATGGCGAACACGGTCGCCGGCAGGAAGCCGCCGAACCAGCCGTTGCCGATGTGGTAGGGCAGCGAGAGCCCGCTGTACCGGATGCGGGTCGGGAACAGTTCAACCAGCCAGGCGGCGATCGGCGCGTACACCATGGTGACGTAGATCACCAGGATGGTCAGCAGGAGGATCGTCATCGGGTAGTTGATGCCGGCCGGGTCCGCGCTTGCCGGATAGCCATGCTTGGTGATGGCGTCACCGAGCTGCTTGGCGAAGTCCGGCGTGCCGGTCTGGATGACCTGATCGCCGACCTTCACGCTCGCCTTGGTTCCCGCCGGAGCGGCCACGTTTTCATAGTTCACCGAACGTGCGACCAACGCCGACTTGGCGATGTCGCATGAGGTGGTGAACTTGGCGACGCCGACCGGATTGAACTGGAATGAGCATTCGCTCGGGTCGGCTGTGACGGTCACCGGCGCAGCCGCGAGTGCTGCTTCCAGTTTCGGGTTGGTGAAGTGGGTGAGGCCCTGGAAGATCGGGAAGTAGGTCACGACCGCCAGTGCGAAGCCCGCGAGGATGATCGGCTTGCGTCCGATCTTGTCGGACAGCCAGCCGAACACGATGAAGAACGGGGTGCCGAGCAGCAGTGCAACGGCAATCATAATTTGTGCCGTGACCGGAGCCACCTTCACCGTCAGCGACAGGAAGAACAACGCATAGAACTGTCCGCCGTACCACACGACGGCTTCGCCGGCGGTGGCGCCGAACAAAGCCAGGATCGCAATCTTGAGGTTGGCCCATTCGCCGAAGGCTTCCGACAGCGGCCGCTTGGAGCCCTTGCCGAGTTCTTTCATGCGAGCGAACACCGGCGATTCCTGCAGCTTGAGCCGAATCCAGATCGACACTGCGAGCAGGATCGCCGAGAGCAGGAACGGAATGCGCCAGCCCCAGGCGACGAAGGTCGGTTCGCCCTGGCTGGTGCGGATGCCGAGCACGAGCAGCAGGGCCATGAAGAGGCCGAGCGTTGCGGTGGTCTGGATCCACGACGTGTACAGGCCACGTTTGTTCTTCGGTGCATGTTCGGCGACGTAGATCGCCGCGCCGCCATATTCACCGCCGAGCGCGAGACCCTGTGCCAGACGAAGGCCGATCAGGATGATCGGCGCGATGATGCCGGCCGAGGCGTAGGACGGCAGCAGGCCGATGAAGAAGGTACCGATGCCCATCAGTGTCATCGTGATGAGGAAGGTGTATTTGCGGCCGATGATGTCGCCGAGCCGTCCGAAGAACAGCGCGCCGAACGGGCGCACCGCAAAACCGGCGGCAAAGGCGAGCAATGTGAAGATGAAGGCCGCCGTCGGATTGACGCCGGAAAAGAATGTCGCCGCCAGAATGGGCGCGAGCGTGCCGTAAATATAAAAGTCGTACCACTCGAATACCGTGCCGAGCGACGATGCAAAGATGACCATCCGTTCTTCGGACGTCATCCCGCCTTCGCGGTATGTGTTCGCAGTCATAGCTGTCATGGGCGTTGTCCCCGTTTCCTCATTTATTTTGATTTCTTGTTGGAGGCAGCCCGCCGCCTAGTCGTGTAAGACTGCCCCGAAGTCAGAAATACGCCCGCGCATCATAGCGCGTCTGTCCACCTCAGGTCTTACGCCTAAAGTCGTAATAGACTTTTATGTGGTTCTGATTCCGAAGGAAAAATCGAAGGCCAAATTGGCGGCCAATTGCCCGTCCGACGGGTTCTTCACAGCGCGCTGGAGAGCTTTTCCAGAATGTCGATCAGCCAGGCGGCGGCCTGCAGCACCGCCAGCCGTCCCGCCAGCTTTTCCTTGCGGTAGATGTCGTTGAGAAGTTTGAGCGCGCGCTTGTAGCCCGGATGACTCCGTGCGGCCTCGCTCAGCGTGTGCAGCCGATCCGACAGTTCGGCGCGGCGTAATTCCAGCTCGTCGTAACGCTGGCGAAAGCTCTGCCGCTTCCGCGGCGGCGGCTTCTCGGGGGCAGGGTTTGGCCGGCGATCAGGCATGGCGCGTCACATGGCAATTAACTGTAATGGTGTCGGATTTTATGGCGAAAATGAAGAAGCGAAATGCCGCAATTAATAATACCCGGCGATTGGGCGGGGCGCCCTAAAGTCTTCGTATAAACTGCCGGTCTGTTCAATACGGATTGGAGCGGCAATGCGCAGGTATCTCATTCCCGTAATATTTGCCGGGTTTGTCGGTACCGTCGGGATGACAACCGCGATGGCGGCCGATTTGTCCCACGGCGGCGACGCTGGCTCGACTTATTATTCTGCTTACGCCGCGCACATTGAACCGATCGTGATCTACGACGATCAGCCCGGCGTGATCGGGCGGTCTTACTGGTACGCGCCCTGGGCCAATCGCCATTATTTTCCTCGCACCGGCAAGCGGCCGCGGATGGGGCGGCTGGAGCACATTTCTGCTGCCCGCCCGAATGCGCGAGCGGAAAACTATTTCCGGCGCTGGACGGCTTCGTCGGGATACCCTTTGGCATTCCCGCCCACCCGCGCGAGCCAGTACGGCATCGCGCCCGTGCAGCCGATGCAATAGCCCGGGTACCGAGCGGATAAATTACGTGCGAACCAAGCGACCGCTCGCAATATAGAGCGCGAGCGCAGCAGCATTCGACACATTCAGGCTTTTGATTTCGCCGGGAAGATCGATGCGTGCGACATGATCGCACGTGGTCTTTGTCAATTGACGCAGTCCTTTGCCTTCGGCGCCGAGGACCAGCGCGAGCGGTGTGCGCAAAACGAGATCGGGCAGGTCGGCGTCACCCGTGCTGTCTAAACCGACCACGAGGAAACCGCTTTGCTTGAGCGCGGCGAGCGCGCGCGCCAGGTTTTGCACGTTGATCAGAGGGACGTGCTCGAGCGCGCCCGACGCGGCCTTGGCCAGCGCTCCGGTTGCGTCGGGACTGTGGCGCTGCGTCGTCACGATTGCTGTTGCGCCGAAAGCCGCCGCTGAGCGGAAAATGGCTCCGACATTGTGCGGATCGGTAATCTGATCGAGCACCAGCACGACGCCCTCGGCCGGCAACGCATCGATGGCAGGAGAGGGCAGTGGATCGCTTTCAAGGTAGAGCCCCTGATGCACGGCGTCCGGCAACAGTCGCTCGGCGATCGCGGATGGCCGCACGATCTCGGGCGCCACACGATTCGAAATTCCTTCGTCGGACAGCCGTCGCGCCGCATTCTCGGTGGCGAGCAGCTTGCGAATGTGCCGGGCTGGGTTGTTCAGAGCGGCGGTCACGGTGTGCCAGCCATACATGACGACCGGGCCGTCGGCGTCAGGCCGCAGGCTTTCACGACGGGCACGCTCAAACCGCTCGCGCCGCTCGACCTGCTCGCGCGTGGCGCCCGGTTTTGCGCCGGAGCCCGGTCGGCGAGGAGTTTGTCGTGACGTCATTGCGCGTGTCCGTGCTGCGCCGCTCAATTCAGGAGGAACCGGGCGGTGATGATTTATGGGTGCCTTAACTGATCCACCGCGCACGGAACAGCCTCCATTGACTTAATGGGGGCGGCTCCCCATAAAACGGCAAATCCCGACCGGCCGGCGGGCGGAGCCGAATTGTCTTTCGAGATCAATACGGTGCGACGGCTTCGGGGGAGTGTCCCGAGCGGCAAAGGGGGCGGACTGTAAATCCGCTGGCTATGCCTTCGTAGGTTCGAGTCCTACCTCCCCCACCATCCTGCTGCGCGCTGAGCAGGCCGGAGAATTGACTTCATAATTTTGCGAGCGCCGGCATGAACGAGGCGCGAATTTTGCCGTCGAGCTCCTTTGCATTTTTCTCGCCGGTCGGAGTGACTTCAACGCCGCTGACGATCGTCTTCAACAGATAGAGGCCGCCCTGCTTGCGCGGCGCCACAAAATAATAGACGGATGCAGAATTCTGCAGCGTTTGACAGTTCGTGTACGCGCGCGCCACGTTGACCGTCTCGATGATATCGAGCATTGCGCCCGAAAAGAAATCGCCGCGGCAGTTCTGTAAATCACCGCCGATAATGAGATCGGTGAGGTCGCCGATTTCCGGCATGTGGCTTTGCTGCAGAATAGAAACGGTAAAAATATTGTCGCCGATTTTCCATGCCGCGTCGCTGGTGGCGTCGCGTGGGATTTTGCCCGGATCAAGATTGGTGGCGTTCGTTATGTTGGCCTCGGATAGAATATTTGCGGCGAGGCTCGCCGCTTCCTTCTGAATGTCCGGATCCGTGCTGGGTCCCGCCGCCGGCCCGATCGGTGACTTCAGCCAGGCAGCGACCGCGGCCCGGCTTTTTACCGTGGTGCCGTAGCGCTGAACACACTTGACCAAAGCGGCGAGCACCTGATTGCCATAGTTCAAATCGAACTGGGTTGTCAGCCCGCCAGCGACCAGCTCAAGCTTGGGTAGTCTGCGGAACGCTTCGAAAGAATTCACGCTGTCGGGCAACAAGACGCGAACCAGTTGCGGTTCGAGCGCAGCGACGCGCTGACGAAAATAACTCCGGTCGGTGCTGCCAAAAGCGACTTCAAATTGGGAGCCCTTGGGAAAATTCCACGATGGATTGGACAACTCAAACGTCCACATATAGTGGCGGTCGAGCGAATAGATGATCGAAATCCTGTCTGCATTGGTCAGTTGGGCGGAACAACGCTCGAACGTGGTTTCTTTCTGATTTTTTTCTTTTTGAGCGAAACTGGGCCGAATGGTCCAGTCCGGAATCGGAACGGCGCCGTCATTTGCGGCATGTCCGATGCGATTCCCCGAGAGGGCAATCGCCAGGCACACAAGGACAAGGCTGACGCAGCGCATAATTCTCCACCCGGGGGTCGGCACGACCGCAATGTCTTCGCATTGCTTGGCAGCAGTAGAAAAGCAAAACGCTGTGAGAAGGCAACATGAAGGCGGACGGGCATGACAATCACAGCATGCCGTGCGCTGCAACGGAGACAGGAGTTAGTGCGGTGCAGTGGACGCGAAAAAGCCAGCCGTCACGCGGGCCGTTTAGCCGCGAACGATACTTATAGTCCCCACCAATAGCGCGTGCTGCGCGGGTAATAGGGGACAGGATCACAATAATTGTACCAGGAATAATTCTGCTGAACCCAGCGCAGGCATACGACCTCAGCCGCGGCGACCCTCGGTGCCGGAGAGGCCTTCACGGCCATGTCGGCGGCAAACGCCGCCGATGTGACGGCACACAGAAGCGCAATACCGGCTGCAATTGGTAAAATCCGCATGATCTTGCTCCTCATTCCGGTCGATCGCCCGCGAATACCGTAGCAAGCGGATAATTGAGCATTTGTCCAGGCGCAGTTCAACGGTGAATTTGCCCTCGTTCGCTATATTCCCTGACCGACACCCGGCTTCATGACCGTCACCGTAATGCGCTGAATTTGCGACTTACCCTCGGCGCCGGTCACCTCCAGCGTAAACACATCCTGTCCGATGAAATCCTGGGCCGATCGATAAATGGCAACAAATGCCGGAAGCTCGGTGCCAAGGCATTGCTTCAGGTTGGTCGCGCGCAATTTGCCTTGCTTGACCGTCACCTTTCCATGCGCAGGCGGCGTCACAAGGCGCACCACCGGCAATGGTCCGGCCGTGCAGTCGCGACGCAGCGTCGTGAATATTCCCGCATTGATATTTGTGTCGGGCTTCCCCCTGACCTGTCGATCGATCGTTGGCGTCTGCCCCAATGCAAAGGCCGGCAATAAAAGCCAGAAGCAGATCGACGCCAGTGTTGTCGGCCATTTCATCGCAGGAACTCCGGAATCGCTGTCATATAGCTTCAATCTCATTTGTCGCGACTGCGAAGAATTCCAATAGTTGCTTGCCGCGTGACAAACTCAAAGTCAGGTATTGAACGGATTTCTCGTGTTGTGAGCGAATTTCGACGAGCAAAAAAAATAGCGCAACCAGCATTGTCGAAATGAAGAATCCGGCAATAGCCCCAAATATCGACACGCCTCTCATGCCAGCCAGTCTGGTGTCAGCCAGAATGGCCAGGACACCGCCCAGAACGGGAAAGGTGTTCGCGAGCCAGTCCTGTCCCGCCAACGCCCCGGCCATCGTCGAAACGACAATGAACAGCAATGCCAGGATTTGCGCCACGAAAATGATCGCGCGTCGAATGGAGACCATGGCGCCTACCTTCAGTGAAGGGTGGACGGGATAATATTACCAAAGAAGTCGCGATATTGGGCAAGCCTTCGGTCGGATGCGCGCGATGGTATTCGGTGCTGTGCCGGTTGCAGCCTGAACGCTAGCGGCGGAAGGTAAAGAAGCGAGCGCGAAAAGGCTCCGCCGAAACGAAAAACGCGCCCGCAGGGACGCGTTCCGCCGCATGCAGCCGCGAAATTGCGAATTACTCTTGCATGACGTGGCAAGGAACTTCGTTGGGCGTGCCCCAGTTGAGGACCGCATCGCCACGTAAACCGTCGAACCAAACGCCCGGGCCGGCATAGCGGTAACCGCTGCCCATGGGGATAAGCCGCATGTGCACGCCGCGCCCATGGCCGGTCATGAGCATGTAGCCAGTCACCAGATCGTATTCTCGCGAGACGGCAATGGGGTGGATCGGGTATTCGCGGCCGTTTTCGCAGGCCAGCCACATTTTCTGGGCTACAAAGGATTCAGCGCCGAGGGCCATCGTTGATGCTGCAACCGGCAATGCGAGAGCGGCAAATGCGAGCCCCGTCGCCTTGCTCCACAGGCTTTTCATGACATTTTCCCCCAAGGATCAGCGATTCTTACGTAATCGCCGTTTACGGCACAAGGGCACTGGGGCAACACTCCAACGATAAAGCGATCGGCTTCGCGCGCAGGGACGTCACAAGCCAATCCCTCAGCAGCCAAAACCGCATAATGGGCCGACCAAAGTACTGGTCGAGTAGCGGTATATTTTAATCCCCCAATGTGACAAAATATACCTCCCGTTTTTGACTTAACCAATTGCAAATAAAGCGGTTTTTTAACCTTAATAACCCGCCCAATTCCTTGACCAAATACTAATAAAGCAGCTACCAATCTCTCTAAATACGAACAATTGGAACGCGCCCGCCAACCTTGGGCGCTTGGGAAGGTAGTCATGAACGGTCCGTTTGTAGTCGCGCAGGCTGGCTCTAACGCGAATTCGGGCTCCGCGCCGGTTCAGGTCATCAAGCTGACCAAGCCTGAGGCTGGGCAAGACCGAGATCTTCCACGCGAGCTTCAACGGCGAGGTAAAAATCGATTTTACCGCCATTGCCAACGAAAAAATCACGCTCTTCCACGACAGCAAGAATCAGACGCTACACATCATCTTTGCCGATGGTTCGCAGGACATCATCGAGCCGTTTTTCGACTCGCGCGGCACCATCCTGTCAAACCTGGTCCTGGAGATGGGGCCGGACGTGACTTACAGCGGCGAGCAATTCGCCCAGACTTTTACGATTAGCGAAGACCCGTCCGTGCTGCCGGCCGCCGGCCCAGGCGGCGTAGCCTCGGGCGCAGACTTCCTCGATGCGGTCGTCGATCCGCTGCCGCTGGGCGGGCCGCTGCCGCTGCTGCCGCCGGAAGGGCTTCCCGGGATTACTTTCACCGGCACTGAAGCGCCGGCTTTTACGGAAGAAGCAAATCTGCTGCCGACCGTCTCCGGCCATGTCTTTGGCGTCGTCGAAGAAGAGCAGCTCAACTCGTCGGATCAAATTGGCCCTACCGAGGCAGGGCAGGGCAACGAAGACATCCACGACGTTTCGGGCAACGACCACGACACCACCGGCTAACTTTAACATCACGACGCAGATTTTTAACGGCACGCTCGCCGGCCTTGTGAGCGGGGGCGATCTCCCGATTACGTTCCTCGCTAACAGTGGAGCGAATGGAACGGACGTCCACGACAACAACGGCAACGTTGTCACCTCGATCGGACTGGCTGTTCAATACAAATATGTCGACTCGTCTGATATCCAAGGCTGGACCTCAGACGGCCGCGAAATCTTCTCGGTGCACGTGAATACCGACGGTACGTTCACGTTCACGCTCAACGATCAGATCGATCATCCGACGCACAGCAATGACGACGGCACTAATCCGCAAGGCATTTTCGAAGAGACATTAAATCTCGACATATCTAACGCAATTATCGCGCACGACGCGACGCCGGACCAGATCGTGTTTCCGCAGAACACGATCGACATTGGTGTCATCGATGACACGCCGACCGTGTCTGTCGAGGCGAACGAAAACTTTAGCGTCACGCACGACGAAACGCTTGGTCTGCAAAGCGCACCTTTCGGTGACGACAATGACATCCTGTTCACGCCAGTCTTCAACGGCGTGTCGAATCCGGGTCATGACCCTAACGGTATTTTCGGCCTGCCGCTGGGTTATGCGCGCAGCACTGGTTCTGCTCTGCAAATCGACAACGTCAGCTTCGGAGCCGACGGTCCGTCCGCATCGAATTCGCAGGTCTATTCACTGACGCTCACCGACAGTGGCGGACATTCAACAACCGGTCCGGTTGATTCCGGAATTAAAACGACCGAAGGCAACGAGATCTTCCTGTTCGTCGAGAACGGTCTCATTGTCGGTCGCTATGACGGCAATGATGCTGGCACGGATGTTACCAATACGGGCACTGATCCGGCTGCCTTTGCAATCGCCATTGATCCGGCCAACGGCCAGGTGTCGGTCGTCCAGTATGTGTCACTGTTTCACGGCAGCCCCGATGTCGGGGTCGATTCCGACGAAGCTGTGTCCCTTGCGGGCGCGGCCGGCAGCGTAGAGGCAACATTGACGGTGACCGATGGCGACGGTGACGTCGCCTCAGCATCGGCGAACATTTCCGGCGGCGTGCTTTTCGAAGACGATGGCCCGACCGTCCACGTCATCGCTAAGCCCACTTTCAGTCTCACGGCCGATGAATTGCCAGGCAATCAGGCGGATGATGTCACCGGTCCGCTCACGGTCTTTGATAACGTCGCCAACAAGGGTGATGATCCTGACGAACCCGGACCGACGCTGGCGTTCGCGACCAGCAGCGCCAGCTCGCTCGCCATCCTGCCAATTGTATCGTCATTTGGAGTTGACGGACCGAGCGCGACAAATTCGGTCGTCTACTCGCTGACTCTTGGCGGCGCCGATGGCCTGGCTTCGGGACTTAAAGTTACCGACGGCAACACGATCAGCTTGTACTCGGAAACGGACGGCACCCACAGCTGGATTGTCGGTCGCGTCGATGGCGGCACCTTTGCGGGCCAGGCTGCATTCGCGATCGCCATAGATCCGGCTACGGGCGCGGTGTCGATCGCTGATTATCTGTCGCTGTTCCACCCAAATCCAAATAATCCGAACGATACCGACACGCTCAATTCCCATACGATCCTGGCGAATGTCACGCTCACCGATGGTGACGGGGACACGGCGTCCGATTCGGCGGATATTTCCGGCAGGATTCACATTAGAGACGATGGCCCGACCGTATCTGTCGAGGCGAACGAAAACTTCAGCGTCACGCACGATGAAACGCTTGGTCTGCAAAGCGCACCTTTCGGTGACGACAATGACATCCTGTTCACGCCAGTCTTCAACGGCGTGTCGAATCCGGGTCATGACCCGGACGGTATTTTTGGTCTGCCGCTGGGTTATGCGCGCAGCACTGGGTCTGCTCTGCAAATCGACAACGTCAACTTCGGAGCCGACGGTCCGTCCGCATCGAATTCGCAGGTCTATTCACTGACGCTCACCGACAGTGGCGGACATTCAACAACCGGTCCGGTTGATTCCGGAATTAAAACGACCGAAGGCAACGAGATCTTCCTGTTCGTCGAGAACGGTCTCATTGTCGGTCGCTATGACGGCAGTGATGCTGGCACGGATGTTACCAATACGGGCACTGATCCGGCTGCCTTTGCAATCGCCATTGATCCGGCCAACGGCCAGGTGTCGGTCGTCCAGTATGTGTCACTGTTTCACGGCAGCCCCGATGTCGGGGTCGATTCCGACGAAGCTGTGTCCCTTGCGGGCGCGGCCGGCAGCGTAGAGGCAACATTGACGGTGACCGATGGCGACGGTGACGTCGCCTCAGCATCGGCGAACATTTCCGGCGGCGTGCTTTTCGAAGACGATGGCCCGACCGTCCACGTCATCGCTAAGCCCACTTTCAGTCTCACGGCCGATGAATCGCCAGGCAATCAGGCGGATGATGTCACCGGTCCGCTTACGGTTTTTGATAACGTCACCAACAAGGGCGATGATCCTGACGAACCCGGACCAACGCTGGCGTTCGCGACCAGCAGCACCGGCTCGCTCGCCATCCTGCCAATTGTATCGTCATTTGGAGTTGACGGACCGAGCGCGACAAATTCGGTCGTCTACTCGCTGACTCTTGGCGGCGCCAATGGCCTGGCTTCGGGACTTAAAGTTACCGACGGCAACACGATTAGTTTGTACTCGGAAACAGACGGCACCAACAGCTGGATTGTCGGTCGCGTCGATGGCGGCACCTTTGCGGGCAAGGCTGCATTCGCGATCGCCATAGATCCGGCTACGGGCGCGGTGTCGATCGCTGATTATCTGTCGCTGTTCCACGCCAATCCAAATAATCCGAACGATACAGACACGCTCAATTCTCACACGATCTTGGCAAACGTCACGCTCACTGATGGTGACGGGGACACGGCGTCCGATTCAGCGGATATTTCTGATCGGATTCATTTCCGGGATGATGGGCCGAGCATCACCAGCGCATTTTCATCGGGCACGGTAATCCAGGACGAAACGCCTGGCGTGCAATCGTCACCTGATCCCAATGCTCAGAACGATGTTCCAAGCTCGGGTCTCCCGACCGGCGTGTTAGCGTTATTTGACGCCGTCACGAACAAGGGCGTCGATCCGGATGTTGCGGTGAAAGACCATGACGCGATCGGTTTTGCGACGAGTTCGTCACCGATCGTGCATGAAACCGTGAATTTCGGCGCCGATGGCCCTGCGGTTTCAAATTCAATAGTACTCGCGCTCGCCATCAATGGCGGGAACGGAGCCGACTCCGGACTGCAGACCACTGACGGGCATGAAATTTTCCTGTTCAAAGAAGGCAGTCTGATTGTCGGCCGCTACGATGGACCTGACGGCGGCTCGGATGTCACCGACACAGGCACCGATCCGGCTGCCTTCGCGATCGCAATCGGGCAGGACGGGAATATTAGCGTCGCCCAGTATGTGTCACTGAAGAACCCGATTCCGGGGTCGACAGACGCGGCTCACGATGAGCCGACAACCGGATTGAAGAACGTCCAGGTGTCTGTGACAGCCACTGATGGTGACGGCGACCATACGACCCAAACGGTTGACGTCAGCGGAAATATTGTCTTTCAGGATGACGCGCCCCAGCCGTCTGTGTCGGCGACGTCAGGAACTCTGATCATCGACGAAACTGCCGGCCAGGATGCGGGCACCAACGACGTTGCGACGACGCCGGCTTTGCTGGCGCTGTTTGCGGCATTGCCGGGATCACCGATCCAGATCGCGCAGAGCGGCGCAGCACTGTTCACGACCGGCTCGGACTTCGGCGCCGATGGTCCCGGCGCGCCTCCAAATAGCGTGTTTGGGCTTAACGTCGTCAACGGCACGGATTCAGGGCTCAATGCAACCGACGGCCGCAGCATCTATCTTTATCACGAAGGCAATCTGATTGTCGGCCGTGAGGGCGACGTCGGCACTGACGCCGCAAATGCGGCCGGTCCGGTTGCGCTTGCCTTCTCGATCGATAGCGGCACCGGCACGCTGACGCTTGCGGAGTACACCGCAATCCAGCATCCGAACCCGCTCGACCCCAATGAAGCTGGTTCACCGCAGACGATTACCAACAGCGCGCTGCAGGTCACGTTCACGCTCACCGATGGTGACGGAGATTCGTCGACAGCATCGGCTGGAATCGGGAGCCTCATTCAGTTCCGCGACGACGGTCCATCGATCACGCCGCCATCGAATCTGATCGTCAATGGCAGCTTCGAGGAAGGCCACCCCAACCTGGTCGGTTCGGATTGGGACATCTATTCGTCGCTCCCCGGCTGGACCTACGGTGCAGACCATATTCCGTTCGAAGTTCAGACGGGCGGAGCGGGTGGCATTGCGGCAGAAGATGGCCTTGCGCTCATTGAGCTCGATGGCGACACGTTTGGAAATCCCGCGCACCAGCCGCCATCAGCAACGCCTGACCCGCTCAACACCGATGCCACCATCCAGCAGGTCGTCAGCGGCACCCAAGCCGGTGTCGATTACGAGCTGACCTTCTGGTACACGCCTCGTCCTGGCCACAGCGCCGGGGACGACGATGGCCTCAATGTGCTGTGGAACGGCAACGTCATTGACTCAATCGACTCTTCGGGCCATGCCGGAAGGCGTCTGGCAGCAGATCACTTTGTTTGTGACTGGCACGGGCCCGGGCGACACGCTCGCCTTCCAGGGCGAGGGAGACCAGGACGAATTCGGCGCCCTCATCGATAACGTGAGCCTGATTCAGGCCGTTGTTGTCGATGAAGACGGGCTGCCAAACGGCAATCACGATAGCCAGCCCGGCGATATCGTGGTGCCGAACTCTGACGGCGACAATAACGAAGCAACATCAACGGGATACCTCAACATCAACTGGGGTGCCGACAATTTCGACGCCGCCCCGGATACCCATGTCGGCGGCAATCCTGCACTCGGCTTCGTGCAAGATTCCGGTGGCCGCAGCGTGACGTTTACGGATGCGACCGTTGGAATTACGGGCGGCACGCTGACGTCGCATGGCGATGCCATTACGCTCACGCTCTCACCCGATCACACGGTTCTGACGGGTACCGCGCAGCACGGCGCCACGGTGCGCACCGTATTTGAGGTTTCCCTGTCGGACGACAATACGGGTGCCTTCCGCTTCATTCTGCAAGACGCGCTCGATCATGCGACCGGCAACAACGAAAACAACATCATGCTGACGTTTGATTTCACCGCTACGGACTCTGACGGTGACCCGGCCCTCGGCCACTTCCAGGTGCTCGTGAACGACGACATGCCGGTGGCCGTGAATGACGTCGATTCCGTCTCCGGCGTCGGGCACATGCGACGGGTAACGTCATCACCGGCATTGATCGCCGTTGGTGATGCCAACACGACTGATGGCAACGCGGACCATGTCGGTGCGGACGGCCCCGGCATGATCACCCAGGTCGTCGGCTTTGGTGGGACCGTCAATACGGTGGATCCACAACTTCCACGTTGACCGGTCAGTTTGGGACGCTGCTTCTCACAGAGAACGGCGATTACATTTACACGCGAACGTCAGCGTCAGTCGGTACAGACCATTTCACCTACACATTGAGCGACCACGACGGCGATACCAGCGTAGCGAGTCTGGATATTAGTGTTTCACCCGTTGCTCACGACGACGCGGTGATCACGAACATAGCGGGCAGCGGCGCTGCGATTGGGATCCCGGATCTTGCGCTTCTGTTGAATGACATCGATATCAGCGGCCCGAGCGTTTTGTCGGTTGGTGCGGCCACATAGCGGTGCCATTGGCCACGACGCTCCAACAACAACAACGACGTTCACCGACGACAATTTGGACGGCGGTTCGTTTAATTACACAATCCAAGATAACGGCACGCCGTCCACAGCACATGTCACCGTTGATCGCCTGCAGGCCGGCCACAGCGAGCTCGATGGCACCAGTGCGAATGAAATCCTCATCGGTACGACGTCGGCCGATACGCTCGTCGGCAACGGGGGCAGCGATATCCTCGTTGGCAATGGTGGCGCCGACCACTTCCTCTACAACGCGACAACGGATGGCGGCACGATCCTAAATCAGTCGGGCGCCGACCACATCCTCGACTTCAACACGGCCCTGGGCGATTCGATCGATGTTTCGGCCTCTGCCTTCGGCGGCGGACTTGTTGCCGGCAATGATGCAAGCGGCATCTTCGGCAGCAGTGCAAATGATACCTTTGGAAGCCCCACCGAGCGCTTTCACTTCAACACCAGCACGCACACACTGCTGTACGACTCCAATGGAAGTTTGGCTGGCGGTACCCAGGTCGCGCTTGCCGTGCTCGAGCACGCCGCCACCGTGGATGCCACACACATCCACGCGGTGGCCTGACCGCGGTCGGTTCGACCAATAGAACCCGCCCGATCGTTTCGGGCGGGTTTTTTCTTGGCTCGAGAGGCCTAAACGGATTTCGGAGCGACCGCCGTGAGGCGGTCTTTCAGATTTGTACCTATGGATGCTGCGATTTCACGCCGAGTCAAAGCTGTATTCACTCCTGCTCTCCTTGACGGGTGTGGCTCGTTGCGTAGACCGCCTTTCTTGAGCCCGCCCTAAACCCACCGAGAGAACAAACCATCCAACCACCACGGGCAGCGAGCAAAGAGCAATGGCGCCGAGTTTTAATCCCAAAGCTTGCATGCTATCGAAGATCCAGCCTGACAATGCGTCCGAGCCGCGATAGACGACAACGTCGACCAGATTTTTGGCCTTGTACTTCTCCTCCCGGGTTACAACCGTGAAGAACAATTGGCGCGCGGGGTTGGCGATTGCGAAATTCATCCAGCGCTGCACAACCTGAACGGTAACCACAACAATGAGCGTCGGCATTACTGCCAAGGCAGCAAAGCCTACAATATAGACAGCCGGCAATGCTGCCGCTGCGAGTCCCGTGCCGACGCGTTTGAGCAGCTGGCCCGTGACGAGCAATTGCGTAATCAGCGTGAGCAGACTGACCGCGAGATCAATGCTGGCAAAGATACGAGTTTGGAGTCCGGCGGTTTTTACCGCCTCGGAAACGATGTGGGCCTGTTCGAAATATATGATAGTTGCAGCATACGACAGCAGGGCGACCCAAGCGCCAATACCCAGCAAATATGGCGAGCGTATTAGCTCGGGGATCGCCGCGAACGCACTGCCACCAATACTTTTCACCGTTGGTGTCGATCCCGATGCGTACCAGCGCCGCGCGCTCCAGGCGGTAGACGCAAAACACCGCCAGTTCGAGAAACACAGCGGCCGCAATCATCAGGTTTACCGGTCCCAATGGGACAGAAAGCCAAATTGTGATGATCGGGCCCAACAATGCACCGGCCGTGCCACCGGCACCAATAAACCCAAATAGACGCTTGCCCTGTTCGGACGTGAACAGATCAGCCATGAATGACCAGAAGACTGCCACGGCGAATAAATTAAATACACTGACCCAAACAAAAAATACCCGCGCGACAATAACGGTTTCGATCTCGAAGGTTAGCAACACCCAAAACAATAAGAGATTGGCGACGAAGAAGTGGTAGACAATCGGGATGAACCGCGCGCGCGGTAACCGCGCGACCAAAGCCCCGTAAAGGGGCTGCGCTATAAGCAGCGTGACGAACGTGGCAGTGAATAACCACGGCAGGTTTTTTACGCCACCTGCGAGGCCCATTTGATCGCGCAGTGGCCTTAGCACGTAGTAGCCGGCGAGCAGCATGAAGAAATACGCGAACGACCATAGCGCCGCTGCTCGTTCTTGCGGCGTTGCCGGGATGACGCGCTTCAACCAGTGTTCGCGCCAGTTCATGGCAATGACAGTTTCTGTTTAAGCTCCGTCGCCGATACGGACTGCCCATAGCCCGGCTGTCCGCGCTGGAAGCGCCGGGCGTCTGCCAATTTACCGACAACAACCGGATCAAACCCCGCATCGCGTACAAGGCTCGCCGCGACCTGGAGAGCCTGCGCATCGTCGCTCGCAATCGGAATGGCAAGCTTCGGATCGGGCCGGTTCGCCTCGCGCGCAAAGGTCATGTATGACATCGTGTTGAATGCGCGCACGATCCGCGCATCTGGAAAATATTTCTGAGAGGTTACGCCGATGCCATTCTGCTCGACCTCGTCGGCGATCGCGCCATCGCGGGTCGATACTGCGTTGCAGGCGTCGAGCATCACTTTGCCCTTCATTGCGGCGGAATAATCCTTGCCGATCTGCGGGATCGCGCCATACGGCACAGCAATGAAAAGAACCTCGCCAAACGCGATCGCCTGCTCGACGGAGCCCGCGTGTGCAAGGCTGCCAAACTTTGTCATCATATCCTTGAGCTCGTCTGGATGGCGCGACGAAAACATTACGGGGTGGCCACTCTTGATCCACAACCCGCCGATCGTACTGCCGATGTTGCCGGCACCAATGATGCCGATGCGTGAAGGTGAGTTACCTTGGGCGAACAGGCGTACCGGCTGTAAAACCGCGCTCAACATCAGCAGGCTGGCAGTGCTCAACAGCGCGCGACGGTCGACTTGCGGAATGTGTTTTGTATGCATCGAAGACTCCCGGGTCGCGACTACACAGTGTTATTTTCACATTCTCGCAGCGTGCGGCGCCGGACGCTCCTCACGGTCGCGTGAGCTTCGTGAGTAGTATGCCTAAGGCGGACACGGAGTAACAGCGCCAGCAGACGAAAGTAATATGGCAAAATGGAACACTTCACAAATTGGTGTGCGCTATCGTTTTTATTTTAGCGGATAGACAATGCGTCGTATCCTTTACTCGGGCGAGGGTCTCGAAACGTAAGAGGGCATCGCATGATCTCGACGGTTTTTGGCCGCTGTTGTCGTCCCATATCTCTTGATCATCTATTCGACGGCTCCAGTAGATGCCCAGCCGTACGTGCCGGCACCTACATTTGGTTACTCAGCTGTCCCCAATTACGTGCCACCGGCACCACCAACAGGCTACGCCTCGCAAGGATATCAATGGAGATATCAGCGCGGAGCTGCCGATTGGCGTAACGATACTTGGCGGGAAGATCGGTTCGATCAGGACTGGCGCAATAGAAATTGGCAAACGCGGCGCGAGCTTCAGGACTGGCGAGAGCGCGAAGATTTCGCAAAGAGCAGAACACCCAACAACCCGTATGAGCGGGGCTACGTGGAATGTGGCAAGGGCGCAGCAGGATTATCGGGCCCCTGTGGCGACTATGAAACTGCTAGAAAGAAATCAGAGACTACTGAAGGAACTGAAATCGCGCCAAATGACGGAAATGAAAAGGACCGCAGCGGCAATCGGCAGGTGACAAGAGGGGTTGAAGATTGCGGCCGTGGCTCCGTCTGGAGGCGGTGTCAGTAACGGGAAAACTGGAACGCCTGCGTCTCAAATTTTCGCTATTGGGATAAAGCGGACACTGCGATGAGAAAGCGCGACTTAGCGCTTGCGTACCAGCGGAAACGCCGTTTCCAGTGTTTGAATATCTTGCGATGTCAATGTCAGTGAGAGCGCAACGGCGTTCTCCTTCACGTGCGCTACCGAACCGGATTCGGGAATTGCAATGACATTGCCGTTGCGCATGGTCCAGGCCAGAGCCACAGCGGCCGGCGAGCAACCGTGTGCTGCACCGATCCGTATAAGTATGGGATTACGCAGGAGATTGGCACCGGTGCCGCCAAGTGGCGAATAAGCCATCACTGGCATGCTGTGCTGCTCGCACCAAGGCAGCACGTCACGTTCAATGTCACGGTCGGCGATATTGTAAGGGAGTTGATTAGTCGCGCAGCGATCGCCTTTTGGCGCACGGAAAAGATTTTCCATGTCGCTGACTTTAAAATTGGAGACGCCCCAGGCGCGAATCTTCCCTGCATCGCGTAATTTTTCAAACGCGGTGACGACGCTGGAGATGTTAATGCCTTCATTTGGCCAGTGCAGGAGATAGAGATCGAGATGATCAGTGCCGAGACGGGCAAGGCTTGCCTCGCAGGCGTGCGCGACGCCGTTTCCGGCCACGTGATTGGGCCACACCTTGGAGACCAGGAAAACGCGATCGCGCTGTCCAGCGATCGCGCGGCCGATGAATTCCTCGGACCCGTATACTTCCGCAGTGTCAATCAGCGTCATTCCGAGCGAAACACCAGTGCGGACCGCTTCTTCTTCATCGCTTTGCGGACGTTTGCCCTTACCGAGGCCCGCAGAGCCCTGGCCCAATGCCGAGACGATAGTGCCGTCGCGAAACTTTACCGTGCGCCCAATAGAGGTCGCGCCAGAAGCCGCATCAAAACCCGATGCACCTGACGCGGTCGCAAACGAGCCAAGCGCCACACATAGTTCATTGAATTCACGCCGGTTGAACGATCTCATTTTATCCTCTTCGCTGTAGGACCCTTAACCACACCAATCGTGAAGCCTGCGGCTGCGCAGTCAAGACCCGCATACCCGCTTGCACGGCGCCGAGCTGATCAATTGCCCAACATCAACTGTTTTTGCTTTGCGCGCGAGGGCGATCTTATTTTCGCAAAAGTTTATTTTGCGAATGTCCGCTGTTGAGACTTTGCCGATAATCCAATCACAGCCCGACTGTCTGCTTTCGGGGCTAAATCGGGCATCACGTTTCATTCAATCGATCGTGAACCATCGGCGGTAAGCTCGAACCGCCGGAAGCAAAACGTCAGGCGATCGCCATCCGATTGCCAGAGTGTGGTCACGTTCACGAGTAAATTCCGTGCCGATCGAAACAGTACGGGACGTGATTAATGATCGGCAGAGAAGAGGCTGTGTATTTTGATTCGGAGACCGTCACCTTTTTGAGGGAGACTCTTGACGATGCTTGGGCCTGCCTTTCGCCGGAATTGCAGGCCAAGATGCAGAAGACCGCGCTGGCCGAACGCATCCTTAAATCCGCAGCACGTGGCGAACGCGATCGAAAGCGCTTGCGTGCTGCTGCGCTGGACCTTGCCGCCTAAACGGTCTGTTCGGTTGGCGCAGGAGCGGAGCGGAAGCAAGATCGCCTAGTAAGTTTATTTGTGGCCGAGAAGCCCTCGAGCGAAAACGCTCGGGGGTTTTTCGTTGATGCAGATGTCGATGATGATGGGGCGATGACGCCAGAGGAGGGGCCCGACAAGCTGCCGAGAATGCGGGCTCATTCGGGGGTTGAAATTTAACGCCATCGCCGAGGGCTGCCGCGATTGCCGCCCGGTGACGGGAGCGACCACGATAGGGGCGGGATTTGTTTGCAGGTTTTGCACTGCAGAAAGCTCGCTGGTGACGCAAAAACGGCCATTTGACAATTGGAGGTGCCGTGTCATCATTATATCGTGGCGTCTTTTGGGGCGGCGCATCACGATTCTCAAACAACCGTTTTGTAGTGCGCTGGGCGAACCTCGCACTCTTTCATATGTTCGCGACGCGGACCGAGGCAATACTGATAGGTTCAGCGGGCGGCGTTGATGAATTGCGTCTGCTAAACTGACCAGCGCCTATACAATCCTAAAGTAGGCGGCGTCGCTGATTTCCGGCGGGGCGATGGTGGCCGCCGTTAGTGGTCCGCTCACACGTCCGACGATTGGCGAAGATAGCAGGGAATTGGGCAGTAAAATAATGCCAACCAAAAATCGTTCTCATCCAGAAATTCCAATTCCCCTATTAGACCGGCTTTCGGCCGCAATGCTGCGCCGAAAGTTGCGTGGACCTGGCCTGATCCGACGCTTTGCAAGTCGTATTTGCACGACCGACGAAATCTGTGTTGAGACCACGCACCGATTACGTTTCTATTTGCGCCCAAAGGACTACATCGACAGCTTTGTTATCATTGAGGGCTATTACGAAAGTGAGGTTCTTGACGCTCTCATAAAAGAATTACCTCGCGGCGGTGTCGTTTGGGATGTGGGTGCAACTTTGGTCTTCATGCGATCACATTGAAAGTGTTGCGCCCCGATGCGCGCGTTATTTGCTTCGAGCCGTCGCCAGATCAAGCCGCTCGGATAATAAATCATTCCCGCATACACGATGTCGCCGTGGACGTTTTCTGCCTTGGGCTTCGTGATGCGCCCGGCTTTGATACCCTCCATCTTTTTCACTCTGGCAACCCCGGCAGGTCGACTTTCCACCCTCAGGACGAAACATTCCTATGACGGCACTTTGCGGTGTCCGGTTGAAGCCGGAGACAACCTTATCGCTGGTGGCGTCATTCCGTCGCCTGACGTCATCAAGATGGATATTGAAGGAGGTGAAGCGGCGGCAATCGCCGGCTTGAGAAGGACGTTAAGTCGCGGCGCGACGAGTTTGATTTTTGAAGGCAAATCAGAACTTGCACAAGCTGTGATTGAGTTCGGGCTATCCAGCGGTTTTATCTCTTTCTCGCAACGAACCAACTCACAATGATTATACTAATTATGTGGCTAAGAGGTGGGTTCCAAAACTTCCTTGATTGTCGGGTTTTAAAGTATGAGTACTGCAGAGACGCGATTGTACGTGATCGGCGATATCCACGGTCGACTGGATTTGCTCGAGCAACTCATTGAACTGATTAATCTCGATATTAAATCGCATGAAGGCGAAGCGGTCATTGTGACTCTCGGCGACTATGTCGATCGCGGTCCGAATTCCAGCGGCGTTCTTGATCGTCTAGCGAATAACCCGTTCGAGGGGCGATATGTCGCCCTCAAGGGAAATCACGAGGCATTGCTCGAGGCGTTTTTGGACAACCCCGCGGTTGTTGGCCCGGACTGGTGGCGCCTGGGTGGCCTGGAAACGGTGAAATCGTTCGGGGTTGCGGTCACGCCTAAAATGAGGCGAGCCGATTTAAAACGAATGGCCAAGCAACTGGGTGAAGCAATAACATTGAAACAGTCAGAGTTTCTGAAGTCGCTGAAGACCTCATTTGTGTTCGGACGCTACTTTTTATGCCACGCCGGTGTTCGACCCGGGATTTCATTGGAGCTTCAAAGCGAAGCAGACCTTTTATGGATCCGCGACGAATTTCTCAGCAGCAAAACGGATTTCGGCAAAGTTGTCGTTCACGGCCATACGCCGAAGCGCGAGCCGGAAGTCTTGGCAAACCGAATCAATATTGATACCGGCGCCTACACCTCGGGGCGTTTGACGTGCGTTTTGCTGGATGAACGTGGGCACCGGTTTATCGCGACGGGATCGGCCGCATCGACGGCAGGCTAATCAGGCAATTACCGCAATGCGGCCGAGGCCAGTGATCAGGCGTTAACTGATTTGCAAAAGCCTAGTGGCCGGGGGAAATCCCCTCGGCAGCCATTGCGGTGATTTAGGGGCTCTTTACAAATTGTAGATAGCGTCGTGGGCGATTCGTGGGGCAGGGGCCAAGAATTGGCTGAACGCGATGATATTCCATTTTTTAGCTGGTGCGGTGGCTGGGTCGGTCTTTAAGACGCGCACCTTGCTATTAATCATGTCTTTCGTCTTGGGCGAAGCCGGTCTTCTCGTGCTGGTAGACCCAAGCCATGTGGGGCTCTGGCTGGTCGTCAATTTAACGGCGACACAAGTCGGCTATCTGTCCGGCGTTTTGGGGCGTGCCACCCTCGAACAGGCGGGATATTCGCTACCGCCTGTCGATGTACGCGGGCCTTACTGAAGGCTGGCCACCCGATTCGGCGCGCCAGTCTGGCAATCAATCTCTACAACCGAACCGGGGCCTCGCCCGTAGAAGCAGGCAACCGCGCTGGCAGGCCTAAATCCGCATGGGATTTGCCAAAGTTCGCCGCGCCGATTCGAGAAGTAGCACGCATCCGGTTTGATGAGTGACCCGATGGTCGCACCGGTTGCGGCGCCAATTATGGCGCCAGCCGCAATAGAACCTCCGCCCGTAGCGACCGCTGATGCGACAAGGGCCCCGGTACCCGCCCCAAGGCCGAACCCAATAAGCGTGTTTCGTTGTTCGTAAGGCATGGAACCGCAACCTGACAAGAATGTTGCAGCGCAAACAGCTAAAATAGCCCCACGCATAATGTCCCCCGCCCAGCCGCAACAATAGCGGACTTCCAGGCAAGAGTACCCGGACAAGCAGCCGATGCCAATGAGGGTGATGGCATTCTTTTGTGAAAAAGCGACCCGCGTGGCCCGCTGGCCACAATAGACCGGCGGCCGCAACCCGAATAATGGCTAAAAATGGTGAGGCGACATCAAGGGGTTAGTACGCGTTCTCGCCCTTGGCAATTTCTATGATCGTCATCAGGGTGATTTTAAAGTCGAGCGCAAGGCTCCAGTTATCAATATACCAGAGGTCAAGCTCCAACCGCTTTTCGACATCGGATACCGTGCAGGTTCGTCCGCGGAAGCCGTTGACCTGGGCCCATCCGGTAATGCCAGGCTTGACGTGGTGCCTGTAGGCATAATTGGCAACGAGCTGCCCAAATTCCGTGTCGTGTGCGAGCGCATGCGGGCGAGGGCCGATCATCGACATATTCCCGCGCAGAACGTTGAACAGCTGCGGCAATTCATCGATGCTGGTACGGCGCAGCCAATATCCTACGCGTGTGACACGGCTATCCTTGCGTTTGGCCTGCGTAACAGTTTCGCCATCTTCGAGGACCGACATGGTCCGAAACTTCATGATGTAAAATTTTCTGCCATTAAAGCCGGCGCGCCGCTGCCAGAATATTACGGGCCCCGGGGAATCGAGTTTGATTGCAATCGCGGTCATTATGAAAAGCGGGATCAACAAGGCCAACGCACTGGCCGAGAAAATCATATCCAGCACCCGCTTGGTGGCGCGATCAAACAACGTGCGTGGGCCACGCTGCAGTTCAACGGTGACGGTGTCGCCGATGGTATGTGACGGCAGCTGGAATAGATCTGACGATGGTCCAACCGGTACGAGATTTACCGGGATTGGGAGCACCCGAAGTTCCGAGAACAATTCTTTGAGCTGCGACCAATGTGCGGGATCGGCACCGACAATAATTTCCTCGATCTTTGAACCGCGGACCGCCGATATTACTTTTGCGATAACCCGCTTTTGTTCCTGAGCATCTTTTGGATCTGCGGGCAAAATAAACTGGTGTGTCGGTTGCAGTCCATGGCGATCGAGAGATTCAAGAATGCCCGACCCCTCTCACTGCGTCCCGTTCGGCAATCAGGACAACCCTGCGGCCGGAAAAACGGCGAACTGACAAGCCGTCTGCGAGAACGACACGCCAAAGCACACGCTCGCCGATCAACGCTGCAAGGCCAAATCCGGCAAACAAGATCGTCGAGCCGCGGGAAAAATTTCCACCGGCTTTCATCGCAAAAGCGGCCGCCGCTAAAAAAAGCAATACAGCGAGCCACTTGAACGAAACTCTTTGTATTTGTGACTTGAGATTTAAAAGCTCGGCGGGATCGTAGAGATTCCGAATCTTTCCAAAACTAACGAACAGAGCCGCAACGACTGCCGCAAGTCCGGCGGCTTGGATAATTTCGCCCGGTCGTCCGGCGATGCTGTCGTAGGAATACAGGTATTGATAAGCGACGTTGCCGAGCACACCCATCAGCACGATCGTGAATGCATCGACGAACATCGCGATCGGGGCGATGGCGTGGTAGGAAACGCTCCACTGCGGCTGACGGCGCTTTTGATACTTGAGAGACTCGAGCGCAACGGTCTTCGACGCGCTCAGATGTGGCTTGTGATAATTCATGATGGGACGCAACGGTTACAGGTTACCAAAAATGCTCAGCACTTTTAGGTACCGTCGTAACGATTAGCCTTGGTTCGAGCCGCCACAGCCATATAATTACTCGACTTTTAGTCAATTGTGTATCGGAAGTTTGTATTAATTTTAACAGCCGAATGACGTTCCGGCTCGTTCGGTGGCCGCCCAAGCCTATGAAATATCATGGAGATTTGTGGTGGCGGCGAGGGGTTCCGCTGCCGTTAATGTGCGCAGCCAATACGTGGCAGGTAATTGGAACTTTCGCGCGCAGCAGTTGTGCGATTTGGCGGATCCCTGCGATACGAGCAACGACAGCAATTGCATCAATGAAACCGGCGCAGCACGTCTCGGCGATTAAGCATTCCCGATAACGTAAATACGAATGAGTTTAGTTTGTAACTCGACTTGAATTCAGTCCTCACTCATAACGTTCTCACTGTCGACAGAATTCCAATCATTGGAGGGATAGCCTCGGCCAAGCCACAAAGCCGGGGCTGTTCTTTTTTCTGACGAAGCGCGGCATCGAAAGTTCATACGCCACGGCGCAAATGCTCACGCGAAAGCGTGGCTGCACCGCATCCAGCATCCAAGGACAATTTTTTCGGAAGACTACGCGGAAAACAAAAGCCGCAGTGGCAGCCAGGCAATGACGGCTATCCAAAGAAGCGTCAGCACAACTCCTAGCGCGACAACGCTAATCGGCCAATGTGCGATGAAGTTTTGGCGCTTGTTGCTATTGACCATGGACTGCATGCATTCGACCTGTGTGAATGCATGTATGTCGAAGGGGGTAAAGGCGGTCAACGAAAGCCGCAATAAACTATTAATCTTAGGGGAGCCGGCTTGCCCGCGGAAAGACGATCGCAGCGCTAATGGCGGCGCGATCGGTCAAAATCACTTTTCCCGGAAGGCTTTCACAATCTGATCGGAAAGCGGCTTCATCAGATAGGCAATGACGGTCCGTTCGCCGGTTTGAACAAAGGCGTCGACAGGCATGCCGGGAACGAGCCGCACGTTACCGAGCCGCTCCATTTGATCACGTTCCAACGCAATGCGGATTGTATAGTAGCTCTGCCCTGTGCGTTGATCCAAGGTCGTATCCGCTGACACACGGCTGACTTTTCCGAATATTTCGGGCGTGGTGCGCGTGTCGAATGCGGAGAAGCGCAAAACCGCCGGTTGGGTGATCTGCACTTTGTCGATGTCCTGGGGATTAACCCGGGCTTCCACAGCCAGATTTTCAGCATCGGGGACAATGATCATCATGGGGTCGCCCGGTGGAATCACGCCGCCCACCGTGTGAACTGTAGATTGGAAGACCGTGCCAGCCTGTGGCGCCCGAATATCAGTGCGTTTGAGCTGATCTGCGGCAGCGATCTTACGCTCGACAAATTCTCCAATTTTCCCTTCAACTTCCCGCATCTCTTTGGCGACCTCGCTGGAGGCGTCTTCGTCAACCTGGATGATTTGCAGGTTGAGTTCTGCGACTTTCCCCTTGGCCTGGGCGATTGACGCGACCAGCTGGCCGCGTTCGCCGTCGAGGCGGGTCGCGTCACGCTCGAGTGCGGTAACACGGGTTATGGGAACGAGATTTTTCTGGAAAAGATCGTGAACGCCTTCCAATTCGTGTTGAATTAGTGTGACTTCCTTTTCCTTTGAGATCTGTTGCGACGTAAACCCGTTGATTTCCTTGCCGAGTTGTTCGATGCGCTCCCTTAGCTGCGCTTTCTGCCCCGCGCGTGCAGCCCGCCGCAGGTCAAAAAGCTTACGCTCCGCAGCAAGAACTTGCGCTACGTCTGGGTCGGATTCACGCTGCAGGAGACCATCGGGAAATTTGATGGTGTCGGCACGGTCTCGTTCGGCGGCGAGCCTTGCCCTTCGGGCCTCAAACTCGGTTAGCCCCTTCGTCACAATTGCGAGACTGGCACGTGCCACCGTATCATCAAGACGCACAAGGAGATCGCCAGCTTTAACGTGATCGCCGTCGTGCACGCGAACTTCCCCGACGACGCCTCCGGTCGGGTGCTGCACTTTCTTGACGTTAGAATCGACAACAATCGTGCCGGGCGCAATCAATGCACCTGCGATATGCATCGTGCCGGCCCATACGCCGACGCCGCCTGTGAGGAAGATAACGACTGCGGCGCCGGCGATTGTGTACCGCCTGATGGCTTCACGCGTATCCGGGTGATCGAGCAGTTTCATGCTGTTGCACTTTTACGTTCGGGAACGACCTTGAGCGGTGAGGGCGCGTGATGCGGACGCTGAAGCTTTGCCAAGGTTTCTTCCTTCGTGCCAAATGCAGCTTGTTTGCCATTGTTCATGACGAGCAGAAGGTCGATGCCGGCGATCGCGCTGGGTCGATGCGCGATGACAATGACAATGCCATTGCGTGCGCGAACGTCGAGGATCGCGCGGGTCAGGGCGTCGTCGCCTTCGGCATCAAGATTTGAGTTGGGCTCATCAAGCACGACCAGAAATGGGTCGCGATAAAGAGCGCGGGCTAACGCAATTCGCTGCGCCTGGCCGCCGGAGAGCAACATGCCCTGTTCGCCAATTGCTGTTTCGTAGCCTTGCGGAAAACTGACAATAAGTTCATGAACGCCTGCGGCACGCGCTGCGGCAATCACGTCCTCCGCCTTTGCGTTATCGTCGAAACGGGAGATGTTTTCGGCAATCGTGCCGCCAATAAGCTCAACGTCCTGAGGCAGGTAGCCGATCTGCTGACCAAGGATTTCCGGCGCCCACTGATCATAGGTCGCCCCATCCAGGCGGATTTTTCCACGTGCCGGCTGCCAGACGCCGACCAGCGCTCTGGCCAGCGACGACTTGCCAGATCCGCTCGGTCCAATGACGCCTAATCCAGCTCCGGCTTCGAGCGTGAAATTCACATCATTGACGACGAGCCGTTGATCGCCGGGTGGAACCACGCTGGCATTTTGCACAGCAATATTTTTGTATGGTTGCTCCAGCAACATCGGCGTCTCTTGTTCGGGAAAGAGGACGAGAAGCTGATTTAGTCTGTGCCAGCTCTGCCGTGCCGCGACAAAACCTTTCCAGTTTGCGATGGCGAGGTCGACCGGCGCGAGTGCCCGGGCGCTCAAGATCGAACTCGCAATGATAATACCGGCGGTTGCCTCCTGATTGATGACGAGATAGGCCCCGACGCCCAGGACCGCCGATTGCAGCAACATCCGCAGCACTTTGGATGTTGAAGAAAATCCGCTGGCGATGTCACTCGTCTCACGCTGAACGGCGAGATATTTTCTGTTGATGTCTTTCCAGCGTGCGGCCAGCCGCTTTGCCATGCCCATTGCGACCAGGGCTTCGGCGTTCCTCCGGCTGGTCTCGGCAAGCACGCTGCGCGATACCGCAAGTCCGGCCAACATTTTTCCCGGATCGCGCGTATAGACCTCGGTCAATGCGGTCAATACGCCCAAAATTACTGCGCCGATGAGCGCGGTCAGGCCGATGAGGAAATGAAACGCAAAACAGATGATGAGGTAGAGCGGTATCCACGGCAAATCGAAGAGTGCCACAAGTCCGCTGCCAGAGAGAAACGCGCGCAGACTGTCGAGATCCCGGAGCGCCTGGAGGCCTTCACCCCGATTTCCCGCCTTTAGCGGCAGTTGCACAAGGCCGTTGTACACGCGCGCACTGATGGTTTCGTCGAGGTGTGAGCCGATTCGGATCAGGATCCGGCTTCGGATGAGGTCGAGGATGCCCAATGCGCCATACATGAACGTCGCGAGGAGAATCAGTGCAATAAGAGTCGGGACGCTGCGGCTCGGCAAGACGCGGTCGTAAACTTCCAGCATGAAGACCGCACCGGTGAGCATGAGAACATTGCTCATCCCGCTGAACACGGCGATCGATATGAAAGCGTTGCGGCACGTCTCCAACGCTGTTGTGAGCTCGGATTTGACGATGAAGCCATCCAAGCGGGGATACCCACCAACTTTTGCCATGCTGTCGCGCGCGTCCTTTGAATTCCGCCCAAACGTATGCGCGAGCAGTGTTTTTTTTATTACTCCAATACGGTTACAACTTGTGGAAGCTTAACAACATCTCAATAACTGCATTTGGCGCGCGTCTTAGCGATGAAAA
>CAWFXX010000008.1:0-38229 GCA_963819915.1 uncultured Alphaproteobacteria bacterium
CACCAGCTTTTTCAGCGACTTGTCGCGCCATCGAGTGGCGCTGCCTAATTGGTAGGTTGCATGAGCAAACCCATTTGCTCAGTGTAGATCGGCGCTGCGCTCTCTTATCGCGCAGACTTGTTGTTGGGGCATATCAATGGAACTGGCAGGGATTGCGGCGCTTGGGCTTATATCGGGATTGATGATCGGATGCATCGGCATCGGCGGAGTGAATTCCGGCGCCGGCGCTGGTTTTTCTCGACGGGATTCCGATCAAGATTGGAATTCCTGCGGCAATGCTTGCTTATGTTCTTCCCAGCCTGGTTGCGAGCTTCGTATTTGCACGCAACAAATCAATTCATTGGGGCATGGCGGCGTGGCTCTGTGCGGGTGCAACTCCGACTGCATTTGCCGGTGCCTGGGCAGTCAGTGCCGTAAATGCGCGCGTTCGAGATTATGTTGGGCCTGTTGACGTTCCTGTCCGGCATCAATGCATTGTGGAATTGGCACGCCTCCCATGAGACGCACAATGTAGCTACCGCAACTTTGGTGGGTGTGGGCGCCGGGACGGGATTTCTATCGTCGTTGAGCGGCACCGGAGGACCGCTGGTATTGGTGCCGGTCCTCATCGCATTGAAACTGCCTACACTTATGGCCATCGGGCTGAGCCAGGCGATCCAGTCGCCGGTGGCAATCGCGGCGACGATTGGCAACTTTCTTTACGGCGAACTCGATCTCAAACTCGCGGGAATATTGGCGGCATCGCTGACCGTCGGTTCCTGGTATGGGGCAAAACTGGCACACAGCCTTCCGCGCGAAAAGCTGCGGTCAAATCGTGTCGGTCGCTCTGGTGGTTACCGGGCTCTATATCCTCGCAAATGTAGGCTTGAGAACAATTCGGTGAAGCGAGGTTGTGGCGTTTAGGCGCGCTCGGCTCGTGAATGACTTCGGCGATTGCGCTTTCCGCGGTGCATGGAAGTGGCACGCAATCTCATTCGGCGAGAAAGGAGATCAATCGGTCGGTGGCCACACAGTTGATCTCACGCTCTTCCACGACGGATATATTGAGAAGTTCGCTGATCCGTGGAAGGTTGGATTTTGCCTCGACGGTCGGAAAAAATAGAGTTCTCACAATGCCTCACCGTCACGGGCCATGAGTGATATGCGCACACCCTATGACGACCCGCCGGTGGCAAAAAACGCCCCTGTGGCCGACGAAACAAAATACACCACATGTTATATGTGCGCGTGCCGCTGCGGCATCAAAGTGAGTTTGCGCGACGGCGCGATTCGTTATATCGAAGGCAACCGCAATCATCCGGTGAACCGCGGCGTGCTGTGCGCTAAGGGCGCGGCCGGCATCATGCAGCACTACTCGCCGGCGCGGCTGCGCAAGCCGTTAATGCGCACCGGCCCGCGGGGCAGCGGCGAATTCCGTGAAATCGAGTGGGACGAGGCGCTCGCAACCGCGACGCAGTGGCTCGGCAACATTCGCAAGACCGATCCCAAGAAGCTCGCCTTTTTTACCGGGCGCGATCAATCTCAGGCTTTGACCAGCTGGTGGGCAACCCAGTTCGGAACTGCCAACTATGCAGCACATGGCGGCTTCTGCTCGGTCAACATGGCGGCGGGCGGCCTCTACACCATCGGCGGCTCGTTCTGGGAATTCGGCGAGGCCGATTGGGACAACACCAAGTACTTTATGCTGTTCGGCGTCGCGGAAGATCATGATTTTAATCCGATCAAAATCGGATTGGGTAAGCTAAAAAAACGCGGTGCCAAGATCGTCTCGGTCAATCCGATCCGCACCGGGTATTCCGCAATCGCCGACGAATGGATCGGTATCCGCCCCGGTACCGATGGACTGTTCATACTGGCAATCATTCATGAACTCTTGCGCGCGGGCAAAGTCGATGCAGATTATCTTGCGCGTTACACGAATTCGGGCTGGTTGGTAGTCCAGGATAAAGGCGGAGCCCAAGACGGGCTGTTCGCGCGCAACGATGACGGCGCGCCGCTCGTTTACGATCGCAAGCGCAAGTCAATCGTCAGCGCGCTCGACGGAGATGTCAGTCCGGCGCTGAGCGGCGAATACACGCTTGCCGACGGAAAGCGCGTCGTGCCGTCATTCACTTTGCTAGCGGCGCGTTATCTCGAGCAGAAATATGCGCCAGAGAACGTGGCGGAACGGACAGGGGTTCCAGTCGCCACCATCAGACGCATCGCCGCCGAGCTCGCACATATTGCGTTCAAAGAGCCGGTGATCATTGACCGGCCCTGGACGGATTGGGCCGGCCGCCGTCATTCCAAAATGATTGGGAGACCGATCAGTATCCACGCCATGCGGGGCATCTCCGCGCATTCAAACGGTTTCCACACATGTCGTGCACTGCACGTGCTGCAGGCGTTGCTCGGCGCGATCGATACACCGGGCGCCTATCGATATGAGCCGCCTTATCCGAAGTCCGTCCCGCCCGCGGTTAAACCTGCAGGGCATGCTGCTCCAAATGCGTCGCTGAGTGGCCCGCCGCTCGGATTTCCGCAGGGGCCAGAAGATTTGCTGGTTGACGAGAGCGGCAACGCACTACGCATCGACAAAGCCTTCTCCTGGGAAGCTCCGCTCGCCGTGCACGGCATGTTCCATACTGTGATTGCCAATGCGCACCGCGGCGATCCGTACACGGTCGACACGCTTTTTATGTACATGGCGAACATGAGCTGGAATTCCGCGATGAATACAGCGGAGATCATGCGCATGCTCAGCGATATCGATCCGGCAACTGGGGAGTACAAAATTCCCCGCATCATCTATTCCGACGCGTATTACTCGGAGATGGTGGCCTATGCCGACCTCGTGTTGCCGGACACGACCTACCTCGAACGATACGATTGTATTTCGCTACTCGATCGGCCGATCAGCAACGCTGAAGGTGCCGCCGACGCCATTCGCCAACCCGTGGTCAAGCCCGATCGCGACGTGCGCGCGTTCCAGGACGTGCTCATCGACCTTGGCGCGCGGCTCGGACTTCCATGCTTCGTCAAAGACGGAAAGCCGCGTTATCCGGGCTTCTTTCCAGACTTTATGGTCAATCACGAGCGTACGCCTGGCGTCGGTATGCTCGCGGGCTGGCGTGGCGGCAATGGCGACGCCAGTGCGGTCGGCGCGCCCAATCCGCGCCAACTTGATCGGTATATCGATAACCAGTGTTTCTGGCGGGCCGAGATTCCGCCTGAAGCGCATTTCTTCAAGCCATGGAATGCCGCCTATCTGAAATGGGCAGTCGAGATGGGATTCCTCGACAAGCCGGAGCCGATCTTCATCCAACTCTACAGCGAGACGCTGCAGAAATTTCGCCTGGCCGCGCGCGGTCACGGCAAAATTGCGGTACCGGAGCAACATCGTCAACGCGTCGATACTTATTTCGATCCATTGCCGATCTGGTACATGCCGTTCGAGGAAGCGGACGCCGGCGGCGAATTCGAGTTTCATGCCATCACGCAACGGCCGATGGCCATGTATCACAGCTGGGGTTCGCAAAACGCCTGGCTGCGCCAGATCCATGATGAGAATTTCCTGCACATCAATCGGGAAACGGCGACCAAGCTCGGCATCGGTGATGGTGATTGGGTTAAATTGACGAGCGCCCATAGCGCCATTGTCGTGCCGGCAAAGCTTATGGATGGCGTCAATCCGAATACAGTGTGGACGTGGAATGCCATCGGAAAGAGATCGGGTACGCGGAATCTTGCTCCCGATACCGGCGAGAGCAAGCGCGGATTTTTACTCAATCATCTCATTCGCGATCTGCTGCCACCGCGCGCGGACGGATATCGCTACTCCAATTCAGATCCGGTGACCGGGCAGGCTGCCTGGTACGATTTGCGCGTCCGTATCGAAAAAGTCGCCGGAAAACGCGATCACAGCGAGCCGGCCTTTGACACGCTCGACGCACCCAAACTACCGGAACGCCCGGCGATCCTCCGCTATGGCGCTATGTTCCGAGAGAAAGCGAAATCCCGATGACAACGCTTCCCCAACAGACTAGCGGCAAGAAGCTCGGTCTCGTCATTGACCTCGACATCTGCGTCGGCTGTCACGCCTGCGCGGTAAATTGCAAGGAGTGGAATAGCGGCGGCGTTGCTGCGCCGATGACCGATCTTGATCCGTACGGCCCGGATCCGCTCGGCGTTTGGTTCAACCGCATTCACTCATTCGAGGCACAAAATAGCGCCGGCAGCCGGACCGTCCATTTCCCGCGCTCATGCTTGCATTGCGAGCAGCCGGCTTGCGTGACTGTGTGTCCGACCGGCGCGAGCTACAAACGGGCCGAGGATGGCATTGTGCTGGTCAACGAAGACATCTGTATCGGTTGCAAATTGTGCTCATGGGCCTGTCCCTACGGCGCACGAGAATACGATTACGATGTGGGCGTGATGAAGAAATGTACGCTTTGCATTGATCGAATTTACAATGAGAACCTCGATGTCGTGGAACGCGTACCGGCTTGCGTCTCAACCTGTCCGACATCGGCGCGTTCATTCGGCGACCTGGGCGATCCAAATTCGGACGTTTCAAAACTGGTACGCGAGCGTGGCGGCTACGATCTCATGCCGGAAATGAGCTACATGCCGACCAACAAATATCTGCCGCCGCGGCCGCGCCGCACCGAGGCATCCGCAATCGGCGCCGATGCCAGATTGGCGCCGCTGCCTGAAGCGGGCGGATTCCTCGGCTGGATTGACCGTTTGTTGTCGGATTGAGCCGCGGTGCATCCTTCGTTCTCCATTATTTTTTTCACGACCGTATCGGGCGCCGGCTATGGCTTGCTTGCATTTCTCGGTATCTACGGCGCTGTCGGCTTGCTGCCGCAAGACCCTGTTTTCACCCTCGTTGCGATGCTACTGGCGTTTGGCGCAATCGGAGCTGGCCTGTTGTCGTCGATGCTGCATCTCGGTCGTCCGGAACGCGCGTGGCGGGCGCTGTCACAATGGCAAAGCTCCTGGCTGTCGCGGGAGGGGGTCGCTTCCATTGTCACATTTCTCCCGGCGCTCATCTTCGGTTTTGATTGGCTCCGCAACAACAACGGTAAAATGTTTGTTGCAAGTGGGATCGCCAGCGCCGTCTGCGCGGTCATCACAGTCGTCTGCACGGCTTATATTTATCGCTCGCTCAAGCCGGTTCCGCACTGGCACAATCGCTGGGTCGTTGCGAACTATCTGGCTCTTGCGGCCATGACGGGAGCACTTCTTCTTGCGATGCTCTCTGGTTTTTCGGGGTACGACCTACCTGGCGTGTTGACGGTGTCGCTAACGACCGTCGTCGTCGCGCTCGTCTGCAAGCTCGCCTATTGGTGGGATGTTGATCGTGCGCAGCCCGTCAGCACACCGGAAAGTGCGACAGGGCTGGGCGCGCTCGGCACGGTGCGGCAGCTTGATGCTCCACATACGTCGGAAAACTACCTGTTGAAGGAAATGGGCTTTCGTATCGCGCGCAAGCATGCGCGCAAGCTGCGGATGATCGCGGTCGCGCTGGCCTTCGTGTTGCCGATCGTCCTGACGTCGGCAGCCTTCGTGGTCCAAGACCTGCCTGCCGCCGTTTGTCTATTTGTCGCGGCGGCGAGCGCTTTTGCAGGGGTTCTGACCGAGCGCTGGCTTTTTTTCGCGGAAGCCAAGCACGTCGTGACGCTATTCTACGGACGGCGGCTGGAGGCGGTCTGAGCCGTCACCACGGCAAACGTCTCGGCGGGCGCCATATGCGGACATTTATGCTGGTGGCGTTTTCTCCGTCGATGACTTATAATTGCCGTATGGAATTGCGGCATCTTCGGTATTTTGTAGCGGTTGCAGAAAAGCTGCATTTTTCGCGCGCAGCCGAGCAACTCAATATTTCGACGCCAACGCTCAGCCATCAAATTCAGGCGCTGGAAACGATGCTTGGCGCGCAGCTTCTGTCGCGCAAGAAGAAAAGCGCTGTGTCGCTTACGCAGACCGGCAAGCGATTTCTTGAAGAGGCCCGCGCAACACTGAGACAAGCCGAAAATGCCGAGCTTGTCGGAAAACGAGCGGCCCGCGGCGATATTGGTTCAATAGTGATGGGCTACATATTGTCGGCAAGCTGTATTGGCTTGCTGCCGGAATTGATCGAGGCGTTTCAAAAAGAAAATCCGGGCGTATCATTGCAGATAAAACGCATGGAAACCTTCCCGCAAATGAAAGCGATAGTCGAGGGCGACCTCGATATTGGCTTCATCAGGGCCCCGCAGCGATATCCGGCCGAACTTACGGGGTTTGTCGTTGACCGCCATCCTTACTACGTTGCAATTCCGCAAGCGCATTCGCTAGCCAGGCGGAAGCAAATTACGCCGGCTATCCTTGCGAAGGAACCATTTGTATCCGGCACTCTTGAAATGGATGTCGGTTTTTGGGGAAACTTGGGTGCTATATCGAAACCCGGTCAATCGCTTCATATTGTCGAAAGGACGTCGGACATTTTTTCCCTTCTGACTCTTGTGGCGGCGGGTGTCGGACTTGGAATTATCTCGGCCCCGATGCAGAACGTCGCAATTCCTGGCGTTGTATGTCGGAAAATACACGGAGCGCTGCAGGAAGCTGAGATTGCGGTGGTTTACCGAAAGAGCGAAAGTGCTCCGGCCGTGAAATCATTTATACAACGACTTCGAACAATGGTGCGGGCGCGTGTCTGATCTTGATAGGCTGCTTCGATGAAGTTGTTATCAGGCCCTGGAGACCGCCGCCGTGCATGATGCAGGCGTGCGTCTTCCGCTGCTTCTTCAGCCAATTCCTTTGCGCGGGATTTATGCGCGCAATCGCATCGTTGTTTCCCCGATGTGCCAATATGAATCGAGCAACGGGGCGCCTACAGATTGGCACCTTGTGACGCTCGGAAAATACGCGATCGGCGGCGCAGGCATCGTGTTCACAGAAGAAACCGCGGTGGAGGAACGCGGCCGCAAAACCTATGAATGCGCCGGGATATATTCCGATGACCACGTTCCCGCCTATCGCAGAATTACCGATTTCATTCGCAGCCAGGGCGCGGTTCCGGCCATTCAATTAGGACATGCAGGGCGGCGCGCCTCGAGCGACGCGCCGTGGAACGACTTCAAGCCGCTTGATGAAAGCGATGCAGCGCGCGGGCTAAAGCCGTGGGTCGGCGTTTCGTCGAGCGCCGTGCCGGCTGCACGCGCTGGCTCAGCAGTACCAATTGCAATGTCAGCGGGCGATATCCAGGAGATGATCGGGGTGTGGCGCGAAGCCGCGCTTCGTAGCGTCGACGCTGGTTTCGATATTTGCGAGATCCACGGCGCCCACGGGTATTTGATTCATCAATTCCTCAGTCCTCTCGCGAACCGGCGTAACGATGCGTATGGCGGCGACTTGAAGGGTCGCATGCGGTTTGCCCTTGAAATTAGCCGAAGTCGTGCGAGCGGTATGGCCGCAAGACCGCCCGCTGTTTTTCCGATGCTCGGCGACGGACGGTCCGGAAGGACGCTGGTCGATGGACGACACGATCACGCTTGCGCGCGAGCTGTCGTATCGTGGCGTTGACGTCATAACTTGTTCATCCGGTGGGAATAGGCGGACCGATCAATACCGAAATCGTGCCGCGGGTGCCCGGTTATCACGTTCCGTACGCCGAGCGTGTGCGCAGGGAGGCGGGCGTCAAAGCTGGTCGCGGTCGGACTGATCACCGAAGCGCGGCATGCGGAGCAAATTCTCGACGCCGGCCAGGCGGATCTGATCGCGCTGGCAAGAGAACTTCTCTTCGACCCGCATTGGCCGCTACATGCCGCGAAGGAACTGGGAATTGAAAACTACCTCGACATTCTCCCGCGCGGTCTGTCCTGGTGGCTGAAGCGGCGCGAGGCGGTGCGCCGACTGAAACCAAATTGAAACATAAACGCCTAAAGAGCGTGTTATTTTCTGCAACGGAGAACGTCATGTGGCGCCGCGCGGTGGGAGCCTTTCTTACGATTGCTGGATTGTTCATCCACCAATCTGCATGGGCGCAGTATCCGACAAAGCCTGTGCATATTGTCGTTCCTTATCCCGCAGGCGGTGCGGTGGATGCATTCGCGCGAACTTTATCGCAGCGTCTCTCTGACTCGTGGCGCCAACAAGTGGTCGTGGACAACCGGCCTGGCGCAAGCACCATGATTGGAGCCGAACTGGTCGCGAAGGCGCCGGCGGACGGTTATACGCTCCTGCTCACAGCAGAGTTGACCTTGGTGACCGTCCCGCATCTGCATGAAAAAATCCCATACGATCCGCTTAAGGATTTCGCGCCAATCACCGCGCTGGTCTCCGCAACTCAGGCACTTGTCGCCAACCCCTCACTCCCAGTGAATACGGTGAAAGACCTGGTGGCGCTCGCGAAATCAAAGCCGGGCGAACTGACCTATGGATCGTTCGGCATTGGCTCCACGGGGCATCTTAATATGGAGATGCTCCAGGCCATGACGGGCGTGCGCTTCAATCACATTCCCTACAATGGCGCCGGGCCGGCGATGACCGACGTCATCGGTGGCCATATCGATTTCATGTTTGCCGCGCTCAGCATCGTCCAGGGCAATGTCAAGGCGGGCAAGCTGCATATGATTGGGGTCGGCAGCAATCATCGCAGCAGTGAGTTTCCGGACGTGCCGACGATTTCGGAATCCGGTGTGCCGGGATTTGAAGCAAAGTCCTGGTTTGGCCTGGTAGCGCCAGCCGGCACTCCGCCGGACACCGTCAAGAAGATCAATCAGGACGTTACAAAAATCATTACCGATAAGAGTTTTGCTAAAGAATATCTCGCCAGTCAGGGATTGGAGCCAATCCTCGGTACACCCGAACAGTTTGCTGCGTTTATTCGATCAGAGACGGTCAAGTGGGGCAAAGTCGTCAAGGACGCAAATATAAAGGTCTCGAAGTAGAATTCCCTGCCTGACTCAGGGCCGGGCTTTTGCCTTGAGCCGTTGGTCGAGGCGGTTCATGTCTACCACCATGCGCTCATGCGTACCGTCGCCGATCGGTTCGATTTCATCACGGGCGCTTACTTTGAACTCAATACGTCGACCGTCGACTTTCGTAACCTCGGCTTCGGCTGTAATCCGGTGCCCGGCGGGAGTCGCTGCAATGTGGCGTACATTGACGAGGGTACCGACAGCGCTTTCTCCCGGGTCGAGATAGTTCCGCACGGCGTTAAGTGCCGCATTTTCCATCGCAGTCACCATCATCGGTGTAGCGAATACACGTGGCAGTGCAGCGTCCTTGAATTGATTGGCAAGGTGCGCCGGCGTCACCATGAGCGCGTAGGTCCCTTTTGCCCCGACTGGAATCGGCCGCATTGTTCTATTCCTTCAGACTGGGGACATGATTGATCGCTGGCGCAAGGATGACCAGCAGAATTCCGCACAATCCGATCGGTACAAAGGCGGAACTGGCGATGCCGCTCACATCCCAAGCCATGCCGCTAACGACGGGCACGATCACCGCACAACTATAGCTGATGGTGAACATTGCAGCCGTCACCCGATGGACATCATCGGGCGGGCTCAACAATGGCGGAAGCGCCAGCACCAGAACCAAAATTGCCGCAGCGGCGAAGCCCTGCAATGTCGCTGCCGCGACCATCCAGGGCCCGTGAACCAAATACGATACCCATCGCCGCTATCACCTGAAGCGCACCACATACGACATAAGGCCACGCTTTCCTTTCGAGTTCGACTCGCAAAGGCAAGCAACAGGAACGAAGCCGGCAATTGTCCGATATTCAATCCGGACAAAGCGGCGCTGATCCATTCGCCTTGCCCATTGCTGCGCAAATAGTCGGGTAAAAAAGCGTTGGTTGCAAAATATGTGGCGTTCACTGTGCCAAGCATGATGCCAAGCCGCCAAATCAGGCTGTTGCGCCAATTCGGCCACCAGCGTCGCCGTGTGGTTGCCCCGTTTGCGCGAGGTTGTTTTGGCGCGAACGCCATCACCAGCACGGCGATGACAGCGACGGGCACGCTCCAGACCACAAAGCCCCACTGCCATTGTCCGCCCGCAAGAGGCAGCACCACTGTGAGCATCAATGCGACCGGCAGAATTTCCCCAATGAGCAGTCCATTGGTGTAAACGGCGGTCGCAAATCCAATGCGGTGCGGCAGCCATGCGCGCACAGCCGGCGGCATGCTGACCTGCATGATCGCCACGCCTGCCCCCATTGCAATGGTCGTGGCGTAAAGCCAATTTATATTCGGCAGGGCGCCGCGCAATGCGCCACCGATTGCGGTAAGGCCAAGACCGACGACCAAAGCGGTACGTGTGCCAAGCCTCGCAATCAAAAGCGAACCGGGCACCGCTGCAATAGCGAATAACATTGACGGCAGTCCGGTCAGTGCGCCGATCTGGGTCGCATTCAGATTCAGTTCGTCGTGAATTATGGGAATAACCGGCGGCACCGCCAGTATCGTAAGCCGCAAGGCAATGCCCACGAGCCAAAGCAGGAGCAGCGACGTCAGAAAACGCGTCTGTGAAGCGTCACCGGCCGAATCAGTCATGAAGGACGCCGCTCTTTCCGGTCGGGGCGGGCGGCGATTTCTCGGCGCACCAGGTCGGTAAGGGAGTCCACGCGAAAATCAAATTTAATTCCGCGAATGCCAAATGCTTTTGCAGCGCTCATATCTTCATACTTGTCGCCGACCAGGAAACTGGCGCTGCGATCGATCGGCCATTCGCTTGCCGCTTGTTCCAGCATGCCGGGCGCGGGTTTGCGGCATTGACAATGTATCGCCAGCGCCTTGATCGTGCCCTCGGGATGATGTGGGCAAAAATAAAATGCATCAACATGAGCCCCATACGATGCAAGGTCCTTCTGCATATGTGCATGGAGAGCTTTCACTGCTTCTTCGGTGTAGTATCCGCGCGCAATACCGGACTGGTTGGTAACAACCAAAACGTAATATCCGGCCTCGTTCAAAAGCCGCACGGCCTCCGGCGCGCCATCGATCCATTCGAATTGCTCCGATCGATGGGTATAGCCATGATCGACGTTGAGGACGCCATCGCGATCGAGAAAGGCCGCCGGCCGGCGTGCGTCAACTTTCTCTTGGTTTTCGCCGCTACGGTGTTTTTGGTCGGTCATTGGCTTAACGGGCTTGGCATGCTGAATCTACGGGTGCAAGCGCCCGATTAGGCTTCGAGAAAAGCGGCCGAAAACCGAAATAATCGATGAAATAGAACTGACATCACCATATCCTTTTCTGACGTGATAAAGATACATGGAATCAATTGGGTGCCTGATGCATCTGCAACAGCGAATTCTTGTAACCGGCGGGGCGGGGTTTCTTGGCTCGCACCTTTGCGAACGGCTTCTCGCGCAAGGCGGAGACGTCCTTTGCGTCGATAATTTTTTCACCGGAGCCAGAAAAAATATCGAGCATCTTCTCGAGCACAAGCATTTCGAATTGACACGTCACGACGTGACATTTCCGCTCTACGTGGAGGTCGATGAAATTTACAATCTCGCTTGCCCCGCCTCGCCAATACACTATCAGCGCGATCCGGTACAAACGACCAAGACCAGCGTCCACGGCGCCATTAATGTGCTCGGCCTCGCAAAGCGCGTGAAGGCGAAGGTTCTTCAGGCCTCGACGTCGGAAGTCTACGGCGATCCGAATGTCCATCCCCAGACGGAGGATTACTGGGGCCATGTCAATCCGGTTGGACCACGATCCTGTTATGATGAAGGCAAGCGCTGCGCCGAAACTCTATTTTTTGACTACTGGCGCCAGCACAATTTGCGTATCAAGGTTGCGCGGATCTTCAATACGTATGGCCCGCGCATGCACCCCAATGACGGACGCGTGGTATCGAACTTTATTGTTCAGGCATTGTTGGGTCGCGATATTACTGTGTACGGCGACGGGACGCAGACACGATCGTTCTGTTATGTCGACGATCTGATCGATGGCCTCGTGCGCTTGATGGCAACAAAGGACCAGGTCACCGGCCCAATCAATATTGGCAATCCAACTGAATTTTCGATGCTCGAGTTGGCCAGCATGGTTATTGATATGACCGGCTCGCGTTCGCACGTCGTGCACCGGCCGCTGCCCGAGAATGATCCCAGGCAAAGACGGCCAGATATCTCGCGTGCGCAAGAGTTGTTATCGTGGTCACCACGCACACAGCTTAAAGAGGGTCTCACCCGGACGATTGCCTATTTTGAGACACTGTTGAGCGAGAACGGCGTGCGGGCCGTTTTGAGCGCCGACAAAAACCTTTGAAGATCTGACCCCCAGTTCTGCCTTGCCTTAAGCCGAGTCTTGAAGGCAGCCCTTTCTCTGCGAGAGCTGTAATTGCACGGTCAAATTGACTGTTGCCCGGTCGCCGGAATTTGCTACCTAAGCATTTGAAATAAGGCCCGATTAACCCGTTTGACCGGCAGACAGAGGTTGCGCAGGCGATTTACTATTATAATTGCGCGTACCGGCGAGAAGGGGACTTCGTGAACATCGCATCTACCAAAACGGCGCGGTCCGGTCCGACCAGCGCGAAAATGGCTGATCTCACGGTAGTCGGCGGTGCCGGTCATGTTGGCATCCCGCTAGCGCTGGCGTTTGCCGAGGTGGGCTTGACCGTCAACGTCAACGACCGCAATGAAGTGGCGCTGGCAACGCTTAAATCTGGAAAGTTGCCGTTCATAGAGCATGGTGCGGCGCCGCTGTTGGTCAAAGCCCTCGCCGGCAACAAGCTGATGTTTACTTCCTCACCTAGCGAGATTGGCCACACCGGTCCGGTGGTCATCACCATCGGCACTCCGGTCGACGAATTCCTCAATCCGGTGCCGGGTGAAGTCCAGCGCTGCATCGATGGCATCTTGCCGCACGTCACGGACGAACAGCTGCTGATTTTGCGATCCACAGTCTATCCGGGCACAACGGATTGGCTGCACGACTATCTCAAGCGCCTCGGCCGCAAGAACAAAGTTGCATTCTGTCCGGAACGTGTGGTGCAGGGCTACAGCATCAAGGAATTGCGTGAAATGCCGCAGATCATCAGCGGCACGACGCTGGATGCCGAGCAGGAAGCAAGTCATCTATTTGAGAAAATCGCGCCCGAACTCGTTACTGTTAAGCCGATCGAAGCCGAGTTCGCGAAGCTCTTTAACAATGCCTATCGTTACATCGAATTTGCGGCCACCAACCAGTTTTACATGATCGCAAAATCTGCCGGCGCCGATTATCAGGCTGTCATGCGCGCGATGAAACAAAACTATCCGCGTGCGAAAAGCTTTCCAGGGCCGGGCTTTTCGGCAGGCCCCTGCCTTCTAAAGGATACGATGCAGCTGGCCGCATTTGCGCGTAACCAATTTGGGTTGGGCCATGCGGCGATGCAGGTGAATGAGGGCCTGGTTTTGCAGCTGGTCGACGATCTTCGGCATGCCTATGACGTTTCAAGCATGACTGTTGGGCTTCTAGGCATGGCCTTCAAGGCGGATGTCGACGACACTCGCGCGTCATTAAGCTACAAGCTCAAGCACGCCATGGAAGTCTGCGCGCGCGAAGTTCTGACCACCGACCCATTCGTGACTAGCGATCCGGCCATTCTCCCGCTCGATCAGGTGGTCGCGCGTAGCGACATTTTGATCTTGTGCGCGCCGCACTCGGTTTACGCGGATCTCGACCTTAAGGGGAAACCGGTGGTGGATGTCTGGGGCTTTCTCAAGAACGCAAACGTCGTGTACTAGCCATGTTAGCGCGCCGCGTAACTTCCGCCGCCATCCGCAATGAGAGAAAGATTCTCGTTGCGACGCGCGCGTATTTTAACCAGTCAGTTGGCGCGAACGCGAAATGATACCGGCACTTAAACTGACGCCGCGTCAGATTCTGATCATCCTGCACGATCTAATTGCCACTGCGGCGGCAATCATTGTCACATTTTTTATGCGCTTCGAAGGCGCGCAGCTTGATGTTCGGCTGCACGGCCTTGAAAAATTCCTTCCGGTTTTCCTGGCGTATGCAATGCTGGTCTATTTCATCATCGGGCTGCATCGCAACAAATGGCGATTCACATCAGTTCCGGATCTCTACAATTTGTTTCGTGCTTCGACCGCGCTCGCAATTTCGCTGCTGGCGGTCGATTACGTTCTATTGGCCCCGAATATCTACGGCACGTTCTTCTTCGGCAAGATCACCATCTTGCTGTACTGGTTTTTGCAAATGTTTTTTCTGGGCGGCCTGCGGGTCGCCTACCGCTACCTTCACTACGCGCGGACCCTGCAACGCGTGAAAATAGCAGATGCTGCATCCGTGCTGGTGCTCGGCCGGGCCGCCGATGCCGAGGTGCTGCTGCGTTCGATTGAAAGCGGTGCGGTGAAAAAGATCTGGCCGGTGGGAGTTCTTTCACCATCGATTGCCGATCGCGGGCAGTCAATCCGTGGCATTCCCGTACTGGGAGATATCGACGATCTGGAACGCGTCGTTTCCGATTTGGAAAGCCGCGGACATCGCGTGACAAGGCTTGTGCTTGCTCCCTCCGCGCTCGCTCCGGAAGCGCGGCCGGAAGCTATTTTGATGCGGGCGCGCCGCCTGGGTCTGACCATGAGCCAGATGCCATCGCTGGATGCGGGCGGGCCGGCGGTGCAATTGGCCCCGGTCGCGGTGGAAGATCTCCTTCTCAGGCCCAGCGTCAGAATTGATTATCGGCGCCTTGAAGAATTCGTAAGTGGAAAAGCAATCGTCGTCACGGGCGGTGGCGGCTCGATTGGCTCGGAAATCTGCGATCGTATCGTCACATTCGGCGCGTCCCGCCTGCTGGTGATCGAGCATTCCGAGCCGGCGTTACACGCCGTCGTGGAATCACTCAGGGGCCAACACGGCGAAGCGGATATTTCCGGTCGCATTGCTGATGTTCGTGACCGGCAGCGGATCATGAGTCTGATCGCGCACTTTAAGCCCGACATCGTCTTCCACGCTGCCGCGCTCAAGCATGTGCCGCTGCTGGAAAAGGACTGGGACGAAGGTATCAAGACCAACGTGTTTGGCTCGATCAATGTCGCCGACGCTGCTGCCGCAGCCGGCGCGAGCGCCATGGTCATGATCTCAACGGACAAAGCGATCGAGCCCGTATCAGTCCTGGGGGCGACCAAGCGTTTGGCGGAAATGTATTGTCAGGCGCTTGATGACGAATATTCCCACAATCGTGCCGCCGGCCGGCAGGCGATGCGACTGATTTCGGTGCGGTTTGGAAACGTGCTCGCATCGAACGGTTCTGTGGTTCCTAAATTCAAGTCGCAGATTGAGGCAGGTGGCCCGATCACGGTTACCCATCCGGATATGGTTCGCTACTTTATGACCATTCGCGAAGCGTGTGATCTGGTCGTTACGGCGGCGAGTCATGCACTCGAGCGGATAAACGGAGGCGTGTCGGTCTATGTGCTCAATATGGGCCAGCCGGTAAAAATCGTTGATCTCGCAGAACGAATAATCCGGCTGAGCGGACTGGAGCCTGGCCGCGACATCAAGATTGAATTCACAGGCATCCGACCCGGCGAACGTCTCCATGAAATCCTGTTTGCCCGCGAGGAAGAGACCGCAGATATCGGGATCCCCGGCATTGTTGCGGCCAAGCCCGTGCGGCCGTCGCTTGAAGACATCCGGGCATGGGTTGCGACCCTGGAACAAGGTGTCGTGCGCGGCGAGCGGACGGCGATCTATAATGTGTTGCGCGACGCTGTGCCGGAGTTCCGCGGCGAAGCCGCTTGAGGCTTCAGCCCCGGAATCGCCGTAACAGCGCTATTTAAAGGCTTTTCATATTTTACATCGTGAAAACTGCGTTCGTTAATCTGAAAACTCCTTGACTCGGTCCCGCTCCCTGATTTCCCTACATCGAGGGAGAAACAAACCAATGAACGCGACCATTCTGCCGGGACCCGGCACCAAGGCCCGGCCCCCAAGCCCGCGCGGCGGCGACAGGCACAATATTCAATCCGTCGACCGTGCATTGTTCCTGCTGGAAACTATCGCCGAGGCCGGCGGTGAAGCGACGCTGACCGAGCTCGCCAATCGCACCAATCTCAACATTTCCACCTGCCATCATCTGCTCGCCACGCTGATCCAGCGCGGCTTCGCCGCCAAAGTGCCGGGACGTCGTCTCTATGCACTTGGCCCGCGCATTATTTATCTCGGGCATGCCTGCCTGCAGGTGGACTTGCCGCGCCGCGCGCAGCCTTATCTGGAAGCGATAAACCAGGCGACCGGCGAAACCGTCCACCTCGCGGCGTTGCAGGGGGACAGCGTGGTGACGTTGGCAGTGCGCGAAGCGCGCCATGCCGTCCGTGTCGACACCGGCCGAATTGGCAAGCTTGAAGCGCCGCACGCCACGTCCGTCGGCAAAGCGATCCTCGCCTGGCTGCCCGAAGACGAAATCCGCCGCATCGTTGCCGGCGGCATGAAACGCTACACCGAAAAAACCGTCACCGAATTTCCTGCGTTACTTGAATCGCTGCGCATCGTCCGCCGCAATGGTTACGCTATCGACCGCGAGGAGTTTCTCCCCGGCGTGATCTGCGTCGGCGCGGCCATTCGTGATCAGGCGGGCACGGTCATCGGTGCCATCAGCGCATCGACGCCGACCATGCGTGCGAGCGAAGAGCACGTCGCGCTCATGCGGGACGAGATAACGGCCGCGACACGTGGATTGTCCGCCGAATTCGGCGAGCCGACCGCGCAAGCCGGATCCAGCCAAGCGGTCGCAAGCTGAATTTGCGCGCCGGACAAGAAACTTTTCTTTGGAGGAATTGATGTACGCACCGCAGGGCGTGAAAACAAACCACAATGAATTTCCGATTCCGGATGCGCAACGTGCGTGGGTGCTCGGTGATCCGGGTCAACTCAGCATCACCAACAAGCCGGTGCCGGTGCCGAAGAAAGCGGAAGTCTTGGTGCGTATCGACGCCGTGGCGATCTGCGCCACCGACCTCGAGATCATCTATCACGGTCCGCCGGCTTCGATTCAGGGCGGCCTGCCGTTCAACAAGGGCTTTACGCCGGGCCACGAATATATGGGCACGGTCGTGGCGCTTGGGCCCGGCGTCGACGAATACAAGATTGGCACGCGTGTGGCGGTCGAGATCCACGCCGGCTGCGGACAGTGCAAGCGTTGTCGCGAGGGCATGTACACGTCGTGCCACAACTATGGGCTCAACTACGGCGACGTCGATAAAGGCCACCGCGCCAACGGGTTCACGACCGATGGCGGTTTCTGCGAATACCAGGTCAATCACGTCAACACGCTTGTGGCGATCCCGGACGAAATGACGGACGAAGAAGGCACGCTCGTCGTTACGGCCGGCACTGCGATGTATGCGCTGACCGAACTCGGCGGCCTGGTCGCCGGAGAAAGCGTCTGCGTCACCGGCCCGGGCCCGATCGGTCTGATGGCGGTGGCGGTCGCAAAGGCGCTTGGCGCGCAGCCGGTGATCCTCACCGGCACGCGCGACAATCGCCTGGAAATAGGCAAGCAACTCGGCGCCGATGCGGTGGTCAACATCCGCAAGACGCCCGATGTGGTGGCGGAAGTGAAAAAGCTCAATGGCGGAAAGGGCGTCGACTACGTGGTCGAGTGCTCGGCGGCTACCAGCGCGGTCAACGACGCGGTGCGCATGGTGAACCGCGGCGGGCGTGTTTGCCTCGCGGCGTTTGCGCATGAGGAAGTGCCGGTCGATGTCGCGCACATCGTGCGCAACAATATTTATGTTTACGGCATCCGCGGCGAAGGGAAGAGCGCGACGCACCGCGCCGAGGCTTTCATGAAGCAGAAGCGCTTCGACGCCACCAAGATCCATACGCACACTTTCCCGCTTGACGATCTGCCGACAGCGATCCGTTACGCCAAGGATCGGGTCGAGGACGCCATCAAGGTGGTGGTGAAGGCAAAGATGGACACCGCGCACAAAGTGGCGGCGGAGTAACGCTTGGTTTCCCTCGCCCCGCTTTAGCGGGGAGAGGGTGGCGAGGACCGGAGGTCCGAGCCGGGTGAGGGGCTTATCCAGACTAGGCGTCGTAATTGCCCCTCACCCCAACCCTCTCCCCGTAAGAACGGGGAGAGGGAGCAAACGGAGCGAGCCGGAAGTATGCTGACCTGTGACGATTACATCACGCCGGGCTCGCTTCCTGAGGCATTTGCCGCGATGGAGGCGCATCGCGGGCGGTATCGCATCGTAGCAGGCGCGACCGATACGCTTCCCTGGGCGCGCGAGGGACGCGCCGGGAATGTGCATATCCCCGCGTTGATCGACGTCGCGAAAATCCCGGAACTGCTTGAACGATCTGTTGGCGACACGCGGGTACGGCTTGGCGCCGCCACGCCAATCCAGCGCTTCCTCGACGATCCCGCACTCGTCCGCGCTTTGCCAGCCATGCCGCGATGTGCGGTGTGGTTCGCCGACGATCAAATTCGTGCGCATGCGACCATCGGCGGCAATATCGTCAATGCCTCACCGGCGGCCGATGCGACGCCCTGCCTGATCGCGCATGAGGCCGAGCTCGAATTGGCAAAGAATGTCGGCGGAAAAATCGCACGCCGACGCGTGCGGCTAGAGCAATTCGTGACCGGACCAAACCAGACCGCACTCCAGGACGGCGAGTTGTTGACCGCCATCGAGTGCAATGCGCTGCCCGGATATGGCGGCAGCTTCGAAAAGGTCGGCCACCGCCGGTCTCTGGTGATCTCCCTGGTGTGCCTGGCGGCGCTGCTCAAGCTCGATCCGCAGGGCCGGACAATCGAGGACGTGCGCCTGGCCATTGCCGGTATCGGACCGAAGCCCCGTACGGCTTGGTGAGGTCGAAAAATTCCTTCGCGGGGGCCAGTCAGCGCGGAGCGGCTGGAGCAGGCCGCCGATATGCCAGTATCGCTCGTCGCGTCACGCACCCGTCAGGAGTACCGACGCGAGGTGGTTCGCGGATTTGTGCTGCGCGGGCTTGATCAACGCGGCGCACCGCGCAGGCGCGGACTTGCAGGCACTCGCGCCCGAACTGGAGGCGGCTTATGCCTGATCTCCGGTTTACCGCCACAGTCAACGGCCGAAAAGTTGTTCGCAATGCCAAGCCGCAGCAACGGCTGCTCGACTTCATCCGCGACGATCTCAACCTGACCGGTAACAAGGAAGGCTGCGGTGCCGGCGAGTGCGGCACCTGCTCGGTGTTCGTCGACGGCGTGCTGATGAAGTCCTGCCTGCTGCCGGTCGCGAAGGCGCAGGGTGCGACCATCGAGACCGTCGAGGCGCTGGCCACGACCGGCGAGTTAAGTGTGCTGCAAAAGGCTTTCCACAAGGCCGGCGCCAGCCAATGCGGATACTGCATTCCCGGCATGGTGATGGCCGCCACCGCGGCGCTCCGTGCCAATCCGTTTGCCGATCGGGAGGAAATCAAGGAGCGGCTCGGCGGAAATATCTGCCGATGCACGGGCTATCAGAAAATTTTCGACGCCGTCGAACTGGCGCGCGACGTTCAGAATGGCAGCCTGCCGGCGACTGCGTTGATGGAGACGGAAACCGAGGACGCGGTCATCGGCAAGGCGGTGCGCCGCATCGATGCGCCGAGCAAGGTGTCGGGCCGGCTACGATATGCCGCCGACATGACCATGCCCGGCATGCTGCATGTGCAAGTGCTGCGCTCGCCACACGCCCACGCGCGGATCGTGTCGATCGACACGTCGGCCGCAGAGGCGATGGAAGGAGTCGAAGGCGTCATCACCTGCGCCGATGTACCGGGCGTGGACGGCTTCGGTGTCTTCGTCAATGACCAACCGATCATGGCGCGCGACAAGGTGCGTTATGTCGGCGAGGCGGTGGCAGCCGTGGCGGCGGAAGATCTCGCTGATCGCCCGAGCGCGCGGTTGATGCGATCAAGGTCGTCTATGAGCGTCTGCCGGCCGTTTTCGATCCCGATGAGGCTATGCGTCCCGGGGCGCCGGTGCTGCACGACTACGCTCCGGACAACGTCACCAAGCACATTCCAATCCGTGTCGGCGACGTGGAAAAGGGATTTGCCGAATCCGATCTCGTCGTTGAAGAGACCTATTCGACGCAGGCGATCGAGCATGCCTATCTCGAACCTGAGGCGGGGCTCGCTTATGTCGATCACGACGGGATCGTGACGATTGTTTCGCCCGACCAGAACATCACCCATCACCGCCATATGCTCTCGCGGATCATCGCCAAGCCGATATCCAAGGTACGCTTCATCATGAGCCCGGTGGGCGGCGGCTTTGGCGGCAAGGAAGACATGATCTACCAGGGCATGCTGGCTCTGCTGGCGATGAAGACGCAGCGGCCGGTGCGGCTGGTGTTCACGCGTGAAGAGTCGATCATTTCCACGGCCAAGCGTCATCCGTCGCGCACGACGCTGCGTATGGGCCTGAACAGCGACGGCCGCATCCGCGCGCTGGCAATGAAGATGATCTGCGACGGCGGTGCCTACGGGCTCTCAACTGAAGGCGTCATGCGCAAGGCGGCGATCTTGGCGGCCGGCCCTTACGTTATTCCGAACGTTCGTGTGGATACCTATGGCATCTACACCAACAATACGCCGTCCGGTGCATTCCGCTCTTTTGGAGCGTTGCAGACGGCTTTTGCGACCGAATCCCATCTCGATATTTGTGCCGAGCGGCTCGGCCTCGACCCGTTCCATATCCGTCGCATTAACGCCATGCGCGATGGCGCGCTCACACACACGAAGGCCAGGCTCGGGTCGGTCAGTCTTACGCGAGCGCTTGATGCGCTTGAAAAAGCATCGGGTTGGGAAGCTGGCGCACCGGTTTCACGCGGCGGCACACGCAGAGATCTCAATCGCGCCGATATCCGCCCGCCCTGTGCACTCGGGGCACGGTTCGCGCAGGACGAGAAACAAGAGGCGGCCGAATAATGGCAAGAAAACGCGGACGAGGCATGGCCGCCTGCTGGTACGGCATCGCGCGTACCGCGGTGATCGATCGCGCCGCCGCGTGGGCCGAGATCGATGACGGCGGCAGTGCCAAGATCGTCACCGGCGTCACCGAAATTGGCGAAGGCATTCTCACGGTGCTGGCGCAAATCGCGGCCCACGAGATGGGCGTGAAGCCGGAGCACGTCGTTATTGGCGACAATGATACCGCACGCGCGCCGGAGGCCTCGCATGCCGGCGCGAGCCGCCAGACCTACATGATCGGAAATGCTGTTGCGCTCGCGTCGCGCGAAGCGCGCAAGCAACTGGTCGAGGTCATGGCGGAGGTCTGGGACGTTGATGTTGACGTCATTCGGACTGGCAACGGAGAAATCTGGGCGGAAAATACAAACCACCGCGTCACAATGGGCGAGGCGGTGCAAACATCAAAGAGCCGTGGCGTGGTGCCGGTCGGTTCGGCGAGTTTTGGCACTGATACCACCGGGCTTGATCCGGTCGACGGATCGGGCCGACCCTGGCAAGCCTATGTTTTCGGGGCCCAGGTCGCCGAGGTCGAGGTCGATACGGTCACCGGCGAGGTGCAGGTGCTCGGCATCTGGGCCGCGCACGATGTTGGGCGCGCCGTGAACCCGCAAGGCGTCGAAGGCCAGATCGAAGGTGGCGTCGTGCAGGCGCTCGGCCAAGCGTTGATGGAAGACTACAGACTGGACAGCGGGCACACGAGTACGTCGGGGTTCGCCAAATACATTTTGCCGACGTCGCTCGACGTGCCGCGTGTCAATTCAATCATCATCGAGGATCCCGATCCGATCGGGCCGCTCGGCGTCAAAGGCGTCGGCGAGCCGGCCATGGTGCCGACGATCCCGGCGATCATGAACGCAATCTACGATGCGGTTGGCGTTCGTATCACCGCGCTGCCGGCAACACCGGAAAAGGTGCTGATGGCGATCCGGGACAAGAGAAGGCAAGAGACCGAGAGAGCGGCACAGGCCGCCGGATAAATATCAAGCGCACGCAAATCTGCGGCAAATCGAACTGGGAGGATGCAATGAAAAGAATGTTATCGGCGCTGGTCGCACTGGCGGCATTGACCGCAATTGCGCAGGCACAGAATTATCCCACGCGCCCAATCACGATGATTGTTCCATATCCCGCAGGCGGCCCGAGTGATGTGGTTGCGCGTATCATGGCCGATGGCATGAGTAAGGCGCTCGGCCAGAATATCGTCATCGAAAATGTCGGCGGTGCGGGCGGTACCATCGGTACTGCGCGTGCAGCCGCCGCTGAACACGACGGCTATACGCTGCTCGCCGCCAGCATGGGCTCGCACGTATCGGCGCCGGCGCTCTACGCCAATCTGAAATACAACTCGACCAAGGATTTTGCGCCGATTGGTCTCACCTCGAACGCGCCGGCGGTGGTGGTGGCGCGCAAGGATTTCCCGGCCAACGACTTCAAGGAGTTCGTGGCCTATCTGAAGAAAAATGGCGATAACGTGAAACAGGCCCATGGCGGTGTCGGCTCGTCGTCGCACATGGCCTGCCTGCTGTTTACGTCCGAGTTGGGTCTCAAACCCAATTTGGTCGCCTATCGCGGCACCGGACCGGCGCTCAATGACGTTATCGGCGGGCACGTCGATTTTTTCTGCGAGCAGGTCGTCAGCGTGCAGGGTGCGATCAAGGGCGGCACCGTCAAGGCCTACGTCGTGTCGGGAAACAGCCGCTCTCCGGCCGTACCCGATGTTCCTTCCGCAAAGGAAGTCGGCGCCAACGACTACCAGATCAATATCTGGAGTGCGATCTTCGCTCCGAAAGACACGCCGCAACCCGTCGTCGACAAGCTCAACGACGCGCTTAACAAGACGCTCAATGATCCGGCGGTTGCCAAGCGCCTCCTCGAGCTCGGGGGTACGGTGCCGGCCAAGGCGGATCGTGGTCCGGCGCACCTCGCGAGCCAGCTCAAGGCCGATATTGCGCGTTGGAATCCGATCCTGAAGGCAGCGGCGGAGAAGACCAACTGATGCTGACGCGCAGCGACAGTGAAAGCGCGGTACGCGAACGCGCCCGCGCCATCGCCAAGGCCGGCGACATCGAACAGGCGCTGGCCAAGGGCTTGCCGAAACTGATCGAATGCTCGCTGTCGGAAGCGTTGGTGCTTGGCCTGCTCAAGCAGGGCGTGCGCAAATATTTTGCCATTTTCGGCCACGGCTCGACCGATCTTGGCAACGTTCTGCGTATCTACGAGGAGGAGGGCGCAACTCGCACGATCAATTGCCGCAACGAGGTGGAGATGGCGCATGCCGCGACCGCGCTCCGTTGGCAATACGGCGAAATCTCTGCGGTGGTGACCTCGATCGGTCCGGGCGCGATGCAGGCCTTTGCCGGCTCGCTGGCGGCCGCGTCGAACGGCGTCGGCGTCTATCATATCTACGGCGACGAGACGACTTTCGGCGAAGGCTACAATATGCAGCAGGTGCCGAAGGAAGAGCAGGGCTTGTTCGGTCGCATGACCGCGATCATGGGCCAGTCCTATGTCCTGCATACGCCGGAAGGTATCCGCGATGCGCTGCGTCGCGGCGCGCTGTGCGTGAACCACCCCTACCGCGCCGGGCCGTTCTATCTGTTGCTGCCGTTGAATACCCAGCCCGCGAAATTGACCGTCAACCTCGCCGCTTTGCCGACCAGGCCGGAACTGCCGAAGCTCGCACCCGCCGACGACCAGGCGATCGAACAAGCGGCCGCGATGATCGGAAAAGCAAGCAAGGTCGCGATCAAGGCGGGCGGCGGGACGCGCGGCCATGATGCGGCGGTGCGCCGGCTGGCTGAGGCGGCGGGCGCTGCGGTCGTTCTCTCGCCCGGTTCGACCGGCGTGCTGCCCGATGCGCACCCGCAGAACATGCATGTCGGCGGTTCCAAGGGTTCGATCTGTGGCAATTACGCAATGGCTGAGGCGGAATTGGTCGTCGTGATTGGCTCGCGCGCGGTCTGCCAGGCCGATTGCTCCGGCATCGGTTACAAGAACGCGCAGGCCGTCATCAATATCAATGGCGATTTCGCCGACCTGACGCACTACAACAACACGATTGGCTTGCCGGGCGACATCGGTGCAGTGGCTGCCCGGCTTGCGGCAAAGCTGGAAGCCACAGGCGCTTCCAAGAACCAGAAAGACTGGCTCGAAACCTGCGCCGCCAAGAAAGCGGAGTGGGCTGCCTATAAGCACAAACGCTTTGCGTGCCCGCCGCTGCACGATGAGATGTGGCGGAAGCCGGTTTTGCCACAGCCGGCCGCCATCAAAGTTGTTGCTGATTTTGCCAAGCAAATAGGTGCTACCAAGTTTTTCGATGCAGGCGATGTGCAGGCCAATGGCTTCCAGATCGTCGAAGACGATCGAACCGGCGATACATTCACCGAGACTGGCGCGTCGTATATGGGATTTGCTGCCAGCGCGCTGCTCGGCTCAGCGCTGGCCGACAAGCCGCGCTACGGCATTGCGTTCTGTGGCGATGGCTCGTTCATGATGAACCCGCAAATCCTGATCGATGCGGTCGAACATGGCGTGCGCGGCATGATTGTGATTTTCGACAACCGCCGCATGGCGGCAATCACTGGCTTGCAGCTTGCCCAGTACAGTCAGGAATTCCGTACCAACGATCGAGCGGATGTCGACTACGTGCGAATGGCTTCAGCAGTGTCCGGTGTTCTGGCCACAAACGCAGGCGGCAGCGTCGATGAGTTACGTGCGGCTCTCAAGAAGTCGTACGCTCACAATGGCCTTTCTGTGGTTCATGTGCCGGTCTATTTCGGACCGGACGAACTTGGTGGCCTCGGAGCCTGGGGGGAGTGGAACGTCGGCAACTGGTGCGACGACGTGCAAAGCGCCTGGATCAAGCAGGATCTGTGACGCCTAATTCGGGCCAAAAACCCGCACTTCTTGAGGCAAAGGAACGGATTTTCCGCCCGGCCGTTATTGTCGCGGACCAAGCTGGCGCTGAAAACAGCGGCGGATGGGCAATCTGGAGTTCCTGATGGAAAAACCGAAACGATATATCGAGGAGGAGCGCGCGCGGATCGAGCACGACGAGGATAATGTCGTGATCAATTCCGATGAGAGCTTTCCGGCGAGTGATCCGCCAAGCTGGACGCCGGTGCATGGCGTTGGTTCGGGTGAAACCAAGAGAAAAAAGCCCGCGGCTGGCCACTGACGCTGTCTAGAATTTCATTTTTAAAAGCTTCTCGGCGTTTCCGCAGAGGAGTCTTGCGTTCGTCTGTCGGCGTAAGTCCGAGCTTTTTGACCGTCTCGATGGTCGGCGCGATCGGGCCAAGTGGCGCGTCGGTGGCGAACACCACATGATCGGCGCCGAAGAACTCGTAGCCGCAGCGGATCGCATGCACGCCGCCGCCGAACATGGCGGTATCGGCGTAGAAGTCGTGTAGATAGTCCATGTGCGGCCGCTTCAGCGACGGAATGATCTTCGAATAGTCCTCGTCCGTCGTGCGCGCGCCCAGGACTTTCAGACCCGGTCCGATACGGCCGTCGTAGAAGGGGATCATGCCGCCGAGGTGATGAGTGATGATATTGAGTTTTGGATAGCGGTCGAGCAGTCCACAGAGCACCATGCGGATCATCGCCACCGAGGTGTCGTAGGGCCAACCGAGGCACCACCACATCTCGAAACGCGATTTCTTCTCGGCCCGATAGTCGGGCATCGCCGCCGTGCGCACCGGATGCAGCCAGATGGCCGCATCCAGTTCGGCCATGGCGGCAAACAGCGGATCGAATTCCGGGTCGTCGAGCGGGCGGCCGGCGACATCGGTATAGAGCAGCACGCCGCGCGCGCCGAGCTCCTTGATCGCGCGGCGCGCCTCTGCGACCGAGCCTTCGACATCGGTCATGCACAGTGCCGCGGCGAAGGTGGGAAAGCGCTCGGGATATTTCCGGCACAACTCCGCCATGGAGTCATTGGCGATGCGCGCGAGGTTTATTCCGACATCCGGCTTGGCGATATCCTCGATGGCCGGATTGGGCAATGAAATGATCTGCCGGTAGTCGCCATATTCGTCCATCTCCCGGAAGCGCGCGTCGAGATCGAACAGCTTGGTGATCGTGCGCAGCCGCTTGCCCAGGTTCTCCATCATCGGCGTTACTTTGGTCATCTCCTGGAAGAAGCGGTCCGGAAAGATGTGGCAGTAGATATCGATGATCGGGCTCATGGTTTCCCTCCCGTTTCTTTTTGAATGACCAGCCGCCGCTGCAGGGGCAAGGCCTGCCAGCCGAAACGCTCGGTGAGCAATCCCCACAGGCCTTTCGGCGCCCACAACATGACCACTATGGCGACCGCGCCCAGCATCAACAAGTAGATGCTGCCCAGGTCGGCCAGCGTTTGGCGCAAAATGAAGAAGACGATTGTCCCGATGATAGGACCTTCAATACGGCCGATGCCGCCGATGACGGTGATGAAAATCACGAAGGCGGTCCAGTCGTTAACGCTGAAAGCGGTGTCCGGCGAGATCCGCAGCTTCATCAGGAAGATCAGCGCGCCGATCATGGCGGTGCCGAAAGCCACCAGCACATAGACAATGAGTTTGACGCGCGTGACATCAATGCCGTTGCTCTGTGCCGCCAGCTCGTTGTCGCGGATGGCCGTGAGCGCGAGCCCGTGGCGTGAGCGCAGCAAAACCACAATGGCTGCCAGCACGAGCACGGTGAGACCAAGCGCCAGCCAGTAAATCTCGAATTCACGCATCTGACGCGTTGGCGCGATGGCGATCACCGCGGCGGCAGGCAGGCTGATGCCGGAACCGCCGCCCAACACCGAAATTTGCGAGGCCAGCAAACGGAAGACTTCCGCCACCACCCATGTCCCGATGGCGAAATAGGCTCCGCGCAGCCGGAAGATCAGCGCGGCGACCGGGAATGGCGACGATCGCAGCGGCCGGTCCGGCAATGAGAATGGCAGCGATCGGATGCACGTCCAGCACGATGACCAGCGCGAACAGCAGATAGCCACCGAATCCGACAAAAGCCTGCTGGCCGACAGAGACCAGCCCGGCGTAGCCAGCGAGCAGGTTCCACAAGCTTGCCAGGGCGACGAAGGTAAACATCTCAGCGAGTAGCCGTAGTGTTTGCCGGTCACCCCAAAGGGGTGCGACCGCCAGCACAACGAGCGCCATAGCGAGGAGCGCGACGCCGATGTGGCTGGACCGCGTGGCGTGCTCCACCCGATTCATCCCGACACCTTTGGAAACAGGCCCTGTGGGCGCAACGCCAGGATCAACAAAAACACGATATGCCCGGCGAGCAACTGCCAGCCGGGGTCGATCTGCGCGCCGATCGCTTGTGAAACACCCAGGATTATTCCGCCGGCCAAAGTGCCCCACATGCTGCCAAGCCCGCCGATGATCACGGCTTCGAAACCGAAGATCAGCCGCGCTGGCCCAATGGCAGGATCGAAATTGGCGCGCACCGCCAGGAACACACCGGCGATGGCAACGATGGCAAGCGAGAGCGCCATGGCCACGGCGAAGACGTGACGCGTGTCGAGCCCCATCAGTTGTGCGACCGCGGGGTCATCCGATGTTGCGCGAAAAGCGCGGCCGAGCGCGGTGCGGTAAAAAAGCAGCTGCAGCCCCGCAACGACAGCCACCGCAATGATAAATTGGATCAGCGGCAGCGTGCCCACCCAGAACTCCTTGCAAGAGCTGGACAGTGTGGACTTCAATCGCTCCCGCCTGAAGTTTGCGGCTGTCGGCGGTGAACAGCTCCAACAGGCCATTCTGAATGATAATGGACAGGCCAAAGGTTACGAGCAGCGGTGGCAGCAGATCATCGCCGATGGTCTGATTGAGTAGCCCCCGCTGCAATGCGTAGCCGATGAGGGCCATGATCGGCACGACCAGCAGGAGCGAGGTGAGCGGGTCGACGCCGAGCGCTTGGGTTACGAGCAACGATATATATGCCGCGAGCACGATCAGGTCGCCGTGCGCGATGTTCACCAGCCGCATGACGCCGAAAATGAGCGACAAGCCGGCGGCGAACATGGCGTAGAGGCCGCCGATCAGCACGCCCTGCAGGATGACATTGACCCACTGCATCGCGTCAAACCCCGAAATAGGCGGCCGAGATACGCTCGCGCGTGAGCGTATGTGACGCGCCCTGCAGCGCGACGCGGCCTTCCTGAAGGCAATAGACCTGGCTTGCGGCTTTGAGCGCCTGCACGATGTCCTGCTCAACAATGATCAGAGACAACCCTTCGCCCACGATGGTTGGCAACTGTGAATAGATGTCACGTACGACAATGGGCGCCAGACCGAGGCTGATCTCGTCGCAGAGCAGCAGTCGCGGGTTTGACATCAGCGCGCGGCCGATCGCCGCCATTTGCTGCTGGCCGCCGGAAAGGGCAGTGGCGGGCAGGTGTCGGCGTTCGGCCAGCAGCGGAAAAAGCCCGTAAATGCGCGCGAGCGTCCATGGCCCAAGGCGTTGCGACTGGCCGCCGATCAGCAAGTTTTCCTCAACCGTGAGTGATGGGAACAGACGGCGGCCTTCCGGCACCAACGCGATGCCGCGCTTGACCGCCGCGAAGGCTGCGGCGCGCGTGAATGGTATGCCATCGAGCAGAATCTCGCCGTTGCGCGGGTGCATCATCCCGACGATGCTTTTCAGAAGGGTGCTTTTGCCCGCGCCGTTGGCGCCGATCACGGCGATGACTTGGCCGGCGTCCACGCGCAAGGACACGTCGAACAAGGCCTGGAAGTCGTCGTAGAAGGCGTCGATGGCGCGGACATCGAGCAGGGGCTCAGGCATCGGCGGCGATCCCCATGTAGATCTCCGCCACCTGCGGGCTCTTGATCACCGTCTGCGGATCGCCACCTGCGATGAATTTGCCGCCGTGCAGCACCAGCAGACGATCAATGCTGGCGAGCAAAGCGTGCACGACATGCTCGATCCAGATAATCGAAACGCCACCGGCGCGCACGTCTTTGATGAGCGCGACCAGCGCGCCGCATTCATGCTCGGTCAGCCCGCCGGCGACTTCGTCGAGCAGCAGCACGCGCGGCTTTGTTGCCAGCGCGCGCGCGAGTTCAAGCCGTTTGCGATCGAGCAAGGTCAAGCCACCGGCGCGTTTGTTGGCCTTGTCGGCCAGTCCGCAATGCGCAAGCAGTTCGGCGCAACGTTCATAGACAGCCCTTTCGCGCTCGCCGGCGCCGAACGCAGCGGCGACGACCACGTTCTCGAATACGGTCATGCCGGAAAACGGCTGCGGGATCTGGAACGACCGGGCAATGCCCTTGCGGCAACGGCGCTCCGGCGGTGCGTGGGTGATGTCTTCACCGGCAAGCAGTACGCGTCCTGCATCGGGAGCGAGTGTGCCGGTGGCGATGCCGAACAGGCTGGTCTTGCCGGCACCGTTCGGTCCAATGATACCGAGTGCTTCGCCTTCGTTGAGCGCAAGGTCAATTCCGTCGGCAACGATCACCGCGCCGAAGCGTTTCGAGATGTTCTCCAGCGCGAGGATCGGTGGCACGGCATATCGACCGAGTGCGGCGCGCTCCCTCTCCCCGCGTGCGGGGAGAGGGTCGGGGCAGGGGGCTTCTCGATAAGCTCAGGCGATTGGGAAACTCCCTCACCCGGGCCGGCGCGGTCGACCGGTCTCCCCGGCCATGCGGGGAGAGGTAAGTTAACTTATCGGCTGCAGCTTGCCTCCGACGGGGATATTCGGCGCAGTCTTGTTTTCGGCGATCACCAGATCGAATTTGCCGTTCTTGCGTTGCCATTGCCCGGCGACGAGCGCTGTCTTGGTGACATTCTTCACCGGCGCGCCAGTCCATTGGATCGGTCCGACGATCGATTGATAGTTGGTCGCCACGATCGACTCGAGAATCGATTTCGGGTCGTTCAGGTTTTTTGCACGCTTGAGCACGTCGATCGCAACCTCGAACAGCGCGTGCTGGAATCCGATCGGCTGCGTCCACGGCCGGTTCGATGCTTTTGTGTAAGCGTCGGTGAGTTGCTGGCAGCTCTGGCCGGTGAGACCGGATTTGAAGGGGTGATTGGGCGTCCACCAGATTTCGCTGGTCAGCCCGTTGCCGCGGTCGCCCAGCGAGTCAATCACGGACGGAAACAGCAGCGCCTTGCCGATGGTGACGATCTTCGGCTTAAAGCCCTGCTGGGCCGCCTGCGACCAGAACGTTGCGAAGTCGGGCGGGATCATGTTGCCGGTGACGATCTCGGCACCTGCCGCCTTGAATGCGGATATTTGCGAGGTGAAGTCGTTGTTCATCAGCTGATAGCGACCGGGGTCGTGCAATTTGTAGCCGGCCGACGCCAAAGCCGGCGGCAAGCCGAGCTTGGCATCACCCCAGGCATTGCCGTCGGCGTCGTTTGGGAAGAGCCCGCCGACGACCTTGTTGGTTGGCAGCGTGTCCCACAGCGCAAGGAACGAGGCGATCACATCCTCAAGGCCCCAGAAGAAATGATAGGTCCAGGTGAACCCTTTTTTCGGGTCACCCTTGCGGCCGAAAAAGTAAGGCTGCCACGGACAGTTTGTGGTGATGCAGGGCACTTCATTGACTTCGGCCTGGTCGGACACCGGATTAGTGGTGTCCGGCGTGGCGGAGCCGACGATCAGGTTGACCTTGTCGCCGAGGATGAGTTCGGACGCGACTTCCGCGGCGCGGCTGCCGCTCGACTGGCTGTCCTTCGAGATGATCTCGACCTTGTATGTCTTTCCTCCATTGGCAAGACCTTGGCTCAGGATGCCGCGCACCTGTTCGAGGATGAATGTATCGGCTTCTCCGAAGCCGGCGAGCGGACCGGTCTTTGGGCTGACATGGCCGATCTTGATCACCTGCGATTGCGCTTCTGCCGGCAAAGCACGCAGAACGGCGGGAGCGGCGAGTGCACCAAGTCCGGTCTTGACGAGCGTGCGGCGCGAGATTGTCGAACGGTCGGTCATGATCTCCTCCCTTGTCGCGCCGGTCAGGCGTCCTGGGCGCGCGCTTTTTTGAGATGCTGCAATACTTTCGAACGTAATGCCGCTTGCTGTTCCGGGCTCCATTTGCGGAAGCCCTCCCCCGATTTGAAGCCGAGCTTTCCGTCCCGCACCAGTTTTTCGAGATAGGGCGAAGGGCGAGGACGGCTGTCGATATCCGGCAGCACAGTCTTGTAAATCGCCAGTGTCAGATCGGTGCCGACCATGTCGGCGTTCTCCAGCGGGCCGAGTACCGCGAGCCTGCGGCCGAACGCGGCCTTGATCACATTGTCCACGGTCTCGGCATCACAGATGCCTTGTTCGACCAATGCGACCGCCTCACGCCACAACGCGTGTTGCAACCGGTTGCCGATGAAGCCGGGCACGTCTTTCTTCACATGCGCGGGCTTTTTGCCGGCGGCGGCGTGGAGCTTCATCGTGAAGTCGACCGCCTTTGGCGTGGTCCATTGTGTCTCGATCACCTCCACCAGCGGCACCAGATAAGGCGGGTTCCACCAATGGGTGCCGAGCGCGCGTTCGCGCTTCTGCAATCCCTGCATGATCGACGTGATTGGAATGACCGACGTATTGCTGGCGAGGATGGTGTCCGGCCTCACGTGCTTCTCGATTTCGCCGAACAATTTTTGCTTGAGCGGCAAATCCTCCAGCACTGCCTCGACCACGTAGTCCGTCGCGCGTACTGCTTGTGCGAGATCGCCGACCGGCGTCACCCGCTCGACCGCGCTCTGGTCGTCGCCGAGGTCTTTCAGGTTGGTGATGATGCGTGCCCTGGCGGTGTCGAGATTGGCCTTTACAAAGTCATAGATCGTTACGTCGTGGCCGGCGAGCGCAAACACCTGAGCGATGCCGTGGCCCATCAGGCCGGCGCCGATTACCGCGATGCGCGCTTTCGCCATTGTCATCCCGCCGTATAGCCACCGTCGGCATACAGGATGTGACCAGTGTAAAAGTCCGAGGCCTTCGACGCGAGAAACAGGAGGGGTCCCGCCAGGTCTTCCGGCTCGCCCAGGCGTCCTTTCGGCACGCGGGCGAGGAAGCCCTTGCGCACGGTCTGCGCACGTTCTGTGTCCTCGTACATCCAGGCGGTCAGCGGTGAACGGAAAACGGTTGGCCCCAACGCATTCACGGTGATGCCGGTTTCACCCCATTCACATCCCAAAGCCTTGGTGATGCCGTCGACCGCTGATTTCGATGCGCAATAGGCGCTGTAGCCGGCGGGATGGCCGAGCAATCCGCGCGCGGAGGACGTGAGGATCACCTTGCCGCCAGGTTTGCCTTCCTGGCCTTGCTTGAGCATTTGCTTGCCGGCCGCGCGCGCCATCAGCCATGATTGATTCACGTTGGCGTCCATCACGTCGAGGAAATCTTCTACTTTCTGGTCGACGATCTTCGATACCTTGTTGAGCCCGGAGGCGACAACAAGGATGTCAACGCGGCCAAATTTATCAACTGCGGCCTTGACGATCTTGTCGCAATTGTCTTCCGAGCTCGGCCGCAACGCGATGATCTCGGTCTTGCCGCCCAACTTCTCGCATTCAGCGGCAACTTTCTTCAACTCGTCGAGCTTGCTTGCCGCCAGCACGACATTGGCGCCCGCGCCGGCGAACGTCTTTGCGGCCAGCGCGCCGAAGGCACCCGAGGCGCCGGTGATAATGGCTGTCTTGCCCTTGATATCGAACAGGCCAAGCGGATTTTTCAGGAAGGCTTCGGACATCGGACGCTCCTCACAACTTTTCTTTTTGTCATGGCAATGACAAAAAACTATTTCGGCGGTGTTGCGACCGCGACCACGATGGAACACACCTCATTGCCGCGGTTGACGATCTCGCGTGTTTCATTTGGTTCGATCACGCAAGAATCATTGGCCTTGAGCACCGTCTCCTTGCCGTTGACGATCACCGTTAACTCGCCACGCAGCACGAAGTAGACTTTCTCGGGCGGCGAGGCATCGGGACCTGCGCCGCCGCCTGGAAGAAAGTGTGAATAGCCGAACACAAGGCCCTTGGTGCCGCCGGCTTCGGCCCCAAACAGGCGAAGCGAGCTGTAGTTGCGGTGGTTTGGCGCCTCGTAAGGTTTGGCGTCCGCGAAACGTTTGACGTGCATCAGAACTTGCTCCCCTTCTCGATACGGAATTTCTGCTTGGGGTCGAGGATGGCGACCAGCCGCACAATGCAACCGTCGCCGCGGTCCCAATTCCAGGGAAAATAAGCGAAGGTCACGCGTTTTCCGGTGACCTTGTCGATGTCGCCACCGACATTCTCGATGCCCATGATTCCGTTTTTGAACAAAATGCGGTGCACCGGCTCCCATTCCGGGAAGTCGTCCTTCCAGTCACGCCCCCCGGACCATTCGCGATATTCCTCGGCGAGATGCGGGTGCAAAGGTCCGTTGCGCTGCGGGCCAATGGCGGTGGCGAGGGGATGGTCATTGGCCTGCGTGTCGTGGCCGACCACCTTGACCTTTTTCTTGACGAACCATTCTCCCGCTGACGGCACAAATCCAGGCGCGCGGCAGAAATAGTCTTCGCTGTCTTCGTAGTATTTGTGCCAACCGGTGTTGACGATCACGACGTCGCGAGGACGCACAATTTTGCCGCAGGCCTTTTCGAGGTCATCGCCGGTGATCGGCTCCCACTTGTTCTTTGGGATCGACACCACGATGCCGGAGCCGAAGAAATGCGGCAGCGGCACTTCGTCTATGAATGGTGTTCCCTGGATCACATGTGCCGGCGCGTCGATGTGCGTGGTGTTGTGCATTGACGTCGTAATGCGCTGAGACAGCACGCCCGACTTCGCCATGTAGTGAATACGTTCGATCTTCACGTCCTCGAAGTAAGGCCAGTTCGGGGATTGATAGCCGAAGCGATGAGACAGGTTATAGAACTCCAGCCCCATGCTGTTTTTGAGATTTTCTTCAAACATCACGCCGCGAATTCGTTTGGCCACGGCATCCTCCCTTTACGTTTGTTCGTTAGCGATTTGCAGTCAGCTCACCGCCGCCGTTAGGCGGCGGCGGAATTCATGTGGCGCTCCAGCGCGTTCTTGGTGGCGATCAGGCGCTCCGCAATCAGCGACTGGCGGTTGGCGAAGCGCTGGCTGGGCACCGGCACGGAAATGGCGACAGCGTTCCCGAGCGGATCGTGCAGGGCGACGCCGACGGCACATACTCCGAGAGTGTGTTCTTCACGATCATACGCAACGCCGCTGCGGCGCGCCGGCTTGAGATCGGCGAGCAACGCATCCAGACGCGTGAGCGTCTTCGGCGTGCGCGCTTCGTAAGTACGTCCGATCAGCGCGTCCACCGCGGAATCCGCCAGTTGCGCCAGATAGGCTTTGCCGTTGGCCGTGCAGTAAAGCGGGAACGTATCGCCGACCGCCGACACTGCGCGCAGGCGCTGCGAGCCTATGACCTGATCGATAAAGACCAGATGATCTTTCTTGACCGTCGAAAGGTCGACGGTTTCATGAAGCTCTTCCGACAATCGTTCCAGAAACGGCCGCGCCTGCGAAATGAAGTCGCTGCGCACAGACGCCGCCAGCCGCAGGATTGTCGGCCCAAGGCGCACACGCCCGTTCGGCGTTGCCGCAATCACGAGCTTTTCGGTTTCGAGGGCCGCAACGATGCGCTGGACGGTCGAGCGCGCGAGGTTCACGCGTTGGGCAATCTGGCCGAGGCTCAGCCCCGCATTCTCGTCCTCGAGCGCGCGCAAGATCGTGGCCGCACGCGCGATCACCTGCACCTGGCTTTTGTCATTGGTGACGAGACAATTCATCACGCACTCCACCCCCGAACTGGCGATCTTTTGCCGCCTTGCATCGTGGGACAGGTTAGCCCAAAATCCGATACAGCTAAAAGAGAAAAATTGAGCCGCCGTCGCGGCCTGTGAGGAGCGCCATGGTCGAGAAAATCGCGCTGGAAGAGCACTTTCTGGATCCCGCCACCGAGCCTTACTGGCGCCCCACGATGGTCGATGTCGCGCCGGCCAAGACCGCGCAGCTCTATGCGAGCCTGACCGATTTCGACGATCAGCGGCTGGCGATGATGGACAAGACCGGCATTGCGCGCATGGTCCTGGCAATCGCCGGACCCGGCGTCCAGGCAGAGCGCGATACGGCGACGGCAGTGCGCGCCGCGCGCGCGTCGAATGATTTCCTGGCCAAGGAAGTGCAGAAGCGGCCGGACCGCTATTCCGGTTTTGCGCATCTGGCCATGCAGGACGCGAAGGCCGCCGCCGACGAGCTCGAGCGCTGCGTGCGCGACCTCAAGTTCCACGGCGCCATGATCAACGGGCACACCAATGGCAAATATCTCGACGACAGGTCGTATGATCCGTTCTGGGAGCGCGCCGCGGCGCTCGGGACGGTAATCTATCTGCACCCCGCCGATCCGGTGACGCCGCTTCCGGCGCTCGCTGGTTACAATGTGCTGGCGCGGCCAATGTGGGGCTGGGGCGTGGAGACCGGCTCGCATGCGCTCCGCATCATCTGCGGCGGCGTCTTTCATCGTTATCCGAAGGCGAAGCTCGTGCTCGGCCATCTCGGCGAGACATTGCCGTTCCAGCTCTGGCGCTTCGACAGCCGCTCGGCGCCCTATGGCTGGAACTTGCCGAAGCCGCCGTCGCAATATCTCAAAGAGAACGTCTGGGTGACGACGTCAGGCATGTACGATCTTCCGCCGGTGCGCTGCTCGGTCGATGCACTGGGGCGCGACCGCGTCATGTTCTCGGCCGATTTTCCGTTCGACTGGCCCGGCTGCGAATTCCTCGACACGGTGCCGCTCGACGAAGGCTTGCGCGCGGATATCGCGTACAACAATGCGGCGCGGTTACTGGGCCTCTAGGTCGTCATGCGCGGGCTTGACCCGCGCATCCCGATTAGTCGGGTAAGGCTGTGCCATCCCAAGCGAGATGGCCGGGACAAAGGCGAGCGAAGCGACGCCGTTCTTCGAACGGCTATGCCCGGCCATGACGCCTGCGGCGTCACTTCGCGTCGATCACCCGCACCGGCTTGCCGTCGAGAAAGGCGCGGATGTCCTCGACGACGTCGGGGAAATACTTCCGGTAGTTCTGCTCGCTGACATAGCCGAGGTGCGGCGTGATGACGACATTGTCCATCTTGCGGAATGGATGATCGAGCGGCAGCGGCTCGACGTCGAACACATCGAGGCCGGCGCCGGCAATCGTTTTGTTCTGCAGGGCCGCGATCAGCGCCTTTTCGTCGACGATCGGCCCGCGTGAGGTATTGATCAGGTAGGACGTCTTCTTCATCAGGCCGAGTTCTTTTGCGCCGACCAGCGCGCGCGAGCGGTCGCTCAGCACGACATGGATGGTGATGAAGTCGGCGTTGCGGAACAGGTCGTCCTTGGAGACAAGCTCGGCGCCGCCGGCCTGCGCTTTTTCCGCCGTCAGGTTCTGGCTCCAGGCGATGGTCTTCATGCCGAAGGCCTTGCCGACTGTCGCCGAGCGCTGGCCGAGCTTGCCGAGCCCGATGATGCCGAGAGTTTGCCCGTCGAGGTCACGGCCGATCGTCACCTGCCAGGGCTCGCCGGCCTTAAGCCGCGCGTTTTCGAAGCCGATACGGCGGGTGAGTTCCAGCATCAGGCCGAAGGCAATGCCGGTGGTCGGGCTGCCGGCAGCACCGGTGCCGCAGACGGTGACGCCGCGTTCGGCGCAGGCTTTGACGTCAAACGAGTTGTTGCGGGCGCCGGTGGTGATCAGGAGCTTGAGGTCGGGCAGGGCCTCGATCACCTTGCGGGGGAATGGCGTGCGCTCGCGCATGCCGACCACGATCGCGAAGCCCTGGAGGGCCTTGATGGCCTCATCCTGGCTGGCGAACGGCTTGTTGAAGACCTTGATCTCGACGTCCTTGCTGACCGCCGACCAGTCGGCGAATTGCATCGCCACATTCTGATAGTCGTCGAGAATAGCCGCCCGAACCATGCGCACGCGCTCCTTAACTCGACCCGGGCCAGTCCGGGCGGCGTCAATTTAGGGCGGGCAAACCGAAAAGATAGGGGGGTGTCAGACCGGCGGCTGGCCGTGCAAGTTGCCGTATTTGGCGCGCCAGGCCGGGCCGGGGCCGCGCATATAGTGCAATTCCGGGCGGTAGGGGCGGACCACGTCGCGGGTCAGTTCACGCCACAGACCGGCGAAGACGTTGCCGATCACCGTGAATGGGCGGGGCAGCAAGGCAAAAGCGGAACCCGAAATAGCCAATATGGCTCGACCCATGACGCAACTCCCACACCGACCAGGCGGGCCGGGTCGGCCCGCATATCCCTTGGTCGCCCCGTCCGGCGCCCAGGTTCATGGCGGGTGATGATGGCGGTGAAGCGGTTAAAAACCGGTACCCGAAAGGTATACCGACGGCATTTCTCCGATCAGCCTTTCCAGAGGTTTACTGCGATCGCAGACCCAGACGTGGGGGTCGCGCGCTTGCTCTTTGCGGTGCCCGCCGTTACATCAGCCACGCATTTCCCGACAAAGCGTGCCGGTTTGCGTGATCGATTGCGCGTGAGCGCGGATTCGGGCGTGGAGCAGGGGTTTCAGCGGTCAATGAACGGTCGTCAATTCATCTATCACATGCAGGGTCTGACCAAGACCTATCCGCCGTCCAAGAAGGTGCTGGATGACATCCATCTGTCCTTCTATCCGGACGCCAAGATCGGCGTGCTCGGCGTCAACGGCTCCGGCAAATCCACATTGCTGCGCATCATGGCCGGCATCGACACGGATTTCACCGGCGAGGGCTGGGTCGCCGAAGGCGCGCGTGTCGGCTACCTCGAGCAGGAGCCGCAGCTCGATCCCAAGAAGACCGTGCGCGAAAACGTGATGGAGGGCGTCGCCGCTAAGAAGGCGCTGCTCGACCGTTACAACGAGATCGCTTCCAACTATTCGGACGAGACCGCCGACGAGATGGCGAAGCTCCAGGACCAGATCAACTCCAAGAATCTCTGGGACCTCGACAGCCAGGTCGATCTGGCGATGGACGCGCTGCGCTGCCCGCCCGACGACGCCGACGTTACCAAGCTCTCCGGCGGCGAGAAGCGTCGCGTTGCGCTGTGCAAGCTGCTGCTCGACCAGCCCGATCTGCTGCTGCTCGACGAGCCGACCAACCATCTCGATGCGGAGAGTGTGAACTGGCTGGAAGGCCATCTGCGCAATTATCCGGGTGCCATCTTGATCGTCACCCACGACCGCTACTTCCTCGACAATGTCACGGGCTCGATTCTTGAGCTCGACCACGGCCGTGGCATTCCTTACGAGGGCAATTACACCTCGTGGCTGCATCAGAAGCAGAAGCGGCTCGAGCAGGAGAGCCGCGAGGATGA
>CAWFXX010000009.1:0-360000 GCA_963819915.1 uncultured Alphaproteobacteria bacterium
CTCGTGTCGCAGTTTTCGAGTCAAGAACAGTCATTTTCCGGGTCGCTCGGTGTCAAAGCCGAGCGGCGAAACCTGACTGTCATTTTCTGCGACATGGTGGGCTCGACCGAGCTGTCGAACCGGCTCGATCCCGAGGATATGCGCGATATCATGCGCGCGTTTCAGAGATGCTCTGAAATCGCAATCCTTGGGCTTGATGGCCGTATCGGCCGCTATATGGGCGACGGTATTCTCGCCTACTTCGGATTTCCTGCCGCACACGAGGACAGCGCCGAACGCGCGGTCCAGGCTGCCCTGGAAGTCATCAGGCTCGTTTCGGAATTGTCGTTCGAGGGAGCGGCACGGATAGAAGTGCGGATTGGCATCGCCACCGGCTTGGTTGTCGTCGGTGACCTGATCGGAGAAGGCGCCAGCCGCGAGTTCGCGCTTATCGGCGATGCGCCAAATCTGGCGGCCCGTCTGCAGCAATTGGCAAAGCCCAATCAGATTGTAGTGGCACCCAGCACACGACTTCTGCTCGGCGATCTTTTCGAGTTCGAAGACCTGGGTGATCAAAACATAAAAGGATTTTCCGCACCAATCGCCGTGTCGGGAATCCGGCGCCGAGGCATGGCGAGCCGCTTCGAAGCGCGGCGATCGTCTCACATGGCGCCGCTGATCGGACGTGAGGCCGAACTGGCGGTGTTGCTCAGCGCATTCGAGAGAGCCAAGGCGGGACATGGGCAACTTGTCGCCGTTTCCGGCGAGCCAGGCATCGGAAAGTCGCGGCTCGTCAACAGCTTCCGGCATCAGCTGGACCGCGGCAGCTGTCGCGTGTTTTCGTTTCAGTGTTCATCGTACCACCGGAGCAGCCCGTGGTACCCCGTCATTCGCCACATCGATGACGTGTTGGGCACCGGCTACGAGGCGCGCGGGGCGACCAAGCTGCAAAAACTCGAGGCACTGATTGACGACATATCGCACGAAAGACGCACATCGATCGTGCCGCTGTTGGCGCCGCTTCTCGGAATTTCGACTGAGGGTCACTACCCGTCGCTGGATCTGACGCCACAGCAACAAAAGCAGCGGACGTTTCTGGCGGTGGTCGAGCTACTGCGCTCGTATTGCGAGCAGCAACCGGTCATTCTGATCTGCGAAGACATTCACTGGATCGATCACACTTCCTCGCAGCTGTTGGAGTTGCTCCGGGAGAACATTCCGAATTGGCGCATGTTGCTGATCGCAACTTTCCGGCCGGAGTTTCGTTCGCTAAGCGGAGCCGATGAGTGGATCAATCTCACCCGGCTCTCGCCATCACAGGTCGCTTCGATGGTCGAGGCGATTCAACTCCAAACGAAAATTGCCAACGGCGGTTATCGGTCAGATCATTGCCAAGACTGATGGTGTGCCGTTATTCATCGAGGAGGTCACCAGCACAGTACTGGCGGGCGACAAAGCCGGAAAAGGCGTGCCCGCACGCGGGTTGCCGTGGAGTCCAGAAGTTCCGGACACACTGCACGATTCGCTGATGGCGAGGCTCGATCAAATGGCGTCGGCGAAAACCGTCGCGCAGATAGCCGCCGCAATTGGACGCGAGTTCGCTTTCGACGTGCTTGAGGCAGCCGCCCCGTTATCCCGCGAGGATGTCCACACGGCGGTGGATAGCCTGCAGAAAGCCGGATTATTGTTGCGGCGCGAGTTCAGTGCAATCGAGACATATTCATTCAAGCACGCGCTGGTCCAGGAGACAGCCTATGCCAGCATGCTGCGCAGCGAGCGTCTCCCATTGCACCGTCGCATTGCGGAGACGCTTGCCAACAAATTTGTTGACGTCGCGGAAGGCGCACCTGAGGTCGTCGCCTATCATTACACACAAGCACGCGAAATCACGCCGGCGATCAGCTACTGGCTAAAGGCTGGCCGGCAGGCGAGCAGGCGGTCGGCGTTCATCGAAGCAACGACCCATATTCAGACCGCCCTCAAGCTCCTTGAGGAATTGCCACAGGACAGGACGCGCCTCGAGCTCGAATTGCAGCTACAGCAGTCCCTCGCAAACGCGTTTATCGCGGCCAAGGGATTCGCTGCCGCTGAAACCGTCGTAGCATTCAACCGCGCGTTGGTACTGTGCAAGGAACTTGGCAGTGCGTCACAGATCTTCGCGATATTGAACGGCCTCGTTGGTGCTCACTTGATGGGCGGCGAAATCCAAAAGGCGCGGGCGGTCGCGCAGGATCTTTTGGAACTCGCGCGCGAGGGCAACGATACGACGGGGCTGCTGATGGGGCACCGCGTACTTGGCATGTCCCTTTTCATGCTCGGGGAATTGACCCAGTCAAAACGCGAGTTGCGGGACGCAATGGCTCTCTATGATCCTGAGCAGCATGCTCCACTGGCTCTGGTCTTTGCACACGACTTCAAGGCAACGGCACAAGTCTATCTCGGAGTAGTAACCGCTCTTTCCGGCGAGGCTGAGGCGGGCATAGCACACGCCCGGGCTGCACTCACTTACGCCGAGGATCTGCGCCATGCGCACAGCATCTGCTACGTTCTTCCATTTCTTGCCGGCGCCTATGTCATCGCGGGCGATCCACAGGCTGCAATTCCGGTAACCGACCGAGCTATAGCGCAATCCAAGGAACACGGTTTCCCACAGTGGGTCGGGGGCGCGCTTATGTTGCGGGGCTGGGCGCACCTCGATCTCGGCGAACTTGAGGCAGGGCTGGAGGACGCTCGGAACAGCATCACCGAGTTGCAGAAAGCCGGAACGTTGATCTGGATGCAATTTTCCCACTATCTGCTAGCGCGTGCGCTGGCAGCGGATGGCCAACTGCAGGAAGCTTCTGAGATCGTCGACCGTCTGCTAGGCGAGTTCGGGGCGTCCGGCGGCCGCTGGTACGAAGCAGAAGTGCGCCGCCTCCGCGGAGATATCCTGCGACTTGCGCATAAACCGCCTTCGGAAGCCGCGGTCTGTTACGAGGCCGCCGCCGTAGTCGCACGCCGACAAGATGCAAGGATGTGGGAACGAAAGGCGATGCAATCGCTGGCAGCGCTGCGCGAAGGCGGCGCCGTGAGCCTCACCGGCAATTGGCGCAAGCCCACCGTGAAGATTTGAGCCATGCCATATCAGCCGCAGCAGGACATCACCCCCGATCTCGATACGGCGTTGGGTGAACGCTATTACGAGGATAGCAAGGCGTCGGAGGGAAAACATATCAACGAGATTGTCGAGAGCATCGCCAGCGCAATCACGTTGCACTTCAAAAAAGGTGGTCCTCCGGCGCGCAGGGACGCGCACGCCTACGACAATGGGTGTGTCCGCGCGATTTTCAGCGTGGATGCAGATCTTCCGGACCACTTGCGCCAAGGTGTTTTCGTGCCGGGCAAGCAATACAAGGCCTGGATTCGTTTCTCCAACGGCAACTCCGAGGCAAGGCCCGCGTGGTTTTTCGACGCGCGCGGCATGGCGATAAAGCTGATGGGCGTTCCTGGCGAGAAACTGCTGGACGATGAAAAGCATACGCAGGATTTTATCCTGATCAGCCACCCGAAATTTTTCGTCGACGATCTGAGGCGATACAAGGCGACCCTGGTGGACTTCTTGAAGGGAGGCTACCTCGATCAATATTTATGGTCGTTGCTTAAGCTCCGTTTCCCTGACGAATTCTGGTTGGCCCTCAAGGCCAACCTCAATTTCACGGTCAATCCGCTATTCGAGCAATACTGGTCGATGACTCCTTATCGGCTTGGCGTCGATCCGGACAAAAAATTTGCAGTCAAGTACACAGCCAAGCCGCGGCTCAATAGCATGCCCGGCTTTCTCAGGCGCCAGTTTACGCGTCTCGGCAGGAATTTCTCCCTGAAGGCGGAATTGAACAAGACGCTTGCCGGAAAAGAAGCGTCGTTTGATTTCTATGTTCAGCGCTATGTCGATGAAGTGCACACGCCAATTGAAGATTCGAAGGTCGAGTGGACCGAAGCCGTTTCGAAACCAGAGCGTGTTGGCAGGATCACTATTCCGATTCAGGACTGCATGTCACCGGAGCAGGCAGTATTTTGCGAAAACCTGTCATTCAGCCCATGGCACACCCTGCCCGAACACAGACCTCTGGGGTTGGTGAATCGTGTTCGCAAAATCGCCTATCGCGAAATCAGCAAGTTGCGGCACGAGCTCAATCACGCACCGCGGCAGGAACCGACTGGAGACGAGGTGTTTGATTGACGCGCGTCGCGAACCAATACGTCTTGATTGTATCCGCCACGACGCGACCGATCTACGGCGTCAGCGACGTGTAGTAGCGATCCGGCAGATGATCACCGATTGAGGGGGACAGAAGTTGCGAAAGAACTCCCAACGCGTCGGTTCGCGAGGACAGTGAAAGCGGCCCGGAAAACAGACCGCGCAGCTGTGCGGCGATGCCGCTGAAGAACTCATTGCCCGACTGCGGTTCGTCCGAATCGACATCGCTGCGCAAACGCGTCTGATCGAACTTCTGATTGCTGTCGCATTCTAGGAGGCGGCCGACGTGATGAAAGCCGAGCTCCGAGGGCGGCACGGTCGGCACAATGTCTCTTCCGTGAACGAAACGATAGGTCGTGGATCCGAAAACAGCATTGTAGCGGCTGACGAAATCGTCCCGACCGACGCGTGGCGATCCGAAAACGTAGACTTCTGCGTGCTCAAGTGCCTTCTCGCGGCGTGCGCGGTCCGCGATGACCAGTGCGATCGCCGCGCCGAGGCTGTGGCCGGCAATAAACAGCGCACGGCCATCATTCATGCATCGTTCGACTGCCGCGCCGACGTCCGCCCAAACGGCGTCCGCCGCATCCTCAAAACCCTGGTGCACATCCGCGTCGACCCGGCCCAGATAGAAGTCACTGATCCAATTTAGCAGATCGAGAGGATCCGTTCCCGCGAACGCAATTATCATGGCGTCCTTTGCTGTGGCCAATACGGCGTGCGTGTTCGACAACGGGAGCGTACTCTTGGCGGGCTGCTGCAGGACACGCACATCACCGAGCCCCCACCCCGTGGCAATGCGTTCGATCTTGTCGGGAAACCGTGTCTCGTAGGCAAGTTGCGACATCCACGCCATCGCGCGCGCGGTTTTTAGATCAAACCCCGCACCGGGGACAAAATCCGCAAAGACCTTGGGAGCGTATTGCTGTTCGGGAAGCTCGACCAAAATACTCATTGCAACCCTCTATTGTCTTCAAACGGCTCCCTTTGAGTCCGGTTTGACAGTCTGGCCAAATGCGGCCGCCATCACGCCATAATAGCAGTCTTCCAAGCGAGTGTTGCTCACATCGGGCAAATGAATTCCTGGACCTATCGCGACTGATCAGGGCTCCCCCTCGCCGTTCCATAAATTGATGTTATGCAAATCCGTGTTCGAATCCTGCTCAGGGTATTTGACATACAATGTCCGCTTTGCCCCCAATAGCAGACATGTGCAGTGCAGTAGGCGATGTCCGCTAAGTGCCAATAGGCGACATCCCTCGTGGAACGAATGATTAGGCCCTGCCGAGTTGCGGCATCAGCTGCAGGGCGTTGCCGCGATAAATGAGCGCGAGATCTTCTGTATTGAACTCGCAGCCGGTAAGACCCTTGACGTGGTCGCCAGCGGTTCTGAAGGGAAAATCGGTCCCAAAGAGGATCTTCTTTGCCGACACCAGATTGGCCAGCGGTTTCATGGCCATGGGATGCGCCGATTGCGCAGTGTCGTAATAGAACGATTGCAGCGTCTTCAGGACACCTCCGGGCACTTTGCCCTGGATGCCTTTGTTCAGTCCCAGGACCTGGTCCAAGCGAGGATAGGCAACGAACCGCTGGTAGATGAACGGCATTGTCCCACCTGCATGCGAAAAAATGTAGCGAATGTCGGGAAAGCGCGCAGCCGTTCCGGTAAACAGCAGATTTGCGATCGCTCGCGTCGTATCGGTCGAAAGCTCGACAACCGAGTAGTGTACGTCTGGAAGCACGTTCCGGCAGCAGTTCGCGACGGTCGGATGGGTATACACAATCGCCTTGCGTCGATTGAGTTCTTCCATCACGGGCGTCAATGAATCATCTCCGAGCCACTTATCGCCGAAGCTCGTCATAAGCCCGACACCGTCCGCCTTCAGCTGATCGAAGGCGTATTCGATTTCTTTCAAACTATCATCAACGTTGGGCAACGGCAGCGACGCGAAAAGGCCGAATCGTCCGGGGAAGTCAGCCTTTAGTCTTGCGCCATAATCGTTGCACACCCGCGCAAGCTGCCTGGCTTCATCGCGATCACCGAACCAGACGCCTGGGGTCGTTATGGAGGTCACCGACAGCGCTACACCTGCCCGATCCATGTCTTCGATGGAGCGCGCAGGCGTCCAATCAAGCATCGGTCGTTCGCCCAATTGATGCTTGACGAGCGCGGTAACAAACTCGGGCGGCGAAACGTGGTGGTGCACGTCGATGATACCCGACCTTCCACCGCCTAAAGGTTGCGCGGACGCGTCGCTATCGAGCCCTGGCGCAAGTAGGCTTGCGGCCGCTGATACGCCGAGCGACAAGACAGAACGTCTTGTCACGCCATCCGTCGAACAACACCGATCGTCCGTCATGCGATCCTTAGCCGCGATGCCGGCCGGTCGCCCGGTTGCGGCTCGTGAACTGTCAGGCTGCGAGCTTGATTTCCTTGCTGCCGATCACCGGCACTCCCAAGCCCTTCAGGAGTTGGTACAGTGTGTCGACCTCCTGTTGCTTCGGCTTCGGCATCGGCGAGCGCATATACGGATTCGGAATCAATCCGCGCAGCCAGGTCGCTGTCTTGTAGCGGATGTGAAGGCGACCCATGTCGGCGACGTATTCGTGCAGTTGTACGAGTCCGCCGTCCCAGATCCGGCGCGCTTTGTCGATGTCTTTTGCGTCCCACGCCTCCAGATGGTCGAGCATCGGCTCAAGAGCGAAATTCCAAAAGCCCGACAGCGTCCCGTCGAACATCCCAGTCGCCTTGTATTCATGAAACCGCGAGGCGAGCGCGCCCATTACCGCGACATGATGGTTGAGGCCGCGCAAGCCGTTGGCAATCAGCCGGAAGCCGTCATACATGTACGTCATCTTCCAGCCGACCACATTCGGCACCTCGCGGCAGATGCGCAGCGTCGCCTCGAGCGGCAGGCCCGGATAGAACGGCGGCTTGGCGCCGCCGACTGGGTGGGTGACGATGGGCAGGTCGACCGCGCGGTCCTGCGCGATGATCTGGTCGAGCCAAATCTCGGGATAGTTGTCGGCATCCCAGCAGGAAGTAACGTCCTGTGCACCGCCGGGGGGAGTAACGAAAATCCCGTTTACGCCCATTGCTTTGCAATCTCGTGCGGTCTCGACAGTTTCGTCGGTCGTTATCGCCCAGGTGCCTGCGAGGACGGGCACCTTGCCATTCACCTCTTCCATCGCGATTTCGAGGACGCGGCGTTTCTCTTGCTTCGTGAGATAGAAGATCTCACCTGCCTCCGGATTGATGCACAGGCCGCCGCCCATTCGCACGAATTTCTCGTTTTTCAGGAAGTACTGGAGGAAACTGCGATAGGCGGCTTCATCGATCTTCATTTGCCGATCGAAGGGCAGCAGCACGGCCACGTACAGGTGATCGCCGATATTCTTGGGGTGGGATTTCATGGACATCTCCAAGGTTCGATTTTTTTCTGCTAACTGCGAATTCTCAATCGAGCGGTTCGGCATCGATCAGCACGAAAGCGACCACGCAAGGTGCATTCGACCGGTTCGCCCAGGCGTGATTGGTGCCGCGCTGGATCAGAACGTCGCCCGCAACCATCTTGGTTTCGCCTTCGTCCATCACTGCCCAGATTTCTCCCGACAGCACGATGGCGTAGTCGATCGAGCGGGTGCGATGCATATGCGCATGCCGGACTGGCCCGCCGGTGTGCGCGGCCTTGGCGGTTTCATCGATGGCGACCGATCCGCCCATTGCGGCAGCCTTGGCCGCCCAATCCTCGTCAGGCGGAAATTGCACGACCCGGAACACGCTGCCGTTCGCGGGGGGCGCTACCTGGATAGGCAGGCTGCACGGGTCCTCACTGGTTTTGACGCCGTTGTCGGCCGGCGTGGAAGCGGTCTTCCAGAAGTCTGTCACCGCGAAGTTTGGCTGACCCATGATCGGCATTACATGCGGCGACGCGTGGTCAGACAGGATCACCGATCGACCTTGGGCGTCGTGACCTGTAACGATGCGCCGGAAGCGCTTGATCTCCGGTCCAGGTTTTACCGGCGCGGCTTGGCGAGCTTCACTCATGAGAACTCCAAATGAGGGTTATTGCGGGATGACGGGCAGCAGCAGATGCGAGGGCCGTTGCGCATCGCGGTAGATCTTGTGCAGCGTGGTGCGGCTGCTGCCGATGTGGTTCGGCACATATTCGGCATTCGTCGCACCGCCGACGCCGGTCGGCATGTCGGCACTCATGATCTCCAGGCAAATGCGATGGCCGCGCCGGAACAAGTTGGCCGTTGCCATGAGTTCGATCGCGTAGCTCTCGATGGCGCCGGGCGTGACCTTCTTCTGTGCCTCGCGCGTCAACGGGTGCCACGGCCTCCACGGTTTCGAGCGATGTGGATCGAGCGCGCGATGCGAAGCCTTTAGCCAGCCGCGCGTCACCTCGCGCTCGGGCAAATTGTGCGGTATTTCACGTTCGCCTTCGCGCACTGTCCGCACTGAGCCGTCTGGTCCGACGTCTTTGAGGCTGACGACCCAATTGGTGTCGTCCTGATCAATCTCGGCGAACAGGTTCAGCACCGCCGGCCCTGCAATCAAAAGATCTTGCGGCAACGGGTCGGTCAAATAGCGCAGTTTCTGAACCGCGTTCGTCTGCGTCGGCGGCATCTGTACGAAGGCATCCGCTGGACAATTCATCGTCGGCGCTCGACGGGGTGAACGACGCGGTCTGCAGACGTTCCCAGCTGTTGAGATGGAACTTGGTCCATTGCGTTTCCGGCAACGGCCAGTCGCTTCCGGACCGCCATTCATTGGCACCCATGACCCAGTAACGCACCGGCGGTTCGTCCATGATGCCGGTATCGATGTTCTTGAGCCAATGGTCGTGCCAGCGCAGGATCTCGCTGTGCAGCGAATGGAACGGCCGCTCTAAGTGCGCCGGCCCGGCAAAGGTTAGCTTCTTCGGTGCACGCAGGCGCTCGAAATAGTTCTGCGCGCCATTGAGGTGCGTCTTGTACGTGTATGCGTACCAACCTGTGCCGGTATAGCTCGGCACCTTGATCTGTTCGATTGCTTTCTCTGCCGCCTCGACCACAGACTCTTTATCGTACGGGTCGATCAGAAGCTCGAAATACGGCGGCATATGCTGGCCCTTCTGGGTCAGTACGTTGAAGACATGCGGATACATCCGGTAATCGGGATTTTGCATGGCCGCGCGCCAGAGCGCTTCACGTTCGCCAGGTAGTTCGCCCGGTTTGCCCTTGTTCTGGTGCAAAGCGGCAAAATGCATGATCAGATAGCGGAAGAAGTGGAGCACGCCGCCTGGATATTCCTCGCGGAAGCTGCCTAGCGTGCCCAGCGCGCCGCGCGGATCGAATGGAAAAATCGCCTTCAGATGCGGCGGATTTTGTTTGGCCGCGTGGAATTGCTCCGCACCGAAACCGGAAATGCCGACCATACCGACGTTGCCGTCACACCATGGCTGTTGGGCAATCCATTCGATCAGATCGTAGCTGTCCCACTGGCGGCTTCCGCCGCTATCCGATTTGAAAATTCCGCGCGGCGATCCGATGACATGAACATAGCCCCGAGAAACGAAGAACTTTGTGTCGCCCGCCTCCAGGAGTCCGGCCCAGAGTGAGGACCACGCGGGTTGCGGAGGCAGTGAGGCGGCAACCTCCGGCCCCTGCAGATCCTTGTTGTAGATCGAGAACGCGAGCAGCGCCGGAAACTTCTCGGTCGAGTTGGGACGATAGATGTCGACCGAAAGATTGACGCCGTCGCGCATCGGCACGGCGACGTCCTTCTGCGCAATCATTCGTTCGTGAGTAGATGGGCGATCATAGTCCACCGGGAGGCGGTCACCCGCCTCCGGTAGCCTCGCCCGTGTCACTTCTGCCATGAGCTTCTGTCTCCGATCCGACGGTTACGGCACCACGATCTTCTTCGGATCGAGCTGACTGCGGTACAAATGCAATTCCTTCCCGACGTTCAGAAAGAACGTGAGATCTTCCGGGCGTGCCTTGTTGTTGAAGGTCGGGAAGCTCGGGGAATTATAGCCAATATATTTTTTCTCGATGACCTTGGCTTCTTCCGGGTTCTTCCGGATGAAGTCCAAACCCTCGTCGATCGCCAACCGAAAACCCTTCACAGCCTCGGGGTTTTTCTTCACCCAGTCACCGCTCGCTAGCCAGCCGCTGACCAGCACATCGGGATTGACCTCGGCGAAATACTCGGCCGCGATCTCTCCGGTCTTGGTCGCGACGATGCGCGTGCGCAGCGGATCAACAATGGCAACGTAGTCGACACTTGCGCTCTTGAGCATATCGGGCAGCTGCGGCAGCGGACCTTCGACCACCTTTACCTTGTCGAGCGGAACGTGATTGTTGACGAGCCACTTGCGAAACATCACGTCGATAACGCTGTTGATGCCGGGCACGCCCACAGTCTTGCCGATCAGGTCGTCGGGCTTGGTATATTTAATGTCGCTGCGAGCGAGCAGACTGATGAAAGGATGCTCCTTCGTATGCCGGGCAGCTCCGGCAACCAGCACAAGATCAAGCCCGCCGTCATCGGCCTGCAGCACCACGGGGATCGTGGTCATCCCGATCTGGATGCTGCCTGAAACGACCGCCGAGGGAATATTGGAGACGACAGGAATCTTCACCATCGTCGCGTCGATATTGTGCTTGGCGAAGATGCCTTGATCCATCGCGACATAAGCAGCGAGAAAGTCGGTTGCCGGCGGATAGCCGATGGCGACTTTGGTCGGCTCCGCGACGGCCACCGCCGGCAGACCGAAGAGCAGCAAGCATGCGAACGTCAAAACAGTCCGAAGCGCCCTCATTTAACCCTCCCATTGTTATGTACGAAGATCGCGCCAGCGCAGCACGCGCCATTCCAAGAGCAGAATTAGATGGTTCGCGGCAAAGCCCAGCAGGGCCAGCATGATCAGTCCGGCGTAGAGATCCGCGCTCCGGTAAAAGCGCTGCGCTGAAAAAATGTCCCAGCCCAAACCCGGCAGCGACGACTGCATCTCGGTTACCACCGTAAGAATGAGCGCGATGGCGAGGCTGACGCGCAGGCCGGCGACAATGTCGGGAAGCGCGGAGGGGAACGCGATTTTGCGGAGGAAATCCCAGCGGCCAAATCCGAGCACTTGTGACACGTTGGTCAGTTCCAATGGGACGGAGGAAAAGCCATGCACGCTTGCGAGCAAGACAGGCCAGATCGCGCCAAAGGCGATGACCGCTACCGACATTTTGTTCGATAGCCCAAGAAACAGAATGGCGACTGGGATAACGGCAGAAGCCGGCAGCGGACGAATGAATTCGAGCGTTGGATCGAGCAAGTTGCGTGCGAGCCGTGATGAGCCAATCGCTGCGCCGAGTGCAATTCCGATAACTGAGGCAAGCAGCCATCCGACTGTCATGCGCAAACTGGTCGCCGCGAGCGGCAACCATAGCGAGCCGTCGGTAATCCGCTGCTGCAGAACCGTAAAGGCACGCAGTGGTGACGGAAAGAAGATAGGTGAGATCAGATGCGCGTCGGCGAGCAACTGCCACGCCGCCAGCAGCAACAACGCGAAGCCGAGGGCAGCCAGCTTTGATTGGGTCGAAGAGCCGCCTCATAGCGGCCTCCAGATGGCCGCCGGGCCGCGACCCACATGGCTCAGCACTAAGTTCAACACGTAACCCAGGAGGCAAAGCCAAACGAGCTGCGCCCACATCAGGCCAATCTGAAGGGATTGTTCGGCCAGGATAAGGTTGTATCCGAGACCGCGCGGATTGAGCACGATTTCGACTGTAACCGCCACCACCAGCGAGATGGCAGCAGAAACGCGCAGGCCGATGTTAATGCGCTCGAAGGCAGCGGGTAGCACAATTTTGGTCATTCGCTTCCACAGCGGCAATTCTAGGACGGCAGCAACCTCGAGCAGCCGCCCTTCGATTGCACGAACTGCTGCAATCGTAACGATGAGGATCGGCCAGACGCAGGCATATGCAACGACGCTTGCTTCCAACCCGATGCCGAAGCCAAACATCATCAAAGCGAGTGGCAAGAAAGCGATAGCTGGGATCGGTCGCAGGGCCTCGATTGTAGGTCCGGCAACGCGCTCTGCCGTCGGCATGAGACCGAGGATGATACCGACTGCGATGCCGATAACAGTGGCAATCGCTAGCCCAAATAACGCCGTCTCGCAGGTCTGTAGCGTAGCGAGAAGCAGCGAGCCGTCGCGCAGGGCGACGTATCCGGCCATAATTATATCCGAGGGGCGCGAGAGCGATTCCAGTGTCAGCAGCCCAGTTCGGGTTGAAACTTCCCAGACGAGAAGAAAAGAAAATGGGATGATTGCTCCGAGCAATAGGCGTCGCATCAGTCTTCCCCTTTCTTCTGAGGAGAAAGAGGCGAACGTTCGTGCACCAGAAATTCGAAGAGGCGATGCCGGTAAGCGAGAAAGCGAGAGTCCTCTCGCGTCGTGAGTTGATTGCGAGGCCGCGGCAAGTCAATTTCCATGCTCTTTATGGCGCTGGCCGGTGAACCACCGAGCACGACTACGCGATCGCCGAGATAAATCGCCTCTTCGAGGTCGTGCGTGATAAAGACGGTTGCGATGTGCTTGTCGGCCACTAGCTGCAGGATCTCATCTTGCAAGGTCTGCCGGGTCATTGCGTCGAGCGCGCCGAAAGGCTCATCCATCAGCAGCAGCTTCGGATTCTGCGCCAGACAGCGTGCAATCTGCACGCGCTGCTGCATGCCGCCGGATAGCTGGTTCGGAAACTGATCTCTGGCGTGGCTCAAATTCATCCTGGCGAGCAGTTCGGCGACAATGGCCTCCTGCTCCGCGGCGAGGACATTGCGCGCTTCAAGACTAAGCGCCACGTTGCCGCGCACGGTGCGCCAGGGCAGCAGCGCTTTCGAATAATCCTGAAAGATGATTGCGCGGTCCCGCGATGGCCCGGAAATCTCGGCGCCCTCGAATAAAACTTTGCCTACGTCCGCACGGACAAGCCCCGCGAGGACGCGCAATAACGTTGTTTTGCCCGAGCCTGAGGCGCCGACAATACAAACAAATTCGCCTTTACGGGCGCTGAGGTTGATCGAATCCAGTATCGTTCGGGTGCCGAAACGAACACTGAGGTTTGAAATCGACAGCGCTGGGCGGTCCGCCCCAACCGGCCGCACAGCGACGGGGTTCTTGCGCACCGTCTGCACCTTCGGCCCTCCCGGGCTGTCGATCAGCTCCTCGAGACTTTCTTGGGAGCTTTCTTTTTTATCCGAACTTGTTCATAGTTGAACACGTTCACTATTCTGTCAAGCTGCCCGGGCGGTAAAACTGCCCCTATGGATTGGAGAAAGTCGGAATGACCGACGCGGCGTTTGCTCCCACCGACGGCCTGCGCGCGCGCAACAAGCTGGACAAGCTGCGACGCATCAAGGATGCCGCTCAGCGTCTCTTCATCGCCAAGGGCTTCGATGACACAACGATGCGTGAGATAGCCGTGCGCGCGGGCGTCGGTCTCGGCACAATCTTCCTCTACGCCAAGGACAAGCGCGATCTGCTGTTCCTCACCATCAACGAGCCGTTAGAGCACATCACTCAGCAAGCGGAGGACGCGGTCGATCCGGCAGCGCCGCTGGCCAACAACCTGTTAGCAATTGCGAAGTTGCATTATCGTTTTTTCGGCGAGCAGCCCGCTCTGGCCAGGCTGGCGCTGCGCGAAATGATTTTCTACGACTTCGGCGCGCAAGGCCCGTCATTCCAGAAGACACGCGAGCGGCTGATCCGCCTGTTCGGCCACACCATCGAATTAGCGATGGATCGTGGTGAAGTCATGCCAAGTGAGCCGCCGCTGTTTGCGGGTTGGACGTTATTTTGTATTTTTCAGGTCGAATTGCGACGTTGGTTGTCGAGCGACGTTACGAATCTCCGCACCGGTTTAGACCGACTGGAGCGTGCTTTCCGGATGCTGATAGTCGGCTTGGGTCTTGCGCCGGCAAAACACGGCGAAGGCCGAGCGACAAATCGAAAGCGCCGCATAAAGGCTTGATAATAGCGGCGAGAGTCGCGAACCCGTTTCTACGCGTTTTAGGCTTCGCGATGTCCGCTTTGGGTCATTAGCGGACATGTGCAGTGCGAAAGTCCATGTCCGCTTTGCCCCCAAGAGCGGACAACTTGGCGGGTAGTTGGGCAGATCGGACTGTGGCGCTTAACGTGCAAATACGCTGGATTGCTCGGGACTACGAGTAGAGAATTTGTTTTGCAGTTACACTCCCTCCGCCAACATCTGTTCGCAGATGTTCGCGGGCGTTCAGGAAGCCCAATAAAACCTGCATTTTTTGCATTTTGAATCTTTACGCGTTCGTCCAAATTCGCCAGAATCCTCCCTCGGACTTGTGGGTACGTTTGTGGGTAGGAGTTCGAATCCCGAATGAGCGCGTTTGGCGGACGACTTAAAACTCTGAAGGTCAAGCACGCGCGCAAGCCCGGCATGCTCGCCGACGGCAATGGTCTATACCTGCAGGTGACGCGCGCCAACGCGCGGTCCTGGATCTTCCGCTACTACCGCAACGGAAAATCCCGCGAGATGGGCCTGGGCTCGCTGGTTGCCGTCGGTCTTGCCGATGCGCGCTTGAAAGCTGCGGAATGCAGAGGCGTGCTCGCCAACGGAATCGATCCCATTGCCGCAGAGACCGCCGCGAGGCGGTTTTTCTTTTTGTGCAAATTATGTTGCGACGCATAACTCCGCTATTGGCAGCAATCGCGCGACAGGTCGCGCAGCGTGGCGGGCTGCACCAACCCTTGTGGGCGTGGCGCGTTCCTGCTTATGCCATTGGCAGCGTTTCGGCCTTCTGGCTTATCCAGCGGATCTCTGTTTTTTGATTGGTCGACCAACATGGAGGATAGGAAATGAGTTTTCTTAAGTATTTTCTCTTCGGCGCTTCGCTCGTATTGCCAATGAATACGGCAACGCTAGCCGCGGCGATGGACATGTCGAAGTTCACCTGTGTTCAATTGTTGAGCGGCGGGCCCGATGCCATGGAAGCGGCGATCTGGCTCAGCGGCTATTACAACGGGCTTCGCAAAAATACGACGCTCGACCTGGCGGCTTTGAAGCAAAATGCCGGAGCGGTTATTGCCGCCTGCAAAGCTAATTCGGATAAAACGGTGATGCAGACGGTCGATACGCTGCTGGCTGGCGCGGAGAAAAAGTAACGCGAGTACAATTCGCCAAAAGGGTGGCGGTATATATTTGCTGCCACATCGCGAATTACGTTGCTGAATAACAACACCGGTTCGCTGAATCCGTTTAAGGGGCCTCGCTATTCGCAGCAACCCTGCGTTTGTGGGCAAACGCTGCGTTTTATCTGATAGCGCTAGGTGATGTAACGCGGTGTTGACTGCCCGCTGGCGGTCTACAAGTTGATGCGCAATTCCCACTGTGAATCTAATCGGAGAAAGTAATGTCTCTTATAAAAGGAATACTCGCGGCAGCATTGGCGATGGGCCTTGCTCAGTCAGCATTGGCCGCGGATTTGCCACAGCGTCCTGCGCCCGCGCCAATGCTGGCTCCGACGCCGGTCTATAATTGGACCGGGATTTACTTCGGAATTAACGGCGGCGGTGGGTGGGGAAATCAAGAACCACTTGGGCTGATCACTGATCGTTTTGACGGCAGGTCGACCGATTTTTCCGGCGGGGTTTTTGGTGGAACCGCTGGCGCACAAATTCAATCTGGCCACGTTGTCATTGGATTTGAAGCCGACCTCGATTGGACGGGCCTGAAAGGCACAACCACGTTTATTCCGAGCGTTAACGGCGTGCCTATCGGCGCTGCCGCAGTCACCGCGAATACTAAAATCGACTGGGAAGCAACCGCGCGGGCGCGGCTCGGATATGCCGAGCAAAACTGGCTCTTCTACGCGACCGCAGGCTTGGCAATATTGGGGACTAAAGCCGACCTCACGACGCCGGCGGGCGTCAATTGCGGTGTTTACCTTGGTATCAACTGCTCGAGTAGCGGCAAGCAGGTCGGCGCGGTGCTCGGCGTTGGTACTGAATACGGTATTACTCAAAACGTAAGCGCCAAGCTCGAATATCTCTATATCACCGCAGCATCGCTCGATGTTTCGCATCACAGCGAGATACGAGCCGGCCTCAATTATCGATTTGGTGGAATGTAAGACACCCTGATCCGATCTGAATTCTAAAAGACCGCCGCGAGGCGGTCTTTCTTTTCATGCGTCCAATGTCGGCTTTTAACACTTAGCGGATTTCCCAGTGTGCGCTGCACAGGTCTGCTTTTGACCCAAAGCGGACACTTCATCGCCGGTCTCCGATAATTTACCTCCGCCAGTCCTGCGGCTGTCCGACCCGCCCAATTGACTTGCATCAATATCGGGCTCGCTTGATGCGTGCAACCTCCTGCTGCGCGTAGCCTCTCTTGTGAGGATGCGGCATCTCAACGGGAGTGTTTGGTCATGCAAATCAGTCGCCGCATGCTTGCGGTCGCGGGCATTCTCGCGTTCGGTTACGTTTCCGCATTGGCACAACAAATAACGGGCACTCCCGGATCACCCGGCGCCACCACCTCAATTGATGGAAAACAACTTCCGCCGCCCGACCCGAAGTTCGGTGGTGTGATCAAGGATGATGCTCTGCAGTCGAAGCCTTGGTGGGCGCCGCGCATCGTGCCGCCGAAGGGCGCACCAAATGTTTTGCTCATTATCACCGATGACGCCGGCTTCGGCGTGCCAAGCACCTTCGGGGGTGTCATTCCGACGCCGACCATGGACCGCATCGCCAGCGAGGGCCTGCGCTACAATCGCATGTTTTCAACCGCGCTGTGCTCACCTACCCGCGCTGCGCTGATCACCGGGCGTAACCACCATTCGGCCGGCTTCGGCGTTGTCTCCGAGCAGTCGACCGGCTATCCCGGCTACAACAGCATCATCGAAAAGGACAAGGCGACCATCGGCCGTATCCTGCTCGACAATGGCTACGCCACCTCGTGGTTTGGCAAAGAGCACAACACGCCCGCCTTTGCCGCAAGTCAGGCCGGACCATTTGACCAGTGGCCGATCGGCATGGGCTTTGAGTATTTCTATGGGTTCGTCGGCGGCGACGCCAATCAATGGCAGCCGAACCTGTTCCGCAACACGACACAGATTTATCCATTCGAGGGCAAGCCGCCGGGCACCTGGAATCTCGTCACGGCGATGGCCGACGACGCCATCGACTACATGACGCGCATGCACCAAACGCTCCCGGACAAACCGATCTTCATTAAGTACGCCCCCGGTGCCACACACGCCCCGCATCACCCGATGAAGGAGTGGGTGGATAAAATCCAGGCGATGCACCTGTTCGACGATGGGTACGAGAAGCTGCGCGAGCGCATCTTCGAAAACCAGAAGCGGCTCGGGGTGATCGCCAAGGATTCGCAACTGACCCCCTGGCCAAAAGACAAGCTGAAGCCATGGGATGACCTAAGTGCGGTCGAGAAGAAGCTCTTTATTCGCCAGGTTGAAGTCTTCGCCGCCTATTCGGCCTACAGCGATCACGAAATCGGCCGCGTGCTCCAACACTTCCAGGACCTGGGCAAACTCGACAATACGCTCGTTATCTATATCAACGGCGACAACGGGACCAGTGCCGAGGGCGGACCCATGGGTACACCGAACGAAGTAGCTTGGTTCAACGGCGTCAGTGATCTACCGGCCGAAGTGCAAATGAAGTTCTATGATGTCTGGGGCACCGATCAGACCTACAACCACATGTCGGCCGGTTGGTCTTGGGCCTTTGATACGCCGTTCGACTGGTTCAAGCAGAATGCATCGAGGCTCGGCGGCATCAACCAGAACATGGTCGTGTCGTGGCCAGCACGCATCAAGGACAAGGGCGGGTTGCGTGAACAGTTCGTCCACGTGATCGACGTCGTGCCGACCATTCTCGAAGCCGCCGGCATCCATGCACCCGAGATGGTCGACGGCATCAAACAGAAGCCAATCGAGGGTACCAGCTTCGCCTATACCTTCGATGCGAAGAACGCCAAAGTGCCGTCGCGGCACACGACCCAGTATTTCGAGATGATGGGTCAATGGGCGCTATACAAAGACGGCTGGATGCTGAGCACTAAGGTCAACCGTGCACCGTGGGAGGCGTTCGGTCCGGCCAACACCGACCCGCTGAACAACCAGGTTTTCCAGCTCTATGACCTGAACAAAGACTTCACCCAGTCAGACGACATCGCCGCAAAGAATCCCACGAAGGTCGCGGAGATGCGCAAGATGTTCGTTGAGGAGGCGAAGAAGTATCAAGTCCTCCCGCTCGACGCCTCAGTGGCATCCCGCATGATCGCGCCGCGGCCGAATATCACCGCCGGACGAACCGAGTTCGTCTACACGCGACCTATGGTCGGGTTGCCGCAGGGCGATTCCCCGGCGCTGCTCAACAGCTCGTTCACAATAACGGCCGACATCGAGGTGCCGGTCGATGGCGCCGAAGGCATGATCCTGACGTCGGGTGGCCGCTTCGCCGGCTACGGCTTCTACCTGCTGAAAGGAAAGCCTGTGTTCCTGTGGAATCTCGTCGACCTCCAGCGCATCAAATGGGAGGGCCCCGATGCGCTGACGGCGGGCCGGCACACGGTCGAGTTTGACTTCAAGTACGACGGTATCGGTGCCGGCACGCTCGCGTTCAACAACTTCAGCGGCCTCGGCCGCGCCGCCACCGGTACGCTAAAGGTGGACGGCAAAGTTGTTGCCACCAGGTCGATGGAAAAGACGCTGCCGATAACTCTGCAATGGGACGAGAGCTTCGACATCGGTTCCGACACGCTGACCGGTGTCAACGACGAGGACTACAAGCCACCGTTCGCGCTGACCGCCAAACTTAACAAGTTGACGATCAAGATCGACCGCCCGCAGCTCTCGCCCCAGGACATTCAAAAGTTGCAGGCGGCCATGAGGGGAGCGAGCGACGGACCAGTAGGAGAGGATCTTGGTATAGTCCAGAAGATCGAGATGCGATTCGACCAGCGAGAAAAGTGCCGGAAGGAAGCTGACGCAAAGAATCTTAATGCAATCGAACGCATCGGTTTCGTGCGGGAGTGCTTGAAGTAACGGCGATCCGATAAACGCTGCACTTCTTATCTGATCCAAACACCTGTCGCATCTTGGAGAGACCGCCGCGAGGCGGTCTTTCTGTTTGCGCAGATCATGTCCGCTATTGGCACTTAGCGGACATGCCGGTTTGCACTGCATATGTCTGCTTTTGACCCAACGCGGACATTAACGGAGTGCCGCCTTAATTCGCATTGCCCGCCGTTTGTTTCCACAGTTTGATCACTCCGGGAGGAAATTCGCGCTGTCCAACACCCGCGCGCCGGCATGCTTCTGGCCACATTTCAAGCAAGGAGCGATCTCGGCAGAATAGATCACTCTGCGAAACCTCGTAAGTTTCAGAATGCGGCCAGCGCTCGGTTTCCATTTTCAGCAGTTCTATCAGCGTAGCGATATCTTTAGTTTCCGTATTCATGACAAGCCTCTTCAACGTCAAGGTCATTACAGACTGTCCAGGGAAATCTTGCTGTGCTGCACATCACACAAAGATGCATTTGATGGATCTTTTTATGCGCGAGAAGGTTGCCGGATCATTTCGGTATTAAGCTACTCCGATAGATTTCGAATCGGCTGTATACAGAAAGTGGGCAGGGGGCAGCGGGGGCCCCTATGAGATCGTCGGTTGTTAAACGTTCCATCGTAATTGTTGGACACAAGACTAGCGTCAGCCTTGAAGATCCCTTCTGGGACCACCTAAAAAGCATCGCGCGCGCTCAGCGCATGACACTGTCGGAATTGGTCGCCAGCATCAACGGTACCCGCAAGCAGAGCAATCTATCCTCGGCGATCCGCCTGTTTGTGCTTGAACACTTCCAAAATGAGCACAAGCGGGTAGACGTAACGGGGGCTCATCGTACCTCGGCGAGCGCTGAAGGAACGCACGACTCCGGGCTTTAATGAGCCACGCCAGCGTGAGCGCCGCGAGGCTGTCTTTACTTTGATATTTATGAAGCTTGCGACTAGACCGGGCCGTCTATTGGGACAGAAGTACTTGCCAGAGTTTTTTTGACCTTGTTGAAATGCATTTAACCGCAACCACCAAAAGCAGATGGAGCCGCGAACTTTGCTACGCGTCAGTATTTGTCCGATCGGCGTGGGATTGTGATGGAGGGTCGCAATGGGACAATCGCTGCTTCTGCTGACGTCACTGCTCAACCTCGTGGTCGCCATTTTGGTTATATATGATCTACGCTACCCGCCTATTGATTGAACGAGTCGACGCATTGGTATGCAATCGTGAATGTCCGCTTCTCTAATCGGCCGGTTTGGGTCAAGCGCTTTCAGGCTATCCACCGTCACAGTGTCGATGTCGCTCACGGGCTCGTGCTTCTCTTCGGAATCGGCACCAGGGCCCTTCCATCATGGGATTCGAGAACGAGGTGGAACAATCTATTGGGCGGCCTTGCCGTCTGAGTGACGGCAGGTCCAGCGGACATTGCGAACTCACCTCATCCATCGTCCCGTGAGGGACATCATGCCACCGCGTGGTGGAGCTCAGGTTTTCTCCTATCGGGTTTGATCTTGCATTGTCATGCTGCCGCGGTCTCTTGTCGGCTCCAGCGGAACTCGGCGCCATCAAGCCAGATGCGGTGCATGATGACGGCCAAGCGACGCGCCAGCGCGACGATGGCCTTCTTCATGCCGCGACGCCTGGCGATCTGCATCGCCCAGGCCTTGAGCCAGGACCATTTGGCTGAGCGTACCAGCATGCTCTGGGCCGCTTCGTAGAGCATCACCCGCATCATCTCGTCCCCGCACTTTGATATCGCGCCGGTTCGATTGACCTCGCCCGATTGATACCTGGATGGTGTCAGGCCCAATACCGCTCCGACTGCTTTGGAGTTTCGAAAGCGCGCGGGCACATCAACGGTGGCGCGGAAGGTTAGCGCCACCACAGGACCGACACCCGGGGTCGTCATCAGGCGCCGGCACACCTCATCGTCCTGCACGATGGCCAGCAAGCGACGGTGCAGAATGCCGAGCTGCTCGCGCAGCACTCGCCGGACGACAAGCAGCGGTTCAACGAGGACGGCCAGATCGGGGTGGCTCTCGACCAGTTCTCTGATGCGCGCCTCGAACTTCAGCTTCCCGACGATCCCGACCTTGAGGCCGAAGTTACGCAAAGTTCCGCGCAGATCATTTTCGATGGCGATGGCCTTCGACTGCAGCAGCTTGCGATGGGTCAGCAACATGCGCAGCTTCTGGCTGCGTAACGTCTTCACATGCACCGGACGGTAAAGCCCCGCCCGCATCATCTGCGCGATGCCGCGCGCGTCGTTGCGATCGGTCTTGTTGATCTGCGCCTTGAGAACGGCCCGCATGTGCCGCGTCTCGACACAGATCACCGGCAACCCCGCATCCGCCAGAGCACTAAATAGCCACTGCGATAGCGGCCCGGCTTCGAGTCCGATCCGCTTGAAGTGATAGGTCGGACTTTTGAGCACTGCCAACAACGCATCTGGTTCACTCGCGACCTTCACTTCGCGAACGATCCCGCCTGCGTCATCCACAATGCAGACGCTCGTCTCCTTGACTGACACGTCCAGTCCAGCAAAATGGTCCATGCTGCGCTTCTCCTTCTGATGCTTGAGGCCGTACACACGGACCTCGTTTCACCATCAGCCTGAAGCGCAGCACCCAAAATCTTCAGCTATCCACAACAACGCCGGCCGATTACCCCATCTATTGGCACTTAGCGGACATGCGCTTGTGCGCTGCACATGTCTGCTTTTGAGGTAAGAGCGGACATGCGTTGCGCCGCTCGAACATGTGGCAAAAATTCGTGGCCGTTCGTCATCGACCGTCGAAATCCTGCGTCACGTCACGGGTAAATTTGCGGGTACAGAAAAAGCAAATTCGTAATAATCTGATATCACAAAGCAATTTCCGATTTTGGGAGGACACTCCCTCCGCCACGGTCACGGTTGACGGGCTGCGCCAACCACCATGGAAGCGACCTAAGCGACGTCGCGGAATGTCCGCTTTAACCCCGAAAGCGGACATGTGCGGCGCACTCGCTCATGCGCTTTGTGCCAATAGCGGACGTTACTCGAACTTGGCCGGCACCGAGAAAGGCTTGGCCGCGTCGACGACGAACATTATGAGCGCATCTAGTTCTGTCGTCCCACTGTTGAAAACCTCCATTGCCATTCCGGCCGGATGTCCGTTCATTGAGTGGCCAGCTTCGACATTCATCACGCCCTGCGGAGTCCGCTGACCCAATCTACCAGCGACGACATAGAATGTTTCAGAGCCAGGATGCGTATGCACAGGTGTTGTCGAACCCGGCGGCCCGTGGCCGTAGTTCACACGCAACAGATATTCGAGCGCGCTGAGCGGAGGAACGGGTCCGATCTCCGCGACCTTCGTTCCGCCCGCCGTTGACCCACCCTTCGGACCGAGAGTGAAGAGCCATGCTTTGCCGGCGGCCTCAGCTGCCAATGAAGGCAAACCGTCGTAGCTGACGGTGTCCGGGTTCCAGCGATACGGCGGTGCAGCACCCTTCGCCGCATCCAGGGTCGGGAAACTCTCGACGCGCCAAAACAACTCGCCTTTGGGCAGCTGCTTGACCTTCATCTCGGCAATCGGCGTGACGATGTATTTCTGTTGCGCCGCCACCATCGATGGCATCAGCCACAGCCCGGCGACGAACATTACCAATGCGGCCGCAGGCCGGTCTCCGGATAAGAATAGTTTCACTTTCTTGCTCCTAACGCTCTTTCTGTCTGCGTCTGCCATGCCAGAGACAGCCGCGGCTGTCCTTCAGGCCGGATTAGGGTCCGCTTAGGATTCCCTCCATTTTTCCTTTGGAGACCCCGTGTTACATTCCACCCGAGGGGTGACGAGCGGAATTGTGTCTTGCGCTACTATTTTGAGGACTGCGTACTCGACTCGGATCGGCGGGAATTGCGCCGGAGAAGTTCGCTTGTCGCTGTCGAGCCCCAGGTTTTCGATCTTCTTGTTCATTTGATGCGACACCGCGACCGGGTCGTCGCCAAGGACGATCTGTTGGCCGCCGTCTGGCACGGGCGCATCGTTTCCGAGTCTGCCCTGGCCAACCGCATCAACGCGGCCCGGGGTGCAATCGGCGATGCAGGCGACGAGCAGCGACTGATAAAAACCTTCCCGCGCAGGGGCGTGCGTTTTGTGGGAGCCGTTCGCGAGGACAACGGCGATGCCGCGGCCCATCCGACCGACCTGCCGGGCAGCACCTCCGAAAAGCCGTCGATCGCCGTGTTGCCGTTTCTCAATCTGGGTGCAGACGCCGATACGGACTATCTCGTCGACGGGATTGTTGAAGACATCATCACCGCATTGTCGCGCAATCGCGGCTTCTTTGTAATCGCGCGCAATTCGTCTTTTACCTACAAGGGCGGATCGGTTGACGTGAAGCAGGTCTCGCGTGATCTCGGCGTCCGTTACGTTCTGGAAGGAAGCATCAGGGTCTCGGGTGACCGCATGCGGGTAACCGGACAGCTCATAGAGGGCGCATCGGGCCGACATTTATGGGCTGACAAGTTCGATTGCACCAGCGGCGATCCTTTCGAGCTTCAAGACCGGCTTGTTGAGCGAGTGGTTGGAGCGATAGCGCCGCAACTTGAAAAGGCCGAGATGGATCGCGCCAAGCGCGAGCTGACGAGCAATCCCGCGGCTTACGATCTCTATTTGCGCGGGCTCGCAAGCTGGAACCGCTGGTCCAGGGACGATAATGCGAATGCATTGACGTTCTTCTATGCGGCCATCGAAAAAGATCCTGAGTTTGCCACGCCCTATGGGCTAGCTGCCTCTTGCTACCAGTTTGCAAAGGCAAACGGTTGGCGGTCGGACTTCGACCGGGAGGAAATCTCGCGTCTTACGGAACGCGCAATTGGATTGGGGAGCGACGACGCAGTGGCCTTGTGTTGGGGAGGGCATGTTCGCGCCTTCTTTTTCAAGGAAGTGGAACGTGCACTCCTCCTAATCAATCGTGCGCTCGAGCTGGACGTCAATCTCGCGGCTGCGTGGCAGCGAAGCGGTTGGGTGCGCGGATATGCGGGCGACCACGAGGGCGCAATCCGGAGCCTGGAAAGGGCCATGCGGCTCAATCCACTCGATCCGCGCGTCTTTCTTACCCAAAGTGCAATGGCTTTTGCGCATTTCATCGCAGGACGAGACCAGGAAGCGTCCGATTGGGCGGTCATGGCGGCGAGGATAAAACCGAACTGGATGCCTGCGCTTCGGATGGCCATCGCTGCCAACGCGATGCTCGGACGTACTGCTGAAGCGAGGGACGGCCTGCAGGCATATGAGCGGGTCGATCCAGACGTGAACATTCTCAAAATATGTGAGCACTATCCTTTTCAGCGACAACAGGACAAGCAGAGGCTTATAGAAGCGTTACGCAGGGCTGGGGTTCGAGAGGCCTAGCGTCGACCTCATGTCCGCTTTGGCCACGGTCGACGGGCTGCGCTCAGCGACCATGGAAACGGCAGACAACTCCTTGACTCATCATCTTGGGTTCGGCGTCGCCTCGGCCGCAAGCTTTGTTATCCCGTCGAATGACCGTAAGCCCCTACCAACGGCCCCAACCGCGCTGAAAAAAGAATCCGAAGCCGTTGTCGCGCCGGTAGTAGCCATTGTTGTTCCGGTAGTAGCCGCTGTCGTTGCGGGAGTAGCCGTCGTCGTACCGGCCGTTGTCAGCGAAGGCATCGTTCGAAGGCGCACGCGTTATGAAGCCGCCTTGGGGCTGGTTGCTCAGCACCGCGACAAATTCGGTGCGATAGTTGGTTTCGGCGCTCAGCGGCTCGTCCGAGATGATGATTGATGATCGCGGCAATGCGGTTGGCGCGATGCGGTCGAGCACATCCTGCGGGATGGTGATGCGGTCGAGCGCATCCTTGGCGTCGTCCCCGTTGTCGATTGTGACAACGGTCCAGCGCAGGCCCGCCTCGTTGCGTGCCATCGCCGTGAACACATGCGTCCCGATCGGCTTATCGGGGTTACGGATCGCAACCGGAACCTCAATACTTGAAATCGAACACCTCGCCCCCGTCCGGCCATCGCTTGTGCGTGTTGCGCCGCACGTAAAGCTTCTGCGTCGCGCGGCTGATGTAGATCGAGACAGGTTCGAGCGCGAGCTTCGCCTCGTTCGCTTCCTTGGCGGAGGTGACCTTGTTCGTCTCGGCCGTCTTGGCAGCGTCCTTTGCGGCCGCAGCAGCGTCGAGCTTCGATTTCGCATCGGCCTTGGCGGTGTCGAGCTGTGTCGCCAATTCCGCGGCCTTGGCGGCGGCTTTCTGCTTGCGGTCTTCGGCCCGCGCTTTGGCCTCGTCCGTCTTTGCGGCGGCCAGCGCCTTGTCAGCGAACGCTGCTATCAGCGTCGGCGCGGGCCTTAGTGAATTCCAATTTGCGCAGCGATCCCGTGAGCGCTGCTGTCTCGCGCGCCGCTGTCGTGGCCGCTTTCTTTGCGTCGTTCGCCGCCTTGGCGGCCTCCGCCGCCGCGCGCGCGAGCGGCTCGACACGCGTCGAAGCGGCTGCAATGGCTTCCGCGTTCGGCGTGAACAGCGCCGGGTGGGAAATCTCGACCGGAGCCGCGTCGTCCGGCGAGATGATCACGCGCATTCCGATCCGGGTCTTGTCGAACAACTTCTCCGCAAAGCCAAAGGGCATGCGTATGCAGCCATGCGAGGCCGCATATCCGGGCAGCGGCCCGCCGTGCAGTGCGACGCCGTTCCAGGTGATGCGCTGCATGTTCGGCATCCAGGCATCGTCATACATGCTCGAGTGGTGGTCCTTGTCCTTCTCGATGACGGCGAAGACGCCGGCTGGCGTCTCGCGTTCCTTGACGCCGGTCGATACCGGTGCGCGCAGGATCCAACCGTCAGCGTCGTAGAAAGTGACCTGCTGGGTCTTGATCGACACGATCGCCATGATCGGCTCGCCTGCCTCGCGCGGCGCCGTCATCTCTTTGGGTTGCGCCGGACGCGGTTCCCTGGCCTGCCGCGCCGGCGGTCAGCGCCGTCAGTGCGGCCATGGCCGCGAGCGTCACAATGGCGGCAGGTCCCCAGCGCCGCACAGCCACGGTGGGTTGCCCCGTGAAAAATCGATTTATCATGCCATGCCCGGTTGGAATGCGTGTCCGCGGTTGCGTCGATCGAGGGTCAAATCGCCAAGTCCGGATAACCAATAGCCAACACCATACGGCGCCGATTCGTTCCTGGGGATTATCGCACGTTCGGTGGGCAATTCTCTCATATACGACGCGAGCGTACGAACGAAGGGTGGCAAAAATTGGCACTCGGCGCACATTACAATTGCACCAGTAAATGCCCGCTTTCGGGGGGTCAGGCGGACATGGCCAGGTTCTTCCGCTATCCTTTTTCCGCCATTATGATCCGTTGGCAAGAATAACACTTAGGTAACTCCTGGAGCGGGACTTGTGCATATTCTGCGCTATCTTTGTTTATTAACTGTCGTTGGATTGTGCAGTCTCCTGATTGCTTTCGAATTCCCGGTCGAGCGCGGCAATCTCGCGTTCATTTCTTCCGCACTGGCTCAGCCCACGGCGCTCACGCCATCCCAATCGGAGGCGCTCAAGGCCTACAACAAGACGGTCCAGGACTTCCGGTCGATCCTGAGCGAGCGGCGCGCGCAGATCGATGCGAAACAGAAGCTGCCCGATGTGCCGGGGCAAGCACTCTATCTCGCCCGCGTCGCCATGATGGGCGCGTACAAGGACCTGACCGACGTGATGCCGTCCAGAATCGGCAGGCCCAACAAATACAAAATTCCCCCGGCCTATTTCGATGCCGACAATGAGCCGCTGATCGACGAGTACAAGAATCTTTCCGCCATCATGCAGGCGCCGCCGGCCAATGCACAGAAGTCAGATACACCATTCAAGGACGTTGTCGACCTCGGAATCGCCATCGCGCGGATCAAGGGTCTCGATGCGGCGCATGCCGAGGTCGCCGGCCGTATCAGTCTCGCCGTCTTCTATGCCGAGACCGATGGGCATCAGAACATCGGCAATGCGCGCTCGAATGCCTACAAGGGAAGTTTTCAGACTGGCGTAGCCGAGGACAAAATTGGTCAGAGGAAATGGGCGGCCATCAAGAAGTCCGTCGCAGCCCTCGATTCCGGCCTGAACGCGCGCGATGACAAGGAAGAAGCGCGGGTCGGCAATTCAGACCAGCGGTACAATCACTGGACCGCCGTGAGAAACGGCCTCATGAACGCGCACGCGGAGCTGTTCCCGAAAATACCGGCCATCATGAAGGCCCTGCCGGACCCGATCGACCAGATGAGATTTTTCGAACTGATCCAGATCATTCCCAGCCCGGCCAAGGCCGCGCTTAATTCCGGCAATTTACTCAATTACCGGATTTCCGAGCCGCGAAAATCATGGGATACTTGCGTAACAACAGCATGTTTGCTTACGGAAAGGCCGACCGGGCGAGGACTTCCGCGACCATGCGTGAAATTCTGGATTCGATGTGGCTCTTCAATGATATATTCGATCGCGCGCTGGCCAGGTTCGGCGAGATCAAGGCGCAGCAAAAAGGTTGAGCATCGGGCAGCAGCTCTTCGGGGGCAGGGGTAATGTCGATCGTATCGCGACGAACATTCACCACGGGTCTGATGGCCAGCGCCTTGGTGCCGGGCACTTCGGCAATGGGGCAACCCAACGATCCGGCAGGCATTGCCATCATCGATACGCCGAACAACGCGGCAAAGGTCGCGGCGAAGCTGTCTGCCCAGAACGTGAAGGTCGTCGTGCGCTTTTTCGCGCGCAAGCCGCAGCCGGGCCTGCGCGAGAAGGTCATGTCGTCCGATGCCAATATGATCGACGGCGTCCGCGAGCCGACGATATTGATCAGAAACGGCCTATCGATCGTTTCTCTCTACCAGTATCGCAATAACCTTCCCGAGAAATTTCTGAAGGGTCTGGAAGATACCGGTTCGGCAAAGGCGGAAGTCGCTGCCGATGCGAAGGCCGCGCTGGAGCAGGCGCAGTTGGTCGGGCAGCCGGAGGGATCGGCCATCTATTTCGGTGTCGACTTCAATGTGAATCGCGCCACCGTGGAGCCCGCCCTCGAGTACTTTCGTGTCATCGGTCAGACGGTCGGCAACCACTATGCGATAGGCGTTTACGGGAACGGGTTCCTCAACCGCACCCTCCGCCAGGAAAAACTCGTTGCGTACAACTGGATCAGCGCGTCGCGATCGCACGAAGGAACGGTCGATTTCTACAACAGCGGGCAATGGCATCTTTTTCAGAACCAGGTTGACCGTCGCTGGTTCGGGCCACCCGGTAAATGCTCGACCGGCCTCGATGTCGATACCAACCTGCAGAATCCCAGCGTCACCAACATCGGCGCGTGGGGAGCCGGAGAAGTCGACGGAATCCGGAACCAGAAGATTTTTGACCAGCGCCGCTTTGCGATCCGCGCAACGCCGGTGGAGAGCGGCGGCGGCGCGAGCTGCAAGCCCGACAGCCGCGTGCCGCGGAATGCCAATGTCAGAATTCTCGCGCAGTCCGGCGTCTGGTCCGGCGTGGACATCGACGAAGATGGCACCATCGACGGCCAGGTCAGGACCTCTGATTTGACGCCCAATCTTGCGACGATGCCCCCTTGGGGACCGGCCTGATAAGATCGCGCGACCGGTGTGGGACGCCGTGATCCACTAGAATTTTGCAAAACGTTCAGTCGGCGGTGCGATTTCCGTTACCAGGTCACGCAAAAGCTTCTTGTTCGAAAGCGGCGCCAGCGTCATCTCGCCTCGCTGCAAGCGGGCGGTGCAGGCATAGACGGTCTTGCCGTCAAGTTCGATCATACACTCTTTGCAGGCGTTGGCGTTGATGCAGGAGAAGCGGATCGCCAGCGAGGGGTCGCGATTGATTCGTATCCAGCGCAAGCCGTCGAGCACCGACTGACCCGGCTCGAACGGCACCTCGTATATCTCCCAGCGCCCCGACTTTGCATCAAGGCCGCGCCAGATCCTGAGCGTGGCGTGTTCCGTCATGACGCCACCGCCGCGCTGACCGGTGTCACTGCCGCCGACAATACGATTCGACCGTCCCGTAGCCTGACAAAGTGATTGAGTGCCCAGTCCGGCGACAGCTGCGGATAGTCCTCGCGCTGATGTGCGCCGCGGGTTTCAGTGCGTGCTAGCGCGGCCTCGGTTACCGAACGGGCGACCAAAAGCATGTTACGCAAATCGAACCAATCGATCCGCCGCATGTCGAAGCATTTGCCGTCGCCGGGTGGGGCATCGCCGATCTCGCGGGTCAGGCGGGCGATGGTGTTGAGCGCGCTGGTAAGCCCCGCCTGACTGCGCAGCGCGCCGACATCGTCTTGCATCGTTGCCTGAAGCGTCTGCACGATTTCAGCGGTGTTGAGTTCGCCGTTGGACGAAGCGACCGTCAGCGCAAGCGCCGTTTCAGCGTTGTCCGCAAGGTCGGACATTGCGCGCGTGCGCTTCGCATAGTCGGCAGCGGTGCGCCCGGCCCGGCGGCCGAATACCAGCGCCTCGGTGATGGCATTGCCGGACAGCCGGTTGGCGCCGTTGGCACCGCCGACAGCTTCGCCGGCTGCGAACAAGCCAGGCAGATCTGTGCGCATCTGTGCATCAGCGGCGATGCCGCCCATGTGATAATGCGCGATCGGCGCCACCTCGATCGGCATTTTCGTGAGATCGATGCCATTGGCGGCGAGGCGGTCGATGACGGGCCCGAACGCCTCACGCAAAGCCGCTGCCGAGCAGTGCTGGAAGCTGAGATAGGCGCCGCCATGCGGAGATCCGCGCCCCGCTTCGACCTCTTTGAGAATCGCGTAACTGCCGAGATCGCGCGTGATGACATATTTTCCGTCCTCGGCGACACCGTAGCGCTGGGTAAATTCTTCCATCCGGTTGTTGAGGAGCCGGCCTCCAAGCTTGTAGCGAAACGGATCCCACATGATCGGGTCCATGCCGATCAGTCGTGGCGCGAGATGGCCGATCGGAAAGAACTGGACGAATTCCATATCCACGAGTGAAGCGCCCGCGCGCAATGCCAGTGCATAGCCATCGCCGCCCATGTTCGCCGACGCACTGTTTCGCCGGTAAAGCCGGGTGAGGCCGCCTGTCGCCAGAACAGTCGACTTGGCCGACAGGATGACCGGTTCGCCAGAACCGAGATGAAGCGCAACCGCTCCGGTGACTGCGCCATCGGCAAGGAGAAGCTCGACGATGCACAGGTCGCCCGCCTTACGGATGCCGGGGTGCCTGTTCAGCACCGTCCGCAAGGTTTTCGATACGGCGGGGCCGGTGTTGAGAAAATCCACGTAGACGCAGCGCGGGCGGTCATGGCCCGGCGCCATTGCCTGGGCAATATGGCCGTCTTTTCGTGCCCAACCGACGCCCCAGTCATCCATGGCCCGAATGCATTCAGGTCCGTCCTCGCACAAGAACTTGCGCGAGCGGCTCATTGCACAGGCCGCGTCCAGCAGCGAGTGTGTCCTGGTAATGATGGCGCCAGTGATCCGGGGTCTCGCTCCCCAGCGCGACCGCGACCGTCATCTGTGCCATCACGGTGGCGCCGCCGCGGCCAATCAAGCTGCGGTCGGCGAGCAGCACGCTGGCTCCTTCGCGTGCGGCCTCGATCGCTGCATACATCCCGGCGGCCCCGGAGCCGATCACCAGGACATCAGTTTCGGCGCGCATGGGATCGTATGGCATGGATGGTTCGCGTCAGTTTTCGCTATTAGTCCAATACCATACCTTTGGCATCCTCGCGCCCATCCAGTTCGCGCCGCGCGATTTCGGCATCAGCGATCAATGTCCGTTTTTTCTCTCTGACAATGGGATAAAGTGCCCTCATGGAGATACTCGATATTGTTCTTCGGTTGGGAACAGCGGCTTTAGTCGGTGTATTCCTCGGGCTTAACCGCGACCTTCACGGCAAGCCGACCGGCGTGCGCACACTCGGACTGGTTGGGCTGGGTTCCGCTATTGCAGTCTCAGCATTTGCTCATACCAGCAGCGCTGACGCGAGCCGCGTGGTCCAAGGTATTGTCACCGGGATTGGTTTTTTGGGCGCCGGCGTCATAGTTCGCGGCGGTCAAGGCGATCATGTGCGCGGACTAACCACCGCGGCTTGCGTCTGGGTCACCGCATGCCTCGGCGCAGCCTGCGGCCTAAGCGAATGGCGGATTGTTCTTCCCGGCTTGCTGATCGTTTTGATCTTGCTCATTTTTGGCGGCAGTTTTGAAAAGGCATTCCACCGCCGGTGGCCGCAGCCACCAAATGTCGATGGTGAATAAGATCACCGGGATCTAACTAACGAAGCGGTGCACTCGGCGTCAGGCCGTGCCAGGCGTGCCCAAGAATCAGTCGTCATCTGCCTCGTCGTGCGCCGTCGAGAGAGAATAAAGAGCATTGAGCGGATGCTTCAGAAGCTCAATGTTTCCGTAATCAACATACAAGAGTGTGATCGTAGCGACGATAATCACGTACAATATCGGTGTTATGCTTTCGCGCATGATCTTTTGGCCTCGTCTTGACCAGACGGATAGCAGCAAAAAATGGGCCAAAAGATGTTCTGCTATTCATGCTGAGCAGACGTGCCAGCGACGGCAACCATTGTTCGCGCGGTTGCTTCCACAGCTACAGCAAATCTGAATTGCTGCAATGAAAATCGAAATTTGAGTTCGTCCGCCGACAAGCAAGCGGTCTGACTCCCTGATTACCAGTCACTTTTTTGAAAAGTATCTAATCCATAACGTTTCCGTGAGCGACTCGTCAGATTTAGTGACATCGCGGTGAATTGTAAGCAGCGCCGTATTGGGCGACACAGCGCGCCCCGCAAGATTCCTCTTGCCCAAACACAACGGAGATGAACCGTGAATATCGGTAACAAGATTCTATTTGCTTCCATTCTGGCGCTGTCCGCCGTCACTTCGGCCTACGCTGCCGAGGAAGATTCGCTGGTTGAGCGCGGAACCTATATGTCCGCCAACGCGTCGGTTGAGCAACACGTCGTGGTCAAGCGCGACCGTGCGCACCGCGCGACCGAAGCGCGGGCCTATGCCCCCGCCGGCGTGTGGACCGATGAGGCTTTTGATTTCGGCATCGGCAGTCAGCGTTAAGCGTCCCCTTCCCCAGCTTGTGTCTGACTGCCAAGAGGCCGCCTGCAAAGGCGGCCTCTCTTTCCATGGCCCAACGCTCTCATAAGCGGATCAAATTCTCCCATAAGCGAAAGAGATCAATGGACTGAATGCACCTTCGTGTGACGTCGGTCACATTCGCTATACCTGTTGATGGATAAAAGGCGACTCCGTATTGAACCATCAGGAGCACGAACACCTTGAATTTTCGCTTTTCCGATTTCGAAATCGATGTGGCACGATATGAATTGCGACGAGCGGGGGAGGTTGTCGCAGTTGAACCGCAGGTCTTCGATCTCCTCGTTTACCTGGTTCGGAATTGCAATCGAATCGTCAGCAAGGATGAACTCATTGACGCCGTGTGGATGGGTCGAATTGTTTCCGAAGCCGCGTTCAGCTCACGCTTGAGTGCGGCTCGGCGCGCACTCGGCGATGACGGTGTTGGGCAAAAATTTATTCGAACGCACTACAAGCGCGGCTTTTCATTCGTCGGAAAGGTCGAAAACGAGTTCGCGCGGGTCGATTCGCTTGCCGCAAAAGCAGTGTCGCAACCGACTCCGACGCGCGCTGTTGTACGTTCCGACAGGCCTTATGTTGCCGTTTTGCCATTTCGTAACATAAGTGACGATCCCGGGCAGGAGCGCTTTGCCTGTGGATTATCTGAAGATCTCATCATCGGACTGACACGACAGCCGTGGTTTTCCGTAATCACTCTCAGCTCGCACTCGGCACGCGGGGATGAGACCGTCGATCTCCGCAGCGTGGCGCATGAACTGGGCGTTCGTTACGCGTTTGAGGGCAGTGTGCGTATCGCCGCGGGCCGGGTTCGGGTGACCGGACGGTTGATAGACGCATGGAGCAATGTTCACGTGTGGGCCGACCGATTCGATTGCGGATCGACCAATACTTTTGCTCGCCAGGACGAAATTTCCAACCGGATTGTCGACGCGGTGACATCGCAGATTATTGTGGCTGAGGCCGCACAACTGCGACGGAAGCCCGTTGAAGACACCCACGCGCGGGATCTTGTGATCCAGGCACTGCCGCATATGTGGCGGACGAGCATGGACGAGCATCTGCAGGCTCAGAACTTATTGAAGCAAGCCATCAAGCTCGATCCGAAGTGTGCGCATGCACATGCGTTGCTGAGTTGGACTTACGCCAGCATGTTCAACCTGAACTCTCATGTACCAATTGGCGAATTGACGGATGGCGTCATTGATGCGGGTGCCAAGGCGGTGGCCATTGATGAGCAGGCGCCCTGGGGGCATCTCGTGCTCGGCATTGGTTATGCGCGGCGGCGGCGCCCGGAGGAGGCAGTGGCGCATATTTCAAAATCAGTTGCCTTGAACCCTGGTTTTGCACTGGGCCACGCGGGACTTGGTTATGCGTTCGCATGCGGTGGCCAGCCGGAGCGTGGCCTGGAATCGTTGAGGGAAGCACAGCGGCTCAGCCCGCTGGACCCATTGCTCGCGATGTATGCCCCGGTGGTGCGCTACATGGCATCGTTTGCCATGCACGACTATGAAGGAACGGTGGCGGTGTGCCGTTCGGTGACGACGCGCCAACCCAATCACGTCGGTGCGCGCCGTTTGATGACGGTGTCGTTGGGATTGCTCGATAGAATTGACGAAGCAAGAGAGTCGCTGGAGCGCACGCTTACGCTTCAGCCCGGCCTTTCCAGCGACCATGTCGCGAACGATACCGTTTATGCCGGTGCATCGGATCGGTCCCGTTTTCTTCTTGGACTCCAGAAATCGGGATTAAAAAGCTAAGGCGCCCGCCGTCCTTTGTGCCGTTCGATCGCTTCCCAGATCCGGTACGGAGTCGCGGGCATCTCGATGTGGTCGATGCCATAAACGCTCAGGGCATCCACGACACCGCTGATAATCGCTGCCGGTGCCGCCGTCGTGCCGCCTTCACCGCCGGCCTTGATGCCGAGCGGATTTGTCGGCGAAAGCACCTCGACAATTTGGGTGGTGAACGAGGGTAAACGATCCGAGCGTGGCATTCCGTAGTCCATAAACGAGCCGCATTGCGGTTGGCCTGATACCGGCTCTACGACGCATTGTTCCCACAGCGCTTGACCAATGCCCTGCACGATCGCGCCGTGCGTTTGCCCGTCGACGATCAACGGGTTTATGCAACGGCCGACATCGTCGACCGATGTGTAGCGCGTCAACTCCAGACCTCCGCTCAATGGATCGATCTCGATTTCGCAGATGGCGCACCCGTTGGGAAAAACCGGCTCATGCATCTCGTTGTCGGTCACCACCACGAGGCCCGTTGCCAGATCATCCGGCATGGGATGACGGGTCATTTCCTGGGCGAGTTCGAGAAAGTCGAAGCTGCGGTTGCTGTCGCGCACGGAAAAGCGGCCTTCACTGAAATCGACGCGATCCGGCGTCGTGTTGAAGATCGCCGCTGCGGCGCGCTTGCCTTTCGCAATCAGCTCGCCTGCCGCCAGTGAAAATACAGTCGCCGCATGACGCATGGATCGTCCGGAGTGTGTCCCGCCGCCGGCTTTCACCACATCGGTGTCGCCCAGGATGATGTGGACCTTCTCGACCGGCACCGCGATCAGGTCCGCCACCACTTGGGCAAAGCTTGTTTCGTGTCCTTGTCCGGCCGGTTGCGTGCCGATGACAACCTCGACGCCGCGCTCCGCAGAGACCGCGACACGGGCTTGCTCTTTCGGCGCGCCAATCGAGGACTCGACGTAATTGGCAAGACCGCGCCCCAGAAGTTTGCCGCGCTTTCTGGCGATGCGCTGACGTGCCTTGAAGCCGTCCCAATCGGCTAGGCGCATGGCGAGATCCAGGTTCTCCGCATAGTGCCCGCTGTCGTAGAGCATGCCGACAGCATTGCGATAGGGCATTGCACGCGGCCGCACCAGATTGCGCCGGCGCAAGGTGACGCGATCAATGCCGAGTTGGCTCGCCGCAATGTCGATGAGCCGCTCGAGCGCAAACGTAATCTCCGGCCGGCCGGAACTGCGATAGGCTTGGGTAGGTGCCGTGTTGGTGAAAACGGCCAAAGCCTGGAGAGATGCCACCGGAATATCGTAGCTGCCGGTGATCAGCCCGGCGCCCTTGCTCAGCGGTGACAGGGAAACGCAGCGAGCGCCGACATTGCTGATATTGGTCGCGCGCAAGGCGAGAAACCGTCCGCGCTCGTCGAGAGCAAGTTCAAATTTTGCCACCAGGTCCCGGCCCTGATAGTCGCTGATAAAGCATTCCGAACGCGTGGCGGTGTATTTGACAGGACGGCCAAGCTTGCGAGACGCCCACAACACCAAGCCAAATTCGACGTAGACACGATTGCGCGTGCCAAAATTTCCGCCGACATCGTAGGACAGCACACGAATTCTTTCCGGGTCGATTCCAAGGACGGCGGCGAGCTCGCGCTTTTGCCTCACCGCGCCGCCGCTGCCCGCATAAATCGTGTAGCGGTCCGTGGATTTATCGTAGTGCGCTACCGCTGCGCGCGGTTCCATCGGCGCGCCGGTCACGCGGCCAACGTGAAAATCTTTTCTGACGACATGGGCGGCGTTCGCCAGGATTCGATCAGTTTCCGCAGCGTGGCCGAACTTGGAATCCACCAGGGTGTTCTTGGTGACCTCGTCCCAGACCGCCGGGGCGTCTGGTTGCATGGCGTCTTCGGCATGCAAAACGCACGGTAACGCCTCATAGGTGACTGCGACTGTTTCAGCGGCGTCGGCCGCCTGGTGTAAAGTTTCGGCAACCACCATTGCGATTGCTTCACCGACATGGCGCACCTTGTCCGTTGGCAGCAGGACATGCGGACCGAAGAAGATTTCGCCGCCGCCCGGTCCATGCAATTTCATGTCGTATCGTGTTTTCGGCAAAGGATCGTGCGGGATTGCGCCGAGGTTGTCAGACTCGCAATCCGTGCCGGTAAACACGCCGAGTACGCCAGGCATTTTTTTTGCCAATGCCGTGTCGATCCCGACGATACGGGCGTGTGCATGCGGTGATCGCACGATGGCCGCGTAGGTCTGGCCCGGCAGACAAAAATCGTCGCTGAACCGGCCACGTCCGGTCAGCAGTCGCGCATCTTCGGTGCGTGGGAGAGGCTGGCCGATAAAACGATATTTGACGGGTTGTTCGGTCATTGCTGATACGTGGGTAGGTTTGGCGGCGCAGTTGACCGCAAATACTGCGAAAATCCAACCGCTGTTTAACTATTGCTCGTTGTACGCTCGCGAAAAGCCTTGCTGCGATGGCCGCCTTGGGAAATACTCGTTTACGGTTCAATTTTCCTGCGCAGCCATGAAACATATAGCGATCAAGGCCACCAATGCGCCGCTGCTCGTCGGGATCACCGGCGCGTCGGGGGTGATCTATGGTGTGCGGTTGCTGGAGCTCCTGCGCGAATGCAATATCGAGACACATCTGATTGTCTCGCGCGCGGCACAGATGACGCTGGCCTACGAGACCAAACTGAAACTTGCCGATGTCACGCAATTGGCCACGGTGGTTCACTCTAACAGTGACGTGGGTGCGGCTTGTTCCAGTGGCTCCTTTCGCACGCGCGGGATGGTGATCGCGCCATGCTCGATCAAGACCATGGCGGAGATCGCCACGGGAAACACCGCGAATTTGATCTCGCGCGCTGGTGACGTGGTATTGAAGGAACGCCGTCGCCTTGTCCTGATGTTGCGTGAAACGCCTTTGCACATCGGGCACATCCGCAACATGGCGACGGTGACTGAGGTCGGCGCCATCGTCTATCCGCCGGTCCCGGCATTTTACGCACTACCAAACTCAATTGATGAAATGGTGGACCACACGCTTGCGCGCGTCCTCGAGCTTTTTGATATCGACGTCGGCAAGGTCCACCGCTGGACGGGCGAGCGCGAACGGCCGAAAACCAAAGAGCCGGTAGATCGTTCGTAGCGGGCAGGCACGAGCGTGATCAAACCAAGCTCGGACGACAGCAACCGCAGCGAACTCCAGCACGACAACGAATTCTGGCGTTTCTCGCTCGCAGTCTACGGGCAGGCTGACGTTGCGGCCGAGTGCCTAACGCTGCAGGAGACCGTCGGCCTCGACGTCAATTTGCTGCTGTTCTGTGCCTGGCTCGGCACTCGCGCGATCGTTTTAGGTCGCAGCGACATCGAGGCCGCATCGCGTGTCGTCGCTCTTTGGCACAGCAGTGTTGTTCGGCCCCTGCGTGGCGTTCGTCGGCATATAAAGACGCAATACGGGGACGCGTTCGAAAACCTGAGGTTGCGGGTCAAAGACAATGAGCTACAGGCCGAGCAGATCGAGCAGGCGATGCTGTTTGCCTATGCGCAGGGTATTCAAAGTTCATCCGGCGCCTCCGATCATCGCGGCGCTGTCGCACACAACGTCAACGAATATATTTCGATGATGTCCGGCGCTGCACCATCAGTATCAGCCGCGCCATTGCTGATCCGTGCTGCACAACTTTCAATAAAATAATCCCGCGGCCGGTCACGGCTTCGCCGTTTCGTCCTTTTTCATTTGGTTTGCATCCATATCGTGCATGACGCGCGCCCAGCGTTGCGTTTCGCTCTTGATGAAGGCGGTGAAGTCATCCGGGCTCCCGCCGAGCGGGTTCAGCCCCTGCGTCTCAAGCTGCTTTAGCACGTCCGGGTCCTTCAATACGTTATTCGCTGCCTCCGAAATTTTGTCGATGATCGGCTTCGGCGTGCCGGCAGGTCCGAGAATGCCGAACCAGAGGCCGGTCGCGTAGCCGGGCAGGCCTGCTTCGCCGATTGTCGGAAGGTCCGGGGCAATGCTTGCGCGTTTGGCCTCGCTCGTTGCCAGCGCCTTGACGCGTCCATCCTTGATGAAGCCCAACACCGTGGATGCGGGCGCAAACATGACCTGGATGCGGCCGGAAATAAGATCCATCGCGGTCTGCGCGCTGCCGGGATACAGAACGCCGGTCATTTTTATTCCGGCCATCTGCTTGAACAATTCTGTAGCAATATGCGGTCCGCTGCCAAGGCCGGCGGCGCCATACAGCAGCTCATCCGGTTTCTGCCTCGCAAGTGCGATGAGGTCTTTCACATCTTTGACGTCGAGCCCTGGATTGACGACCAGGATGTTCGGAATCGAGCCCACAAGCACGATCGGCGCCATTTCCTTTTCAATGTCGGGGGCCTTGTTCGGCATCAGTATCGGATTGATGGTCATTGCGATGGTGCCGAATAAAAGCGTGTAACCATCTTTGGCACTGCGCGCGACATATTCCGTCGCGATCATGCTGCTCGCGCCCGGACGATTTTCCACGACCACGGTCTGGCCCAGCAGTTCTCCCAGCTTGTGACTGACAATCCGCGCCGCGACGTCGCCGCTTGATCCCGCAGCGAATCCGACGACAAGGCGAACCGGGTGGGTTGGATAGTTGTCCTGTGCCCGCGCCGGCTGGTGCATGGCGAACAGGATCGCGGCAATGAGTATCAGGACAGTTTTCAATCGGATCATGTGCGGCGACGACTCTCAGGTTTTTTTAGTAACCCCTTCGACGTTGCGTGTGGGCGTTTCCGGTGTAAGTCCTCCGCGCCGCCGCTTGATGGTTTCGTCACCGCTTTTTGCCCATTGTCCCTCGACCGCGCGCTTGGCGTATACGTCAAAACGCTCGTCCCAGTCTCCGAGCGAATACCCGTGCCACGGCGACTGCGGCGAGATCGCCGGCAAGCCCAATTCATCCCAGATGACGCGTGCGTGCTCCATATATTCGCGCTTGGGCAGCGCCAGCGGCGGCATGTCATGTTTAAGCGTGGCGTCTATAAGGATGGTCGAGTCTTCGCGTGCGCCCGATTTGGGGCCGTGCCCGGCGGAACGGTACGGCGAAATATGAACGTCCGCTCCAGGATCGGAGCGATAGGCGAGGGACCAGAAGATCGCATCGGTATTCGCCGGGTCGATGTCTTCGCTGACGGCGATGCAGATTTTGCCGCAGTCGGCGCGCAGCGATGCTGCCCCATGGAGTCCACGCCATATTTCCGTTCGTGCCGTCCCGCGCGCGAATTGCAGGAAAATAACCTTGCGCAGGTTCGTGAAGGGCTCGTGCATCGTCAGCCCCTTGATGCCGCGCACCCCAAGCTGATCGCGCAGATGTGCCAGAAACATCGGCTCAAACGCCACTTTTTTCATGACGCTCGATTCACTGGGTGTCACCTGGCTGATAATCGACACGAACACCGGCGTACGTTTATGCGTGATCGCGGTCACCTTCATCGACATATTGAAATCCTCGAGGGCCACGTGACCATGGCTTTCGCCAAAAGGACCCTCCGGCTCCAGCAATTCACTGTCGATCAATCCCTCAATAACGATCTCGGCGTCAGCAGGAACATGCAGATCGACGCTCACGGCCTTGACGATTCGAATGGGCGCGCCGGCGAGCCCGCCCGCCACAGCCATTTCATCCTGATCGATCGGGAGCTTCTGCGGGCCGGTAAACAAAACCACTGGCGCGCAACCGATAACGATGGCGCATGGCATCGGCTCTTTTCGTTTCTGGTACTTTTTCCAATGCAGATACCCGCCGGCGCCGCCCGGCCGCGACGACATGCGCACGCCCAGGCGGTCCTGCGCCTTGAGCGCACCGCGATAGGTGCCCATGTTCTGCACGCCGCTTTCGGGATCGCGCGTGATGCATAACGTCGCTGTGAGATAGGGAGCAGAATCAAAACCCGGCGTCGAAATCGGCACCGGTAGCCGTGCGAGACCCTCTCCGGGCCGCAGCAGATCCGCCCCTTTGATCACGACTTCCTGGCACGCGCCCGACTGAACCACTACCGGCGGGATGGGCTTTGCGACGCCCTGCGCCCACGCTGTTCCAATGTCCTCGACACGCTTGCCCATTCCCACGGCATAAATCGCCGGTGAAGCGCCAAGGGCGCCGACCGCGACCGGAATGTCGTAGCGCCGTCCGGCACTATCAACGACGTTGGTGAACAAAAATGCCTTGCGTTGCTCCTCGGCGAGGCCGCCTTGAAATTGCCAGCGCACCAACGGGTGCAGCTCACGATCCTTGTCGATCGCCCGGTCGATCCGCGTGAGGAGGCCTTGCGCATCGAGCAAACGCAAATGCTCTTGAAAATCGAGCGGCACGGTGCCGGTCGCCGCGCGATGTGGCTTTTTCGCCATGTCCGGAGTGTCGAGCATAGGCAGTTCTCACCGAAGGCTCTTTAGTTGATACACTATTGCCTGATCGCTGCTGACTTAACGGGGCCGGCAACGCAGCTGGTATGAGCTCGCCGGCCCTTTTCACTGTTGCGGCGGCTGTTCCACGGCCAGCACCCGCATGATGTCCTCGCTTATTTTTCGCCGTGCCTCGTCGGGCGACGCCGATTCGAGCCTTGCCTCATATGCGATGCGTGCAGGCCGATGAAATACGAGGACACGGTCGCCAATTTCCATCGCTTCGTTAATCTGGTGCGTGATGAAGACGGCGGTTTTGTTGCTCTGCCGTACAAGGCGTACGAACTCGGCGCGCAGATCGCGCGCGGTCATCTCATCCAGGGATGAGAAGGGCTCGTCGCACAGCAGAATTTCCGGATCGACGGCGAAGGCGCGCGCAATCGATACGCGCTGCCGCATGCCTCCGGAAAGCGCGTGCGGGTAGTCGTTTTCGTGCCCGGAAAGCCCGAGCCGCGTAAGCCACTGGCGCGCAGTGTCTTCCGCCTGTTTTGGGTCGGCATCGAGAATTTGCAAGCCCAACAGGACGTTATCGAGCGCGGTGCGCCACGGCATCAGGCGGTCGCCCTGGAACACTATTCCGATCTTGCCGCGGAAGAAATCGAACTCGCGAAACGGGTCATGACCCACAATCGTGGCTTTGCCCGAACTCGGTTCGATCAATCCCGCCACGATGTTGAACATTGTGGACTTGCCGCAACCGGTCTTGCCAAGAACGGCGACGATTTCGCCCTTGTCGATCTCAAACGACAGTCGATCGACGGCGGTGAATTCGCCGCGTCCATCCGGACGCTGAAACGCCTTGGTGACGTTTTCGAATCGAATCACCGGTTCGCCGTTCTGCATCGGCTAGATCGCTCGCTCGGAGACAGCCCGATACCGCAAGACCCAGTTTTCGATTGCGTTGATGGTCTGCTGCACGATCAGCACAAACAGCACGAGCTGCAAGGTCCACGCCATGGCGCCGGCCATGTCAAACAGCTGCTGTTGTCGCAGGAGCTGGTAGCCGACCCCACCGGTTGCGCCGACAAGTTCGGCGACCACCACCACACGCGCAGCATTGCCGAGATTGACTTTCCACGCGGTCAGGATGCCGGGCACGATGGTCGGCACGATCAGGAAGCGGAACAGCGTCCAGCGCGATGGCCGGAATGACATGGTCATCTCGAACAGATCTTTGGACATGGACCGGAAAGCATCGAGAATCTGGAAAGTGAAGGCGGGCAAAGTTGTCATCACCATGATGAACAGCACGCGGAATTCGATTCCATGGAACCAGATGATTGCGAACACCACCCAGGACAACGCCGGAATGCCTTGGAAAAAAGTAAGCACCGGGCCGATGATGTTTTCCGCCGTTTTTGATTGGCCGATGACCATCGCCAGAATACCGCCGAGGATGAACGCACCGAACAGCCCGCCAAAAATACGCCCGGCGGTGAGGAGCACATCGACCAGCAACGATCCGGTCACGAGGACCTCGATTGTGCGCGAAATGATTTCGGGCACAGGCGGGAAGAGATAGTGCGGGAAGACCATCGACAGAATCTGCCAGCCCGCCGCCAGCACCAGAATGCCGACTGCGGCTTGCAGCACGCGCATGATGCGCGAGTTCGTCATTTCATCGGCTTGCTGTAAATCGTGTCATTCGATGGAAGCGACTTGAAATAGCCGACATCGACGCCAGCCTTGTAAACAGCGTCGATCTGCTTGGCGACATCGCCAGCCGGCACCACGCTCATGCCGAGGCGGTCATTGGCCTTGATCAGCGAAACCAGCGCGGCGCGGTCTTCCGGTGACGATTTCGGCGCAATCAGTGCGACGGCCTCTTCCGGATTTTTGGCGATAAACTCGCCGGCGTCCTTGTAGGTCGCGTATAGCTTGGGGATGAGCGCCTGGTTCTGCTCGATCCAATCGTCATGGGCTGCAACGCCCAGATAGGGAATGCGCTCGCCGCCGGCGAACCCCTTCCAGGTCGTTGCGACAGCTGTATCGAGCGCGCGGATATCGGGTTTCTTTGCTTTCAGCAGCGTATAGGCCGGTTCCCATAGCTGGATTGCATCCGCGCGATCGGCCAACGCATAGCCGACCAGGCCCGGCGGAGCGGTGTTGACCACCTGGACCTTTGCCGGGTCCATGCCGAGTTTCTTTGCAAAGAACTCGAACATCACGAAATTTGTGGTCGAGGCGGCAGCAGCCAGCTGCTTGCCTTCCAGATCCTTGACCGTTTTGACTTCAGGCCGCGAGGTGACGACGGTGCCCCAATAATCAAACAAGTTGAACAGGTACTTGACCTTCACGCCGCGAGCATCCGCGAGACCAACGGTGAGCACCGCCGCGCTGCCGCCGACCTTGAATTCTCCGGAGTTGAACTGGGTGGTGTAGGCATCCGGCGGCCGCTCGACGAAATCGATATCGAGCCCATGCGCGGCATCGAGTTTCCTGGCCTTGATCACCGGCGGCATGAAGGCGCCGAGCGAAGGGAAGCCGAAAATCACGATGGTGACCTTGGCCGGTGTTTGTGCCGCACCCGGCGTTGAATTGAGTACCGCAAGCGAAACAGCGGCAATAGCGCCGATCGTCCAGCGCATCAGCGCGGAAAATGTCGTCATGTGAATCCTCCCTCGATCTTTTATTTCGTTGGATATTATATGATCATGCCATCATCGAATTTTGAACACGCGCGCTGCCAACCCTCCGTTTATTGAAGCTATTTGCGCGCTACTCAGCCCAGCCGCGGCGACGATTTTCATCGGCTCGGTATCGCCGATCGGGAAAGGCATATCGGAGCCCATCATCAGGCGTTCGGTCCCCATCATCTCGATGACGAATTTCAGCACGCGTGCGTCGTGCAGGATGGTGTCGGTGTAGATTTGCGCGAGCGCTTCAACCGGATCACCAATGCCGGACGTGATTGCATGGTTGCGCTTGAGCCGGCCAAGCACGAAGGGCAAGGCGGCCGCACCCATGGGCGCAAAGAACTTGACGTTCTTGTATCGCGCAACGTGGCCCGCAGAAATCAGCCGCGCGACCGTGACCGCCGCATCGGTGATGCGTCCGAGGCCGTTGGCCAAGCCAAAATCATTGACGCGAATATCGCCGGCATCGAAACTTGGATGGATGTGAACGAACGCGCCGGCTTCGTCAGCCGTCTTCCAGAACGGGTCAAGGTCGGCAGCGTCCAGCGTTGAACCAACGCCGCGCGGCAGCGTTCCGATCATGGCGCCCGGGAAACCCGCAGCGATGGCGTCTTTGAGCACGGCGGCAGCGCGCTTGCCATCGCCCAATGGCACAGTCGCCAGCGGCACGAAATGCTGCTCGGCTTTTGCTGCCGCCAGCAGGCATTCATTGGTCAGCCGCGCCCAGGCCTCGGCCTCGGCGCCCGGCAACTCATAGCCGAACATGTCGACCCAGCCGCCGACGACTTGCTTGTCGATACCTTGCTTCGCCATCCAGGCCAGCCGCGCTGGGATGTCGGACAGGGGCTTGGAGACCGGCCGCGTCGGCTTGCCGCCGGCAAAGGCGAGCGCCAGCGCGCCGCCATCCTCGATTTGCCGCACGCTGGGAAACCTGGCGGCATCCTTGCGGATCGCTGCCAGAAGATCGGATGGCACCAGATGGGCGTGGCAATCGACGATCATTCACTTTCCCTTTTCGCGTGCGGCGGCAATCAGGTCGCCGAGCTTCGATATTTTCAGGGGCAGCGTATTGATCGAAACTCCGAGCGGCCTGAGCGCGTCATTAACTGCATTGGCGAGCGCTGCGGGCGCGCCCAGATAGCCGGATTCACCCGAGCCCTTTTGTCCAAGCACGGTGTGCGGCGAGGGCGTTTCGTGGTCGATGATGTCGACCGGCGGCACTTCGTGCGACGACGGCAACGGGTAATCCATGAATGTCTGGGCAATGAGTTGCCCATCATCGTTGTAGGCAAATTCCTCGAAAAGAGCCGCGCCGATGCCATGGGCAATGCCGCCCATGGTCATGCCACGCACGATCTTCGGATTGATCTGGGTGCCGCAATCGTGCCCGAGCCGGTAGCGCAGGATCTGCGGCGTGCCGAGATCGGGATCGATGCTCAGCAGGATCAAATGAAACTCGAACGAGAAGCAGGGATACATTTGCACGCGGCCATCGGGCGTCGGCGGCGTACCGCCGGTCGGAACCTCATAGATATGGCTGACCGCTAGCCCAGGCTCGAAATCCTTTGGCATGCGGTGAATATTGCGATGCGCGATTTGCACGAGATCGGCCCAGCCACGCTTGTTCTGCGGCGCGCTGCGATCGAAAACATTGCCGTGCTCATAGACGGCGCGATCCGGAGGAATGCCGAGATCGTGGGCGGCGATAGCGATCAATTTGGCCTTGAGCTTTTGCGCCGCATGAAATGCCGCACCACCCAGCATGATCGCCATGCGGCTGCCGACGGGTGTACCGCTTGGCAATGAATTGAGCGAATCCGGCCGTGTTACGCGGATCGTGTCAGGGTCGACCTGCAGCACCTCGCCGATCACGGTGCCGACCAGAGTCTCATGGCCCTGCCCGGAAGACGTGGTGTGCATCGCGGCGGTAATCGTGCCCATGCCATCGACATTGATGCGGCACGAATCCATGAAGGTCGAAGTGGTGATATTCGGATTGAGCAGCGCCTCGAACGTGGCGTTGCCGCCGGACGGCTCAAGGCAGGTCGCAATGCCGATGCCGGCCAGTTTGCCCTCGCCGCGCAGGCGGTCGCGTTCGAGCTTGAGCGCGTCGTAATTGGTATCCGCGAGCACTTTGTCGATGACGGTGTGATAGTCGCCGCTGTCGTAAGTGGTGCCGCTCGGGATCAAATAAGGAAATTCCCCGTGGCGGATCAGGTTGCGCCGGCGAATCTCCAGTGGATCGAGGCCGAGCACATTCGCGACCTCATCCATGATGCGTTCGAGCGCGAGGTTGGTCGGCCCTTGACCAAAGCCGCGCACGGCATCCTGCGTGGTCTTGTTGGTAACGACCGCAATGGCGCTATACTGCACACTCTTTATCTTGTAGGGGCCGACAATGGAGCCGATCGGCTTGCCGAGCTGGAATGGCGAGCGGCCGGCATAGGCGCCGACGTTCTCAAGTGCGCGCATTTTCATCGAGCGGATGATGCCGCTATTGTCGAAGGCGACCTCCACGTCGAACAGCCGTTCCGGTCCGTGCGCGTCGCCGCCCCGCATATTCTCCAGCCTGTCCTCGATCAGCCGGATCGGGACACCGAGCCGTCGCGCAAGATAGCCCGCAAGCACCGTGTTCTTGATACCGCGCTTGACGCCATAGCTGCCGCCGACGTCCACGTCGTAGTGCACGCGCACAGAGGAACTCGGGATTTTCAGCGCGGCGCCGATCTGGTCGGAATAACGCGGCATCTGGATCGACGCATAGACGTCGAGGATTTCGCGCCAGGGGTCCCAGCTTGCCACCACACCGAAGGTCTCGATCGGCACGGTCGACGACCGGCCCCATTTCACCCGCAGTGAAAGCTTGCGCGGGCTGGCAGCAAAGTCCTTGTCGACTTCGCCCCAAATAAATGTCTTGTCGAGCAGGACATTGGAGCCGTGCGCTTCATGCACCAGCGGACCGCCGGCAAGCGCCTGCTCGGCGTCAAGGACAAAGGGCAGGGGCTCGTAATCGACCTCGACAGCTTCGGCGGCATCTTCGGCCTGCGCCCGCGTGTTCGCGACGACGGCCGCAACCCATTCGCCGGAATAGCGTGCAACGTCGAGCGCGAGCGGGCGGCGCGGGACGTTTGGTGTGTCGAGCCCCGTCATCAACGGCAGCGTGGCCTCGGCAAGCTCACGACCGTCGACGACGTAGTGGACGCCCGGCATTTTCAGGGCGGCGCGTTTGTCGACAGACTTGATCCGCGCGGCCGCGTGCGGGCAGGTCACCAGCGCAATGTGTTTCGTGTTTGGCAAATCGATATCGGCAACAAATGCGCCTTTGCCGACAACAAAGCGGCGGTCCTCGCGCACACGCCGATCGGCCGATACGTAACGGTGACGGGATTGGTTCATCGGCGTTTTTCCGAAGGCCGGTTGGCGCCGCGCATACGTTCGGCGGCGAGCGCGATTGCCTCCACGATCTGCGCGTAGCCGGTGCAACGGCAGAGATTTCCGGATATCGCCTCGACAATGTCCTCACGTGTCGGGTTCGGATTGTCGGCAAGCAGGGCGTGCGCGGCGAGCACCATGGCCGGCGTGCAATAGCCGCATTGCATGCCGTGGGTCTCGCAGAATGCGTCCTGGATCGGCGAGAGCTCTCCGGGCCCGGGCGTAACGCCTTCGATCGTCGTAATATTCGTGCCTTCCGCCTGAACCGCGAACATCAGGCATGAGCGTATGGCGACGCCGTCAGACAGGACGGTGCACGCACCACAGACGCCGTGCTCGCAGCCGGCATGGGCCCCCTTGAGACCGAGTTCGTCCCGCAGGCAGTCGAGCAGCGTTGTGCGCGGCTCAACGTCGAGCGCGTGGTCGCTACCATTGACGTTGAGCTTAATGTCCATGGGCCTTCTTCCCCGATGCATGCGAGAACGCATCAGCAACCGCCCGAGCGGCGAGATTCGCGGCAACCCTGCGCCGGTATTCGGCGGAAGCATGCAGGTCCGATAGCGGTACAATATCGGCCAGGGCTCCGACGACCGTGTTCTTAACCGTGGTGGGTTCGAGTGCGCTGCCTGTCAATTTCTTCTCGGCATCCGTCAATCGTATGGGAAAATCAGTCGCGGCGCCGACGCCAATGGCGATACGCTTGCATTTGCCGCCGTCATCCAGTTCAACCTGTGCTGCGGCCGCGACAAAGGCAAAATCGCTTCGGCGCGCATTGACCTCATGGAAGCCAACGCCGACCTTGCCGGACCACACTGGAAACCGCACGGAAGTCAGCACGGCATTGCCGGGCAGGGTGGTTGTCATCGGCCCAATATAAAAGTCATGCGCGGGTATTTTTTCGGAACGGCCGCCGGCGCGATATTCCAGAACAGCGTCCAGGGTGATGGCGATGAGCGGTAACTCCGCCGCCGGATCGGCATTGGCGAGAGATCCGCCGACGGTGCCGCGCGCGCGCGTTGCGGCGTGTCCTATAAACGTGATCGCATGTGCGAGCAGCGGGAGCTTGGCCGCGATCAGCGAATCACGCTCGACCAGGCATTGCCGTGTCGTTGCGCCGATTGAAATGGCGTCGCCGTCGGCCCGGATGTAGGAAAGTTCCGCGATGCGACTGATATCAACGAGGAGCGTCGGTCGAGCGAGCCGCATGGCCATCATGGGAACTAGCGTCTGTCCGCCCGCAATGACGCGCGCACTCTCATCGGACGCCAGCATTGCGCAGGCTTCATCGATATTCGCTACGCGGCAATATTCAAATGGCGCTGATTTCATGGCCGTGTACGCGGCACTCGGCGAGACATGGTGGGGTAAAGTCTCTCCGGCACGGGTTCAATTGTCAAAAGCTTGGTGCCATGAATGGCCGGAAATTGCACACGGTGAAAGCATATATCGCTTACCGCGCCCTCATTCCGGAAAAGACGCTAATTGCTCGCCTTGATCCCCGCGTCCTTGATGACCTTCGCCCATTGTGGCGTTTCCGCCTTCATGGTGGCCGAAAACTCTGCGGGCGAACTGCCGATCACCTCCATGCCGATATCACTCAGTTTCTTGCGCATGTCTGGCTGGGCCAGGATTTTCACCGTATCACGGTGAATTTTATCGATGATCGCGGGAGGCGTTCCGACCGGGGCCATCAAGCCGATCGACAGGATCGACACAAAATCTGGAAATCCTGCTTCAATCATGGTCGGGAGGTCGGGCGACGCGCCAAAGCGCTTGGGCGATGTCACCGCAAGCGCGCGCACTTTGCCCTCGCGCACGAGCGGAATCAGCGGTGAGATAGCGCCGAAATACATCGTCACGCGTCCTCCCAGCAAATCAGTGATCACCGGCGTGGCCCCGCGATACGGCACATGCTGGATATCGATGTGCGCCATGGCCTTGAAAAGTTCGCCGGCGAGATGCTGTGTCGTTCCGACGCCAGCGGAAGCAAAGGTTAGTTTGTCGCCGGTGTGCGATCGCGCATAGGCGACCAGCTCCTGCACGGTCTTGGCCGGCACGTCATTGGGCACGACAAGGATATTGGGTGAGTAGACGGCCAGCGTAATCGGCGTCAGGTCCTTGGCAGGATCATAACCCATTTTGGCGTAGAGGCTTGGGTTGATGGCGATCTGGGCGTTGGTCGTAACTAGAAGCGTGTAACCATCGGGTGCTGACTTGGCGGCTCGCTCGCCTCCGATGTTGCCGCCGGCGCCGGAGATATTTTCGATGACCACCGGCTGGCTCCAGACCTCGGAAAGTCTGTCGCCCATCACGCGCGCAATGATGTCCACCGGTCCTCCCGGCGGATAACCGACGACCATCTTGACCGCGTGATCCGGATATCCGCTTTGCGCTACTGAGTTGCTTGCTGAAAATACGATCGGCAGCGTAGCGATCAACGCAGTGGCGATTTTTATTGTGCCCGGCATCGCGTCCTCCCCGTTTTGACCATTGTATGACAATTCACGCGAGGGCCGCTATCCGGTGCAATCGGAATTGTCGGCGGGCATTCTCCAACCGGCGCCCGGATGGCGCTTGCCAGACCGCAATGGCTGCTGCAGAACTCTGGCGGCAAGGTACTCGCGGGAAGGTCAATGCCTGAAGCGTTTGTGCGTGGCGTCTGGATCAATTACGAGGTGATCGGCGACCACGGCCCATGGATCGCACTCACGCCCGGCAGCCGGCGATCTTTTGACGAATTGATCGGCCTGTCGAAGGCCATTGCAGCATCCAGCTATCGCGTGCTTCTGCACGACCGGCGCAATTGTGGTGCCTCCGACGTCGCCTTCGACGGTTCGGGATCCGAGCACGAGGTGTGGGCCGACGACCTCTTTGCACTCGGCAAAGAGCTCGGCGCATTGCCCATGTATGTCGGAGGCTCTTCCGCGGGTGCGCGTTTGGCGATCCTGTACGCTATACGGCACGCAGATGGTTTGCGCGGGCTGCTGCTCTGGCGTGTCACTGGAGGCCAGGAAGCCGTCGATCGCCTCGCCGAAAACTATTATGGGCAGTTCATCAGGATTGCGCGTGCCGGCGGCATGCAGGCTGTGTGCGACAGCGAGCACTTCAGCGAATGCATCAAGGCCCGGCCGTCAAACCGCGAGCGGCTGCTGAAGACCGATGTAGAACAGTTCATCACAGTGATGACCCATTGGCGCGAATGTTTCCTCAAGTCGGCAAATTTACCAATCGTTGGCGCCACTGAGCAGGAGTTGCGCGCAATCAAGGCGCCGGCCTGCTTGATTGCCGGCAACGATGTGGTTCACACGCCGGCGACCGCGCGCAAGGCCGCCACGCTCATTCCCAATAGCGAACTGCACGATGACGTGGTGGAAAAGCGCGCCGGCAACGATCTTCTGAAGGAGTGGGATCGCAAGGAGTGGCGCGCCGCCGAACCGCGCGTTGCCGCAATCTTTGCCGCCTTTCTGAAGAAAGCCGAAAGCAAATAAGCCAAGCCAGTTACCGATCAGGATGGAAGCCATGAGCCTGCAAATTCGACGCGTTGTGACCGGGCATACAGCCGACGGACATGCCAAGGTTGAAGTTGATGAGATCGCCAAAAACGTGATTTCAAACCGGCCAGGCGCATCGTCCTGCGTGGTCTGGTCGACCAGGGGCTTCCCGGTCGACAATGACGGATTCAACGATCCGACGTCGGGCTCGTTCAAGACCACGGTCGAAGGCGGCACTGTGTTCCGTATCGTTCGCTATCAGCCGGGCGTCACGCCGCGCAACCATCGGACGGATTCGATCGACTATGCGGTCGTGATCTCCGGCGCGATCGACATGGAGCTGGACGACGGCGTGGTCGTGAAGCTCAAGGCCGGCGACGTGCTGGTGCAGCGGGGCACCATGCACAACTGGGTCAACCACGGCACGGAAGACTGCGTTATTGCCTTCGTGTTGATCAGCGCCAGGCCGGTAAGTGCAGCCGGCGAGGCGCTGCACGCCGTCGGCTAGCGCGCCTGGTTAGTTGGCTCGATCCCGGCTGCCTTGACGGCTTCGCCCATCGCCTGGACTTCCTGGCGGAAGTAGGCCGCTGTCTCCGCGACATTGCGATTGTCCGGAACGTAGCCGTCGCGCTGCATCGCTGACGCGACCGCCGGAGCCTGAAGAGCCTTGCGCACGGCTGCATTGAGCTTCTCGACGATCTCGGGCGGTGTTTTCCCCGGTGCAAAGAACATGCCCCACGATCCGATCGGCTCGAAGCCCGGCAGCATATCCTTCATGAGTGGCACGTTCGGAAACGCCGGGAACGGCTTGCTTCCGGTAAATGCGAGCGCGCGCACGCGACCGTCTTTAAGTAACCCCATGACCGACGGCGGCGTTACAAACATGACCTCGACGCTGCCGCTGAGCATGCCAGTCATGACTTCCGAGGCTCCCTTGTAAGGGATGTGCTGCATCTTGATGCCGGCCTTCTTGCTGAAGATCTCGGCTGCAAGATGCAGACCGTTGCCGACGCCGGGCGAGCCGAACACCGCGCGCTCTTTTTTGGCGTGGTCGATAAAATCCTGCAGCGTTTTATAGGGCGACTTGGCGTCGACCAGCATTAACAGCCCGTCAAGGATGCCGATGGTCGCAATCGGTGTCAGGTCGGTAAAGATGTCGTAGCCGAGGTTCTTGTAGACAAAGGGTGTCGGCGCGATTCCGTTTGAGGAAAACAACAATGTGTAGCCATCCGGCTTCGATTGCACCACCGCACGTGTGCCAATCGTCCCATTGGCGCCGGTGCGATTCTCGACGAAGAACTGCTGTCCGAGATCGAGGCTGAGTTGCGCCGCGACCGTGCGGGCCTGAATGTCTGGGCCGCTGCCCGCGGCATAACCGACGATGACCCGCACCGGGTGTTCAGGAAATTGCTCGGCACGTGCCGTCACCGACGCCAGCGAAAGTGCAAGGCTCAAAAGCCAAATCAAGCGATGCATATGCGTTCCTCGGGATATGCGGCCACGAATTCAGACACGATAGTTGACGGCCACATTCAAAAATAGCCCAAATTCAAGGGCGCCCTGTGAAATGTTCAGCCGCGCGTATGGCAACCGCCATTGACTTGAATCAAGGCGGGCCAAATGCGGTTCATTTAACAATTAACACTGCGGGTCTCCATTGGAGAAAACCAACCGCAGGTGCGGACCATGAGCAAAACTGAGCCATTTCGGAAGCTGATCAAGGCGCTTGCAAGCTACCTGCCGCAGCAAAAGCCGGTACAATTCAGTTGCGGGGATTGCGAACGGAATGAGCAGTGCGGCCTCCCGCCTCACGACGATTGTACGGAGAGATTGTTGCAGATCGCCCGTGACGGCGAAAAACGGCCGCCCCGGTCAGATTATCTTTATCCGGCGATGTGGCCGCGCTGATGCCTGTGGCGCCGTCACCACGCTGATGATCAGTGAGGTGCAGCCGACTGGCGCTTGTCAATCCTGAGTCTTAATTATCCTTGGCGCCCTGCCGGATCCAGGTGCGGATGCTGTTGCGGTCGCAACTCGACAATTGTTTTTGGCCGTGCGGCATGCGCAGCGCCGGCGAGGCGCGCCAGTCCAGCAACAACATCAGATTGCTGCTTTCCGGCTCGCGCGGAACGATCATCGGACCAAATTTGGTGCCCTTCATCACGCCTGCGTAGCTCGTCAAATCCAGGCCGCTCTTTTCAAGGCCGGCGCCGCCCGGTTCATGACACCCAGCGCAACGCCATTTTAAAAGCGGGAGAATGTCTTCCTTGAAGCTGACAGCCTCTCCGGCTGCGCACGCGTTTTGAGCATTCATGATGCCGGCGCTTGTGACAATTCCCGCACCAAGCGCAATAGCGCTTACGAACAGCAGAGGTCGCCTTTTCATGTGTATCTCCTTTTGCCATTCCAGCGGTTCGGCAGTCTGCGCATTCAAGTTCAGATTCCCGATGAGGGGATTGATTTGCATCAAGCAAATCGCCCTCATTTAGTATGCTGTTTCCCGGCGCTGGTTAGCCGCCGACGTCCAGCGACTTCACAAACTCGTCAAAGCGTCGGCGTTTGTCGGTATCGCTGCCGATCGATGCGCGCGCGGCCGCCGCCGCGTTTTGGGCCTTCTCGCGTTCGCCCAGAACGACGTAGGAGCGCACCAGCCGCATCCAGCCATCGATGTCCGATCCGTCCCGCTTCAGGCGCTCGGCGAGCTTCGACACCATGCCGCGAACCATCTCGTCCGTCTGCTTGCTGGCCAGGTCGGGGACGGGCGGTTGAGCAGCGGGCGGGGCCACTGTCACCGGCGCGGCGCTTGCGGCATCGCCAATCTTGAACCGTTGTAGTGCTTCGTTGAACAGCTGCAATTTGGCGGGATCGCTACCGAGCGCCGCGCGGGCATCCTTGATGGAGGCGGCCGCTTTGTCCTTGTCGCCGAGCGTAAGATAGGACCGGATGAGCATGGTCCACCCCTCCGGATCGGACCCGGATTTTTTCAGGCGTTCTGCCAGTCGCTCCACCATGCTTGGGGTCGTGTCGCCGTCATGTTGCGGCGGCGTGGCGGCCGGAGTGGGTGGCTGAACCGGTGAACTTGCCGGAGCAGGTGGGGTGCCGCTTTCGAGCTCTTTCAGGGCGATGTCGAGCCGCTGCCGTTTGTCGGGATCACCCGCCAGCGCCCGCTGCGCGTCGGCGATCGCGGATTGTACCTTGTCCGGCTGGCCGAGAACTTTGTAGGAGCGCACCAGCCGCACCCAGCCGTCGAGATCGGTGCCGTCTTTTTTCAGACGCGCCGCCAGGCCGTCGACCATTCCCTGGATCATCGCCGTTTGCTGATCGGGGGGCTGGTTTGCCGCAGCCGCCATCTGGGCCGGGGTTGGACCAGGCAATGGCGCAGCCGCTTTGCCTTCGACACGGGCGAGTGCGGTGCGCACGTCGCTCACCCAACGCGCGCCGGCGGGGGCATCGGCGATGAGATCGCTCCAGATCTTTGCGGCGTCTTGCCGTCTGCCGTCCTGCTCGGCGGCAACGCCGAGATAGTAGCGGGCGCTCACAGTCGTGCCATCGAGAGTAACCGCGCGTGTGAAGGCAGTCTGGGCTTCCGGAGTTACAACCCCGTTCGCTTGCGCCATCAGGGCTTCACCGAGATTGGCCTGGCGATCCGCGCTCTCGCCAAGAAACTTCAAGGCGTTGTGCCAGGCCTCGACCGCGTCAGCATAGCGCCCAAGCTGCATATAAACCGGTGCAAGAACCTCCCAACCACGGCCGTCCTTGGGGTTGTTTTGGAGATGCTCTTCGACCTTGGCGACCAGATTTTCGATTCCGGCTTGCCGATTGGGCTGTCCATCGCCCTGGGCGACGAGCGTCTCGGACGCCAGGCCCGGCGAACCTATGCGAAGATAAAGGCTGCCGGCCCCGATCGGCAGCAACAGAACCGCAACAACAATGCCAGTCCGTCGGTACCACGTGGTTACAGCCGGCAATGGCGCGGGCTCGGCCTTTGCAACGTCTGCCGCCGTAAGCAAGCGCCTGGAGATTTCGACCCGCGCCGCTTCCGCCTCGGTTTTGCCGATCGAGCCGGCCGACAGGTCGCGCTCGACCTCATCCAGTTGGTCGCGATAGACCGCGACATCGCTGCCCGAACGGGCAGTCTTGCCATCTTGTACGAGCGGCCAGATGACAGCGAAAATCGCAACTGCCGTCATCAAGGCCAGGATCAGCCACAGGGTCATTACACTAGTCTACCAAACGATCACCGATGCGCGGTGGCTTGCGCCACGCGCGCCAGACGCCCGCATCGCCCTGACGGGCGTTATTAGCCCGGATTCATCGGGTTGTCGCAGACTGAATTACCAGCCTATTTCTTCACTTTGAAACCATTTTCCTTGAACTTCGTGCCGAAGGGCTTGAGCGCGCCCCCGCCGGCCGGGTTCTGATGGCACTGCCCGCACGGCAAGCCTGTCTGGGCCGCGAATTCCGGTTTTGCGGTCGCCGGCGTTGAGACTGAGAGAGCCACGGTCATGCTCACCAGGAGTGCCGTTCCGATGCCGGCCACAGTGTAAAGTGCAGCGGTACGAATCGAATTGGAAGCGTCGCGACGTCCTGAATGCACCATGGAAAACCCCTTTTCCGTTCGTATTGATAGCTTTTCGTTTCGTCTCAGAAAATTGTAGCGCCCTATCACTGCCGCACAAACGCAAGAATGCAAGGACGGGTGTGTGCGGAATACTTAGTTACCGTGAGCAACTGGTTGTGTCGCGCGTTCGTCGTGTAGGATACCAAATAGCACAATACAATCAGAACGTTGTCTCATGAATCGCAGGCCGCGGAGTTGGTAAATCCGAAAAATCAATGCCGCGCTTTGCGGTACATCAAAAGCACGCACCGATTTATTCGTGGCGTAATTTTCTTTTGTGCTTGATCGCCCCAAATATAAGCAGACAATAATTTTAGTTGTGCTGGGGCAGGGGTTGGGGATGGTTCGTCCGGTCAGTATCGACCGTGCGGTTTCGCAATTGCATCGGTGGCTGTTTCGTCTGTGAGCGCGCTGCTCGCGTTCTGGCTCATCGGCATTTGTCGATTCTCGCAGCGGCATTTTTGGTTGCCTGGCTTACGACGACGTCTTTCGTTGCGACGACGAACGCCGTTGAAGCGAATGTCAGCAACGATAGTTTTTCAGCATTGCGTGAATATGCTCAGTTGATCGACACCGCGCGCAAGCCGCCCGGCGCGCTTGATCAAAACTCCGACAATACCGCGCCAAAAGAATCCGACCGATGCAACGATTGCGGCGCTACGCGAATTTGCGCAGCAGATTAATCCTAATAAGGCCGAGGCGACCGAGGGGCTGCCGAAATTGGCAGACGCAGACAGCCTGTTGGATTTTTTGCGGCAGCGCGGTTCCTCCACGCCATCTTCTGAAACGACCAAAAGGGTCGGCAAAAGGCAATGGCCCGGTCGCCGGCGGGACGAAACCAAGCGCTCCCGTTGAGGCAAGCTTTGTCGGCGCAAAAGTCTGCGTGACTTGCCATGCGACCCAGGCTGATTCGTTCAGCCACACGCTGATGGGCCGGATCGGAAAAACGCAAAAAGGCAAATTCGATTGCGAGAATTGCCACGGTCCCGGGTCGGCGCACGTGAAGGCCGGCGGCGGACGCGGCGTCGGCGGAATCATCTCGTTCCGGCCGGAAGATCAGTCGCGCACCGCCGAGGAAAACAACGCCATCTGTCTCACCTGCCATCAACGCGGCGATCGCACCAATTGGAGCGGCAGCACCCACGACACACGCGGCCTGATGTGCACGAATTGCCACACCGTGATGAAACAGGTGTCGCGCAAATTCCAGATTAAAGACGGCCTTCGAGCCAGACACCTGCTTCCAGTGCCACAAGGACCGGCGCGCGCAGATGTTCCGCTCGTCACACATGCCGACTGCGCGAAGGCAAGATGGTCTGCTCGGACTGCCACAATCCGCATGGCAGTTTCGACCGAGGCGCTGCTGCAAGAAAGATTCAATCAACGATACTTGTTACAAGTGCCACGCGGAAAAGCGCGGACCGTTCCTGTTCGAGCACACGCCGGTACGCGAGAACTGCCTGAATTGTCACGATCCGCACGGCTCGGTGAACGAATTTTTGCTGAAGATGTCGCGTCCGCGGCTGTGCATCGAGTGTCACCAGTTCGGTCACGGCACGACCAGCGGACCGCTGGCGGACCAGTCGATGAGCCGTCAGTGCCAGAACTGCCATACCGAAGTTCACGGTACCAACAGCCCGTCAGGACCGCTGCTCCATCGGTGATGGATGTTGAGCGTAGCTTAGCTGAAGACCCGATTGCCCGGGGGGGCGAGTGAGATGAGAAGGCCAGTCGTTCTCTCAATAGCCGCAGGATCGCTTGTTCCTGGCAGGCGCAATCGTGCCTGCTGCGGCGGCGGATATGGTCACCAAAGCTCCTGCAGCGTCCGTGGCCGATACTTGGTGGTTCTATCACGGCGATGTTGAGTTCGGCGGCCGCTTCTTTGCAAACGATCCGACCAAGAATGGCCTCGCCAGTCTCGGTCAGAAGAGTTTCGGCAAGTATTACGAATACAGCGACATTAAGCCCGGCGCGTTCGGGGACGGCTGGCTCAACGGCCGGACGAAGGATGGCCTCTACAAGTTCGACATCTGGGCCGACAACGTTGGCTACAACGATCAGCACTACGAACCCGGCGTGTCGAAGGCCGGCGAATATTACTTCGATATCGGCTGGGACCAGACGCCGCACATCTACAGCACCAATGCGCAGACGCTCTATAGCGGTCTCGGCGGCGGCGCTCTCGTCTGCCGCCCGGGCTGTCGAACACCTTGTTCCGCGATGCCGGGTGCGTGAGGTTCGCGGGCCAACAGCCCACTGGCTGCACCAGCGGCAATCCCACGGCAGGGCAGCGGCCGCTATTCAGCGCGATATCACGAACAATCTTTACACGACGGATATTGGCATCCGGCGCGACACCGCCGCGGTCGCGTTCCGATGGACGCCGACCGATGCCTGGGACTTCAACTTCAACTATTCGAACATGCACCGCTGGGGCTCGCAGGTCGAAGGCGTCGTCTTTTCGCCCGGCACGTCACGGCGTCGCGGCGCAGGTGCCAAAGCCGGTCGATGACACGACCCAGAATTTTGGCGTGAACGGTGAATACAAGGGCACGTCGCCCTGGGGCAAAGCCTTTACTTTCAAGGTTGGCTACAGCGGCTCGATCTACGAAGAAGCGCAGGGTCTTACACGGTGCAGAACCCGTTCTGCGCCACAGGGTCCGGTCCGGGCGAATGCGCGCGAACGGCTCACCTCAAGTCCGCTCGCTCTGATGACGCTGTGGCCCAACAACTCGGCGCATGGCTTTAATTCGACGATCGGCGCCGATCTGCCGATGAAGAGCCGCTATATGGGCACGCTTTCCTACACCATGGATGCGGCAGAACGATTCGTTCATTCCGACTATCAGCCCCCTCATCTTCACGACGGGCAGCAAACACTGTGCTCGGCGCGCCTCCCGGGCTGCCGGCGTCGAGCCTGAACGGCGCAATCAACACGTTGCTGTCCAACAACGTGATAACGACCCAGATCACCCCTGAGCTGAAATCGAAACTCAGCTATCGCTATTACGATTTCGACAACAATACGCCAGAGCTCCTGTTTCACTGATTGGACTTGACCGACGTCAAGAGTGCCAATGTGGTTACGGCGACCTACTGCAGCCGCGTCAGCAGTCTTTCGGTCTCCTACACGAAGCAAAATGCCGGCGCGGAGCTGGTATGGTCACCCGACCCGTCAATGGAATCTCGGCGCCGCTTACGGCTATGAGCGCTACAATTGGACGCGTGCAGATGCCGATGTCACCCACGAGAATTCCGGTAAGGTCTTTGCCGATTACAAGCCATGGTCCTGGTTGACGACGCGCGCGAGCTGGGTGTGTCCGACCGCCATTACGACACCTACGACTATCGTGGCTTCGTCGGCAACTTCCAATGGGCGGACCCGGGCTGCCAGACCGCCGACCGGCTGCAGCACGCAATACAACGTCGCCATGCGGCAATTCTATCTCGACAATCGCCAGCGACAGGTCGGCAAATTCTCGGTGGCGATCGATCGTGCTTGCGCGGCCTGACGGTCACGCCGACTTTCGGCTATCAGGATGATAATTATTCGATCAGCGCAACCGAAGCCGGGCTTGTCCGCTCGCAGTCGGTCAAGGCAGGGGTCGAGGTCGCCTATGCGATCAATCCATCGACCACCATCATCGTCGCGTATATGAACGAACAGTACCGCCAGAAGACTTAAATACACGACGGCAGCCGGTGGTGCGAGCAATGACTCCCGCCAACACTTGGAACGCCGATATCAGCGACACGGTCAACACCTTCATGGGAGCCGTGAATTGGGGAGCAATTCCGGACAAGCTTGATTTTCGACTGGCCTATGCGTTGTCGCTGTCAAAGGACATTCAGGCGCCGCTACAAGCGAACAGCGGCGCGCAACCCAGCGCGGCGACCGGTGGGAATTTCCCCGACGTGACGGGTCAATGGTCACGGTTGGAAGCTATGGCCAAGTACACTTTCGACAAAGACTCCGTCCGCATGCTTGGCATCAACGGCCAGGCCTATGCCAAGCTTCGCTACGTCTGGGAGCGCAACAGCGTCAACAATTACGACCAGGACATCATGCAGGCCTACATGAATCCGTTGATCAACAACACCGGCTTCATGACCTGGATGGCCTACAACAACCCGAACTACAACGTTCACCTGATCGGCGCTTCGCTCGGCGTCAAGTGGTAGGGACGGATTGCTACTGCCGCTGGCGGTCACAGGCGGCAGTACCGATTTGATCTCAGTCAACACGCCACCGCCGGTGATCGGCTATCGGATGCGAGCTCTCGAAACCGCAGATCGGTTGAATGTGCTGATCCGAATCATCGTCAGGAATTGCAATGAGCGATCCAAGCAGTCCTGAGCCCCTCGAAGAAGTCTCATCACACGCATCTGGACGTTTCTCACGCGTCCCAGCTCGCGCTTTTCGCTCGCGACATTGCTCATTGTCGGGGGCATTGGCGGCGTGCTGTTCTGGGGCGGCTTCAATTGGGCCCTCGAATTGACGAATACCGAGACGTTCTGCACCTCCTGCCACGAGATGCGGGACAATCCGTACAAGGAGCTTCAGGATACCATTCACTTCAAGAACCGGTCGGGCGTTCGAGCAACTTGCCCAGACTGTCACGTTCCTCACGAATGGTTTTACAAGATCCGGCGAAAGATCCAGGCCAGCAACGAGGTCCTGCACAAGATCCTGGGGACCATCGACACCCCGGAAAAATACGAACAGCATCGCCTTGAGCTCGCTCAGCATGTCTGGGCGACCATGAAAGAGAACAATTCGCACGAATGCCGCAATTGCCATTCGGCGGGGTCCATGGATCCGCACAAACAATCAGAGGCCGCGGCGAAAACAATGGCGGAAGGATTCAAGGCCGGGCTGACCTGTATCGATTGTCACAAGGGCATCGCGCATCACCTGCCGAAATTTCCCGACGAAGACGAGGAAGAGTCAAAGAAGAAATAGCTGCGGATTTTCAGTTTGAATCAGACGAGGGGAGACCAGGGTCATGACGGATCGCGAGCACGGACATGATTTCAAGCCGATAGCAGGGGCCGTGTACGCTTTGGCGGCGACCGGAGCTGTCGCGCTGATCGTGGGCTTGGCAGCTGTCGTTGTCCCTCGACCTGCCGGCGCACTACCGGCTTATGCTCAACAAACAGGTCTGGCCTGTGGCCGCTGCCATGTGAGCCCGGCGGGCGGCGGTCCGCGCACCGCGTTCGGCAATGCTTTCGCAGCGAACGGCCACAAGGTGCCGGCAACTGGCGGAAAGCCAGGCAAATCAAGCGGCGGTGGCCAAGCGTCGACATCGCCGGTGGTACCCGCACTGCGCCGTCGTAGGTTTGACTATGCGCGGCAGCCGCGTGGACGTCCGCCACCCCTATTACACGCACTTTCTTTACGGCCGCGACTACTATTGCAGTCGAGTTACGTCACATCCGCGCTTCGGCTAGCGGCTGCCGGGAACTTGGGATCTATTCAGATACGGCGATATTTCAATTCAGGATTCCGTATGGCCGAATTCACACGCGGAATTACGCATTGCGTATTTCGCTGATGCATCCAGTAATGAACCAGCCAAGGTAAATTACGACTGCCAACACGATACATGTTTCTGCCGCAAGATGGTTCCATCAGCGGCAGTGCTTACGCCAAGAAAGGCTGAAGTTGCGACCAAACTCGCCTCCGAGCAGGGCCAGCACGGGAGCTACGATGGGCGCACCTGTTCTTCCGCATTGGACTTAACGTGAAGCAGGACCGCGATAGACTAGCCTTTCGCTGATTGGACATGCAAATGCTGCGCAAACCTTTCTCTGTTTGGCGTCAACCTTTATCTTGGATACTTTCTGGCCGCCTGCGTCACTGAAATCCGCAATATGCGTTGAATAGACGCAGCTTTCGCGAAGGCTGGCGGCTGCTGTTGCGGGTCTATATGGTGCCCTGCGAAGCGGGTGCGCCAGCGATAACCGGCGGCGCGCCGAAGTTAATGATCAATAATACAAGACTTGAAAGTTGAGTAAGGCGGAATGACGCGCAAGCAACGACGCTTGGTCCTGATCGGCACGAGTCTTTGCGTTCTCGCGGTTGCAGCCGGGTTGGTACTCAGCGCGATGCGGGACTCGATCGTCTTTTTCACGTCGCCGACCGACGTCGTCGAAAAGCATAATCCTCCGGGCGCACGTCTGCGCATTGGCGGGCTGGTGAAGCCCGGCAGCGTGGCGCGCGGCGACAATCTCCAGGTTCGCTTCGCAATTACCGATGGCAAAACCGACATCCCGGTCCACTACCAGGGCATCGTGCCGGACCTGTTTCGCGAAGGACAAGGCGTGGTGGCGGAAGGCAAGCTTGAGTCCGGAGGCACGTTTGCTGCCGACACGGTGCTCGCCAAGCACGACGAGCGGTATATGCCGCGTGAAGTGGTCGACGCCTTGAAGCAAAGCGGACGCTGGCAGGAAGGCGAGAACAAAAGTTCCGGGAGCACGCCGCGATGATCGCAGAGCTCGGACACTATGCATTGGTGTTGGCGCTCGGGTTGGGCTTGATCCAGGCGATCGCGCCGGTCGTTGGCGCGCGCACCTATGACGCCGCCCTCATGCGTCTCGCCAACTCAACCGCCCTGATGCAATTTGCCTTTGTCGCGTTTTCGTTTGCCGCGCTGACGCTCTGCTACGTCAACTCGGATTTTTCGGTGGCAAACGTATTCGAGAATTCCCACTCGCGGATGCCGCTGATCTACAAGATCACCAGCGTTTGGGGCAACCACGAAGGCTCAATGCTCCTGTGGGTCCTCATACTTGCCCTCTTCGGCGCGCTGGTTGCGGCATTCGGCAGTAATCTGCCCGCGACCCTGAAGGCCTATGTGCTGGCGGTGCAGTCCTGGATTGCCAGCGCGTTTTATCTCTTCATTCTTCTGACCTCGAATCCGTTTCTTCGCCTGGACCAGGCTCCATCCGAGGGCCGCGACCTCAATCCGATCCTGCAAGATCCCGGTCTCGCGATCCATCCGCCGCTGCTCTACATCGGCTATGTCGGTTTCTCGATAGCATTCTCCTTTGCGATTGCCGCCTTGATCGAGGGACGCATCGATGCGGCCTGGGCGCGTTGGGTGCGGCCCTGGACGCTTGCGGCCTGGATGTTTCTGACCATCGGCATCGCGATGGGATCGTACTGGGCCTACTACACGCTCGGGTGGGGAGGCTTCTGGTTCTGGGACCCGGTGGAGAATGCCTCGTTCATGCCGTGGCTCGCCGGCACGGCGCTATTGCATTCCGCCGTTGTGATGGAAAAACGCAATGCGCTGAAAATCTGGACGATCCTGCTCGCCATTCTCACGTTTTCACTCTCGTTGATCGGCACCTTTCTGGTGCGATCGGGCGTGCTCACTTCAGTGCATGCCTTTGCGACCGACCCGACCCGCGGCGTTTTCATTCTCGCGATCCTGATCTTGTTTATCGGCGGCGGTCTGACGCTCTTTGCCTGGCGCGCGCCGATGTTGAAGCAGGGCGGAATTTTTGCGCCGATATCGCGCGAAGGCGCTCTGGTGTTCAATAATTTGTTCCTGACAACCGCCTGTCTCACCGTGTTCGTCGGAACACTCTATCCGCTCGCGTTGGAGGCGTTGACCGGCGACAAGATTTCAGTCGGTGCGCCGTTCTTCAATTTGACCTTTGGGCCGCTATTCGTGTCGTTGCTGTTCGTCGTGCCGTTCGGGCCTCTGCTGGCGTGGAAGCGCGGCGACATTCTCGGCGTGGCGCAGCGTTTGATGGCGGCTTTCGCCATCGGAATTGTTGCGGTTGCGACGACCTTTGCAGTGGAAACCGGTCAGTCGGTGCTCGCTCCCTTTGGCGTCGGGCTTGCATTTTACGTGATGACCGGGTCGCTGATCGATCTCGTGGAGCGGACCGGTCTTTTCCGGCTGCCGCTCGCAACGGTGCGCATGCGTGCGGCCGGGTTGCCGCGTTCGACCTGGGGCACCGCGGTCGCGCATTTCGGCGTTGCCGTGTCCATGCTCGGTATCATTTGTGCCGCGACGTGGGGAAGCGAACGCATCATCGCGTTAAAACCGACACAGACTGTTTCTATTTCCGGGTATGAGCTTTCGTTCGACGGAGTCGCCCAAAGGCCGGGTCCAAATTATGACTTCTCTGATCGCAAAATTCACGGTCCGCCGTGGCGGCGCGGCCATTGGGGTCATGGAGCCGTCGAAACGGACATTCTCTTCGCGCAGTATGACGACCAATGAAGCGGCCTTGATGACAATCGGGGGTGGTCAGCTTTATCTCTCGTTGGGCGACCCCAATGACGACGGAGCTCTTGCGATCCGTCTCTACTACAAGCCCATGGTCATGCTGATCTGGCTCGGTGCCGTAGTGATGATGCTGGGCGGCGCGTTATCATTGTCGGATCGTCGATTGCGCGTCGGCGCGCCAAAGCCGGCTGCGAAATCAGCGATGCAGGCGGCGGAGTAAAATATATGCGCCGGTTCGCGATAGCGGTTGTGCTCTTTACGCTTGCCTGGACAGGTTCTTCGCTCGCCGTGCAGCCGGATGAAATGCTGAAAGATCCGGCGCTCGAGGCCCGCGCGCGGACACTGTCCAGCGAGTTGCGTTGTCTGGTGTGTCAAAACCAGTCGATCGATGATTCCGAGGCGCCGCTTGCGCGCGACCTTCGGCTGCTGGTCCGTGAACGATTGACCCAAGGCGACAGCGATACGCAGGTCCTCGATTTTCTGGTGTCGCGCTACGGCCAATTTGTTTTGCTGAAACCCCGCCTGGAATTGCAGACGATTTTTTTATGGGGCTTGCCGCCGGCCGCTTTAATCGCGGGCATGATTGGACTTTTGATTACGGCGCGCCGTCGTCGAAAGCTGGCTATTGATGCCGCTCCATTAAAGCCGGAAGAGCAGCAAAGGCTTTCGGCTCTGATGCATCGCGACTAGGGATTTCTGAGCTTCAAAACCAATTGAAGAATACTTGCGGCGATGGCGCATTTGTTTATTGGCGTTAATTCCGAATCGGTTCCGGTCCGAACAGACAATATCGCCGCAGATAAATTCAATTGCGTACAAATGAATTAAGCGAGAAACGGGCTTTTTCGCACATTCGCGATCAGTAGCTTGCGCTCTAGACCAACTGAATTGCGTTCTCGTCCAAGTACGCGCAGATTTATGAATGCAAATACGATCAGAAGAACAAGCTTTTCTGGACGATGCGCGAGCCCGTTGCCACTTTGATCCTTGACGGTAAAACAGTTGGATTTCACTCTGGCGGGCCAAATTGGCAGTACCTCGACGGAAGCTCCGTACAAGCCAGAATGGTGAGTGCGGCTCCGGGCGCGACATTCGGTGATATTCCATGGCTCAAGCTTGAGGCCACGGATCATCGTGGTGAGGGGACTCCTGTCGCGTGTTGCAATGATCCAGCGCATCAACACGAAGGGTGGCGCGATGCAAGGTTCATGCGAAAAGGTCGGCACCTATCGCAGCGTACCTTATTCTGCGGACTACGTGTTCCTGCGCAAGCGCGGGTAATATTGAATTGCCGGGCCAAGCAATGGCAGTGCACATTTGCCCAATCGAATTGCGCTTTTGCCCAAGTTCTTTGGAGCTCAAGCTCTTAGGTTGCGTGCATCAAAACTGTACGCGCAACCTGGCGCGCGTCAGCTCCTAGAGCAAGTTGTTCAAATGACAGTGCTAGTTTTCGCCGTGACCGCTTTTCTCGTGGGCACACTCCTGGGGCTTCGCTTCAAAGTCTATATCTTGCTTCCGGTGATCATCGCCAGCCTTGCTGCGATTGTTGGCGTCGGCTTCAAATATGAAAGCGGCATTGGGTTTGTCCTTTTCGTCACATTTTTATGCATCACAACGCTACAGTTGGGTTATCTTTTCGGATCGCTCATCGGCGTATATGTCGCGGCCTCCAGTGCTCAGAAAGGCCGGTCGCAAATCATTGAGACTGTGCAGCAGTTATTTCGACAGTCTCAGACTTGATCTCGCCTCGCGCCATTTCCTAGGCTCGCGTCATGGGTCAGTCTAAGGTTCACCGTGGCGAACCCGCCGGGTGAGAAAACGACGCGCGCACAGGGGGTAAGGATGATGGCGCAGGCCCCGCTCAAGGCCGCACTGATCGGCGTCGGCGCTTGGGGCCGCGTATTGGCGAGTGCTGCCGGCCAATCCACAAAGATCGAAATTATCTGTTGCGTTGGCCGAAACGCGGACAGGCTCGCCACGTTTTCGCGCGACACTGGCATCCCTAGTCGAACTTTCGACGATGTGCTCGCGGACAAGGCAGTCGCGGCGGTGGTGTTGGCCCTGCCGAATGAATTGCATTTCGAATTCGCGGCACGCGCGGCGACGCGCCGGCAAGCACATCTATATAGAAAAGCCGATTGCCAATACGCTGACCGATTCACTCGCGGTTGCCGCACTAGAGCCGGCTCATGGGGTGCGCATCGTGGTTGGTCACTGCGCGCGCCTGCTGAGCGGTGTGCGTGCGATGCGCGCGGCAATCGATGCAGGTAAACTAGGCAAAATCAATCAGATCGAGACCAATTTCTCGAACGACCGCGGGCTGCGGCTGAGCCGGGATGATTGGCGTTGGTATTCGAAAAGCGCGCCCGGTGGCTCGCTAAGCCAGATCGGCGTGCATCAGTTCGACACCCTGCGCTATCTCGGCGGCGACATCGTCGCGGTCAGCGCCAGTGCGCGGCGCCACTCGCCCGTGGGTGCCGAGGTCGAAGACCAGTGGATCGTTACGGTGCACTTTGCCGACGGAAAGTTGGGAACTGTGATTTCCAGCTGGACAAGTCCTGGCACCTTCAGTGTGCGGGCGACAGGGCTCGATGCGCTCATGTTTTATGATATTGACCAGACCCATTGGGCCAAGCCGGAGCGGCTGCATGAGAATGCGACGCTCTACCTGCAGCCACGCGGCAAAGGGCCGGCCGAACGGCAGCCATTCGCTGTGCCGCGAGGCAATATGTATCGCGACGAGCTGGACATGTTTGCCGATAGTGTCACGCAAGACGCGGATTGTGAGTTGTCCGCGGCCAACGGCTGCCAGGCGGTGGCGGCAGTCTACGCCGCGCTTGCTTCGGCGAAGGAAGGCAGCCGTTCTGTGCTGTTGGCTGAGATCATTGATGCGGCTTCAACTCGGCAACGACAATGAGCGGCAAGGCGCGGCCGGACAAAAAATGCACGTTGGTGACCAAAAGGGGAAATGCCATGCGTAGGATTTTGCTTGCTGCGATGCTTGCTTTCCTTTCTCTGACGCCCGCATTGGCCGGCGAAGTGGTGGTTTTCTGTCCGGGCGCAGTCCAGTCGGTGGTCCGCGAGTTGGTCAAATCCTATGAACAGAAGAGCGGCAACACGGTCAGATTCGAATTTGCCACTGCCGGCGCCATCGCCAAGCGTGTAGCCGAAGGTGCCGAAGGTGATGTGGTGCTGGCGACCAATGCCGGGCTTACCGCGCTCGCAAAGGAAGGCAAAATCGACGGCGGCACCATCCGCGATCTCGGCAGCATGGGTGTGGGTGTGGCGGTCAAAGTCGGCGCGCCCAAACCGGATATTCACGACGTCGACGCATTCAAAACATCAATGTTGGCTGCAAAATCGATCATGTATGCCAATCCGGCCAAGGGCGGTCAGAGCGGTATTCATGTCGCCAAGGTTTTTGCGCAGCTCGGCATCGACAAGCAGATCGAGCCGAAATTGCAGCTACGCGATCGCGGGCCCGATGGACTAAAGGAAGTTGCCGCCGGTAGCATCCAGATTGGCCTGGGTCAGATCAGCGAAATTCTCGCCAATAAGGACGTGGTGCTTGTTGGTCCGCTTCCGACAGAGATTCAAGGTGCCGTGACGTTTTCTGCGTCCATACATGCCGCGTCGAAGAACAAGCAGGCTGCTGAGGACCTGATCCAGGAACTGACCACGTCAGCTGCCAAGGACCAATTCAAGGCGCGCGGCTTCACCGTGAGCTAAGGAAACGTCACGCCACACTGCGGGCGGCGATCGTCACACGGTGCCGCCGAATGCGCTCTTCATCCACCTCGATGCCGAGCCCAGGCCGGTCCAGACTGTCGACGTGGCCTCTGGCGGTCGGAATCGGCCGGGCCGTCACGTCTTCGGCAAGACCCGTGTGAGTCAGCGTCAGTCCCCATGCGATATTGGGAATGACGGACGCGACGTGCAGCGCCGCCGCGCAGGCGACGCTCGATTCGCCGGTCTTGCAGGAAATGTTCACGCTCATACCGAGCCGGTCGCAGAGCTGGCCGGCGCCAGTCACCGCGCATGGACGCCGCCGAGCTTGATGGCTTTCAGGCTGACGCCGCGAGCAGCCTTGTGCTCGTGATGACGCTTGATGTCGTCGAGCGAATGAATGCCCTCATCGGCACCGATTGCGATGTCGGTTGCCGCCGCGACCGACGCCATGCCGGCAAGATCGGTGGCCTCGACCGGCTGTTCGAAGAAATCGAGTCCCGATCCCTTCACTGCACGCACATAAGTGAGGGCCTGTTCGGTGGTGAAACCCTGGTTTGCGTCGGCCGAAATGAGCATGCCGCTGCCCAAAATTTTGCAGATGTCGCGCGTGCGCGCGGCGTCATTTTCAGGCGTTCCGATGCCGACCTTGATCTTGTAGGCGGTGAAACCCGCGGCCTTCTTTTTTTCCGCATCGCGCAGGTCGCCATCGTAGTCGCCGCCGCCGATCACGCCAAGCAGCGGCATGCGGCTGCGTTTCTTTTCACCCAACAGCGCGTGCACGGGTTTTCCGGCAGCACGGCCGGCGAGGTCGTACAGCGCGATTTCGATCGCCGATTTGGGCGCCGTGATTGCCATACATGCGGTCGTCCATGGCCGTCAGGGCACCGGCGATGTCGCCGGCCTCGCGGCCGCGCAACGCAGAGCTGAGATAATGGACGGCGGAAACAATGCTCTCCAGCGTGTCTCCGGTCATCACCGGAGCGGAAGCTGCCTCGCCCCACCCGACCACGCCGTTGTCGGTCTCGATGCGCACGAGGACGTTGTCGGCTCGACGCACTTCTTCACCCGCCATGATGACGGGCTTGAGCATCGGCAGACTGACCGCAATCGGTTCGATCGTCTTAATTTGCACGCCGCCTCCGAAGTCATTCCGGACGCCGTCAAAAGCGGCGATCCGGAATCCAGAATTACACACAGGACTTGCAACTGGATTCCGGGTTCGCGAGCTTCGCTCGCGCCCCGGAATGACGGCTGTTAAAGCTTCTTGATGCCGGCCTGGTCGATGATGTCCTTGAACAGAGTGATTTCCTTGGTTACCCGCGCCCAGGCCGCATCGGCGCCCTTCGGCCGCACCTGGAAGCCCGACTTGTAGAGTTTTTCCTTCATTTCATCGGTGGCAAGGACCTTCAGCGTCTCTTTCTCCAGCCACTTGACGATCTCCGCTGGCGTTTTGGCTGGCGCCAGCAGCACAGTGTCGGTGGCGAAGACGAAATCCTTGTATCCGGCCTCCTGCATGGTCGGGCACATCGGGCATGTCGGGCCAACGACTTTCACCCGTGACTGCAAGGCAGCGCAGCGTGCCGGCCTTGATGTGCGGCGCAGCCGGCGGCAGCGAGCCAGAGCTCAACTGTGCGGTCCCGCTCAGCAGAGCCTGAATGGCGTCGCCGCCACCCTTGAAGACCACGTCTTCCAGCTTGGGAAGCTTCTCCTGGAGCTTGAGAACCTCGAGCTGAATCTGCGGCGTTGTGCCGATCGGCGGCGTCGCGCAATTGAATTTTTCCGGATTGGCCCGCGCAAGTGCGACGAATTCCTTCATGGTCTTGGCCGGGAGGTCGGATTTGACCACAAACGTATTGGGTGACGTCGCCAGTTCGCTGACGCCGACAAAGTCCTTGAGCGGATCGAATGGAATCTTGTTGTACAAACTGACATTGACCGAAAGGGCATTGGTTGCGAGCAGGATCGTGTAGCCGTCCGGTTCGGATCGGGCGGCGTTGCTGAATCCGATATTTCCGCCCGGCGCCACCGATATTCTCGATGATGAAGGTCTTGCCGGTTGATTGCTGGAGCGCCGCGGCGGTGATGCGGCCGACAATATCCGATGGCCCACCGGGTGTGTTCGCCACGATGATTTTGACCGGTCGGTCGGGATACGCGGCAAAGGCCGAGCGCGTGCGCAGGATTACCGGCGCGGCAACGCCGGCAGCCAGCGCGCCCTTGATCATGGTCCGACGCGTAGGCATCGAACGTCCGTTTGATGTTGTCATTTGTCCTCCCCTGAATTTCGGCAATATTTTCTGATTAGCGCCTTGTTGTATCTTAGGCTAAGCTTTTGCGATTGTTGGAGCAATGGTCTCGAAAAGGCTCGGGCGTTTGATCAAAGAACGCAAATTTCACGATATTCAAACCGCATCAGTTTGGTCCGCCCGGCTATGACAAATCCACAAACGCGAGCAAATACCTGGCACGAGATCGTACTCGCGACCCTGAAAGCCAATGACGTCAAGCTGGTGGTTTACGTCCCTGACCGGGTGTTTACGCCGCTGATCAAGGCCATCCACGCCGACAAATTTTTCACGACCTTCGCCGCCACCCGCGAAGAAGAAGCGCTTGGCATTGTGAGTGGCGCCTGGATGGGTGGCCTGCGTGGCGCCGTGCTGATGCAGACGAGTGGCTTTGCCACAATTCCAAATGCGCTGGCATCATTGGTCGTGCCCTCGCAAATACCAGCGCTGATTTTTGTATCGGAACGCGGAACGCTCGGCGAATTCAATCTGGGTCAAGCGCTCGTATGCAAGACAATGCGGCCCGTGCTCGATTCGCTCGCCGTTGAAAATATTACAATCACGCGTCAGGACGAGCTTGCGTTCATCGTTGATCGCTCGATCAAGCAGGCCGTCGCGACGCAGGCCCCCGTCACCTTCATTCTCTCGCCTTTGCTAACGGGCGGCAAAGTGTTCGAGACTTGATGTCATGACCGCCACCCAAACCGGCGCCATTGGCGCTCACAACGCGAAAGTGATGAACCGTTTCGAGCTGACCAAACGATTGGTTGCCCAGCTCAAACATGACGAAGCGGTGATTGGTGGCATCGGAAACGCGAACTTCGATCTGTGGGCAAGCGGGCAACGGCCGCAGAATTTCTACATGCTGGGCAGTATGGGTCTTGCCATTCCGATAGCGCTTGGGGTCGCCATCGCGCAGCCAGACCGGCATGTGGTCGCGCTTGAGGGCGACGGATCACTTCTGATGCAACTCGGCTGTCTTGCCACCGTCGCCGAACGGAAGCCTCGGAATCTCACGATAGTCGTGTGGGACAACGGCATCTACCAGATCACCGGTTCGCAGCCGACGCCAGGTGCGGCAACTGCGGATATTGTCACAATCGCGCGTGGCGCGGGCATTGCGAACAGCGCCTGGGCCGCCGATGAGAACGACTTCGACCGCCTGGTGGCAACAGCGCTCAAGGGTGGGGCGCCCAGCCTGATCGTCGTTCGTATCGACGGCAAGCCGGCGATCGGCGCCACCGATCGCGACCCTGTGCAGATTCGCGAGCGTTTCATGCGCGGGCTTGGCGTGAAAGGCGGAGTGAAAGGCTAAACATTTGCGAGCCGGCACGCGCCGGGGCTCAATGTCCGCCCTTGGTGGCGTCGTCGAGAATCCCGGCCGTCATTGCCATGCGCACCAGGTCGGACAGGCTGTTGGCCGACATCTTCGTCATCAGATTGGCGCGGTAGATCTCAACCGTACGGGGGCTGATGCCAAGGTCGAACGCGATCACCTTATTCGCCTTGCCCGCGACCAGGCCCTCAAGGACCTGACGCTCGCGGTTGGAGAGGACCGCCAACTTGTCGTGAATTTCCGCGATTTCGGCCTTGTGTCTGGCGGTGCCCGCCTCCGTGTTGAGAGCCGAGCGGACCGAAGCGAGCAAGAGGTCGTCGTCGAACGGCTTTTCCAGAAAGTCGATGGCGCCGATTTTCATGGCTTCCACTGCCAGCGAGATATCGCCGTGTCCGGTAATGACGATAACCGGAACATCGAGACCTTTCTCCTTGAGACGCCGCAGGAGGTCGATGCCCGTGATCTCCGGCATTCGCACGTCGGTTATGATGCATCCGGATTTGATCGCCGGTAGCACGTCCAGGAATGCTTTGGCCGATTCAAATCCGCGAACGCTGATGCCGGCGGTCTTGAGCAGGAATTCGAGCGACTGCCGCACGGCATCATCGTCATCAATGACGTAGACGATTGATTCAGGCTGCATCGTCGACATCTCCTTCATCTACGACCGCAAGCGTGAAATGAAAAATCGTGCCGCCCGGGGGATTCGGCTCAACCCAGATTCGCCCCGAGTGAGCCTCTACGATTGTGCGAGAAATTGACAGGCCAACGCCCATACCCTGGCGTTTCGTTGTGACGAATGGTTGAAACAATTGCTCGGCAATTTCCGGCGCAATGCCGCAGCCAGTGTCGGAGACGCTGATACGAACAAATTTATCTTCAACGGGGGTGATCGCGATGACGAGATCGCGCGCTTGCGAAGTTTCCATGGCGTCCATGGCATTGCGGATCAGGTTGAGGAGGACCTGTTGAATCTGGACCCGGTCGGCCAGCACCAGTTCGACATCCGGATCAAACCGGAATTGAACACGAATTCCGCGGTCTTTCACGCCCACCAGCGCAAGCGCGCTGGCCTCTTCCACCAGCTTGGGAAGGCTTTCGACCCGCCGTTCGCTTTCCCCGCGCGAAACAAAGTCTCGAAGCCGGCGGATAATCTGGCCGGCGCGCATAGCCTGGTCGGCAGCTTTCTCAAGCGCATCGCGCATCATGTTGGACTTTTCATCTTTATTGTCTTCAAGCAGCCGTTTCGAGCCTCTGAGATAGTTGGAGATCGCCGACAACGGCTGATTGAGTTCATGCGCTAGCGTTGAAGCCATCTCGCCCATCGCGGTCAGCCTTGAGATATGGACGAGCTCGGACTGAAGTTCATGCAAGCGCGCTTCCGTTTGCTGCCGCTCCGTCAGGTCGCGGATAAAGCCGGTGAAAAAGCGCCGGTCGCCGGATTGCATTTCGCCAACGGCGAGCTCCATGGGAAAGGTGGAGCCGTCCTTGCGTTGCCCGACCACGACGCGGCCGATGCCGATAATGCGGCGCTCACCTGTCGCTTTATAGCGGCCCAGGAAACCATCGTGATTCTCACGATATGGCGAGGGCATCAGAATCTTGACATTCTGGCCGAGGGCCTCGGCTCCCCTGTACCCGAACAGGCGTTCTGCTGCACTGCTGAATGATTGCATCATGCCGCGTTCGTCGATCACGATCATCGCCTCAGGCACAGTATCGAGAATTGATTGAAGGTGCGCTTCGCGCGCCAGCGCATCCCGCGTCATGACCGTCGCACGCACACGGCCGCGATGCAGCAGTTCGCCGCCCCACGATACGCCGACCCCGATGATCGTGAATGCGACGCCATTGACTAAAATGAGATTCGAAAATGTGGCGGCATCCATCACTAAAAAAAGCGCTGCCGCGAGGCTCAGAGCTGTCGCCAGCAAACCCGGTCCGAGGCCGCCGATGCCGGCCGAAATCAGGACCGGCGGGATGAAGTAGAAGAAAATCGCATCGTCGTGCAGGACAGGCGTGAGCAGGGCGCGGACGGCCAAAGCCAGGGCGACGGTGCTGGGAGCTACGCCGTAGCGCAGCGGCCATCCCCGGTCGAATGGCGTGGAAAATCGCGTATTTTCAACGGCTTCGGCCATGCCGGCTCGATCCATAGCACGTCCAGTTCACCGTGGCGAAGTCCTGCCGACACCTCAGGTGAATCCCCTATGGAGATTATCTGAATTTCGAACACGCGGTTCCACCGGTATCGAGTGATCATCAGATTTACCCGAGGACCAGCGCCATGCTCACCCAGACGATGACCAGCCGCGGAACATCAAATCGCCCTGCAGCTCGCGATGTACGTCCAGTCTCACCAGTCGCCTCGCACCCGCTTGCCGGCCAGATCGAGCTGATGGGTGCGGCAATGCCGTTCGGACGTAACGCCGAGATTTACGGCGAGAACGAGCGGGCCGACTATCTCTACAAGGTGATCAGCGGCAGTGTACGGACTTACAAGGTATTGAACGATGGCCGTCGTCAGATTGGCGCCTTCTATCTGCCGGGGGATCTTTTCGGGCTCGAAATCGGCACCGAACACTCGTTTTCTGCTGAAGCGATCACGGATTGCAAGGTGCTGGTGATCAAGCGCAGCGCTTTGGTCACGCTTGCCGCGCACGATAGTGACGTCGCACACAAGCTCTGGACCATGACAGCTGGTGAATTACAGCGGGCGCAGAGCCACATCATGCTTCTCATCAAGACCGCGCAGGAACGCGTCGCCGGTTTCCTGCTCGAAATGTCGGCGCGTGGATCGGTCGGCAATGAAGTCGAGCTAACGATGTCGCGTCAGGACATTGCAGACTATCTTGGCCTGACGATTGAGACGGTGTCACGCACGCTGACACAACTTGAAAACGCCGCGACCATCGCGGTGCCGAGTTCGCGCCGTATAGTCCTGCGCAACCGTGGTGCATTGAGCCGCCTGAATTCCTAAAGCCGAACGTCGTCCTCCCTGACCTGTTCGGTCATACTGGCCCCGGCATTCGTTGCCGGGGCTTTTCCTTTCTGATGATGAAAGGTACTGCCGACGGTTTTTGAATCATTGTTCGTGGGATGTTGAGGCGCTACGCTTCAGAAACTTTGTTGATATCGTAGGCGTATAGCGCAGGCGGGGGATCATGGCGAATTTCGATGGCGTCGTGATTGGTGCAGGCCACAACGGACTGACGCTCGCAGCTTACCTTTCGCGTGCAGGCATGCGGATCGCCGTGCTGGAACGAAATGGCCGTATCGGCGGCGGATCGAGCACCGAAGAACGCATCCTTCCCGGCTACAAGCTCAATCTGCATGCCAATTTCTACATGGGGCTTGGACTTTGTCCCTTGCTTCAGGATCTCGAGCTCCACCGGTATGGTTTTTCTTACATTGAGCCGCCCGTGCAGCAGGCCGCGGCTTTTCGCGATGGCACCGGAATCGTCATTTATAAGGACCTCGACAAAACCTGCGCCTCGCTCGCGCGGTTTTCGAAGCAGGACGCCGAGACGTTCCGCGCGCTCTGGCATACCTATTGCGAAGACATGCGGCCACTACTGGTGTCGCTGCTTTACAATGCGCCATTGCCGCGTGAACAGCTCATTGACCGGTTGAGCGGGCCAAAGGCGAAAGAGCTTCTATCGCATGCGCAGCACGACCTTTTCAGCGTCGTGCGCAAGCATTTTGTCGATGAGCGAATCCGCACGCTGTTCACATCTTATATGCATGTGATTACGACGGAGAATGTGCCGGGGGCGGGCATCGTCTTTCCGGCGATTTTTGCGAATATCGCGAGCTTTACTCTGCCGGTCGGCGGTGCAGTGTCTCTGCCTTTGGCGCTGGCGCGGGTTGTGGAGGCTGGCGGCGGCGAAATCATCACCGGCGCGGACGTCAGGGAAATCACGGTCACCAATGGCCGTGCGACCGGCGTGAAGCTTGATGACGGCCGCACCATCAACGGCGGCAAATTCGTTGCAAGCGCCATCGATTTTCCGACCACGGTGCAGATGGCCGGGGAGGAGCTATTCCCGGAACCGGTGCGCGAAAAGGCGAAATCCTGGCATTGGGGCAACCATAGCCTGGTGACCCTGCATCTCGCGCTCAAGGATCCGCCGGCCTATCGCGCCGCTGCGTTCGATCCTGACATTGCGCGCGCATACAACATTTTCTTTGGCATGGACCATATCGACGACGTCGCGAGTTGCTTTGAGGATTGCGCGGCGAAGAAATTTCCCAGGGTCCTGATGGGCAACGGCGCTTGCAACAGCCAGTTTGACCCGAGCTATGCGCCGGCCGGCAAGCATGTAGCATTCTGGTGGCCATTTGCGCCTTATTCAGTCGATGGCTCGCCGCAGGAGTGGGAACGCAACCGCGCCGACTACACTCAGCGTGTGCTGGATTACTGGCGAATTTATGCGTCAAATCTTGAAGGCGATAACCTGCTCGGGACCTATCTTTTCACGCCGCTCGACGTCGAAAAACTCAACGCCAATATGCGGCAGGGGGCGGTCCGCGTAGGGGCATATGTGCCAAATCAGCTCGGTATCAACCGGCCCCATCCGCTGATGCCCGGCTCTCGCACGCCCGTGGAAGGGCTCTATCTCTGCGGGTCCTCATCCGGCAATGGCGGCGGCGTGAATGGCGCGCCCGGCTATATTGCCGCCAACGCCATCGTCGATGACCTGCGCCTCAAGCGCAGTTGGGCGCCGGTTCCGGCGCCGGAATGGAAGCATTAGCAGCGTTTGACCTGCGTCAAGACGGTTCGGCGAGTTCCGTGATCTTCTGGTGCGGTAATTTGGAGAACCGCCATGAAAGCCGAAGATGTCATGACGCGCGACGTCATATCGATCGCTCCGGATGCGACCGTATTGCAGGCCGCCCGGTTGATGCTTCAACACCACATCAGCGGACTGCCGGTGGTCGACAAAGACGGCAAACTGGTCGGCGTGCTGTCCGAAGGCGATTTTCTGCGCCGCCGTGAAACGCGGACGGAGCGCAAACATTCGCGCTGGCTTGAGTTTCTTATGGGTCCGGGCCGCATGGCTGCTGAATACAGCCATTCGCATGGCAGCAAGGTCTTCGAAGTGATGACGAACGATGTGCACACGGTCGACGAGCTGACCGCGCTCGAAGACATCGTCGATTTGATGGAGCGCAAGCGGATCAAACGCGTGCCGGTCGTATGCGGCGGCCAGCTGGTCGGCATTGTGACCCGCTCCAATCTGATGCACGCCATGGTGAGCATGGCGCGGGTAACAGAGGCCCCCGCGAAGGACGACGGAGCCATCCGCGATAGGCTGCTGGCGGAATTCCAGAAGGAGATCTGGGCGCCGGCGACCATGACCAATGTCGTGGTGCGTAACGGCGTTGTCGAATTATGGGGCGTGATTGTCGACGAGCGCCAACGCGAAGCAATGAAAGTAGCGGCTGAAAACATTCCCGGCGTGAAGGCAGTAAATGACCACCTTGTGTGGGTCGAGCCGAATACGGGCATGGTCATCGAGCCGAGGGACGACGTGGTCGCCCACTAGTTATTAGTCCGCCGCCTGAGTTAAGGGGCGACGAGAAGGCGCGCCGCCGCGGCCCCATAGGGGCGCGGGGTGCGCCTTTGTCATTTTTATCATGCATGTTGCGCTGCAAAAATCGTTCGGCACTAAGGACAATTCCTTAGCCGGCACCCGTCCAGCAATTGATCTTGCTCAACGTCCATTGTGGCGTTGGACCGATGATACCTCCATAGCGAATTTTTTTTGCCCGGAGGAATTCCATGTCTATTGCAGCTCAACCGTCAGTTCGCCCGGCCGCGCAGCCCAGCGCGACGGAAAAAGGGTGGTTCGCGTCGAATTGGGGCCTGCTGGCCGCCATCGCCGCACTGATCGTCATTCTGATGTTGCCCACGCCGGCTGGTCTGCCGATCGCCGGTCATCACATGCTTGCCATTCTCGCCTTCGCCGTCATCTTGTGGATGACTGAAGCGGTCGACTACGCCGTGTCGGCCATCATTATCGCCGTCTTGATGGCCTTCCTGCTCGGCCTGGCGCCGAGCGTTGCCAATCCGAAGGTCCTGCTCGGTACCAGCGGCGCCCTGACGCTCGCATTCAGCGGCTTCGCCAATACGGCATTGGTGCTGGTTGCCGCGGCGCTGTTCCTCGCCGCCGCCATGACGGCGACCGGTCTCGACAAGCGCATCGCGCTCAGCATCCTGTCGCGCGTCGGCACCCAAACCAGTCACGTCGTCATCGGCACGATCCTGGTCGGGTTCGTGATCGCGCTCATGGTGCCGTCCACCACCGCGCGCGTCGCCTGCCTGGTGCCGATCACGCTCGGCATCATCGCGGCCTATGGCGTCAACAAGCGCGGCGCCTTCGCCAGCATGCTGATGATCGTAACCGTGCAGACCGCCAGCATCTGGAATGTCGGCATCAAGACTGCGGCGGCGCAGAACATGGTGGCCATCGGCTTTATCGAGAAGGCGTTCAACAAGACGATTACCTGGCTCGACTGGCTGATCGCCGCAGGTCCGTTCGCAATCCTGATGTGCATCGCGCTCTATTTCGTCATGACGCGCATGATGCCACCGGAAGTGGTGGAAGTCCCGGGCGGCCGTGAAGGCGTCCGTAAATCGCTCGCCGCCCTCGGGCCCATGAAGGCCTCCGGAGATAAAGCTGTTGCTGATCTCGCTCACGTTGATCGCCTTCTGGGCGACCGAAGGCATCCTGCACAAGTTCGACACCTCGACGACCACCATCACCGCGGTGGCGCTGATGTTCATGCCCGGCTTCGGCATTCTGACCTGGAAAGATGCCCAGACCAGAATTCCGTGGGGCACCATCATCCTGTTCGGTGTCGGCATCAGCCTTGGCACCGCGTTGTTGCAGACCAACGCCGCAACGTGGCTCGCCAATATTGTGGTGGCCCAGTTCGGACTGACGAATGCCACCGCGTTGTTCATTCTCGGAGTGATGAGCCTCTTCCTGATCGTGATCCATCTTGGTTTCGCCAGTGCAACCGCGCTCGCATCGGCGATGATCCCGATCGTGATTGCCGTGCTCAAGGGCGTGGCGACGCCGGGAATCAACATCATCGGGATGACCATGGTGCTGCAATTCGTGGTTAGCTTCGGGTTCATCTTGGTGGTGAATGCGCCGCAAAACATGGTCGCCTACGGTACCGACACCTTCAATGCCCGCGACTTCGTCCGCACCGGCTTTGTTCTGACGATCATCGCGATGGCGCTGGTGATGGTGCTTGGCGCCACCTACTGGCACTGGCTTGGATACGTGTAGCGGAGCAAAGCGGTGCCACGCGCATCCATAGGCGTTGTATTTGCAGGAAGCGGCGGCTCCGGCGCGATGAGCGCCGGCGCCGTGCTCCTGCGCGCGGCGGCACGTGCCGGCTATTACGGGCTCATGACGCAACTTTTCGGGGCGCAGGTGCGCGGCGGCGAGTCGGCGGCGCTGGTGCAGATTTCCACTGAGCTGATCGAAAGCCAGCCCGACCGCTATGACCTGTTTGTGGCCCTGGACTGGGACAAGATCGACCAATTTGCGGCCGAAATTCCGCTCGACGAAACCACAGCGATCATCACGGATCCTGAAGCCGGTCCGGTTCCGGCGGCGATCGCCAAGTCGAAGGCAAAAGTGATCGCGATCTCAATGAGTGGACGTAACGCAACCAGGCTTGAACGCGGTCTGCAGGGCCGGCGGGTCAATATGTTTGCTGCCGGTCTGGTCGCTGCGCTGCTTGGAATTGAAGCAAAAAATGTCGAAGAGGCGGTTGCCAATATCTTCGAAGGAAAAGGCACCGAGCTTATCGCGGCCAATGCCCGCGGCGCAGCGTCGGGCGCTACCGCTGCCGCAATATTAACGATCGAACGACGTCTCGATCCGCCTAAAGCCGCGGCGCGTTGGCTGATCAGCGGTAACCAGGCTGTTGCGCTCGGCGCGTTGCGCGGCGGAGTTCGATTTGTCGGCTGCTATCCAATCACGCCGGCGACGGATCTCGTTGAATGGCTGGCGCCGCATATGCTCAAGCTCGGCGGCCGGCTTGTTCTCGGCGAGGATGAACTGGCGTCCATCAATCTTGCGCTGGGTGCGTCTTACGGCGGCACACCTGCGATGACGGTTACTTCGGGGCCTGGCTTCTCGCTGATGGTTGAAAGCCTGGGGCTCGCCACCGCCGCCGAAATCCCGCTTGTGCTGATCGATGTCATGCGTGCCGGGCCATCCACCGGCATCGCGTCGAAGACTGAGCAGAGCGACATTAACCTTGCGATTTACGGCGCGCATGGGGACGCGCCGCGCATTGTGCTGGCACCGACGTCGGTTTCCGACTGCATCAAGGCCGGCGAATACGCGGTTTATGTCGCGGAGTCTTTGCAGACTCCGGTTATCGTGTTGTCTGACCAGTCGCTCGGTCAGGCTACGACCGTGATTGATCCGGCCAGCGACCGGCCAAAGCCGCTCAAGCGGCGCACCAACGGTGTCGCACCGACCCCATTCAAGCGTTATGCGCTCGGCGCCGACCCTGTTACGCCGATGCCGCTGCCGGGAACGCCCCAGTATGAATGGGTGGCGGAAGGTCTCACGCACAATGAGGTCGGCTTGCCTGCGAGCGGTGCCGGGGCACATGTCGCTCAGATCAACAAGCGAGCCAAGAAAATTCAGCGCTTCGACGCTGGCAACTACTGGGGCGAATGCTGGGGGAAGGGCGACGTCGCGATCCTTGCCTTCGGTTCGACGGTCGCTCCCGCACGGGAGGCCGCGCGGCGACTCACCGCGGCCGGCCATCAGGTGCGCGTTGTCGCGCTCCGCGTTCTGTCACCGCTCCCGATCGATGCCATCACGCGGGCGCTTTCGGGCGCGCGCCGTATCATTGTGATTGAGCAAAACCACAGTGGGCAGCTCTATCATCATCTGATCGGCCAAAAGGCCATCCCCGTGAATTCCGAAAGCGTCGCGCGGCCGGGCCCATTGCCGTTCCGGCCTTCGGAAATCGCCTCATATGTCATGTGATGGACAACGACGATGAATGACATCGCGCTCGAAACAAAATTTGAAGAACCTCACTGCGTGCTAAACGCGAAAGAGTTTTCCTCAGGTGCGCATCCGGTCTGGTGTCCGGGATGTGGCGACTTCGGTGTCATGGCCGGTCTCGAACGCGGGCTGGCGAAGCTCGGACGGCCGCCGCATGAGGTTGTTTTGGTTTCCGGCATTGGCTGCTCGTCGCGATTGCCGGGTTACATGAGCACGTATGGGTTCCATGGCGTCCATGGCCGCGCGCTCGCGGTGGCCACCGGTTTGAAGCTCACTCGGCCAGACCTCGAAGTTATCACCGTGGGCGGCGATGGCGACGGCTATTCAATTGGCGGCAACCATTTCATCCATGCCTGTCGCCGCAACGTCGACATGCTTTACGTCGTGATGGACAACCGCGTCTATGGAATGACGAAAGGCCAGCCGTCGCCAACCACAGAGCCTGATTGGGACAGCGACATCGCCCCCGGCGGCATCGGTTTGCGGCCGTTCAATCCACTGGCAATCGCGATCGCGGCCGGCGCAAACTATGTGGCGCGCGGGTTTTCCGGAGATCCGAACGGCCTTGCTGACCTGATCGTTGATGGAATCCGGTGGCCCGGCTTCGCTTTCATCGAAGTTTTGAGTCCCTGCGTCACATTCCGCCCGGAGCAACGCGAATGGAAAAAGATGGTGCGACCGTCGAACATGTCGGTTGAGCAGGACCGCGCAGCTGCGACAGCGCTGGTGCTCGGTGACGACGGCTACAGTCTCGGCGTACTTTATCGCGGCGATCGCGCGCCGGTCGCACCTGCGCTCAGAGCCGCAGATCTCCGTGGTGGAAATCGAGCGGGAATTCGCGCTTTCGTCTGACGGTACTTCTATCTTCCGTTGACCTGCGTCAAAGCACGCACGCCGCGTGTGCTGCAAGAGTACCAGCGAAAATTCCTCTATCGAGGAGACTCGCCATGAAACCATTTTTGATGTCCAGCCGCGACCATTGCCATCGCCGGAACACTTCTGACGGCATCCGCAGTTGCCCAACCCGCCGGTCCTTCTCCTGGCAATCCGCCGCTGCCGGCGGTCCTGGGGCAGGTAGTGGACCCGATCCAGCCCAGGCCCCGGTTACGGCCCGCGTGGTGGCTGGGGTCCCGGCATGATGATGGGACCGGGTATGATGGGCTGGGGCAGCGGCAGAGGCGGCATGGACGCCGTTTGCGATCCGCGGGGCGCCGGCCTTGCCGAGTGGCGGATGGAGCGCATTGAGCGCCTGATCACGCCAAACGAAGCGCAGCGTGCGGCACTAAACGATTTGCGCGCCGCCTCGACCAAGGCCGCGGAAATCGTCGCTGCAGCGTGCCCGCGCGAGTTCCCGGAGAGTGCCACGGTGCGGCTCGAGTTGATGGAAAAGCGCCTCGACGCCATGCAGCAAGCTATCAAGACCGTGCGCCCGGCGTTCGATGCGTTCTACGCGACGCTCAACGACGAGCAGAAGGCGCGCGTCAATACCGGCGGCCCGCGTCGGTGGGGCTGGCACGGTTGGTGGCGCGGCGGATGACCCTAATCATTTGACTTGTATCAAGGAAAACGCGCGGGCCTGCGGCGATAAATCCTCCCAGGCCCCGGAATCTTCCGCCTAGCCAGAAACGGACGTAATCAGCATGGCGACCGCGCTCGCTCCCCAGAAAACCATGACCATCGGCGAAGGGGGCTCGGCCCTTGCCTTCGCTGCCCTGGCGCTCCTGTCTATCGTCGTTGCCGCCAAGGCCTACACGCCCGAGTACGCGTTCCATGCCTATCTCTTTACGGCGGCCAGCATTGCGGCGGTTTTTGCCATCATCAACCGCTACTACGAGCGTCCGGCCGCTCCCGCTCCGCTGACGATCGACGGCAAGCCCAACTACAATATGGGGCCCGTCAAATTCTCGACCGTCGCCGCCGTGTTCTGGGGCATCGCCGGGTTCACCGTCGGGCTCTACATCGCGCTCGAATTGGCGTTTCCGTTTCTCAATCTTGATTTGCCCTGGATCACGTTCGGACGTCTGCGTCCGCTGCACACGTCGGCGGTGATCTTCGCGTTTGGTGGCAATGTACTGATCGCAACGTCACTCTATGTCGTGCAACGCACGTGCCGCGCGCGGCTGGCCGGCGAGATCGCGCCGTGGTTTGTCGTCCTCGGCTACAACTTCTTCATCGTCATTGCAGGCACCGGCTATCTGCTCGGTATCACGCAGTCGAAGGAATATGCCGAGCCCGAATGGTACTCCGACCTGTTCCTGACCGCCGTCTGGGTCGTCTACTTTCTGGTCTTTCTCGCCACCGTCATGCGGCGCGCCGAGCCGCACATCTACGTCGCCAACTGGTTCTATTTCGCCTTCATACTCACGATTGCGGTGCTGCATCTCGGCAACAATGCGGCCGTGCCGGTGTCACTTTTCTCGCCGAAATCCTACATCGTGTGGTCGGGCGTGCAGGATGCCATGGTGCAGTGGTGGTACGGCCACAACGCGGTTGGCTTCTTCCTCACCGCCGGCTTCCTCGCGATCATGTACTACTTCATTCCCAAGCGCTGCGACCGGCCGATCTATTCCTATCGCCTGTCGATCATTCACTTCTGGGCGTTGATCTTCCTTTACATCTGGGCGGGACCGCATCACCTCCACTATACGGCGCTGCCTGACTGGGCGCAGACGCTCGGCATGACCTTCTCAATCATTCTGTGGATGCCGTCCTGGGGCGGCATGATCAATGGAATCATGACGCTGTCGGGTGCGTGGGACAAGCTGCGCACCGATCCGGTGCTGCGCATGATGGTGGTGTCGGTCGCGTTCTACGGCATGGCGACCTTCGAAGGCCCGATGATGTCCGTGAAGATCGTCAATTCGCTGTCGCACTACACCGACTGGACAATCGGGCACGTGCACTCCGGCGCGCTCGGCTGGGTCGGCTACATTTCTTTCGGCGCGCTCTATTGCCTGGTGCCGTGGCTGTGGAATCGTCCGCTCTATTCGCTCAAGCTTGTTAACTGGCACTTCTGGATCTCGACCGTCGGCATCGTGCTCTACATCAGCGCGATGTGGGTATCGGGAATCCTGCAAGGCCTGATGTGGCGCGCTTATACCGGTCTCGGCTTCCTCGAATATTCCTTCGTCGAGACCGTGGAAGCGATGCATCCCTTCTATGTCATTCGCGCGCTCGGCGGCCTGCTGTTCCTCGCCGGCGCGCTGCTGATGGCCTGGAATCTCTGGAAAACCGTGAATTCGGCGCAAGCCATCGTACCGGCCGGCGTGGCGCTGGCGCCAGCGGAATAGGCAGAAACGCACATGTCGCTCTGGCAAAAACACGCCATTATCGAGAAAAACTCGATCATCCTGGTGATCGGCATCCTGATCGTGATTGCGATCGGCGGGTTGGTCGAGATCGTGCCGCTGTTCTACCTGAAGAACACGATCGAAAAGGTCGACGGTGTGCGTCCTTATACGCCGCTCGAGCTTGCCGGCCGCAACATCTACGTGCGCGAAGGCTGTTACCTGTGCCACTCGCAGATGATCCGCCCGCTCCGTGACGAGGTCGAACGTTATGGCCACTACTCGCTTGCGGCCGAAAGCATGTACGACAAACCCTTCCAATGGGGCAGCAAGCGCACGGGTCCCGATCTCGCGCGTATCGGCGGCAAGTATTCCGACGAATGGCACCGTGACCATTTGAAGGATCCGCGTTCGGTGGTCCCAGGCTCGGTGATGCCCGACTATTCGTGGCTGGCACGGACCGAGCTGGACTTTCAGCACATCGCGGAGGATTTGAGGGTGCAGGCGTTCCTCGGCGTGCCCTACACAGCGGACATGATTGCCAACGCTAGGGCAGACGTAGTGACGCAAGCAACCAATGACGGTCCGGACGCCACCGATCTTGCCAAGCGCTATCCGAAGGTGAACGCGCGTGACTTTGACGGCAACCCGGCGCGTATCTCTGAAGCCGACGCGCTGATCGCCTATCTGCAGTTGTTGGGCACGCAGGTCGACTTCAAGCTCTATGACGACAAAGCCAACATCCGGTGAGCGCAATGGATCCAACCTACCAAGCCGTGGCCGAATTCGCCCAGACCTGGGGCCTGGCGTACTTCGTCGTCGTTTTCGCATTGGTGCTGCTTTATGCACTTTGGCCGTCGCGCAAGAAGCAATTCGAGGAAGCGGCGCGCATTCCGCTGCGGGAGGATTGAGCCGTGGCCGAAGACCATAAAGAGATTGACGCCCTGACCGGGACCGCGACCACCGGGCACGAGTGGGACGGGTTGCGTGAATTGAATACTCCGCTGCCGCGCTGGTGGCTGTGGCTGTTCTACCTCACCATCGTCTGGGCGATCGGCTACTGGATCTTTTACCCGGCCTGGCCATTGCTCACCAATTCCACGCAAGGAGTCTTTGGCTGGCACACGCGCACCGCAATCATTGAGGATCTGGACGCACTCAAGCGCCAGCGCGGGCCGATGATGGATAAGCTCACCAACGCTTCGCTCGCCGATATCGTCGCCGATCCCCAGTTGCTCGACTTCGCGCGCGCACAAGGGCGTGTGGCCTTCGCAGACAATTGCGCGCCCTGCCATGGCGCCGGTGGCGGCGGCGGCAAGGGCTATCCCAATCTCAACGACGATGACTGGCTGTGGGGCGGCAAGCTCGCCGATATCGAGCAGACCATCCGGCACGGCGCGCGTAGCAGCGACGACAAAGGACGTACGGGAGTCATGCCGGCCTTTGGCCGCGACGGTATTCTCAAGACCGAACAGATTTCCGCGGTTGCTGACTATGCGCGCTCATTATCCGGCCTGCCGCCCGAAGCCGGAGCGGACCTTGCGGCCGGAAAGAAAATCTTTGCGGACAACTGCGAGCTTTGCCACGGCCCGGACGGCAAGGGCAATCGAGAACTGGGCTCGCCCAACCTGACCGATAAAATCTGGCTCTACGGCTCCGACAAGCAGACCATCATGGAAGGCTTGCGTAATGGCCGCGGCAACGTGATGCCCGCCTGGGGCGGCCGCCTGAGCGAGCCGACCATCAAGGCGCTGACGGTCTATGTCCATACCTTTGGCGGCGGCGAGAAATAGCCGTGGAAACACGAAAAAAGCCCCGTGAACCGGGGCTTTGGTCACGTTCCGGATTGAGCCAAGTCAAGGTGCGGCCGGCCGGCGCGGGCTATCCAATCGACCATGAGCGCCCTGCAAACACTGGTGAAAGACGCCGAAGTGCTGTCCGGGCATGGCGTGCCCGGGCTTGAGCCAGACGACGACATTCCGCTCTATGCGCCGCGTCGCAAAATCTATCCGCAGAGCGTCCACGGCAAATTCCGCAACATCAAATGGGCGGTGCTCGTCATCACGCTCGGCATTTACTATCTGCTGCCGTTCGTGCGCTGGGATCGCGGCCCCAACGCGCCTTCGCAGGCGGTGTTGATCGATTTCCCGAATCGTCGCTTCTACTTCTTCTTCATCGAGATCTGGCCGCAGGAGATCTATTACCTCACCGGCCTGCTCATTCTGGCGGCGATCGTTCTGTTTCTGATGAACGCGGTCGCCGGGCGCGTCTGGTGCGGCTACTTGTGTCCGCAAACCGTGTGGACCGATCTGTTCTTCGCCATCGAGCGCTTCGTGGAAGGCGACCGGCGCGAGCACATGCAACGCGACGGTCGCAAGTGGACGGCTGCCACCTGGGCCCGCAAGGGCGTGAAGCATTTCCTCTGGCTGATGGTGGCGTGGTGGACCGGCGGCGCCTGGGTTCTTTATTTCGCCGACGCACCGACACTCGTAAGGGACCTGGCCACTGGCCAGGCGCCGCTGATCGCCTATGCCTGGATCGGCATACTCACTGTCACGACGTATTCGCTTGCTGGTCACCTGCGCGAGCAGGTCTGTCTTTATATGTGTCCGTGGCCGCGCATTCAGGCCGCGCTGACCGATGAGTACGCGCTCAACGTTACCTATCGTTACGATCGGGGCGAGCCGCGCTGTTCGGTCAAGAAGGCCGAGCAATTGCGCGCGCAAAACCAGCCGGCCGGCGATTGCGTGGATTGCCTGCAATGCGTGCACGTCTGTCCGACCGGAATCGACATTCGCGGTGGCGCCAATCTTGGCTGCATCCAGTGCGGGCTGTGCATCGACGCCTGCGACACGATCATGAGCAAGCTTGGCCGTGCGACAGGGCTGATAGCCTACGACACCGACCTCAACATCAAGCAGCGGATTGAGGGCAAGGCGGCTTTCTACAAGCTCGTTCGCATGCGTACGGTCCTTTATGCAGCAATCATCGCCGTGGTCGGCGGCATCATGATCTACACGCTTGCCACGCGCGACAGTGAAGGCATCAGTGTCATCCACGACCGCAATCCAATGTATGTCCGGCTGTCGGACGGTGCATTGCGCAACGGTTACACGATCCGCATCGTCAACAAGCGGCTCAAATATCGCGACTTCATTGTCAGTGTTGATGGTTTGCCGTCGACGCTGGTGGATTTTGTCGGGCTGCCGCCGCGTGCCGACGGACGCCAGCTGATTTCCGTCGGCCCCGATCAGACCAAGGAAGTGCGGGTCGTTGTAACCGACTATAGCGCCAGCCCGCCGGCGCCCTCGACATCGATACTATTCAGACTGATCGACATCGATTCCGGAGAAGCCGCCGAAATGCGCGACCATTTCTTTGGACCGTAACCGGAGAACCCGATGAGTACCCACCGGAAGGCACGTGAACTGACCGGCATGCACGTCCTGCTGTGCCTGCTCGGCTTTTTCGGCGTCGTCTTCGCGATCAATGCGGTGCTGGTGAAAGCGGCGATCTCCACCTTCGGTGGCGTGGAAACATCGAGTTCCTACCAGGCCGGCCTGATATTCGAGAAAGAAGTCGCCAGAGCCGGGCAGCAGGACGAGTTGCGCTGGCAGGTCGGTGGCAACATCGTGCGTAACAAAGCCGGTGAGGCCGTGCTCGATATTTCCGCACGCGATGCCCAAGGCGCGCCGTTGGCGGGAATTGCCGCGCAGGCCCGGCTTGCGCATCCGGTCGACGAACGGCTCGACCATGTCATCACGCTGGATCGCACCAACACCGGCCTTTTTCACGGCGAAGCGCAGGCGCAGCCGGGTCAGTGGGAGCTGATTGTCGATCTCTATCGCGGCGATACGCGCGTTTTCCGTTCGCGCAGCCGTGTCACGTTGCGGTGAAACCATGCCGGAGGCGCTTGACCTGTCGCTCTATGCAAAGCCCGCCGGCAACGGCACGCTCGGCATGGAGCTGGCGGTCGACGGCATTGCCTGCGGCGCCTGCATTGCTCGCATTGAAGGTGCCGTGAAACGCCTGCCGGGCGTCACTGAAGCTCGCCTCAACTACACGAATCGCCGGCTGCACGTATCCTGGACCGACGGCGCGACGGAGCCGGCGCAGATCCTGCAAGCGCTGGAAGACAGCGGCTATCATGGACACCCATTTGTACCGCAACGCGCCGAGCAGGCAGAGGCCGCTGAAGCACGTCGGCTAACGCGCTGTCTGGCGGTTGCAGGCTTCGCTGCCATGAACATCATGCTGCTATCGGTGGCGGTGTGGTCTGGCAATGTCACCGATATCACGCCGGAGACGCGCGACTTCTTCCACTGGGCCTCGGCGCTGATCGCGTTGCCGGCTGCGGCCTATGCCGGCCGCCCGTTCTTCACGAGTGCCTGGCGCGCGCTCAAATCGCGCGCGTTGAACATGGATGTGCCGATCTCGCTCGGTGTCATACTGGCGCTCGGCATGTCGGTGGTTGAAACCGCCAACCACGCCGAACATGCCTATTTCGATTCCGCCGTCATGTTGCTGTTTTTCCTGCTGATCGGGCGCACGCTCGATCACGCCATGCGCCGCAAGACCCGCGCGATCGCTGGCAACCTGGCGGCGTTGAAGTCCGAAACGGCCCATCGCATCGCTGAGGGCGAATTGGTGAGCGTGCCGGTCGCGGCGCTGAAAGAGGGCGATCGCCTGTTGGTCAAGCCCGGCGAGCGCGTGCCGGCGGACGGCATAGTGCTGGGCGGCAATTCCCAAATCGACGAGAGCCTCATCACCGGCGAGACCGCCCGCCGCAAGGTTGCATCCGGCGCGACCATCTACGCCGGCAGCATGAATTATTCCGGCGCGCTGACCCTGAAGGTGACGGCCGCGGGCGGCGCCGCGCTGATCGACGAAATCGAAAGGCTGCTCGACAAGGCCGCGAGCGCAAGATCACGCGCGATGCGGCTTGCCGACCGGGCGTCCCGTGTCTATGCGCCGCTCGTGCATGCGACCGCCGCTCTGACTTTGGCCGGGTGGTTGATGGCTGGCGCGAGCCTGCACGACGCGCTGGTGACGGCGATTGCCGTTCTTATTATCACCTGTCCGTGCGCGCTGGCGCTGGCGATTCCGGCCGTCCAGGTGGTCGCTTCCGGCGCGCTGTTCCGGGCCAACGTCATTCTCAACACCGGCGACGCCGTCGAGCGGCTGGCCGAGGTCGATACCGTCATCTTCGACAAGACCGGCACGCTGACATTGCCGGAGCCGCGCGCGATCAATGTCGCGGCGCTCGATCCTGAACTGCTCGAGATGGCCGCGCGGTTGGCGCTGTCGAGCCGGCATCCGCTTGCGGTCGCCCTGGCGCGCGAAGCGCATATGCGCGCGCCCTTCGACGGTGCCGTGGAAGAACCGGGGCAGGGCGTGCGCGCTTTGATTGACGGTATTGAAGCGCGGCTCGGGAGTGCTGAGTTTTGCGGTGTCTTGCAACCTGCGTCCGATGAATCGGGCCTTTCAAACATCTTCTTTGCGCATGACACGCGCGCGGTCACGATTGCCATCAGCCAGGCGCTGCGCCCGGATGCTGTGAACGTGATCAAGGCTTTGGTCCGCTTCGGACTGGATCTGCGCATTCTTTCCGGCGACCGCGATGACGCGGTTGAGCCGGTCGCACGCGCTCTCGGCATTGCGTACTGGCGGGGCGGCCTGAAACCGGCAGACAAGATCACTCTCATCGAGTCGTTGAAGACCGATGGCCGCCGTGTGCTGATGGTTGGTGACGGCCTCAATGACGCGCCGTCGCTCGCCGCCGCGCATGTGTCCCTGTCGCCGATCAGCGCCGCCGATGTGACCCAGGCGCAGGCCGACGCGGTATTCCTGGGTGAACGGCTCAAGCCTGTCCTGGATGCCGTTGCGATCTCTCGCCGGGCCCGCGGTTTGATGACGGAAAACCTTTGGCTCGCCGCGATCTACAACGCGATTGCAGTTCCAATCGCCATCGCCGGCCTGGTTACTCCCTTGATCGCAGCATTGGCGATGTCAGGATCGTCGCTGCTGGTAACGCTCAACGCCCTTCGGGCGCGGCGCGCATGATCCCGAAAACCTTGTCCTCGGCCCCGATCGGGGATGGAAACCGGTTTTCGGATAAGATCATGCGCAAGCGAAGAGACGGTAAGCGCTCATGAACGTATTGATCTATCTCGTGCCAATGGCGATCGGGCTTGGTCTTGCCGGCCTGTTCGCCTTCCTGTGGGCGCTCAAGAGCGGCCAATACAATGATGTCGATGGCGCTGCCTTGCGCGTTCTGTCCGACGACGATTTAGAAAAGTAGTTCAGTTGTCGTCCCCGCGAAAGCGGGGACCCAGTACTCCGTAACCTATCGATAGACTGCGGGGTACTAGGTCCCGGCTCGCGCTTCGCTCGCTTGGCCGTGACGACAGCTGAATTTAGCTCGCCGCCACTACCGCGCAGGTGGTGACGATGTCCTCCACGCTGGCGCCGCGCGACAGGTCGCTGATCGGCCTGGAAAAACCTTGCAGGAACGGCCCGATGGCCTGCGCGCCGCCGAGCCATTGCGTGAGCTTGTAGGCGATATTCCCGGAATCGAGGTCCGGAAAAATGAGGACATTGGCGTGGCCGGCGACCAAGCTTTGCTCCTTTACTTTCTTGTGCGCCACGTCCGGCACAAGTGCTGCATCGCCCTGAAACTCCCCATCGATGGCAAGGCCGGGCTCGCGCTGGCGCGCAATGGCAAGCGCCTCGCGCACTTTGTCGACGCGTGCATGCTGGGCGCTGCCTTTGGTCGAAAATGACAACATCGCCACGCGTGGCGTCTCGCCCAAAAGAGCCTGCGCGCTGCGGGCCGACACGATCGCGATATCGGCAAGTTCGGCAGCGGTGGGGTCGGCATTGACCGCACAGTCGGCGAAAACAAAGGGCCGCGCACCTTTGCCGAGGAAATCCGGCGCAACCATCAGAAAATAGCTCGACGGCAGCGCGATACCGGCGGCGAGGCCGACCGTCATCAAGCCGGCTTCGATCACGCGTCGCGTTGGATTGGCGCAACCCGCAACCATCGCGTCAGCGTCGCCCTGCTGGACCATCATGCCGCCGAAATAGAGCGGTTTGGACACAAGTCGTGTCGCCATTGCGGGCGTGATCGATTCGCGCGCTTTCGCAACGACCGCCCCATAATTTTGCAACCGCGCGTCGGTTTTCGGATCGATCGATCGCGATCCCTTCCAGCGAGACCTTCAGATCGTTTGCAATCTTTTCGACCGCATCCGCGCGTGCCAAGCAGAATCGGTTGGGCTAGTCCTTGCTGCTTGAGCCGCACTGCGGCTGCAACGATGCGCGCGTCGTCGCCTTCCGGCAAAACGATTTTGCGATTGCGCTGCCGTGCGATATCAAACAACCGATCAAGCAAATCCATGCTTCTCACCGGGTGAGAAAGACGCAATAGCTGCAAGCCATGCGTATCAGGAGTAGGCATCAATGACCGAAACAGCCGAGGCGATCAAGATTCAGCGCGGCCTCAAAGGCGTCTACTTCGATCGTTCGCCCTGCACCTTCATCGACGGCAAGGCCGGCGAACTGCGCTATCGCGGCTATTCGATCCACGATCTGGCCGAGCATTCGAGCTTTGAGGAGACCGCATGGCTGCTTTTGAACGGCGAATTGCCGAGCAGGCAGGAGCTCGCGGCCTTCGATCGCGAGCTCAAGGCCGCGCGCAAATTGCCGGCGCCGGTGCTCGACATCATCCGCGCCATCAAGGACGCGCATCCGATGGACGTGCTGCGCACGGCGGTGTCTGCGCTTGCCGCCTTCGATCCGGAAACGGCCGACAATTCGCGCGAAGCAACGCTGCGCAAGGCGGTGCGGCTGACCTCGCAGGTGCCGATGATCGTCGCCGCGCATTCGCGCATCCGCATCGGTCAGGAGCCGGTCGCGGCCGATGCGACGCTCAGCCATGCCGCCAATCTGCTGTGGATGCTGACCGGGAAGAAACCGAGCGCCGATGCCGCGCAACTGATCGATCGCGATCTCATTCTGCATGCGGAGCACGGCTCCAATGCCTCGTCTTTTGCCGCACGCGTCGTGATCGGTACCGAGGCAAATCTGCATGCGGCGATTATCGCAGCGATTGCGGCGCTGTCGGGGCCGGCGCATGGCGGCGCGGCTGAGGATGTGATGAAAATGGCGGAGGAGATCGGCGATCCGTCGCGTGCCGCCGACTACGTGAAGGAAAAACGCAAGGCCGGCATTGCCGTCACCGGCTTTGGCCACCGCGTTTACCGCGCCGAAGATCCGCGCGCCCGCCACATGCGCGCCGGCGTCGAGCGGTTGTCCAAGGAGATGGGCGAGCCGAAGTGGTTCGAGATCTTGCAGGCCGTGGTTGCGGCGATGGCGCCTTATGCGCGCCACGGCGTCAACGTGAATGTCGATTTCTATTCCGGCGTCGTCTACCACCTGCTCGGCATCAAACGCGATTTGTTCGTGCCGATCTTCGCCATCGGCCGTGTCCCCGGTTGGGTGGTACAGGTGCTCGAGCAGCTGGAGAACAATATCCTGATGCGTCCGCTCACGCTCTACAACGGACCGGATGCGCGCGCCTATGTGCCGCTGGAGAGGCGGTGAAACGCGGTGCCTCACTCGCGCGCCTGTCATTGCCGGGCTTGACCCGGCGATCCCTGAGACGCCGCCGCGAGCAAAAACTTACGTAAGGCCGTCCGCCGACCGAGCGTCGTCATAGATGCGCGGGTCAAGCCTGCACATGACAGAGTACGGCGGCAAATTCTCGATGCATGGGACGGAACGGCTCGAATTCACCCTTGCAGGTGCGATGTCTTCTGTTAGCGTATTGAGAACAGCAGTCTCAAAAAACGAGACTTTGTCACGGCAGGCGGGCCTGGCGTGGCGACTGAACCGGCAACCATAAGCCGGACCAGCGTTTTTGCCGGGGCACGGCCGCGGGCGGAACGCGAAAGGCAAGCGGCCGACGGCAGGGAGGATAAAGTCCATGCGTTCGACCACGCGAAGTTTCGCAATGCTTGTGGCGATGGCGCTCAGCGCCGCGCTGTTCGGCGGCAAGGCCTTTGCGGCCGGCTATCCGGAACGTCCCATCGAATTGATCGTACCGTGGGGTCCCGGCGGCGGCGCCGACCAACTCGCGCGCCTCGTCAGCAAACTTATGGAACCGATGCTCGGCCAGGGCATCCCGGTCGTGAACGTGCCAGGCGGCACCGGCGCAACCGGCATGGCCAAGCTGATGTCCGCGCCGGCCGACGGTTACTCGATGGCGATCTACATCGCCGACAGCCATGCCTTGCTCGCCGGGAAGACGCCACGCTGGACCATGAACGACATCACGCCGGTGGCGGTGATGATCAAGGGTCCGTCTTTTCTCTTCGTGAAGGAGGACAGCCCGATCAAGACCTGGGCTGACTTCGCCAAGGAGGCCAAGGCCAATCCCGGCAAGCTGAAAGTCGCAACGCTCGGCTTCGGCAGCGTCGATGACTTCTCGCTGACCGTGCTCGATCGCGGCGGCATCAAGGTCATCCAGGTGCCATTTTCCAAGCCGAGCGAGCGTTACGTTTCAATCCTTGGCGGTCATGCCGATGCGCTCTACGAACAGGCCGGCGACGTCGCGCAATTCCTTAATAGCAAGCAGATGCGGCCGATTTTGTTGTTCGGCGAAAAGCGTCTCGCCGCGTTCAAGGATATCCCGGCGTCTTTTGAGCTCGGCTACAAGGTTGCGCTGCCACAATTCCGTTCGATCGTTGTGCGCGCCGGCACTCCGCCGGACGTCGTCAAGAAGCTCTCGGACGCGCTCGCCAAGGTCTACGCCTCGCCGGAATACAAGAAATTCCTCGAGGAGCAATATGCCGATCCGAACAGCTTCGAGGATGCATCGAAAGCCCCGGCTTTCGTGAACGAGCAACTCGAAGACATGAAAAAGACTATGGCAACGAATTAATGATTCCCAGCCGCTCATCCCCGCGAAAGCGGGGATCCAGAGTGGCAGGTTGCTGCCGCTGCGATTGTAGACTCTGGATTCCCGCTTACGCGGGAACGAGCGGAGTGTGGTTCAAGGAACACAGGTGATGGACAAGGCGCTGTTCCGCTCGATCGTCCCGTACGTGATTGGCCTCGCATTCGCACTCGCGCTCTATGTCTATGCCGGCACGATCGACTATGCCCCGCGGCCCGGCGAGCTCGGGCCCGAGGTTTGGCCGCGCCTTGCCATTCTCCTGATGGGTGGCTCCTGCGCATTCGAGATTTCCCGGCGGCTCATCGCCGGCAATCAGGATGCGACCGGCTTTCTGGAAGCCTTCGACCGTGAGCCCGAGGAGGACAACAAGCAGCCGGTCTATCCGCGTCTTCTGATTGGCGGGATCGTGCTGATGGCGATCTACGCCGTGATCGTTCCGTACCTCGGCTTCATCCTTGGCACGTTTCTGTTTCTCGCCGCCTTCATGTATGTCGGCGGCTATCGCGAGCACGCCGCGATCTGGGGCACCAGTGCCGCAGTGACGATCTTCTGCGGCATCCTGTTCTTGCGCATTGCTTACGTTTCACTGCCGCGCGGCATTGCGCCGTTCGATCGCGCGACCGACATCTTCTTCGCGATCCCGAGCCTGTGGTGATCGCATGATCGACATTCTTACCCAGCTCGCCGCCGGTTTCGTTCACTGCCTGACGCCGCTCAATATAGCGATGCTGGTGGTCGGCATTGTCATCGGTCTGCTGATCGGCGTGCTGCCGGGCTTGACACTTGTGATGGGCGTCGCTCTCGCGCTGCCGTTCACCTACAAGATGGATGTCACCGCCTCGATCGTATTGCTGACCGCGATGTACGTGTCCGGCACCTACGGCGGCGCTTTCACCGCGATTCTTTTTCGTATCCCAGGCGAGCCGATCGATGTGCCGATGTTGTGGGATGGCTACACAATGGGCCGCAAGGGCAAGCCGGCCAAGGCGCTTGGATGGACGCTGGTGGCGGCACTCGGTGGCGGGCTCCTGTCCGCCGTGGTCATGGTGGCGCTGACTGAGCCGCTCGCCAAGTTCGCGCTGCGGTTCTCCTCGCCCGAATATTTCGTCATCGTGCTGTTCGGTCTGCTAAGCGTCGTCGCTATCGGCAAGGGCTCGCTCGCCAATGCCTTCATCAGCATGAGCGTTGGGATTTTGATTTCGACAGTCGGCACCGACCCGATTTACGGCGCCTATCGTTTCACCTTTGGCTCACCAATCCTTGCCGATGGCATTGAATTCCTGGTGGTTATGGTCGGAGCCTATGGCGTCGGCGAGGTCCTCACCCGCCTGGAAACGGGTTTTGCCACCAAGCCGCTCGACAAGATCTCGAATGCCCGCACAGAATTGCCGACGCTCAAAGAACTCAACGATATCAAAGGGATGTTCCTGCGCGCGTCGATCGTCGGCGACCTCATCGGCCTGCTGCCGGGCGCGGGCGCGACCATCGCGTCGTTCGTGAGCTACGGCATCGAGGCGCGTTTCGGCAAGCGCAGGAATCAGATGGGCACCGGCGTCGCCGAAGGCATTGTGGCGCCGCAGGCCGCGGCAACCGCGTCGGTCGGCGGCGCGATGGTGCATTTGCTGGCGCTCGGCATTCCCGGCAGCGGCGCCACCGCAGTCATTCTGGGCGCCTTCATGCTGCACGGTATCCAGCCTGGCCCGCAAGTGCTCGTGAGCTCGGCGCCGCTTGTCTACACAGTATTCGCTTCGCTCTTTCTTGGTCTCTTGCTGATGTGTGCTATCGGCTATTTCGCCATCCGGCCGCTGGTGAAGATCCTCGATTTTCCGGAAGCGGTCGTCTCGGCTTACGTGCTGATCCTGTGCTTCATCGGCGCACTATCGATCCGCAATAACATCACCGACCTGTGGCTGATCATCGGGTTCGGCATTCTGGGTTACGGCTTCGAGCGTCTGAAATTTCCGGTCGCGCCGTTGGTGCTCGGTGTGATCCTCGGTCCGATCGCCGAGGAAAATTTCATGAATACGATGATCAGTTTTTCCAACGACTGGACCGTATTTTTCACGCGACCCATTTCGGGAACGATCATCGTTTTGACCGCCATCGTCCTGTTGCTGCCCTTCATTCAGCGTTTGCTGAGAAGCCGTCTGGTGACGGCTTGAATCGAAGTTAGGTGAACCATGCGTACCACCGTTGAACTTGACGAAAGGACCACCGGCACCGCGCCGGCCAGTCCGCGGCGAACGGTTGCGGACCTCAAGCCCGGTTCACGCGTGCCGAAGGCCGCCAATGCGCGTGAGCAAAAGCTTGGCGCCACCGCGCGCTCCTTCGCCATTCTTGAGCATGTGGCAAGCGCGCGCACGCCAGTCGATGTGCTCGACATTATCGCGTCGCTGAAATTGCCGAAGGCGACGGCCTATCGTTTGGTCGACTGGTTTGTCACGCAAGGATATCTCGCGCGCGAACCAGGGCGGCGGCGGCTGATCGTCGGCCCAAAGCTCACCAATCTTGCATTCGGTGCGTTGTCAGCCTCGATGCGTCACGACACGCCACACGTTGTGCTGCAACGACTGGTCCATACGCTCAACGAGACCTGTAATATCGGCACTCTGCTCAACGGCGAGGTCGTCTATCTCGACCGCGTGGAAGCCGAGCACTGGCCGCTGCGGCTGCACTACACCATCGGCTCGCGTGTTCCGCTGCATTGCAGCGCCATCGGCAAGTTATTTCTGGCGCTCGCTGCCTCGCCCCGCCGCCGGCGCCTGCTGCAAAGCCTGGACCTGCGCCGCTTCACCGACACTACCATCACCGATGGGGAACGGCTCGACGCCGAGCTCCGTCAGATCCGCAAGGAGCAGGTTTCGTTCGACCGCGAGGAATATCTCGTGGGCGTCGTTTGCATGGCGGTGCCGGTCATCGGGAAGAACGGCGAAATGCTCGCCGCGCTTGCGATCCAGGCGCCGGAAGCGCGAATGAACGTGCAAACCGCACGCCGGCATCTGCCCGCGCTGCGCAATGCTGCGTCAGAGCTTGCGGAAATCTTTCAGGACAAGACCTGAACCACATATCGCATTCAATAACGTCTTGGTTGGGTAAAGGATTGAGCGATGAAGATGACGACGGAAGAAGCCTTCGTGAAGGTGCTGCAGATGCACGGCATCGAGCACGCCTTCGGCATCATCGGTTCGGCGTTCATGCCGATCTCCGATCTGTTTCCCAAGGCCGGCATCACTTTCTGGGACGTTGCGCACGAGACCAATGGCGGCCTCATCTGCGACGGCTATACGCGCTCGACCGGCAAGATGGCCATGGCGATTGCGCAAAATGGCCCGGGCATCACCAATTTCGTCACCGCCATCAAGACCGCCTACTGGAATCACACGCCGATGCTGCTGGTGACGCCGCAGGCGGCGAACAAGACCATCGGGCAGGGCGGCTTCCAGGAAGTCGAGCAGATGGCGCTGTTCCGCGACATGGTCTGCTACCAGGAAGAGGTGCGCGACCCCTCGCGCACGGCGGAAGTTCTCAACCGCGTCATCCTGAAAGCCAAGCGCCTGTCGGCGCCGGCGCAGATCAACATTCCGCGCGACTACTGGACGCAGGTGATCGACATCAACCTGCCGGCGATCGTCGAATTCGAGCGTCCGGCCGGCGGCGCCCATGCCGTCGCGGAGGCGGCAAAGCTGCTGTCGGCTGCGAAATTCCCGGTGATCCTGTCGGGCGCGGGCGTCGTGCTCGGCAACGCGATCGCCGAATGCGTCGCGCTGGCCGAAAAGCTCGATGCGCCGGTGTGCAACAACTACCAGCACAATGACAGCTTCCCCGGCAGCCATCCGCTCGCGGTCGGCCCGCTCGGCTACAACGGCTCGAAGGCGGCGATGGAGCTCGTCGCCAAGGCCGACGTGGTGCTGGCGCTCGGCACCAGGCTCAACCCGTTCTCGACGCTGCCGGGCTACGGCATCGACTACTGGCCGAAGACCGCCAAGATCATCCAGGTCGATCATCAATGCCGACCGCATCGGGCTCACCAAGCCGGTCACGATCGGCATCTGCGGCGACGCCAAGCTCGTCGCGCAGAGCATTCTGGCGCAGCTGTCGCCGTCCGCGGGAAATGCCGGGCGCGAGGAGCGCAAGGCGCTGATCCATCACGACCAAGTCCCGCTGGCTGCAGACGCTGTCCAGCATGGATCACGAGGACGACGATCCGGGCACCACCTGGAACGCCGACGCGCGCAAACGCGACGCCGACCGGATGTCGCCGCGGCAGGCCTGGCGCGCGATCCAGGCCGGGCTGCCGAAGGACGCGATCATCTCCAGCGACATCGGCAACAACTGCGCCATCGGCAACGCCTATCCGACCTTCGAGCAAGGGCCGGAAATATCTGGCGCCCGGACTGTTCGGCCCCTGCGGCTACGGCTTTCCCTCGATCATCGGCGCCAAGATCGGCAACCCGGATACGCCTTGCGTCGGCTTTGCCGGCGACGGCGCCTTCGGCATTTCCATGAACGAGATGAGCTCGATCGGCCGCGAGGAGTGGCCGGGCATCACGATGGTGGTTTTCCGCAACTACCAGTGGGGCGCCGAGAAGCGCAACTCGATCCTCTGGTACGACGACAATTTCGTCGGCACCGAGCTCGATCCGCATCTGAGCTATGCAAAGGTGGCTGAAGCGCTGCGGCCTCAAGGGTGTCGTAGTAAAAACGCAATCCGAATTGACCGAGGCGCTGCGCAAGTCCTGCGAGGATCAGAAGAAGCGCGTCACGACCTTCATCGAGGTCATCCTCAATCAGGAGCTGGGCGAGCCGTTCCGCCGCGACGCCATGAAGAAGCCGGTGGTCGTGGCCGGCATCAAGCGCGAGGACATGCGTCCGCAACAGGTGGCGTAATGGAGCTGATCGCAATGACTGTCGCAGTGAAACCGTCGGCCGATCCGAAGGCGATGGCCGTGGTCGACGAGCTGGTGCGGCGCGGCCGCGCGGCGATGGCGGTGTTCGCGCAACGCCGACCAGGCGCGCGTCGACGAGGCCGTCACCGCGCTGGCCTGGTCGCTCTACAATCCCGCGCACGCCAAGGAACTTGCCGAACTGGCGGTGAACGACACCCAGCTCGGCAACGTGCCCGACAAGATCATCAAGAAGCAGCGCAAGACCTTCGGCACGCTGCGCGATCTGCTGCGGGTCAAGACGGTCGGCATCATCGAGGAAGACAAGAAGCTCGGCATCGTCAAATACGCCAAGCCCGTGGGCCTCGTCTGCGCCATCACGCCGTCGACCAATCCGGGCGCGACGCCGGTCAACAAGGCGATGATGGCGATCAAGGGCCGCAATGCCATCATCATTGCGTCATCGCCCGCCGGCATGAAGACCACCGGCAAGACCGTCGACTACATGCGCGCGGAGCTGAAGAAGATCGGGCTGCCGGAAGACCTGGTGCAGATCCTGCCGCCGCCGGCCTCGAAGGACATGACGCAGGCGCTGATGCAGGCAGCCGATCTGGTGGTCGCCACCGGCTCGCAGGACAACGTGCGGCGCGCCTATTCCAGCGGCACGCCGGCGATCGGCGTCGGCACCGGCAACGTGCCGGTGATCGTCGACGAGACCGCCGATCTCGACGACGCCGCGAGGAAAATCTGCGCCTCGAAGATCTTCGACAATTCGACGTCATGTTCGTCGGAAAATTCCGTGATCATCGTCGATGCGGTTTACGACAAGGCGATCGCCGCGCTCGAGCGCGCCGGCGGATACATGGCCTCCGGCGCCGAAAAAGAGAAAATCCAGGCGGCGCTGTGGCCGGACGGAAAGCTGAGCCGGACATTGATCGCGCGCGACGCCGACGTGTTCGCGCGCGGCTGCGGGCTGCCGGCGGCGGCAGAATCGAAGAAATTCTTCATGGTGGCGGAAACCGGCGTCGGCCGCGACCTTTCCGTTCTCCGGCGAAAAGCTGTCGCTGGTGCTGACCGTCTACCGCGCCAAGGATTTCGACGACGCGGCGCAAACGCGCGCGCGAAATTCTCGATCACCAGGGACGCGGCCATTCGGTCGGTCTGCACACCAAGGATATGGCGCGCGGCCGCAAGCTCGCCGAAGAGACCGACGTGGTGCGCGTGCTGATCAACCAGGCGCACACCTTCGGCAACGGCGGCGGCTTCGACAACGGCCTCAATTTCACGCTCAGCATGGGTTGCGGCACCTGGGGCGGCAACAGCATCACGGACAACCTGAACTACAGGCACTTCATCAACATCACCCACCTCGTCACCACCATTCCCGAAGACAGAGCCGAGCGAGGACGCGCTGTTCGGCGCGTATTGGAAGAAATACGGGAAGTAGGGACGAGGCGCGGTCGTCCCCGCGCAAGGCGGGGACCCAGTACTCCGCAGCCAATCGAGAGGGCACAGAGTACTGGATCCCGGGTCTCGCTACGCTCGCCCGGGATGACGAAAAATTGCCAATTGGTATGACCGGACGAGTCAAGAATGAACTTCGAAGAACACGCCGCCAAATCGCTGGTCCTGCGCCCGCCGGCATTCCGGTGCCGCGCGGCATTCTGTGCATCAGCGACGCGGAAGCCGCGATGGCGGCGGCAAAGATCGGACCCTGCGTGGTCAAGGCGCAGGTGCCGACCGGCAAGCGCGGCAAGGCCGGCGGCATCAAGCTCGCCGACTCGCCGGATGAAGCCAAGAAAGTCGCGCGGCAAATCCTCGGCATGCGCATCGGCGACTACACGGTCGAGCGCCTGCTGGTCGAGGAGCAGGCCAAGATCGAGCGCGAATTCTACGCCGCCGTGCTGCACGACGTGACCGCGCGCAAGCCGCTGATCCTGTTCTCCACCGAAGGCGGCATGGACATCGAGGAGATCGCCGCGGCAAAGCCGGCGGCGATCCGCCGGCTGCTGGTCGACATCGACAGTCACCCGTCGCCGGCCGCCATCGCCGACATGCTCAAAGGCCTCAATCTCGGCGCGGCCGAAGCGCAGATCGCGCGTATTCTCGATCAGCTTTATGCCGCCTTCCGCGACGCGCGACGCCGAACTGCTGGAAATCAATCCGCTGGCGCTGCTCGCCGATGGCCGCGTCGTCGCGCTCGACTGCAAATTCGTGCTCGACGATGCGGCGATCTACCGGCAGGCCGAAATCGCCAAGGGCGGGGCTCGCCGGCGCCATGACCGCGCTGGAGAAACGCGGCGCCGAGGCCGGCCTCAAGCTGATCCAGCTCGACGGCAATGTCGGCGTGCTGGCCAACGGCGCCGGACTGACCATGACGACCATGGACGTGATCCGCCATTACGGCGGCCGGCCGGCGAATTTCCTCGAGATCGGCGGCGAGGCCTACACCAAGTCGGAGATCGCGCTCGATCTGGTGCTGTCCAATCCCGGCGTGAAAAGCCTGGTGATCAATTTCTGCGGCGCCTTCGCCCGCACCGACGTGATGGCGGACGGCGTCGTCAAGGCCTGGGCCAAGCTCAAGCCGAAGGTGCCGGTGTTTTTCTCCATTCACGGCACCGGCGAGGAAGAGGCGGTCAGGCTGGTGCGCGGCGAGCTCGGCATCGAGCCCTACGATTTCATGGAAGACGCGATCCAGGCGGCGGTGAAGGCAGCGCAATGATCGTCCGCAAAAAAGACCGCGTCATTGTGCTGGGCATCACCGGCAAGCAGGGCACGTTCTGGACCGAGAAGATGATGGCCTACGGCACCAACGTGGTGGCCGGCATCAATCCCAAGCGCGCGGGCGAAACCCATGTCGGCGTGCCGATTTTCGCCACCACCGGCGAGGCCGTGAAGGCGGTCGGCGGCGATGTCGGTGTCATGTTCATTCCGCCGCCGATGGCGAAGGATGCCGCCGTGTCGGCGGCAGCAGGCCGGCGTCAAGACGCTGGTGGTGTTGACCGAGCACATTCCGGCGCAGGACGTGATGGCGATGCACGCCGCGGCCGCCCGGCATGGCACGCGCATCGTCGGCCCCAACACCGCGGGCCTCGTCACGCCCGGCGAATGTTTCGTCGGCATCATGCCGGCCTTCGTGCCGAGCGTCTTCAAGCCCGGCCGGGTCGGCGTGATCTCGCGCAGCGGCAGCCTCGGCACGCTGGTTTGCCTCAATCTCACGCGCGCGGGCATCGGCCAGAGCGCCTTCATCGGCATCGGCGGCGATCCGATGCTCGGCACCACCACGCGCGATGCGCTCGAAGCGCTCGACGAGGATGCCGGCACCGATGCCGTCGTCATCGTCGGCGAGATCGGCGGCGCCATGGAAGAAGAGGCGGCCGAATACGCGAAAGATATGCGCAAGCCGATGGTGGCCTTCATCGCCGGCGCCGCTGCGCCCGCCGGCAAGAAAATGGGCCATGCCGGCGCCATCGTCACCGGCAATGCCGGCAGCTACGCGTCGAAACGCCAGGCGCTGGAAGCCGCCGGCGTTGTCGTCGTCGATACGCCGTCGCAAATCGGTCGCATGCGATCGCGCCAGGCTCGGCGTTAAAGTGGGCACGAGTATCTCTCGCGTGGGCGGGGTTCCGGCCATCCAGGTCTCTCACCCGCTACGCGCCGATTAGCGACGTGGAGCTTGGGTCACGCGTGGGCGTGACGGAAATTACCCTCCAGCGTCACCGTTTCGAAATCCGCCGGCAACACGATTTCCAGCAACTCGCAGTCGTCGGAATAGCCGCGCACCGTGTGCTTGATGCCGGGCGGCTGGATCCAGCACGAGCCGGCGTGGAACGTGTGCACGCCTTCGCCTTCGAATTCGCTCTGGAACCAGCCCTTGAGCACGTAGACCATCTGGAAATCGACGTCGTGATAGTGCGGGATCGCGACCTCTTCGGCGGTGAACGGCTTGGTCATGCGGATGACGTGCGCCTGCACCATGCCGCCGGTTGCCGGCGCAATGCCGAGATCGCGATAGGCCGAATAGGCGCGCAGGCCCTGGTCGAAATCTTCCTCGCGATGGTGGCTGACGATAAAGCGCTGCGGCTTGCGCGCCTTGCCACGCGTCTTGGCCTTCACGGCGCGCCGGACATTGGCCTTGAGCCGGACAGTCCTGCGCCTTGGCTGGGCTTTCTTTCGTGCCTTTTTCCGAAGCCTTGGCCATTGCTGCCTCCCACGATGGTCGCGCATGATCTTGCCGCGCATTTGTCCGAATTGGACCACGCCGGCACGAGTCATGGAAGAGCCGAAACAGCCTGCAATTCGCATCTTCGTCGATGCCGATGCCTGCCCGGTGAAGCCCGAGATCTACCGGGTGGCGGAGCGCTACGGCCTCAAGGTCTATGTCGTCGCCAATGCCTTCATGGCGGTGCCGCGCAGCGAGTTGATCGAGCGGGTGATCGTGCCCGAAGGCCCCGACGTCGCCGACAACTGGATCGCCGAGCGCGCTGCCGAGACCGACATCGTCATCACCGCCGATATTCCGCTGGCCGGGCCGCTGCGTGAAGAACGGCGCGAGCGTGATCGGCCCGACCGGCAAGCCGTTCACCGAGGATTCGATCGGCATGGCGCTGGCGACGCGCGACCTGCTGACGGATCTGCGCTCGGCTGGCGCCGCGACGCGCGGCCCGCCGCCCCTGAGCCGTCAGGACCTTTCGCGGTTTTTGTCGGCGCTCGATCTGGCGGTGACGCGGTTGAAAAGGAAGTTGGCGGAACAATCGTAGGGCGGGCTAAGCGCAGCGAGCGTTACTCCGCCTCATCCTGAGGAGCCACGCGAAGCGTGGCGTCTCGAAGGATGTGGCGGCCACATGGTTCGAGACGCCGTGCTTCGCACGGCTCCTCACCATGAGGCCGAGAAAGGTCAGTGACTATGGATACCCGCATGCGCGGGCATGAACGAAGGTCACTCCGCCGCTTCGGCGGCGCCGCCATGCGCCTTCGACCAGCCGGCCGGATCGTGGATGAACTTCTCCACCTCGGCCAGCATCTTCGGCTCGAACTTCCCGCTTGTTTTGGCGACCGCCAGCACATCCTTCCAGGTGGTGAGCGCATGCAGCGTCACGCCGAGATCGCCCATGATCTTCTTGCTCTGCGGATAGATGTCGTAAAAGAAGATGACGAAGCAGTGCTCGCACTTGCCTTCGGCCTCGCGGATCGCGTTGATGAAGTTGGCCTTGCTCTTGCCGTCGGTGGCGAGATCTTCCACCAGCAGCACGCGCTGGCCCGGGATCAGCAGGCCTTCGATCTGCGCGCCACGGCCGAAGCCCTTCGGCTTCTTGCGCACATATTGCATCGGCAGATGCATGCGGTCGGCAACCCAGGCGGCAAACGGGATGCCGGCGGTTTCGCCGCCCGCCACCGAGTCGATCTTGTCGCGGCCGATATCGCGCTCGATGGTGTGAACCGCGAAATCCATCATCGCCGAGCGCACGTCGGGAAACGAGATCAGCCAGCGTGAATCGTTATAGACCGGGCTCGCCCAGCCGCTGGTGAAGATGAAGGGCTTGTCCTGCATGAAGCGGACAGCGCCGGTGTCGAGGTACATCCGCGCGGTCAGCTCGGCGATGGTCTTCTTGTCGAGGAACGGGGTGGCCATGGCCTAACCGATAGTCCACTGCGGCCGCGAAACCAAGGGTGGGGGGATGGTTATCCGCATGTAGGTCGCGCTATGCGCATCTACGTTCGGACAACCGTCATGGCCGGGCATAGCCCGTCGAAGACGGGCGTAAACGCCCTTATGTCCCGGCCATCTCGCTTAGGCTGGCAATGCCGTGCGTCCCTAAGCGGGATGCCATCGGAAGTCGGGCTTGCCCGACTTCCGCATCAGGAATCGTCACAAGTCGGGTAAACCGCGACTTGTGATGACAAGCGCGGGCATGACAAGAGGTTTACTCAGCAGTTTCGGCAGGAAAGTCGCGCCTTCGCCCATCTTACGGTCAGTTTACTACGGCGCCGCCGGCCCGACCTTCTTGTACCAATCGGCGATCTGGGCGCCGGTCCAGAACAGCACGTCCTTCTTCTTGCGGATTTTCTGGAAGATCTGCCGGAAATATTTCGCCCGGTGCGGCGCGCCCATGATGTAGGGATGCACCGAAATCGCCATCACCCGCGCCGAACCTTTGGCGTCCTTGTAGATCTGCTCGAACTGGTCCATCGCCCGCTCGTAGAATTCCGAAGCCTTGTGATGCTGGATCAGCATCATGGCGACGTCGTTGCATTCCTGCGTGTAGGGAATGTTGAGGATCGGCTTGCCGCGCGTCTTCATCCACACCGGCTGGTCGTCGAGCACCCAGTCGGCGACATAGTCGTAGCCTTCCTCGGCCAGGATATCCGGCGTCTCCCAGGTCTCGGTGAGGCCGGGCCCGAGCCAGCCGCGCGGCTTTTTGCCGGTGGCCTTTTCCAGCACCTCGATGCATTTGCGGATGTCGGTGCGCTCGTTCTCGACCTTCTGCATGTTGCGCTGGGTGTAGCCGTGGCCGACGAATTCCCAGTTGCGCTCGACGCAGGCCTTGACGATGTCGGGAAAGGCCTCGACCGCCACGCCGTTGATGTTCATCACGCCGGGAATCTTGAACTCGTCGTAGACCTGCAACAGCCGCCAGAAGCCGACGCGGTTGCCGTATTCGTGCCAGCACCAGTTCGGGATGTCGGGCATCGGCGAGCCGCCGGCCGGCGGCGTGAGCACTGTGCGCGGCATGGTCTGCGTCGGGTCCCATTCCTCGACATTGGTGACGGTCCACACCACCATGCGCGCGCCTTTCGGCAGCTTCAGCGGCTTGCGCGTGGGGATGGCGGAATAGTCGAGGCGGTCATTCGGCAGCATGCCGACGGAAGGCTTCGGGACATTCATGACGCAGGCATTCCTCGTTTTTACAGATTGCTGGCAGTTTTGCAGCTACCCCGGTTATTGTACAGACCATGAAACTTGTCCGATACCGCGCCACAACCGGCGAGAAACCCGGCCTGCTGCTTGACGGCGAGATCTACGATCTGTCGGCCGGCTTTGCCGCGCTCAGCCATCGTGCGCCAACGTTCGAGCACGTCGAGGCGATCGCCGCGGTGCCGGTGAAGACTTTGCAGAAGATGGGCAAGGGGCTTCCGCTCGGCCCGCCGCTGCGCGGCATCGGCAAGATCATTGGCGTGGGGCTGAACTACCGCGATCACGCCGAGGAAACCGGCCTCGCGCTGCCGAAGGAGCCGACGTTGTTCCTGAAAGCCACCAGCGCGCTGTGTGGGCCGGCGGATGATCTCGTGATACCGCGCGAGGCCAAGAGCGTCGATTGGGAGGTCGAGCTCGGCGTCGTGATCGGCAAGCCGGGCGTCTATATCACCGAGCACGATGCGCTCGACCACGTGCTCGGGTATTGCATCGGGATCGATTTTTCCGAGCGCGATTTCCAGTTCAATCGCGGCGGGCAGGGCTTCAAGGGCAAGAGTGCCGATACCTTTGCGCCGCTCGGGCCATTCCTCGCAACACGCGACGAAATCGCCGACCCGCAGGACCTGGCATTGCAGTTGAGCGTCAACGGCAAACAGAAGCAGAGTGGCTCGACCCGCGACATGATCTTTTCCGTGGTTGAGCTGGTGTCCTACATCAGCCGCTTCATGAGTTTGCAGCCAGGCGATGTGATCCTCACCGGCACGCCGGCGGGCGTGGGTCTGGGCCAGAAGCCGCCGGTTTATCTGCAGGCCGGCGATGTGCGTGACGGCCTCCATCGCGGGGCTCGGCGAGCAGAGCCACCGCGTCGTGGGGAGCCGCTAAGCCGTCATGCCCGGGCTTGACCCGGGCATCCACGATGATTTGCAGCGCGTAGGGTGGGCTAAGGCGCGCGAGCGCCGAGCCCACCGGCTTATTCGCCAAAGCCCGACCCCGGCAGGTCACGAACGTCACCGCCCCAATCTCTCGGCAAATCACCGCGTTTCACGTATCGATGAAAGCTGCTGTACGGCCAATCGCAGACGCAAGTTACAAATCCGTGCTTCACCGGATTGAAGTGAATGTAATCGACGTGTCGCGCCAAATCTCGATCATCGCGGATGACATGTTCCCAATTGCGGCGTTGCCAGATGCCCTTCTCACGTTTGTGGGCCTTGCTCGGTGATCGCGAAGCCGTAGGCAGCCCTCGTGAAAAGCCGCTCTTGATAAGAGCCCACCGGCGCGCAAAATCGGAATCGCCCCGCGGCAACGACCATATTGCATGTAAATGGTCAGGCAGGATGCAGATCGCCAGTGTTTGGAAGGACTGGTGGTGTTGCGCGCGAGCGTAGGCGTCGCGCAAACGATCAATTTCCTGCACCAGCAGATCGCTTGTGCGATCGGCAAGCGTCAGCGTGAAAAAGAAGGTGCCGTCTGCGAGTTCTTGCGCGCCGGTAGTTAGGCATAGCGTCACTATATAACGTGACATCGTTACGGTGGGCTCGGCGCTCGCGCGCCTTAGCCCACCCTACAAAATTCTTTCAGCGCCTCCACCGTTCGTATGACGCCTGCACACGCGCGCATAAAAATATTTTTCTGAATCTCCCCCACCCACAAAAATCTGCACGCGTTGTTTAAATGCGGTTCATGCGCGCGCATTTAGATTTCGATGGCTCGTTACTCCGGCGCAAGTGAAGGCCCCACCTTCACCTCCCGGAACCGAGCCCAACTCCCGGTGGCTCCTCCAGCGCCGGGAGTTTCCCTTTTGATCGCGACGTTCCGAAATGTGGATGCCGCGCGCATTCGTCATCCGTTCGTACGACGCGCGTGCTCATTCATTGCCATAAAAATATTTTTATGAATTTTTCCCGCGCGCAAAAATCTGCACGCATCATTTAGACGCGGTTCATGTGCGCGCGGCTAGCTTGCGCGCGATCGACGCAAGGCGGTCTGCAACACAAGCAAGCAAGGAATTCGAAATGCGCAAAGTTCTCATCATCGCTCTCGCCCTCGCTAGTATCGGTGCTCTCGCCACCGCGCAGCCAGCATCTGCCACCAAAAAAAGGGTCTGCCAGACCAGTTATGGGATCAGCAGCACGCTTGGTTGGAAATCACAATGTGGACCTCATTCTGACTGGAAGAACAATAACTGTCAGGTGCGCGTCAACAATGCTGTTGGTATTCAGTACTGCTACGACATCGACGTTCTGGTGCCGACGGGCACCGCCGCTCAGATAGGCAGTGTTTCCGGCATGAACAAAACCTTCGATCACAACACCAGGACTCACGCGAACTAGCACTCGCCCCGGCGCGCCGCGGCGCGCACAACGACCAGCACAATCAGGAAACGACAATGCGCAAAGTTTTCGTCATCACCTTCGGTCTCGCCATTTTCTGCGCTCTCGTGGCCGCGCAACCGGCTTCTGCCACCAAGAAAAGAGTCTGCCAGACGCTTTATCTGAATCAGAGCACCTTCGGCGCTGACCGAAATTGTGACTCGGAACACCACTGCACGAAGCATCCATTACCTGTCCTGCATGGCTTGACCGAAGTCTGCTACGACGTCGACGTTCTGGTGCCGACCGGCACCGCTGCTCAGATCGGCAGCGTTTCCGGCATGAACAAATCTTTCGATCACAACACCAGGACTCACGCGAACTAGCCGCAGGAGGTAGCTTTCGCGCGCGCAACTTATCGGAAAGTGAAAATGTAAAGATTAATCGCAGCCGGCGTTGTCGCTGCTATTGGTCTCGCGAGCTTTGGGCTGTCTGTTGAGATGGCGATCGCGGAGAGACCGAGGGGGACGAACTGCATTGCGGGGTATACGCAGTGTAAAGCTGACGCCAAGGGTGAACAGACGGCAATTAATGCCTGTCTCAAAACGTTCAAACAATGCGTGAGTGACAATAAGGACCAGCATTATAACCCTTATGGATATCCGAACCGCATCGGAAACAGCCCCGCCGTCTTTAACAATGTTCAAGGTGTTTCAGTCGGAAAGACCAGCGCGGCTTCTGGTGTAAAAACGGGCAACGCGGCGACAATGACAATTAATGCCGGCGCGGTTGGTGCGCAGACCGTCAACCCCGGCGCCGCGGCGACAATGACGACCAATGCCCCGGCGCTCCCGCGCCGGCCAAGCCGCCTATCGCCATCTCAAACGGGATTTCCGGTCATGCACCAGGCGGCCAACCGGGCCGGAGTAATTTCCGCGCGCAATAATTCAGAAAGGCCTCGAAACCGGTGATTCTCGTAAGACGCTTCATGAGTTTGCCGCCGCAAACCCATCGCGTCGTGGGGAACGCCTGAACCGTCATGCCCGCGCTTGTCGCGGGAATCCACGTCTTGCCAACCTCGCAAGATCAAAGACGTGGATGGCCGGGACAAGCCCGGCCATGACGACGAGATTCAGCTTCCCTTCTCGCCGTAGATCTCCGGGAAGAAATAATCCTTCCACGACGCCGGTTTGTTTTTCAGCGTGCCGACCTCCGACATGAAGTCGGCATATTTCATGGTGTTTTCGGGCGTCAGCGTCCAATGCACCTGCTGGCCAGCGACGAGCTTCGCCACCATCTCGAGCGGAAGTTTCGATTTTGAATCCTCAATCCACAAGGCTGCCGCGGCCTTCTTGTCCTTGTTGACGATGTCGGTTGCTTCCTTGAGCGCCTCCACCAGCGCCTTGTAGAGCACCGGATTGCCGTCGCGGAATTTTGCCGGCGCCCACACCGCGGTGAAAGTGTGCGAGCCGCCCATCACGTCGAAGGAATTGAGCACGGTGTGGACGGCCGGATCCTCCAGTTGCTGGTACTGGAACGGCGGCACGCTGAAGGCCGCGGAAATCTGCGCGCCGCCCTTGAGCAGCGCGACGGTCGCATCGGGCGGCGTCATCGACACCGTGAGCGGGTCGAGCGTATTGAAGCCTTTGGTGCCATAGGCTTTTGCTGCCGCCATTTGCAGCGTGATCGCCTGCACCGATGAACGTACGGCCGGCACCGCGATGCGGTCGCTGTCCTTGAAATCCTTGATGGTCTTGATCGCCGGGTCGCGGCTGTTGAGCAGGAACGGCTGCGAACTCAAGGCGGAAATCCCGCGCACTTCCTGCGGCGTCCCTTTGGTGCGCGACCACAACACCAGCAGGCCAGGCACGCCGCCCGAGCCGACGTCGATGTTGCCGGAAATCAGCGCCTCGTTGACCGCGGTCGGCCCGTTGAATGTAAACCACGACACTTTCAGGTCGTTCAGGCCCAGCGCCTTGGCATGCTTCTCGATGAGCTGCTGGTGCTCCATCACGTTGAGCTGCAGGTAGCCCATGGAAAATTGCCGCGCGAGGCGGATTTCCGCTGCCGATGCCGCGAGACGCCCCGGCGAGCGCGCACGCGCCGGCGACGAGGCTCAAGAGTGTTTTGGTGTACATGTGAATCCTCCCAGATTCGTCAATCAACATAGACTTCATCCGCTCGTTCCCGCGCAAGCGGGAATCCAGAGCCGAGTTTCTGATTCAATCATTCGCCCCCTGGGTCCCCGCTTTCGCGGGGATGAGCGGAATAATTGCTAAGCGGCGGCCCCGATCTTGGCAATGCTGCGATACCAGTCGAGGATCTGTTCGCCGTTCCAGTGCAGGACGCCCTCGTGCTTGTTCACGTAGTCGTAGATCTGCTCGAGATATTTGATCCGGTGCGGCTGCCCGCTGATGTAGGGGTGGATCGCCAGCGCGCAGATCTTCGCTCGGTTCGCGCTCTCGGCATAAAGCCGGTCGAACTGGTCCGTCACCAGCTTGAGCAGATAGTCGCTGTTGTGGTGCTGGACGATCATCACTGGAATATCGTTGCACTCAATGGTGTAGGGCAGGGTGACCAGCGGCCCCTTTGTGGTCCTGATCACCGTCGGCTCATCGTCATAGACCCAGTCGCCGATATATTTGACGCCGGCCGCTGCGAGCAGGTCCGGAGTCTCCAGTGTTTGCGTCAGGCCGGGGCCAAGCCAGCCAACCGGCCGCTTGCCGCAGAATTTTTCCATGATGTCCATGGTGCGGTTGATCATGCCGGCCTGGTCGGTCTCCTTGTGGATCGGCCCTTGTTCATACGCGTGGCCCATGAACTCCCAGCCATCATCGCGCGCCTGCTTGGCAACGCGCGGATAATCCTCGCAGATGCGCGCATTGGCGGCGAGCGTCGGCCGGATGCCGAGTCTTTTGAACAGCTCGTGGAAGCGCCAGCAGCCGACGCGCATGCCGTATTCATGGAAGCCCCAGTGCACGACGTCCGGCATCAGCGGCACGCCGGTCGGCGCCGGCAGCAGCTGCCGCGCCATCGGCTTGCCGATGTCCCAGACCTCGTAATTGACGATGGTCCAGAACACGATCCGCGCCTTGCCCGGCAGCTTGAGTGGCGGGCGATCAACGATCGCCGAATAGTCGGAACGTTCGCGCGGAATCATCGGATTGGCCATGTCTGCTTCCTACCTCGTCCTTGCAGGCATATAGAATGTCACGCCGTTGCGGCCACGCGCAACCCGACCAGCCGCTCACACGATCTCTCCATCGTCATGCCCGGCTTTATGCCGGGCATCCACGTCTTTAGTTTCTGGAAGCAAGACGTGGATGGCCGGATCAAGTCCGGCCATGACGCCGAATATGTGGTGGGGCTGTGCCCTAAGCCGTTGCGGCCACGCGCAACCCGACCAGCCGTTCAAGTGTGGCGGTGTCCTCGAGCAATTGCGCGGAGGGCGCGCGGTGCGCGACCGCGCCGCGCTCCAGCACGATGGCATCCGCAGTCAGCTCCAGCGCTATGTCGGTGTGCTGCTCGACCAGGACGATGGCGATGCTGCGGTCAGACAGCATCAGCTTTATTGCCGCGGCGAGTTCGTCAACGATGACAGGCGCCAGCCCCTCGAACGGTTCGTCCAACAGCATTAACGCGGGGTTGGTCATCAGAGCGCGCGCGACCGCCAGCATCTGCTGCTCGCCCCCGGATAGCTGGTTGCCCATGTTGACGCGCCGCTCCTTGAGCCGCGGAAACAGCTTGAACACTGTTTCGAGAGTCCAGGGGCCTGGCCGCGCTGCAACGGTGAGATTTTCCTCGACCGACAGCGAGGGAAAAATCTCGCGCTCCTGTGCCACCCAACCGATGCCATTGAGCGCGCGCCGGTGCGGCGCGAGCCGCGAAATATCCTGTCCGCGCCAGGCAACAGTACCCTGACGCATCTGGGTGTAGCCCATGATGGTCAACAGCAAAGTGGACTTGCCGACGCCGTTGCGGCCGAGCACGGCAAGACTTCCGTGCTCCGGCATTTCCAGCGAAATGCCGTGCAGCACGACGGCGTCGCCATAGCCGGCGGTCACATTCTCAAGCTTGAGCAGCGTGTCAGCCAAAACCGTCATCCATGTTTGCGCTTGCCCAGGTAGACCTCGCGCACGCCGGGATCGGCGGCGATCTCGGCCGGCGAACCTTCGGTAAAGATCGCGCCGCCGACCAATACGATGATATGCGTGGCGAAGCGAAAGACCACATGCATGTCGTGCTCGATGAACAGCAGCGTCAGGTCGTCGGACAGACCCGCCACAGCTTCGAAAACCTCACCGCTCTCTTCCTGCGGAACGCCGGCCGCTGGCTCGTCGAGCAGCAGCACCTTTGGCCTGGTGGCCAGCGCCAGCGCAATTTCCAGCAGACGCTGCCGCCCATAGGGGAGTTCGCGGGTGATCTGGTAGCAGTCATCGCCCAACTTTAACCTGCGCAGGATTTCGAAAGCCTCGTCGATCGCCTCGCTGTAGGAGCCGACGCTGCGCCAGAACTGGCCGGCCAGATTGCGTCGTTCGGCCACGGCAAGCGTCACCGCTTCGAGCGCGTTGAGGCCGGCGAACAGCGTGTTGATCTGGAACGTGCGCGCAAGCCCGCGCCTCACCCGTTGCTGCGGCCCCAGCGCGGTAATGTCGTCACCTTCAAGAAAGATCTGCCCGGCATTCGGCGAAAGCATGCCGGTCATCAGGTTGATGAGCGTGGTCTTGCCGGCGCCGTTCGGACCGATCAGCGCATAGCGCGCGCCGACCGGCAGATTGATCGCGATGTCGCGCGCCACCGGCAGCGAGCCGAACGCTTTCGATAGACCCCGGGTGGCTAAAGCGATCGCGCGATTAGCGATCGCGTCTTTCGCAGGAAGGGCGATCGCGCTCATTTCGCTCTCCACCGGGTGTAGATGGCGCTCAGTCCGCCCAGGATGCCGTTCGGCAGCACCATCACCACCGTCACGAGCAGGACGCCGATCCAGAAATACCAGAACTGCGGCGCGATGCCGGAGAACTGGTCGCGCGCCACCATGAAAATGGTTGCGCCGATCAGCCCGCCATAGAGGCGCCCCGCGCCGCCCAGGACCAGCATGACCAGCACATCGGCGGAGCGCTGGAAGCTGATGGACTCGAGCGAAACGTTTTCCGTGGTCTGCGCGAGCACTGCGCCGGCAAGGCCCGCGATCGCGGCGGCAAGAGTGAAGGCCTTGCGAATGTGCGCGCGGCTGTCGGCGCCGATTGCCGGCATGCGCACCCAGTTCTCGCGGATGCCGCGCAAAGCGAGGCCGAACGGCGAATTCACCAGCCGGCGCACGCCGAGGAACACGACGAAAAGCGCGGCCAGCGAATAGGCATAGGCGGTGTAGCCGTAGAGATCGAACTTGAAGAGGCCGAGCACCGGCCAGATCGACACGCCTTGCAGCCCGTCGCTGCCGCCGGTGAGCCAATGCGCGCGGTTTGCCGCCTCGAAGGCGAGCAGGCCGAGGCCGAGCGTGATCATGATCAGCGTGAAATGGCGGAAGCGCGAGATGATGAAGCTCACGGCAAAACCGACGAGCCCGGCGAGCGCGGCCGCCAGGATGAGGCCGCTCAGCGGCTCGCCCCAGCCGAATTTCGAGATCAATCCCGCCGTGTAGGCGCCGATGCCGAAGAAGGCGGCGTGGCCAAGCGACACGATGCCGGCATAGCCGAGGATGAGATCGAGCGAGAGCGCGAACAGCGCCGTGATGGCGATCTGGCTCGCGAGCGACAGATAATCCGGAAACAGCACGAAGGGCAGCAGCGTCGCCAGCCAGAACGCAATCTCGAGCGGATGCCAGCGGCTCTGCGCTCGCAGGTAGGTTTGCGGGGTGAGGGTGGTGGCCTTTGTGTTCATGGCGCGAGCCGAACGGGGTTTTTGGCGGCCGAGTATGCGGGAAACATCTCATCGCCTCCCAAACAGGCCGGCCGGGCGCCACATCAGCACCGCCACCATCACCAGATAGATCAGGAAGGCGCCGAGTTCGGGCGCATAATATTTCCCCGCGACGTCGCTAACTCCGATCAGGATTGCCGCGATGAAGGAGCCGGCGATGGAGCCAAGGCCGCCGACCGAAACGATGATCAGCACGTAGACGAGATAAGTGAACGAAAAATTCGGATCGAGGCCGACAATCTCGATCGCCAGTGCGCCACCGAGGCCGGCAAGGCCGGAGCCGAGCGCGAACGTCGAAGCAAAAGTGCGATCGACGTCAATGCCGAGCCCGCGCGCCATGCGCTGGTTGTCGACGGCCGCCCGCACCTGCGCGCCGAAGCGCGTGTATTCAAGGCCGGCGACCAGCAGCATGGTGACCGCCAGTGCAACGCCAATCAGGAACAGCCGGTATTTTCCAAGACCGAGGCCGAGCACGTCGATCGAGCCGCGCAGTACAGCCGGGGTTTCGACCGGCTGCTGGATGGTGCCAAACACATAGGCAGCGATGGCGACGGAGATGAAAGCAAGCCCGATGGTGAGCAGCACCTGGTCGAGGTCGCTGGCGCGGTAAAGCGGGCGGTAGAGCACACGTTCGAGCGCGACGCTTACGATGGCCGCCGCCGCAAAAGCCACCGGCAGCGTCGCCAGAAACGGCCAGTGTAAATTCGTTCACCAGCGTAATGGTGACATAGCCCCCAAGCATGGCGAACGCGCAATGGGCGAGGTTGACGAAATTCATCAACCCGAGCGTCACGGACAGCCCGACCGCCAGCACGAACAGCAACATGCCGTAGGCGAGACCGTCAAACAGCACACCGAAAATCGGGGGGAGCATGGCGGGGCCGTTGCCTATCTGGGTCCGCTCATCCCCGCGACAGCGGGGATCCAGAATCACAATCCTTTGCGAGCATAACACCGTATTCCCGCCATGCGGGAATGAGCCGATTTGTCGCCTTGATAACCTGATGGGACGACCTTGCGATCGCCCCATCCGGAAATCCTTGCATCCTAGGCGGCGGATTACTTGTGCGTCGGGTCTTTCACGTTCGGGACCGTGTCGATCACGACATTGACGATGTTGTTGCCGACCTTTTCCACGCGCCGGATGTAGACATTTTGCACGATGTCGCGGGTCGCCGGATCGATGGAAATCGGTCCGCGCGGGCTTTCCCATTTCATGCCTTTGGCCGCACCGATCAGCGCATCGCCATCGGTCTTGCCACCCGTCTTCTTGAGCGTCTCGTAGATGAGGTGCATGCCGTCATAGCCGCCGACCGCGAAGAAGTCGGGGTTGCGCTTGAACTCGGCGTTGAAGGCCTTCACGAAGTCCGCATTCATCTTGGACTTGAGATTGTAGTCGTAGTGCCAGGCGCTGATGCGGCCGAGCGCAAGGTCACCCAGACTCTTGATCGCGGTTTCGTCCACCGGCTCGCCGGTGCTCAGGATCTTGATCTTCTTGGGATCCATCTGGCGCTCGGCAAAGGCCTTGCCGATGGCGCCGGGTTGCGCGCCGCCCGGGACGAAGACAAAGATCGATTCCGGGTTGAGGTCTTTCGCGCGTTGCACGAAGGCGGAGAAATCCGGATTGGCGATCGGCATGCGCACCGAGCCGACGATCTCGCCGCCCGCCGCCTTGAACGCGCGCTGGAAGGCTTGTTCGGCATCGATGCCGGGACCGTAATCGGTGACCATGGTATAGGCCTTCTTGACCTTGCCCTTGGTGGCCGCCCAGGTGCCCAGCGTTTCGCCGATCTGCGGCAGCGTCAGCGACACGCGCACGATGTATGGCGATTTCTCGGTGACGATTGACGTCGCGGCATTCATCACCACCATGAACTTTTTGGCCTCAGCAGAGACGCCGGCCGCACCGAGGGCTTCCGGCGTCAGCGTGAAGCCGGCCAGGATGTCGGCCTTGTCGCGTACGACGAGTTCCTGCGCCAGCCGCTTGGCCACGTCCGGATTCGGGCCACCGGTATCCTTGCGGATGATCTCGATTTTCTTGCCGGCAACAGTGTCGCCGTGCTGCTTCATATAGAGCTTGATGCCGTTGTCGATCTGCGCACCGGTGTCGGCGAACTGCCCGGAATAGGAGTTGATGACGCCGATCTTGATGGTTTCCTGGGCGCCGGCACCAACCGGCAGCAAGGCCGCCGTCAAAAGGCGGCACTGGCAAATAACACGCGTTTCATTGTGGTCCTCCCCTGAACGTCATTTGCTTGGTTTTGTTGCCGTTAGAATGCCTGACCTTTCACGCAAAGAAAAGCGCCGCGGAACGAGGTCCGCGGCGCATTTGGTTGGATGCCTGACTATTGGCGTGCAAACGCTGGTGGTCAGACCAGCGATACGGTCGCCCGTTCGTAGGTGGCGCTGCCCATCTTGCCTTCCGGGAAGATGCCGTGGGCGGCGATCCATTCGAAGGATTCCTCATAGACTTCCTTGGTATAGGGCTCGAACACCAGCCGTTCGCCGGGGCCCCAGCGCCGCGTGTCCATTTTGGCGTGGAAGCGGTCGGGGAATTCCTTCTTGTAATAGTGCGTATAGAGCTCAGGCCGCAGGTCGATGTCGCGCTGGGCCTTGCGCAGCGCGCGGAAGAACTTGCGCAGGTCTTCCGGGTCGGGATCGCCGTGGATCATGGTGCCGATCATGAAGGTGCAGTCGATCACCTTGCGGAAGCCGAGCTGCTCGGCGAAGTAATAGGGCCCGCCGAACAGGTGGACGGCCGGCGCCTTGCCCTCGAACAGCTTTTCCATGCGCGCGAACAGCATGCCGTCGGCAATAGACGAGGTTGATCTGCTCGGGCTTGAGGTACTGCTCGAGCGCCTGCACGGTCGAGTAGTGGCTGCCCGACTGGTAGCCGACCGAGATCGGCACGCCGGCGAGATCGCTCGGATCCTTGATCTTCGAGTCCGGCGGCCACGAAGACGCCGGCCGGCGCCACCGAATAGACATCGGTGTACATCTTGCCGTGGCCGTTGGAGGCCGCGACGTTCACCGTCCAGTGGCAGGCGCAGCTGACGTTCGATTTGCGGCCCTCCTCGAAGGACTGATAGGCGCCGACCTTGTCGCCCTTGTCGTGGATCTTGCCGTCGGTCGCGCGCATCAGCTCGCGGAATTCGTATTCGAGCCCTTCCTTGCGGAAGTAGTCCTTCTCCTCCGCCACCCATTCCTGCAGGCGGAAATGCGGTTCGATGAGGAATTTTGCCATTGTTTCGTCCTCCCTAAACTAGCAACACGAGTCTTGAGCATGGTCGTCCCCGCGTTCGGCAACGCGCCGGGCGCGGATCATCTTGACGTGGTCGTCCATCAACGCGCGCGCGGCACCCGCATCGCGCAGTTCGATCAGGTCGGTCAGCTTGGTGTGAATGTCGAGAATGTGCTGCGGCGAGCTTTGGCGTTGCGGTGACGTTGCGGCGCGGCCAGGACACGTGCTCAAGCGATATCAGCTGCACGACCAGCACGCGGTTATGCGAGGCTTCGGCGACCGCGAGATGGAAATCGCGCGACAGGCGCGTGAAGACATCGAGATCGCCCATGACGGCTTTCGCATCAGCGAGCAGCTGGCGCAATTTGGCGATATCGTCGGCGGTCGCGTTCTCGGCGGCGAGTTCGGCGCCCAGGGTTTCGATCGCGCGCTGCGCGTCCATGATCTCGGCGGCGGTGACGCCGGTGAGGTCGAGCTGCACGGCGAGCGCCTCGGCGAACAGACGCGGATTGCCGTGCGCGATGCGCGCGCCGCCGCCTTTGCCCATGCGGATTTCGACGATGCCGAGCGCCTCCAGCGTGCGCAGCGCGTCGCGCGCGACGATGCGGCTGGCGCCGAAGCGGGCGGCGAGGTCCTTTTCGGTGCCGAGGAAATCGCCGGGCTTGAGCTTCTTGGCAAAGAGCGCGTCGCGCACCTAGGCGACGATCTGCGCCGACAGCGAGGACGAACGGCCGGCAAACATGATGCGGGCGGTGAGTTCGCCGCTCATCGTCACCGGTTGCCGCAAAGTGCCGGCCTTGGCCGTGCGTGGCATGTCCGCGCCTCTGGTCAGAGGCAGTAGTATGTATGTCTGGATTCGAATAGTAAAGATACTATCTTATAAATTTCAGGGGAAATTTCGTTTTATCTGCAACTATTTAGCGCGGGGCTCCCGGCCCCACAAGGAACGGCGGAGTTGTGCCGTGAAAGCGGTTAGCAAGGTATCGATGTGCGACCATTCTCCCCGCCGTCATGGCCGGGCTTGTCCCGGCCATCTCAATTCACATGGCACGGCTTCGCCTTCCCAAACGGGATCGCCGGGACAAGCCCGGCGATGACAAACGGGGGTGCCGCCACGGCATGACGAGCGGCAGATGCAGCCATCACTCAGGCCGCGCTCTTCTTCCCCCATAGCCGCGCCGATGCAATGTCGGCGCCCTTGCGGATAGCGGCGAGCTTGAGCCACACCACCGGCTCGATCACCCATTCGCGTTTGGTGAAAGTGCCGAAACCGCAATCGGTCGACGCCACCACGCGTTCGCGTTCGCCGACGGCCCGCACGGCTTCTTCGATGCGGCGCGCAACGACTTCGGGGTGCTCGACGAAATTGCTGGTGGTTTCCACCACGCCGGGAATCAACAGCATGTCCTTCGGCAACGGATGCTTCCTGAGCGCCTCATATTCGTGCGCGTGACGCGGATTGGAGAATTCGATCGACAGCGCTCCGACCTTGGCCTGATAGAGCGCTGGCAGGATCGTCGCCAGCGGCACGTCGTGAATGTGCGGCCCTTCCCAATTGCCGTAGCAGATGTGCAACCGCACGCGGTCGCGCGGGATGCCGGCGATCCCGTCATTGATCGACTGCACATGACGCTCGACGCGCTTGACGAAACCGGCATCGTCAAGATCGCGGTACATCATGGTGCGGTCCATCGCGAGATCGGGTGCATCGATCTGCAAGATCAACCCGGCTTTATGGATGGCCTGATATTCGTTCTTCATCTCGCGCGCGATCGCATCGAGATAATCGTCGTGCGTTTTGTAGTAGCGCATTGAGCATGGTGGTTGAGATGATGCCGGGCGAGGGCGCGGTCATGAACCGCTCGGAAAAGGCGCCGAGCTCGCCGGCGATCTTGTTGAAGCCCGCAATCTCCTCGTTGATCGGCTTCATGTCCTTGTACTTGATGTCGGCCTGCGCCTCCGGTGCGCCCTGCTGACTTTTCGGCGCGCTTGGGAAACGCCGCATCAGATAGGCGACCAGATCGGGAAATTCCTCGAATTCGCGTCCGCGCCGGCGTTTCGAGATGCCGGCGAAACCGGTCATTCGCTGCGGCACGTAAGTCTGGAATCCGATGCGGCGCTGTTCGCCGTCGTTGCCGATGTCGATGCCGGCTTCCATCTGCTTTTTGACGACATGGCGTACGGCCGCATCCATTTCCGCGGCCATCACCTTCGGGTCGTAGTCCTTGCCTTCCTCCTGCGCCACCAGAAGGTCTGACAGCTTTTCGTTGCGCGGCAGGCTGCCGACATGGGTGGTCAGGATGCGGTCCCGGCTGAAGATCATCGAAAACTCCCGTACTTTGTGCGCCGCGAAATAGGCCGCACCTTAGCGGCAAATTCCACGCGATACAGCAATCGGGGCGAGAAACTGTCGCGGCAGGCTTGAAATATAATCACATTGCAGCGGCCGCCCACGCCTCACATTATCCGCACCGACGGTGTTATGTTGTTGGGCTTTGTCCCACGGAACGTCCGCGCCAGCCCGCGGGGCCGAGAAGAAGTCCCTCCATATACGACAGGGAGGACGTTATGAAACGCCGTGAATTTTTGCGCGCCGCCGCGTCGGGCCTCGCCGCGTCGGCGGTCGCCGCGCCAGCAATCGCGCAGCCGACGCCCGAGTTGCGGTGGCGGCTCACCGCAAGCTGGCCAAAGTCGCTCGATACCCTGTATGGCGGTTGTGAGGATTTTGCCAAAAACGTTGCTGAGAGCACCGATAACAAATTCCAGATCCAGGTTTTCGCAGCCGGCGAGATCGTACCGGGCTTGCAGGTTCTCGATGCGGTGCAGAACGGCACTGTCGAGATGGGCAACACCGCCGGCTACTATTATTGGGGGAAGGATCCTTCATTCGCTTTTGCAACCGCAATTCCGTTCGGGCTAAACGCGCGTCAGCAGGACGCATGGCAATTGCGCGGCGGCGGCATGGAACTGCTTGACAGTTTGTTTGCTGACTTCGGCTGTTACGGACTGACAATGGGCAACACCGGCGCGCAAATGGGCGGTTGGTTCCGCAAAGAAATCAACACGCTCGACGATCTCAATGGATTGAAATTCCGGATCGGCGGCTTCGCCGGCAATGTGATCAAGCGGCTCGGCGTCGTGCCGCAACAGATTGCAGCGGGCGACCTCTATCCGGCACTGGAGAAAGGCACGATCGATGCCGTTGAATGGATCGGCCCCTACGACGACGAGAAACTCGGTTTCTCCAAGATAGCCAAATATTACTACTACCCCGGCTGGTGGGAGGGCGGCGCCAACGGGCATCTGTTGATCAACCGCAACAAATGGGAAAGCCTGAGCAGGACGTATCAGACCATTGTGACGACGTCGGCACGGGAGGCGGGCCTGCGAACGACGGCCAAATACGACCTCGTCAATCCACCGGCAATGAAGCGGCTGATAAATGCCGGCACGCAGCTGCGGGCTTTCCCGCCGGCGATCATGGATGCATCGTTCAGGGCCGCAAACGAAACCTATGCCGAGCTGGCAAAGACGAACGCGCGATTCAAAAGGATCCTCGACAGCATCATGGCGTTCCGTCAGGACAGCTATTCGTGGTGGCAGGTCGGCGAACTGTCCTTCGACCTGTTCCAGGTGAAGACGCTCGGGCGCTCGTAAAAAAACGAGAGTCCGCCGCGAAGCGGGTTGACCGCAAAATCCGTGCGGCACGGCAATCACGGCAATTGCTGCGATATAGCCGCAACGCCGGCTGGAAATATAATCACATTGCGGCGGCCGCCCACGCCTCGCATAATTCCCCAAAATGAGCGGCGTTTGCCGCCCGGGAGGATCGGTTATGACAGGCACGGTTGCGGCGGCGGCCGGGGGGATGGGCGCAGTTCCGCGCGACTACAATTTTGCCGCCGACGTCCTGCAAAGCAATCTCGCGGCCGGCCGGGCGAAAAAGCCGGCCTATATCGACGCGCGCGGCACGCACACTTATGGCCAACTCGCCGATCGCGTGGCGCGTTTCGGCGCAGCGCTGCGCGGCCTCGGCATCAAGCGCGAGGAGCGCGTGCTTCTGGCGCTGCTCGATACGATCGACTGGCCGACGGCGTTTCTTGGCTGCCTGAAGGCCGGCATCATTGCGGTGCCAGTGAATACTCTGCTCACCGAAGATGACTACCGCTTCATGCTGGCTGACAGCCGGGCGAAATGCCTGGTGGTGTCGGAAGCGCTGTTCCCGAAGTTCGAAAAGCTCATCGGCCAGAGCCCGGACCTTGAGCACGTGATCGTCTCGGGTGAGAACCCGCATGGCTATCGTCTGTTCGAGGACGTCATCGGCGCCGATGAGCCCGAACAATATACGGCACCGACAACCTGCGATGACATCGCGTTCTGGCTCTACACGTCAGGTTCGACCGGAAAGCCGAAGGGCGCGGTGCATGTGCATGCGAGCCTGAAGATCACCGCCGATCTTTACGGCACGCCGGTCGTCGGTCTGAAGGAGAACGACGTCTGCTATTCAGTCGCGAAATTGTTTTTTGCCTACGGCCTCGGCAACGCCATGACCTTTCCGCTCACGGTCGGCGCAACCACGGTGCTCAATGCGGACAGGCCGACGCCTGACGGTGTTGCCGCGCTGCTGCGCAAACATCCCGTTACTGTGTTTTTCGCGGTGCCGACATTTTATGCGGCGTTTCTCGCGAGCCCGAGTGCACCGCAGAAATCCGAGGTGAAAATCCGCCGCTGTATTTCCGCCGGCGAAGCTCTGCCCGAAGAGATCGCGAAACGTTGGAAGGAGCGCTACGGCGAGGAGATTTCCGATGGCCTCGGCACCACCGAGATGCTGCACATCTATCTTACCAATGCACCGGGCGCGACCAAATACGGGACGACCGGAAAGGCGGTGCCCGGCTACGAGATAAAATTGATCGGTGAAGACGGCCAGCCGGTGAAAAAAGGCGACATGGGCGAGCTTTATGTGCGTGGCCCGACCAGCGCGATCATGTACTGGAACAACCGCGAGAAATCGCGCTCGACCTTCCAGGGCGAGTGGACGCGCTCGGGCGACAAATACATAGAGGATGCCGATGGCTATTACATCTGCTGCGGCCGGCAGGACGACATGTTGAAAGTGTCGGGCATGTATGTGTCGCCGTTCGAGGTCGAGGCCGCGCTCTCGTCGCATCCCGAGGTGCTGGAGGCTGCGGTGGTCGGCTGGAACGACGAGCAGAAACTCATAAAGCCGAAGGCCTTCGTGGTCCTGAAATCGCCGGACAAGGCGAATGATGCGTTGATCCAGGCATTGCAGGAGCACTGCAAGCAGAAGCTCGCGCCCTACAAATACCCGCGCTGGATCGAATTCCGCAAAGACCTGCCGAAGACCGCGACCGGCAAGATCCAGCGCTTCAAGTTGAGGGCCGAAGGGCCGGGCCACTAACCGTCATCACCGGGCCGACGCGAAGCGACGAGTCCCGGTGATCTCGATCAGGTGGGCATCGTGCCCTCCTCCTAAGCGAGATGGCCGGAATAAAGCCGGCCATGACAATTGAGAGACAAAACTTCGCAATGGCTGTCCTCACCTCCGGCTTTCTCGACATCGGGACGCAGCGGCTCGAATACCGCTTTGTCGGTCCGCAGCCCGACGCCGGGCCGACGCTGGTATTGCTGCACGAAGGTCTCGGCTGCGTCGGGCTATGGGGCGATTTTCCAGACAGGCTTTCTACCGCAACCGGTCTCGGTGTTTTCGCGTACTCTCGCGCGGGATACGGCAAATCATCGCCGGTGACGTTGCCGCGGCCTCTTACTTACATGCATGACGAGGCGCGCGAAACGCTGCCGCTTTTGCTCGATGCGATCGGCTTTCGACACGGGTTACTGGTCGGTCACAGCGACGGCGCTTCCATTGCCGCGATTTATGCCGGCAGCCATCAGGATCACCGGGTCGGCGGACTCATTCTGATCGCACCGCATTTCTTCACCGAGGATTCCGGCATCGCTTCGATTGTCGAGGCGAAGACGGCTTATGAGACTGGTGACTTGCGCTCGCGCCTGGCGCGCTGGCACGCCGATGTCGACAACGCTTTCCAGGGCTGGAATGGCGCCTGGCTCGATCCGGACTTCCGCAAGTGGGATATCACCGAATTCCTCGCCTATATTCGCGTGCCCGTGCTCGTTGTGCAGGGCGAGGATGATCAGTACGGCACGGTGAAGCAAATCGAGATCGCGCAGCAGGAATGTTATTCCCCGGTTGAGGTCGCACTATTGCCGGGCGCGCGCCACTCGCCGCAGCGTGAGGCGCCGGATGCGACGCTCAAGTTGATTTCGGATTTCGTGGCCCGCGTTGTGGCGAGCGAATGAGCGAAGCGGTGCTGCGCATAACACGTTGTCATCGCCGGGCATAGCCGTCCGAAGGACGGCGTGCTTTCACACGCCTATGTCCCGGCGATCCCGCTCAGGTGGGCAAAGTGCCGTCCTAAGCGAGATGGCCGGCACAAGGCCGGCCATGACGAGTAACTGCTAAGTCACTTACTCCGCCGCCTGCTTCGTCGTGGCGCCGTGCGCAGAGACGAGATAATCCATCGCCGCCTGCACGCCGCCTTTCTTAAACGGCACGCCCGCAAGTGAGAGCGCCATCTCGGTGATGCCGAGCGCGCCGAGCAACATGCCGTCGTTAAGATCGCCGAGGTGGCCGATACGGAAGTACTTGCCGGCATAAGCACCGAAGCTCGCACCGTAAGAGATATTGAAGGTCTCGAGCGCAAGCGCGCGGAACTTGTCGGCGTCGTGGCCTTCCGGCAACAGCACAGCGGTGATGGTCGGAGAAACCTGGCTGGCATTCTTGTTGAGGTTTTCCAGTCCCCAGGCCTTGACCGCGCGGCGGGTTGCTTCGGCGAGCCGGTCGTGGCGAGCAAAAACGTTGTCGAGGCCTTCTTCATGCAGCATCTCGATGCCGGTCGCGAGGCCATGCAACATTTGCGTCGCCGGTGTGTAGGGGAAGAAGCCGATCTTGTTCATCGTGATCATCTCGTCCCACGCGTAGAACGATTTCGGCATCTTGGCGGTCTTGTTGGCCGCCAGGGCCTTGTCGCTCACCGCGTTGAACGACATGCCAGGCGGCAGCATCAGGCCCTTCTGCGCGCCGCCTACGGAGACGTCGACGCCCCATTCGTCGTGGCGATAGTCGGTGGAGGCGAGCGAAGAGATTGTGTCGACCATGAACAATGCGGGATGGCCGGCGGCGTCGATCGCCTTGCGGATTTCGGCGATTGGCGTCAGCGCGCCGGTCGAAGTCTCGTTATGCAGAATGCAGACCGCCTTGATCTCCTTGGCCTTGTCATCGCGCAGCCGCGCTTCGATCGCCTTCGGGTCAGCGCCGTGACGCCAGTCACTGGTGATGAATTCGGTCTTGAGGCCGATGCGGTCAGCCATTTTCTTCCACAGGGTTGCGAACTGGCCGGTCTCCACCATCAGCACCTTGTCGCCGGGCGACAGCGTGTTGACGAGGGCGGCTTCCCAGGCGCCGGTTCCGGTCGCGGTATAGATGATGACCGGGTTGGTGGTCTTGAAAATGGTCTTGATGCCTTCGAGGCAGCGCTTGGCGAGCTTTGCGAATTCCGGGCCACGGTGATCGATGATCGGCGTGTCCATCGCCCGCAGAACGCGGTCCGGGAGCGGCGAAGGCCCCGGAATATGGAGAAAATGGCGACCGACCGTACGCGAGGAATTCTTAGCCATGGAAAGTCCGCTCCTGAACGGCAGCTTTTCGGGAATTTGGCGTGGCCTGGCCACGGGCGCGTCCCGGCCAGGGAGCGGCGCTTGTGGCGTTGAACTATGAATGTAACATTGCGGTCAAGCGGTTTTCCGCAAGGCAATCTAGTTCTTACGCATAGGCTTGGTGCAGCCCAAAAAGGATAAGAAAAGTGCCGGTAGTCATGCCCGGTCTGGAACGGCGGCTAAAGGCCGAATTGACCGGCGAGGTGCAATTCGACCGTTTCACGCGCGGGCGCTATGCCACGGACGCGTCCCACTACCAGATCATGCCGATTGGCGTGGTTTCTCCGCGAACCATCGAAGAAGCTGATCGGGCGATTGCGATTGCGCGGTCCGAGGGAGCAACAGTTCTGGCGCGCGGTGGCGGAACGTCGCAGGCCGGCCAGACGGTCGGCCAATCGCTTGTGGTCGACTGCTCGAAATATCTCACGCGCGTTCTCGATCTCGACGTCAAGCGCGCCCGTTGCACGGTCGAGCCCGGCATCGTGCTCGACGACCTCAACCGCCAGCTCAAGCCGCATGGATTGTGGTTCCCGGTCGATATCTCGACCTCCTCGCGCGCGACTATCGGCGGCATGGCCGGCAACAACTCGTGCGGCGGCCGTTCGATGCGCTACGGCACGATGCGCGACAATGTGGTCTCGATCGAGGCGCTGCTGGCGGACGGCACGCTCGCGCATTTTGGCCGCATCGGTGGCAACCTTAAGGACGTGCCCGCACCGCTGCGGCCGCTCGCCAAGGATCTGCTTGCGATCGGCACGCGCGAGGCCGACGAGATTGCCGCGCGCTTTCCGAAAGTCCAGCGGCGCGTCGGCGGCTACAATCTCGATGCATTGGTGCCCGGCAAGAACGACGTCAACCTCGCGCATGTGCTGGTCGGCGGCGAAGGCACACTCGCCTTTTCCACGCGCGTCGAGCTGAAGCTTTCGCCGCTGCTCGGCCGCCGCGCTGTCGGAGCCTGTCATTTCGGAAGCTTTTATGAAGCGATGAATTCGGCGCAGCACATCGTGCGGCTCAAGCCGATCGCAGTCGAATTGATTGACCGCACAATGATCGGGCTTGCGCGCCAAATTCCGATCTTCCAGCCGACGCTCGACAAATTTGTGCGCGAGGCGCCAGAGGCGATCCTGCTGGTCGAATTCGGAGAGGACGACCACGAAGTCAATCTCCGCATGTTGCAGCAGCTCAAGGACCTGATGGGCGATCTCGGTTTCGGTTGGGACAAGAGCGGCGCGAAATGGGGCGGTGTCATCGAGGTGCTCAGTCCTGAGCTACAGGCGGCGATCACCGACGTGCGAACCTCCGGTCTCAACATCATGATGTCGATGAAGGAAGAGGGTAAGCCGGTTTCCTTTGTTGAAGACTGCGCGGTGCCGCTCGAGCATCTCGCCGACTACACCACGCGCCTCGGGGCGATATTTGAAAGGCACGGCACGCGCGGCACCTGGTACGCGCATGCAGGCTCTGGCTGCCTGCACGTGCGCCCGATTCTCAATCTCCGGCAGGAGAAGGACGTTCATGCCATGCGCGAAATCGCCGAAGAGGCCTTCGCCATGGTGCGCGAGTACAAGGGTTCGCATTCCGGCGAGCACGGCGACGGGCTGGTGCGTTCGGAATTCAACGAGCCGATGTTTGGTTCGCGGCTCGTGCGCGCCTTTGAAGAAGTGAAAGACCGCTTCGACCCGAAGGGCCTTTACAACCCCGGCAAAGTGGTGCGGCCGCCCAAGTTCGACGACCGCGACCTGTTCCGCTATGCGCCTGGCTATCACGGCGAGCCGGTCAAGATGCATCTCGACTGGTCGGCCTATCCAGGCGTCGGCGGCGGATTTCAGGGCGCCGTCGAGATGTGCAACAACAACGGCGCCTGCCGCAAACTAACGGGCGGCGTCATGTGCCCGAGCTACCGCGTCACCCGCGACGAGCGAGATGTGACCCGCGGGCGCGCAAATACCTTGCGGCTGGCCATCAGCGGACAGCTCGGGTCGGCGGCCTTTATTTCCGACGAAATGGCGGAAACGATGAAGCTTTGCGTGTCCTGCAAGGCGTGCCGCCGCGAGTGTCCGACCGGCGTCGACATGGCGCGGATGAAAATCGAGGTCCAGGCGGCGCGGGCCGCGAAGTTCGAACTGAGATTGCATGAAAAACTCGTGGGGTTTCTGCCGCATTACGCGCCGCATGCCGCGCATTGGCACCAGTTCTTCAATTTGCGCGACCGCAGCGCCATCCTGCGTAAGGTGTCGCAACTGATAGCCGGGTTCTCGTCCCGCCGCAGTCTGCCGAAATGGCGCAAGGACACGTACCGCGACCGTTCCGACTGGCACTATACGACGCGGGAAGAAAACGCCCGCGCGCGGGAAGTGGTGCTGTTTGCGGATACGTTCAATCGCTATTTCGAGCGGGAAAATCTCGATGCCGCGCTCAATGTGCTGGTGGCCGGCGGCTATCGCGTCTATGCGCCATTTCCCGCGAACCTCGACGAGCGGCCGCTGTGTTGTGGCCGCACTTTTCTCTCGGTCGGGCTGGTCGATGAAGCGCGGAATGAAATGCGGCGCACAATGGACGCACTCGCACCTTATGTTGCGCGCGGCATACCGGTCGTCGGCCTCGAGCCCAGTTGTCTCTTTACGTTCCGGGACGAGTTGCCCGCGCTGTTGAAAGGCGAGGCAGTCGACGCCTTGGCTGCCAACTCGTTTCTGTTCGAGGAATTCATCGCACGCGAGCACAAGCAGGGGCATTTGAATTTGCCGCTCGGGCCCCTGCCGCAAAAGGCACTGGTGCACGGGCATTGCCACCAGAAGGCGTTCGACGCCATGGGTGCGGTCGAGAGCACGCTCCGGCTGGTCCCGCAGCTTGCCGTTGAGACGATCGAATCCAGTTGCTGCGGCATGGCGGGCAATTTTGGTTACGACGCTGCGACGATCGATGTGTCGCTCAAGATGGGCGAGCTTTCCTTGCTGCCGGCCGTGCGACGGGCGCATGCGGATGCGCTGATCGTGGCGGATGGCACGTCCTGCCGCCACCAGATCCAGGACGGCAGCGAGCGGGAAGCCGTCCATGTCGCCCGCGTGCTGGCGATGAGCGTTGCGGCGGCTGGTGCGGCCACGGAGCACTGACTCTCATTTGTCATGCGCGGGCTTGACCCGCGCATCCCGCTTAGGAGAGCAATGTGCAATCCTAAGCGAGATGGCATCGGAAGTCGGGCTTGCCCGACTTCCGCATCAGTAATAAGCCGCATATCGGGTAAACCCGACATGCGGTGACAAGCCCGGCCATGACAGCGGAAGGTAAAAATGCCGGGCAAGCTCTTTCCGACGTCACTAGTAGGGTCCTATCCGCAGCCGGATTGGTTGATCGACCGAGCGCGCCTCTCGAAGATGGTGCCGCGTGTGCGAATGGACGATCTCTGGCTGGTCGAACCGAAAGCGCTGGAAGCGAAACAGGACGAGGCGACCCTTCTTGCCATCCGCGATCAGGAACGTGCCGGGCTTGATATCATCACCGATGGCGAGCAACGGCGCGAAAGCTATTCCAACCGCTTCGCGACCGCGCTTGAAGGCGTCGATACGGAGAATCCCGGCTCGACCTTGAACCGGAGCGGCAAGCCAATTCCTGTCCCGCGCGTGACCGGAAAGATTCGCCGAAAATACCCGGTCGAGCTCCGCGATCTGCAATTCCTGCGGGCAAATACGAAAAAGACTGTGAAGATGACCGTGCCGGGCCCCTTTACAATGTCGAAGCAGGCGCAAAACGAATTCTATGATTCCGAGGAAGCCATGGCGCTCGATTACGCGGTGGCGGTGAACGAGGAGATCAATGACCTGTTTGCCGCCGGAGCCGACGTCGTGCAGATCGACGAGCCATGGATGCAGCAGCATCCCGACAAGGCACGCGCATACGGGTTGAAGGCGCTCGACCGCGCGCTTGATGGCGTGACCGGCACGGTAGCGGTGCATTTGTGCTTCGGCTATGCGGCCGTCGTCCACGACAAGCCGGCGGGCTACTCATTTCTGACGGAGCTTGAAGGCACGAAAGCGGCGCAAGTCTCGATCGAGGCGGCGCAGCCCAAGCTCGATCTTAAAGTTATCGAGCGGCTGCCGTCGAAGACCATCATCCTTGGCGTCATCGACCTGTCCGACATGACCGTTGAGACTCCCGAGATCGTAGCTGCGCGCATCCGTAAGGCGTTGCCGCATGCTCCTGCCGGCCACATTGTGATAGCGCCGGATTGCGGCATGAAATATCTGCCGCGCGAGGTGGCATTCGGGAAAATGCAGGCGATGGTGCAGGGCGCCGAGATCGTGCGCGCTGAAGTCGGTGGCGGGGCGCCCTAGCCGCCGTAGAACACCTTTATCAGCACGAGCGAGAACCAGGGCACGTAGCTGCACAGCATCAACACGCCGACCAGCACCGCGATAAAGCCAAGGTTGGCCTTGGTGGTTTCCCAGATATCGGATTTGGCGATCGAGCAGGCCGCGATCAGGACCGAGGCAACCGGCGGCGTCTGTTGCCCGATAGCGAGGTTAAGCGTCAGCACCAAACCGAAATGGATTGGGTCGATGCCGACCTGGTGCACCAGCGGCATCACGATCGGCACGGTAAGAATGATCGCCGCCGCCGAATGCAAGAACATGCCCAGGACCAGAAAGAAGATATTGAGCAGCAGCAGAACCATATAGGGGTTGCTGGTGACTCCGACGATTGACTTGGCAAGGGTTTGCGGCAGTTGGCTTTCGGTCAGGAATACGCCGATCAGTGCGGAGCTGGCGACCAGCAGCATCACCACCGCGGTCTGCAGCGCTGAATCCACCAGCGCGCGGTAAAGCGCTTTCAATTTCAGGTCGCGGTAGATGAAGACTGAAATGAACAGCGCGGCGACCACAGCGACCGCGGCGCCTTCGGTGGCGGTGACGAAGCCTCCAAAAATGCCGCCGAGGATGATCACCGGCAGCAGCAGCGCCCACGACGCTTCCTTGATAGCCTGCAGCAGCCGTTTCAGTGAGAAGCGCTGCTCGACCGGGAAATCATTTTTCCAAGCGTAGTAGTAGCACAGAGCCATCAGCGAAAGCCCGCCAAGAATACCCGGGATGAATCCGGCTACGAACATCTTCACCACCGATTCCTCCGCCATGGCGGCGTAGAGGATCATAGGGATCGACGGCGGGATGATGATGGCAAGGCTGGCGGCCGAGGACGAGATTGCCGCGGCGAATTCCTTCGAATAGCCGCGCGACTTCATTGCCGGAATCAGCAAGGTGCCGAGCGCGGCGACGCCGGCCACCGCCGAGCCGGAAATCTCGGCGAAGAACATCGAGGCACCGACCGTCACCATCGCCAGACCGCCGCGGATGAAGCCGAGCATGGCGCTTGCGAGATTGATAAGCCGGCGCGAAATTGTCGACGCGTTCATGATGCCGCCGGCGAAGATGAAAAGCGGCACCGCCAGCAGCGGGAAATTGGTGGCGCCCTCGAACATCACCAGGGCGACGTTCGGCAACATGATCGCGCCCTGTGCGATCCAGATCGCAGCCACCGCGACCACGCCGAGCGCGACTGCGACCGGTACGTTGATCAACACCAGCGCGAACATTCCGATCAGCATCAGCCCGATCGTCATGATGGCCGCGCCTTTTCGGCAGAATCCGTCGGATCGATGCCGACCGACTCGAGTGCTTCCTTGATCTCATGATCGACCAGCGGCCCGCGGCGTGCGTCGCGCAACAGGCCGGGCAGGCGGATCAGTTCGGCGATGACGAATAGCACGGCGGTGATCGGGATTACCGACTGCGTCACTTGGAGGGGGACATCGGGCAGAGAGACGAGCGTGTCGCCTTTCAGGATTCGTACCACCGCGATGCCGGTGACCGCCAGCAGGCCGAAGAAGAAGATGGTGATGGCGGAGGCGAGGAAGGTCGCGGCAACGCGAAGGTTCGCCGGCAACGCGTTGACGAGGCCGGGAAATCCGATATGCGCCCCGCGCAGCGCGGCCAGTGCCCCGGCATAGTAAGTCAGCCAGCACAACGAGATCGCGCCGATTTCGTCGTACCAGACCAGTGAATAGCCGATCCAGCGGAAGAAAAAGCCAGCGACGATGATCAGCGTGACAATAGCCATTAGCGCAGCCGCGATCGCTTCGAGCACGCGATCGTAGAGACGATAGAGTGTGGACAGGTTCATGAAAAAGGGCCGGCCAAGCGTGAGCGCGGGACGCTAGCAAAGGAGCGCCGGGCCTACAAAGGCCCGGCGCGTCATTTGTTGTTTATGACCCTTTCGCCAGTGCAAGCGACTTGTCGATCAACATCTTGCCGGCCGGCACTTCTTTGGAGAATTCGTCGTAGACCTCCTTGCTGGCGGCAACGAAGGCCGGCTTGTCGGCCTCGTTCACCTGGATGCCCGACTGCTTCATCTTGCCGATCAACTCGCCGTCGAGCTGGGCGGCGAGCTTGAGGATGTCCGGCTCCACTTCCTTGGCGGTGTCGGCGAGGATTTTCTGCACGTCCGGCGGCAGCCGCGACCAGCTCGCGCCGGCGGTGAGGTATGCCGGCGTATAAACATGCCCGGTGAGAGACAGGTACTTCTGCACTTCCTGGAATTTTTGCGAATAAATCTGCGTCAGCGGGTTTTCCTGCCCGTCCATCACGCCGGTCTGCAGTGCTACGAACACTTCCTTGAGTTCCATCGGGCTCGGGCTAGCGCCATAGGCCTTGAACATCTTCACGCGCCACACCCCGCCCGGCACGCGCAGTTTAATGCCTTGCAGGTCGGCTGGCTTGATGATCGGCCGCTTATTATTGGTGATTTCGCGGTAGCCGTTCTCCCAGACGCCGAGGATATGGTAGCCGGCCTTTTCAGCGATTGGTCCGAGGATCGGATGCACGACTTCCTTGGCGATGCGCGCGGCATGGCCACGGTCCTGCACCAGATACGGCATTTCGAATACGCCGAATTCCGGCGCAACCGACGTCATCACCGTTGATGGCAGCGCCAGATCAACGGTGCCGAGTTTGAGCTTCTTTAGCAGTTCGCCGTCGCCGCCGAGCTGGCTCGAACCATAGACCACGACCTTGGCCTTACTACCCAGCTTGCCGTTGACGCGCTCGGCGTATAGGTCCGCGGATCGCGCGAACAGCGAGCCAGGCGCGCCGACATGGCCGAATTTGATCTCGGTTTGGGCAGCGGCAGTTCCGACCGACAACACAGCGGCAAAAACAAATGCAAAGAAGGTTTTTGCAAGCGGCATGACTATCCTCCCTGAGCGGTTATGTTCCGAACGGCCAGCTCAATCGAGCTCTCGACCGTGGCTTTTTTTGTTCAATTATCAATACAAACCTGCGGGATTTCCGCAAGATAGCTAATCGGCGCTATTCCGCCGGCCCAGGCTCGGCTGCCGCGCCGCGGCGCGCGGGCGCGGATCGTCGCACCGTCGGCATGGCCAGGCGTGCGACAACCGGGATCACCAGCAGACTGCAGATCGGGGACAGCAGCATGCCGCCCACAATTACGCAGGCGAGCGGTTGCTGCACCTGCGAGCCGATGCCGGTGGAAAACGCCGCGGGCACCAGACCGATACAGGCCGAGAATCCGGTCATGAAGATCTGGCGCATGCGCGCCTGGGCAGCGCCGATGATGGCTTCTTCCTTGCCAAAGCCCTCGTCGAGTCGCCGGCGCATGTAGGAGACGAGCAAGATGCCGTCCATGGCCGACACGCCGAACAGGGAAATGAATCCGACGGCCGCTGACACGCTGGCGTTCAGCCCGAACAGATAGAGTCCCAGAATGCCGCCGCAAGCCGCGAACGGGATGCCGCACAATGCGATCAGGCTGTCGCGCACGGAATTGAACAGGCTGTAAAGCAGCATTATGATCAGCAGCAGGCTGAGCGGGACGATGATCGCAAGCCGCTTCTTCGCTTCCACCAGCGCGCCGAATTCGCCGGACCATTCCAGCCGGTAGCCTTCCTTCAGCTGAACATTCTTGGCGATACGCGCCTGCGCGTCGGCAACGGTCGACCCCAGGTCGCGGCCGCGCACGCTGTATTTGATCGGAACGAAACGCTCGGTGTTCTGGCGGTAGATATAGGCCGCACCGGTTTCCAGCCGCACTTCGGCGACATCACCAAGCGCGATGTACGTGGTCGGCGATTTCGGGTCGGAATTCGGCAAGGCGACCGGAACGGAGCGGATGGCGTCAATATTGTCGCGGTATTGCGCCGCGAGCCGCACCGTGAGCGGGAAATTCATCTCGCCTTCGTAGATACGAGTGACCTCCTGGCCGCCGATCGCGGCCTGAACGACCGTGTTCATGTCGCTGACGGTGATGCCGTAGCGTGCCGCCTTTGCGCGGTCGACCTGGATCACGAGATTTGGCTGGCCCAGCAGATTGAATGCGCCTGCATCGGCAACGCCAGGCACTTTGGCGAGTTCGTTCTGGACGGCTTTGGACAGCCGCTCGAGTTCGGTCAGATCGCGGCCGAAGATCTTGACCGAGTTCTCGCCCTTCACGCCGGAGACCGCTTCCTCGATATTGTCCTGGATGTATTGCGAGAAGTTGAAATCGACACCGATGAATTCACTTTCAAGGCGCGCGGCCATTTCCCTTACGAGCTTCGGCTTGGTCAGGCCGTCCGGCCATTCCTCGAACGGCTTCAGCGGCACGAAGAATTCCGCGACGAATGATCCGTCCGGGTCGGTGGCATCTTCGCCGCGGCCCTGCTCGGATACGACCGTGCGCACGGGAGGATAGCTGGCGATGACCTTGCGGATCTTGTTGACGGTCTCGCGGCCGGCATCGAGCGTGATTGTGGGCGGAAGCAGGGCGCGAATCCAGAGATTGCCTTCTTCGAGCTTGGGCAGGAATTCCGTGCCGAGCCGCATGCCAAGGCCGCCGCAGACGACGAGAAAGGCCAGAGCGATCATCGCCGCCATGCGGGCATTGCGCACGGCTAGGCCAAGCACGTGCTGGTATACCTCGCGGAGCTTGCGCACGAGAATCGTCTCTACCTCGCTCACTTTCTCCGGCAGCAGGAGCGACGACATCACCGGTGTCACCGTGAACGTCGCGATCACGGCGCCGATCAATGCGTAGGCGTACGTGCGCGACATCGGTCCGAAGATCTGGCCTTCCACGCCTTGCATCGTGAACAGCGGCAGGAAGGCGGCGATGGTGATGATGACGGAGAAAAAGATCGGCTTGTCGACCTCAACGGCCGCCGCCAGAATCCGGTGCAGCCGGTCGCCGCGGCTCACGTCGGATGGATGACGCGCGGAATGGTGCGCGAGATGGCGGAAGATGTTCTCCACCATGATGACGGTGCCGTCGACGATGATCCCGAGATCGATGGCGCCAACCGACAACAGATTTGCCGAATTCTCCGCGCAGGACCGTGATGATGACCGCGAGGAACAGCGCAACCGGAATGGTCGCCGACACGATCAGCGCGCAGCGCAGATTGCCGAGAAATATCCATTGAATGAGGAAGATCAGGGCGATGCCGAACAACATGTTGTGCATCACCGTGCGCACCGTGATCGCAACAAGATCGCCGCGGTCATAGTAAGGCTCGATCTTAACACCGGGCGGCAGACTGCCGTCGGTGTTGATGCGCTCGATCGCCGCGCGCACGCGCGTCACCACGTCCATGGTGCGCTCGAGTTTCTGCATCAGCACGATGCCGAACAGGATGTCTGTCCTGATCGTCGCGGCCGGCGATGCCCAGGCGTGGCGTGAAGCCGACCTGATTGTGCGCGATATCCGACAGAACCACAGGCAGGCCGCCCTGCTGGCTGACCACGATGTTGTTAATGTCGCTGATTGAGCCGAGAACGCCGACGCCGCGCACGTTGACCGACTGTTCGCCGACGGCGATCGTGCGGCCGCCGACATTGGCGTTGCTCGTGGATATCGCGTTGATGATCTGCGGTAAGGTCAGGCCGTAGGCCCGCATGCGATCGAGGTCGATTTCGGCCTGGTATTCCTTGGTTTTCCCGCCCAACGGACGAGATGTCAGCGACCCCGGGCACGATGCGTAATTTGCGCTCGACGACCCAGTCCTGGAGCGTCTTGAGCTGGATCAGGTCCATGCCCGGCGGACCTTTAAGCTGGTAGCGCAGGATTTCACTGATGCCGCCGGCCGGGGAAATGACCGGCGTAACGACGGTCGGCAGCGCGGCATCCTTCAGGCGGTTGGTGACCTGCTGGCGCACGAAATTGTAATCGCGGCCGTATTCGAATTGCAGGCGGATAAAGCCGAGCGCGAACACGGTATTCGAGCGGATGTAAGTGAGACCGGGCGTGCTGGCGACCGCGATCTCGAGCGGGAATGGTGACATAACGTTCGACTTCTTCGGGCGACTGGCCGGGATATTGCGCGATGATCTCGATGATCGGCGGCGCCGGGTCTGGATAGGCCTCGACATTCATCGTCATGAAGGCAGCGTAGCCGACGCCGATAAAAGCCGCGAAGGCGACCAGCGCCAGCGGCCGCCGCGACAGGCAAAACGACATCAGACTACGCAACATGGATCTGTCAGCTTCCGGCGGCAGCGCGGTCGACGAACAAGCTGCCCTTGCTCACGACGTTCTCGCCCTCGTGCAGGCCATCGACAACCTGAATCATCGACCCATTGCTGATGCCGGTTTTGATATCGCGCCTTTCGACGGACTGGTCATTCCGCGCGACCCAGACGTGCGCGGATTTTCCGTCAAAGATAACGGCATCGCGCGGCACCCCCAGCGATTTGTCTCCCTCACCGGTGAGGATTTTCACGCTGGCAAACATTTCGGGACGCAGCACGCCTTCCTTGTTGTCCAGGGTCGCACGCACCAGCAAACGTCGTGTGGATGCATCGAGCGACGTCGCGACGTAGGTGATGTTCGCGGTGAAAACGCGATCGGGGAACGCCACCACGGAAAAATTCAGCGCCTGGCCGACACGTACATTTGCCGCCTCGGTTTCGCGCACATAGGCAACCAGCCAGACGGTGGACAGGTCCCCGATGACGAACGTGGGATCGCTTGCGCTGCTGTTTTGCGACGAGGTGTTGATATACTGGCCGGGTCCGACCTTGCGCTGGATGACCGTGCCTCCGATCGGCGAATAGATCGTCATGTGAGGGCTGACGGCGCCCGTATCTCCAAACTTGGCGATTTCGTCGTCGGTCATCCCGAGAATCCGCAAGCGGTTACGCGTGACCTCGAGTGATGTTTGTGCCGAGCGCAGGTCGTTTTCGGCTGCGCGCGTGGTTGCTTGTGAAGTTTGCAGGTCGCGCAGCGCGCCGGCGCGCGAGTCATAGAGCGTCTTGTTTTGCTGCTCGACGATTTTTGCGAGCTCGAGCGCCGACCTGGCCTTGTTCAGGCCGGAGATCGCGGCGATGAAATCGTTTTGCGCTTGCACCATGTCAGGCGCTTCCACGACGAAAAGCGCCTGGCCCGCTTTTACGGAATCGCCCGGCTTTGCGAGCAGCTTGATCACGCGGCCGGAGTACGGCGAGAACACAAGCGTTGCGCGGTCCTCGTCGACGGAAATCTTGCCTTCTGTCAGATGCTCGGTGCGGAAGACGACGTCGGTGATCGGCGCTATGGCCAGCGACGCCCATTGTTTTGGTGTCGGGTAATACGCGGCACCTTCGCGGTGCCCCTGCGTCGCCTTTTCCTGCTCGGCAATCTTGTCCGTTTTATCCGCGCCGGGCGCCCGCGTTGTCGCGTTGACCGCAAGCCAGGTGCAAAAAATCAGCGCCGCAACAGCAATTGCGCCATTGCGCGTAATTGCCAGCGGCTGCGCGAGCCGCGCCATCGTCGTGGTAATGAACTGCACCAAGGAATTCCAAGTCCCCGTAGTTCCCCCAATTGCGAGCGTTATAGTGAATTGGCGTGGCGTTGCGGCATTACCGCGAAATAAAGATTTGAACGTCGTTAAACTGCCGGGCGGAGAGGCATGGCGCTGGAGTAGGCGGTCACACGGGGGCAAGAGAGGCCAGGTATCGATAAAGGCTTTAGAGGTGGGGATTTCAGGCCTTCTTTTCTGCCGGCAAAATTGCAAACGGCCTACCAGTAGTTATGCTCGATGGGGTCTTGGTGCAGTGCAATATATGCAGTCGCGGTCTGTATGAACGTACGTCTCCGTCCCATTCATTGCGCAGTCCTTATGGTCGCCAGCATCGGGACTCCGGCACTGGCCGAGGACACGCCTGCTGCGCACGGCATTACCGAGCCTTCAATCGCCACCAGCTTGCCGCAGAACGGGGATGCGTCGGGGGGCCGCAAGCAGCTTTTCGATCACGGTATTTCATACAACCTGATCTACACCAACGACGTCTTGAGCAATGTGTCGGGGGGCATCAAGCGCGGCACCATCGACCAGGGCAAGCTGGAAGCGCAGCTCTATATCGATCTCGAAAAATTCGCCGGCTGGAAAGACTGGACGTTCTACGCCAACGCATTCGGAATTTATAATACCGGCCGCATCCGGCGAGACTACGTCGGCGGCATGAACACGATTGCCGCGATTGAAGCCACGCCCACTGTGCGCCTGTCGGAATTGTGGGTTGAACGTTGGGCCGGCCCCGTCAATTTCAGGATCGGCCAGCTCGCGGCCGACGCCGAGTTCTTCTACAGCGACGTCAGCCAGATGTTCCTGCAAAGCGACTGGGCGACGATCACGGCGGTCAATCTGCCGGGCGGCGGGCCCGCGTATCCATTGGCATCACTGGGCGCGCGGATCAAATACGAGTTTCCCAAGGACGCATCGCTGCTCTTTGCCATTTTCAACGGCGACCCGGCCGGGCCTTGCCCGGGCGACGACCCTGACACCTGCAATCTCTACGGCGTCAGTTTTCGTTTGCGCGATCCGGCTTTCATGATCGGCGAGCTGCAGTTTCGCCGGAATCGCGGCAAGGACGACACTGGCCTCGCGACGACGCTCAAGTTCGGCGGTTGGAGTCATCTCGGCCAGTTCGCCGACCAGCGTTTTTCAAACAATGGAATGCTGCTGGCGAGCCCGACGAGCAGCGGCATGCCACTGATGCATCGCGGCGACTACGGTGTCTACGGCGTCATCGATCAGCAGCTCTATCGCCCAAAAGGCGGCGACGGCGACAGCGGAATTTCAATCTTCAATCGGTCCTCGATCAGTCCGTCAGACCGCAACCTGGTCAACGTCGAGGTCGACAGCGGAATTGTTTTTGCCGGCATGATTCCGCAGCGTCCGAAAGACAATTTCGGCGCCAGCGTCATCTATTCGCGTTTCTCCAACAGCGTACGTGCCTTTGATCAGGACCAGATCAATTTTGGCACGTTGTCGACGCCGCCGCGCGATTACGAGATCAATCTCGAGCTCACTTACGCTGCGCAAATCGTGTCGGGGTGGACCGTGCAGCCGGTCTATACGTCGATCTGGCACCCGAGCGGCACGGGCATCCGCTATCCCGATGCGCAGGTCGTGGGGGTGCGCTCGATCGTCAGGTATTAAAGAAGTGACCCGCCCGGACGGGGACATGCCGGGCGGGTCTTCAAAAGATCGGCGCGAGGATGGACGAGGGGCAGGCGCCGATCTTAGCGGAGTGAAATCAGTAGTCGCAGACGCGGATAAGGCGGACATTGCCCCAGCGGTCGTAGCGCTCAACGAGACGACAATCGCGGTAGCCGGGCGTTACGTAGACCGGGCCTGACGAAGCGGCGGCGGCGCCGATCAGCGCGCCCGCGGCAAAGCCGGCGCCGATGCCCCAGCCGAGATGCGAGTGAGCTTGCGCGCTGCCACTGGTGGCAACGAGGGTGGCGGTCAGGGTGAGGGCGGTCAGTGCCAGTGCGGTGATCTTGGACTTGGTCATGGCGGTCTCCATCCGGTTAATCTGGAGCGGCCTGCACTGGCCGCGATATCATTTGGTCGCCGCTGTTCCGGAAAAGGTTCAAAGCGAATTAACCCGTGGTTGCCCGCTTGGGCCGCCCGGTGACAGAGTGGTCAAATGATACGAATCGTCCTGATTTTATTGGGTTTTACGGTCTTGGCGGGGACGGGGCCGGCGCAGGCGCTGGACAAGGTCCGCTTCGGCACCAATTGGGTGGCCGAGGGCGAGCACGGCGGCTTCTACCAGGCCCTCGCCGACGGCACTTACAAGAAGTACGGCCTCGACGTCACCATCGTGCCGGGCGGTCCGAACGTAAACAACCGCATCCTGCTGCCGGTCGGCAAACTCGACTTCTTTATGAGCGCCAATTCGCTGCAATCCTTCGATGCGGTCGAGCACAACGTGCCGACCGTCGCGGTGGCCGCGAGCTTCCAGAAAGATCCGCAGGTATTTGTTGCGCATCCGGACGTGACGAAATTCGAGGATCTGAAGACACGCACGTTGTTTGTCTCCAAGGAAGGCATGACCACCTATTTCCAGTGGCTGAAATCCGATTTCGGTTTCAGCGAGTCGAAGGTGAAGCCTTACACGTTCAATGCGCAGCCGTTCCTCGCGGACAAGAATTCAGCGATGCAGGGTTACGTCACCTCCGAGCCGTTTGCGGTCGAGCGGCAGGGCGGGTTCAAGCCGGCGGTCTTTCTGCTCGCCGATCACGGCTTCGATGCCTATTCGACCTTGATCGAGACCCGTCGTGGCCTGATCGAAAAAAATCCCGATCTGGTGCAACGTTTCGTCGATGCCTCCGCGATCGGCTGGTACCATTACATCTATGGCGACAGCCGGCCGGGCAATGATCTGATCAAGAAGCAGAACCCGGAAATGACCGATGCCTTGTTGGCTTATTCAATCGTGAAGATGAGGGACTATGGCATCGTCGATTCGGGCGACTCTCTGAAACTCGGCATTGGCGCGATGACCGACGCCCATTGGAAAAGTTTCTTCGACAAGATGGTGCGCGCCGGCGTGGTGAAAGCGGGTATCGACTACAAGCGCGGCTACACGCTGCAGTTCGTCAATAAAGGCGTCGGCGCCGAGTTACGGCCGAAATGAACTCGTCCGGCGAGACCATCGTCTCCCTGCGCGGCGTCGGCAAGACGTTCGAGAGCGGCACTGTCGCACTCAGCGGTTTTGATCTCGGCGTGCGCGCCGGCGAATTCGTCTCGCTCCTCGGACCTTCGGGGTGCGGCAAGTCGACAGCGTTGCGTATTGTCTCGGGACTAAGCGAAGCATCGGCGGGCACCGTCGAGCGGCCCGGCGGTGCAGCACAAATCGGCTTTGTATTTCAGGAGCCGACGCTGATGCCTTGGGCCAATGTCGCGGCCAATGTGCGGCTGCCGTTCACGCTCGGTCGCGCGGACGAAGCCGGTTCAGCTGCGGCGGTCGCGCAGGCGTTGGAACGCGTAAGCCTTGCTGATTTTGCCAATGCCTATCCGCGCGAGCTTTCGGGCGGGATGAAAATGCGTGCTTCGATTGCGCGCGCGCTCGTTACCGAGCCGCAATTGCTGCTGATGGACGAGCCGTTCGCCGCGCTTGATGAAATCACACGGTTCAGGCTCAACAACGATCTGCTGGCGGTTTGGCAGGAGCTGCGGCGCACCGTGATCTTCGTCACCCATTCGGTCTTTGAGTCGGTCTATCTGTCGCAACGCATCGTGGTTATGACGCCGCGCCCGGGCCGGGTCTTTGCGGAAATCGCGATCGATGCGCCGTATCCGCGCGATGAGCGCTTTCGCACCTCGGCGGACTATGCGGCTTACTGCCGCCAGGTGGCCGGAGCTCTCAGCAAGGCCATGGGAGGCGCGACATGAGCGACCGTGCCTTGCGGATTGGTCTGCCGGTTCTCGTGCTCGCGGCGGGCGTTTTGCTCTGGGATCTCGTCGTGCGTGCTTTCGCGATCCCGCCATTCGTCCTTCCTGCGCCGGGCCTGGTGCTGACGACGCTGATCGCGGACGGCGGACTGCTGTGGAATTCCCTGCTGGTGACGCTGCTCACGACATTCGAGGGCTTCGTGCTTGCGGCTATCGGTGGAATAGGCCTCGCGGTCCTCTTCAACCAATCGCGATTGGTCGAATATTCATTCTATCCTTACGCGGTCATCCTCCAGGTGACACCGGTTGTCGCCATCGCGCCGCTCCTGCTGATCTATCTGCCGCAACCGCTGGCGGTGCTCGTCTGCGCCTGGATCGTCGCGTTCTTCCCCGTCCTTGCCAATACAACGCTCGGCCTGAACTCGATTGACCACAATCTCCTTGCGCTGTTCGACCTGTACAAGGCCTCGCGCTGGCAGGTGCTGTGGAATCTCAAGCTCCCTTCGGCGCTGCCGCAGACGCTCGCGGGCTTGCGGATTGCCGGCGGCCTGTCGCTGATCGGCGCGGTCGTTGCGGAAATCGCCGCCGGCTCGGCTGGCGCCGGCTCGGGGCTCGCCTATCGGATTGCCGAATCCGGCTATCGGCTCAACATTCCGCGTATGTTCGCCGCGTTGCTCCTCCTATCGCTTGCAGGCGTGGTAATTTTCTTTGTGCTGTCGGCGGTCTCACATCTCATGCTGCGACGGTGGCACGAGAGCGCGGTGAAGCGCGAGCGCTAGTGCAAAACGTACTGCACGATCACGCCAAGGCCTGCCATCACAACAACCACCTCGATCAGGCTGCGGTGCAACCCGAACGCCAGCACGGCGGCAATTGCGGCCAGCGCCGACGCGCGGAGATCGAGCGCCAGCGGATCAAAAGCGTACCAGCGCATTGGGCCAGCGTGCATTTCAGTCAACTTGCCAAACAGCACATTCAGCGCGAACCAGACCGACAGATTGAGGATGACGCCGACCACGGCGGCGGTAATGGCCGCGAGCGCGCCCGACAGCTGGCGATTGGCGCGCAGCCGTTCCACGAATGGCGCGCCTGCGAAAATCCAGAGCATTGAGGGCACGAACGTGACCCAGGTCGTCATCGCGGCCCCAACGATGCCTGCGGTTATGGGCGAAAAGGGCGTGGCATCGCGGAAGGCGGCCAGGAAACCGACGAATTGCGTGACCAGGATCAGCGGCCCCGGCGTTGTTTCGGCAAGGCCCAGTCCGTCGACCATCTCCGGTGCAGTCATCCAGCCGTAGGTCTCGACGGCCTGCTGCGCCATATAAGCCAGCAGCGCGTAGGCGCCGCCAAAACTCACCACGGCGAGTTTCGAGAAAAACATTCCGATATTGACCAGCACGTGATGCGGACCAAACAGCAACACTGCCAGCGCGACCGGTGCCCACCAGGCAATGATGCCGACAACTGAAGCGATGACAAAATGTCGCCAACGGTCTTCCGCCGGTGGTGGCACGCTCTCGACTTTACCCGTGAGGCCAAGCTGACCTGGCGCGCGTTGCGCGACGAGGTACCCGATCAACGCCGCACCCGCGATAATCAATGGGAAGGGCAGTGCCAGAAAAAAGATGCCGACGAATGCCGCAGCCGCCAGCGAGAGCAGCAGGGTTGTTTTAAGCGCGCGCTTCCCGATACGGACCAAGGCTTCGACGACAATCACCAGCACCGCTGCCTTGATGCCGAACAGCGCGCCGTCCACGAAAGAGATGCCGCGCCCGAGCGCATAGAGCAGGCTCAGGCCCAGCATTACGAGGGCGCCGGGAACAATGAAGAGAATTCCCGCGCTCAGGCCGCCGCGCACGCCATGCAGCAACCAGCCCAGGTATGTCGCGAGTTTTTGCGCCTCCGGGCCCGGCAGCAACATGCAGAAATTGAGGGCATGCAGGAACCGCGCCTCGTCGACCCATTTTTTCTCGTCGACGACGACGCGATGCATCAACGCGATTTGGCCGGCCGGCCCGCCGAAATTGATGCAGCCGATCTTGAGCCACACCATAAAGGCTTCGCCGAAGCCCGGCCGGGCAGTAACGTCAGTGGTTGCCATGCTTTTTCAGGCCACCTTGGCCGGCCAGTTAGGTCTCTCTTCGGCCCTATCGAAACATCGAGAACGGCACGACAAGTGACACACCTGACACAAGCAGCAATATCAAAATGATCTTGCGAAAGATGGCATCATCGAGCCTGCCGTACAATCTGAGTCCGACCCATGTTCCAACCAACATGGCGGGCAGGCCGAGCAGATACAGTTTTACGGTTTCGGGGGTGACGGCGCCGGCGACGGTCAGTGATGCCGTGCTGGTCAAGATGGTTGCGAGCAGCACCGGCTGAAAGATCGTGCGCTGGACATCTTTCGGCCAGCTGCGCAACTGACACCAGATCACGACGACAATTCCTACGAGGCCGGTCAATCCTGCAAGCAGGCCATTGAGAAATCCGACTCCAACCTCCGTAGAAACGTCTTCGTGCGTCAGTTTAATCGCCGGGCGAACCAAGCTATAGACGCTATAGGCAACTAGCAGCACGCCAACGCCAACGCGCATATAGGCCGGGTCGATATAAGTGAGCAGCATCGTCCCCGCCGGCACTCCGATCAGTCCGCCGACGATGAACGGCGCCGCGTTTCGCCACCGCACCGCGTGCCGCAGCGACCAGACGCCATAGCCCTGCGTCACAAAGCCGTAACCAACGATCAGGGCAGCGGTTTGCAGCGGTGTAAGAAAGTGCAGGTAGACGCCGGATACCACAAGACCCATGGCGAAGCCGGCAACGCCTGAGGTCACGCCACCCAAAAAAGATGCCAAGAGAAAAATCGTCAGAACCAGTCCATCCATGACTTACTCCCAAGCGAAAGCTATCAGCGTTTGGATGGACGGCGTCACATCTGACGGGGCGGCTGCGAAAACCCCGAAATCGCATCTGGACGATCGGCGGCGCGCACAGCGCCGAAATCGCAGTGTAGATTTGTCTGGTGGGTTCGCTAGCGCCCAATAAGCATAGGTCTCCCCCGTGAACGAAGGAGACGGTGCTTGGGCTTGCAGGCCTTGGAAGCGCGGGGCGACCGTCGCAGGCCCCGCACCAATGTGTTTAAGGCACATTGCCAGGCCATACAAGACTACGCGTAATACCCACCTGCGTTTTCATCACTCGCCTTCTGGCAGGGTGTTCGCTAGCTTTTCCCAGGGAGGCAACCATGCCCAATAAAATAGATCTCGGCGGCCGCAAAGCCGTCGTCACCGGCGGCGCGCAAGGCATTGGCCGCGCGATTGTCGAACGGTTTCTCGAGTCGGGTGCAGCGGTCGCGATCTGGGATCGCGATCTTGCGTTCGCGAAAAAAACTGCCGGCGAATTGCAGAAGCGCGGCGCTGTCACGGCCGTCGGCGTTGATGTCGGCAATTACACCGATGTCGAGCGCGCGCGCGATGAAACGATCAAGGCGCTGGGTCGCATCGATATTTTCGTCAACAATGCCGGCATTGCCGGGCCGAATGTAAAGACCTGGGAGTATCCGCTCGACGCCTGGCGCAATGTGTTGACCGTCAATCTCGACGGTCCGTTTCACTGTTGCCGGGCGGTAGCGCCGGTGATGATCGCGCAGAACTATGGGCGCATCGTCAACATTGCCTCGATTGCCGGCAAGGAAGGCAATCCGAACGCGCCGGCTTATTCGGCGTCCAAGGCCGGTGTTATTGCGCTGACAAAATCGCTCGGCAAGGAACTCGCGTCATACGATATCGCGGTCAACTGCATCACGCCTGCGGCTGCGAAGACGGCGATCTTTGACCAAATGACGCAGGAGCACATCGACTTCATGCTGTCGAAAATTCCGCGCGGCCGCTTCGTCACCGTCGATGAAATCGCCGCCCTCGCGGCGTTCTGTGCGTCAGCGGACTGTTCGTTCACGACCGGCGCGGTGTTTGATATTTCCGGCGGACGGGCGACCTATTGAACGATCCTGCCCTCCTTCGCCGCCAGCGGCTAACCGGTATTGCCCTGATGTGCGGGGCGGTGGCGTGCTTTGCTTGCCTCGATGCGACTGGCAAATATCTCAATCATCACATGGACACGATGCAGGTCGTGTGGTCGCGCTACACCGGCGCATTCCTGCTGGCTCTGATCATCTCGAACCCGATCATCCGCCCGGGGATGCTGGTAACACGCCGGCCCTTCCTGCAGATCGGACGCTCCGCTCTGCTGCTTTTTTCGACGGCGCTGAATTTCTTCGCGCTCCGCTATCTGCAGCTCGATGAGGCGCTGTCAATTCTGTTTTCCACCCCATTCATCGTGGCGGTTCTGTGCGGGCCGCTGCTCGGTGAATGGGTCGGCTGGCGGCGGTGGACGGCGATTGCGGTCGGATTCCTCGGCGTGCTGCTGGTGGCCCGGCCGGGTTTTGGCGGCCTTCATCCGGCTGCCTTGCTCTCGCTCGGGAGCGCCATTTGTTATGCAGTCTACGTGATATCGACGCGCGTGCTGGCGCGCACCGATTCAAATGAGACGACCTTGTTTTACTCCAATCTGGTCGGCGCGGTGGCCATGCTGCCCGTCATTCCTTTCGTGTGGAGCACTCCGGAGAATGCCCTCATCGTTGCATTGATGGTATTGATCGGCGCGCTCGGCAGCGCCGGGCATTATCTGCTGATTGTGGGTCACCGTCTTGCGCCAGCCTCGGTGTTGGCGCCGTTCATCTATACCCAACTGGTGTGGACGACGACGCTCGGCTTTCTGGTTTTCGGCGATGTGCCGCAACGGTGGACAATCGTGGGTGGTCTGATCGTTGTGTCGTCCGGCCTTTATTTGCTCAATCGCGAGCGCAAGGTGGGCAAGGCGGCACCCTCTACGCCGGTTGCCTAAGCGTCGGGGGCAAGGCTAAGTTCTGGCACAAACTGGGATTTCGACCTTTCGAGGATCATTTATGGCCACAGCAAAGGACCGCGCGCAGGCCAAGGCCGGCTCCGGGCTAAACGACGATATCGGCGAGCAAAAGCGGCTGGCTCTTTACCGCTCGCAGGTGCGCCTGCGCGAGGCGGAACAGCGCGCTTACGATCTATTCCTGCAGAATCTGGTCAAGGGAACCAGTCATCTGTCACTCGGGCAGGAGGCGATCGCTGCCGGTTTTGCCGAGGCCATGCAGAAGGGCGATCTTAGCTTCTGCACCTATCGCGGTCATGCGCACACGTTGGCGCGGGGCGTGCCGGTGGAGAAGGTACTGGGCGAACTGATGCAGCGAGACAACGGCCTGATGCGTGGCAAGGGTGGCTCCATGCATCTCACCTCGGAAGAGTATGGCGTGATGGGCTCCTACGCCATCATCGGGGCGCATCTCCCGATTGCCTGCGGCGCTGCCTGGCGCGCGCAATACAAAGGCGCGAAGGATGTGTCGGTCTGTTTCTTCGGCGACGGCACCACGAATATCGGCGCCTTCCACGAGGCGCTCAATTTTGCGGCGGTCTGGAAGCTGCCGGTGATCTTCGTCTGCGAGAACAATCTCTACATGGAGTACACCCCGATCGCCGACGTCACTGCGGTGCCGCATCCGGCCGCTGATCGCGCTTCGGCCTACGGCCTTGAACGCATCGTAATTGACGGCAACGACGCCGATGAATGCTATCGCACCGCGCAGGAGGCCTTCCGGAAGGCGCGGGCCGGCGAGGGACCTTCGCTGATCGAGTGCATGACCTATCGTCACAGTGGCCACTCGCGCGCCGATCCGGCGAAATATCGTCCCGAGGGCGAACTGGAAAAGTGGAAGCTACGCGATCCGATCAAGATCTATCGCGAACGGCTCAAGCAGTTCGGCGTCAGTGATGCCACGATTGAAAAGATCGACGCCAGCGTGCGCAAGGAAGTCGATGACGCAACCGAGGCCTGCAAAGCTGCGCCGAACCCGCCGCTCGATATTCTGACCACCGACGTCTATGCCGATGGAGGCTGGGCATGGCGGAACTGAGTTATCGCGACGCCGTCATTCGCGGCATCGCTCAGGAAATGATGCGCGACCCCGACGTGGTATTCCTCGGCGAGGACGTGGCGAAAGCCGGTGGTGTGTTCAAGGCAACGGTCGGCCTCTACGAGCAGTTCGGACCATTGCGCGTGCGTGACACGCCGATTTCCGAACAGGCGATCCTGGGCGCGGCCATGGGCGCTGCAATGACAGGCTTGAAGCCGATCGCAGAGATCATGTTCTCAGATTTCTTCGCGGTTTGCTTCGACTACATTGCGAATGAGTTTCCCAAGAGCCGCTACATGTCGAACGGCCAGACAAAGTGCCCATTGGTGGTGCGTACCGGCAATGGCGCGGGCTCGCGTTTCGGCGCGCAGCACTCTCAAAGCGTCGAGAACTGGTGCATGATGATCCCCGGCCTCAAGGTCGTGGCTCCCTCATCGCCGGTCGACGTTATCGGCCTTCTTGCGGCTTCGGTGCGCGATCCCGATCCGGTGATCTTTCTCGAGCACAAGTCCCTCTACGCAACCAAGGGCGAGGTCCCGGACGGCGAAATCGTCGACACGCTCGGCACGGCAAAAATCCTGCGATCGGGCAAGGACGCGACCATCTGCGCCCTGGCATTGATGGTGCCGCGCGCGCTTCAGGCCGCAGAGAAGCTCAAGGCGGAACACGGCATCGATTGCGAAGTTGTCGACGTGCGATCGCTGGTTCCGCTCGACACGCAAACGATTCTCGGTTCGGTGGCGAAGACGCACCGACTCTTCACGGTCGAGGAAAATCCGCGCCTTTGCGGCTGGGGTGCCGAGATCGTGTCGATCGCGGCCGATGAATCCTTCTATGACCTCGATGGCCCGCCGGTCCGCATCACCACGCCGCATATACCGCTACCGGCAGCGGATATTCTGGAAGACATTGTATTGCCGACGCCGGATCGTATTGCGGACACGGTGCGACGGAGTTTGAATTCGTAACCCGTTCGTCCCCGCGAAAGCGGGGACCCAGGGGCCAAGAACTGGGTTCCCGCTTACGCGGGAACGAACGGAGTAAGTTGAAAGGTCCAGTCATGTACGAAAATCTCCTCGCCAACGTTCCGACCGACCTCTGGATTGGCGGCAAATGGCGGAAAGCGTCCGACGGCAGCCGATTCGATGTGATCGATCCGGCGACCGAGCGGAAAATCGCATCGGTCGCGAGCGCATCGGTCGAGGACGCGAAAGCCGCGATCGACGCCGCCGAAGCGGCATTCGAAGGCTGGGCCGGCCGCAAGCCGCGCGAGCGCGCCGAGATCCTGCGTAAGGCCTATGAGCTGATCATGCGCGACGCCGAGCGCTTCGCCAAACTGATCACGTTGGAGAACGGCAAGGCGCTGTCGGATTCGCGCGGCGAAGTGGCCTATGCGGCCGAGTTCTTCCGCTGGTACGCGGAAGAAGCGGTCCGCAACATCGGCCAGATTTCGACGGCGCCGGCTTCCGGCGCGCGCATCGTCGCCCAGCACAAGCCGGCGGGCATTGCCGTGCTGGTGACGCCATGGAATTTCCCGGCGGCGATGGCGACGCGCAAGATCGGGCCGGCGCTCGCCGCCGGCTGTCCGGTTGTGCTGAAGCCGGCATCCGATACGCCGCTCACCATGCTGGCATTGATGCCGGCGCTGGAAGAAGCCGGCGTTCCCGCCGGCGTGGTCAACGTGGTGCCGTCGCGCCGTTCGGGCCCCGTCGTGAGTGCGATGCTGCACGATCCGCGCGTTCGCGTGTTGTCGTTCACTGGCTCGACCGAAGTCGGCCGCAAGCTGCTGCATGAAGCCGCAGATCAGGTGCTCAAGCCATCGATGGAGCTCGGCGGCAACGCGCCCTTCCTGGTGTTCGAGGATGCCGACATCGACGCTGCGATCGACGGCGCCATGATCGCCAAGATGCGGAATATGGGCGAGGCGTGCACGGCGGCCAACCGGTTCTACGTGCATGAGAAGGTGCATGACGAATTCGCCAGGAAACTTTCCGACAAGATGAAGTCGCTGAAGATGGGCAATGGGCTCGACGACGGAATCAATGTCGGCCCGCTGGTCAACAAAGAGGGCCGCGACAAGGTGATCGAACTGGTCGACGATGCGGTCGCCAAGGGCGCCAAAGTACTGACTGGCGGCAAAACGCCGGACGGCCCGGGTTATTTCTATCCCGCGACCGTCATCACCAATGTGTCCGACGACGCCAAGATGCTGAACGAGGAAATCTTCGGACCCGTTGCGTCGATCCAGACCTTCAAGACCGAAGCCGAGGCGATCAAGCGGGCCAATGACACCGAATATGGCCTGGTGGCCTACCTGTTCACCAAGGATCTCAGCCGTGGCATGCGCGTTTCTGAGAAACTCGAATTCGGCATGATCGGCCTCAATCGCGGTCTCGTCTCCGATCCGGCGGCGCCGTTCGGCGGCGTCAAGCAGTCCGGCCTCGGGCGCGAAGGCGCCCAGGAAGGCATGAAGGAATTTCAAGAGACACAATATGTCTCGGTGACGTGGTAAGTCGCGCCGGGAACTTCTGGAGATTCGCGTGGACGTTCTGATGCCGCAGCTCGGCGAAACCGTTGCCGAGGGCAAGATCACAAAATGGTTCAAGGCTGCCGGCGACGCGGTGAAGCCGGGCGATAATCTGTTCGAGATCGAGACCGACAAGACCTCGATGGAAGTGCCGTCGACGACGAGCGGAACGTTGACCGATATTCGTTTTCAGGTCGGCGAGGTGGCCAAGGTCGGCGCCGTGGTGGCGGTGATTGTGGGGGCAGGTGCTACGGCAAGCCCGGCGCCCGCAACAACCGCTCCTGCGAAGACCCCGACGCCACAACCACGTCCGGCACCGGCTGCTACCGCTGCACCGATGCATTCCACGCCGATGCCGCGTCCCGCTCCGCCAATGGATCCATTTCGCGAGGTCCGCACACCGGAACGCAATTATGGTCCGGCGACGCTTGCCAGCGGCACTGTGGTGACGCCGCTCGCGCGGCGTTTGGCCTCCGAGCGCGGCATCGATCTTTCGCGTCTTTCGGGTTCGGGCCCGCACGGCCGCATTGTTGCGCATGATGTGGAATCAGCCGCGCCACATGCGGCACCGACCGGTGGGCCGAGCCCAATGCAGGTCAAGGCGCTCTACGAGGGCGTCGCCTACGAGGAAATTCCGCTCAATTCCATGCGCCGTACCATTGCGACGCGTCTCGTGGAGGCGAAGCAGACAATTCCACACTTCTATCTCACGGCCGATCTCGACGCCGGAAGACTAATCGCCATGCGTGAGGAGGCCAATGCCGCCGCGCCAAAGAGCAAGGATGGCCAACCGGCGTTCAAGCTCTCGCTCAACGATTTCATCATCAAGGCCTGGGCGGCGGCGCTCCAGCGCGTTCCGGCAGCCAATGCGGTGTGGGCCGGCGACCGCATTCTGCGCTTCCGCAGCTCCGATATCGGCATTGCCGTCGCGCTCGAAGGCGGGTTGATCACGCCGGTGGTACGAAACGGGGAGACGAAGTCACTCACCACCATCTCGGCGGAAATGCGCGATCTTGCCGAGCGCGCGCGCCAAAAGAAACTACGTCCGAACGAATACCAGGGCGGTGCGAGCGCGATTTCCAATCTCGGGATGTACGGGGTGCGCGAATTTTCAGCCATCATCAATCCACCGCACGCCACCATTCTGGCGGTTGGGGCAACGCGGCGCGCGCCGGTCGAGGCGGACGATGGGAGCGTCAGGTTCATCAGCCAGATGACCGTCACGTTGTCGTGCGATCATCGTGTCGTTGATGGGGCGCTGGGTGCCGAACTGCTCGCGGCTTTCAAGGACTTCATTGAAAAGCCGGTCACCGCATTAGTGTAACAGGAGCCGAGAGATGGCTGGCGAAAAGCCGGACGTATTGCTGGTCGGAGCAAAAAAGCCCGTGCTGATGAAGGGGCTCGAAAGCAAAGTCACGCTCCACCATTGGCTCGACGCCAAGGACAAGGACGCTTTTGTCAAAGAGGTTGGCAACAAGATCAGGGCGATCGCAATTGCCTATACCGCCAACAAGGTCGATGAAAAGTTTCTCAGGCAGTTTCCTCATCTCGAGCAGGTCTCGAGCTTTGGTGTCGGTTACGACCATATCGACGCCAAGTGGGCCGGCGCGCACGGCATCGTCGTCACGAATACGCCCGAGGTGCTGAATGAGGAAGTCGCCGATACAGCCATCGGCCTGCTGCTGTGCACGGTTCGCGAATTTCCCCAGTCGGAGCGCTTTTTGCGTGCCGGAAAATGGCCGCAAGGACACTATCCGCTGACGAAGGCAACGCTGCGCGACCGCACCGTCGGCATGGTCGGCATGGGCCGCATCGGCAAGGCGATCGCGAAGCGCCTGGACGCATTCGGCGTGCCGGTCGTTTATCACAGCCGCAAGCCGCAAGCGGGCGTCAGCTACAAATATTATCCGAAGCTCATCGAGATGGCGCGTGATGTCGATACCTTGATGGTGATCGTGCCCGGCGGCGCGTCGACCCAGAATATGATCAATGCAGAGGTACTCAAGGCGCTGGGGCCAAGAGGCATTCTCATTAATATGGCGCGCGGCTCGGTGGTGGATGAGCCGGCCCTCATCGAGGCGCTCAAAAACCGCACGATTTATTCCGCCGGGCTCGACGTCTTCGCCAAGGAGCCCGAGGTCCCAAAAGAGTTGATCGAGATGGACCACATTGTGATGTTCCCGCACCTCGGTTCGTCGACCGAGGCGACGCGCGCCGCGATGGACCAGCTCGTGGTCGATAACATCTTGGCCTGGGCTGCCGGCAAGCCGCCGCTCACGCCCGTTCCCGAAACGCCGTGGCCGCCGAAACGTTAGTTGTTGGCTGTCGCACGGGCCTATGATGGTTCGAATATGATGATGCGTCTTGTCATTGGGCTTGCAGCTGGATTTGCGGTTGGTGCAACAGGTCTTGTTGCCGGCGTTGCTCACGCGCAAACGCCGCCGGCGCTTGGCGAATCCGCGCAGCGGATGATCGGCAATTGGGAATTCTCCAACGCCGACCATGACAAGATCTGCACGGCGACATTCAAGAGCGATCCCGCCAAAATTGGCTACAAGGTTGAGTTTGACGCGAATTGCGCAAACCTGTTTCCGCTCGTTCGTGAAATCACAACCTGGAAATTCCCTGACAACGATTTGCTCTACCTGCTCGATGCGCAAGGAAAGTCGGTCGCGGAATTCAGCGAGGTCGAGGACGGCATCTTCGAGGCGCCGACACCGGGCGTCGGCGTGCTGTTTCTCCAGAATGCGGCGACAGCCGCCCCGCCGCCGAAACCGCCGGAACAGGTTGCCGGAAACTGGGCGATCGTGCGCAAGGCAGGCCCGCCGGCCTGTTCGCTGACGCTGGCAATGACCGCGGCGGGCGACGGCTTTGCCGTGACGGTGAAGCCGGGCTGCGATCCGGCCCTGGCGCGGCTCAACTTCGCGCAATGGAAAATCGACCGCGACGAACTGATGCTGGTGCCCGCGCGCGGCAATCCCTGGCGATTCGAGGAAGTCGACAATACGACGTGGCGCCGGGTACCGGAAAGCGCCGACCAGATCACGCTGGTGCGGCAGTAATTTCCTAGATCAGCCGCAAGCTTCTGAAGCTCGCGTGTCCCTCTTTGCCGACGACGATGTGATCGTGCACGGCAATGCCAAGCGGGCCGGCGACTTTGATGATCGTCTGCGTCATCTCGATATCGGCATGTGACGGCGTCGGGTCGCCCGAGGGATGGTTGTGAACCAGGATCAAAGCGGTGGCGGAGAGTTCAAGCGCGCGTTTGACAACCTCGCGTGGATAAACCGGCGTGTGATCGACGGTGCCGACCTGTTGCAATTCGTCGACGATCAACTGGTTGCGCTTGTCGAGGAACAGCACGCGAAACTGTTCTTTTTCGGCAAAGGCCATGGCCGTGCGGCAGTAGTCGATCACGCTCGACCATGACGACAGGACCGGCCGCTTTTGCACTTGCCCGCGTGCAAGCCGGTTCGCTGCGGCGTGCACGATCCTCAGCTCGGTGATGGCGGCGTCGCCGATGCCTTTGACCTCCGCCAGCCGCGCGGGCGGCGCCGAGATTGCTTCCGCGAAAGAACCGAACTTCGCGATCAGGTCCTTGGCCAGCGGTTTGACGTCGCGTTGCGGGATGGCACGGAACAGCACCAGTTCGAGCAATTCGTAGTCGTTGACGGCCTGAGCGCCGGCTTCACGAAACCGTTCGCGCAATCGCTCGCGATGGCCGTGGTAATGCGGGGCGACGTCCGTGAGGCCAGTCTTCCGTCCATCCCTGTCGGTCATAAAAGTGTGCTCACAGGCATGAACACGCAATAATTGTATTACGGGGAAAAGACAATCTTTGAGTGAGGCGGCATTTCCGGCCGAGGCTGTGCTCAGCGGTGATAGGGCGGTTTATGCAGGCCGGCGGGCGAGAAGGTGAAGACCTCGACGCCGTCATTGGTCACGCCGATGGTGTGCTCGAACTGGGCCGACAACGAGCGATCGCGTGTCACGGCGGTCCAGCCGTCCGACAGGACCTTCACGTGCGGGCGGCCGAGATTGATCATCGGCTCGACCGTGAAGAACATCCCTGGCTTGAGTACGATGCCTTCGCCGGGACGGCCAACGTGAACGATGTTCGGCTCGTCGTGGAACAGGCGCCCGAGCCCGTGGCCGCAGAAGTCGCGCACCACGCTCATGTGCTGCGCCTCGACGTAAGTCTGGATCGCGTGGCCGACGTCGCCGCTGGTCGCGCCGGGACGGATCGCCGCAATGCCGCGCATCATCGCTTCGTGTGTCACGTCGATCAGCCGCTCGGCGCGGCGCGGAACTTCGCCGATCGTGAACATGCGGCTTGAATCGCCGTGCCATCCATTGAGGATCAGCGTCACGTCAATATTGACGATGTCGCCATCCTTCAGCGGCTTGTCGCCGGGGATGCCGTGGCAGACCACGTGATTGAGCGAAGTGCAGGTCGATTTCTTGTAACCGCGGTACATCAGAGTCGCGGGCAGGGCGCCGTGGTCCATGGCGTACTCGAACACCAGCCGGTCGATCTTTTCCGTTGGCACACCAGGTCCGACATGCTCGGTGAGCATGTCGAGACAGCGCGCGACGAGTTGTCCGGCCTTGCGCATCGCCTCAAAGGCGGCGGGTCCGTGAATCTTGATCTGGCCGGTTTTGCGTAAAGGAGCGACGGCGGCGTCGACGTAGGTCATAGCCCTGAATGTAAGGTTTGCGGCGCGCGGTGCAAGCGCATAAATTTGTGGGCTGATAAGGCGTTACGCGATCTTTCCGCCCAGCTCGTCTTCGATATGGGCACGGATGATGTCGTCAAATGTGGCTTCGGCCTTGAATCCGAGCTCGCGTGCCCGCGTGGCATCGAGCCGCTCGGCCCAGCCGGCGACGATTCGCTGCACGAGTTCGTCGGGCTCACGGCGGATTCGTCCGGCGACTTTGTCGCCGGCCACGCGGCGAAGCGCTTCGATTTGCTCTCCGACCGTGCAGGATATGCCCGGCATGGCAAGGTTGACGCGGGGCCCGAGTTTTTCAGGTGTCAGGCTCGCGGCGTGAACGAGAAAGCCGACCGCGGCGCGCGGACTCGCATGCGTATGGCGCACGCTATCGGGGACTGGCAGCAGCGCCTCCTGGCCGGCGAGCGGTTCGCGGATGATTCCGGAAAAGAAGCCGGACGCAGCTTTGTTGGGCTTGCCGGGCCGCACGCAGATTGTTGGCAACCTGATACCGACGCCTTCGAGGAAGCCGCGCCGCGAGTAGTCGGCGAGCAGCAATTCGCAGATCGCCTTCTGCGTGCCGTACGAGGTGAGGGGCGTCAGATGAAATTCGTCAGGAATGGAGTGCGGAAAGGGTGCGCCGTAGACCGCGATCGACGACGTAAAAATAACCTTTGGCTTGTAAGCCGCGGCGCGAATGGCCTCCAGCAGCGCGCGGGTGCCGTCGAGATTGACACGGTATCCCTTCTCGAAATCGGTTTCCGCCTCGCCCGAGACCACGCCGGCCAGATGAAAAATCACATCCGGTTTGCCCGCAATTGCTTTCGCCGCGACCCCCGCAGCGGACAGGTCGCTTGCTGAAAGTTCGATCGACCCCGAAAAGCCTGCGGGTTTTTCCGGCGCGACCACGTCGATGAGCGTCAGCCGATCGATGGATCTGCCGTTCAGGCTGCCGTCCTTGACCAGCCTTGCGGTCAGCTTGCGGCCAATCATGCCCGCGGCGCCGGTGATCAGAATATGCATTTACGTCCCCGTTTTCTCACGATCCGCCGGATCGTATCGATCGATGCGTCTCAGGTCGGGAAATAGCAGCATCCAGATGCCCGCCACGAGCAGAGAGCCCAGGCCGCCAATGACCACCGATGGAACTGCACCCAGCCAGGCGGCGACAAGGCCGGATTCGAATTCACCAAGCGTATTCGACGAACCAACGAACAGGTAGTTGATCGCGCTCACCCGTCCGCGTTTTTCGTCAGGTGTTTCGATCTGCACCAGCGAGAATCGCATGACGACGCTGACAGCATCCGACGCGCCAAGCACCGCCAACGACAGCAGCGACAGCGGAAACCAGCTTGAAAGCCCGAATACGATTGTGGTCACGCCGAAGATCCCGACCACGGCAAACATCTTGCGACCGATATGCCGCTCGACGGGATGCCGGGATAGCACGATCGAAGTCATCAGTGCGCCGACGGCCGGCGCCGAGCGCAGTAAACCAAGGCCGATCGGTCCGACCCCCAGAATGTCGCGGGCATAAATTGGCAGCAGCGCCGTGGCGCCGCCGAGAATGACGACAAACAGGTCGAGAGTAATCACGCCGAGCAGGCGGCGGCGCGTGCGGATGTATTCGAGTCCCGCAAAAACCGAAGCGAATGTCGGCGGCTCGCGCGTGGGTGCCGGTCCTTTTGCGCGGACGAACGTGACCAGCGTGATCGAGCAGGCAAAGAACGCGAGACAAACGATGCCGACGCTGACCGGGCTCAGCGCGTAGATGAGACCGCCCAGCGCGGGGCCGCAAATGACAGCGGTCTGGTTGGCGGAGGTCCAGGCCGCGACCGCGCGCGAGATCATGCCGGGCGGCACAAGGGTCGGCGCGAGCGCATGCGCGGTCGGCATTTCAAATGCGCGCGCGCAGCCGATCATGAACACGGCAGCGAACAGAAGATCGCGCCCGAGGATACCCATGAAGGTCGCGACGGTGATCATCACGGCCGCCAGGGCATAAGTGCCCTGCGCGGTGCGAACGATCAGGCGGCGGTCGTAGCGGTCAGCCGCATGCCCGATCAACAATGTGAGGACGACCGCAGGCACGAACTGGATCAACCCGACAAGACCAAGATCGAAGGCGCTATTGGTCAATTCGTAGATTTGCCAGCCGATGGTGAGGGCCAGCATCTGGTAGCCCATGGTCGATGCAAGCCGTGCCAGCCAGAACAGCACGAATTGTCGTTGCTGCAACAAACCGGGACGATCGCTGGACAGGCGCGTTCATTTCTGGATGTTGTTCAGGGCGCTCAGGCTGAGAATCTGCCGGCCGTCGGCGGTGAAATTATCCGGTGAAAGCCAGCGTTCGAAATTCGCCTTGCGTATCGGCCAATCGCTGTCGAGGATCGAGAAGTATGCCGTATCACGATTGCGCCCCTTGGCAATCATGTGCTGGCGCAAGATACCCTCGAAAGTAAAACCATAACGCAGCGCGGCGCGTCGCGAGGCGACATTGAGGGCGTTACATTTCCATTCATAGCGCCGGTATCGCAGCGTCTCGAACGCGTGACGGGCGAGCAGAAATTGCGCTTCGGTACCGAGCGGCGTGCGTTGCAATGCGGGCGAATAGACAATGTGACCGACCTCGACGACGCGCATTGCCGGCTTTATTTCCATCAGGGTCGTGATGCCGAGGCATAGATCGTCGTTGTTGACGATCGCATACGAATAGGGATCGGCGAGTGCCGTGCGCTGGTGCACCCAGTCGGAAAATTCATCTGCCCCCGCAAACGGCCCGTATTGCGACATATAGGTCCAGATTGCGTCGTGGCCGCGGACCGCCTCCCATAGCGATGCGGCGTGCCCGGCACTCAATTTTTCAATGCGGCCATAGCGGCCAGTGAGCGTCACCGGTCCAGGGCGATCGGATGGCGTGCTATCGACGGGCGCGCCAAGCGGCAGTCCCGATTTCTGATCCGTACTGTCGGCTCACGGCTTGGGCCGGCGCGGCAAATCGTCGTGAAAAAATTTGTTGAGTTCGGCGTTCGATATGACGCCGGCGAAAGCGTCGAACTTTCCGTCTTGCGCAATCTGGCGTGCCGCCTGGATGAAGGCATGCATTGCGGCGCGCGCGAGCGTGCCGCCGACGCTGATGCGGCGGATACCGAGCGCTGCGAGATCATCGACCGTGTAGCCGAAAGGGCCGCTGTTGAGAAAGTTGATCGGTTTCGGCGCGACCGCCTTGACGGTTGCCGTGATGTGCTCACGGGTTTTGATGCCGGGCGAATAAAGGCAATCGGCACCGGCATCCGCGAAGGCTTTCAGTCGCCGGATTGTTTCTTCCAGGTCGGGCCGGTTCCTGATGAAACCTTCGGTACGGGCGGTGAACACAACCTCGCCACCCTGTTTGTCGATTGCATCGCGTGCCGCCCGCACGCGCCTGACCGCGAGGTCGAAGTCATAAAGCGGGTTGGTATCGTCTTCGGTGTAGTCCTCGATCGATATGCCGGCGACACCGGTCGCCACGCACAATCTTACGTTTTCCGCAACTTCATCCGGGTCGTCGGCGTAGCCACCTTCGAAATCGGCATTGACAGGCACGTCGGTTGCCTGCGCGATCTCACGGAAATGCGCGAGCATCATGTCGCGCGTGAGATCGCCATCCGAATAACCCTGGGCGTGCGCGAAGCCGGCACTTGTTGTCGCCAGCGCCTTGAACCCGAGGCCTTGCAGATAGCGCGCGCTGCCGACATTCCACGGATTGGGAATGACGAAACAGCCGCTTTGATGTAACGCACGGAACGCGCGACGTTTTTCGGAAATGCTCATAGTCACCTGCCAGTGGCGGGGACAGCTGTTTACCCGATTTTCTCCCGTCTGCGAATTGGGTGACGGGCTTTCCGGCGGTGTGAAACACCTGCAAGCCTTCGATATTCCGACACCTCCGAAGCGGCAAAGACGCGCAAGCACAAGAAGGTCGCTACCGCATCCACGACGGTTCAAGGCAAATATTGGGGAACGAACCTGTTTCCCGCGGGCCGCTTTATTTCAGCGGCATTTATCTGGGCGACGATCCCGACCCGAATATCCGTTTCCAGCTCTGGCGCGATCTCAGCGGCCGTCTTAGCGGTGACAGCAACTAGGGCTTTCGGCGAAGGTCCTGTCGGCGTTTGATTTTTATCTTCTGATCGGCTGAACTGCACATCTTATAGACGAGGTGCCATCGTGGCCACGCCGCGAAGAGCACGCGCGTGGGAGGAGGGCAGTCATGCTTCGTACAATCGCGGCCTTTGATCGAATTGGCGAGGAAAACGCCTTCGCGGTCCTCGCCCGCGCCAACGCCCTGGTCGCGCAAGGCCGCGACATCATCAATCTCGGCATCGGCCAGCCGGATTTTCGTACGCCCGACTTCATCGTCGAGGCGGCGGTGAAGGCGCTGCGGGATGGTCACCATGGCTATACGCCTGCGAATGGCATTCCACCGCTGCGCGAGGCGGTGGCAGCCGATCTTGCCAAGCGTTTCAAGGTCGAGGTGTCGCCGGACAGCGTGATGATCATGCCGGGCGGCAAGCCGACGATGTTCATGTCGATTTTGATGTTCGGCGAGCCCGGCTCGGAAATTCTCTATCCGGATCCCGGCTTTCCGATTTACCGGTCGATGATCGAATTCACCGGCGCAAAACCGGTGCCCGTGCCGATCCGCGAGGAGAACGGCTTTGCCTTTTCGGCAGACGAGACACTCAAGCTGATCACGCCACGCACGCGTCTTCTGATTCTCAACTCGCCGGCCAATCCGACCGGTGGTGTCACGCCCAAAGCCGAAGTCGACAAGCTTGTCGCAGGGCTCGAGAAGTGGCCGGACGTTGCGATCATGTCGGACGAGATCTACGACCACATGGTCTATGACGGCGAGACGCATGTCTGCCTGCTGTCGTATCCGTCGATCCGCGACCGGCTGATCCTGCTCAACGGCTGGTCGAAGACTTACGCAATGACCGGCTGGCGGCTGGGTTACGCGATATGGCCGGGCAAGCTTTACGACTACGCGCGCAAGCTTGCGGTCAATCTGCACTCCTGCGTCAATGCCTCGGCACAATATGCGGGTCTTGCCGCGCTCAAGGGCCCGCAGGATGAAGTTGCCAAGATGATCGCGGAATTCGACAAGCGACGGAAAGTTGTGGTCGAGGGTCTCAATAAATTGCCCGGCGTTTCATGTGCGACTCCGAAAGGTGCGTTCTACGCCTTTCCGAACGTGAAGCGCACGGGTTGGAAGGCGAAGGCGCTCGCATCGTCGCTTCTGGAAGACGCCGGCGTCGCGATTATTGGCGGGCCGGATTTCGGCATACTTGGCGAAGGGTATGTGCGATTGTCCTACGCCAATTCGACTGAAAATATTCTGAAGGCGCTCAACCGCATGGGCGAGTTTTTGTCGAACAGGAAGGCGGCTTAAGTCGCAGCGCGCGCCGCCCTGAAACGCGCGAGGCTTTCTGCCGGCCAGGTGATGGCCGGGTTGTAGAACTCGGGCACGGCGGGCACGCCGTCCGGCAGGATCACCCAGGGCTGCTTCGTCGACGTGTAGATGTGAATGTCGGGCGGAAAGCGCGAGGGTTCCTCGAGCGTGCCGACGCGGATGAAGTGGATGCGCGGGCCGGCCTCGGGATAGTTGCTCCACACCGTGACACCGCAATCGACGCAGCGCCAGAACACCTGCCCCTTGCTGCTCGCGCTCGGGAGCGTCGTCTTGACCGGCTGGCCTTGCAGCAATTCGACCTGCGACGCCTCGATGACGGCGTTGACGGCGAACGCCGAGCCGGACTCGCGCTGGCACCATGTGCAGTGGCAGCAATGCACGATGAGCGGCTTGGCGTTGAGGCGATAATGCACGGCGCCGCAGGTGCAGCGGCCGTCAGCCATTTTGCTCCGATCGGACATTGCAAGGCTCCGTATGCCAGGCGTGAATTCCGCAAGCCTGGCCAGCGAGCTTGCCAGCTTTCGCCCTGTCGAAACAGCTGCCGAGGCTGCGCGCCACCCTCGACACGTCACCGCATCCGCGCGACACTTGCCGCGACAATACTTAAGGCGAGGAAAGGCCGATGCTGGAGCGTATGTCGAGGGACCGCGGGCTGTCCGAAGAGCTGCGCATGATGCGGCAGAGCTGCCGCGATTTCGTCGACGACGTGGTGCTTCCGTTCATCAAGCAGAACTGGAAGCTCGAATGGTCGATGGTGCCGGAGGAACGGCTGCCGCCGCGTATCCTGGAAGAGGCCGAAAAGATCGGGATTCGTACGCTGGGCGTGCCGGAAGAATATGGTGGCGTCGAACTGGAGAAGGGCACCGAGGTCAAGACATTTGCCGTGGTGTCGGAAGAGATCGCCCGTGGCGATTCCGGACTTGCCGACAAGATGGTGCAGAACTGGAAAGTGTCGGTGCTGCTGCGCCAGTTTGCGCCCAAGCATTTGCAGGAAAAGTGGTTCAAGCGGCTGGTGGCCGAGCCGCAATTCTTGATGGCGCATTGCCTGACCGAGCCGCGCGGCGCCTCGGATCGCTGGCTGCCCTACAACGTGCCGGAAGCGGCCATGCAGACCAAGGCGGTGAAGACCAATGGCGGCTGGGTGATCAACGGCCGCAAGCAGTTTATTTCCAACGGGTATGACGCCAGCCTCTATGTCGTCTACGCCAATACCAATCCGAAAGTCGGCATGATGCAGGGGACGTCATCGTTCCTGGTGCCGCGCGAAACGAAGGGCTTCACGGTCGCGCGTTGCAACGAGACGCTCGGTTGCCGCTTCATGAACAACGGCGAGATGGTGTTCGAGGACATGTTCATCCCCGACGATCAACTTCTGGTGCAGGACAGCGCCATGGGCTCGGCCGGCGTCTATTTCCGCCCCGGCAAAATCATCCAGGCTGCGAAGAATCTCGGCGTCGGCGTGCGTGCTTTCGAGGCGACCGCTGAATATGTGCAGAATTATGTGCAGGGCGGCCGCATCCTGATCAAACATCAGGCCGTGGCGCTGCGCCTTGCCGAGATGGCGACCAAGATCGAAGCCGTGCGGGCGTTGCTGGACCGCGCTGCGCAGGCCGTCGATGAGAATGCCCCTGAAGCCGAGACCTTGGTCAATATGGCCAAGATGTTTGCCTCGGAAGAGATCATGAAGGTTGCCCAGCATGCGGTCGAATTGCATGGCGGCAACGGGATCATGCTCGATTTCGGGATCGAAAAAGTGCTGCGCGACGCGGTGATCTTCATGCACATGGATGCCACCGTCGACATTTCGAAGTTCAAGATCATCAAGAACATGTTCCCGGAGACGGCCGGGAAATATGCCGGGCCGGAGTGAGTCTCAGCGCAGCGCGAAGCGAAAGCCGACCAGCACGATCAGCATGCCGGCCAGTTGCGCGAGGCTCGGAACCACGCCCAGGGCAAAATAGCCGATAACAAGCGAGAATACCGGCACCAGCGCCGGAAATGTTGCCGCGCGCCCGGCCCCGAGCAGGATTACGGCGCGCGCAAACAGATAAATCGGCAGGATACCGGCGATCACGCCCTGCACCGCGATCTGAATCAGATTTTCAGTAAGTCCCATCCGCAGGATGCCGCCATAGCCGACGAATATCGCGTGCAACGGCGCGAACACAAGAATAGAGATCGCGCCGACCACCGCAATCGCGCGTATGCCGGACACGTGCCAATACCGCAGCAAAATGCCGAACGTTGCCCAGAACAGGCCGGCGGTGGCGAACAGAAGATCGCCGCCGACGCCCGGGCCACCAATCGTGGCGAGCGATTCCGCACCGAACACCAGAAGACCCGCGATGATTGTCGTGCCGCCGATCACACGCTGCAACGTCGCCTTTTCGCGCAGCACGAGCGAGGCAAGGATGAGCCCGGACAGCGCCGCGCACGCCGGCTGGATGGTGGTGCCGTGTCCGAGCGGCACCAGGATGAAGCCGGTGTAGGCAATCATGGATTGCGGCGGCCCGGAGAGAATGCTCATCACCAGGCCACGACTCCAGCCGATCCCGCCGAGGTCGCGCAGGCCCTCACGCAGGACGAGCGGTATCAGCAAGAGTCCCGACCAGAAGAACCGGTGCAGGGCGAGATCTGCCGGCGCAAAGCCCACGGCAATGCCGTGTTTTGCCGCAACGAAGCCGGCGGCCCACGCCATTGACGCGCCGGCGCCGCACAACGCGCCGATCAGGACGTTGGACGTTGCTGCCGCTGGTTGAGGCCTGGCGTCCAAATGGAATCCTTTTCGCGCGCGCGGGGTGACTTGGGTACGGCTGATACTCTAGGATTGCCTGCGAAGTCCATTTGCCAATCAACAACACTCACTTCATCGGGATGGAAAGCTCATGGCGAAGTCGCGAAAAGTCATTATTACCTGCGCTGTTACTGGCTCGATCCATACGCCGTCGATGTCGCCGCACATCCCCATCACGGCGTCCGAGATCGCGGATGCCGCAATTGGGGCAGCCGAGGCCGGCGCGGCCATCGTGCATCTCCATGCCCGCAACCCGCAGGACGGCCGTCCCGATCAGACGCCCGAGGCCTTTGCGCCTTTTCTCAAGGTCATCAAGCAGCGCTCCAACGTGGTGGTGAACATCACGACCGGTGGCGCGCCAACCATGACAGCAGAGGAGCGCGTGCGGCCGGCCGCGACGTTCAAGCCGGAGGTCGCTTCGCTCAACATGGGCACGATGAACTTCGGGCTATATCCGATGATCCCGCGCTACAAAGGCAAGTTCAAGCACGACTGGGAGGAACCGTATCTCGAGCGTTCAAAGGCGGGCATGTTCAAGAATACGTTTGCCGACATCGAGTACATCCTGACGACCTGCGCCGGCAATAACACGCGCTTCGAGGTCGAGTGCTACGATATCGGTCACCTCTACACCTTGCGCCATTTCCTTGACCGCGGGCTGATCAAGCCGCCGGTGTTCGTGCAATCGGTGTTCGGTATTCTCGGTGGCATTGGTCCGCATCCCGAGGACGTCATCATGATGAAACGGACGGCCGATCGTCTCCTGGGCGATAACTATCATTGGTCGGTGCTGGGAGCAGGCGCGAACCAGATGCGCGTCGCGGCCATGGCCGCATCAATGGGTGGCAACGTGCGAGTCGGCATGGAAGATTCACTGTGGATCGGCGCCGGCAAGCTGGCGGAATCGAACGCCCAGCAGGTCACTCAGGTGCGAAAGATCCTTGAAGGCCTCGGCCTCGAGGTTGCGTCGTCCGACGAGGCACGCGAGATTCTTTCGCTCAAGGGTGGCGACAAGGTGGCGTTTTGACGGTTCGCTAGCCAGCGGCAACGTTTCCCGTTGCTCTTGCAGGCGCGAGACCTTCCAATAGCGGGAAGGAGATTCGCGCGATGGGTGCGCTCGATACCGTCAGTATTGCGATCCTGCTGGGCAGCCTGCTGGTGCTCGCCGGCATCCTGTCGAGCCTGATTGCGTTGCGCTTCGGCGCGCCGTTGCTGCTGGTGTTTTTGCTGGTCGGCATGCTGGCGGGCGAGGGCGGCCCCGGTGGCATCCGGTTCGACAACGTCGGTGCTGCCTACCTGGTCGGGTCGATCGCGCTCGCATTGATCCTGTTTGACGGCGGCCTGCGCACGCGCTTTGCCAGCTTTCGCAATGTCCTGGCGCCGTCATTGGTCCTCGCGACGGCCGGAGTGTTGATCACGGCGCTGCTGACCGCCCCGGTCGCCAAATACGTGCTCGGCATTGGCTGGATTCAGGCTTTGCTGGTCGGTGCGGTGGTGGCCTCGACCGATGCGGCCGCTGTGTTCTTTCTAATCAACGCGCGTGGCTTGCGCTTGCGCCCGCGTGTGCGTGGCGTCCTCGAGGTGGAATCCGGCACCAACGACCCGTTTGCTATTTTCCTCGCTCTGCTGCTGGTCGAAATCCTCCTGCTGGGTGAACAGAGCTGGTCGCACGCCGTGATAGTCTTCCTGCGCGATGCCATCCTCGGCTGTGTCATTGGGTTTGTCGGTGGGCAGATCATAACGCTCGTGCTGAACCGGCTTTCGCTCGCACAGGGCTTGCACGCGCCCTTTGTCGCGGTGAGCGCGCTGGTGGTGTTCGCCTTCACGAACGCGGTGCATGCGTCGGGTTTTCTGGCGGTCTATCTCGCCGGCCTCGTGGTCGGTAACGCGCAGACCCGCGCACACAACTCGGTGGTCGTCTTCCTTGATGCCGTGACCTGGCTCGCCCAGATCGTGATGTTCGTGCTGCTCGGCTTGCTGGCATGGCCGCATCGATTGGCCGACAGCCTGTTCGGATCGGTGTCGGTTGCGATCGTCCTGATGCTGATTGCGCGGCCTGTCGCGGTCTTCGTGTGTCTTGCGCCATTCCGATTTCAGTGGCGCGAGATGCTTTTCCTCTCCTGGGTCGGCTTGCGCGGCGCCGTCGGTATTTTTCTTGCCTCGATCCCGCTGCTCGTCGGCCTGCCGATGGCCTACCTGTATTTCGATGTGGCGTTCGTTGTCGTTCTGTCCTCGCTGCTCGTGCAAGGCTGGACGGTGGCGCTTGCCGCGCGCAAGCTCGACATCGCGTTCGCACGGGCCGATCCCCTGCCGCGCCGCGTCGAGCTCGATCTGCCCGGCCAGCTTACGCGCGAGATTGTCGGCTATCCGGTGCCCGCCAATAGTCCTTTCCTGCGGCGCGGCCTGATTCCGAACTGGGCGCGGCCGACGCTGGTCGTACGCAAAGAGGAAATTCTCACGCCCGCCGAAGCGCACCCCGTGCGCGAGGGCGACTATGTCTACTTGCTGGCGCCGCCGGAAAAGGCCCAGGCACTCGACCGTTTTTTTGTCAAAATGCCGCAGCCCGTGTCACCCGACCCGCGGCTGCTTGGCGACTTTTATGTTCCGGCGACAGCGACGCTCGGTGCACTGGCTGAGATCTACGGTCTGCAGGTTGCGGCCGATCACACCGACGTCACGCTTGCCGACTATTTCAGCGAGCTGCTGCGGCGCAAGGTCAGGACCGGCGACGTCGTCGAATTGGGCCCGATCGCGCTGCTCGCTCATAAAGTCAGTGGCGGTCGCGTGACCACGGTCGGATTGCGTCTGGCCGAGCACGAGGGTGCAGGCGATCTGGCCGGCCGCCTCAAGTCTTTGTGGGCCAGGCTTCAGAGAAAGTTGGGCTAGAGCGCGCGGCGCGACAGTACAGGAACGTGCTGTACCAGCCATGCCCCGCCGAAGAGCACTGCGGTCCAGAACAAATCTCCGAGGATTGTCTTGTCCAGGAAAGGCAGCGCTGCGACGTAGCATTGCACCAGACCCTGCCAGCTGTGCGGATAAAGGCTCCCGAAGGCCCAGACGGCGAAATTCGTCGACGCGAAGAAGATCAGCGAGCAGGACAGCATCGCGGCGATCACGGGGACCGCCCCCTGCCAGCGCCGCGCCAGCATGCCGGCAAAGGCGGGCAGAGTGATCGCGGCGCAGACCACGAGCGTGATGCGCCAGTCGTCGCCGGCGAGCGCGACATTGCTCAGCAGTACCGCGGCGAGCGGAACGACTACGGCCAGCGCCGGAATACGAAGCATCCGACCGGCAAACAGTGCGCTCGCGGCAAACGGCCACACGCCGGGGGCATGCGGCAGCAGGCGGGCAGCCACGTCAAAGCCGATCAGGAATGCAACGAGAAGCACATCGATCCAGAGGTCGGCGCGGGTCTTGTTCACGGTCATTGCGGTCGAGTCCTGTTCTTTATTTCGTGGTGTTTTTAGCACGATCGGATGCGGATTTCCTACCGCCAGTTCGGGGGCTTTATTGCACGGCCTCGGCCCAATCGGCCACGATTCCCGCAAGCTGATCCAGGCCGTCGGTGAGGGCGGCAGGACCCGGCTGGAGAATCACTGTCGACTTGATTTCCCTTAGCCAGCCGGTGGCGACGGCGGGAACTTCGGCAAAACCCGGTCGAGCGGCAACCTTGGCCGGCACGAATTTTTTCCCGCACCAGGAGCCGACGATGATATCCGGCCGCGCGGCGATCACCTCATTGGGCAACACGACACGGTCTTTGGCGTTCTTGCGTGCGGCAAGCTGCGGAAATACCTCGACGCCGCCGGCCGCTTCGATCAGTTCCGATACCCAGGCGATGCCCGAAATCATCGGTTCGTCCCATTCCTCGAAATAAACGCGCGGCCGGCGCGGCAGCCGTAGCGTGCGCTCATGCACCGCGTTAACGCGCGCGGCCAGCGATGTCGCCAGCGTCTCGGCTTTATCCTTCGCGCCAACGAGCGCCCCAAGCGTACGCACCATGTCGAGGATGCCTGCAACATCGCGCTGATTGAACGCATGCACTGCAATGTTGTTGCGGATCAATTCGGCGACGATGTCGGCCTGCAGATCGGAAAATGTCAGCACCAGATCGGGTTTCAGCGCGACAATTTTCGGCACGTCTGCCGAAATGAAGGCTGAAACGCGCGGCTTCTCCTTGCGCACCTGCGTCGGCCGTATGGCATAACCCGACACGCCGACAATGCGGCGGTCCTCGCCGAGAAGATACAGTGTCTCGACGGTTTCCTCGGTCAGGCAGACGATTCGTTCCGGGGGAAACATTCCTTAGGCAAGCATATCGACCTGGCCTGCGTCGAGCAGCTCGGTCGTGCCTGTTGCGACGACCTTGCCGTCCTCAATCCGCACCACGTTGCTGGCAATACGTTTTATTTCGGCGGCATTGTGACTGACATAGATGATCGGCACGTGCGCTTCGTCACGCAGTCTCTCCAGATACGGCAGGATATCGCGCTTGCGCGCCGTATCGAGCGAGGCCAGTGGCTCATCGAGCAGCAGCAGACGCGGACGCATCAACAGCGCGCGGCCGACCGCGACGCGCTGGCGCTCGCCGCCCGACAACTTGCCGGGGCGCCTTTCGAGCAGATGCCCGATATTCAGGAGCTCGACGACACGATTGAAAGCGGCCGGATCGGCGGCGTGTCCTCCCATCCAGCGTCCATAATCGAGATTGTGCCGGACGGTAAAATGAGGAAACAACCGGCCCTCTTGGAACACGCAGCCGATGCGCCTTCGCCAGGCTGGCACCGCGATGCGTGTGGCTTCATCGAAGAGTATTTCGCCATCAAGCACGATGCGGCCCCGGTCAGGCCTGAGCAGTCCGGCAATCATGTTGATGATGCTGGTCTTGCCGGCGCCGGATGGTCCGAACAATGCGGTCGCGCCGCTGTCGGTGTTGAACGACACATCGATCGCGAATTCGCCGAGCCGCTTTTCCGCTTGAAAGGTCAGCATGCTCAGGCCCCGTGCAAGCGCGCAGCGGCACGGCGGGCGAACCATTCCGATGCAATCAGGGCGGCAAACGAAATGATGATCGCCACGATAACGAGCTTGAGGGCGTCAGCGTCGCCGCCCGGCACCTGCGTCAGAGTGTAAATCGCCGCCGAAATGGTCTGGGTCTCGCCCGGAATATTCGACACGAACGTAATGGTCGCACCGAATTCGCCAAGCGCGCGCGCAAAAGCGAGCATCATGCCGGCAATGACGCCGGGCAGCGCCAGCGGCAGCGTCACGGTGGCAAAAGTCCACGCCGGATTGGCGCCGAGTGTTTCGGCTGCATCTTCCAGCCGCTGGTCGATGGCCTCGACCGACAGCCGGATGGCCCGAACCATCAGCGGAAAGGCCATCACACCGCAGGCGAGTGCAGCGCCGGTCCAACGGAATGAGAACACGATGCCGAAATGTTCGTCCAGAAAGCCGCCAAGCGGCGCGCGGCGCCCGAAGCTGATCAGCAATAGATACCCGGTCACCACCGGCGGCAGCACCAGCGGTAGATGGACGATAGCATCGAGCAGTGATTTGCCCCAGAAGTCCTTCCGCGCCAGCAACGTCGCGATCGCAATGCCGAACGGCAGCGCCACCAGCGTCGAAACCGCCGCGACCCGCAGCGAAAGCTGAACTGCGGTCCAGTCCTGGGGGGAGAGGTCAAGCACGCGTCTATTGTGTCACGAGACCGGCTTGATCAGAAAACTGAAACCGTAGCGCTCGAAGATCGCCTTTGACGCTGGTGTTGCCAGGAAGCTGAGATAGCGCGCGGCGGTCGTCTTACCGTTTGCGGTTGCAGCCACCGGATAGGTCACCGGCGGATAGGAGCCGTCGGGAAACGCGCCGATGATCTTCACCTTTGGTTCGATCCTGGCATCGGTTTCGTACACGATGCCGACGGGCGTTTCTCCGCGCGCGACAAAAGCAAGCGTCGCCCGGACATTTTCCGCCTGCGCGAGCTTTGGCTCCGCGGCCGTCCAGGCACCCAGCTTTTCCAGCGCGGCCTTCGCATAGAGGCCGGCCGGCACGGCTTTAACGTCGGCGACGGCGATGCGTCCATCACCGGCGAGCTTGGCGATATCGAAGCCGTCGCCGATCGCGACGTGATCGAGCCTGGAGTCCTTGGGCGCGATCAACACCAGTTTATTGCCGAGCAGGTTCACACGCGTGTCCGGCTTGATCAACTTGTGCGCGTTTGCATAGTCCATCCAGCGCAAGTCCGCGGAGATGAAAACGTCCGCCGGCGCGCCTTGCTCGATCTGTTTGGCGAGCGCCGAGCTCGCCTCGTAGCTGGCGACCACCTTGAGGCCGGTGGCTTTGGTGAAGGCTGCATTGGCGTCGTCGAGTGCATTTTTGAGCGACGCAGCGGCGAACACCGTGATCTGTTCTTGTGCGATTAGCGGTTGCGGTGCGCCCGAAAGCGCGACGGCGAAGCCGAAAAAGGCGAAAATCCGTGTAAACATGGCGGTCCTCCTGAAGGCGTCACAACGACACCACTCCGGACATTGAAGTCAGGATTGCGATCGATGATCGGAACCGCCGTTCCGGCTCTGTGCAACGCACGCGCGGGGCGCCGCACCATCTGCAAGCCTAGCAAGTCCCGCCGACCAAGGTAAAGTCCGGTCGCGGAGCGGCGAGGGGAAGGCAATGGCAGGCGTGACGCCCATCGAGGGTGAGTTTGACTACATCGTGGTGGGCGCAGGCTCCGCCGGTTGCGTGCTGGCCAATCGCCTTTCGACAGATCCCGCCAATCGCGTGTTGCTTCTGGAAGCTGGCGGCAACGACAACTGGATCTGGTTTCACATCCCGGTCGGCTATTTGTTTGCGATCGGCAACCCGCGGGCTGACTGGCTGCTCAAAACCGAGCCAGTGCCGGGGCTCAATGGCCGCAGCCTGAATTATCCGCGCGGCAAGGTGATCGGTGGTTCCTCGGCCATCAACGGCATGATCTATATGCTCGGCCAGGCCGGCGACTACGACCACTGGCGCCAGCTTGGCCTGCCGGGATGGTCGTGGGACGACGTGCGTCCTTACTTTCGCAAGCACGTCGATCATTTCCTGAAGACAGAGCATCATGCGGCAGGCGGCGAGTGGCGCGTCGAATATCCGCGTCTGACCTGGGAAATCCTCGACGCATTCCGCGCGGCGGCCAATCAGTACGGCATTCCCACCGTCGAGGACTTCAACACCGGCGACAACGAAGGCATCTGCTATTTCCACGTCAACCAGAAGCGCGGGCGGCGCTGGTCAGCGGCGCGCGGCTTTCTCAAGCCGGTACTGCATCGGAAAAATCTCCAGCTCGAAACCGGCTGCCTGGTGGAATCCCTGGAGCTAAATGGCAAACGCGCCGTCGGCGTGCGATGGCGGCAGAACGGCGAATTGCGGACGGCGCGCTGCCGCGGCGAGGTCATTCTGTCCGCCGGCGCCATCGGCTCGCCGCACATCATGATGCTGTCGGGGATTGGTCCGGCAAGGGAGCTGTCGCAATTCGGCATTCCGGTGGTGCTGGACAAGCCAGGGGTCGGCGCCAACCTGCATGATCATTTGCAATTGCGTACGGTCTATAAGGTGTCCGGCGTCAAGACGCTGAACGAAACCTATGCCTCGGTGGTCAACCGGCTCGGCATGGGTCTCAATTACGCGTTGCGCCGGCGTGGCCCGATGACGATGGCGCCTTCGCAGCTGGGCGCTTTTACAAAATCGGATTCGACGCAGGACCGCGCCAACATTCAGTACCACGTGCAGCCGCTGTCGCTCGACAAGTTCGGCGAGCCGCTGCATCCGTTCCCGGCGTTTACAGCGAGCGTGACGAACGTGCGTCCAACCAGCCGCGGAACGCTTACGCTCAAATCAAACGACCCGTCCCAGCCGCCGGCTATCAGGCCGAACTATCTGGCAACGCCGGAGGACCAGCAGGTCGCCGCCGATTCGATCCGCGTGACCCGCAAGATCGTCGCGCAGCCGGCGCTGCAAAAATATTCCCCCGTCGAATATTTGCCGGGGCCCACCGTGCGTGACGACGAGTCCGGGCTGGTCAAAGCCGCCGGCGACATCGGGACCACCATTTTCCACCCTGTCGGCACTGCGCGAATGGGCCGGGATGACGATACGCGAGCGGTAGTGGATGCGCGTCTGCGCGTGACCGGCATCGACGCCTTGCGCGTGGTGGACGCGTCAGTCATGCCCTCGATTACATCGGGCAACACCAATTCGCCGACCATGATGATTGCGGAAAAGGGCGCAGCGATGATTTTGCAAGACCGAAATGGGCTATAGTTGAACAGCGGATCACTGGAGGGGGCTGTCATGAATCTCGTGGAGCGCATTAAGGGTATCCTGCTGCAACCGAAGTCGGAGTGGCAGGCAATCGAGCGTGAGCCGGGCAACGCCGGCTATCTGTTTCCCAACTACGTGGCGATTGTCGCCGCCGTTCCGCCGGTGTGCGCCTTCATCGGCCTGTCGATCGTCGGCTATGGACCATTTCGCCTCGGAATCGTCAGCGGAATTCTGCATGCGGTCGTCGTCTATATATTATCCCTGATCAGCGTCTTTGTTCTGGCCTACGTGATCGACTTCCTTGCCGGAACGTTCGGCGCGCGGAAAAATCTCGACAACGCCATGAAGGTGTCGGCCTATGCGCCGACTGCCGCCTGGCTCGCCGGTGTATTCAAGGTCATTCCGGCGCTGTCGATTCTGGGGATTCTGGGACTGTACAGTCTCTACCTGCTGTACACCGGTATCGCCATTTTGATGAAGCCAGCCGCCGACAAGGCGCTGATCTATACGATCGTTGTTATCGTCTGCGTGATTGTGATCTGGACGGTTATTTTCGCTATTCCGGCAGCGCTGTTCGGCGTCGGCATGATGTAGCGGCGGCTCAAGGCAGCGCCTTGAGGTGACGGATCGGGCGGCCAGGCGCAATCGCCTGCGCCGCCGCAACGATGGCGTTGGCATCGATGCCATAGTGCCGGTAGAGCTCGGCGAGCGATCCGGTCTGGCCAAAATGCTCGACGCCCAGCGCGCGCGTCCGGTGACCAGCGACGGCGCCGAGCCAGGCGAGCGTCGCGGGATGTCCGTCCAGGACAGTCACGATGCCACAATGCGTTGGGACGTCGGCAAGCAGGCGTTCGACAGGTGAGCGCGCGTGCACCAGTCCGCGCTCGCGCGCCCGCTGTGCGGCGGTCCAGCCTGCGTTGAGGCGGTCGGCTGAGGTGATCGCGAGCAAGCCAACATCGCGGCGGTCTTCTGCCATCAGGCCGACGGCTTCAATGGCTTCGGGCGCCATCGCACCGGTGTAGGCGACCACGACCTGACAATTGGGTCCGGGCCTGCGCTGCCAATAGGCGCCGTCGACGATCTGCTGGCGCAGCTCCGGCGTCATTTCGCGTGAAATCTGCTCGATCGGCCGCGTCGAGAGCCGCAAATAGACCGACCCGCCGGTCTCGTCGCGAAGCCAGTTTTGTTCGGACGGTGCTGTATCGGCGTCTTTCTGCAAGTACGAAAAGGCCCAGGCCATAATGACCGACAATTCGTCGACGTAGGCAGGCTCAAAGCTCGCGAGGCCATCCTGCGCCATGCCGATCAAGGGCTCGGCAATCGACTGATGCGCGCCACCTTCACCCGCGAGCGTAATGCCGGATGGCGTTGCCACCAGCATGAAGCGCGCGTCCTGATAGCAGGCGTAGTTCAGTGCATCGAGACCGCGCGCGATGAAGGGATCGTAGAGCGTACCGATCGGCAATAAACGCTCGCCATGGATGCTGTGCGACAGTCCAAGCGCCGACAGCAGGATGAACAGGTTCATCTCTGCGATGCCGAGCTCGATATGCTGGCCATTGGGCGAAAACTCCCAATTGAATGTCGACGGAATGTGCTCGCTCTTGAACGTATCGGCCATCGCCTGGCGTGCGAACAGCCCGCGGCGGTTCACCCATGGTCCGAGGTTGGTGGACACAGTGACGTCCGGCGACGTGGTCACGATGTGACGCGCGAATTCGTCCTTGCCACGGCCAATCTCGTTGAGGATGGCGCCGAACCCCGTTTGCGTGGACATCACCGGCTGGATGGTGACCGGCAGTTTGTCGGGAACATCGAGCACAGGTGCAGTCAGGCGCCGCGCGCCACCGGCCGCAAATGGCACGCGATCGAGAAATAATTGCAACTTTTCCGCGGGCAGCGTGAGGCCTTCGAACTTGTCCCATTCGTGATCCGGCCGCACGTTGTTCGCCGTGCGAAAGGCTTCCATCTGCTGCGGCGTCATGAGACCCGCGTGGTTATCCTTATGACCGGCGAAGGGGAGCCCGAAGCCCTTCACGGTGTAGCAGATGAAACAGGTCGGCTTTTCGGCGTCAGCGGAATGGAAGGCCTCGAGAACCGACGGCATGTCATGGCCGCCGAGATTGTTCATCAGGGCAGCCAGCTCGTCGTCGCTGCGGCGGTCGATCAGTTTGCTGACGTCGCCCTGATCGCCGATCTCGTCGTTGAGCCGCTTGCGCCACGCCGCGCCGCCCGCGAACACAAGCGCGGAGTAGAGCTGGTTCGGGCAATTGTCGATCCACCGGCGCAAAGTTTCGCCGCCCGGCTCCTTGAAGGCGGCTTGCTGAAGTGAGCCATATTTCAAAATGACGACATTCCAGCCGAAATTCTTGAACAATTGCTCGTAGCGCGCCCACAGACCTTCGCGGACGACGGCGTCGAGGCTCTGCCTGTTATAGTCGATGATCCACCAGCAATTCCGCAGGCCCTGCTTCCATCCCTCGAGCAGCGCTTCAAAGATATTGCCTTCATCAAGTTCGGCATCGCCGACCAGCGCCACCATGCGACCTTCCGGCCGATCGAGGCCCCAGCTATGCGCGCGCACATAGTCTTGTGTCAGCGACGAAAACAATGTTTGCGCCACACCCAGTCCGACCGAGCCGGTGGAGAAATCGACATCGTCGGTGTCCTTGGTGCGCGAGGGGTAGCTTTGTGCGCCTTTATAGCCGCGGAAAGTCTCCAACCGCTCGCGCGTCTGTTTGCCGAGCAGATACTGGATGGCGTGGAAGATCGGACTCGCATGCGGCTTCACCGCCACCCGATCCTGCGGCCGCAGGACGTCGAAGTAGAGCGCGGTCATGATTGTTGCGAGCGAGGCGCTCGATGCCTGATGGCCGCCGACTTTCAGGCCATCCGCGTTTTCGCGCAGATGATTGGCGTTGTGGATCATCCAGCTCGCCAGCCACAGCACCTTGCGCTCCAGCGCGGCGAGGATCGGCAGCGTATCGGATGGCTCGGACATGGTGGTGGCCTGATCTCGCTGCTGTCGTCCCGCGAAGGCGGGGACCCAGTAAACTCTGTCCGTCCAACTTCGACTGGGAGTACTGGATCCCGGGTCTCGCTTCACTCGCCCGGGATGACATCTGTGTGTTTGATTATGGGTATTCGGCCGGGGCGGTGCCTGCTAATTCACACTATTATTATCGATGTTATTGGCCTATTCTATCAAATATTTGGATAAAAAGGGCAGATCATGCCAATACCAGCGCTTGATGCGGTAGACCTGAAAATCCTGCGGTTGTTGCAGGACGATGGCCGCATGAGTTTGGCGGATCTGGCCGGCAAAGTCGGGCTATCGCCGTCACCCTGCCTGCGCCGGGTGCGGTTGCTGGAAAAAGCGGGCGTGATCGCGCGTTATGTCGCGGTGCTCGATCAACGTGCCGTTGGATTGCCGGTCAGCGTTTTCATTTCCGTCAAGCTGGAGAAGCAGCGCGAGGAATTGCTCGATCGTTTTGCCAAGACGATCGCGCGCTGGCCGGAAGTCCTTGAATGTTATTTGATGACCGGGCCGCGCGACTACTGGCTGCGCGTCGTCGTGCCGGACCTCGCCGCCTATGAGCGGTTCCTCAAGCAGAAGCTGACGCGGCTCGAAGGCATCGCTTCGATCGAATCAAGTTTTGCGCTGGAGCAGGTCAAATATACCAACGTGCTGCCGGTTGCCTGATCACTTGTTCTCGGTCGCCACGCTCGTCTTGCTATCAGGCGCTTCGAGCACGGTTTTGCAGGCCGGCGGTAGATCGGCGAGCATCGTTTGCCTGACCGGTGGGCTGGGCTTGATCTGCGGACGCAGCACCTTGTCTGTAAACCAGTAGTCGAGTTCCTTGGCGCCGCATCCGTCGCCGCCTGGCACCGGCGGCTGCGGACGACAGCTCGGAGAGTCCGCCGGACACTTCAGCCGCACATGGATGTGATCATGATGCCCGTACCACGGGCGGATCTTGGCCATCCAGCCATCATGCGCCTTGTCTTCGACACGGCACAGCTCCTTTTTGATGGCGGCATTCACCAGCACACGCTCGACCTCTGGCTGCTGGGCGGCTGTCTTGATGAAGGCGATGTGCTGCGGCGTCCAGGTCTGCGGATTGAGATGTTTCCAGTCCGCCGAAACGAGATTGATGGCCTCGATCTTTTCGCGCTCGTCTTTGCTCAAAGTGTGATCGGGCATCGGCATGAACCAGATATCGACGTCGAGACCGATTTGGTGACTCGCGTGATCCGACACGGTGGGGCCGCCGCGTGGCTGCGCCATATCGCCGACCAATACACCCTTCCATCCGGTCGCCCTGGCGGCCAGCGGCGCGAATTTTTCGAGGAAATGGACCAGGCTTGGGTGGCCCCAGTTGCGATTGCGCGACAATCGCATCACCTGCCAATTTGGCCCATTGATCGGCAGCTCGACGCCGCCCTGCAGGCAGCCGCGCGGATAGTAGCCGATGGCCATCGATTTGCCGACTGAAGGCAGCTTCTTCTCGCCGAACAGGATTTTGGCCGGAATGGTTTTTTCACGCGCAAGCTCGGTCGTCGCCGGCTTTTCCGGAGGCAGCGGCGAGGGCATTGCATTCGCGGGCTTCTGCGCGATTGCGAAGCGTTCGGTCGTGACGACCGCGCTAATCACGACGACGGCCGACAATGCGAATGTGGTTACAATCTTTCGAGCGCGCATGGGCTTTCCGATCTCGCGATTCCGCACCCCGCTTGGTGAAAGTCTATCACAACCTGAGCAAAAATGGCGTGGGAACGCGGCGGGGTTCCGATGTCGCAGCCGCTGGTATCCGCGCAAAAACCGCCGTCAGACGTCCACTTTCAGCGCCGCGATGAACGCCTCTTGCGGAATGTCGACTTTGCCAAACTGCCGCATGCGTTTCTTGCCTTCCTTCTGCTTGTCGAGCAGCTTGCGTTTGCGCGTCGCGTCGCCGCCGTAGCATTTGGCGGTAACGTCCTTGCGGAAGGCACGCACGGTTTCGCGCGCGATGATCTTGCCGCCGATCGCCGCCTGGATCGGGACCTGGAACATGTGCGGGGGGATCAGCTCTTTCAGCTTTTCCGCCATGGCGCGGCCACGGGTTTCGGCACGCGTGCGATGCACGAGCATGGACAGCGCGTCCACGGGGTCGCCGTTGACAAGCATCTGCAATTTGACCAGATCGGCCGGCTTGTAGTCGGTCAGATGATAGTCGAACGAAGCGTAGCCGCGCGAAACAGACTTCAGGCGATCGTAGAAATCGAACACCACTTCGTTGAGCGGCAGGTCGTATTTCACCATCGCGCGATTGCCGACATAGGTGAGTTCTTTCTGCTCACCGCGCCGGTCCTGGCAGAGCTTGAGGACCGAGCCGAGATATTCATCCGGCGTCAGGATCGTCGCTTCGATCCACGGCTCCTGCATTTCAAGAATTTGCGTCGGATCCGGCATGTCGACCGGATTGTGGATTTCGATTTGTGTGCCGTTGCGCAGCGACATCTTGTAGATCACCGACGGCGCGGTTGCGATCAGGTCGAGATTGAACTCGCGTGACAGCCTTTCCTGGATGATTTCCAGGTGCAGCAAGCCGAGGAAGCCGCAGCGGAAGCCGAAGCCGAGCGCCGCGCTGGTTTCCATCTCGTAGGAGAAGCTCGCGTCGTTGAGACGCAGCCGGCCCATGGCGGCGCGCAACTCCTCGAACTGTGCGGCATCGACCGGAAACAATCCGCAGAACACCACCGGTATCGCCGGACGAAAGCCGGGCAACGGTTGCTCGATCGGCTTGCGGTCGTCGGTGATGGTGTCGCCCACACGCGTATCGGCGACTTCCTTGATCGAGGCGGTGAGCATGCCGATCTCGCCGGGCCCGAGTTCATCGACGGGCGTGAGCTTGGGCGTGAACACGCCGGTGCGATCCACGTCATAGGCCGAGTTCGTGCCCATCATGCGGACGCGCATGCCCTTCTTGAGCACGCCGTCGACGATGCGCACCAGCACGACAACGCCGAGGTAGACGTCGTACCAGCTGTCGACCAGCAACGCCTTGAGCGTGGCGTCGCGATCGCCTTTCGGCGGCGGCAGCCGCGTGACGATTGCCTCCAGAACCTCCGGGACATTCAATCCGGTCTTGGCGGAAATCTCGATGGCATTCGATGCATCGAGCCCGATCACATCCTCGATCTGCTGCTTGATCTTGGCCGGCTCGGCGGCCGGCAAGTCCACCTTGTTGAGGATCGGCACGATCTCGTGGCCGTTGTCGATCGCCTGATAGACGTTCGCCAGGGTCTGCGCCTCGACGCCCTGGCTTGCGTCAACCACCAGCAACGAGCCCTCACAGGCGGCGAGCGAGCGATTGACCTCGTAGGCGAAGTCGACATGGCCCGGCGTGTCGATCAGGTTGAGGATGTAGTCCTTGCCGTCGCGCGCCTTGTATTTGAGACGCACGGTCTGCGCCTTGATGGTAATTCCGCGCTCGCGCTCGATATCCATCGAATCGAGCACCTGTTCCTTCATTTCGCGCTCTTCCAGCCCGCCGGTGAGCTGAATCAGCCGGTCGGCAAGCGTGGACTTTCCGTGGTCGATATGCGCAACGATGGAAAAGTTACGGATATTTTGTATGGGGACGAACGTCATGGGCGCGAGATAACACTCAGAATCCAGCGCTTCAAGCGTTCTCCGCCTCGGTACGTGTTTTCTTACCGCTCATTCCTGCGACGAAGGCCGCTGGGCCAACGGCCAAGCGGGTTGAAACCGAGATCGTGCGCAATTTCCTGAGATTTGCCGGCAAGCCGCAGCGCTACACGATCTTTATCGTGCCGCCAAAGCGGTGAGCAATGTCATGCCGGAAAAGAAGACGCCCGGCACGAGGCCGGGCGTGGGCGAATTGGGTCCAATAAAGTTCAATAGCGGTAGTGATCGCTCTTGAACGGGCCCTGCTGCGGCACGCCGATATAGTCGGCCTGGTCCTTGCGCAGCTCGGTCAGCTTCACGCCGATCTTGGCGAGATGGAGCCGCGCGACCTTCTCGTCGAGCGTCTTCGGCAGCACGTAGACCTTTCTTTCGTATTTATTGTTCCTATTGTTGGCGAATAGTTCGATCTGCGCCAGCGTCTGGTTGGTGAACGACGCCGACATCACGAAGCTCGGATGGCCCATGGCGTTGCCCAAATTCACCAGCCGGCCTTCCGACAATAAGATGATGCGGTGCTTGTCCGGAAATTCAATTTCGTCGACCTGCGGCTTGATGTTGGTCCACTTCATGTTCTTCAGATGCGAGATCTGAATCTCGTTGTCGAAGTGACCGATGTTGCAGACGATGGCGCGGTCCTTCATCTTGCGCATGTGCTCGATAGTGATGATGTCCTTGTTGCCGGTGGCGGTGACAAAGATGTCGGCCTGGGGCGCAGCATCTTCCATGGTCACGACCTGATAGCCTTCCATCGCCGCCTGCAGCGCGCAGATCGGATCGACCTCCGACACCATCACGCGGCAGCCGGCCTGGCGTAGCGAGGCGGCCGATCCCTTGCCGACATCGCCGAAGCCCGCGACCATCGCGATCTTGCCCGACATCATGACGTCGGTGCCGCGGCGGATGCCGTCGACCAGCAATTCGCGGCAGCCGTAGAGATTGTCGAACTTCGACTTGGTGACCGAGTCGTTGACGTTGATGGCGGGCCATAGCAGCGTCCCGGCCTTCTCCATGTCGTAGAGCCGGTGCACGCCGGTGGTGGTCTCTTCCGACACGCCTTGGATGTTCCTGGCAAGTTCGGCGAAATAGCCCTTCGGCTTTTCCTTCAGCGTCTTCTTGATCAACGCGAAGAAGATTTCCTCTTCCTCTGAGTTGTGCTGGTCGAGGAAGACGGGGTCGTGGTGTTCGGCGCGGAAGCCCTGGTGCACGAACATGGTGGCGTCACCGCCGTCGTCGAGGATCATGTTCGGGGTACCGCCGCCGTGCCACTCGAAGAGCTTGGCGGTGTAATCCCAGTAATCCTTCAGGCTCTCGCCCTTGATCGCGAAGACCGGAATGCCGGCTGCGGCGATCGCTGCGGCCGCGTGGTCCTGCGTCGAATAAATATTGCAGGAGACCCAGCGGACGTCGGCGCCGAGCGCCACCAGGGTTTCAATCAGCACCGCCGTCTGAATGGTCATGTGCAGCGAGCCGGCGATCCGCGCCCCCTTCAGAGGTTGCTTCGGGCCGTACTCCTCGCGCGTCGCCATCAGGCCCGGCATTTCGGTTTCGGCGAGCGATATCTCCTTGCGGCCGAATTCGGCGAGGGAGATGTCCTTGACGATGTAGTCGCCGGAAGCGACGGCCTTCGGTTTGGCGGAAGCGGTCATGACGATCCTTATACAGCTGACAAAATGGTCGGATTGGCTGGCCGTGCCTATAACAGGCCGCCGCCAGCCCCGCAATGCATATATAAAGATTTCTTTATGTAAAGATCGGGTTGGTTAGCTGGCCTGACGGCGGTTAGTCCTCTTCTCCGAACCCGCCGGCGACAAGCCTGTAGAGCGTTTCCACCGCCGTAGCTGCGTCCTTGCCCGTTGCCTTGATCGTGATGGTGATGCCCGGCCCCGCGGCCAGCATCATCAGCCCCATGATCGAGGTGCCTCCGACGGTTTCGTGGCCGCGCGTCACAGTGATGGCGGCGTCAAACTGCTCGGCGGTCTGCACGAATTTGGCGGAGGCGCGGGCGTGCAAGCCCTTCTTGTTGACGATCTCGACTTCGCGCACGACGGGGGTGTCGTCCGCTGGAGCGCGTGGGCTCATTTCCCGTTGAGCACCCGGCTAGCGATGGTGCAATACTTGCGCCCGGCCTCCTGAGCCGCAGCAACCGCATCCTGCAGCGGGCAGATCTCGCGGATTTTCGCGAGCTTGATCAGCATAGGTAGATTGATACCGGCGAGAACCTCGACCTTGGGCTGGCTCATCACCGAGATCGCAAGGTTGGATGGAGTGCCGCCAAACATATCGGTGAGAATGGCGACGCCTTCGCCGCTATCCACGCGCTTGACCGCTTCGAGGATGTTCTTGCGGCACTGCTCGACGTCATCATCGGGACCGATGGTGATCGCCTCGATCTGACGCTGGGGCCCTACGACATGCTCCAACGCGGAGCGGAACTCGATGGCGAGCCGCCCGTGGGTTACGAGTACGAGGCCGATCATCCCTAACTCCTCGCGGGCGCTACGCTGCGCCGCACGATAGGGCGCACATTCACGCCCATCTGAAGCCCGGTTGCAAGGGCTTGCCTCGCTATATAAGCGCTCTGTTGCACTGCGGAAAGATGGGGCCAAAGGGGGGCTCGGAACGTACGGTTTCGGCGGAAACGATCCTAGGCCCTGTATGGTTAATTTTTCTCGATGGGACCGAGGGCGGGGGTAGCTCAACTACCGGCCGCCGGTCAATTACCCGTCGGAAGGGTTCGTAAACGAGCCAACACCAGAGGCAGCGCCGCCATTCCCGCTGCGACCGCTAGCCGCGGCAATGCGATCCCGGCGATCTGGGCGGTCGCCAGCTTGGGTTCGGGGAGGCGTGCGGCATCTTCAGCTGCCAGATCGACAATCAGGCCGACGACAGCGACCGGTTCGAATTCGATCCGCCGGATCCCGAGGCCATGGACCTCGATCATCCCCGCCAGCGCCGGCGCCGGGCGGACCACCAGCCGGCCAGAATGGCTTTCCACGTGTGCGCGATCATCCGCGACGAGCCTCGCGAAGGGGAGGGCTCCCTGCGCGGACGCGGTGATGAGATTCCATACGAGCTGCGATTTGCCGGAACCGGCCGGCCCGCGGATCAGTGCCGCTTTCGCACCGACGAGAACCGCCGAAGCGTGAATTGTCGGATCCTGCGCAGCCATTATGTCGCGGGAAGGCGCACAATGAAGCGCGCGCCGAGGACACGCGGTTCCTCGGTGCGTCCTGCGACCGTCGTGCGGTTTTCCACCTTGATGGTGCCGCCATGGGCCTCAACGATCTGTTTGGAGATTGACAAGCCCAAACCTGAATTCTGCCCGAAGCCCTGTTCAGGTCGATCGGTATAGAAGCGCTCGAAGATTTTTTCGAGCGCATCCGGACGGATGCCCGGACCGTCGTCGTCGACCAGAATTTCAATCTCGTTCCTCAGCCGGCGGCAGGTAATGCGCACGGTGCCGCCGGGAGGCGAGAACGAGCGCGCATTGTCGATCAGATTGCTTACGACCTGTCCGAGCCGTGAGTCATGACCGGGCGCCTTGAAATTGGACAGCGGGCCGCCCTCGAAGGCGAGCGTCACGTTGACGTCGTCGGTGCGGATCTCATTGGCGGCTTTCACCAGGGCATCGAGAAGCTTTGCGAAGTCTACCGGGGCTGCTTCCTGCCGCTGCAATTCGGCGTCGAGCCGGCTGGCGTCGGAGATGTCGGAGATGAGCCGGTCGAGCCGCCGCACGTCGTGTTCGATGACAGCGAGCAGGCGTTGCCGGCTTTGGTCGGTCTTGGCGAGCGGGAGTGTTTCGACTGCTGAGCGCAGCGAGGTGAGCGGATTACGCAATTCGTGCGCCACATCGGCGGCAAAGCTTTCGATCGCCTCGATACGCGTATAGAGCGCGTTGGTCATGTCGCGCAGCGCGCCCGACAGATCGCCGATTTCATCGCGCCGCCGCGTGAAGTCGGGAATCTCGACGCGCGTGCGAATGCGGCGCCGAACGCGCTCGGCGCCGTCGGCGAGGCGACGCACGGGGCCGGCTATTGTGCCGGCGAGCAGCATCGAAAGCACGACCATGACGCCGGCCGCGACGAAGAACACTTTCACGATGGCGAGCCGCTCGGCCTCGACCATGTCATCAATGTCGGCACCTTGCGTGGACAACATCAGCGCACCGCGCACGGCGCGGAAACGCTGCACCGGCACCGCGACCGACACGATAACCTCGCCCCGGTCGTTGACTCGCACCATGCTGGCGTGAAGGCCATTGAGCGCCTGCGTCACCTCGGAATAGCCCTTGCCATTCTCCGGACCGAGCTCGTTGTAGAGCGGCAGGTCACCACGTCCGAACCAGCGGCGCAGCGCAATGAACGCGCGTTCCATCAGCCCCGGTTTCTCGGCGCTGGGCGGCGGCAGATCGAAACGCAGCACGTCGCCGCGGCCATAGAGGTTGCGGCTGTCGAGAATGAGCACACCGTCGCGGTCGTAGATGCGCGCGCGCGTCTTGGTCGGCGAGACGAGCCGGCGCAGCACGGGCGCGACGCGCTCCGGATTGATCGGGAATTCGATTCCGGACAGCGAGTCATCGGAGGGACCGTAGCTTTCGCCCGCCTGCAGCTCGAGCAGCCGTTCTGGATCGATCGTGATGGAATCCGTTTCCACCGTCGCCGAGGCCGCGATCGCGCCTGCGATGATTTCACTCTGCGTCAGCAAACTTTGCACGCGCGCGTCGATCAGGCCGGCGCGAAATTGCGAAAGATAAAGAACACCCGTCACCAGCGCGACGAGACCGGCGAGATTGAGAAAGACAATGCGGCGCGTGAGGCTCGAGAAGCTTTGCGAGACGAAGAAGTGCCAGACCGAGCGCAGCATCCGGCGCACCGCGCCGCCCTGCCTGGGCTCGGGACGCGCCGTCTCCACGCCGGGCCGTTCGGCCTCGGCGGTCTGTGCGGCAATTTCAGCAGTTCGATCGAGCACGTCGTTCAATCCAGCCGGGTTTACCGAGGGTCCTGATTGACCCCGACATTTTACCGCAAGCCGCGACGCTCCGTCAGGCCACCTAGGTGGCCGGTAACATTAAGAATTGGTCATTCCTTAAACCGATAGCCGACGCCGTAGAGCGTCTCGATCATCTCGAAATCGTCGTCGACTACTTTGAACTTCTTGCGCAATCGCTTGATGTGGCTGTCGATCGTGCGATCATCCACATAGACCTGGTCATCGTAAGCGGCGTCCATCAGTGCGTTGCGGCTTTTAACCACACCGGGCCGGGTGGCGAGCGCCTGCAGGATAAGAAACTCGGTGACCGTGAGGGTGACCGCTTCGCCTTTCCACGTACAGGTATGGCGTTCGGGATCCATGCGAAGCTGACCGCGCTCCAGCACTTTGGCGGAATCGACTTCCTTGACAGGCACCCCGTCCTTGGGCGACGCGCGGCGCAGCACCGCTTTGACGCGTTCGACCAGAAGCCGTTGCGAGAATGGTTTGCGGATGAAGTCGTCGGCCCCCATCTTGAGGCCGAACATTTCATCGATCTCTTCGTCCTTCGAGGTGAGGAAGATCACCGGGATATCGGATTTCTGACGCAGGCGCCGGAGCGTTTCCATTCCGTCCATGCGCGGCATCTTGATATCGAGGATGGCGAGGTCGGGAGGTGACGTCTTGAAACCGTCGAGCGCGGAAGCGCCGTCGGTATACGTCATGATACGATAGCCTTCCGCTTCCAGAGCCATCGAAACAGAGGTCAGGATGTTGCGGTCGTCGTCGACGAGAGCGATTGTCGGCATGAGCCCCTCTTGGCAACTCTTGGCAAGACGTCCCGCGTGTTTTGAACCTCACAAACAGGGTCTGAAATGTGGCCTCTTTGCAACAACTATGTGATTCGGTAGCGATTTCAAGCCCAACGGCCGAATCTTTGCGTATGGCAGACCTAAATCGTTAATGAGTGAGTCCCCGTGATGAAGCCCGATAATGCCTTCGATGCCCGCCTGGCAGCCAAGAAGCTGCTGCGTGAAGGGCGTTCTGGCGCGCTTGCAACATTGGCACCCGGATCGGGGGATCCCTATTGCTCGCTGGTCAATGTGGGGACTTATGTCGATGGCGCGCCGCTCTTCCTCCTGTCGAAACTGGCGCTGCACACCAAGAACATCCTGGCCGACAAGCGCGTGTCCCTCATGCTGGACGAGCGCAAGGAGGGCGATCCGCTCGAAGGTGCGCGTGTGATGCTGATGGGTACGTGCTCAGTCACCGCCGACCCGTCGGTCCCCAGCGCTTACCTCCGGCGGCATCCCGAAGCCGAGATGTTTGCAAGCTTCGCCGACTTTGCGTTTTACCGGATGGAGATCGCGCGAGCCCATCTGGTCGCTGGCTTCGGTCGGATAGTCGACCTCCGACCGCAGGATATTCTGACCGACATCTCCGACGCACAGGCGCTGATCGACTCGGAGGCCGAGGCAATCGAACACATGAATGCCGACCACGCGGATGCCTGCCGGCTCTATGCGACCAGGCTGCTCGGCGCGCCGGACGGTGAATGGCGTTGCGTCGGCATCGATCCGGAAGGTCTGGAATTGCAGAATGGCCGCGCTGCGTTGCGGCTGTCGTTCCCGCAGCGCATCACGGCGCCGGGCCCGTTGCGCGCAGTCCTGAAGCAATTCGCCGAGCAAGCACGGACACGCTGAACGACCGGGGCCGCAGCCCACGTTTGTCGGGCGACGCGCACGCACCCGTGATCGCTAAACTTGGCTGGATGAGTCACACTCTCGCATCAAAAATGTCGGGGAGCGACACGATGCGTAAAATCCTGTTTTCGATTTTGCTGAGCACCGCCACGGTTATTGCGGTGCATCAGACCTTGGCCGGCGAACCGATTGCGTTGCGCGATATGGGCTCCTTCCATGTCGGCGGCCGCGTCGTCGAGATTTCCGGAAAGCCAATCAAAGAACTCGTGCTTGGTGCCGGTGGCGTCCCTGCGAAGATTGACCCGAACGGCCTCTATCAAGTCGAGCAGATGTACGTGCAGTACTTTCTGCCGCAAAACCGCAAGGGAAAATATCCGCTGTTGATGTGGCACGGTGGCGGGTTGACCGGTGTTACCTACGAGACCACGCCCGACGGCCGCGAAGGCTGGATGAACATGTTCATCCGCAAGGGGTGGGACGTTTACAATTCCGATGGCGTCGAGCGCGGTCGCTCCGGCTTCGCGCCGCCCGATGTCTGGAACAGCGAACCGAATTTCCTGACCACGGCCAATCCGTTCGAACGCTTCCGGATCGGGCAGGGTGCAGGATCATGGAGTGCCGATCCCGCCAAAATGAAAGTGAATGTCGGCAGCCAGTTTCCGGTAGAGGCCTACAACAACTTTACCAAGCAGATTGTCCCGCGCTGGACCAACACCGACGCCGCGATTGTTGCAGCCTACACCGCACTGGTCGACAAGATCTGTCCCTGCGTTCTGCTGTTTCACAGCCAAGCCGGAGGGTTCGGTTTTACCGTGGCGCAGGCACGGCCCGACAAGATCAAAGCCATCGTGGCGGTCGAACCGGCGGTTGCGGGCGACAAGGCGCAAGCCGGCAAGCTCAAGGATATTCCAACCCTGGTCGTCTATGGCGACTACATACCGCTCGACAGCCGTTGGCCAAAAATGCGCCAGATCGGCCTCGACTATGCGGAGGCGGTGCGTGCGGCGGGCGGAAAAGTGGATGTGGTTAATTTGCCCGAGATCGGGATCAAGGGTAACTCCCACATGATGATGATGGACAAGAACAACGGCCAGGTTGCCGACCTCATCAACAAATGGCTGACCGATAAGGGATTGTCCGACTGATTTACCGGCCGGGTGATTGCTGAAACATCACGCCGGGTTTCCCGCCCTCATTGATGCAGCGCAATGCGACCTGCCGCCAATGCATGGCATTTTGCCTTGGCATTTCAGGGCCGTTGGTGCATATGCTCGCGCACTTTCGGGCAACGAGCTATACTTACGGTCTATGAGCCGCGGCGCGGACCTAATGGGCCCGCGAGGGGTTTCCAACGAAGCGGCCGAGTGTGGGAGGAATACGCGTGCAAGAGCAGGGTGTGCGGAACGGCGCCTATGGTGCCGACAAATTCGGCTTCAAAAATCTGGCCGAGATACGCTGGAACCTCACCGAGCCGGCGCTTTACGAGCATGCGATTTCCGCGGGCGAGGCGTCCTTGGTCGCAGGCGGCGCGCTCTGCGCGGAGACCGGCCATCACACCGGCCGTAGCCCGAAGGATAAGCATACCGTTGTCGACGCGCTCACCGAAAACTCGGTCTGGTGGGATGGCAACCGGAAAATGTCGAAGGAGAACTTCGACAATCTTCTCGCCGACTTCATCAAGCATGTCGAAGGCAAGAAGCTCTTCGCGCAGGATTTGTATGGCGGCGCCGACCCGAAATACCGGATCAAGACCCGCATCTTCACCGAACTCGCCTGGCACTCGCTGTTCATTCGCCAGTTGCTGATCCGCCCCGAGCAGTCCGAGCTCGCCGGGTTCGTTCCCGAACTCACCATCGTCGATCTGCCCTCGTTCCGCCGGACGCGAAGCGTCACGGCGGCCGCGAAGGCTCTGACACGATGGTTGCCATCGATTTCACGCGCAAGATCGTCCTGATCTGCGGATCGTCGTATGCGGGCGAGATGAAGAAGTCGGTGTTCACGACACTCAATTTCTATCTGCCGGCGCAGAATGTCGTGCCGATGCACTGCTCGGCCAACGTCAGCCATGAGGGCGAGAGCGCGCTGTTCTTCGGGCTGTCCGGCACCGGCAAGACCACGCTGTCGGCCGATCCCGAGCCGAATCCTGATCGGCGACGATGAAACCGGCTGGGGTCCGGACGGCATCTTCAATTTCGAGGGCGGCTGCTACGCCAAGACCATCAAGCTCTCGCAGGAAGCCGAGCCGATGATCTGGGACGCCACCAACCGCTTCGGCGCCGTGCTGGAGAACGTGGTGTTCGATCCGGTCACGCGCGTGCCCGACTACGACGACGGGTCGAAGACCGAAAACACGCGTTCGGCCTATCCGCTCGACTTCATTCCGAACGCATCGCGTATCGGGCCGCGCGGGTCACCCGAAGAACATCATCTTCCTGACCGCCGACGCCTACGGCGTGATGCCGCCGATCGCCAAGCTCACGCCGACGCAGGCGATGTACCACTTCCTCTCGGGCTATACGGCCAAGGTCGCCGGCACCGAGAAGGGTCTGGTCGGCGTGCAGCCGGAATTCTCCACCTGCTTCGGCGCGCCGTTCCTGCCGCGGCATCCGTCGGTTTATGCCGACCTGCTGCGCGACTACATCAACAAGCACAAGGTCGACGTCTGGCTGGTCAATTCCGGCTGGACCGGCGGCAAATACGGCGTCGGCCGGCGCATGCCGATCAAGGCGACGCGTACGCTGCTGACCGCGGCGCTCGACGGCTCGCTGAAGGACGCCGATTTCCGGACCGATCCCTACTTCGGCTTCTCGGTGCCGACCTCGGTGCCGGGCGTCGAGCCGCATTTGCTCAACCCGTTCAAGACCTGGAAGGACAAGGCCGAGTTCGACAAGACCGCGCGCGATCTCGTCGACATGTTCCAGAAGAACTTCGCCAAGTTCGAGAAACACGTCACGCCGGACATCAAGGCGGCGGCGCCGGAAGTGCGCATCGCGGCGGAGTAAGTTTCTCCAACACGAGATGAAAAAGGCGGCCCATAGTGGCCGCCTTTTTTGCTCGCGCTTCAATTGTGAGATGCTGCGCTGCCTTGCAGCTACTGCACGACTATTTGGCGCGCTTCCAGGTCACCGTACCCACGCCCCCGCTGGACGCGGTTGGGGTGATATATTTGAGCTCGGTCTTGGTGGCGGTCACGATCGATCGTTTCTGCTCCGTCCCGTTCCAGTTTGGAAATGTCGCGCTTTCGACTCTCAAAGTCAGGGTTTTTGCGCCTGGGTCGACCGAATATGTGCCAATCACTGCAATGCTTTTGGACATGACGGCCTTGTTTTCATCCGGCGTACCGGTCGCGCGGTTGTTGGATGCAAATTTTGGAAGGTTGGGGCCGATGATCGTCAACATGAAATGTCCATCGGAATCCAGGCTCATCATTCCTTTCGGATCTGAGCCGAACTGATCGGTCCTGGTCCCGTCCTTCTCGGTAACCGATGACACGAGGGTCCACGTCCCGCGTAAATCATCCGCGGTTTGCGCACACACGGACGCAGAAAGCATCAAACCGGCGGCCGCGGTAACAAGAAATTTGGACAGCATGTCGCTCCTCATTTTTAGCCTTCGGATCGCAATTTTTAGGACGTTCCATGTCCATCCATAAGATGGCAAAATAAGAGGATCCCTACCGTTATTTGGAAAGCCAACGATGGATCGGCTTGAAGCAATGTCCGTCCTGCTTGCCGTAGCCGAAACCGGCAGCATTTCGGCCGCTTCCCGGAAGCTCAAGGTGCCATTGGCGACTATCAGCCGCAAAGTGTCAGAGCTTGAAGCGCACTTGAAGGTGCGGCTCCTGATGCGATCAAACCGGAATACCTCGCTGACAGAGGCGGGGCAGTCGTTTGTCGCGGCCTCCCGCCGAATTCTTCGGGAATTGGGCGATGCGGAGCGCGACGCGTCAGGCGAAAACGTGACGCTGAAAGGTGAATTGGTCTTATCCGCCCCGATTGCCCTCGGACGATTTTACCTTCTGCCCGTTGTTATGGATTTTCTCAGGGATTACCCGAGTATCGACGTCCGTATGATGCTTGCGGATCGCCGCTTGAACCTGATCGAAGACCATATCGACATTGGATTGCGCGTCGGCGAGCTGGAGGATTTCAGTCTCGTTGCAAAGAAGGTGGGTACGGTCAGGCGTGTGGTCTGCGCAAGTCCTGCCTATCTTGCTCGACGAGGCACGCCCAAGACGCCGGCAGATCTGAAGAACCACGACTGCATCACTTTTGAAAACACATTGTCGCCGCAGACATGGGAATTCGGTATTGGCAAAGGCGAAAAATCGTTTCCAATTCATTCCCGGTTGATCGTTAGCACTGCAGAGGCGGCGACTGATGCCGCCATTGGGGGACTGGGTCTTACGCGAATGCTCGACTACCAGATTGCGCCGCAACGGCGCGCGGGTGCTCTCGAATTGGTGCTGGAAACCTACAAGTCGTCGCCCAAGCCCGTCCATTTGATCTACGAAGCCGGGAGGCATTTGCCTTTAAAGATTAGGACATTTCTTGACTATGCCGCCCCACGACTGAAAAGGGCGATAGGGGGCGTCGTCGACTAGTTGGGAGTGACCGGCCGCGCCCTAGATGCCGCACCAGGTCCGGATCATCCGGGAATAGATCTCGGTTGCCTGTTCGATACGTGAGACAAGGCAATACTCATCGGTTTGATGCGCGAGAGCCAGTTCGCCCGGCCCGACAATTGCCGTGGGTGGCGAGCCAAGAGCCGGGGTCAGAACTGAAGCATCGGTAAAGTAGGGTGCAGCTACGATTTCATCGCCGAAACCGGCGATCTCGCGGACAATCCGGAATGCTTCCACGATCCATGGATCATCAGGTCTGGTCCAGACGCTTTGTGCGTCGAGAAGCGTGCTCAGTGCGACATCATTGCCGAGGTAGCTCGATAGCTGGTCACGGATCTTCGCGTGATTCTGCCCGGGGATCGTGCGGATGTCGATCGAGATAACGGCGCGGTCCGGTACCGAATTGATGTTCAGCCCGCCGCTGATCGCGCCGACGTTGAGCGTCGGATTTCCGAGAATCTTATGCCGCGCAAAGTTGAAATCGAAGTCCTGCAACGCCGTCACCGCGCGCGCGGCCTTGTAAACAGCGTTGATGCCTTTCTCGGGCATCGATCCGTGCGCCGTTACACCCTTTGTCACCGCCTCGAGCCAAAGCGCGCCCTTGTGGCCGACGAGCAGTTGATTCCCGGTTGGCTCCGCAACGACAAGTGCCCCGACCTGAGGCAGCGCCGGCTCGCCACGGGTCAACGCCGCCGCCCCGGTGCAGCCGGTTTCCTCGCCGGCGGTAATGACCAGGACCAATCCGGCCGTTCCCGCCAGTCTGTCGGCGAGCGCGATGGAGCGATGCAACGAACGCTGCGACGCCGCTTTTCATATCCGACGAGCCGCGTCCATAGAGCTTGCCTTGCACGATCTCGGCAGCGAACGGGTCGACGGACCAGGGCTGCGCGCCAAGCGGGACGGTATCGAGATGGCCGGTAAATCCGAGCGGCAGTTTTTCGGACGCCCCGCCGATGCGTGCGACAAGTTGCGAGCGTGCATCTCCAAAGGGAATGAGTCTCAACGGCAAACCCGGCACCATCAAGCAATGAGGCCAGACGCTCGGCGCAAGCCCGCTCGGCGCCAGGCGGATTGACGGTCTTGAAGCGAATGAGTTCCTGCGTCAGTTCGACCGATGACTGCATGACCTACCCGAAATAGGCATCGCGCACGTCCTGGCGGGATGCAAGCTCGGACGGCGTGCCGCTCGCCGCCACGCGCCCTTTCGACAGAACATAGCCGTGGTGCGAGATCGCGAGCGTCTGATGTACGTTCTGCTCGACCAAAAGCACGGTAATGCCGCGCTCGTTGATCTGGCGGATGATGTTGAAATTCTCCTTCACCAGCCGCGGCGACAGGCCGAGCGAAGGCTCGTCGATCAGCAGCAGCTTGGGCGCGCACATCAGGCCGCGTCCGATCGATACCATCGCCTGCTCTCCGCCCGACATCGTGCCGGCGAGCTGCGTTCGGCGCTCGGCAAGCCGCGGGAAAATCTGCAAGATATCGGCCAAGCCGCGCCTGCGTCACCTTGTCCGACGTCTCCTGATAGGCGCCAACGCGCAGATTTTCCTCGACCGTCAGCTTGGGAAACACCTTGCGCCCTTCCGGGATGCAGGCGATGCCGGCGGCAATGATCTTGTGTGTCGGCAGCCGCGTGATGTCGGTGCCGTTGAACACGATGCGGCCGGCGCGCGGCGGCGTCAGCCCGAGGATCGAACGCACCAGCGTGGTCTTGCCGGAGCCGTTGGAGCCGAGCAGGCAGGTGATGCTGCCGGGCTCGACCGGCGAGCGAGACGCCTTGCAGTACGTCGGCCTTGTCATAGGCCGTGTACACGCTTTCGATCTCGAGCATGCCGCCATCATGCTACTCCGAGATAGGCTTCTTGCACTTGCGCGTCGGCGGCAACCGTCGCGGTACGGACCCTCGGCGATCTTGCGACCGAAATTGAGCACGACGCAGCGATCGGTGATGCGCTCGATCACGCCCATCTCGTGCTCGACGATGATGATCGTCAGGTTCTTGTTGCGCTCGCGCACGAGCAGAATGTCGTTCATCAGCTCCGCGGTTTCGTCGTGCGTCATGCCGGCCGACGGCTCATCGAGCAGCAGCAGCTTTGGCGCGCTGATGAGCGCGCGGCAGATTTCGATGCGACGGCGGTCGATCATTGGCAGCCCGGCGACCGGCTCGAACAGGCGGTCGGCCAATGCCGGCTCGAACACCTCGACCAGACGCGCGCGCGGCCGGTAGCTCTCCTCGAATTCCCGCTTGAAGTCGCCGCGCCTGATCAGATTGAACCATAGGCCCTGATTGAGACGCTTGTGGTTGCCGATCATGATGTTGTCGAAGATCGACAAGGGCAGCGACAGCCGTGAGCGCTGAAAGGTGCGGGAGATGCCGGCCAGGTAGACCGCGCGCGCGCTCGCCTTGGTGATGTCGACACCGTCGAAGGTCACGCGCCCGTCGTCGGCGCCATAGATGCCGGTGACCACATTGAAGAACGTTGTCTTGCCGGAGCCGTTCGGACCGATCAGGCCGAGGATTTCGTTCGACGCGACGGCGAGATCGAGACCGTCGAGCGCGAGCACGCCGCCGAAACGCTGGACCAGGCCGCGTGCTTCGAGCAGCGTCGTCATGGCCGCCATCCCGGAAAATAGCGGCGCACCGGGCGCGGCAGCAAACCTTCCGGCCGGAACAACAGCACGCGCAATCACCATCAGCGCGTAGAGCAGGAACCGATATTCCTGGATCGTCTGCAGCTTTTCCGGAACGACCACGACGATGAAGGTCGCGACCATGAGCCCCCAGGGATTGCCGATGCCGCCGAGCAGCAGGATCGAAACCAGAATGAGCGAGTCGGCGAAGGTGTAGTTGTTGGGCGCGACGAAGCCGCCGACCATGCCGAACAGCGCGCCGGCAATGCCGATAAGAAAGTTGCCGATCAGAAAGGCCGTGATCTTCCAGCGTACGATGTCGAGGCCGAAGCAGCTCGCCGCGGTCTCGTCGAGCCGCAGCGCGTCCAGATTGAGTCCGATCCAGGATCGCTCCAGCCGCCGCACCAGCACGAAGGCACCGACCAGCAACAGCAAGACTGATGACGAAAATAATTCATGTAGAACGACATCGTGATGCCGCCGATCTCGATATTGTCGTTGAACGACCAGCCGAGGATGTTCATGCCCTTGACCTGCATGCCCTGCGGGCCGCCGAGCACGTCATTGACCTCAAGAAACGTCTTGAACAGCAGCGCGAAGGCGATCGTCACCACCGCAGCATAGTGCCCGCGCGTGCGCAGCACCGGCAGCAGCAGCAGCGAGCCGACAAGCGCCGCCAACAGGCCGCCGATCAGCAGCACGAGAAGATGCGGCACGTCCGGTATAGGCATTGAGCACGGCCGAGGTATAGGCGCCGATGCCGAAGAACGACGCACCGGCGAAATTCAGCACTCCGGCATAGCCGAACTGAATGTTGAGACCGAGCGTCGCCACCGAGTAGAGCAGCACGGTGACGACCAGCAGCAGCACGAAATGATCCTCGTGGAAGAATACGGCGAGCACCAACGCGGCGACAATCGCGAAGCCGCCCAGTGGCGTCCTCGTTATCGGCGAACGAGCGGCTCACGCCATCGAATAGACCAAACCAGGCGGCGGCGACCACGGCAGCCATGCCAAACGCGAGCAACAAAATGATGAAGCGCTTGACTTCTCGGCGGCCAGCAGCGCGATCACATAGGCAGTCGCGAGCGCCAGCGCGATCAAGCCTGGCCACAGACCCGCGCGTATCTTCTCCCTGCCGCCATCGGCTTAGACCCGTTCGCTGATTTTTTCCCGGATCAGGCCGGTCGGCCGCCAGGCCATGATGGCGATGACCACGGCGAAAGCGAACACGTCCTTGTAGGCGCTGGCGAAGGGCATCAGCACCGTGCCGATCGTTTGCAGGGCGGCGAACAGAAAGCCGCCGAGAATGGCGCCATAGATACTGCCCAAGCCGCCGATGATGGCGGCGGAAAAGCCGATGACGCCGAGATAAAGCCCGATGCCGAAATTGATTTCATTGTAGTAGAGCCCATTCATCACGCCGGCGAAGGCCGCAAGCGCGGAACCGATGGCGAAGGTGATGAGCACGATCGCGGTGAAATTGATGCCCATGGTGCGCGCGGTTTCCTCGTCCTGCGCGACCGCGCGAATGGCAAGCCCGAGCTTGGTGCGGTTGAGCAGATATTGCAGCCCGACGATCACCAGCACGCCGGCGATGAGCATCAGCACGTTATCGAGTCGCAGATTGAAGTCGCCGAGGTCGATGGAATTGTTCGGCAGCAGCGCCGGAAACGGCTTCGGATTGGCGCCCTGCGGGTAGAACAGCCGCACGCTTTCGCGCAGCACCGTGCCGAGCATCAGCGTGAGCAGCAGCGTGTTGAGCGGCGGCGCCGAGCGCAGCGGCATCACCAGATAGCGCGCGATCAACATGCCGATCAACGCCATCGCCAGCATCGCCAGCACGAGCATGACGACGAGATCGAGCCACTGTGAATTGAGCGCGAGCGCGTGCAGTCCGGCGAAGGTCGCCAGCGCCGTGAAGGCGCCGACGGTCAGCACGTCGCCATGCGAGAAATTGGATGACGTCGAGCACGCCGAAAAATAGCGTGAAGCCGACCGCGACCAAGGCATACATCATGCCGAGCATCAGCCCGTTCATGACGTATTGCGCGAATAGGCCTGCGTCCATGCCCTAGATCTTGCGCTCGACTGATGAGGAAGAGCGGGGCCGCGCGCAGGACGACCCCGCTCGTCAGGCTACTTTTGCCCCGGCAGCTTGCGCTTGCCGCTGGCGTATTCGCTTTCGTCCCATTCCACGAACTTGCCGTCCTGGACGACATATTTGGTGATCACCGGCACCGTGTTCTGACCGTGATCGTCGAAAGTGATCTTACCGACGATCGAATCGCGGTCCTTCACATTGCCGAGATCGGCGATGACTTTCTTGCGGTCGGGACCGACCTTCTCGATCGAATCGAGGATCATGTTCATGGCCGCATAGGCGAAGGCACCATAGGCCTCGGGCGGATTGTCGTATTTCTGCGCGTTGTACTTTTCCATGAAGAACTTGCCGCCCGGCAGCTTTTCGGTCGGCGCACCTTCACGGAAGGCGAGCGTGCCTTCGGCCAGCGGCCCGAGGCCCTGGATGAACGCGTCGGAGACGATGCCCGAGGTGCCGTCGAACACGGCCTTGATGCCGAGCTTGTCCATCTGCGAGCGGATACGCACGCCGATGGGCGTCAATCCGCCGAAATAGATCACGTCCGGGTTGAGCGCCTTGATCTTGGTGAGCTCGGCGGTGAAATCCTGCTGGTCGGCGGTCACACCGAAGGTGCCGACGATCTTGGCCTTGCCGATCTTGGCCAGCGCCTTGCTGAAATATTCGTTATGGCCCTTGCCGTAGTCGGTGGTGTCGTGGATCACCGCCACGGTCTTGAAGCCAAGCTTGGAGATCAGCTCGGCATTGGCATCGTTCTGGTTGATCATCGTGCCGTTGACGCGATGAACTTCCGGATACTTGTTGCGATAGGTGATGTCGGGCAGCACGGCGCCCCACACGATCACCGGAAAACCGAACTTGTGGTAGACGTCGACGGCTGCGATCGCCGCCGCCGAGCAATAATGCGTGGCGCCGGCGATGATGTCTTTGTCGGCTGCCATCTTGGTGGCGACCTGCACCGCGACGTTCGGCTTGCACTCGTCGTCGAGCACGACCATTTCGTATTCGTATTTCGCCTTGGCGTCGGCATTGCGCAGCTTAACGGCCAGATCGGCCGAATTGCGGCCGCCGAGGCCGTTGACCGAGACGCCGCCCGTGAGCGGACCGATGAAGCCGACTTTCACCTTGTCCTTGGCTTCAACGGGTGCGGCGGTGACGGCAAATAGAATTGCCGCGATTCCGGCCGCTAAACGATGCGCAGTATTGGTCATACGCCCTCCCTCGTCGCTGTTGTTTTCAAGACGTTTTTTGAGTTGCCGGCATAGTTGCGCGACAGACGGTCTACGGCAAGCCCGTATTTCGTCAGGAGAAACGCCCGATCTATCCGTTTGAACCGATCTCTCAACGGCGCAGTAGCCGAAAGAAAAAGGGCGGCCGCGACGGCCGCCCTTTTCATTTTATGATGAGCGCGATCAGTTGCTCGACTGGCCCGTCGTCTCCAGCTGCTGCCCGATGCGGTTGAAGCGCGCCTTCTGCTCGCTGGTCAGCGAGGCATAGAAGCTGTCGAGCGCGGGCTTCACCGTCTTGGCCGCATCAATCATTGCCTGCAGACGCTTTTCCATCACATCGAGTCGACCCGGCGGGGTGATTGGCGTTTCGTCCGGACACGCAGCCTGCATGATCGAGACCGCCTGCGTGGTCGCGTCCTGCAGCTTGTTGAGCTCGGCTTCCTGCGCGTCGGTCGGATTGATCGCGTCCTCGATCTTCTCGATCGGCAAATTGGACAGACCTTGCTTCGGCTGCTTGCATGTCTCGGCCACTTTCGAGGCCTCGCTGGCTTCGGCGTTGCCGGCAGTCTTCTTGGGTCCGATCTCGTTGAAGCGCTCCTTCTGCTCATCGCTGAGCGAGTCGTAGAACTTCTCGAGCGGCGGGCGCACCGTATCCACCGCCTGCAGCGTGGCATCGAGGCGTGCCGTCATAGCGGCAAGACGGCCCGGGGGCGTGAGCGGGAAGGCGTTTTCCTGCGGACAAGAGGCCTTGAAAACGGCGGCCGCGTCCTGGCTTGCTTTGCGCACGTCGCCAAGCAACTGGCGTTGATCGGCGTTCAGGCCGACCTTCTGCTCGATGTCGGCAAACGGCCAGGCGGTGATGCCGCTGCCAGGCTGTTTGCACAACGCTTGCACGCTGGCATAGCTCGGCCGTTGATCCGGCGCGGCGCCTGCATAGCCACGGCCTTGCGGAGACGCCTCACCATAAACGTAGTCTTCCGGCGGGCCGGCCTCGCCCCAGAACACGCCGTCGAAAAAGTCGTCATAGGCATAGGCCCAGAAACCGTCGTCATAGCCATAGGGCCAGAATGCATAGTCGAAGACGTCCGAATAGGCATACGGCCAGAATACCGGTCCATACCACGCGACGAACGCGGCGCGCCGGCCATGCCGCCAAGCGTTGCGTGCTGAAGTACGTTCAAATCGGTTTCGCCAGCTGGGGTCGCCATTCCGCTGCGCAAAGCGCGAGGCAAAACGCCCTTGCCGTGCGGCGTCTGCTGTCAGGCGCGGGAGCGCCGTTGCGCCGGTTTGCGCGCAACGTCCGTGCGTTTGATTGCGTCTGCAAGGAATTGGGCTGCGCCAGCTGTTGGCGTGACAGCGCGCGCTGCTGGCGGGATTGTTGAATTTGTTCCCGCGTTGCGCCCGTTGCGAGGGAGGCAAGCGGCGCAATTGCCGGTCTTCGCTCCGGCGCAATGCGCGCTCGGCGCGTAGCTGCTGACGCGTATTGAGCTGCACTTGCTGCTGGGACTGGACGTTTGGCTGCGCTCGCAAGTTGGACCTTGTCTGAGCGGTCGACTGGACGTTTTGCCGGTGCAATGCGCGCTCCTGCCGGAATTGCTGCCGCTGCGACGCTTCGATTAATCGCAGGCGCGGATTGAATGTGCGGCGCCGCATGCTGTTGCGGCGTGAAGCGCGGCGTTGCGACCCGTGCGGGGGGCGCGGCGCGCGGCGGCGCCATGCGCGCTGCCGGCGCAAAATGCGGGGCAGCTGCGTGAGGCGCAGGCGCCATATGAGGAGCAGGCGCCGCTCGGGGCGCGGGCGCCGCGTGCGGCGCGGCTCTCGCCGGGGCCTGTTTACCCGGCGGTTGCTGCGCTAAGGCCGCGACCGGCAGCGAAACCGCCAGTCCTGCCGCAAGTAATGCACCTAAAAGTCGCGTTTGGTTCGTCATGTCGGTCCTCCCACCAGGCCCGGGCCAAAGTTCCATCATTCAACTGGTTAAACGGCCTGAAGTTCACAAACCCGGCGGTCAATCGTGCGGATGTGATCGAAGATGGCTGTCTTGTAATCTTCACATACGCGCATTGAGATGCCGCAATGCGCAGGCTCCGAATCGGGCACACAAATGACGAAATCTCGGCCGCCGGCCTTGGTTGCATGGGCATGTCGGGTGGCTATGGCCCCACCGACGATGCCGAAAGTGTTGCCACCATCCACGCCGCTCTCGATGCCGGGATCACATATTTCGACACCGGCGATTTCTACGGGATGGGCCACAATGAGTTGTTGCTGGGCGAGGCGCTGAAGGGTGGCAAACGCCGGCGCGCCTTCCTGTCCGTAAAATTCGGCAATCTGCGCGGTCCGGATGGAGGCTGGTATGGGCTTGACCTTCGCCCGGCTGCGGTGAAGAACTTTCTCGCCTACAGCCTGCGCCGGCTCAAGACGGACTACATCGATCTCTACATGCCATCGCGGTACGACCGCTCGGTGGCCCTGGAGGAAACTCTTGGCGCAATCTTCGATCTCCAGACCGCGGGATACGTGCGTCACATCGGCCTGTCGGAGGTTTCGGCGCACACTCTCAAGCGCGCGGCGGCGGTTTATCCCGTCGCAGCCTTGCAGATCGAATATTCGCTACTGTCTCGCGGCATCGAGCGGGAGATTTTGCCTGCGGTGCGCGAGCTCAAAATGCCGCTGGTCGCGTATGGCGTGCTCTCGCGCGGGCTGATCAGCGATGCAACGCTTGCGAACGGCGGCAGCAATGGCGGCGAAATTCGCAGCCGCATGCCGCGCTTCTCGACACAAAATATGGCGCGCAACCGCGAGCTGATCGCGGCGCTGTCAAAATCCGCGAAAGCGCGTGGTGTGACCGTTGCCCAACTCGCCTTTGCCTGGCTGCGTTCGCGCGGTGAGGATGTCGTGCCGCTGATCGGCGCGCGCCGCCGCGATCAGCTCGCTGAGGCGCTTGCGGGGCTGGAGATCACATTGACCCATGATGAACTTGTGGCGATTGAACAAGCCGCGCCAATGGGCGCTGCCGCCGGCGAGCGGTACAGCCCACTGGCAATGAAGCACCTCGACAGCGAATTACCGATTTGAACTGCTGGCGCCGGCGCGCAACCGCTCGATCAGTTCGGCGGTCGGAAAGGAATCGGCCGGCAGTCCGGTCTTCAACTGCGCCTTTTTGGTTGCGTTACGCGTGCCATTGCCGATTTTCCCATCGACTTCGCCGACGCCGTCATAGCCTTGCTTGATGAGGAGCCGTTGCAGCTCCATCACCTGCTGCGTTGTCAGCGGTGCGATATTGGCTGCTCCGGAGTGGTCGACATTTGGCGCGCCGGCGAGCCGGGTCGCGAAATAGGCAACGGTCGTCGAATAGACGATGGCCGAATTCCATCCGAGGAACGCCTTGAAGTTCGGATAAGCGAGGAAGGCTGGCCCTTGGCGGCCCATCGGCAAAACCAGCGAGGCCGGTAAATCCTCCGCTGGCAGCGAGCCGTGCGCCGCCTTGACGCCCCATGCGACCCACTTCGACTGCGGATGCTGGATGCTGAGGTCGGCTTCCTGCCACGGCAGGTTCGCCGGCACATGCACCTCCTGCAACCACGGCTGGCCGCGTTGCCAGCCCAGTGTGACCAGGAAGTTGGCGGCGGAGGCGAGCGTGTCCGGAACGCTGTGGATGAGGTCGCGGCGGCCGTCGCCATCGAAATCGACCGCATTCTTGAGATAATCAGAAGCGGTGAACTGCATGCCGCCGAATTCGCCGGCCCAGTCACCGATCATGTCCTCGACGCGCTGGTCGCCGCGCTCGATGATGCGGAGCGCATCGAACAATTGCTGGCGGAAGAAATCGGGCCGCCGGCAGTCATAGGCGAGAGTCGCCAGCGCGCTCAGAATGTTGTAGTTGCCGAAATTGGCGCCGAAGTCGCTTTCAAGGCCCCAGAAGGCGGTGAGCACCGGCGCCGGGACGCCGTATTTCTTCTCGACCTGCGCGAACAGCGCCGCGTGTTGCTTGATCTTGGCGAGGCCATTCGGAATTCGCGGGCCGCCCACCATCCGGTCGGAAAATTGCAGAAAGGTCTGGTTGAAGACGGCCTGGCCATGATCGCGGCGAATAATCGCCTGATCGAATGTCATGCTGGGCGAGGCGGCGGCGATGACGCGGGGCGAGATGCCTTGCGTGGCCGCTTCCTTCTTGAACTCCTCGAGCCAGCGTTCGTAGCTGCCGCTGTTCTGGCAGCTGGCGGCGATCGCCGGCGCTGTCAGTGACGCACTAACCATCAATACCGCCGCTGCCAATGCCGTCTTCCGCATCCTTTGACCCATCCAACTGTTCCGTAACTCAAAACTTGAATGCCATCGCAGCTCTGCCGCGATCGGCACCGGTCGTTATGGCAGAAAAGAGGCTATTTTTCGAGCCGCGCGCCAAGCCGGGCCAATTCAGAAATAGCGCCACCAGACATAGACGTGGCAGATTGCTACCGACACGACCATCATTGGAAACGCATAGAGCAGGTACGTCGTAAAGCGGAACGGTACGCCGTTGCGATCGCCTATGCCGGCGACCGTCAGATTGGCGGATGCCCCGATCAGCGTTCCATTGCCGCCAAGGCAGGCTCCAAGTGACAGGCACCACCACAATGGTTCGATCTTGTCCGCACCGCCATAGGCTGGCGCCATGCTCTTGATCAGTGGAATCATGGTTGCGACGAACGGGATGTTGTCGACGAAGGCCGATAACACCGCCGACGCCCACAGGATCGAATAACCCGCGTTGGCGAGGTTGCCGCCAGTTGCGGCCACCAGTTTGTTGGCGAGCAATTGCAGCAAGCCGCCGACGTCGACGCCATGCACCACCACGAACAATCCGATGAAAAAGAATATCGTGATCCATTCCACGTCGCCGAATGTGGAATGGACGTTGTGCGAGGCCTTTTCGGATGAATGCGCCCAGTTGTCGAGCAGCATCAGCACGGCGGCCCCGAATAAGGCGATGGTGGCCGGTTCCAGATGGAGCGGCCGCGCCAGCACGAAGGCGACCATCACCACCACAAGCACCACCAACGATTGTTTGAGCAGCCGCCAATCCTTGATGCTTCTGATGGCACGCATCGCCATCACGCGCGTCTCCGCGGCTTTCGTGGCTTTAAGGTCCTTGCCCCACAGGACGTGGATGATCACGGCCTGCACGGCCATCACAACCAGGATCACAGGGGTGAGGTGGTAGACGAACTCGTTGAACGAAATATTGGCCTGAGTGCCGATCAGGATGTTGGGCGGATCACCAATCAGTGTGGCGGTGCCGCCGATATTGGAAGCGAAGATTTCCGCGAATAAATATGGGTAGGCGGGCACTTTCAGCGTTTTGCAGATGGCGAGCGTTACCGGCACGACCAGCAATACCGTTGTCACATTGTCCAGAAAGGCCGAGAGCACTGCCGTGGTGATCTGAAGGATAAACAAGATGCCTGCCGGATGCGCCTTTGCTGCCTGTGCCGACCATATGGCGAGGTATTCGAACATGCCGGACCGGCGCGAGATGGAGACCAGGATCATCATGCCGGTCAAAAGGCCGATGGTGTTCCAATCGATGCCTTTGAGGGCTTCTTCCTGATCGAGCACACCGACCAGGATCATGACGCCGGCACCCACCAACGCGACGATCGCGCGGTTGATTTTCTCCGACATGATGACGGCGTAGGTGATGGCGAGGACGCAGGTGGCCACCCACATCGCGTTAAGGCCAAAATAGACGTGAGATGCCGCGTGCGCGGTCATGGCTGAGAGCTCCCCCGATCGCGTGCACCCGGCCCATCGCGGCCTTCTGCACCCCTGTAGATGCCAAAATCCGGCACGCGCTGCGACGAGTTAAGCTGGGCTTTTTTTGAACCGGCCGTTATGCGCATACTCTCGAAGGCCCGCACGAGGCCGCAATAAGAGCAGGGAGGATGCCGTGGCCGCCAATATCCGCTTTTCGAATCCAAAGACACTCGCAAAGCCGCCCGGGTACAGTTACGTGGTCGAGGCGACCGGACCGAACCGTCTGATTTTCATTGCCGGGCAGCTTGGGCTCGATATGGGAAACAAATTGGTGGGAGCGCCGGGCGATTTCCGCGCGCAGGCGAACCAGGCCGTCGAAAATCTCAAGCTCGCGCTTGCTGACGCGGGCGCCACCATCAAGGACGTCGTGAAGATCAACAACTATCTCGTCGACATGTCGCACATTGCGATTTTCCGCGAGGTGCGCGACCATCATTTCAACATGTCGGCGCCGCCGGCCAGCACCACCGTGGCAATCTCGCAGTTGGCGCGGCCGGGCGCGCTGTTCGAAATTGAGGCGATCGCTGTGCTGCCGGCGAAAGTTGTGAAGGCCGCAAAGCCTGCGGCGCGGCGCACCGGCAAGGTCAAGGCCGCGCGACGCAAACGACGATAAAGCGGCGGCACAGGACTATTGAAATGGCAAAAGCCGAGACGCCCTCGTGGACATGGGCAACGCCAATAGCCGCCTGGGTCGTTCTGTTGATCGCGCTTGCGTTCGGTGTGCGCGGTCTCATGGCCGTGGTCGCGGAAACCGCATTGATGGCGACGGTGTTTGCCGCCGTCTACCACGCCGAGATTGTGGCTCACCGCACCGGCGAACCATTTGGCACTCTGGTCCTCGCCGTCGCTGTGACGGTCATCGAGGTGGCGCTGATCGTCTCGATTATGATTTCGGCTCCTGACGGAAAGCCGGATCTGGCGCGTGACACGGTTTTTGCCGCAGTCATGATTGTGTGCAACGGGATCGTCGGACTGTGCCTGTTGGCCGGCGGCGCGCGCCATCACGAACAGGGGTTTCAGATCCAGGGCGCAAGCGCAGCGCTGGCGGTGCTGGCGGCCCTTACGGTCCTCACGCTGGTGCTGCCAAACGTCGCGACCACCGCGGCAGGTCCCTACTTCAGTCCATCGCAACTTGTTTTTGCGGGAGTTGTTTCGCTGGTGCTCTACGGCTCGTTTGTGTTCGTCCAGACCGTGCGGCATCGCGATTATTTTCTCGCGAAAGACCGCAAGAAGGAAGACGCGCACGCACGACCGCCGTCCAACAGGAGGGCGCTCGTCAGTGCCGGGCTATTGCTCGCCTCCCTCGTTGCCGTGGTCGGCCTCGCAAAGGCTCTCACCCCGACGCTGGAAACCGGTGTGGCGTGGCTTGGCGTGCCGGAGGCCGCGGTGGGAATCGTTATTGCAGGGCTGGTGCTCCTGCCAGAAGGTCTGGCGGCGCTGCGCGCAGCCCAGGCCAACCGGCTACAGACCAGCCTGAACCTGGCATTGGGATCCGCGCTTGCAAGCATTGGCCTGACGATCCCGACGGTCGCGGCCCTATCGATTGTGCTCAACCGCCACCTCGAACTTGGACTCAATGGAAAAGAGCAGATCTTGCTGGCGCTGACTCTCGTCGTCAGCGTGATCACATTGGGTACAGGGCGCACGACCGTGCTTCAGGGCATCGTTCACCTGGCAATTTTCGCTGCGTTTTTATTCTTTTCGATCGTGCCCTGACAGAGTCAACCTCAGGTCTTCTTGCTTTTGCGCGCTTTCGCACGCGCACGCACTTTATTCTTCTTCAATTTGTTCTGATTGTAGTCAACCGCAGCGCGGACAAGATTTTTCAATGCATGCGCCTTGATTTTGTCGCCTTCGAAAAAATCGATCGCGCGCCATAAGTTGCCTTCGAGGCCCGCGTTGAAGATCTTGTCAGGGTCGGGGAGCTTCGCCCCATGGGAAAAGGTCAGCTTCACCTTCTCTTTATGGGCGTTGGCGACGGCGATCATCCCGTCGCGGGACCACACCGGGCTTCCCATCCACTTCCATTCCTCGATGATCTCTGGGTCGGCCGCGAGGATGGTCTTGCGGATGCCTGCGAAGGTCTTGCCGCGCCAGTCCGTGAGCTTTGCGATCAACTTGTCGATACGTTTCGAAGCATTCATTAGTGCGCTTCGTCCCAGTTGCTGGCTGCACGCGCGTCAACCTGGAGCGGCACGTGTAGTGAGACCGCCGGGTGCGGAGCATCCTGCATCACGCTTTTGACAATCGTGATTGTGTCCTTCACTTCCGCCTCCGGCACTTCGAAAATCAGTTCGTCGTGCACCTGGAGCAACATTTGCGCCTTCAGCTTCGCCTGCTCGAGCTCCGGTTCGATGCGGATCATGGCGCGGCGGATAATGTCAGCGGCGGTGCCCTGCAGACGCGCGTTGATGGCCGCGCGTTCGTTGAACGAACGGATCGATGGATTGCTGTTCTTGATGTCGGGGTAGTGGCACTTGCGGCCGAACAGCGTGAGGACATAGCCGTGATCGCGGCAGAACTCGCGCGTTTCGTCCATGTAGTCCCGGATGCCGGGGAAGCGTTCGAAATATTTCTTGATGTAGGCGCCGGCCTCGTTCTTGTCGATATTCAATTGCGCGGCCAGCCCGAATGCCGAAATTCCGTAGATAATGCCGAAATTGATCGCCTTGGCGCGGCGGCGCACGTCGGCTGGCATGTCCTTCACCGGCACGCCGAACATTTCCGACGCCGTCATGGCGTGGATGTCGACGCCGTCCTGGAATGCCCTGCGCAATGTCGGGACTTCCGCCACTTCCGACAGCAGCCGCAATTCGATTTGCGAATAGTCGGCCGAGACAAGCTTCATCCCCGGGGAGGCGACGAAAGCGCGGCGAATCTTGCGGCCGTCTTCGGTGCGGATGGGAATGTTTTGCAAATTCGGTTCGGACGATGACAGCCGCCCGGTACTGGTCGCCGCCAGCGCGTAGCTTGTGTGCACGCGCTTGGTGTCGGGATTGACGTAATTCGGCAATGCTTCCGTATAGGTCGAGCGTAGCTTGGACACCTGCCGCCAATCCAGAATCTTGCGGGGCAGCGCGTGGCCTTGCTCGGCGAGGTCTTCCAGTTCGCGTGCGCCGGTCGCCCACTGTCCGGTCTTGGTTTTGGAGCCGCCAGGCAGTTTCATCTTGCCGAACAGGATGTCGCCGAGTTGCTTGGGCGATCCCGGATTGACCGGCTCGCCGGCCAGCGTCTTGATTTCGTCCTCGAGCCGCGCCTGTTCCTGCGCAAATTCGCCGGACAGGCGCGAAAGCACCTGGCGGTCAATGGAAATGCCGCGCCGTTCCATGCGCGCAAGCACGGCCGGCATCGCGCGCTCAAGCGACTCATAGACCGAGGTGACACGTTCGGCGGCAAGCCGCGGTTTGAGCGCATACCACAGGCGCAACGTGACGTCGGCGTCCTCGGCCGCATATTCGCTGGCCTTCTCGATTGATACGCAGTCGAACGTAACCTGCGCCTTGCCCGAGCCGGCGACATGATGGAAATGGATGGTGTCGTGATTGAGCCAGCGCTTGGCGAGATCGTCCATGCCGTGGCCGCCTTTTCCGGCGTCGAGCACATAGGAGATGAGCATGGTGTCGTCATAGCCGGCGACCTGGATGCCGCGCTGTGCGAATACCAGCCAGTCATATTTCATGTTTTGCGCGACCTTGAGGACCGCCTTGTCCTCGAGCAGCGGCTTGAGCGCAGCCAATGCGTCACGTTCCGGGATTTGTCCTTCGCACAGCTTGGCTTCGGGCGAGAACAAGTCGCCTTTGCCTTCGCCGCCGCCTTCGCGATGACCGATCGGCACGTAGCACGCCTCGTTAGGCGCGAGCGCGAGCGAGAATCCGCAGAGATGCGCCTGCATGGCGTCGAGACTTGTGGTCTCGGTATCGACCGCGACGACGCCCAACTCGTGCGCACGCGCGACCCATTCTTTCAGGCGTGCAAGCGTGCGCACGGTTTCATATTTGCTGCGATCTATTTTGGCCGCGCGCGCGGCCTCGCTGCGCGCGGTGGCAAGCGCTATCGGGGTGAGGGCGCCCTTTGTTTGCTTCGTCTCTATGGTCGGCTTGCCTCCGCCGGACAGGGGTAGGGTAGGTGCAGCTTTCGCTGCGGTTGCCGGCGGCGAAGCCGTCGTGGCGGACGAAGATGGCGAGCCGGCCTCGACCTGGCTGGCATCAATACCAGTTTTATCAGCGACGCGTTGCGTCAGCGTTTTGAATCCCATCGACTTGAGAAAAGCGATCAGCGTTTTGTAGTCCGGCTCCCGCACGCCAAGGTTTTCGACCGGCACCTCCAGCGGCACCTTGTCGTCAAGCGTGACAAGCTTTTTTGAAATCCGCGCGGATTCGGCGTTGTCGATGAGGGCCTGGCGGCGCTTCTCCTGTTTGATCTCGCCGGCGCGCTTGAGCAACGTCTCGACATTGCCGTACTCGATGATGAGCTGCGCTGCGGTCTTCACGCCAATACCCGGCACGCCGGGCACATTGTCCGAAGAATCCCCGATCAGGGCCTGGACCTCGATGACCTTCTCCGGCGGTACGCCGAATTTCTCGACCACTTCGGGGATGCCGATGCGGACGTCCTTCATCGTGTCGTACATGACGACGCATTTGTTCACGAGCTGCATGAGGTCCTTGTCGGACGACACGAGGGTGGCGGTCGCGCCGGCCTCGCAGGCGATGCGTGCGTAAGTCGCGATCAGGTCATCGGCCTCGTAACCGGCCTGCTCGAGGCACGGAATCTCGAAGGCGCGCACCGCATCGCGGATGAGCGGAAACTGGGGAATCAAGTCGTCGGGCGGCGGCGGCCGATGCGCCTTGTATTCCTTGTACATCTCGGTGCGGAAGGTTTTCTCCGACTTGTCGAAGATCACCGCGAGATGCGTTGGCCGCTCGTCCGGCTTCATTTCCTTGAGGAGCTTCCACAGCATGCTGCAGAAGCCGTAGACGGCATTCACATGCGTGCCGTCCGGCGTGCGCGGCTCGAACCTGATCGCGTGGTAGGCGCGGAAGATGTACCCGGAACCATCCACCAGGAAGACGTGGTCGCCCTTCTTGAGCGGCCGCGAGGATGTGTTCGGTGGAACGGTTGTGGGTGTTGCGGTTTTAGCTTTGGATTTTGCGGGTGCTGGCATGGTGTCGAATGTGGTCCTGGACGCCACGTTAATCAATCCGCCACAAAATGCAGCCACAGAAAATGTGAATTCTGCTGCGCCTCTCGCCTCTGCTGACGGTGTCTGCTATGCAGGCGCATTCGGCCCTGATCGCACACGGTTTGTCACTTTCATGACGGATTTTCCATGCGCGTTGCCATGATCGGCACCGGCTATGTCGGCCTCGTTTCCGGCGCCTCCTTTGCAGACTTCGGCCACGAAGTGGTCTGTGTCGACAAGGACAAGGCGAAAATCGCCGCTTTGACGCGCGGCGAAATGCCGATCTACGAGCCAGGCCTCGGTGACATGGTGGCCGTCAATAGCCGCGCCGGCCGGTTGAAATTCACGACAGAGCTTGCCGGAGCGGTCGCAGATGCCGATGCCGTGTTCATTGCGGTCGGGACGCCTTCACGCCGCGGCGACGGGTTCGCCGACCTCAGCTTTGTCCACGACGCGGCCCGCGAGATCGCGCGCGCCCTCAACGGCTTTACCGTGGTCATCACCAAGTCGACCGTGCCGGTGGGGACTGGCGACGAGGTCGAGCGCATCGTCAGGGAAACGCGGCCGGACGCGGACTGCGCGGTGGTGTCTAATCCCGAGTTCCTGCGCGAGGGCGCCGCCATCCAGGATTTCAAGCACCCGGACCGGATTGTGATCGGGACCTCGGATACGCGTGCGCGAGAAGTGATGAGCGAATTGTATCGGCCGCTCTATCTCAACCGTTCGCCGATCTTGTTCACCGATCGGCGTACCGCAGAGCTGATCAAATACGCCGCGAATGCCTTCCTCGCCACGAAGATAACCTTCATCAACGAGATCGCCGATCTCGCCGAAAAGGTCGGCGCCGACGTGCAGGAAATTGCCCGCGGAATCGGTCTCGACAATCGTATCGGTTCAAAATTCTTGCACGCCGGCCCCGGTTACGGCGGTTCGTGCTTTCCCAAGGATACCGTGGCGCTGATCAAGACGGCGCAGGATCACGCAGCGCCGCTGCGCATCGTCGAGGCGGTCGCTGCGGTCAATGATGCGCGCAAGCGTGCAATGGCGCGCAAGGTGGCCAATGCGCTTGGCGGCGAGCTGCGCGGAAAAACAGTTGCCGTGCTGGGACTCACATTCAAGCCGAACACGGACGATATGCGGGAAGCACCGTCGATACCCCTGATCACCGCATTGCAGGACATGGGCGCCAAGGTGCGCGCCTATGACCCGGTCGGTATGGAGCAGGCCAAAAGCGTGATCAGCAGCGTCACCTTCTGTAACGATGCTTATTCGTGCGCGGAGGGGGCGTCGGCGCTGGTCATCGTCACTGAATGGGAGCAATTCCGCGCTCTCGACTTCAAACGGCTGAAGGAAACCATGGCGCAGCCGGTCCTTGTCGATCTTCGCAACGTTTACCGGCCCGACGAAATCGCACGCCACGGCTTTGCCTATGAAAGCATCGGGCGGGCCCGGACGTGATTTCAGAACCGGCGCCCAATAGAAGTTGTCGTCCCCCGCGATAGCGGGGGACCGGTAGACATCGACATCGCTATTCATTGATTTCCGCAGTTACCTGATCATCCGTTTGCGCGGATGGTGATGCTGAAAGTCATGCAAAAGTTCGAAACAACTCTCCCGATCGACGAGGCGCTGCCACGATTGACGGCAGCGCTCGCGATGGGGAACTGCGCTGTGCTGGTTGCGCCGCCGGGCGCCGGCAAAACCACGCGCGTGCCGCTGGTGCTGCTTGATGAAGCGTGGGCGAAAGACAAGAAGATACTGGTCCTGGAGCCGCGCCGGCTGGCAGCGCGCGCTGCGGCTTCCCGCATGGCTGTGACGCTTGGCGAGCAGGTCGGCGACACAGTCGGCCTGCGCGTGCGCTTTGGTTCGCGAATCTCGAAACGCACGCGCATCGAGGTGGTGACGGAAGGCGTGTTCACGCGGCTGGTCCTCGACGATCCGTCGCTCGATGGAATTGCCGCGGTGCTGTTCGACGAATTCCACGAACGATCACTGGATGCCGATCTCGGACTGGCTTTGGCGCGCGACGTCCAGCAAGGCCTGCGCCAGGATCTCAGGCTGCTGGTCATGTCGGCGACACTCGACGGCGCGCGCGTTGCGGCGCTGCTTGGCAATGCGCCGGTGATAGAAAGCGAAGGCCGCGCCTACCCGGTCGAGACGCAATACGTCGGGCGCGACGCGCGCGCGCCGATCGAACGCCAGATCGCAGACGCGGTCGAACGCGCGCTACGCGCGGAAACCGGCTCGATATTGGTCTTCCTGCCCGGGGCGGGGGAAATCCGCCGGACAGAGACGCTTCTGAATGAGCGCATCAGGGACGCAAATATCGATGTCGTCGCCCTTTACGGCGCGCTCGACGCCCGCGAGCAGGATCGCGCCATTTCGCCGTCGCCTCCGGGCCGTCGCAAAATCGTCCTTGCAACGTCGATCGCCGAGACGTCGCTCACGATCGAAGGCGTGCGCATCGTGGTCGACAGCGGCCTGTCGCGGGTCCCACGTTACGAACCCGATGTCGGCCTGACTCGGCTGGAAACCGTGCGCGTGTCCCGTGCCGCCGCGGACCAGCGCCGCGGCCGTGCCGGCCGCACGGAGCCGGGCGCCACATATCGACTGTGGGATGAACCGCAGACAAGTTCGCTGGAGCCCTACACGCGGCCCGAGATTCTATCGGCGGATCTCTCGTCGTTCGTGCTCGATCTGGCGCATTGGGGTGTTTCCGATCCGGCAAAACTCGCATTTCTTGACGCGCCTCCACAGGCGGCGCTCGCCGAAGCGCGAGGCTTACTGAAAGAGATCGGGGCCGTCGACACGGCCGGGCGCATCACGGATGAGGGGCGCAAGTTGCGTTCCTTGCCGCTGCCGCCGCGCCTGGCGCGCATGATTGTTGATGCTGCAGCAGAGGGGGGCGGCGCACAGGCTGCGGCCATTGCCGCGGTGTTGACGGAGCGCGGGCTTGGCGGCGACGACGTCGATTTGCGGCATCGGCTCGATAATTTTCGCCGCGACCGTTCCGCCCGCGCGGAAGATGCGCGCGCAATGACAAAGCGGTGGGCCGAGACCGCCGGTGCCGGCAACAGAAATGGCGAGCGGAGTACCGGAGCGCTTCTAGCGCTGGCCTATCCGGATCGCATCGCCAAGAATCGCGGCGCCGGAGGTGGGTTTCTTCTCGCCAATGGTCGCGGCGGCGTGGTCGATCCGGCATCACCGTTGGCGCGCGAGCCCTTCCTGGTGGTCGCCGAACTCACCGGCGCGGCGGCGGCGAGCCGTATCGTGCTGGCCGCGCCCATTGAAGTTGCCGAGATCGAGGCGCGCTTTGCCGGCCAGATCGATGACCGCAGTGAGGTCAGCTTCGATATGGCTTCCGCGTCACTGCGCGCGCGGCGAAGGCAGAGGTTGGGTGCGCTTGTGCTGTCCGAGCAGACGATGCCCGTTACGTCCGATTCCGAAAGCGCCAGGCTGCTGGCAAAAGGCATCGCGGAACTCGGTATCGGAAAATTGCCGTGGACCAAAGCGCAGCTTCAGCTGCGCAACCGCGTGATGTTTCTTCGCCGTGCGGAAGGGGACGAGTGGCCGGATTTGTCCGATACGGCGTTGGCCGCCACGTCCGCCGAATGGCTTGCGCCGTTCCTCACCGGCAGGACGGCGCGCTCGCAAATCGGCGCGGATGATCTGACAGCAGCATTGGATGCGTTGATCCCATGGAATCTGCGCAAGCGACTCGACGCCGAGGCGCCGACGCATTTCACGGCGCCCTCGGGCTCGCACGCTCCAATCGACTATGAAGCGGAGGAGGGGCCGAAACTTGCAATCCGCGTGCAGGAGCTATTCGGCCTTGCGGTCCATCCCACGATCGCCGGCGGCCGCGTGCCGTTGTTGATTGAACTTTTGTCTCCTGCCCATCGTCCGGTGCAGCTAACTCGAGATCTGCCCGGCTTCTGGCGTGGCAGCTACAAGGACGTCAAAACCGAGATGCGGGGCCGTTATCCAAGGCATCCATGGCCCGATGATCCGCTTAAGGCGCCGGCAACCCGGCGGGCAAAGCCGCGCGGCCAATAGATTCAATTGTCATAGTTGCAGTAACGGACCGCTGACCATGGGCGAAAGCGCGGCAGGCTGCATGGCTACGTTAAGCCCGCCTTGAGCCTCATATGTCAGTGTTGCCGGCGATCCACGGGTCTTGCCATGCGTCAGATACTTTTCATTGCGGCAGCCTTGCTCGCGATCGGTGCTTTTGCCGCGCGCTTTGCGGATCGTGTTGTCGAAGGGCATCCGGATCCTCAAGCCGCGGTTGTGCAGCCGTCATATGAGCCGCGCGAACCCACAAGCTCGGGCCGCAGCCTGATGCTGGAGAGCGACCGGCAAGGCCATTTCCAGGTCGAAGCCAGAGTTGAGGGGCGGTTTGTCGACTTCATGGTCGATACCGGTGCATCGCTCGTCGTGCTCCGGGAATTGTCTGCGGCGCAGGCCGGAATTCGCCCGCGAGCCGCGCGACTACACCGCGGTTGCCGTCACTGCTAACGGCAAAATCAAGGCGGCGCCTGCCAAAATCGAGCGTATCGAGGTCGGCGGCATTACTGTGTACGACGTGCCCGCGATGGTGCTGCCTGACGAGGCCTTGACCAGAAATCTGCTTGGCGTGTCGTTCCTGTCACGACTCAAGCGCTACGAATTTGCCAACGGCCGATTGGTGCTCGAACAGTAGGCACCGTTTTCCGGTATTCGAAAGTTTGACGGAGCGCTTTGCGGCTCTCCGGCGTTAGGGTATTGGATTCGCGCCGGACTATTTTGAGGACCTGATGTTTCCCACGCCGAAGCCCGCACTAGCACCGAATACCTACGCCTATGAATCCACGCCGCTGGTGAAGCCGACCGGTTTCCGCGAGTACGACGCGCGTTGGCTGCTCGAAAAAGAAATCAATCTGATGGGCGTGCAGGCGCTTGGCCTCGGCCTCGGCACGCTTATTCGCGAGCTGAACGTGAAACCGGAAATTGTTACCGGCCACGATTTCCGGAGTTACTCGGCGTCCGTGAAGATGGCGCTGATTTCCGGCCTGATGGCATCGGGCTGCAAGGTGCACGATATCGGTCTCGTCATTACGCCGATGGCCTATTTCGCGCAGTTTGAACTCAATGTGCCCTGCGTCGCGATGGTGACGGCCTCGCACAACGACAATGGCTGGACCGGCGTGAAAATGGGGGCCAATCGGCCGCTGACGTTTGGCCCGGTCGAAATGAAGCGTCTCAAGGAAATCGTGCTGGGTGCGAAGTTCAATTTCAAGGACGGCGGCAGCTACGTGTTCGTGGAGAATTTCCCGGAACGCTATATTGCCGACTTGACGAAACGGCCGAAGCTCAAGCGCAAGCTCAAAGTGGTGGCCGCCTGCGGCAATGGCACCGCCGGCGCCTTTGCGCCGCGCATACTACAGGCGATCGGCTGCGATGTGGTGCCGCTCGATTGCAATCTCGACCATACCTTCCCGCGCTACAATCCGAATACCGAAGACATGAAAATGCTGCACGCCATGCGCGACGCCGTGCTCGTCAATCGCGCCGATGTCGCGCTTGGTTTTGACGGCGACGGCGATCGCTGCGGGGTCGTGGACAACGAAGGCGAGGAAATCTTTGCCGACAAAGTCGGCGTGATGCTGGCCCGCGATATGTCGGCGCTGCACAGGAACGCAACTTTCGTGGTCGATGTGAAATCAACCGGACTGTTCCTGACTGACCCGGTACTGAAAGCCAACGGCGTCAAGGTCGACTACTGGAAGACCGGGCATTCCTATATCAAGCGGCGGGTCAACGAACTCGGCGCGATCGCTGGCTTCGAGAAATCCGGGCACTTCTTCTTCAACAAGCCGTTCGGCCGCGGCTACGACGATGGCATGATCTTTGGGCTTGCCGTTTGCGATATGCTCGATCGCAATCCGGGGAAAAGCATGGCCGATCTTCGCAAGGCGCTGCCGAAAACCTGGGGTTCGCCGACGATGTCGCCGCACTGTGACGACGAAAAGAAATACGCCGTCGTGGACGCGGTTGTGAAGCAATTCGAGACCGGCCCACGCGAGTGGCACGAAGGTTGCCGGCCAGGCCATCCGCGAGCTTGTGACCGTGAATGGCGTTCGCATTACGGTCGAGGATGGTACGTGGGGCCTGGTGCGCGCCTCCTCCAATAAGCCCGAGCTTGTGGTTGTAGTCGAAAGCCCTGTTTCCGAGGCGCGCATGCGTGAGATGTTTGCGGCCGTCGACGGCGTGCTGCGCACGCATCCGGAAGTCGGCGCCTATAACCAGACAATCTGACCGCGTTTTCTTGCGGCGCGCCAGCCTGTAAGCTCGCCCGCATGCAAATCGCCATTCTCGGCGCCGGACCCGCGGGTCTCTATCTCGCCTACCTGATCAAGCGGCGCCAGCCCGGCATCGACGTTATCGTCATCGAGCAAAACCCGGCCAGCGCCACATTCGGCTTCGGCGTGGTTTTTTCCGATCGCGCGCTTGAATTCCTGCGCGAAGACGATCCCGAGACTTACGGCGCAATCGTCCCGCATATGGAATTGTGGAACGACATTGCCATCGTCCACCGCGGAGAGCGCATCGTTATCGACGGCATCGGGTTCGCTGCGATCGGCCGGCTCAAGCTTCTGGAGCTGTTGCAGGCACGGGCGCGTTCGGTCGGTGTCGAGCCGGTTTACCGCCGCGCGGTGAAAAGCCTTGATGAGCTCGCCGGCGCCGATCTCATTGTCGGCGCCGATGGTGTCAATTCATTGCTGCGCCGCAGTTTCGAGAAAGAGTTTGGCGCCAGCGTTCGCTTGCTGACCAATCGCTTTGCCTGGTTCGGCACCACAAAGCGCTTCGAAACTTTGACCCAGACATTTGTTGAGGACGAACTCGGTTGTTTTAACGCGCATCACTATCGCTATGCGCCCGGCGCAAGCACTTTTATCGTCGAAGTCGAACGCGGCCACCTTTACGCGGGCGGGCTTTGCGCGGATGAACGAAGACGAAACGCGCGCATTGTGCGAGCATGTGTTTGCGCAGGCTTTGGACGGGCACGCGCTGATCTCGAACAACTCGATCTGGCGGCAATTTCCCGATTGTCCACAATGAGCGTTGGTCGGTGGGCAGGACCGTGCTCGTCGGTGATGCCCTGCACACCGCGCACTTTTCCATCGGGTCGGGCACGCGGCTCGCCATGGAGGACGCGATCTTCCTCGATAGAGCGCTTGCAACGCACCGTGATGATATCGATTCGGCGCTTGCCGCTTATGAAGCCGGGCGCAGGCCCGTCCTGGAAAAGCTTGTGGCCGGCGCCAACGGCAGCGCGGCCTGGTACGAGAATTTTGCCGAACACATGAAGTTGGCTCCACTGGATTTTGCCATGAGCTACGTGACGCGCTCTGGCCGGGTCGACCCGTCACGCCTACGATTGCTGTCACCGGAATTTGTCGGGCGTTTTGAACTGGAGCGCGCTAGACGCCCGGCTTAGGCGCTCCGCGGGCCGGTTAACAATTATTAAAAACTTGCAGCCTTATAACCTCTCGGATCGGGTGGGTGGGGCTGCCTTGAACAATTTCTTTGATCAGAATTTGCAGATGTATGCCGTCATCGCTGTTGTGGCGATTATCGGGGCATTCGTGGTCTCGCGTCGACGCCGACGCAGTGGCGGCCGCGGCGACGGTGCTCTGCTGTCCATGGCTCTCAACAATATGACGCAAGGCGTCATTATGTTCGACGACAACGAACGTATCGTGGTCTGCAACGACCGCTATGTCGAGATGTACGGTCTGTCGCCCAACATCGTGAAAACCGGCGGCACGTTGATGGACCTGATCAACAACCGGATCACAACAGGCAGCCTCAACATCGATCCGGAAAAATACCGTGCCGAGATCATGACCGCCGTGCGGCAGGGGCAGTCGATGAATCGCATAGTGGAAACGCCGGACGGGCGCGCGGTGCTGGTTGTCAACAAGCCAATCAGAGGCGGCCACTACTGGATCGGAACCCACGACGACATAACCGATCGCATTCATGCCGAAAGGAAGAGCGCGGCGCTCACGGAGCAAGAGCGCCGGCGCGTCGAGATTGAAACCGAAATCCGCGCATTCCGTGAAAACGTGGCTGCCGTGTTGCAGACAGTGTCCGCGAGCACGGCCGCGCTCAAATCGATTGCCGTGACGTTGTCGGATTCGTCGGGCTCGACCTCCGAGCGCACCGCTGGCGCCGTGCAGGCCTCCAACGAAGCGTCGTCAAATATGATTGCCGCGGCGAGCGCCGCCGAAGAATTGATCGCTTCGATCAGTGAAATCGGCCGCCAGATCAGCCAGGCTGCCGAAGTTGCGTCGCATTCTGTCGTCGAGGCGCAAACGACAAATGAACAAATGACGCGGCTGACCGACACCGTCCAAGAGATCGGCGAAGTCGTCAATTTGATCCGCAACATCGCGGGGCAGACGAATCTTCTTGCGCTCAACGCGACGATCGAGGCGGCGAGGGCAGGCGAAGCCGGGCGTGGTTTCGCCGTCGTCGCATCGGAAGTCAAATCGCTTGCGGTACAGACCGCCAAAGCGACCGAGCAGATCGCCGAGCAAATTGAGGCCGTGCAAAGTTCGACGCGCGTCGCAGTCGACGCGATCCGGCGCAACACCGAACGGATGCGCGAGATCGACGGCTATACGTCGGCAGTCGCGCTATCGCTGCAGCAGCAGGATAGTGCAACGGATGAGATCTCGCACAATGTGGCGAGTGCCGCGAATGGGGCAAAGGGCATGGCCGCCGTCCTCGACGAGGTCACGCGCGGGGTCGGCGATACGCGTAACGCCGCCAGCAAGGTTCTCGAAGCCTCTGAAACCGTCGAAGCGGCCGCCGGCGGCCTTCAGCGCCGCATTGAAGGCTTCCTCGGCCGCGTCGCGGTTTGACCCGGCTTAATCCTTCTCTTCCTTGAACGTCTCACGGAACGGATGGGCAGGATAGACGCCCAGCACGGTGAGTTCCTTCGAGAAGAAGGCAAGCTCTTCAAGCGCAAATACCAGCGCCCGGTCGTCAGGATGGCCTTCGACGTCGGCGTAGAACTGCGTGGCGAAAAAGTTGCCGCCGACCATGTAGCTTTCAAGCTTCGTCATGTTCACGCCGTTGGTGGCGAAGCCACCCAGCGCCTTGTAGAGCGCGGCCGGCACGTTGCGCACCCTGAATACGAATGTCGTGACGATCTTGCCCTTGCCCGGATGTGCCCATTTTTTCTCGCGCGACAGTACGACGAAGCGCGTGGTCGAATGGGTCTCGTCTTCGACATTCTCCTTCAGGATGTCGAGGCCGTAGATTTCGGCTGCCAGCCGGGACGCGATGGCGGCGCGGGTAATGTCTTTTGCTTCGGCAACTTCGCGCGCCGAACCGGCGGTGTCGGCCGCCACCACCGGCTTGAGTTTCAATTCGCGGATGACGTTGCGGCACTGGCCGAGCGCCATCACGTGGCTCTGCACGGTCTTGATCGTCTTCAGGCTCGCGCCTTTCGACGCCATCAGCTGATTTCGAATTGGCAGAAACCATTCTGCGATGATGTGCAGGCCGGCCGTCGGCATCAGATGGTGAATGTCGGCGACACGGCCGGCGACCGAATTCTCAATCGGGATCATGCCCAGATCGACATCGCCGGCTGCAAGCGCGGTGAAGCAGTCTTCGAAGGTCGGGCAGGGTACCGGCTCGTGGTCAGGATAGGCGTCGCGGCACGCAATATGCGAGTTCGCGCCCGGTTCTCCCTGAAAGATGATCTTCTTCTTGGCCATGGCCCGGTTCCTTTGACGCGTTCCGTACGCAGACCTTTGGGTGCGAGTCAACCGGCGAGCAGCCGGCGGGCCTTTTCCAATTCTTCCGGCGTATCAACGCCAAGCGGCACACTGTTCACCACCATCGCATCGATCCGCATCCCGGCATCGAGCGCGCGCAGTTGCTCAAGTTTCTCGCGTTGCTCGTTGGCCGAGGGCGGCAATTTCACAAAGCGCTCCAGCGCCGCGCGGCGATAGGCGTAGAGCCCGATATGATGATAGTGCGGGCCGGGACCGGTCGCGGACTTGCGGCTGAACGTGAGCGCGTGCAGGCGGCCGCGCGAAATTTGCGGGCCCGAAACCTTAACGACATTTGGATTGCTGAGTTCGGCGAGGTCGGTGATGACAGCGGCGAGCGTGGCGATATCGACGGCCGGGTCATCAAGCGGTTTGAGCGCGGCGCGGATATCGGCGGGATCGATGGTCGGCAGATCGCCCTGCACGTTGACGACGACGTCGATGCGGTGCTCGGGGTCAAGCGCCTCCAGGGCCTCATAGATGCGGTCCGAGCCGGAGACGTGGTCGCTGCGCGTCATGACGGCGCGGCCGCCGGCTTTTTCCACCGCCGCTGCAACGGCTTCCGAATCGGTGGCGACCACCGCTTCGCCGATTCGCGCCGCCTCAGCGCGGCGCAAGCACCTGGACGATCATCGGGACGCCATGCAGATCGGCCAATGGCTTGCCGGGCAAGCGGGTCGACGCGAGGCGGGCCGGGATGAGGATAATTGCGTTGGGCATTGAGATTGCCGGAATACCGGCTGCACATGGCGGCTGTCGATAATGCCGCAGGCGCTTATACGGGTTGCCAGAGGCGAGGCAAACCGGTATCTGATCGCCGCCGCCAGGGCCCTGACGGTGACCCGCCCCGCACGATCAAGTCCCGCTCCGGGAGTCGAATTTCGATGAATTCCTTCGAACTTAACAAGATCCTTGGCGCTATCCTGGGCACCTGCCTCATCCTGCTGGCGCTTAATATCGGAGCCGGCGCCATTTTCGCGCCGGAGAAGCCGAGCAAGCCGGGCTACAACATCGCGGTCAAGGAGCAGGGCGAAGGCGAGAAGGCCGGTCCTGCCAAGGAGCCGGAGCAGCCGATCGAGACGCTGCTCGCCAAGGCCTCGGTGGAAAAGGGCCAGGCCACCGCAAAGCAATGCCAGGCCTGTCATACCTTTGACAAAGGTGGCCCAAATCGGGTCGGGCCCAATTTGTACAACATCGTCGGGAGCCCACGCGGTGAAGCCCGCGGCGGCTTCAATTTCTCTGCCGCGATGAAGGGCAAGGGCGGCAATTGGACATTTGAGGAGCTCAACAAGTTTCTCGCCAATCCGCGCGGTTACATTCCGGGAACGGCGATGACCTTCGCCGGACTGTCGCGGCCCGAGCAGCGCGCCGACGTCATAGATTACTTGCACACCTTGTCGGACAATCCGGTCCCGTTGCCGAAAGCGGCGGACGCAGCGCCGGCCGGCGGGGAACCCGCCAAGAAATAGATGAAGCAGAATTAATGCTCTGAGACGGCCGGGCCCATCGCCTGGCCGTTTGTTTGAGAGGCGATTGCGGCGTTTGGCCACGGAAATTTGACGGACGGCAAGCGCGTTCACGAGCGAACCGGCTGGCGAGGTATCGAAAAACCGACATAATCACCCGTGATTGCATCGTTGGGCGATATTTTGTGCGCTGGAGCAACCGAATGAAATTCAGCCGCCGGTCAATTCTTCGCGCCACGGCCGCTACGTTTGCTGCACCTGCGCTGGGCGCAATTGGCGCAACATCGCTTGCCGGCCAGGTATCGGCGCAGGCGCGCTCCTGGAAGCACGGGCTGTCGCTGTTCGGCGAATTGAAATACCCCGAAGGCTTCAAGAATTTCGACTACGTCAATCCAACCGCGCCGCAGGGCGGCACTGTGCGCCTGATCGCACTCGGCACCTTCGACAATTTCAATAGCGTTGTGCAGGGCATTAAGGGGAACATGGCTCCGGGTGACAATTTGGTCACCGAAACGCTGACGACGTCCGCGCTAGATGAGGTCTCCACCTCTTATGGATTGCTGGCGGAAGCAGTCAGCCATCCGGACGATTTCTCGTCGGTAACCTACCGGCTGAATGCCAAAGCGCGTTGGCACGACGGCAAGCCGGTGACGCCGGACGATGTGATTTTCTCTTTCGAAACGTTCAAGAAGAACAGCCCATTCTATGGGGCCTACTATCGTCATGTGGTGAAGATCGAAGAAACAGCGGAGCGCGACATTACGTTCACGTTCGATGGCCCCGGCAATCGCGAATTGCCGCAGATCGTCGGCCAGCTTCCGGTCCTGCCGAAGCACTGGTGGGAAGGCACCGACAAGAGCGGCAAAAAGCGCGACGTAACCCAGACCACATTGGAGCCGCCGCTCAGCTCGGGTCCCTATCGCATCAAGGAATTCCAGCCTGGCCGCAGCATCGCCTACGAGAAGGTCGACAACTATTGGGGCAAGGACCTTAACGTCATCATCGGCACACGAAATTTCCAAATAATCCGCTTTGAGTATTTTCGCGATAACACGGTAGCGCTGGAAGCCTTCAAGGGCGATCAGGTCGACTGGCGTACCGAAAACAGTGCCAAGGAATGGGCCACAGCATATGATTTCCCGGCCGTACGCGAAAAGAAGGTCGTGCTGGAAGAATTTCCGATCAACGACCGCGGCGCCATGCAGGCTTTCGCGTTCAATATCCGCCGCGACAAGTTCAAAGACCCGCGTGTGCGACGCGCCTTCAATTTCGCCTTCGATTTCGAGGAAATGAATCGGACGATTTTCTTCGGCAAGTATACGCGCATTGCCAGTTATTTCGAAGGCACCGAACTTGCGGCACAGGGGCGTCCCTTCGGGCAAGGAACTGGAAATTCTCGAAACGGTGCGCGACAAGGTGCCGGCGGATCTCTTCACGAAACCCTACACCAATCCGGTCGGCGGCAATCCGCAGGCGGTGCGCGACAACCTGCGTCAGGCACTCGCACTGTTTCGCGAGGCCGGTTACGAGATCAAGGACACTAAACTGGTCGAGGCCAAGACTGGCGCGCAGTTCACCGTTGAATTTCTGGTCGATGATCCGCAGACCCAGCGTTTCGTGCTGTTCTACAAGCCCTCACTCGAGCGTCTTGGCATGACGGTGAGCGTGCGCGTGGTCGACTCCGCGCAGTACGAAAACCGGCTGCGGCAATGGGACTTCGACATCATCGTCGCGTCCTGGGGTCAATCCCTGTCGCCCGGCAATGAGCAGCGCGACTTCTGGAGTTCGGCTGCTGCCGATCGGCCTGGTTCACGCAATCTGGTCGGCATCAAAAATGCGGCGGTCGATCAGCTGATCGAGCGCGTCATTTTCACCAAGGATCGTGACGACCTGGTCGCTGCCACCAAAGCGCTCGACCGCGTCCTGTTGTGGAATTTTTACGTCGTGCCGCAGTGGACCTACGGCAAGCAGCGCACCGCGCGCTGGGACCGGTTCGCCCGTCCGCAGAACATGCCGAAATATGGAGCGGCGGCGTTTCCGACCGTGTGGTGGTGGGACGCCGAAAAAGCGGCGAAGGTGCCGCAACGGTCGTGATACTTTTCTACCTCCCCCTTGTGGGGGGTCGGCCGGCGAAGCCGGCCGGGTGGGGGTGGATGCGTTAGGGAACGGATGGCAAACCGAATCGAACGACCCCCGACCCCAACCCTCCCCCACAAGGGGGGAGGGAGCCACCCATCGCGGCGCGCGGTGCTATCTACTGGCGTTGGCGTCTTGGCGGCCTCGGTCTTACCGGCGCGCGCCTTTGCGCAAGACGCCGAACGGCACGGAATGTCCGCCTTCGGCGATCTCGGCTATCCCGCCGATTTTTCGCATTTCCGTTACGTCAACCCCGACGCGCCGAAGGGTGGTGGCTATTCGGAAATCGTCGCCAATCGCATCTACAATGGGTCATTTCTGACGTTCACATCGCTTAACGCTTTTATTCTCAAGGGCGAAGGCGCGTTGGGAATGGAGTACACGTTCGCGACACTGATGGTGCGGTCGGGCGATGAGCCTGACGCGATGTACGGGCTAGTGGCGCGCAATGTTCGCATCTCCGATAACGGGCTGACCTATCGATTCACGTTGCGCCCGGAGGCCAAATTTCACGATGGCGCGCCATTGAATGCGCATGACGTCGCCTGGTCGCTGACGACATTGAAGGAAAAGGGTCACCCGATAATCACGCAGCAACTGCGTGACTGCAAAGGCGCAGAGGCGGTGGACGATCGCACGGTGGTCGTGCGCTTTGCAGAAAACCGCGCGCGCGACGTGCCGCTGTTCGTCGCTGGGCTGCCGATATTCTCGCGCGCCTACTATGCCAAGCAGGAATTCGATGAATCAAATCTCAATATTCCGCTTGGCAGCGGCCCCTACCGCGTCGGCCGGTTCGACATCGGGCACTTCATCGAATTCAATCGGGTCAAGGATTGGTGGGGCGCAAACCTCCCGGTTGCGCGGGGCGTGAACAATTTCGACAGCATCCGTTACGAATACTACCGGGATCGCGACGTCGGTTTTGAGGGTTTCACCGCGAAAAGCTACCTTTTCCGTGAGGAGTTTTCCTCGCGAACCTGGGCGACGCGCTACGACTTCCCGGCATTCAAGGATGGTCGCGTTAAACGCGCGGTGATCCCGGATGACACGCCCTCCGGCGCGCAAGGCTGGTTCATCAACACTCGGCGAGAGAAATTCAAGGATCGCCGGCTGCGTGAAGCATTGATCGATGCGTTCGATTTCGAATGGACCAACAAGAACATTATGTACGGCTCATATGATCGCACGCAGTCTGTATTTGAAAATTCACCGATGAAGGCGAGCGGTAAGCCAGGCGGTGCCGAAGTTGCGCTGCTCGAGCCGTTCCGCAACCAATTGCCGGAAGAAGTTTTCGGCGAACCCTACGTCCCGCCCGTCACTGATGGTTCGGGCCAGGATCGCCGCGCGCTGCGGCACGGCGCCCAGTTGCTCAATGAGGCTGGTTTCACCTTAAAGAACGGCAAGCGATTAACGCCGGCCGGAAAACCCATGACCATCGAGTTCCTGCTCGACGAAACGGCGTTGCAGCCGCATCATTTCCCCTACATCAAGAACTTGGCGACGCTCGGAATTGATGCAAGCCTTCGTGTCGTTGATCCTGTCCAATACCGCAAGCGTGTGGATGATTTTGATTTCGATGTCACCGTTGATCGCTTGAGCTTTTCGTCGACGCCGGGCAACTCGCTCCGCACGTATCTCTCCTCGCAGGCCGCGGCGATCAAGGGCTCACAGAACCATGCCGGCATTGCCGACCCGGTGATCGATAAACTGATCGACGTCATCATTGCCGCCAATACGCGCGAAGAAATGACTACGGCCTGCCGGGCTCTCGACCGCGTCATTCGCGCCGGACGGTACTGGATCCCGCATTGGTACAAGGCATCGCATTGGATTGCCTATTGGGATGTCTTCAGCCGCCCCGCCGCCCAGCCGCGCTATTTCCGTGGCATTCCGGATACCTGGTGGTACGACCAGGAGAAGGCGGCCAAATTGGAACGAAAAGGTTAGGGTCCCGTCATGGCCGGGCTTGTCCGGCCATCCACGTCTTTATGTTGCGATATGCTGTAAGACGTGGATGCCCGCGACAAGCGCGGGCATGACGCCGAGAATGCCGGAAAACCAGACGAATGACCGCCTATATCATCCGCCGCCTGCTGTTCATCGTGCCGACCATGTTCGGCATCATGCTGGTGGCCTTTGTCGTCGTGCAATTCGCGCCCGGCGGCCCGGTCGAGCAGGTGATTGCAAAACTGACCGGTGCCGACACAGGCGCTACATCGCGCATTTCCGGCTCGCCGGGAGGCGACTTCGGCAGCCGCGGTCTGGCGCAGGGTGCCTCGCAGGTCGATGCCTCGACCTCCAAATATCGCGGCGCGCAGGGGCTCGATCCAGAATTCATCAAGAAGCTCGAAAAGCAATTCGGCTTCGACAAGCCGGCGCCGGAACGCTTCGCGTTGATGCTATGGAATTATGCGCGGTTTGATTTCGGCAAGAGCTATTTCCGCGATGTCAGCGTCCTGCAGCTGATCAAGGAAAAACTGCCGGTATCGATGTCGCTTGGCATCTGGATGACGTTGCTGACGTACCTGATCTCGATTCCGCTCGGCATTCGCAAGGCGATGGAGGACGGGTCCCGCTTCGATGTCTGGACGTCGACGGTGATCATCGTCGGTTATGCCATCCCCGGCTTCCTGTTTGCGATCCTCCTGATCATTCTTTTTGCCGGCGGCTCGTTCTTCGACTGGTTTCCGTTGCGCGGACTTGTCTCGGAAAACTGGTCGCAGCTGCCATGGTGGCAGAAAATTTTCGACTATTTCTGGCATCTCACGCTGCCCATTATCGCGATGTCGCTGTCGGCGTTCGCCACGATGACGCTGCTGACAAAGAACTCGTTTCTCGAGGAAATCCGCAAACAATATGTGCTGACCGCGCGCGCCAAGGGCTGCACCAGCAATCAGGTGCTTTACGGGCACGTGTTCCGCAACGCCATGCTGATCGTCATCGCGGGCTTTCCCTCCGCATTCGTTCATGCGTTTTTCACGGGGTCGCTGCTGATCGAGACCATCTTCTCGCTCGACGGCCTGGGCCTGCTCGGCTTCGAAAGCGTTCTCAATCGCGATTATCCTGTCGTATTTGCCACGCTTTACATTTTCTCGCTGATCGGCGTGGTGGTGAACCTGATCTCCGACCTGACATACACGTGGATCGATCCGCGCATCGACTTCGAGACGAGGGAGGTCTGAGGTGGACGCGCGTGCCGGGATCAAGCCACCGGAGACCGCGGCGGTGTCGCCCATGGGCCTCGCGGCGCCGCCGACGGGGCGGGCCATCAGTTTATCGCCAATCAACAAGCGGCGCTGGGAGAACTTCAAGGCGAATCGGCGCGGTTATTGGTCGCTGTGGCTGTTTCTGTTCATGTTCGTGATTTCGCTGTTTGCCGAATTCATTGCCAACGACAAGCCGATTTACATCCACGTCAACGGGCGATCGTTTTTCCCCGCGGTCATCACCTATCCCGACACGGCATTTTCCAAAATAAAGGATCCAAACCTCTTTGGCACCGCCGCCGACTACCGCGACGACTATCTGATGGGCCTCATCCAGAAGGAAGGCGGCACCATACTGTGGCCGCCGGTGCGTTTTTATTACAACACGCAGGTCAGCAAGCCGCCGTCGCCGTTCCCATCCAAGCCAACCTGGCTGCTCACCCAGAAGGATTGTGAGTACGCCGCCACGCACGGCTTCGCCAAATGCAGCGAGGTCGAGACGAACTGGCTCGGCACCGACGATGGCGGACGTGACGTGGTGGCGCGCCTGATCTACGGCTTCCGCATTTCGGTGCTGTTCGGTCTGGCGCTGACCATCGTTTCCTCGGTCATTGGCGTCGCGGCCGGTGCGGTGCAGGGTTATTTCGGCGGCTGGACCGATCTCCTGTTCCAGCGCTTTATCGAGATCTGGACCTCGATTCCGTCACTGTATCTGCTGCTGATCATTTCATCGGTGCTGGTGCCGGGCTTTTTTGTGCTGCTCGGGATCCTTTTGCTGTTCTCGTGGGTGTCGCTGGTCGGGCTGGTGCGTGCGGAATTTCTGCGCGGGCGCAACTTCGAATATATCCAGGCAGCGCGAGCACTCGGCGTGTCGAACGCCGTGATCATTTTCCGTCACCTGTTGCCGAACGCCATGGTCGCGACCATGACGTTTCTGCCATTCATCCTGTCGTCGTCGGTGATGACTCTCACGGCGCTGGACTTTCTTGGCTTCGGCCTTCCGCCCGGCTCGCCTTCGCTCGGCGAGTTGCTGTCGCAAGGCAAGGCGAACGTGCAGGCGCCGTGGCTCGGCTTCACCGGTTTTTTCAGCATTGCGCTAATGCTGTCGCTGCTGATCTTCATCGGCGAGGCGGTGCGCGGTGCTTTCGACCCCAGAAAGACATTCCGATGAGCGGGCCAGAAAAACTTCTGTCCATCCGTGATCTCTCCATCGCCTTCGGTCACGGCGCGCGCGAAGTGCTGGCCGTCGACCGCGTGTCGTTCGACATCGTGAAGGGCGAGACGTTGGCTTTGGTGGGCGAGTCCGGATCGGGCAAGTCGGCCACAGCGCTGTCGGTCATGAAGCTGCTGCCGTACCCGGCGGCGCATCATCCGTCGGGTTCGGTGATGTTCAAGGGCCGCGACCTTCTCACGATGGTGGAGCGCGAAATCCGTAAGGTACGCGGCAACGACATCACGATTATTTTCCAGGAGCCGATGACATCGCTCAATCCCCTGCACACGATCGAAAAGCAAATAGGAGAAATACTTCTTTTGCATCAGGGAATTACGGGCGAGGCGGCGCGCGCGCGCATCGTCGAATTGCTCAGGCAGGTCGGCATTCCCGACCCCGTGGGGCGGCTCCGCAGTTATCCGCACCAGCTGTCCGGCGGCCAGCGGCAGCGGGTGATGATCGCCATGGCGCTCGCCAACGAACCCGATCTCCTGATTGCGGACGAGCCGACGACCGCGCTCGACGTTACGGTGCAGGCGCAGATCCTGAAGTTATTGAAAGACATTCAGACCCGTCTCGGCATGTCGATGCTGTTCATCACCCACGATCTCGGTATCGTGCGCAAGCTTGCCGATAGAGTCTGCGTGATGCAGCGCGGAAAAATCGTCGAGCAGGGAGCAGTCGAGCGGGTGTTCACCTCGCCCGAGCATCCGTATACGCGCGCGCTTCTTGCCGCCGAGCCGAAGCCCGATCCGGCGCCACCGCGGCCGGATGCGCCCGTCATTATCGAAACCAAGGATTTGAAGGTCTGGTTCCCGATCAAGCGCGGCGTGTTGCGTAAGGTAGTCGGACACATCAAGGCGGTAGACGGCATCAGCATCGAGCTGCGGAAGGGTGAAACATTGGGTGTCGTCGGGGAATCCGGCTCCGGAAAAACGACGCTCGGTCTTGCCATTCTGCGCTTGATATCATCCACCGGCCCGGTGGTGTTCATGGGACATCCAATCCAGGGCCTCAAGTTCAAGGACATGCGGCCGTATCGTCACGACATGCAGATCGTTTTCCAGGATCCGTATGGTTCATTGTCACCGCGCATGTCGGTGTCGGATATCATCGAGGAAGGCCTGTGGGTGCATCATCCGCGGCTGTCCGCGGCCGAGCGCGAGGCGCGTCTTGTCGCGGCACTGACCGATGTCGGCCTCGATACGCAGACGCGTCACCGTTATCCGCACGAATTCTCGGGCGGCCAACGCCAGCGCATTGCGCTCGCGCGTGCGCTGGTGCTGGAGCCGACCTTCGTCGTGCTCGATGAGCCGACCAGCGCGCTCGATATGCTGATCCAGTCGCAGATGGTCGATTTGCTGCGCGACCTGCAAAAGCGCCGCGATCTCACATACATGTTCATTTCGCACGACCTGCGTGTCGTGGCGGCCCTGGCGAGCCGGTTGCTGGTCCTGCGTAACGGCAAGATGGTGGAGGAGGGTGCGGCCGCTGAATTGTTCAGGTCGCCGAAGACGGACTACACGCGCGCACTGTTTGCCGCTGCCTTTAAGCTGGAAACCGCGCCCGAGGGCGTGGTGTCGCAGTAGAATGTCATGACGAACCGTCGCGATCTTGTCGACCTGCCGGCGGATGTTTCCGTCTCGCGGCCCAAAGTCCTTGCCAGAGCCTATCGCGACTATCACCGCTACGGCGTGACGGTGGCGAGCAGCGACCATCGCCCGGTCACGCAAGAGCGCGACGTAGTAATGGGCGGCAAGGTCGTGCTGGTGATTCCGGTCGACGTCACGCGTCAGAAACTTCTGATGATCCGTCAATTCCGCCTTGCGGCGCATCTCGCCAATGGAAACGGCGACCTGGTCGAGTTTGTGGCCGGGCGGGTCGAGGCCGGCGAGACATTGGCTGAAGCGGCAAGCCGCGAATGCAAGGAAGAGACCGGTGTCGCACCCGCGAAGGTCGTCGAATTGCTCACGTACCTGACCACGCCGGGGGTGACTGATGAGGAAGTCACGATGTTTGTCGCCGCCGTCGACAGTGCACAAGTGACCGAAGGCCCGATGGTGTCACCCGACGGTGAGCGGCTTTTCGTCCATCTCGTTTCTGTTGACGAAGCCATTGCGGCGCTTGATCGCAATACAATGCGCTTCGGCCCGCTGATTATTGGATTGCAGTGGCTGGCGCTGAACCGCGATCGCGTCGCCGAGCTGCTCGCCTAGAGCGGGCGCTTGACGGCAGTGATTTCGCTTCCGGCGGCCTTGATGCGTGCAACGGCATCGATTACCGGCTCGATGGCGACCGTCATGTGGTGCGCATTGGCGTGAATCAGGCTCTCGGAATCGCGCGCGATGGCGACATGGCCCTTCCAGAAAATAAGGTCGCCACGGCGCAGGCTTGCGAGTGACGACAGCTTTCCAAGCGCCATTTCCTGCATATCGCTGTCGCGCGGGCAGGGGATGCCGGCCGCCTGGAGTGACACTTGCACCAGACCCGAGCAATCCAGTCCGAGCGAAGTTTTGCCACCCCACAGATAAGGCGTGCCGAGAAATTGCTCGGCGACCGCGACGAAATCCGGCTGCCGCGCCTTGACCGGCGCGAGATAGGCTTCCGGGATGTGCCATCCGGACGCGGTGACGGCGAAACGCTCATCCTGGCGTGCAATCGATAGCAGCGCGCCCATCGGCAAGGCGGCCAAGGGCGGCGTTTTGATGTCCGCTGCGGGGAACACCAGTGCGCGCGGCACCGCGATCTTGTGGGTCGGCGCTGCGCCGGCTGCGCCGAGTGCGTTGGCTGATAACCAGCCGACATAGCCGTCGGTTTCGAGTTGGCCCCAGGCCCAGCCTTCATCGGTGGTTTCATAGATCATCGCACGCTCGCCGAGCAGTGCTTCAGTGTGCAGCCTTGCCTGATGCGACGGCGCGCGGCGCAGCGCAGTGATCGGCTCGACCACCTGCCGGCGGGTACCCTCGACGAAGCGCGCGGCCTCGACTTGTCCTTGCAGATATTTCGCCGCGATTTCGGGCCGAAACGGATTGATGCGGGGGTCGAGCGCGACCATGGCTATGAATAGCGCGCGCAGAGCATCGCGTAGATCGCGCGCGCCGTCTGGCACTCGGCACCTTCCGGCCGGCCGGGCTTGGCGGAGGGCGTCCATGCGAAGATGTCGAAATGCACCCAGGATTTTGCAGTCACGAAACGGCGCATGAACAGCGCAGCCGTGATCGACCCCGCGTAACCGCCGGCCGCCACGTTGTTGAGGTCGGCGATTTTTGAATCGAGCATGGCTTCATAGGGCCGCCACAGCGGCATGCGCCAGAGCGGATCGTTTTCAGCGGCGCCAGCGCGCGCCAGCTCGCCGGCGAGCGTGTCGTCATCGGTGAAGAAAGGCGGCATGTCAGGCCCGAGCGCGACACGCGCGGCACCGGTAAGCGTCGCGAAATCCGCGATCAGCGCCGGCTTGTCCTCGTCGGCGAGGGTGAGTGCATCGGCGAGGATCAGGCGGCCTTCCGCATCCGTATTGCCGATCTCGACGGAAATGCCCTTGCGCGAGGTGTAGATGTCCCGCGGCCGGAAGCTGGTGCCTGAAATTGAATTCTCCACGGCCGGAATAATGACGCGCAGTCGGATTTTCAGGCCGCGCGACATGATCATGTGCGCGAGCGCCAACGCAGTGGCCGCCCCGCCCATATCCTTCTTCATGTTGAGCATGCCGGTATCGGGCTTGATGTCGAGCCCGCCGGTATCGAAGCAGACACCTTTGCCGACCAGCGTAATTTTCGGATTGTTTGGCTTGCCCCAGGTCATATCGATCAGGCGCGGAGCGCGGGCTGAGCCGGCGCCAACCGCATGAACGAGCGGAAAATTCCTTGCGAGTGCCTTGCCCCCCGTGACCTGAATTTTGGCGCCATGCCGTTTGGCGAGCGCGCGGGCGGCGGTTTCCAGTTCCGCCGGGCCCATATCGTTCGACGGCGTGTTGGTGAGGTCTCGGCAAAGCGTAACGCCCTCGACAATGCGGCTGAGGTCTTCGCCGTCGACGCCGTCCGGCACGACAAGCTTGATGGCGCGCGCTTCCGCCTTGCGATAGCGGACGAACTGGTAGGCGCCGAGTGCAATGGCCAGCGCCGCGAGCCGCGCATCGTGCGGCGCATTGCCAAAACGGTAGATGCCCGGCGGCAGCACACCGGCGAGTTGGCCGGGACGAAACAGGTCTTTCGCGGGGTCATCTGAATTTTCCAGGCCGAACAGAATGCCTGCGAGCTTTCCGTCGGGACCCGGGACGAGCAGATGACGACCGGCCTTGGGTTCAAATCCGGCCGCGCGCGCAAATTCATGCGCGCGTGCGTCCAGCGCCTTGGTTGCCTCGGTAAATGTTCCGGCCGTGACGAACAGGATCGGCACCGCCTGCGATTTTCCGGCGCTTGCGAAGATCGAATGCATGGCTACTCCGCCCAGGCGTACCGCTCGTCGCGGTCGACGGTGGCCGCGTGGGCGCGCGCCAGATTATGCGCAAAGGCGCCTGCGCGCGTCTGGGGGGCGATTTCGCCCGGGGAAAGCTGCAGATCCATGGTTGTGACCATAAACCCCTTCAGGCGGGCAGTTTACAAGTTAACCACTCGTTAGGGTTAACGTTTTATTGCTCGACTATGCCGCTGAAAATATCTGCCGTCCGTCTTCTCGCTTCAGCCGCCGTGGCAACCGTTCTGGGCCTCTCCGCCGGCGGGTGCTCCAACATTGGCGGTCGGGACGTCACGGGCTCCATTGGCCCGGCTGGCGCGGGAGCAGCAACCGAGGCGAACTCGCGGAAATCCCTGGACGCCTTGGCGGCCCGGTACCGCGACAATCCAGGCGATACGAACGCCGCCATTGCCTACGCGAGCGCGTTGCGAGCGACCGACCAACGCGCCCAGGCCGTTGCCGTGCTCGAACAGGCTTCCATCCGCAATCCCAACAGCATGCCACTGCTCGGCGCCTATGGCCGAGCGCTCGCCGATGCGGGCCAGTACCAGCAGGCGCTGGTCACGCTCGATCACGCGCATACGCCGGACGCGCCCGATTGGCGCATTCTCAATGTGCAGGGCGCGGTCCTCGATCAGATCGGTCGCCATGCCGAAGCGCAGCGTCACTACGCCTCGGCGCTCAAGATTGTGCCCGACGAGCCTTCAGTGCTGTCGAACCTTGGCCTGTCTTACATGCTGACCAAGGACCTGAAAAACGCCGAGATAACGCTGCGCCGCGCGGTGGCGCAGCCGAACGCCGGACCAAAAGTCCGTCAGAACCTTGCGCTGGTTGTCGGCTTGCGTGGCCGCTTTGAAGAAGCGGAAAAGATCGCGACCGCTGATCTGCCCGAAAGCGAAGCCACTGCCAACGTCGCTTATCTCAGACAGATGCTGGCGCAGAAGGGCGACTTGAAGAAAATGGGCCGCTCTTACGTTCCGGGCACTGACGCCGGATCCTGAGCGTTATTTTCAGGCAATGATTGGTTGACGGTCGCGCCGGCGGGTTCTTCCCGTCAGTGCAACGACATCACTTTAATGGCCGCAGGGCCAAGAATGACGATGAACAACACCGGCAGGAAGAACAGGATCATCGGCACGGTGAGCTTCGGCGGGAGCCCGGCAGCCTTCTTCTCGGCCTCTGACATGCGCATGTCGCGATTTTCCTGCGCCATCACGCGCAGCATGGTGGCGAGCGGCGTGCCGTAACGCTCGGCCTGCTGCAAGGCCATACAGACCGATCTGACGCCTTCGAGGTCGGTGCGCTTGGCGAGATTTTCATAAGCCTGGCGGCGATCCGGCAGATAGGACAATTCAGCCGTCGTGAGAGTGAGTTCTTCCGCTAGCGCAACGGACTGCGAACCGACCTCGTCGCTGACTTTTCTGAATGCCGCCTCGATCGACATGCCCGACTCAACGCAGATCAGCAGCAGATCGAGCGTGTCCGGGAAAGCCCGCTTGATCGACAGTTGACGCCGCTGAATTTTGTTCTTCAGCAGCATCAAGGGCAACTGCATGCCGACATAGGCGGCGGCAATGCAGACGCCGATCTTGATCATCGTCGGCTGATCGAGCTTGAGAATGACGAACAGGTATACGACCGCGAACAGGAACAATGCAATCGGCGTCAGCATGCGGAAGAACAGATAGGTTATGTACGGCGCCTGACCACGATAGCCAGCTTGTATTAGTTTCAGACGGGCCTCTTCCTGGCCGACCCATTTGCTGAGGTTGAAGCGCTCGACGATGGTCTGGACGTATTGTTTCGGCGATTGTCTTAGCTTGGCTTTGCCGTCCTGATTCAACCGCTCGCGTTCGCGCAGGCGGATTTTTTCTCTTTCAAGCGCCACCGCCCGCATGCGCTTGTCGAGCGGGTTCACGAACACGAATGGCATCGCAAGCGTCAGCACGGTCGCCGCAGCCGCGATAGCGGCGAACAGCATCGTCAGCGTCTTGACGTTTATAATCTGGACAAGGGTGTCAATCATCGGACGCTGGCCTAGAAGTCGAAATTGATCATTTTTTTCATCACCATGACGCCCATCGCCATCCAGATGGCGGAGGCGGCGAGCATCATGTTGCCGATCGAAGTGGTGAAGAGCAGTGAGATGTATTGTGGACTCGTAAGGTAAACCAGCGTCATCACGGCGATCGGCAGTGCGCCGATGATGCCGGCGGACGCCTTGGCCTCTTGTGACATCGCCTGGATCTTGGCCTTCATTTTCTTGCGATCGCGGAGGACGCGCGACAGATTTCCGAGCGCTTCAGAAAGATTGCCGCCGGCTTTTTGCTGGATCGCGACCACGATGCCGAAGAAATTTGCCTCCGGAAGCGGCGTGCGCTCATACAGCTTGCCGCAGGCTTCGCCCAGCGGCATGCCGATCGCCTGCGTTTCCAGGATCACGCGGAATTCCGATTTGAGCGGGTCTGGTGCTTCCAGCGCGATCATTTTGATGCAATCGAGCAGCGGCAGGCCGGCCTTGACGCCGCGGACGATGACGTCGACGGCGTCGGGGAATCCGTCCAGAAACTTTTTTTCGCGACGTTTTTTCAAAAATGACAGGAGCCAGCGTGGAGCACCGAAAGCACCAGCAAAGCCAATGGCGGCGGCAATGATCAGGCCGGTACCGAAAAAAGAGCTGAGGACGAATGCCACCACTCCCATGCCGGCGGATATGAAGGCAAATTGCCGCTTCGACCAGGATAGCCCGGCTTGCGCGATTCGAACCGAGAGCGGCGCGCGTTTGTTTTTCTTGTGGCGTTCATCGAGCTCCTTGAGCGTGGCTTCGACGGTATCGCGGCGGGATTTCTGCGGGCCGCGCGTTGCGCGCGTCATCGGTTCAGTTCGCGCGACGCTCTGCATGCGCTGCTCGGCTTTGCGCTCGCCGGACAGCATCGGATACAGGAATACATAGACCACGCCGCCAAAGGCGACTGAAACCAGAAAGAAGACGGCGATAACTTGCACAGCTCGCTCCGGTCAGGCCCGAATAGCGTCGTTGGCGGCATCCGCCGCATCGAGGGCGGCGGCCAGGCGTTTTTCTTCGCCGTAGTAGCGGGCGCGGTCCCAGAATCGCGGATGACCAATGCCGGTTGAGCGGTGCCGGCCAATAATGTTGCCTTTGGCGTCCTCGCCGACCATGTCGTAGACAAACAGGTCCTGTGTAACGATGACGTCGCCTTCCATCCCCATGACTTCGGAAACATGGGTGATTCTGCGCGAACCATCGCGCAGGCGCGCGGCCTGAACGACCACGTCGACGGAAGCGCAAATCATTTCGCGAATGGTGCGCGATGGCAGTGAAAAGCCACCCATCGTGATCATCGATTCCAGTCGCGACAGAGCTTCGCGCGGGTTGTTGGCGTGCAGCGTACCCATTGAGCCGTCGTGGCCGGTATTCATGGCCTGCAAGAGGTCGAAGGCTTCCGGTCCGCGCACTTCGCCGACGATGATGCGTTCGGGGCGCATACGCAGGCAGTTGCGTACCAGATCGCGCATGGTGACCTGCCCTTCGCCCTCGAGGTTGGGCGGCCGTGTTTCCAGGCGCACGACATGTGGCTGTTGAAGCTGCAATTCGGCGGCGTCTTCGCACGTGATGATGCGCTCGTCGTCGTCGATAAATTGCGTGAGACAGTTGAGCAGCGTGGTCTTGCCTGAGCCGGTACCGCCGGAGATCAGGGTGTTGACGCGGCTGCGGCCGATAATGCGGAGGATTTCAGCGCCCTGCGGCGAAATACTGCCAAACCTGACAAGCTGATCGAGGGTCAACTTGTCCTTTTTGAATTTGCGGATGGTGAGAGCGGGTCCGTCAATCGCGAGCGGCGGCACGATCGCATTGACGCGCGAGCCGTCCGGCAAACGCGCGTCGCAGATTGGAGATGATTCATCGACGCGCCGGCCGATCTGGCTGACGATGCGCTGGCAGATATTCAGGAGTTGCTGGTTGTCGCGGAAGCGGATGCCGGTCTTCTGAATTTTGCCCTGGACTTCGATGTAAACCGTTCCGGAGCCATTCACCATGATGTCGGCGATATCGTCGCGCGCGAGCAGCGGTTCGAGCGGGCCGAAACCGAGGACGTCGTTGCAGATATCGTCGAGCAGGTCTTCCTGCTCGGAGATCGACATCACGATGTTCTTGATCGCGATGATCTCATTGACGATGTCGCGGATTTCTTCGCGTGCTGAATCGACATCGAGCCGCGCCAGCTGCGCAAGATCGATTGCTTCGATCAGCGCGCCGAAGATCGTGCCTTTGGTCTCATAGTAGGTTTCCGATCGCCGGTTATCGGTAGCCGCTGGTACGGCGGCCGGCGGCGAGGACGGGCGGGCGGTCGGCGGTGCCGACACCAGCGGTGCACCGAGCCCGTCTGAGGGGAACGGTGTGCGCCCGGTTTCTACCGGGGCACCTGCGGGTGAAGCTGGTGAGTTGGGTGCAGATGCCGGCACGGCGGCCGGCCCCGGCGCCGGGCCCGGCGCGGATACGGGTTCAAAAGCGCGGGCTTCTGAGGTTGCGCTACGCTTACCGAACAAGGCGACACACTCCCAACTGTTTTCAGCCCGTACGTTTCATCAGCTTTGAAAGGATTGGCGACAGCAGGCCGCCGCGCGTCCGCTTGGCTTCCGCGCGCCCGGTGAGTGCCTGCGCCATCTGGCGGAACATTTCCGCGGTCTTATGGTTCGCCGAGACCTCGGCGATCATCTGGCCATTGTTGGCCGCCGAGCCAAATAGTTGCGGCTCGAACGGGATGACCGCCAACGGATCGCTTTCCAGCGCCTTTGCGAAATCCGCAGGTGTGATTTCCGGGCGTTTCGGTATGCCGACCTGGTTGAGGCAGTAGTGCGGCCGGTGATCGTTTGGCCGCGACGTCCGCAGCAGATCAATCAGATTCTTTGCGTTGCGCAGATTTGCGAGATCGGGCCCGGCAACCACGAGAATATCGTCGGCGCTGATCAACAGCCGCCGCGTCCATCCAAGCCATTGATGCGGAACGTCGAGCACGACGCACGGGATGGAGGCGCGCAACGAATTCAGGATCGAATCGAAGGCCTCGGCGCCGAAATCGTAGACGCGCTCAAGCGTTGCCGGAGCGGCCAGGAGACTGAGGTGGTCTGTGCATTTCGACAGCAGCCGGTCGACAAAGGCCGTATCGACGCGGTCAGGTGAAAACGCAGCGTCGGCGATGCCCTGCGGCGGATCCTGATTGTAGTCGAGGCCGGCCGTTCCGAACGCCAGATCGAGATCGGCCACGACGGAATCAAGCGCGAGGTCGCGTCCAATCGCCCAGGCAATGTTGTGCGCAACCGTAGAAGCACCCACGCCGCCCTTGGCACCCACGACGGCCACAATCCGGCCGACCGGCTTGGCATCCGGCGCCGAGAACAGGCCGCTGACTGCCCGCACGACATCGAGCGGCCCAACGGGCGTAATCAGATATTCGCTGACCCCGCGGCGCGTCAATTCCCGATAGAGCGTGACGTCATTGACGCGGCCCATGACGACCACGCGTGTGCCGGCGTCACAGACCTCTGCCAATTTGTCGAGACCGCCGAGAATGTCGGCGGCGCGCGCATCGGTCTCGATCAAGATGACGTTCGGCGTGGGTGAATTGTTATAGGCCTCGGTGGCGGCAGCGATACCGCCCATCTGTATCTTCACATGCGCTTTCCCCAGGCGCCGGTCATCGCCGGCGGCCTGGACTGCGGCGGCGGTTTCGACCGTCTCGCAAAAGGCCTGTACGGAAATGCGCGGAGCCGGTGCGATGTGCGTGTCGGCTGCGGCATCGGTCGCCGCGGCCGGCATAGGCGCGGATGCGGCGACTGCAACTTGTTGAGCGTTCTTGATCATCTGCCTATATCGGTGATTTTGCCGACGTCAAATCCAACGTAATTGCCGGACGGGTTTTCGCCTTTGCGCCAATGATCGATCGCAGCGTCCCGGCGCGGCGCCCAGGGCGGAATTTCACCGCGCGGCTGGACGAGGTCGGCCGGGTTGTCGACCATGGAAGCCAGATTGCGTTGCGAAGCGCAGCCGAGGTTCCAGTAAGGCTGGTTTTCCGCAAAGTTGGATTCATAGGACGGTCCGATGTCGCGAGGCCACTGCCCGCACGGACCCGCCTCCGCTACGAGTTTCGAGTAATTGAGCTTGATGCTGGCGAGCGCAGATCGCGCGGGCGTGTAACGTTTCACATAGATCGCGCTGTTTGGCACGCCGATGGCGCCGAAGATCGAACGGATTTCTCGTATCGCGTCGGCCGCGGCGTGATCGGTCGGTCCGCCATGCGGCTCGTCGATGATGATGCCGCTGCCCGCTTCGTGCCGCCAGGCTTGCGCAAAGGCCAGCACATCGGCGCGTTGACTTGGTGTAAGCCCACCGCGATTGCGGCCGATCAATACCTCGACGCTCTGGACACCCTCGTGCACCGTGATCGGGTGCCGCACGCGGTAGTCGGTCGGATATGCCTTTTGCTGGGCTTCAGTCTGGTAGTAACAGCCAGCCAACATAGCCGCGAGGCTGCCTGCTGCCACCAGGCGAAGAGCCGATCGCGTGCGGCGTTGCGCCACTGCCTTATGCATCGCCTTCATTCAAACTCTCCGCCGCTCAATCGAGGATAAATCCGTACTTGCCGTGATAGTCGCCTGCCGGTTGCGCTTCGGGTTTGCCGGCGCTGCCGTAGATTCGATTCAGTTGTCCTAGAAGGGCTGATTGTGGGTCGGTCGCGTCAGAGAAGCCATCATCTGGTCGCGACAGCTGCTTTTGCGCCACCGCGCGCACCACGTAGGGAGTAACCAGAACCATCAATTCGGATTGGTGGTTGACGTAATCCCGGCTTCTGAACAGCGTGCCAAGGATCGGAATCGTCATGAGGCCTGGAAGCCCGTTGATCGACTGCTTCGTCTGTTCCTGAATCATGCCGGCCAACGCCAACGCGCCGCCTGACGGAATTTCGACCGTCGTTTCGGCGCGGCGTGTCTGGATCGAGGGCACAGTCAGCGAGTCCGTTGAGCCAGTGACCGCCAGTGTCATGGAATTTTCTGTCGAAAGATCCGAGACCTCGGTCATGACCCTCAGGCTGATGCGCCCTTCCGACAGCACGACCGGCGTGAAGACAAGGCTGACGCCGAATTTTTTGAAGGTTATCTGGGGTTGGCAAATCGGCGGTGAACGGGTCGTGTCGCAGGACAGTCCGTTAGGGATCGGAAATTCGCCGCCGGCAATAAATGTTGCAGTCTCGCCGGAGATTGCGGTCAGATTCGGTTCGGCCAGCGTCCGGATGACACCGGCGCGATCCATGGCGCGCAACGTCGCGGTGACGCTGTTGAACTTGCCGGTTAGAGCCGAGGTGCTTATTGGCTGGCCAGTCGCCGAGAACGGGTTGGTGTTATTGAAGTTCACCACGGCCGTGCCGTAGTTGAAGCTGCCGGACAGATCGATGCCTAGCTGCTTGATGATGTCGCGCCGCACCTCGGCGACCGTTACCTTGAGCATGACTTGGTCGCGGCCACGCACGGCAATGCTGTTGACCACCTTGTTGTTATCGCCGACCAGCCGCGTCGCAAGATCATAGGCCTGCTGGGATTCGGCCGGACTCGCGGCGCTCCCGGAAAGCACGACACCCTCCCCGACGCCTTCAATGTGAATATCGGCATCAGGCATCGTCTGCTTGAGTGCCGCGCGCACGCCGTTGAGGTCGCGTGTGACGGCGATGTCGAACCCCGCAATTTGCTTGCCGTCGGCGTCGAAGAAGAAAATATTGGTCTGACCGACCGTAACGCCAATCATGTAGACGCGCCGCGACGAGCGGATTACGGCGTTTGCGACTTTGGGGTCTGCGACCAGCACGTCTTTGATGTCAGTGGGCAGGTCGATGGCGACTGATTTGCCAATCCCGAGTGGAATTGACCGCGAGGTTGTTTCGCTGGCCGCCACTTGAATCACGGGCACGCGAGACGAAGCCTCGGCTGCAATCGCCTGCGAGGCCGGCGCCAAGCCGCTAAAAACGAGGAGTGCCCCGAGCGCCGCGGTATGGGTCAATGTCCTGGTCGCCATGTCCCCTTCATCCCCCAATCGGTCAACGTGGTGTGGTCGCAGTGCTCACGCCAAATCGGACAACATTGATGTTGCGGCGCGTTTCAAAATCGTCGGTGTTCGTGTCCTCGCGCGAGCCATCGGCGATGCTGCGCAGTGCCAGCGACAACGTGCCGAGTTGCTGTGAAAGTGCCAGCGTCTCTGCCTGGCTGGAGGAAAGCTCGAGTGTCGCGGTCTTCCCGACCACGACCTTCTGGCCGTTCTTCTCCTCGACGGTTTGATCGATCGCCAGGACGCGCACGTTGCGAAGAATGGTTTCTGTCGTGCCGCCGCCTTTTTCGGAATCGCGATTGCGTGGGGTCATGATGACGTCGACACGGTCATTTGGCAGAATGAAGCCGCCCGCGCCGGTTTCCGGCGATATCTGCGTGGAAATTGCGCGCATGTTGGCTGGCAGGATCGCAGCCATGAAGCCGGAGCCCTTGGCATTGACCAGTTTGGGTTCGCGAATTGGTTCTCCCTGCACGAAAGGCGCGCGCACGATCATGCCGGTGAGTTGCTCGACAGCCTTTGGTTGGTCGTTCTTGCGGATGAAATTGCCGCTAGCCGTGCTTGACGGCCAGGCCTGCCAAAAGACATCCGCTGGTGAGATTGTTTGCCCCCTGGGAAGGTCGGACTTGGCGACCAGAATGTCGACGGTGTCGACCTTCGGCGCCTCGACTTCTGGGCGCCTGAGGCTTTTCCGATCGGCCGGCGAGCAGCGCGGCAACACCACCTGCTGCCACGGCGACCGTCAGCACTACGACTCGTGCGGCTTTCATACGCTCACTCTCACCATGACAATGCGACCGGATCGGCCGCGTAAAACCACATGGCCGCGCAAGCGGCCGCTTACACGGGATTTCAACAGCTAAAGGTCAAGGTATGGTTAAGGAGCGGTATCTAAATCGAGTTAATATTGTCTTGCCGCGGTAACGCCGTAAGCGCTCCGACGCTCTAAGCCGGCATCCAACCTGTCTTTGGGTAGACAGCGAGCGCCGCCGCGGCGAGTGCAATACCGTAAGGCACGCCGGCGCCGGTCTCATGCAGGCGCGCAATCCAGCCCTGGCGGGCAAGAGCAGCGGGCAAAGGCAACTTCCGAAACTGAAGGAGTGTCAGCGTCAATGCACCGCCAAACAGCGAAGCGTAGATCAGATAGTCCATGAGATAGTCAAAGCCGAACCACAGCGCTGTCGCAGCCACGAGCTTGGCGTCGCCGCCCCCGATCCAGCCTTGCGAAAAAAATATAAACGCAATCACCAAAACCACCGCGGCAGCTGCGAGATGCAAGGCAAAGGCGTGCAGGCTCATGCCGGTGATCAGCGTGAGCAGGAAAAAGCCGCCGGCGAGCGCAAGTGACAATCGATTCGAGATAGTCATGGTCAGGAGGTCGCTCGAGGCGGCGAATGCCATGAGCGCCGGAAAGAGCATGAGCCTGATTACGTCAGTGACTGTCATTGACTACTCAACCCTACGCACACGCCCGATACGCAGCCTTCAACCTACGCCCCGCAAGCTTGCCGTTCGGTTAGCGCGGGTCCCTCTGAGCCAGGCAACGATTCGCCGGACGTCCTGCTACTTCAGCTGCGTGGAGATTGTGCTGAACTTGGCGTTCAGGTTGCTGCCAAGGCCGTTTACGACCGCAATGATCGCTACCGAAATCCCCGCTGCGATGAGGCCATATTCAATCGCGGTTGCAGCGGATTCATCATTCAAGAAACGCACGAACAGTTGCTTCATTGCGCAGTTCCACGCCGTCCCATGGGGTGTGTCGGCTGCTGAAAACGTTAGCCGCCAGGTCTTGCCTCTCGGTTAATATTTTCAAAAAGACGGGTCGTTATGCAGTTTAGGCAGGCGGATTTCATGTAGTTAATAAATTATTACTGAGATATTATCAGAGTTAATAAATCGTTTCTTAAATTTATACTTAGAAGTACTTTTCCGCGACCAAAATATTCTTTGGTCGCACCCGAGCAGTCAATACAAACGCCTACATCATGGAGCCCCTACACCTCATCTTAACCGGGCACCCCGATACCGGATGAGGTCTCTCTGACGGATTGCTGATCATGCTCGCTGAGATGTTTTCCTTCGTTAAAGTGGCCGGCGAGACACTCCTCAAGCTGATCCCGATTTCGATTGCGCTTGGCATCGTGTTCGGAGCCCTGACGCATTGGTCGGCCTGCAATCCCGGCCGACCCTGGTGGCGCAAACAGGAGATAGCCACCGACATTTGCTACTGGTTTTTGATTCCGTTGGCCGCGCGCTTCGTGCGCATCGGCTTGATGGTCGCCGGGGCCGCCTATCTCTACGGCATTCATGGGACCGAGGCCCTGATCAATTTCTACGACGATGGTTTCGGTCCGCTGGCCGTGATGCCGTTATGGGCGCAGGCTATAGTCTTTGTGGTTGTGTCGGACTTCCTGACGTACTGGATTCACCGGGCATTTCACGGTCCGCACGGCTGGAAGTATCACGCCGTGCACCATTCGTCGAAAGAGCTGGACTGGATTTCCGCCGCACGATTTCACCCGCTCAACATCTTTCTCGGCACCGTACTTGTAGACGTCGGCCTTCTGCTGGCCGGCATTTCGCCCAATGCGATGTTGATCGTCGGACCCTTCACCACGGCGAGTTCGGCGTTCGTGCATGCGAATTTAAACTGGACACTGGGGCCCTTCAAATATGTCATAGCCGGGCCCGTCTTTCATCGCTGGCATCACACCACGGCGGATCGTGGCGGCTCCAAGAATTTCGCGGGCACATTCCCGATCTGGGATCTGCTTTTCGGGACCTGGTACATGCCGAAAAATGTGCTGCCCGATGCCTACGGTGTCGACGACACAAGCTTTCCGGAGAGCATCGGCGCGCAAATGCTGTATCCGTTCCGGCAATGAGGCCTTTGGCCTCGGAAGGTTCGGTGGTTTCTTTGCACTTCATTCACCAATTTGCAGTCAACTTGAGCAAGAGGGTTCCGCCGGGCCGCGGCGGCGCGCCATTGCGCGTAGCGTGCTGGAGAGCAGGATGGCAGCCTTGATGGGGCGTTGCAGGCGACCGTTCGGCTTTTGGCCGTTGGCTTTGCTGATCGCCGGCGTCTTCGGTGCGGCGCCTGCCCGGGCGGACACGCTCTCCGTCAACGTCGATCAGGCGCAAATCATGCACCTGCCTGAAAAAATCGCGACCATCGTCATCGGAAATCCGCTGATCGCCGATGCCACTTTGCAAAGCGGTGGCATTCTGGTTGTCACCGGCAAAGGATACGGCGCCACTAATTTACTGGCTCTCGATCGCTCCGGCCGTGTTGTCATGGAGAAGACCGTCCAAGTATTGGGGGCCGGGACTGCAGACTTGGTGACCGTATACAGGGGTGTCGAACGCGAATCATACAGCTGCGCACCCAACTGCGAACGCCGCATTACGCTTGGCGATGCCCCCGGATACTTCAACGCTACGCTCACCGAGAGCGGCGCCCGTAACGGCCAGGCAAGCACGGCCCCCGCCCACTAGGCCGTTGCGGCCGGTCCGACACGGTTAGCAATTGCTTAACGCCGCTACCGCGGTTCCGAGCAGTATTGGCAAGAAATCGACAACGCGCCTTTGCTATGCAGTGCGGTGCTTCGGCACCGTTTGGCAATCGAGACGCCTGTCATGACCATTTCCGCGCAAGGCAAGATCGCAGCTTGTGTCCTCAGGGTTCTCCCGACCCGGCTGGCGCGCCGCTTTGTGCGGCAGCAGGATGGCGCCGTTGCGGTTGAGTTCGCATTTGTCGCCATCCCGTTCCTGGCTCTGATTTTTGCCATCATGGAAACGGCGCTGGTCTTTTTTGCCGGACAAACCCTCGAAACCGCGGTGCAGGATTCCTCGCGTTTGATCATGACCGGTCAGGCGCAAACTGCGGGGTGGAGCAAGGACGACTTCAAGACCCAGGTCTGCGCGCACATTTACGGACTATTCGATTGCGCCAACGGGGTCTATGTCGACGTCAAGACGTACACGGATTTTGCGTCCATCACCAACACGCCGCCAGTGAACAATGGCGTCTTTGACGATTCGCAATTGAACTATAGCCCCGGCGACGTGGGCAGCATCGAGGTCGTTAGGCTCTACTACGAATGGCCTGTCTATACATTCGTGCTCGGCAATGCTCTGGCCAATCTGAACGGCGGCAAGCGTCTGCTGGTGGCGACGGCGGTTTTCCGTAACGAACCGTACAAATGAGGCAGCTCGTCATGAACGCAATGACATTTTTCATGCCGGGGGTTCTGCGTCGTCTTGCACGCGACCGGCGTGGATCGTCGGCGGTCGAATTCGCCATTATCGCGCCGCTGATGCTGGGACTTTATATCGGCTGCGTCGAGATTTCCGACGGCGTAGCTGCGGATCGCAAGGTCACGCTCACCGCGGGCGCACTCGCCAATCTGGCGTCACAGGTGCAGACGATCGACACGCCGGGCATGTCCAATATCATGAACGCGGCGACCGCGATCATTTCCCCTTATTCGGCCGGCAACCTCACGACCACCGTAACCTGCATCAAGATCGATGCTGCAAAAAATGCGACCGTCGCCTGGAGTGCGACGGTGGGCGGCACGGCCAAATCAAAAGGATCGGCGATCACCATTCCTACCGAGATCGCGATCGCGAGCTCGTCGCTGGTGCTGGCCGAAGTGACTTACCTGTACAGGCCCGTCACCGGCTACATTCCTGCGTGGAGCCACATCGCGGCGACCGGAATTACGTTGCAGGATAAGATGTACATGAGCCCGCGCGTCACGGCGCCGGTCTATAACGGCGACGCCTGCAGCTAAGCGTCCAAGTTACCTAACGTGCTTCAGCAATCGGCAAAGCAGTCGTCGATTTGATTCGCTCCATCGCAAATCTCGATGTCACGTTTTTCAGTGGCACGGTCGCGATCAGCTTCTTGTAGAATGCGTCGTATCCCGCAATGTCGGTCACGACGACCCGCAACATGTAATCGACGTCGCCTGCCATCCGATAAAACTCCATCACTTCCGGCATGGCGCCGACGACATCGGCGAAGCTCTTGAGCCAGTCCTGCGAATGGTCGCCGGTTTCAATCGAAACGAAGACCGTAATGCCCAAGCCGACCTTCTCAGGGTCGATGATCGCCACCCTGCGCGTGATGACGCCGTCGGCCTCCAGCCGTTGCAGCCGCTTCCAGCAGGGCGTTGATGACAGCCCCACGCGCTGGCCAATCTCGGCCACGGAAAGCGACGCGTCTTGCTGGACAACCGCGAGGATCTTCCGGTCGATAGCGTCCATTCTCTAGTTCCTAAAAATTTGGCACATACGAACTACAGCGCTCTAGGATTATAGAATGTTATTCTTTTTTGAATGGTATACCTGTCTTTATAGAGAAAAATATTCTATTTCAAGCCCAATGTTTTGTGCCGCTATCGCGGCTTTCCAACGTCGAAGTCCGTGCCATGAAAACATCGTTCCACTTCAATCCCGTTCAAGCCGTTCGGCGTCTCGGCGCCGCGATGCTGTTCAGTGCAGCGATGGCGGTGTCCGTCGCCGGCGCACACGCCGAACCGCTGGTCACCGCGCAATGGCTCAGCGCTCACAAAGCCGACCCCAATCTGGTCGTTCTCGACATCCGCTCTGCGATCGACGGCGGTGGCACGGTGGCTTATGCGGCCGCGCATATCCCCGGCAGCGTTCACAGCGACTACGACAAGGCCGGCTGGCGCGTTACGCGCAACAACGTGCCGTTCATGGTGCCGACGGCGCCGGAACTCGAAAAGCTGATCGGTGATCTCGGCATCGACGAGGATAGTCACGTCGTCGTAGTGCCGGCGGGCGTAAACGTTCTCGATTTCGGTTCGGCTGCGCGGACTTACTGGACGCTGAAATATGCCGGCGTAAAGGATGTCTCTATCCTCGATGGCGGCATTGCAGCCTGGCGGCAAGCAGGGCTGCCGACGGAAAGCGGACCGAAGGCGCCTTCGCCGAAGATTTTCACGGCGGCCATCGACAAGAGCATTCTGGCCAGCGCCGGCGAGGTCGAGACAGCGGAAGGCAAGGGCGGTGCTACCCTCATCGACGCGCGGCCGGCGTCATTTTTCCTAGGCAAGGAAAAGGCGCCAGCTGCGCAGGCTTACGGACATATCCCTGGCGCCGTAAATATCGACAGCGCGGAATTTTACGACCCGAAGACCAACCGGTTGAAACCCAAAGCCGAACTTGCGGCCATCGCGAATGCCGTTCCCGCCGGTCCGGTGGTGAATTACTGCAACACCGGTCACTGGGCCTCGACCGATTGGTTCGTGATGCACGAGCTGCTTGGCAGAAAAGAAGCCAGGCTTTATGCCGGCTCGATGGTCGAATGGACCAGCAACGCAAGCCGGCCGGTTGAATCCTCGCGCACGAAATGGGACGATCTGAAAAAGACCCTTGGCCTCGGGTCCTGATCCGCGCCTGGACGTTTCCTTGGGAGTTTCAATGTCTAGCGTGAGTGTGGCCGCGTCCGGTTCGGGCGCGGCCGTTCGTATCGACCGTCTTTTCCTCGGGCTCGCACTCGGCGCGACAGCGATCCTGATTGCGCTCGTGCTGCTCGATCAGCAGCTGGCGTCGGCTGCGCTGATTCTCGGCGGCTTTGGTCTTGGCGTCGCCTTTCTCAAGGCTGAATTCAGTTTCACCGCTGCATGGCGGCGATTCCTCACGCGCGGCGAGGCCGGCGGCCTGCTTGGTGGGCTGATCGTGATCGCGATCTGCGCCCTGGCCATTGTACCGGTTGCCGCGTTGACCGCGCGGTATGGCGGAGCCATCGCGCCGCTCGGACCCTCGCTGGTGATCGGCGCTTTTGTATTTGGCATCGGCATGCAACTCGCAAACGGTTGCGGTTCCGGTACGCTCTACACGGTCGGCGGAGGTTCCGGACGCATGCTGGTCGCGTTGCTGTTCTTCGTCATCGGCAGCGTTCTCGGCAGTCTTTCGTTACCCGCCTTCCTCGCACTCGGCGGAATCGATCCGGTGCTGGCGTCTGACTATTTTGGCGCGTGGGGCGGTCTGGCGGTGACACTCAGCAGCCTCGTCGTGGCCGCGGCGATAATCATTGCGATCGCGCGTGCGCGTGGCGCGAATTTCATGCCGTCGCGAAAATACATTATCGGCGGTTTTACCATTGGCTTGCTGTGCATTGCCGTATTCGTCGCCGGCGGTCATCCCTGGAGTGTAACGTTCGGCTACACGGTCTGGGGTGCCAAAGCCGCAACTGCCCTTGGCTTCGACCTGTCGCATGCGGCTTTCTGGCAATGGCCGGGACCCAAGCGAGCCCTCTCGGAATCCGTGCTGTCCGACACATCGAGCCTCACTGATTTTGGCATGTTGTTCGGCGCCATGGCAGCGGCTGCGGCCAGCAAGCCATTCGCAGCAGCGGCGTGGCCGCCGCTCAAGTCAATCCTGGCCGCCGGCGTTGGCGGGCTGCTGATGGGTTGGGGCGCGCGACTTGGCTTTGGCTGCAATATTGGCGCCTTTGTCGGCGGTGTCGCCTCCGGCTCATTGCATGGCTGGATCTGGTTTCTTGCAGCGCTGCCCGGCTGCCTGATCGGCATCCGTTTGCGGCCGCTGTTCGGTCTGTCCAGGGATTAGCACATGATCCCGAAAAGTGGGTACCGGTTTTCGGACAAGGTCATGTGCCGGGAATAAGAGCATGCGCCGGGTCTACATCGTCGTTGTATTGATTGGCGTCGCGGCCATTCTGGTCGATCACCTGTCGAGCCCGTCGAGCGGCCGCGCGGTGTCGCCGGAGGATTTTGCCGGCGCCTGCGCGCCCTGTGGCGCGCCTTGTCCGTCAAAAAAATAAACAGCTCAGTTATTTTTCTTGAGAAATTCCTCGACCTCGGCGCGCGTTGGCGCGCCGGAACCGCCGCCGAATTTGGTGCATTTGAGCGCGGCAGTCGCACTCGCGAAGCGTAGTATCTCGGGAAGCGCCCGTCCTTCGGCCAATGCGAGTGTAAAGCCGCCGTGGAAAGCATCGCCGGCACCGAGCGAATCGACCACCTTGATATTGAATGCCGGAAGATGTCGCAGCTCACCACGCTCGAGCCAGTAAACTCCGTTTGGGCCGTCCGTGATGGCAAGGAAGCCGGAAATGTGTCCGACGAGCTTCTTGAGAGCGTCGCCGTAGTCCTTGCTCCCCGTTGTCCCGAACAATGCTTCGGCCGAGGAAACGACGTGCGTGCCGAGCGCGAGGAGAGGGTCGTCGACGTTGGTGGCTTGATCGAGATCGATGACGATCGGAATTTTGCGTGCCTGCGCGGCGCGGCACACTTCGGTGACGAATTGCGGAAATCTATTGTCCACCAGCACAGCATCGACATCGGCAATCAGGTTGGCCGTATCGTTGGGTCGTGTATCGCCGAGCTTGACGCCGCGACGCGTCGCGATTGTTTTTTCGCCGGCCGCGTCCAGCAGGATCAGTGATACCGATGCTGTGCCGCCGGAAACGCGCGCAACGCCGCTGCAATCAATACCTTCGTTTGCGAGATCTGAAAGAATGCGCTCGCTCACGGCGTCATCGTGGCCGCCCAGCGGCCCGGCAAATGCGACACGCCCTCCGAGCCGTGCGGTCGTAACCGCCGCGTTGGCCGCGCAACCGCCTCCGGTGATAATGAATTCGCTCGCGGGAACTTTCATGCCTGCGGCGGGAAAGTGCTGCACGCGCATGACGATATCTTGAACCGCGATGCCGGCGCACAGGATTTTCGGCGGTTTGGTCGCTTGTTCAGCCAAAGTTGATCTCGTCCTCGACCCAGGCACGAATGATGTGATGCGCAATCGCAACCGGAGGCGGTGTCGTAAGCCCGTCGGGGTGTTTGCGCATCAGCATGGTCTCGACCTCTCCCTTGCTAAACCAGCGGGCGTCTTCCAGTTCCTCACGATCGACCACAATCTCATGAGTCAACGCCTCGGCGTGGCAGCCGATCATCAACGACGCCGGGAACGGCCAGGGCTGGGAGGCAAAATAGACGACGCGGCCGCAGGTGATGCCGGCTTCCTCGCGGGTCTCACGGTGAACCGCGTCCTCGATCGATTCACCGGGCTCGATAAAGCCGGCAAGACACGACCACATGGTCGGCACGAAGCGCGGGCTGCGTCCCAGCAGGCAGCGCTCGCCATCGCTTGCGAGCATGATCACGACCGGATCCGTGCGCGGGAAGTGCTCGGCCTTGCATTGCGCGCAGTCGCGCCGCCAGCCGCCTTGCACCAACCGTGTGGCCGCACCGCAGTTCGGACAAAAACGGTGACGCGCATGCCAGTGCAGCACGGCCTTGGCTTCCGCAATGGGTGGCAGATGTTCGGGTGCGACGAGACCCTGCACGGCGATGGACCGAAGATCTGTGACATGCAAGCTGTCGCTCGATTTCAACGCCTCTGCCGTTTGTGGTGCAAGGCCGTGGCCGAAGCGCGGCGCACCATCGAGCAAGCCGAGGAAAATTGATTCGGTCGCGGCGCCAAACGCTGCTGCTTCCGCCATCGTGAAAAGGGGGTCGTGAAGCGTCGAACCTTTCTTCATCACGATCCAGTCGCCGGCGATCACATAGGCGCCCGCACCAGGGTCTTGCGACAGCGACGCAATAGCCGTGGCATCGGGGCGCAGCTCGGCCGCCCGCGCGATGCGGCTATCGGTATATCCAAGACGGGGTTTGGGACCGAAATCTGAACGAAATGGCATGCGTCGCGCAAATTCGCACGGCGACTTCAATCACGCAATGCTCGCTCGGCCGCTTTGGGCGCGCGAGACGGGAGTACATCGGTCCGCGCAATACCGGACGGTCAGGCAAGGGCGCGATCGACTGCGGCCATGACCTGTTCCGGCTTGAGTTCGTCGAGACATGCGCTGCGACTGCCAATGTGTCGTTCACAACCTTCGAAGGTGCAGGGCAGGCAAGGCAGGGGATTCTGCACAATCCACACATTGCCGTGATTTTGGATTGTGCCGCTGGCGGCCCATGGTGTCGCAAGGCCGCCGACCGGCCAGGGACCCCAGACGCGTGGGTCCATCGGTCCGAACAAAGCGATTGTTGGGCAGCCGGAAGCCGCCGCAAGGTGGGTCACCGACGTATCCGGGCCGATGTAGATTTTTGCTTTTGACAGCAACGTCATCGTCTCCGCCCAGCCTACTTGGTGAAAGGCGGAAATGCCGCGCCAGACCTCTTCGAGATAGCGCCGCTCGGCTTCGCCCGGACCGCCGATCGCGACGACGGAGATACCGCGCTGCGCCAGCGCGGCTGTGACGGCGCGCCAGCCATCTTTTGTCCACTCCTTGTAGGCGAACATCGGCGAAGCATGGATCACCGCGTAGTTGCCGGCCGGTGCGGCCTGTGAGCTTGACGCCGCCGCAGGGCAGACCAGATCCGGAACGCGCGCAATGTCGAGCGCGTCGGCAAGACGCAGCATCTGCTCGACGCGATGAAGCTTTTCCGCCGCAGCCACTGGCCGGTGGAGCGCGATGCGTTTCAGCGTGCGCGCGAGCCACGGGTCATCGTCGGTGGTGACGCCTACGCGCATCCGTCCGGCGGCGAATGCAAAGGCGATCGGCCGGTCTCCGCTCTGCGTTGAAACGGCCACATCGTAGCGGCGCCAAAGCTTCACGAAGATGCGCGCGCTTTCCGCCAATGTCGGCCGTTGCGGCATGGCAATGACGCCGTTGATGTCCGGATTGCCGGCGATAATGCCCCTGGTGTTGTCGAACACCAGCACGTCGATGTTCGAATCCGGCCACGCGCGGCGCAGGCTGCGGATCAGCGGCGTCGTGAGCAGCAGATCGCCGATGCGGCGCAACGAAATGACGAGAACACGGGGGTGCGCGGCGCGCATGAAGGTTGTCGGTAGAACCAAAGCTAGTGATCCACGCTGGCATTTGCTATCAGTATCGCCCGGCGCAGTCCATCATTTGCGTGCGGAAGAGGAGCGTTAAGAATGCCAGTGCCTGAATCCGGGCAGCCAGGTGTGCCGATGGTGGCGCTGTCATGGGGCGAAGTCATCGACAAGATCACGATCCTTGAAATCAAGCAGCAGCGGCTGTCGTCGGCAGAAGCAATCGACAATGTCCGGCGGGAGCTCGCAGCGCTGAGCAAGGTCGTCGCGGAAAACGCGGTTCCCGAAGGATTGGCGGCATTAAAACAGGCGCTGAGGGTCGTCAACGAAAAGCTCTGGGACATCGAAAACAGGATTCGCGCCAAAGAGGCCGCGAGCGCCTTTGACCAACAGTTCATCGATCTGGCGCGCTCCGTCTACGTCAACAATGATGAGCGGGCAAAGTTGAAGCGCGAGATCAACAAGCTTCTGAAGTCGGAACTGGTCGAAGAGAAACAATATACATCCTACGCGTCGTCACTGACCGCCGTTTAATCCTGCCGGCGCGAGTGCATCCCGCAAAGATTTCACCAGTATTTCCTGTTGCCCTTGTGGATATGCAAGGGCCGGCGTCACGCCCCAAACCGGTTTTGGCCACGCGCTATCATTGTGTTGGCGCGCAATGACGTGCACGTGCAGCTGTGCCACCTGATTGCCGAGCGCGGCGATGTTGAGCTTGTCGCATTGAGTGACCGTTTTCAGGGCGCGCGCCGCCGCCGAGATTTCACCGAGCAACTGAATCTGTGCGTTTTCCTCGAGATCGATGAGTTCAACGAGCCGGGGAAGGCGCGGCACCAGGATCAGCCAAGGGTAGTTGGCGTCGTTCGCCAACAGCACGCGCGCTAGCGGCAGGTCGCCGACCGGAACGGTATCTTGCGCCAGCTGTGGATGGAGCGACCAGACTGATTCCATGTTCCTCTCCTGCCGAGTCGGCCGTCTCCATGACATTTCCACAAGCAGAATCGCCTCATGGACGGGCCGGTCAAGCCCGGCGGAGACGGTGCTGGCCGGGCTGCTTGCTTTCCCCGCCCGTAGGTCCGATATAAGACACGGGAGGTTGGCGGTGGACGAGCCACTCGCCAACCGGGTCAGATCCGGAAGGAAGCAGCCCTAACGAGCGCGGTTCGGGTCGCTCGTCAGCCTCCCACCAATTCCTTGACTCGTTTGCAATGAGCCAACGCCTGGCGTGGCGGCGAAGCGGATAGCACGATGAGCGAGCCGAAAAAATCCGCTACTTCCAATCCCGCCGCGGCCGATACACCGGCCGACGGCTACCGCGTGCTCGCGCGCAAATACCGGCCTGCAAGCTTTGACGACCTGATTGGCCAGGAGGCCATGGTGCGCACCATCTCGAACGCGTTCGAGAGTGGCCGCATTCCGCAGGCCTGGATCCTCACCGGCGTGCGCGGGGTCGGCAAGACGACGACCGCGCGTATCCTTGCCCGTGCGCTCAACTACGAGCTGCCGGACGGTTCCGTGAAAGAACCGACGATCAAGATGCCGGTCATGGGCGTGCATTGCCAGGCGATCATCGAGAGCCGTCATCCCGACGTCCTGGAAATGGATGCCGCCTCGCACAATTCCGTCGAGGATGTGCGGCAGATCAACGATGCCATCCGCTACGCCCCGATGTCGGCGCGTTACAAAGTCTACATTCTCGACGAAGTGCACATGCTGTCCGGCGCCGCATTCAACGCGCTCCTGAAAACGTTGGAGGAGCCGCCCCCGCACGCCAAATTCATCTTCGCAACGACCGAGATCCGCAAGGTGCCGGTCACGGTGCTGTCACGCTGCCAGCGATTCGACTTACGCCGCGTGGATGCCGCTGTCCTCGTCAAGCATCTCGAAGGGATTGCCGCCAAAGAGAAGGTCGAGATCGAGCCCGCGGCGCTGGCGTTGATCGCGCGCGCCGCCGAGGGCTCCGTTCGCGACTCTCTGTCGCTGCTCGATCAGGCGATCGCGCATGCCGCTGGTCCGGTGCGCGCGGAAGACGTGCGCCAGATGCTGGGGCTCGCCGACCGTGTGCGCGTGGTCGATCTGTTCGAAGCTCTGATGAAAGGCGATGTCGCCGCCGCTCTGAAGGAATTGCGCGAGCAATACGACATCGGCGCTGATCCCGCCGTTGTGCTGGGCGATCTTGCCGAGTTCACTCATTTCATTACGCGCGTCAAAGTCGTGCCCGCTGTGGCCGATGATGTGTCGCTGTCGGAAGCTGAGCGCACGCGTGGCCGTGCGTTCGCCACGCAGCTGTCGATGCGCGTGCTGTCACGCGCCTGGCAAATGCTGCTGAAGGGCGTTGCCGAGGTGCAATCGTCCGGCCGCCCCGTTGCCGCCGCCGAGATGGTACTGGTCCGCATCGCTTACGCCGCTGATTTGCCGACGCCCGACGAAGTCATACGCTCGCTCGGCGACAGCGGTGCAGCGCCCGCGCGTCCGCAAGGCAATGGTGGTTCGACGCAGGCGCAAAGCTACGCGCCGCGTTTTGAATCTCCGCGTGGCTCGCCGCGGTCCTCCGCTGCGGTTTCGCCGCGGCCGGCGGATGATCCGGTGGCGCGGCTCGATGAGCCTGCCGCCGTTGCACCGACGCTTTCGGTCGGTTCATTCGCGGAATTGATAGCGCTCGCGGTCGAAAAACGGGACATCGCCGCCAAGATGGCGCTGGAACGCGATGTCCGGCTGGTGCGTTGCGAGGACGGCCAGCTGGAGATCGCGCTCGAGGCAAGCGCGCCGAAGACGCTTGTCCACGACCTTCAGCGCAAATTGACCGGCTGGACCGGCAAGCGCTGGATCGTGGTGGTCTCCAAGGAGGAGGGCGCGCCGACGATGCGCGCGCAGGCTGAAGCGCAGCAAGCTGAGATCGAGCGCGGCGTGCAAAGCGATCCCCTGGTGCAGGCGGTGCTCACTCGTTTCCCCGGCGCCAAGATCGTGGGCGTGACGCAAAATTCGGAGCCCGGCGAGCCGGTGCCGGATGTTCCGCCGGACAGCGAGGACGAGTGAGATGGCCGATTTTCTCGGTCTGATGAAGCAGGCCGCGCAATTGCAGTCCAAGATGCAAGCCATGCAGGCCGAACTCGATCAGATTGACGTCGAGGGCACGGCCGGCGGCGGCATGGTCACGATAACGATCACCGCGAAAGGCGACCTGAAGGCCGTCAAGATCGACGACTCGCTATTGAAGCCCGCCGAAAAGGAAATCCTCGAGGACTTGATGGTGGCGGCGCATGCCGACGCGCGGCGCAAGGCCGAAGCCGTGTTGCAGGACAAGATGAAGGCCGTCACCGGCGGGCTGCCGCTGCCGCCGGGATTGAATTTGACTTAATGCCGACCGCCGTTGCCGGGCCCGAAATCGAACGCCTGATCCAGCTGTTGGCGCGGCTGCCGGGGCTGGGCCCCCGTTCGGCGCGGCGTGCGGCATTGCACCTCATCAAGAAGCGCGAATTGCTGATGGCGCCGCTCGGGGCGGCGCTGCAGACGGCGATGGAGAAAATCGTCATCTGCAAGGTTTGCGGCAATATCGACACGCAAAATCCTTGCACCGTCTGCACCGATGCCAGGCGCGACCCATCGATCATCGTTGTCGTTGCCGATGTCGCCGATCTCTGGGCCCTGGAGCGCGCGCACGCCATCAACAGCCGCTATCACGTGCTGGGCGGCACGCTGTCGCCGCTCGACGGCGTCGGGCCCAAGGACCTTGCCATCGACGCGCTCATCTCGCGCGCGCACGAGGAGCAGGTGAAGGAAGTCATCCTTGCGCTCAATGCAACGGTCGACGGCCAGACCACCGCGCATTACATCACCGAGCTGTTGCAGGGCGCGAATGTGAAAGTGACGCGCCTTGCGCACGGCGTTCCGGTCGGCGGCGAGCTCGACTACCTCGACGAAGGTACGCTTTCCGCGGCGATCAAGCAGCGGACGTTGTTTTAGCCCTGGGTCAATAGGGGGCGACCGCGACGGGCGCCTGCATTAGCATCACCGCTTCGCCGTCCGGGCCGATGGCAATGCCGGAGCAGTCGCCGTAGCGATTGACGTGCGTCTCCCCGTCATAGGCGTTATGCGAATAATAGTAGTGGCAAGTACCGTCGTTGTATTCGGCGTTCGTCCAGCTGCCGTCGGTGTAACGGTTGAAATAGGGCGCCGCGCTCACCCCAGCAGAATATGAAACCGCGCCGGCCAGCGCGCCGATGCCCATTGCGAGCTTGAGAAACCTACGCATGAGAGCCTCCGTCAAATCTATGGGCCCAACGCCATGCGTATTCGATCGTTCCGTTTTCGAAATTTGCGGAACTGTGGCGATCTTATGATGCCTTCGGTTCCAGCCGCCTGAAATGTCCGCGCCGCTGCAGGTAGGCGAGCAGCAGCAGGCTCGGCAGCCCCGCCAGCGCACAAATCACGAAGAACCAGGCCCAGCCGGTCGACTCGGCGATGAAGCCCGCCCCTGACGACAAATAGGTCCGACCCACCGCGGCCAGCGCTGTCAACAACGCATATTGCGTCGCCGTGTGCAGTGGGTTCTGGCAGAGCGCCGACAGGTAAGCGACGAACATGACCGTGCCGATGGCGCTCGTGAAGTTTTCCACGGTGATAGCGACGGCAAGCATCGCCGTATTGGTGCCGGTCAGCGCCAGCGCGCTGAAGGCAAGATTGGCGGCCGCCTGCAAAATGCCGCCGATCCAGAGACTGGTTGCGAGCGGGAAGGCGCGCGCGATGAAGCCGCCGGCAAAGCCGCCGGCCAACAGCGCGGCAAGGCCCACGCCTTTGACGATCGCGGCATATTCGTTGCGGGTAAATCCGAGGTCGATCACGAACGGGGCCGTCATGGCGCCGGACAAAGCATCGGTAAACTTGAACAGCACAACGAAGGCCAGCATCAGGAAGGCCATCTCGTAGCCGAGAAAATCCTTGAAGGCGCCGACGGCTGCTTCGGCGACGCGCGCAACCGGCTTTTGCCGCGCATGGGCCGCCTCCGCCTGGGCCGACCGTTCCGGCTCCGTTGCGATCAGCGCGGTCGCGGTGCCGATCAGCACCAGCGCGGCCATCGCCAGATAGCCCCAATGCCAGGCGGCCTGCTTGTCGAAGCCGTACGCCTCGAATCCGCTCACCAGGAATAACGCGCCGGCGGTCGAAATCAGCATGCCGATGCGGTAGGCGGCCACGTATGACGCCATGCCGGCGGCTTGCTCGTTTTCCGGCAGGCTCTCGACACGGAAGGCATCGACCACGATGTCCTGTGTGGCCGAGGCCGTGGCGACCAGGAACGCACCCAGCGCGACCAGAGCCGGCGCGGTTGCCGGGTTACAGGACCCCAGGAAAACGATCGCCGCCATCAGCAGAATTTGCGTGAACACCAGCCAGCCGCGGCGGCGGCCGAGCCAATGCGATAGCAGCGGCACGTCGAGCGCATCGGTGAGCGGCGCCCACAGGAATTTCACTGTGTAGGGCGTACCGACCAGCGCGAACAGGCCGATGGTGCCGAGATCGACTCCGGATTCGCGCATCCACACCAGCAGCGTCGCACCCGAAAGCGCCAGCGGCAGGCCCGACGAAAATCCGAGAAACATGACGATCAGGACGCGCGGCTTAAGATATACCGCCATCGCGTCGAGCCACGGCGGCCGCGTTTGGCTGTCGGGAGCGGCGGTCATGCGCTAGTCGTTGGTGCCGAGCTTGCGCTGGATCGGGGCCGGGATGATCTGCGCGCTTGGTGGATCGTCGCTGAACTCGACGGCCTGAATTTTCTCGCCGCGGCTGAGAATCTTTTCGGCCGACGTGACGATCTGCTCGATATCCTTGTTGACGTTGCCGAAGTGCTTGTCGAGATTCTCGACGCGCTCCTTGAGCCGCTCCACGTCATCGATCATCAGCGCCACTTCTTTCAGAATCTTGTCGGCCGCCTCGCGCATGCGGGCGTCTTTCTGGATCTGCTGCACAACCTGGATCGCCAGCATCAACAGCGAGGGCGACACGATGATGACGCCGGCCCTGTAGCCCTTCTGCAGGACATCGTCGAAGGCATCATAGAGCTCGGCAAACATGGACTCGGACGGAATGAACATGAACGCGACATCTTGCGTCTCGCCTTTGATCAGATACTTCCCCGAGATGTCATCGATGTGTTTGCCGAGATTCTGCCGCAGCTGGCGCATGGCCTGCTGGCGCTCGTCGTCGGTTTTGGCGTTTTCGAGTGCCGTTGTCGCTTCCAGCGGAAACTTGGCGTCAATGATGAGATGGCGGTTGTCCGGCATGTGGATGCAGCAATCCGGACGCGAATTGTTCGACAGCGTGAACTGAAACTCGTAAGCGCCCTGTGGTAGCCCGTCGGCGACGATGGCTTCCATGCGGCCCTGGCCGAAGGCGCCACGGCGCTGTTTGTTGTCGAACACCTTTTGCAGCGACGTCACGGTTGAGGCGAGATCGGTGATATTCTTCTGCGCCGAATCGATGACTGCCAGCCGCGCATGCAATTGCTGCAAATGCTCGGTCGTGTGCTTGGTCGTCGTCTTCATCGACTCGCCAATGTTCTGCGACACCGCGTCGAGCCGCGTGTTCACGGTCTGCTGCAATTGGGTATGCGAATTCTGCAGCCAGCTGCCCATGGCATCGAGCCGCGCGTTGAGCTCCGCCAGGCGCGGATCCGGCCCACGCGGCCGCATCAGCAGCACAAGGATCGCGATCACCCCGATCGCAATGATTGCGCCAAGAACGATGAGTCCAATTTCCAGCATGCGGGTGCTTCTAGCGTGATTCGTCGCGCCATGCGAACGAACGGCGAACGGTAGGGCGATTGTGCCGGTGGCTCAAGGGGAAAGGCGCCAAAGGCACATTGACCGCGTGAGCCCTTGCCCTTACATCGCGGCCATGGCGCTGCGCGATATCCTCATCATTCCCGACAAGCGGCTGCGGCTCAAATCGGAGCCGGTGAAAGCCGTCGACAAGGCGCTGCGCGCGCTCATCGACGATATGTTCGAGACGATGTATGCGGCGCCGGGGATCGGGCTTGCCGCTATCCAGATCGGCGTACCGCAGCGGGTCGTCACCATGGATCTTGCAAAAAAGGATGAGCCGAAGGCGCCGCAGGTCTTCATCAATCCGGAAGTCATCTGGGCTTCGGACGAGAAGGCAACGTATGAAGAAGGTTGCCTGTCGATCCCGGAATATTATGAGGAAGTCGAACGTCCGAAGTCAGTGAAAGTGAAATTTCTGGATGAAAATCTCAAGCCGCAGGAGATCGAGGCTGAAGGGTTGCTGTCGACCTGCTTGCAGCACGAGATCGACCATATCAACGGCGTCTTGTTCATCGACCATATCTCCAAGCTCAAGCGCGACATGGTGATGAAAAAGTTCAAGAAGGTCGCGAAGAAGACGGATGGCGGAAAGCCCCTCTCCGAGGACCAGGAGCCTTCGCATCACATTGGTTGATATCGCAGGCGGTGGCTGAATGCGCCTGATCTTTATGGGCACGCCCGATTTTGCCGTACCGGCGCTGATCGAGCTTGCCGCCCGCGGTCACGAGATCGTGGCGGTCTATACGCGGGCAGCGAAACCGGCCGGTCGCGGCATGGATCTTCAGCCGTCACCGGTCGAGCGCGAGGCACAACGTCTTGGGTTGGCTGTTCATGCGCCCAAGACGTTGAAGGATGACGCCGCGGTCGAGATTTTCCGCGCGCACAAAGCCGACGCAGCGGTGGTGCTCGCCTACGGGCTGATCCTCCCGAAACTTGTTCTCGAAGCGCCACGCCTCGGCTGCTTCAACGTGCACGCTTCCTTGCTGCCGCGCTGGCGCGGAGCAGCGCCTATCAATCGGGCCATCATGGCCGGCGATGCCGAAACCGGCGTCACCATCATGAAGATGGACGAGGGGCTCGATACGGGCGCGATGGCGATGGCGGAGCGCACGCCGATTGGTGCCGACATGACGGCTGGTGAACTGCACGATGCGCTGTCGCGGCTGGGCGCAGACCTTATGCTGCGCGCGCTCGCCGCCGCCGAGCGGGGGTCGCTCACGCTGACGCCGCAACCACAAGCAGGCGTCACGTATGCCGAGAAGATCTCCAAGAACGAAACACGCATCGACTGGGCCAAGCCCTGGAAGCAGGTTCACGACCACATCCGCGGGCTGGCGCCATTTCCCGGAGCCTGGTTCGAGCTCGACGGTGTGCGGGTGAAAGCGCTGCGATCGACCAAGGCGGAAGGATCCGGAAAAGCCGGCACGGTGCTGGACGACCGCCTGACGGTCGCTTGTGGCAACGGAGCGGTGCGCCTTGCGCTGGTGCAAAGGGCCGGCAAGCAGCCGATGAGCGCCGATGAATTTCTGCGCGGCACCCCGGTTAGGGCCGGGACATCGGTCGTTTAAAGGGTTAACGTACGGTCGAATCGCGAAACACCAAAAAGCCCTGTTTACCGGGCAAGCACCCACTTCCCCTCGTAGTGACCGTGAGCTGTGCGCGTCGAATCCGGCGCGCGGCTGCGGCTAACCTGGAACAACGCCTTGAGCATTGGACACAACACCGACGTCACTGCGCCCGACCCCCGTCTTTGGACGCAGATTCTCGTTCGCTACCGGGAGCCGAGCCGCATTCGCAGCGTGTTCGAACTGGCGATCACCGCGTTGCCGCTGGTCGCGCTCTGGACCGCCGCCTGGTTCATTTATTCGCTGGGCTATTGGTGGGTGTCGCTGTTGATGGCCGTGCCGTCAGCCGGCTTCCTGGTGCGACTGTTCATGATCCAGCACGATTGCGGTCACGGCGCATTCTTCCCGAACAAATTGGCGAATGATTGGGTCGGTCGTGTCATCGGCGTTCTCACCATGACGCCTTATGATTTCTGGCGGCGCACGCATGCCATCCATCACGCTACTTCCGGCAATCTCGACCGTCGCGGGATTGGCGACGTCGATACGCTCACCGTGCGCGAATATTATGCGCGCTCGCGTTGGGGCCGTCTGAAGTACCGGCTCTATCGTCATCCGCTGGTGATGTTCGGCGTCGGCCCCGCTTATCTTTTCTTGCTGCAACACCGCCTGCCGGTCGGCCTCATGCGGAGCGGCTGGCAGCCGTGGATCAGCACGCAGGCGACGAATGCCGCGATTGCGCTGATTGCCTTGGTGCTGATCTGGCTGATCGGCGTCAAAGGCTTTTTCCTCGTGCATTTGCCGATCATGCTGCTCGCTGCCGTCTTCGGTGTCTGGCTTTTTTACGTGCAGCACCAGTTTGAGGATACGTTCTGGAACGAAAGCCGCGGCTGGGATCTGCATGAAGCAGCCTTGCACGGCTCGTCGCACTACGATCTGCCGATATTGCTGCGCTGGTTCACCGCCAACATCGGCATCCATCACGTCCACCACTTGCACAGCCGCATTCCTTACTATCGGTTGCCGCGCGTATTGCGCGATCATCCAGAGCTGCGCGAGATCGGCCGGCTGACGCTGCTGGAAAGTTTTCGTTGCGTCCGCCTGGTGCTGTGGGACGAAGCGCAGCGCCGCCTGGTGTCTTTCCGCGAGGCCAGGGCTTCAATCCGCTAGCGCGTGACTTCTGCTGAAATCCTGTTTACTGGATCGTCCGGCACCGCCGGGCGATTACAGGCGAACGCATGCCCCGCTATAAACTGACCATCGAGTATGACGGTGCACCGTTCTGCGGCTGGCAGATCCAGGCCGACCAGCTCACGGTGCAGGGAGTGCTGACGGCGGCGATCGAGGCGCTTTCGGGCGACAAGGCGCTGGTGCAGGGGGCGGGGCGCACGGATGCCGGCGTGCACGCGCGCGCGCAGGTGGCGCACGTGGACCTGGCGAAAGAATGGGATACGGACACCGTGCGCGACGCGTTGAACGCGCATTTGCGTCCTCACCCCGTGGCCGTTCTCTCCGCCGCAAAAGTGCCGGATGACTTCAACGCGCGGACCTCCGCAGTCAAGCGTCACTATCTCTACCGGATCATCAATCGCCGCCCGGATCTCACGCTTGCAGCTGGCCGCGCGTGGCGCGTGCCGCGTCCGCTCGACGTTGCAGCCATGCACGGCGCCGCGCAACGCCTGGTCGGTAAGCATGACTTTACGACGTTCCGGTCGACCGAATGCCAGGCCAAGTCGCCGGTCAAGACGCTCGATGTGCTGAGCGTCGCGCGCGACGGCGATGACATCAATATAACCGCTGTGGCGCGGTCGTTTCTGCACAACCAGGTGCGATCGATGGTCGGCTCATTGGTTGCAGTGGGCGAAGGCAAATGGAGCGCGGACGATCTTGCGCGTGCGCTCGCTGCGCGCGACCGCGCGGCCTGCGGGCCGGTCGCACCGCCGGACGGGCTCTATTTGATGAAGGTTGAATATTAATTTGTCATCACCGGGCTTGTCCCGGTGATCCCGCTTAGGATGGCAGTGTGCGTCCCTAAGCGAGATGGCCGGGTCAAGCCCGGCCATGACAAACGGTCAGCTGCCCGAAAAATACCGATCGATGATCTTGCGGTAAATTGTCGTGAGCGCGCGCAAATCGGCGATCGGCACGCGCTCGTCAATCGCATGCATCGTTTGTCCGACCAGGCCGAATTCGACCACCGGGCAGAAGGCCGTGATAAAGCGGGCATCTGACGTGCCGCCGGTCGTGGACAGCTCAGGCTTGCGACCGGTGACCTCGGCCACAGCATTCGCGACCAACTCCGTGAACGGGCCCGGCTTGGTCACGAATACGCCGGCATTCGACGGCTCCCACTGGAACGTGAATGCGATCTTTCCGCCGGCCGCCTTGGCGGCGCGTTGCTCGATCAGTTTTTTCAAGGAATCGAGCGTGTGCTTGTCGTTGAAGCGGATGTTGAACCGCGCCCGTGCCTCGCCGGGAATGAGATTGACGGTTTTGTTGCCGACATCGACCGTGGTGAACTCGAAATGCGAGGGCGCGAATTGCGCGCTGCCTTGATCGAGCGGCTCGCTTTGCAGTGCTGCGATCAGCGTCACCAGGCCACGGATCGGATTTTCAGCGCGCGTTGCGGGTAGGCAACATGGCCCTGCTTGCCACGCACGACGAGATGACCATTGAGCGACCCGCGCCGGCCGATCTTGATGGTGTCGCCGAGCGCCTCCTGGTTGCTTGGCTCACCCAGGATGCAGTGGTCGAATTTTTCGCCGCGCTCCGCCGCCCATGTCAGGAGCTTTGGCGTGCCATTGACCGCGATGCTTTCCTCGTCGCCGGTGATCAGGAAGGAAATCGACCCCTTGGGCTTTCCGCCGTGATGGCTGAGATGGTCAAGCACCGCGGCGAGCGCGCAGGCAATGCCGCCCTTCATGTCGACCGCGCCGCGGCCGAAGAGCTCGCCGCCGGCGACCTCGCCTGAGAATGGCGGGTGCGTCCAGGCCTTCTCGTCGCCCGGCGGCACCACGTCGGTGTGGCCGGCAAAAACGAGATTCGGCGCGGCGGTCCCGATGCGCGCGTAAAGATTCTCGACATCGTCCGTGCCGGGCTCGCGGAACGTCATGCGATGCACGGTGAAGCCGGCACCCTTCAGCGTTTTTTCGACAAATGCCAACGCGCCGCCTTCGGCCGGCGTCACCGACGGGCAGCGCAACAGGTCGCGGGCAATGGTGACGGGATCGGCGGACATTAGGCGTTTAACTCAAGAATAAAAAGCGCGTGTCCCATCATTGCATTAGTCGCGCAGCAGTTCATTGATGCTGGTCTTCGACCGCGTGCGCTCGTCCACGCGCTTGACGATGACAGCGCAGTAAAGCCCGGGTCCACCGCTTTTGCCGGGGAGCGTGCCGGGTACCACGACAGAGTAGGGTGGCACCTCGCCTTGCGAAACCGCGCCGGTCTCACGATCGACGATGCGCGTGGAAGCGCCAAGATAAACGCCCATCGACAGCACCGCGCCCGTGCGCACAATCACGCCTTCGGCCACCTCCGAACGCGCGCCCACGAAGCAGTTGTCCTCAATGATCACCGGGCCGGCCTGCAATGGCTCGAGCACACCGCCGATCCCTGCACCGCCGGAGATATGGCAGTTCTTTCCGATTTGCGCGCAGGAGCCGACGGTCGCCCAGGTGTCGATCATGGTGCCGCTATCGACATAGGCGCCGAGATTCACAAATGACGGCATCAGCACAACGCCCGGTGCGATAAAGGCAGATCGGCGCACGACAGCGCCAGGCACGGCGCGGAAACCCGCCTTCTTGAATTTGCCGGCGTTCCAGCCCTTGAATTTGGAATCGACCTTGTCCCACCAGACGGCTTTGCCCGGCCCACCCGGGATCACGCTCATGTCGTTGAGACGAAATGACAGCAGCACTGCTTTCTTCAGCCACTGATTGACGTGCCAACGGCCGTCGGCCTGCCGCTCGGCCACGCGCGCCTTTCCGGCATCGAGCAGTTCGAGCGCGGAATTCACCGCCTTACGCACGGCGCCCTTCGTCTTGGGGCCGATCTTGTCGCGCCCCTCGAAGGCCTCGTCGATAATGCTGGCAAGCTTGTCGCTGGACATAGGGGCTCCGGTCGTTCGGCTGCGGTTTGTCGGAGGCCAAGGAAGGGATGTCAAGCGGCGGCAGTCGGGCTAAGCTTGCGGGCAGGGAGAAACATGCATGAACCGTCCGTTCGCGCGCCTGGCTTCGAGCCTGATATTGCTGGTGCTGGGGAGTGCGCCGGCGTTTGCGCATCATCTGATGGGCGGCCGCACACCGGCGACCTTTACCGAAGGCCTCTTGTCGGGGCTCGGCCATCCGGTGATCGGCCTTGATCATTTGGCGGCTGTTGTGGCGGTCGGCTGTCTCGCGGCCGCGCATCGGGTAGCCCCCGCGCTCGCAATTGGGTTTGTGGTCGCGATGATGGCGGGCGTCGCGCTTCATTTGCATGGGACGACCGTGCCGGGCGCGGAAATCCTGGTGGCGCTGTCGGTGATTTTCCTGGGCGTGTTCATGTTGCGCAATCGCGACGTCAGGGCCGTTACCGCGTTCGTGCTTTTCGCCGTTGTCGGCCTCATCCACGGCTATGCGCTTGGCGAATCCATCTACGGCGCGGAACCGACGCCGCTCTACGCCTATCTGCTCGGTCTCGCCGTCATCCAGGGTGCAATTGCACTGGCCGCTGTGCAGATAACGCGAGCGGTGGTTCGCCGCCCGGCCGCCATGTCGCCATTGCGTCTTGTGGGCGCGGGCATTGCCGGCATCGGACTTGCGGTCCTTATGCAGCAGCTTATTCCGGGCGCCTGATCAGCGCGCCACAACGCGATCGAGAAATCCGGTGAGATCGTCGGTCAGATGATCGACGTAGGGCGCATCGCGCCCTTCGAGCTCCCATGCCTCGCGGAACACTTCGCGTTGGCCTTCCGGCACCACCAGCACGGTGGTCATGCCGAGCGCGTGCGGCGTCTCAAGATTGCGCGCCAGATCCTCGAACATCGCGGCCTTCGCAGCATCGACGCCGTGGCGGGCGAGGAAACGCCGGTACACCTGCGGCAGCGGCTTGGGATCGAGATCGGCCGCGGCGATATCGAACACGTCCTCGAAATGTTGATGGATCTCGAGCCGCTTCATCACCGTTTCGGCATGCTTGCGCGTGCCGTTGGTGAGGATGAGCTTGCGGCCCGGCAGCTTTTCGAGTGCGGCGCCAAGCGCGGGATTGGGCGTGAGCGGCGAATGGTCGATTTTATGGACGAAATCGAGATAGTCGTCCGGCTTCATGCCGTGCTCTGTCATCATGCCGCGCATCGTGGTGCCGTAGCGCTTGTAATAGTCCTTTTGCACGCGGAAGGCCTCGTCCTTCGACACCTTCAGAAAGTCGGACACATAGGCGCGGATGCGATCGTCGACCTGCTGCCAGAGATTGAGGTGATGCGGGTAGAGCGTGTTGTCGAGATCGAACACCCAGGTTTCGACGTGGCCGAAACCGCGCGGCGTGGGACGGGACATTTTCGGCACGAGATTATTGTTCCTTGAAGCGCATGATCATCGATGGCTGGTTTCCCAGATCGATGACGGCAAAGCCGGCGGAATTCAGACCGCGCGCCGCGCAATCCTTGTGATCGGAGACCTCGAAGCGGCCGTCGCGTGTACAGAGCGCAACGGTGCCACCCCAGGCCAGCGGCGTGTCGCCGCGTTTGACGGTGCGGCCATTGCCGTCAACCGCTTCGGCGTAGCTGTAGATCCGGTGCGGATCGCCGCGCATGTCCGGCCGCACGCATTGCCCGGCCTCAATGCGATACCAGCCGCGCGTGACGATGGCGCCCATTTCGACGATGCCGAGCGACGCCATCACGGCGTATTTGGTGTCGTTGCACCAGGAGAATCCGACACCTTCCGGCTTGGCGGCGGCCTCGATCAACGTGTCGAAGAAGTTCGCTGCCGAGGCAGCGTCCGCGGCCAGTTTGCGGTCGGCTACGAATTTCGCAAGCGCGGCTTGTGTTTTTGCGCCCTGCACGCCGTCGATCGGATAAGCATCGTAGCCGGCGATCACCAGCAGCCGCTGGATACCGGCGAGGCGCGCCTGCGCGTCGTCATAGTCGGCCTCTTCCGCCAGATTGACGACCGGTCCTTTCGGAGAATCCGATGGCTTCGCCGCGCTGAAATGCGCCTGCTGGCTTGCCGGGCAGCCGCGCGCGCTTGCGATGTCAAAGTCACCGTTGCGGATGCAGAATTCGGCTTGTCCGTCCTGCGGCATCGGCGCGCTGCCATAGACCGGCGGCGTGCGCGAGTGCACGTAGACCATGTCGGCGTCGAGCGGCCCATCGATAATCTGGCGGCATTGTCCGGGATCGAGGCGGACCCAGCCGCGTGTCGCCACATTGGCGCGCTTTTCAAGACCGATCGCCGTTTCCATGCGGTAGCTGGTGCGGTTGCACAGCGTAAGCTCGGCGCGCGCCGGCGCTGCGGCCAGCAGGACGGTTGACGCGGCAGTCATGATGATGAGACCGCGAATCATGCGGCCATGCTAGTCGGCATCCGAAGTGTGGGGAATTGCCGATATTTTTTCCGCTCGTCCCCGCGTAAGCGGGGACCCAGAGCGCGTTTTCTCAGAACGGAGTGTTTGGCTCCTGGGTTCCCGCTTTCGCGGGAATGAGCGGATTCAGTTGCTCTACCGGTGCATCAGCGTTCCGACGCCGTGGTCGGTCAGCAATTCCAGCAGCACGGCATGCGGGACCTTGCCGTCCATGATGACGACACCCTCCACGCCCTGATCGAGCGCGTAGATGCAGGTCTCGACCTTGGGAATCATGCCGCCGGAAATTGTGCCGTCGGCGATCAACTTGCGCGCGTCCGCGACCGACAGCTCGGTGATGAGATTTTTCGATTTGTCGAGCACGCCGGGAACGTCCGTCAGCAACAACAAGCGTTTGGCCTTGAGCGCACCCGCGATCGCGCCGGCAAAAGTATCGGCGTTGACGTTGAACGTGCCGCCATTGGCCGATGTCGCGACCGGCGCCAGCACCGGGATCATTTCGCGTCCCATCACCTGGTTGAGCACGTTCACGTCGACTTTTTCCGGTTCGCCCACGAAACCGAGATCAATCACCTTTTCGATGTTGGAATTCGGGTCGACCACGGTGCGGCTGACCTTGCGCGCCTGCACCATATTGCCGTCCTTGCCGCACAGCCCGATCGCCTTGCCGCCGGCGGCGTTGATGTAGCCGACCAGCTGTTTGTTGATCGATCCAGCCAGCACCATTTCCACGATTTCGACGGTCTTGGCATCGGTAATGCGCAGGCCGGCCGCAAATTCGGATTTGATGCCGAGCTTCTTGAGCATGGCCTCGATCTGTGGGCCGCCGCCATGCACCACCACCGGATTGATCGCGGTTTGCTCGAGCAGGACGATGTCGCGGGCAAAATCGCGCGCCATCTGTTCCTGGCCCATCGCGTGTCCGCCATATTTCACCACAACGGTTTCCTCGTCGTAGCGCTGCATATGCGGCAGCGCTTCGGACAGGATCCGGGCCTGTTCCTGCGGGTCGATCTTGGGCGCTTTGCTCATTGTCTCGGTCTCGTGGGGCGAAGGGGTTCTAGCCGATGCGACCGGCTCCCGACAATGCGTATTGCGTGCGCATGCGCTATCGCTTTCTCTCGTCCAGCAGGCGGGCAATGGCAGCGCGTAATTCGGGCATGCCTGTGCCATCGTGGGATGAGGTCGCCAATACCGTCGGGAAGGCCGCCGCTCGTTTGGCCAGCGCGGCTTCAACCGCGGCAATGCGGGCGGCAAGCTCCGATGGCTTTACCGCATCGCATTTGGTCAGGACGATCTGATGACTGACGGCTGCCTGGCTGAGCGCATCGAGCGCGGGACCGTCGGTTGCCTTGAGCCCATGGCGGGCATCGACCAGCACGTAGATGCGGGCGAGGTTGCTGCGGCCGCGCAGAAAGGCGTCGATCAATGCCGTCCAGGCCGCGATCTTGGTCTTCGCCGCCGCGGCATAGCCGTAGCCGGGCATGTCCACCACGGTGAGGTTTTCACCGCCGTTGAAGAAAATTAATTCCTGCGTGCGGCCGGGCGTGCGCGAAATGCGCGCGAGATTTTTGCGGCCGGTGAGAGCATTGATCAGGCTCGACTTACCGACATTGGAACGGCCCGCAAAAGCAATCTCCACGCCGCGCATCGGCGGCAGCGACGCGGGGGTGCCAGCGGCCGCGACAAACTGCCAGTCGCCGGCGAACAGCTGCCGGCCGGCCTCGATTTCAGCGCGGGTGAAATTGTTGGTCGAGTCCATCAAACTGTCATGCCCGGGCTTGTCCCGGGCATCCCGATAAGGAAGGCACTGTACCAGTATAAGCGAGATCGCCCGAAGTCGGGCTTGCCCGACTTCGGGTAATTAATGATCCCCAAGTCGGGTAGACCCGACTTGGGGTGACAAGCCCGGCCATGACGAGGAAAGGAAGCGCACTAGCGCTACGGCTGCGTCTTCTTTTTACTGAACAACGCCTTGATATTATCGAACAGCTCGATCTTGGCGCCGTGTTTGCGCATGATGATGCTTTGCTGCGCTACCGACAGCGAATTATTCCAGGCCCAGTAAATCACCAGGCCGGCCGGGAAATTCGCGAGCATGAAGGTGAAGATCAGCGGCATCCAGTTGAAGATCATCTGCTGCGTCGGATCGGGCGGCGCAGGATTGAGCTTCATCTGCACCCACATGGTCACGCCCATGATCAGCGGCCACGCGCCCAGGTGAAGGAAATGGCCGACCACCGGAAGCATCGTCGGATCGATCGGAATGAGACCGAACAGGGTGAAGACATTCGTGGGGTCCTGCGCCGACAGATCATGAATCCACCCGAAGAATGGCGCGTGGCGCATTTCGATGGTGACGAACAGCACCTTGTAGAGTGAGAAGAACACCGGAATCTGAATCGCAATCGGCAGGCAGCCCGCCAACGGGTTGATCTTCTCCCGCTTGTAAAGCTCCATCAGCTCCTGCTGCTGCTTGGCCTTGTCGTCGGCATAGCGCTCGCGCAGCGCGGTCATCTGCGGCTGTACCGCCTTCATCTTCGCCATCGATGCATAGGACTTGTTCGCCAACGGGAAGAAAATGATCTTGACCAGCACCGTGACCATCAGAATTGCGAGGCCGAAGTTCCCGAAAAGATGAAAGAAGTAATCCATCGCCAGGAACATCGGTTTGGTAATGAAATAAAACCATCCCCAATCGATCAGCAGATCAAAATGGTTGAGACCGAGTTCCTTGTTGTAGCCGCCAATCCCAACGAGCGGAAAATTGATGCCGACCGTCGCCACCTCCTTGGCACCGGCGAACAAGCGCCCGTTGGCCGTGCCAGTCGCGCCCGGAGCAATGGTCTGTGCGTCGAGCAGATAGTCGGTCTGATAGGTCGGCACGCTGCCGAGCGTACCAGTGGAGAAGCGTGCCTTCAGGCGCGCCGTCGTGTCGGGCACCAGCACGGTCGCCCAATATTTGTCGGTGATGCCGAGCCAACCATTGGTGACGTCGAAATTGACGGCCTTTTTCTCGGCGATGTTCTTGTACGTGAACTCCTGCAGGCCGGATTCACCGAGCACGCCGACCAGGCCTTCATGCAGGATGTAATAGCCGGCGGTCTGTGGCGTGCCGTGACGCGAGATCAACGCATAAGGATAAAGTGAGACCGGGCTTGAGCCCTTGTTGATGACTTCGTCCTTGAGCGAGAACATGTATTTGTCATCGACAGTGATGGTGCGGTGGAATTCAAGCCCTTCACCATTGTCGTAGGTCAGCATCACCGGATGCGAGACGCTGAGCGCACCGGATCCCGACTGTTTCCACACTGTATCTGCGGTCGGTAATTTCACATTGCTGCCGGCCGTTCCGGTCCAGCCGAACTCTGCATAGAACGGATCGGCGGTGCCGGATGGCGAAAGCAATACGATCGGCGGTGACTTGGGATCAACGGTCTCACGAAACTTGACCAGCGCCAGATCGTCAATGCGCCCGCCCTTGAGTGCAACCGAACCCTGCAAGCTGTCCGTTGCGATCGGCACGCGCGGGCCGGCAGCGAGCGCTGCCGCGCGATCGATCGGTGCCTCTGCTGCAGGCGCGCCGGCCGAGCCGGGCATTTGTGCCGGTCCAGTTGGCGTCGCTGGCGCCTGGCCGGGCTGCGCGGGCGTCGGTGTGCTCTGTTTCTGCGACTGCTGCTGCGCCTGGAGTTGTTCCTGGCGCGCTTTTTCCTGCGGGACGGCAAAGAAATATTGCCAGCCAAGCAGGACCAATGCCGACAGCGCGATGGCGAGAATGGTATTCTTATTGTCGGTCATCTGGATTCCATATTGCCGCCGCGCCCCGCGTGTACTCGCCGCAACGCCCCTTCGAATTCCTGCGCCATCCGGGCAAACGGCAGATCGAGCGCCGCACGCCGTCCGACCAGCACATAATCATGTCCGGTGCGCAGCCGTATGGCGGCTGAAAGCCGCACGATTTCCCGCAGGCGGCGGCGAACCCGGTTACGCTCGACGGCATTGCCGACCTTTTTCGATACGGTGAAGCCAAACCGGACAGGTCCATGATCCCGGCGATCGCGTGCTTGCAGCACGAATGCGGCGGCCGGTGCCTTGGTCCCGGTCGCCGTGGCCAGAAAATCCGCCCGTTGCCTCAGTCTTTCCATGAAAGCAATGCGCGGCCCTGCAAGCCGCCGTCAGGCGGACAGTCGCTTGCGTCCGCGCCCGCGGCGCGCCGACAAGACCTTGCGTCCACCCTTGGTTGCCATACGCGCGCGGAAACCGTGTCGGCGCTTACGTACGAGCTTGCTCGGTTGATAGGTCCGCTTCACGTTCAGGATCTCCGCTGGGCGCGCCGTGGGCAAGGAGGACGAAGTCCTCAAAACGCCAAGTAAACCCGCAGTCATTCGGGCCGGCACACGATTTGCGCGGCTTATAAGGGAGGGGCATTGGCCCGTCAATGCGACGCCCGTTTTGCCGGTGTTGCGGGGTCAAAACGCCTCACAAGACGGTGAGACGCCCCCCGGTCCGACGGGTGCCTCGTGTATATAGTGTGAATGGCCAATCGCTTGCCACCTCCCGACCAGCCGCGCGGTCTTGCCTGGCGGCTGCTGCCATTGGTGGTTGTCATAGTCCTATCTGGCGTGGCGTATTTTGCGATTGGTGAAGAGACCATCTCCCTCCAGGGCTTGGTCCGGCATCGCATGGCTATCTTCGGCTTTGTTTCGGGCCACCGCTTGTTGGCTCTGCTGACCTACATCCTCGTCTACGTCGTAACGGTCGCTGTTTCGGTGCCGGGAGCAGCATTTCTGACAGTTGCCGGCGGTTTTCTGTTTGGGCCGGTGGGCGGTGCCGCCGCCGCGGTGGTTGGCGCGACTATTGGCGCGACGTTTATCTTTCTGGTGGCGCGTACGGCACTCGGCGAGCCTTTGCTGCGCCTCGCGGGCCCGCGGGCCAACCAGCTTGCCAGGGGTTTTCGCGAGGATGCCTTCAGCTACCTTCTCTTCTTGCGGTTGGTGCCGATTTTTCCATTCTTCGTGGTCAACCTGGTGCCAGCCCTTGCCGGCGTGCGCCTCGGACCGTTTATCGCTGCGACCGCGCTTGGCGTTATTCCTGCGGCCGTCGTTTTTGCATTGGCGGGCACGGGCCTCGACAGCGTGATCATGGCGCAGAAGGAGGCCTATGATCAGTGCGTCGCGTCCGGCAGATCGGGCTGTCGCATGGTGTTCGACACCTCCGATGTGTTCACGCCGCAGCTGATCGTGGCGTTGGTTGCGCTCGGGCTGCTTGTGCTGGTGCTGGTCGTGCTCCGTCACTGGCGCGCCCGCTCGCGCGCCATCATGTGATACGAACGTTGTTGTTGCGGATCAGAGTTTAGAAACATGACGGAAGTGCTCGCGCCGGACATTTGCGTAATCGGTGGCGGCCCCGGCGGATTGTCGGTGGCCGCTGCCGCTGCGGCGTTCGGAGTGCCGACGGTTCTGGTTGAACGCGGAAAAATGGGCGGTGATTGTCTCAACACCGGGTGCGTGCCGTCCAAAGCCCTGTTGGCGGCAGCCAAACGCGCGGAGTTGATGCGCAACGCGGAAAAATTCGGCGTCACCGTCCAGAGCGTTGGAATTAATTTTGCCAAAGTGCGCGATCACGTGCAGGGCGTCATCTCGGCGATCGCTCCGGCCGATTCCGTTGAGCGTTTCACCGGGTTGGGTGTGCGGGTAATACAGGCATCCGCGAAATTTAAAGACCGCAAGACAGTTATCGCCGGCGATATTGAAATTCGCGCCCGCCGTTTTGTCGTAGCGACCGGTTCGGCGCCGGCAATTCCCGCAATTCCCGGCATCGAACGGGCCCCTTATCTGACGACCGACAGCATCTTTGATCTCAGGGAGAGGCCGGAGCACCTCGTCGTCATCGGCGGCGGCTCCGCGGGTCTGGAGCTGGCGCAGGCCTTTCGCCGCCTGGGCAGCTCGGTGACTGTTCTGGAAGCGGCGCAGCCGCTTGCTCAGGACGAACCCGAGTGCGCCGCTATCGTGCTCGACCAGCTCGAGCGCGAGGGTGTGGTCATCCACCATGACGTGAAAGTGGTTGGGGTTACGCATGCAGGCGCGACCGTGACCGCGACCATCGAAACCGCGGGCGCCGAGCAAACCATCACGGGCAGCCATTTGTTGGTCGCCGCCGGACGAAAGCCGGCGATTGATGCGCTCGACCTTGCGGCCGCACGAATTCGCTACGATCACGGCGGCATCGCCGTGAACAGGAGGCTCAAGACCAGCAACCGGCGCGTTTACGCGATCGGCGATTGCGCGGCGGGGCAATTAAAATTCACGCACGCGGCCAACTATCAAGCCGGCCTGGTGATCCGGAATGCGCTGTTCCGTCTTCCCGTGCGCGTCAACAACGACGCCGTGCCGTGGGTGACATTCACAGAGCCCGAGCTCGCGCACACTGGCCTGACCGAAGCGCAGGCGCGCGCACGTCGGATGAAGATCCGCGTTGCGCGCTGGCCCTACCATGACAATGACCGCGCGCAGACCGAGCGGGAAACGCATGGTCACATAAAAGTCATCACCACGCGGAAAGGTAGGATAGTAGGCGCCAGCATTGTCGGGGCGCAGGCCGGTGAGCTGATAGGCACGTGGGCGCTCGCGATCGCGCAACACTCGAATATCCGCGCATTGACCGACATCGTTCTGCCTTACCCGACGTTGGGGGAACTCGGAAAACGTGTAGCCATCGATTACTTCGCGCCGGATTTGACGACCCCTTGGGTGCGGCGCATCATTAGTTGGATGCGAATCTTCGGTTGAGGCGATTTTGGAAGCAGGAAGCGAACCAGGCAGCGTAAGTGAATCGGAGCCGAGGCCGGCGCGGAAGCCGCGCGTCGGCCTTTCCGGCAAGCTGTTGTTTCTCACCGTCCTGTTCGTGATGGTGGCGGAAATTCTGATTTACGTGCCTTCGGTCGCCAATTTTCGCCTGAACTGGCTGAACGACCGGCTGGCCGCCGCGCACACCGCCGCACTCGTGCTCGATGCGGCGCCAAGCGGCATGGTGCCGGAAAGCCTGGCCAACCAGATTCTCAAAAGCATTGGTGCGCGCGCCGTCGCGATGAAGATGGGCAATCAGCGCCGCCTGCTCGCGGCGTCCGATATGCCAACCGATCTCGCGCAGGACATCGACATGCGTGAGGTGTCGTGGTGGCGTTCGATTATCGACGCCTTCGATACGCTGCTGACCAGCAAGCCTGGCGACGTGATCCGCGTCGTGGGTGCGGCGCCGATGGGCGGCGATTTCCTCGAGATCATTCTCAATGAAGCGCCGCTGTACAAGGCGATGTGGACGTTCTCCGTCAACATCCTGCTGCTGTCGCTGGCGATCTCCGGCATTACGGCGATGCTGGTTTTCTTTGCTCTGCATTATCTGCTCGTTCGCCCGATGTGACGCATCACGCGCAATATGATTGCGTTTCGTGCTGATCCGGAAAATCCATCACGCATCATTGCGGAGAGTGGCCGGCGCGATGAAGTCGGCACCGCCGAAGAAGAGCTCGCCGCCATGCAGCGCGAGCTCGCCTCGATGTTGCATCAGCAGAGCCGCCTTGGCGGCGCTGGGCCTGGCGGTTTCGAAGATCAACCACGATTTGCGTAACCTGCTTGCATCGGCACAGATATTCTCCGATCAGCTCTCGACCTTGCCTGATCCGAAGGTGCAGCGCTTTGCGCCCAAGCTGATGCGGGCGCTCGAACGCGCGATCGCGTTCTGCCAAAGCACGCTCTCGTATGGCGCCGCGCAGGAGCCGCCTCCGGATCGCAAGACGATCGAGGTCGAGCCGCTGGTCGAGGAGGTGCACGAGGCGCTTGGCCTGACCCTCGACGTGCCGATCCGGTGGATCGTGGCGGTGGAACGCGGCCTCACAGTGGAGGCCGATCACGATCAATTGTTTCGCGTTCTCGTCAACATCGCGCGTAATGCGGTGCAGGCGCTGGAGGCGCGTGGCGCACGCGATCCGGCGCGCGATCAAATTCGAATTACCGGACGGCGTGAAGGCAGCGTCGTTGTGATCGAAGTTTCCGATACCGGCCCGGGTGTTCCCGAAAAAGCCCGTGCCCATATGTTTCAGGCCTTCCAGGGTGCCGCACGCGCCGGTGGTACGGGATTGGGCCTGGCAATCGCTGCGGAACTGGTGCGCGCACACGGCGGTGAAATCCGCCTGGTGCCGGGAACAATCGGCGCCACGTTCAGCATCACGATCCCGGATCGCGCCGTCGATCTGAGTACACGACGTGGTGAACGCGCCCGCGCCTGAAGGCCGGGAAGAGACCGCAACGCGCGGTGTTCGTTGCATAAGGGCGCGTTACGGGTATTTTAGTAAAGGACATTGGCATGGTGCCGCCGGTGAATTTGCTCGCGGTTGCGACCGCGGTGCCGCCACACAAGCTTGAACAACGAGCGATCGCTGACGCCGCGCGCCAGGTCTATGGCCGTACGTTCGCGCGTTTTCCGAAACTCGTCGATGTATTCATCAATGCCGGCATCGAAACCCGCTATTCCGCGCGCTCACTCGAATGGCTGAGCGCCCCGCACGATCTGGCAGAGCGCACGGATGCCTATGTTGAGAGCGCGAGTGAGTTGTTCATGACGACGGCCCGCGCGGCGCTTGCGCGCGCGGGAATTTCGGCACGCGACGTCGACGTGGTCGTGACGGTGTCCTCGACCGGAATAGCAACTCCCAGTCTTGAGGCGCGCGTCGGCCCTGAAATGGGTTTCCGACCGTCGATCATGCGGGTGCCGGTCTTTGGCCGCGGATGCGCCGGTGGCGTTTCGGGGCTCACCCTCGGCGCGCGGCTCGCGCGCGCGGAACCGGGTGAGGTGGTTCTCGTGGTCGTGGTGGAGCTCTGCACGCTTACTTCGCGCACCGATCGCGGCACCAAATCGGACGTTATTTCGTCAGCATTGTTCGGAGACGGTGCGGCTGCTGCGGTGCTGCGCGCCGGGCCCGATGCCGCCGCCTTGCGCGTCGGTGCTGCGGCCGAGCACACCTGGCCGCGCACGCTCGACATCATGGGCTGGGTCATCGATCCGATCGGCTTTCGGGTGATGCTCTCGCGCTCATTGCCGCGGTTCGTCGAGCAGCGCATGGCCGCACCGATGCGGCGCTTTATCAAGGCGGCCGGGCTGCAACGCGCCGCAACTCGTTTGCCATCCCGGCGGCGCCAAGGTGCTTGACGCGATCGAAGTCGCGCTTGAATTGCAGAAAGGCACATTGCGGCACGAGCGCGAAATATTGCGCAACTACGGCAATATGTCGTCACCGACCGTGCTGTTCGTTCTTGAGCGCGCGCTCCAGTATGGCTTGCGCGGCTCGGCAATGCTGTCGGCGCTCGGTCCCGGGTTTTCAGCGAATTTTCTGGCGCTCGAGGCCGCGCATGGGTGAGGGCGCCTGGTTGGTCGCATTCCTCGGCGCACAGCGGCTCATCGAGCTTGGGCTGGCGCAATTCAATACCGGCCGGCTGCGCGCGGAAGGCGGCGTCGAATTCGGCGCGGCGCATTATCCGTTGATGATTGTGCTGCATGGCCTGTGGTTGATCGGACTATGGGCATTCGGTCACGACCAACCGATCAATTTGTTCTGGCTGACGGTTTTTGCGTTCCTGCAGGCGGGCCGGTTGTGGGTGATCGCGAGTTTGGGTCGACGCTGGACTACGCGCGTCATTGTGCTGCGGGGCGCAGCGCCTGTTGCGCGCGGGCCGTATCGCTGGATCCGCCATCCGAATTATCTGATCGTCGCACTGGAGATTGCGGTCGTCCCGCTTGCGCTGGGCTTACCCGGGCTTCGCGCTGATCTTTTCGATCGCCAACGCGGCACTGCTTGCGTACCGGATCCGCGTCGAAAACGAGGCGCTGGCCTGGGCCGCAAGACCGGCATGAAGACCGGCATAAGCGTAGAATGGCCGCAACCCTTGCCAATAAGGGGTCAAGACGATAGCTATGCCCCCGGTCCCGCAGGCCGGTTGGCGGCGGAATCAAGCGCCCGTAGCTCAGCTGGATAGAGCACCAGACTACGAATCTGGGGGTCAGGAGTTCGAATCTCTTCGGGCGCGCCACCCTTTCCGCCTCGGCGCCGGTAGCTCAGCTGGATAGAGCACCAGACTTCGAATCTGGGGGTCAGGGGTTCGAAATCCCTTCCGGCGCGCCACTTCATCGGCTCATGATGAGAAAAAATCATTCGCGCCACGTGCGAAGGTTACTTGGCTGCGAAGCCAAATAATCAAGACTGAGTTCTTTCAGACTAACCCTACCGGAGGCACCGATGCGCGTCTCATTTTTGATTGGTGGTCTGATTGCGGCCGCCCTTTACGCAGGTTCGGAACCGGCAAACGCCCGCGGCCATGGCGCTTGGTGTGCCCGCACCAATACAGGCGCGAACCGCGTTCAGGAGAATTGCGGTTTTAACTCGATCGAGGCCTGTCGCCGCTGGGTGATCAGCGGCAATCGTGGTTTTTGCAGCCCGAACCCTGCATACAGGAAACGACAGCCGGCTGAACATTAGGGCAACGCTCGCGCTTGCTCACTCACGCATCCCTGGCGGCGCTTACCAACCGCTAAGTCGCTCGTGGCACTCAGCGAGCCTATGCGATGTCCGCTTTGGGTCAGAAGCGGACATGCGCAGCGCAAAATGGCATGTCCGCTAAGTGCCAAGAGCAGACATTAAAAGAGTTTAACTTGCTCAAAAAGAAAAACCCCGGGCAACGCCCGGGGCTTTTTATGAATTCGAACTTGTTTGGGTATTAGAGGCCGAACTTGTAGCTGACACGTCCAAGAACTGTTTGAATACGAGGTTTGACGTCGAAGGCGTAGCTGCCCAAACCGCCACCCACTTCGTAGTTCGCCGTTCCCAAATCGATGTAATTGTACTCTACACCGATGATCCAATTGGGCGTGAGCCCGTATTCCAGGCCGGTGCCTACCGTCCAGCCACTTTGCCAATCCGACTGGCTTCCGGCTCCGATGGGGGAGGAGCCATCGATGCAACACGTGTCAGATACGGAAAACTGGACACGGGCACCAGCGTAGCCTCCCTTGGCATAAAGCAGCACGTTGTTCCAAGCGTAGCCGATGCGGCCGGTGACTGTCGCGAGGCTACTAATCTTTGTCGTGAATATGTCGTCGTTCAGGATGGCCAGATTATTCGCATCACCCTTGATGCTGCTACCATCAAACGTTCCTTCGATCCCGAACACCCACTGGTTGGACTTGATAGTTGCAGCCGATTTGGCCGCCGCCGACAAAGCCATCGTAGCTGTATGCGAAGCCTTCACCCAGGTTGAGGTGACCGAATGCCGTCGTGTTGGCGGTGTTGACAAATTCCGTCCGGGCCCAGCCTCCGCCTGCGTTCAAACCGATATAGCAGCCACTCCAATTGTAAGTTGTGGCCATTGGAGCCCTGTAGACCGGTGCCTTGGTTGGCATGTCCGCGGCCGATGCAACAAACGAAAAGCCCGTAACAGCAACAGTCGCGAGCGCTCGCAATACGAAAATAACGCATGACCATCCCCCAAAACCGCACGAAGAATAATATTACGGCTACTTTTTACCACGTAATCGCAGATGGTAGGGGGCACTTTGCCATATCTGCACAGCTTGATTTTTTGCGTGATATTTATGCAACAAGACCATCCTAACCCTGCGATAGAACCTCAGAGGTCCGCTTTGGGTTATTAGCCGACATGTGCAGCGCCCAAGCCAATGTCCGCTAAGTGCCAATAGCAGACATCGAAGCTGGGATGCAGTCTTACGCGCGTGTTGTCAAAGTCGAGAGCTGGTCCGTGTCGTAGCGGTTTCGAAGATCAGCAAGCGCCTTGGGATCCGGCGCACCCTGCGCCGCAAGTTTCGCGAGCTCTTCAAAGTAATGCTCGTGGCCGGGCGGAGAAACGGTCATCAGCACGCGAGCCGGCTTCTCACTGACATTCGTGATGTTGTGCGGTACCCCCGGCGGGATGAACAGATAGGTTCCGGGCGTTGCACGGATCGTCTTATCGCCGACATGCCACTCACACTCGCCCTCAAGCAGGTAGAAGGTCTCCTCTTGCACCCGGTGAACATGCCGCCCGGTGGCAAACCCCGCCGGGATCGTCCAGTCGAACATGCTCGTGTGCTTGGTGTTATCGCCGGTGATGAGGAAGACCATAGGCTGACCGCGAAGTATGACCCCCCTTCTATCGTCGGGCATGCGAATGACGGCATCGGCGCTCATGTGATCCTCCATTGACCTCTGCAAGCACTTGCGGAGCATCAGCCCTCCGTGCCGGGAAGTCGTGAATCCTTTCCCAAAAATTTGCTAAAAGCGTCGGATGACAGTCGGGGGCAACCAGTACCAGTTCGGCCCGTTCCGCCTCGACCCAGACGCGGGCATTCTATACCGGGGGGCCGAGCCGACCATGCTTGGGCAGCGTGCCGTCGCGCTGCTGCGCCGGCTACTCGAAAACGCGGGCGCGCCTGTATCCAAGGACGCGCTGGTGGAGGCCGGTTGGGGCGGATTGGCGGTTGCCGATAACAATCTAACAGTCCAGATCGCAGCCTTACGCCGAGTGTTGGCAGAGGCGGTGGATGCCGAGAGCTGGATCGAAACGTTGCCGCGCCGCGGCTATCGGTATGTCGGACCGGCCGTTGTTACCAATGTTCCCGATGCGTCGGTTGCTGCCCGTGCCGCGTCGGCACCGACATTGCCCGAAAAGCCTTCCGTCGCCGTTCTGCCGTTCTCGAACCTAAGCGCCGATCCGGAGCAGGAGTATTTTGCCGATGGGATGGTCGACGACATAATTACTGGCCTGGCACGCATAAATTGGCTTTTCGTCATCGCGCGAAACTCAACCTTCACGTACAAGGGCCGCGCCGTGGATGTGAAGCAAGTCAGCCGCGAGCTTGGCGTGCGGTATGTCCTCGAAGGCAGCGTGCGGAAAGCTGGCGACAGCGTGCGCGTGACCGCCCAAATGATCGACGCGTCGACCGGAACGCACGTGTGGGCCGAGCGCTACGACCGCAGGTCCCATGATATTTTCGCGCTTCAGGATGAGATTGCGCTGTCGGCGGTGGGCGCAATTGCCCCGAGCGTGCGGAAAGCGGAAATCGAACGCGTCAGGCGGAAACGACCTGACAGTCTCGATGCCTACGATCTCGTGCTGCGGGCCCAACCTGACGTCGATTTAGGTATGCCGGAGCAAGTAACGAGAGCGCTGGCACTTCTTGACCGATCGATCGTGCTCGAGCCCACTTATGCGCTTGCGCATGGTAATGCCGCGATGTGTCACCACTGCTTGTTCCTTCGCGCCGGCCTGCAGGAGGTCAACCGTGCTGCTTCGATCCGCCACGCCCGATCGGCCATTGTCTATGGACAAGATGATGCGCTCGCTCTGACGTGGGCCGGATTTTCGATCGGCATGGATGAGCACGATCGCGCCGCTGCATTCACAGCATTGGAAGCCGCCCTCGCCATCAGCCCGTCATCAGCACTGACCTACATTCTCGGCAGCGTGATTCTCGGATGGGGTGGCGAAGCCGAACGCGCAATAGAATGGAGCGAACAAGGTATGCGGTTAAGCCCGTTCGATTCTTGGGTGTGGGCCGCGTTTGATGCGCAAGCGATGAGCCATTTATTGCGCGGCCGCTACGAGGAAGCTTGTCGTGCGGCTTACAGATCCGTTCAAGCCAATCCGGCACACAGTATCACTTACGTGCAATTGGCCGCGGCACTGGCCAAACTTGGCCGGTTGGACGAAGCAAGGGCTGCCGCTACGCGTGTACTCGAGCTTCAGCCGGCCTTTCGCTACGGCCGCCAGTTTGCGGGCGTAAACTGTGCGCCGGCGCTGGCGGAAGCCCTTGGTGGTGCGTTGCGGTCCGCTGGACTGCCAGAGTAGGCGACGTGCAACGGCTTATGTCTTTCTGATCGGAGAAGATCTACAAAGCCCCGCGCAAACCGAATGGACATCTTTAGCTTGGTCCGCGATGCGCCGTTGGCTATAAATTTGGAATGTCCGCTTTGGGTCAAAAGCAGACATATGCAGCGCACAAGCCGATGTCCGCTAAGTGCCAATAGCGGACCAAATCGTTATGCAAGGATGAGCAAAGGTCGTCGAGCTTAAATCTCGGTTCGATCTGGAAATCAAATCGGGGCTGATTTGATGCAAATCAACACCCCTGGGGCGCGGTACTGTTGCTAATAAACGCCAACTAGATGAAATCGCAAATGAGGTCGCAACATGAAAAGGGCTGGGCTCAGGTGCCTAATAATTGCTAATGCGATCATCGCGCTTAATGTGTGCGCATCGGCTCAAAATGTCGACTTAGGCAAAACAGAATACCGGTCTGGCTGTGCGGCATGTCACGGCTTCGATGCAAAAGGCAATGGGCCGATTAGTAAAGAGCTAAAGACGCATCCCGCTGATTTGACGGTGCTCGCCAAGAAAAATAACGGCGTGTTTCCTTTCGAAAATGTGCACAAAATAATTGACGGACGCAACCCGCTTGTCACTCATGGCACTCGTGAAATGCCAATTTGGGGATACCGGTTCACTCCACCTCACTACAATTTACAAAACGCTGACGACTATACCTTGTCACCTCCCGCGTCGTCGGAAGCTATTGTAAGCAGTCGCATCTTGGCAGTCATCGACTACCTAAATCGCATACAAGAGAAGTGAGTGATAGAGGCGCGCCATGGAACTGATTGTCGTGCCGTTGATCGTCGTCTGGATTATATGGGCGGATGGAGAGCACGGACGAAATGGCAATCGTCAGATAAGGCTCGTTTGGACGAGGCGTGGCGTGTAGTTCTTAGTGACCCAAAATATATTCACCGCCGTCGCTCTGAAGAATTTAATCGTGAAGTCGAAGCGCAGGCTCGTAACGTCGAAGAGCGTGTACGTAAACTCGAGGGCCTATAGTAATTCGGCCGCCACGCTGGGCACTCGACATTTTATTGCCGTGACAAGGTTGCGAATGTCCGCTTTGGGGGTGGTCTCAACTGGTCGACGCAACACTTTATCTTTGAGGGAAAAGATGGAGTGTGACGATGGATCAGAGATTTCGTCGAGGGTTTACCGCGGCAGAGAAGACGGAGCTGTGGGATCGCTGGCAGCGCGGGGAGTCGCTCAAAGCGATTGGGCGAGCATTCGGTAAGCCGTCATCGTCCATTTACTACCAGGTCGCGCCCCATGGAGGGATTCGTCCGGCTCCCCGGCGTCGCTCGCGGTTGGCATTGACGCTCGCGGAACGCGAGGAGATATCCAGGGGCATAGCGGGCCATCAATCGGCCCGATCGATGGCCCGGCTGCTGGGCCGCTCGCCATCGACGGTGAGCCGAGAACTTAGTCGCAATGGCGGCTATGATGGATACCGAGCGGCGCTGGCTGATGAGAAGGCCTGGTCCTGCGATCTCGTCGCCCGAAACGGTGTAAGTTGGCGAACAATCCGCAACTGCGACGGGCAGTAGCGAGCAAGCTCAGATCGAATTGGGCCCCCGAACAGATCGCCGGCTGGCTGAAGAGAGCAAATCCTGAAGACGAGCGTTATCGCGTGTCACACGAGACGATCTATCGCAGCCTGTTTGTTCAAGCCCGTGGTGTGCTTAAGAAGGAGCTGCTTGGCCATCTTCGATCGAAGCGTACGATCCGTCGATCGAGAGCAGGCGGGCCTTGATGGCGATGGGCGGGGGCAAATCAAGGATCTCGTCTCGATCCGCGAGCGACCGGCAGCGGTTGAAGATCGGGCGGTGCCTGGCCATTGGGAAGGCGATCTGCTGGCAGGGTCGAAGAACAGCTACATCGCAACCTTGGTCGAACGTCATACCCGTTACGTGATGTTAGCGAAGGTACCCAATAAGGACACCCAGACGGTCGTATCCGCGCTCATCAAGCAGGCCAGGAAGCTACCGAGTGAGCTGTATAAGTCGCTGACCTGGGACCGGGGCAAGGAACTTACGGATCATCGACGCTTCACGTTGGCGACCAACATCGACGTTTACTTCTGCGATCCGCAAAGTCCGTGGCAGCGCGGGTCGAATGAGAACACCAATGGTCTGCTGAGGCAGTACTTTCCAAAGGGAACCGACTTGTCGGTGCACTCACAAGCCCATCTCAACAAAGTGGCGCGCCAACTCAACGAACGGCCACGTGAGACCTTGCAATTTGAAACTCCAGCAGAGAGATTTAACGCCTGTGTTGCGTCGACCGGTTGAACCGGCAGCCAATAGCGGACATCGGAAGGCATCGCAATTAACGCCGCATTGACCGCCCTTATTTTAGCAGCGCCAACATCGAACTGGTGGCAATCCGATAGCCGTCCGTCCCAAGCCCGGCGATGACGGCCGTCGCTACCTTCGAAACGTAAGAGTGGTGATAGTACGCCTCGCGTTTGTGAATGTTCGAGATGTGAAGCTCGATGATCGGACCCTTGAACATTTTCAGCGCGTCGAGGATTGCAATTGATGTAAAGGTAAACGCGGCCGGATTGATGATGATTCCACCGCCCTCATCGATTGCTTCATGAATCCAGTCGATCAATTCGGCTTCGCTGTTGGATTGACGAAATTCGATGGCCTGATCGCCAGCCGCTTCTCGGCAGAACTGCTCGACATTAGCGAGCGTCGCCTTGCCGTAAATTTCAGGCTCGCGTTTCCCTAGCCGATTGAGATTAGGGCCATTCAATATGTAGATCGGTTTCATTTGCGGAGCCTCAACCTTTATATCCCATGAGCCGCGGCAGCCAGAGAATTGAGTCAGGGACGACGGTGATGATGGCGAGTACAAGAATGGCCACAAAGATGAACGGAGCGGCCTCGCGCACGATCGCGCCCAAAGGCTGCTTGGTCATATTGGCAATGACAAACAGAAGCAGTCCGTAGGGCGGCGTCAGCAAGCCGACCATGATGTTGATCACCACGACGACGCCAAAATGCACGAGGTCGATGCCCAGTGCCTTGGCAGTCGGAATGAAGATAGGAACAACAACAAGAAGGATTGTGCTGCCTTCGAGCAAGCAGCCGAGGATGAAAAGAATGATATTGACGACCAGCAGGAACATCGGCGCCGAGAAATTCTGTCCGCTCATAAAGCGAGCTAGTAACGCTGGGATGTTTTCGATTGTCACGACATAGTTGAAGATCAGCGCACCCGCGATCAACATGCCGATCGAAGTCGTCGCCTTTCCACTGGTGAGGATGGCGTCGTAAAGCTGCCGCCAGGACACCGCGCGATAGAGCACCGTCGATGCGAATAGCGCGTAAAACGCCGCAGCGGCTGCACCCTCGGTCGGAGTCATGACGCCGCCGTAGATGCCGAATAGCAGGATCACCGGCAGCATCAATGCCGGAAAGGCGCGCATAGTAATTCGTGGAATTTCGCGCGCGGGGATCGGGGGCTCGACCGGATAGTTTCGCCGCCGTGCAATGATCGAATTCATTATCATGAAAGCGATACCAAGCATGATGCCGGGCACGAAGCCGCCGAGAAACAGGTAGCCGATCGATGCATCCGAGATTAGCGCGTAGAGGACCATCGGGATGGATGGCGGAATGATCGGACCGATGATGGCGGCCGACGCTGTGATCGCGCCGGCATAGGCGACCGGGTAGCGGCCATCCTCGCGTCATCATGCCGATGATGATCCGGCCGATGCCGACAGCGTCGGCAATTGCCGACCCGGACATGCCGGCAAAAATCATGTTGGCGATGACGTTGACGTGACCAAGGCCGCCGCGGAAACGCCCGACAAGTACGAGGCAAAATTGCAGCAGCCGGTCGGTCAAGCTGCCGATGTTCATCAAGTCGGCCGCAAGTATGAAAAGCGGAATTGCCAGCAGGACGTAGCTGTTGAACAGGCCGTTGAGGATCTGCTCGGCGGCGGTGCCGAGATCGAGCCCCGACAATAATAGATACAGGATCGACGACGCGATCATGGCGTGCCCGATCGGCAGGCCGAGGGCGCCCAACAGGACGATGGCAACGATGCAAATGGCAAAAGGCGATGGCATCGTCAGTCTACGAGATTTGCAGGATCGGTTTCCGGTGACTTGTCGCCACGCACAGCCCGATACACCAGCCAGCAATACCGGCAGATACAAGCAACGCTGAAAATAATGAAGACGCAGTACAGCCAGTTAATCGGAACGCGCAAATAAGCCGAGTGTTCGACCTTCATGAAGCTGACGTAACTATAGGCGGCGGGCAGCGATACGGAGTAGAGGGCCACGAGCGCGACGCCGCTGAGCACCGTGAAGATGCGGCGCGTTCGCTCCGAAACTTGCGAGTAGATGATATCGAAACGGATTTCGTCGGATTCACGCAGGATGAAAGCCGCGCCCCACAAGACCGTCCAGAGCCATGTCGTGATGATTACTTCTTCCGACCATCCGATCGGCTTGTTGAGTACGTATCGCGCAAAAATCTGGACGATGAAGGTCGCGAACATGACGCTAAGCAACACGACGGTAACGTTTTCGGCGCGCCGCTGCAGCCATTGTGCTGCGCTAATAAGCTTTTGTTTCACCGTGTGCTGCGCTCCTGGGCCGCCTTGCGCCTTTGGTCGCAAGTCTGGCCGGTTCGATGCGGCGAGCCGGCCAGACTTCGGCGGATATAAAACCGAAAGACAAGGCGCTTATTTGATTGCGTTAATGCGCTCAAGCGCGCCCTGCGGCCAGTCATTGCCGTATTTCTCGACGTAGCGTTTCTGCGCGAATGTGCGGAAAGCATTTTGGTCGGGCTCGTAGACCTTCTTGCCTTCCTTCTTGAAGTACTCGAGCACTTCCGCTTCCTGCTTCTTGAAACGCTCGGTGTTCTCGTCCATCGCCTTGTCGGCGGCGGCCTGGAACTTCGCCTGCTGGTCGGGCTTCATCGCATCCCAGATTTTCGAGCGGATCGCCATGACGTCGTAGGCGATGACGTGACGCGTCAGCACGAACTGCGTTGTCACCTCGTCGAACTTCATCAGTTTGCTTGCGACGACCGGATTATCCTGGCCGTCCACCGTGCCCGTCTGCAGCGCGGTGTAGAGTTCGGCGTAGGCGACCGGCGTCGGATTGGCGCCGAGCGATTCACCGAGGAACTGCCAGAATTCGCCGGGCGGCATGCGCAGCTTGATGCCGGCCATGTCGGCGGGTGTCTTGATCTGTCTTGTCCGGCTTCAGGTTGACGCTGCGCGAGCCGAAATAGACCGGCGTGATGATCTGGATGCCGAGCTGGTCCTTGGCCATCTTGATGAATTCGCGGCCGACGTCGCTCTTGAACGTCTTATTCATGTGGTCGGCATCGCGGAAGAGATAGGCCGACGTCAGCAGCGACCACGCCGGAATCTGCTTGGAAATGTCGGCCGGCGCGAGATTGCAGAGATCGAGATTGTCGCGCTGAAGCGCGACCAGCTCGGTGCCCTGCTTGAACAGGGTGTTGCCCCAGTAGGGCTCGAAGTCGAATTCGTCTTTGATTGCAGCGGCGAAAGCCTTGTAGGCCTCCGCGCGCGTATCGGTTTCGGTGAAGGCACAGCTGAAGCGAAGCTTCTGCTTGGCTTGGCCGAGGGCCGGGAACGTGGCGCCCAGCGCGAGCGCCGAGGCTCCGGCGGCCAGGATGGAACGGCGATTTATCGTGGTCATGAGGTCCTCCTTGCTTTATGGCGTTTCTGTCCCAGAGTTAGGCGACTTGATTGATGCCCCTCAATGGTCAAAAGTAGGATCATCGGACGATCTTCAAATAGTCAGATGGTATGCAATGGCGTGGAGTGGCGAGGCGGAGACGGCGGGGGAGCGGGTTTACCGGCGACTGAGAAACGACATTATTTCGGGCCGGCTGGAGCCATCCGAAAAGCTCAAGCTCGGCCGGCTTAAAGACGACTACGGCATCAGCATCAGCACTCTGCGCGAACTTTTGAACCGGTTGACCTCGGAAGGCTTAATCGTCGCCGAAAGCGCCCGCGGCTTCGAAGTCGCACCGGTGTCCGCAGATAATTTCAAGGAACTCGCCAACCTGCGCCTGCTTTTGGAAGGCCATGCCTTGCAGCGGTCATTCGCGCTGGGCGACATGGATTGGGAAGGCCACGTTGTCGCTGCCCACCATAAATTGGCGTCAATGGAGAAGCGCACATTGGCGGGGGACGCCAAAGGCCTGGAAGTCCTGAAGCGCTACGACTCCGAATTTCACCAGGCCCTGCTGTCGGCCTGTGGCTCCCGGGTTCTTATGGGCTCGCACGCGGCGGTGTTCGACAAATATGTGCGCTATCTGATGATCGCCGTGATTTTCCGCGACCGCGCCGCACAGGAGCACCAGAAGTTGCTGGAGTGTGCTCTCAAGCGTGACGCCAAAGGCGCACAGGCGATCCTGGCGACCCACATCATGGATTGTGTGGCCTACACGCTCTCGCACACACCGTCGGGCCTGCTAGGGCCGCGCCGAGCCGCGGCGGCCAAGCATCGCAAATCCGGCGGCCAAGCGGCCATTCCACTTTAAAGGCCGATCATTTGGGAAAAATCCGGCTAGGCTTGGTCGGCGACAATATCGCCGCTTCGCGTGCGCCCGACCTGCATCACGCGGCGGCGCGACTGTGCGGGATCGACGTCGCTTACGAGCGGCTGGTGCCGCGGGATCTCGGGCTCACTTTCGATCAAGTCGTCGCTCGTGCAAAGGCGGATGGCCTTCGCGGTCTCAACATCACGCATCCCTACAAAGAGCAGATACTGAATTTCGTAACGATCGAGGATCCAGCTCTCAAGGCCATCGGTGCATGCAACACGGTCTTGTTTGGCGAGCGAACGACCGGGTTGAATACAGACTACACCGGCTACATCGCTGCATTCAAAGGCCGCTTCGGTGACATGTCGCCCGGCGCCGTCGCAATGGCCGGAAGCGGCGGGGCTGGCAAGGCGATCGCGTTCGCGCTCGCCAAATTGGGCGCGACGTCTCTCTACGTGGTCGATATCGACTGGCAGAGATCGCAGGCATTAGCAAAGGCCCTTCACAAGGGCGAGCCGACCATGTCCGTAAGCATCGCGCCGACACTTCAGAAAGCCTGTGACGGCGCGGACGGCCTGATCAACTGCACGCCTATGGGCATGGTTGGTTACGGCGGCAACGCATTCGCCGGCATTCCGCTCGTCGGCCGGAAATGGGTCTGCGATGCCGTCTACACGCCGCTCGAAACCGCCTTCCTGAAAGAAGCCAATGCAGCCAGCATCGCCATTCTCAGCGGCTACGAGCTCTTTCTGTATCAAGGTATCCACGCATTCGAACTGTTTACCGGCCGGAAGGTGGATGTCGCGCCGCTGCGTCAGGCGCTCTCGATGAGCACGACCGGCTTGTGAATGGTGGGCGGCAAATTCAACGCGCTCTTGGCACGCGCGAGCTAAATGCTCATTTTCGTTACACTTTCAATTCAATTATTTCGTTTATTCCGCGATTGTCTGGCGCGGGACCGCCTCGTAGTCATCGGCATGTGCCACCTTGGCGCCTTTGGCTTTAGTGCCGGGCATGATCTCAAATCGCGGATCAAAGTCGACCATAGTCGAGGCAAGTTGTTTCAAGACGCTTACGTCGCCCTGTACCTTCGCAGTGCCGTCGGCGATCTGGGCCTCAAGCGTTTTGGCGCCCATCATCGTTTGCTCCAGGTCGGAACGATTGATCGTCAGTGTCAACGTGGGCTTCACCGCCTGATAACCCTTGATGTTGGTGAGCGTGGCGTTCTCCAGCTCGACAATGAACTTCTCATCGTTGTCCGGAGTGACGAGGTTGATTGTGAATCGCATGCCCTCAGCCTTGCGGCTGTCCATGCGGATGCCCAGGAAGTTGAGGAACAATTCGGTGGACATCGCGCGGATCACGTCTGGACTGCTTGAATTGGCGGTTTCCCCCTGCGGAATTCCGGTCCGAAGTTCATAAGCGGCGGCGAGATAGCTGTTTCGCAAACCTGGATTTTCCTGCTGGTATCCAAGTTGCTCGAAAATGTCCGCCAACAAATCCTTGGCCGCCTGGTTCTGTGGCTCGGCCTGCACGAGTTTATTCACGATTTCCTGGGCGTGCAGATATCGCCCCTCATCATGCAGTTGCCGGCCCCGGTCCATGATTTTCGCGGCGCCGCCCATCATTTCGACGTACAGGGGTGCAGAGTCGGCCGGTGATAGCGGAATAAGCGTTGTTGGATTGCAATCCCAGAAACCGAGATAGCGCTGGATGACGCCACGGCTGTTGTGTTGAGGGGAGCCGTGATAGCCGCGGCAGAACCATTTGTTCTGCAGGCCCTTCGGAACCTCATAGACATTGTGAATTTCGTTGATGGTCACGCCCTGGTTGGCGAAATGCAGCACCTGGTTGTTCATGTGGGCATACAGATCACGCTGACCGCGGAGAACTTCCTGAATTCTCTCGTTACCCCAGCGCGGCCAATGGTGGGAGGCGAACATCACTTCGGCCTCCAGACCGAAACGGAAAAGTGCTTCGCCGATATATTTTGACCAGTTCAACGGATCGCGCACCGGCGCGCCCCGCAAGGTGTAGATGTTGTGCAACGATGCAATGACGTTCTCCGCCATCCACAGCGCCTTCATCTCGGGGATGTAGGTGTTCATCTCCCGAGGCGCTTCGGTGTTCGGTGTGTTCTGGAAGATCATCCTGACACCGTCGACCTCAAATTCCTCGATGGCCTTTTCGACGTAACGAGTGGGGGCAATCAAGCCAATCGCGCCAGCTGACACAGCCTGGCCGAGGCCCTGGCCAACATAACCATGTGGACTCGCGGGCAGCAGGAGACCGTATTGATAGAACAACCGCCGGTTCATCGCGTTGCCGGCATAGACATTTTCAGAGACTGTGAAATTCATGAAGTCGATGGGAGCGATGATGGGGACTTTACCGGACCGCACATCCGCTTCATCGACGATGCCGCGCACGCCACCCCAGTGGTCGCCATGCGTGTGTGAATAGATCACGGCGGAGACCGGCAGGCCCTGACCGACGTGCTGCTGAAATAATTTCCAGGCAGCGCGAGCTGTTTCCTTGGTCACAAGGGGATCGAAAACGATCCAACCCGTTTTGCCTCGCACAAAGGAAATGTCGGACAGGTCGAAGCCGCGGACCTGGTAGATGCCGGGGATAACCTCGTAGAGCCCGTAGTTGTTGTTCAATTTCGACTGACGGAGCAGCGAGGGATGGATGCTGTCGAATTCGTCCTGCTTGTCCAGAAACTGAAACCGCTCCATGTCCCAGGCGACATGGCCGGCATCCGCCATGATCTTGAGGTCTTTCATGGGGGCGATGAGGCCCTTTTTCTGTTCCTCGAAATCGCGCTTGTCGGAAAACGGCAGGCCGCCACGTGTCTGCTTGAGCACCTCCAGCGTATATTTCGACGGCGCTTTGCCCTTCGGATGAAAATGTTCCTTTAATGGTGCGGCCGCGCCTTGTGCGCGTGCAGGACTGTCCTCCAGTACCAGATGACCAGCGACGGCGAAGGCCGTTCCAACGGCCGGAAGGGATTGGACAAACTGTCGTCTTGTGGACATCGCGCGCTCCTATTTGACCGTGTCCCCCGCGCCCACGGGAAACTCTGCGTATGTTCACTAGACGGGCGCAGGCGTTTCTGAATTGACCCACATCAAGGCGCGGCATAAGGACCTTATGTTCGCTTTGGGTCCCACAATGAAAGTCTTGCCGACGGCGTTGTTGCTTTTCACGGCTTTCGCCGGCAGCGCAAACGCGCAGGACCCAGAGCGTCGCGGCCGCGCGGTGGTCATGGAATTCTGCGCGCGCTGCCACGCGATCGGGAAAACCGGGAATAGCCCGCACGCCAGTGCGCCGCCATTCCGCACGCTTGGCCGAAGCTTCGATCTCGACCAGTTTCCCCGCCGGCTCGAGCGCGGCATATCATCGGGCCATCCCGATATGCCGGAGTTCAAGCTGAGTGCCGATGATGCGCTCGCCGTGAGCGCCTACTTACGGACGATCCAGCAGTAAAGCGCCAGGGACCGCTCAACGGTCGATCGTTATTTCATCGCTGCGTGCGCGCGACACGCAGATCATGATCGTGTCTTTGCGTTCGTGTTCAGCGAGCACCAGGTCGCGGTGATCGGCTTCGCCCGCAAGCATTTTAGTACGGCACGTTCCGCAGGTGCCGGTTTCGCATGAACTCGGCACGTCGAGGCCGTGCGCTCGCAGAACTTCGAGAATGGTCTTGTCGGTTGGCACTTCGAGAATATCGCCCGAGCGCGCGAGCCTCACCTTGAACGGCTTGTCGTCGGCTTTGTGCGTCTCTGCTTCGCTGAACGCCTCGAAATGGACAGCCGTGGGCGACCAGTGGTCAGTCATCGCGCGCACCGCTTCCATCAACGGTCGCGGTCCGCAACAATAAAGGTGCTCGCGATTTTTACGTTCGGCCAGAATGGGCCGCAGGTCGAGCGAGCGCGATGCGTCGCCCTCATCATAGTGGATGACAACCTTGTCCTTGAATTCCGGGGCGTTCAGCTCGTCGCGGAATGCCGTCGTTTCCGGCGAACGCGAACAGTAGAACAGCCGAAAACGTTTACCCTCCGCCATCACTTGCCGGATCATCGCCATCATGGGCGTCACGCCAATGCCGCCCGCGATGAATAGAAAGTCCTGCGCGCGTTGTGGCAGTGCAAAGTCATTGACTGGCGCGGTTACCGTAATTTCGTCACCGGTTTTCACGCCATCGATCAGGCTGCATGAGCCGCCGCGGCCAGTGCTCTCGCGTTTGACCGCGATCTGATAGCGCTCGCGTTCGGCCGGATCGTTGCACAGCGAGTATTTCCGCACCAAGCCGTTGGGGACCCGGACGGCGATATGCGCGCCGGCCGAAAACTCCGGCAGCGGCTTTCCGCTCGGATCGCGGAATTCAAGAAGATGAATGCCGTCGGCAATTTCGTCGTTACGCGTCACGCGCAGCGGCATGGATACTGGTGGATCAGCGGCGGCCATTGTGTCTCCGGAGCCCGGTCACGACACAACAAGTGGCGACTTTGCCGCTGCGAGGCAAGGGGCGGCGGCGCAGTGTCAACGCGCGCCGGTGCTCACGCGTTCTATTGGCCGCGGGTTGGCCGCAGCGGTCGGCGCGGTTTCCGCCGTGACGGCGCCATAGGCGTCGGCGAGGCCGGCGCCGAACATCGCGTCGGGCCCTTTCGGTCCGAGATCCTTTGCGGTCGCCTGCAATATATTTCGTACCTTGTCCGGCGTGAGATTGGGCTTGCGCTGAAGCATCAGCGCTACGATACCGCTCACTTCCGCCGCAGAGTAGGACGTGCCGGACGACACTTCATAGCTGCTGTCGGGAGCAGCGACGAGGATTTGCGCGCCGGGCGCGGCGACTGCGATATACGGGCCGCGATTTGATTGCTCGAACAATTTGTCGTCGGCGTCGGTCGCGCTGACCGCGATCACATTGCGATCGGCAGCCGGATAGAGCGGCGGCGATTTCGCGCCGGCATTGCCGGCGGCTGCGACCAGCACGATGCCTTTCTTGTGCGCGGCCTCGAGGCTGCGGTGAATGGCTGGATCGGCTGGCCCGGCGAAGCTCATATTGATGACGCGCGCGCCATGCGCAGCGGCCCAATCGATGCCTTTGAGGATATTGAAGGTTGTGCCCTCGGCGCCGGCACTGTTCGGGTCGAAGGCGTGCACGGCGAGAATCTTTGCTGCCGGCGCAGCACCCATCAGTTTGGCGTGCGCGGCGACCAGGCCCGCAATGGCGGTGCCATGCTTGTGCGCCACCGCGGGTTCCTTGGCGGTATCGAAGACACCTGCAATCGATCCGGCCAATTCGGGATGCTTGATGTCGACGCCGGAGTCGATGACCGCGACCAGCACATCATCGCCTTTGGCGAGTGTGTGGGCTTGCGGCAGGCGCAACCTGGCGAGCTCATATTGCGCCGGGTCACCCTCGCTTTTAGCTGCGTTGCTGCTTTGACCGTCGGTCGCTCCCTGTTGCAGAGTGAACAAGTAGTTAGGCTGCGCCGATGCGACCACGCGATCTCCCTCGAGCGCGCGCACGACCGTTGCCACCGAGCGGCGATCTGGAATCCGCCAGCGATAAAGTGTGGTGCCGGAGAGCTGGAATGTCTGACTTTCGATCCGCGTCAGCTGGTGACGCCTTTGCAGCGCGTCGATCTGTTGCGCGTTCACCGAACTGGAAATCTCGATGACGACTTCGTCAGGCACCAGCCGCCGCTCATTGGCCGCTGGCGCGCCACTTGGGCCGCGACGGTTGGCCTGCTGCGAGCGGCGCGGACCGTCGTTGACAGATCCATCATCGATGTAGACGCCGTTCGATGGATAGCCTTGCGGCACCGCCATGATGATTCCGGGAACAACACCGCCCCAGCCGTGCCCGCGAAAGCCGCCGCCATTGCCGCCGCCAGTCGGTCCCATTGGCCCTCGGGAGCCGACATCGGATGATGGGCCGCGACCCATCATTTTCTGCGCCGAAGCATCGTCGGCCGTTACCGCCAGCAAGGCGGCGATCAGGCAGAGCAGGGCGGTTCGTTGGGTGCGCATGACGTGACCTCCGGTGGCGGCGGGCGTCGTTCAGTGTCACTCGGCCGTCGCGATGAAGCCGACGACTTTGTCCTCTTGCAGCTTCTTCACGATGTTGGCGAGCTCGCCCTTCGGAATTCCGGTCACCGCGACGCGGACTTTGTACAACCCACCGGCCATCGGACCGGCTGCGATCGACAACTTATTCGCTTCGAGGAACTTGGTGATGTCATCGGACGATGCCTGCGGCGCGAAACGAATGAGCGTAAAGGCGCCGGCGCCCGGGTCGGTCGTCGGCGCCGAGGCGGTTTGGTAACCCGCCGTCTTCGTTTCCTTCAGCGCGATGTCCGCAATCAGGCCGGCCTGAAGCAGGATTGCGATCGCGGCGGCGCTTGCCGACCAGGCCAGCGTGCGCGGTGACAGGCCTGCGAAAAACTCGGAGATGCGGCCGCCGAGATTGAAAGATCCGGCCTGGCGGCGCGCCGGCTCGGCGTCGATCGCGGCGAACAGTTTTTCCATTGCGCGCGGCGACGGCGCGCCAAGCGTTTCATTAAGGTGGATAGTTTCGCCGAGCTCATCGCGCACGAGCGCGTAACGGCGGGCCAGCTCGGGATCGCGCGCGAGCGCGTCTTCAACCCGTTGGGCGTCGCGACGGCTCAGCGTCCCCGCGGCATGCCAGGGCAGCAGGTTCTCGATCTCGCTGCGCTCGGGCGCGTCTTGGTTCGTCGCGTTCATGGCCAACCTCGATCTATTCCTTGCTCCTTCAGGAGCTCGGAGAGTTTCTTGCGCGCGTAGAACATACGCGTCTTCACGGTCGCCTCCGGGATGCCGACGATCTCGGCCACTTCTTCCACCGATTTCTCGTGGTAGTACACGAGGTCGATGATTTCCCGATGGTCCGCCGAGAGTCTGGTCAAGCATTGCCGCAAGGCCGAACTCTTATCTTTCTTCGCCAGGGTCGTTTCGGGATCGTCAGCGTGATCCTCGATCTGCCCTGCCGCCTCATCATCCAGTTCTTCCTCCGGCCGGCGCCGCAGCGCCGACAAGGCTTTGAACCGCGCGATGCTCAACATCCATGTCGAAGCGGCGGATCGGCCCTCGAACTTGCCGGCTTGGCGCCAGATGTCGAGGAAGACCTCGCTGATCAAGTCTTCCGCCGTCGCTTCGTTGCGCACCAGCCGCAGTACGAACCGGTACACACGAACATGGTGCCTCGCGTACAGCACCTGCATGGCGAGCCGGTCGCCACCTGCGATTCGCGATATCAGAACTTCATCCGAAGTCGTTTGCATCGCAGGTTAAATCGGCTCGTGAGTGGGTCGCGTGGCGGGGCGCCGAGGTTCAATGCAAATCGAAGAAATTTGCGAGCACCGGCCGCCCCCGGGGTGTTTGTCCGCTAGTTTTCCCTTTTCGGGCGCGCCTCGGCAAGGGAAAGCCGCCGAATACCGGCATTTACCGGCCAATGGCGTGAAAAAAGCGTGACGTGGGCGGTGGCCGGCAAGTACCGGCTCTGGCCATTGAACCTTTTCCGGGTGAGCGCCGACCCATGATCAGGATGTGGCAATCACATCCCTTGCCACCCCGGCCTCTGAAACAGGAGAAACGTCATGTTCCGCAAGCTCGCTCTCGCCCTCGGCGCCACCGTTGCGATCGCTTCTGCCGCGCTGATCCCGACTTCCGCTTCCGCCCATATGCACGGTCACGGCCACTGGGGCCACGGCTGGGGCTACGGCTACGGCATCTACGCGCCGACGGCCTACATCGCGTCCGACTGCTATTACGTCAAGCAAGTCGTGAACACGCCGGTTGGTCCGCGCGTGCGCCGCGTCACGGTCTGCGATTAATTGTACAGACCACGGAATTAAATGACCCCGGCTTCGCCATGGCGAAGTCGGGGTTTTGTTTTTTGCCTGCGCTGAATATGGCGTCCTCTTGCCGTACGCCAGAATTTGCTATGCTTCTGCCCGACGTCATGCCCGGCCCTGTGCCGGGCATCCACGTCTTGAGACTTTCAGCGAGTTAAAGTCGTGGATGGCCGGGACAGGCCCGGCCATGACAATTTTTTAGGTCCGAGCATGCTCGAAGGCTTCAAGCGATCCGAAATCAAGACCAGTGGCGCGCGTATTGTTACGATGACCAGCGGCAGTGGACCGCCCGTTCTGCTGATGCACGGCAATCCGTTTACGCATCTGTCGTGGCTCAAGATTGCGCCGACCCTGGCACGCGAATTTACCGTGGTGGCGACCGATCTGCGCGGTTATGGCGATTCCGAAAAGCCAGCGGGCGGCGAGGATCATTCCGGCTATTCGTTCCGCGCCATGGCGCAGGATCAGATCGAGGTGATGGCGGCGCTGGGCTTCGATCGTTTTATGGCCGCCGGTCATGATCGCGGCGGCCGCGTACTACATCGCATGTGCCTCGATCACCCCGCAGCGGTGACGCGCGCCGCGATCCTCGACATCGTTCCGCAGCACCACCTGTTCAACAACATCAACAAGCAATGGGCGACGTTTTCCTGGCATTGGTTCTTCAACATTCAGCCGTTTGACATGCCTGAGCGCATGATGGGTGCCGACCCCGACTGGTTCATCGAAAAGAAGCTGGCAAAAACCAAGCAAGGTCTGAGCTTCTTCGACAAAGATGCGCTGGCCGAATACAAACGCTGCTTTCGAAATCCGGAAACAATCCACGCGATCTGCGAGGATTATCGCGCGTGCGCCGGCATCGATCTCGCGATGGATACCAGGGATTTCGAAGCCGGCCGCAAGATCGAATGTCCCGTGCTCCTGCTGTGGGGCGCGACCGGCGGCGTGGGCCGCAACAGCAAGCCTGGTCCCGCGGAAATCTGGCAGTGCTATGCGTCCAACATCATTGATGCCAAAACGTTGCCATGCGGCCACTATCTGTCCGAGGAAGCGCCGCAGGAAACCACGGCGGCGCTGCGCGCGTTTTTTGCCGCGAAGCTCTAGATCGCCGTCGGCGCCGGCATATCAAGGAAGCCGCGCACGGCGTGCCAGAACAAATGCCGGTTGATGGCCACCGCCACCGAGTGCGCGGTGTTCGGCAAAATCACCAGTTGCTTGTCGCCATGCGGGAGCTGCCGGTAGAAATCGAAGAGATCCTCGACCGTAGCGATGCCGTCATATTCGCCGCGTACAAGCAACACCGGCACCTGAACCTTGGCGGGATCGACGACCGGCAGATTGGCGGTCATGTCGAGATAGGTGCCCGTTGGCGCCTGTTCGCCGAATTGCAATTCGACGTCGGCGAGTACTTTGCCAACGGCGGGATCGGTGGTGCCGGCCTTGTCGCGTGTGAAGATGCTCTCGATCATGGCGCGATCGCGCTTGCGCATGTTGTGCGTGCGGAAATATTCGAGTTGTTCGGCGCGTTTCTTGAGCGTCGGGGATTCGGTGCCCTTGTAGGTGAACGCGGCGAGCACCAGGCGATCGACGTGTTGCGGTTCCAGGCTCGCGTAGAGTCCTGCGCGCAAGGCGCCGGATGATTCACCCATGAAGTGTGCTTTTTGCCGTCCCGTTTCCTTGACCACGACCTGCATCGCGGCCTTGAGATCCTGCGCGCCGCTCGCAATATCGGAATTGCCGCTGGTGCGTCCCGACTTGCCGTAGTTTTCATGATCCATGGTCCAGACATCGAAACCCCACCGCGCGAACACGTTCATCATGGAGTATTCGCCATGCCCGGGCGTATCGAGATCGAAAATTCGCCACGTCACGGAAGATCCGTGAACCAGGAAGAGCACCGGGCGCGAGGGCTCGCCGGATTTCGGCGCGCCGAGCCGCTTGCGGAATATGTAGAGCGGAACGTCACCCTTCTTCGCCCAGTAGTCCTGCGTCCAGATCTGAGCGGTGTCCTCGGCCTGCGCCGACGTCGCTAGCCCTGACAAGAGACCGGCGCCGACGCCCAGACCGGCGCTTTTGAGAACCGTACGACGGGGCAGAATAGGCTCGGATTTGCTCATGGCCGCCTCCCGCTGGACCGCCATTTTGTCTGGTCGGCGGCCTTATTTCGGACAGACTAGCAGACGGGCGAAACGACGGGCAGTCCACTCGCCCAGCGGGGTTAGTTCTGCTAGGGGACGGTCAAGACGCGCTTGGGCGCGTGGCGCCCAAGGTTATAAGGCCGGCGCGAACCGGAGGAATGATGGTTAAGTCGCTGCGCGCGGTGGCGCGATTTTTTCAGCATACGATCGGCTGGAATCGGATCGGGGTGCTCCTGAGCATCGCCATCATTACAATCGCAGTGGTGGTGCTCTTCCACATGCTGCGCGATATCAATGTCGATGAGGTGCTTGCGGCGCTGAAGGCCACCCAGCCGCGCCATATCGCCGCCGCCGCCTTCTTTGTTGCCTGCGGCTACTTCACACTGACTTTCTATGACTGGTTTGCCCTGCGTACGATCGGCCACAAGGAAGTTCCGTATCGCATCGCCGCGCTCACCGGGTTCACCAGCTATTCAATCGGGCACAATATCGGCGCGACTGTCTTTACCGGCGGCGCCGTCCGCTACCGCATCTATTCTGCCTACGGGCTTGACGCCGTTGAAGTGGCGAAGATCTGTTTTATTGCCGGCCTGACATTTTGGTTAGGCAATGCAACGGTGCTCGGTCTTGGCGTGACCTATCATCCGCAAGCGGCCGGACCGATCGATCAACTGCCGCCCTGGGTCAACCGGGGGATTGGCATCGCCATGCTGGTGGTGCTCACTTCTTATGTCAGCTGGGTATGGAGCGCGCCGCGTGAGATCGGGCAGGGCGAATGGAAAGTCCATTTGCCGAGCGGACCCTCAACGTTGTTGCAGATTTGCATTGGCATTCTCGATCTCGGGTCCTGTGCGCTTGCGATGTATATGCTGTTGCCGGGCGAGCCGAACGTCGGATTCGTGACAATGGCGGTGGTGTTCGTTTCGGCAACGTTGCTGGGTTTTGCCAGCCATGCTCCCGGGAGGACTCGGCGTATTCGACGCCGCGATGCTGGTGGCGTTGTGGCAGTTCGACAAGGAGTCCGTTCTTGCCGGACTGCTCTTGTTTCGAATGCTCTACTATATTGTGCCGTTCGCGATTGCGCTGGTCATTCTTGGTTCGCGGGAATTATGGCTCAATATGCACGGCAAGCGGCGGGCGATGGAGCCGAAGGCCATAACGTCGGCAACCGCTCCTATCCGCAGTGAGATTGAAGCCGAAAAAACCGACGCCGGCTGATCATGGCGATGGATGAAGACCGCCGCGACTTCCCATCCGCCGCCGGATTGGCCAGCCGATTGCGCAATGCATGGCAAATCTTGCGCGGCCGGACCGATTACGTCACCAGCGCGGAGATCATGCACGCGCCCGGACGCGTGCTCGCTCATCCGCAGATCTCTGTTGGTCGAGCAGCTGATCGCGGGTTTTCCGAGCGCGGCCGTCGTGCTCGACCGCGAGAGCCGGGTTATCGCGTTCAACGAGGCGGCAACCGGCATCGCGCCCGCCTTGCGGCGCGGCGAGCCTGCGTTGATTGCTTTACGCATGCCCGATCTGGTCGATGCAATCCGTCGCGCGGCCAAACGCGGGGAACCGCAACGCGTGGAGTTTTTCGAGCGCGTTCCGCTCGATCGGTGGTTCGAGGCTTTCGTCACTCCGCTCAGACTTTCGACCGGCGTCGGCCGCGCGACCGACGTTTTACTGATGACGTTCAACGATCTCACGCCCTTGCGCCGGGTCGAGGAAATGCGCGCCGACTTTATTGCAAATGCCAGCCATGAGTTGCGCACGCCGCTCGCCGCATTGCTCGGCTTCATCGAAACCCTTCAGGGCACGGCCAAGGACGATTCCGCCGCGCGTGAAAAATTTCTTGCGATCATGCAAGCGCAAGCAACCCGCATGGCCCGGCTTATCGACGATCTGTTGTCGCTGTCGCGCATCGAACTCAACGCGCACCTGCAACCAAATACGCCGGTCGACCTGGCGCCGATCGTGCGGCAGGTCGTCGATGGATTGCATACTTTGGCGCGCGACCGTGGCGTCGAGATCAAGGTCGCTTCACCGCCGGACACGCTCTTGGTGCTGGGCGACCGGGATGAACTGATCCGCGCGCTCGAGAACCTGGTCGAAAATGCGCTCAAATATGGCGCCGCCGGAAAGCGCCTCGACATTACGCTTGCGCGTGGTCAGACCCGCAGCGGCACGCCCGAGGCTCGTGTTGCGGTACGTGATTACGGTCCCGGCATTTCACCCGAGCATCTGCCGCGGCTGACCGAACGATTCTACCGTGTCGATGTGGCGGATAGCCGGGCGCAAGGCGGGACCGGACTCGGCCTGGCTCTGGTGAAACACGTTCTCAACCGGCATGGCGGGCGGCTGACGATCGAAAGCACTTTGGGCCAGGGTGCGACCTTCACAATGCACCTGCCTTTACCCACCGGCGATTCTGCAGTTTCCGACGAAGTTTTATAGGTTCCAATGACTTAAGCTGTCATGTGACTGTCACCAAAGCTTTATAGAACGGTGACATGCGACGCTTATGGCTGACCCCGACTTCGGATTTTCGCAAGCCAAGAACAAACCAAAAATCGTCCGAAGCCGTCGTGGAGAGCGTTTTTAGAGCAACAGCGGACGTCCAAGCGATTGGACGTAAGGACATCAGGACCGGGGGCCCGATGCGGCCCGCGCTCGTCTTTGACCGCAAACATGGAGAGAACCTGTGAAACACTGGACCGCATTGGCAGCTGCCGGCTTCATCGCCGCCGCCGCGTTCGTTCCGGCCAACGCTGCCGACATCTCTGGTGCCGGCGCTACCTTCCCCTATCCAATTTACGCCAAGTGGGCGGACGCCTACAAAAAAGTCACCGGCAACGGATTGAACTATCAGTCGATCGGTTCAGGCGGCGGCATCAAGCAGATTTCCGCCCGCACCGTGACGTTCGGTGCGTCCGACATGCCGCTGCAGCCGGCCGAACTCGAAAAGATCGGGGTCATTCAGTTCCCGACCGTGATGGGCGGCATCGTCCCCGTCGTAAATCTTGACGGCATCAAGAGCGGCGAGATCACCATCGACGGACCGACGCTCGCGAAAATCTATCTCGGCGAAATCACCAAGTGGGATGATCCGGGCCTCAAGAAGCTGAACCCGAATGCCAAGTTGCCGTCGCAGGCGATCGCGCTTGTCCACCGTTCGGATGGTTCGGGCACTACCTTCATCTTCACCAACTATCTGTCGAAGGTCAGCGAAGGCTGGAAGTCGAAGGTTGGCAGCAACACGTCGGTTGAATGGCCGGCTGGCATTGGCGCCAAGGGCAATGAAGGCGTTGCCAACAACGTCGGCCAAACCAAAGGTTCGATTGGCTACGTCGAAACCGCCTATGCCAAGCAGAACCACCTGACGACGACAAAGATGGTCAACAAGGAGGGTCAGACGGTCGAGGCGACGCCCGATGCGATCATGGCCGCCGCCGCCGGCGCTGACTGGGCGCACGCGCCCGGCTTTTACATGCTCCTGACCAACTCGCCGGGCGCCAAGTCCTGGCCAATCGCCGGTGCGACCTTCATTCTGGTGCCCAAGCAGCCGAAGGATCCGGCCGTCGACCAAGGAAGCGCTCAAGTTCTTCGAATGGGCCTACAAGAACGGCGACGAGATGGCCTCCGGGCTGGACTACATCCCCATGCCTGACAATGTCGTCGACCTGATTGCCGCCAAATGGAAGAGCGACATCAAGGACGATAGTGGCAAGCCAGTCTACTAAGACCGATGTGGTCGGGAAAAGGCGCCCGCCGGCGCCTTTTCCTTGTCCACCGGTGGTGAATACGCGTCTTGTAATGCGGCCGGCAGGTCGCTTGAGTGGCTCCCCCGATGCGCGTTTAGTCAGAGGGAGAGCCGGATGCAGCCTTCGGGGAGGCGATCCGTGGTTGATGTAGCGTTGCAAGGCGGAGCCGCCATGACGACCCCCCAGGTCGATCGCGCAAGAGTGCTGCGGCGTCTGCAATTGGGCGACGCAATTTATCGCCACCTCACGCGCACAGCCGCCGTCACTGTTCTTGTTATTCTGGGCGGCATCATCATTTCCCTGGTCGACGGTTCGTGGCTGGCGCTGCGGACCTTTGGTCTGAATTTCCTGCTCGTCGACACGTGGAACCCGGTCACGGAGAAGTTCGGCGCCATTGCGCCGATCTATGGCACGCTGGTTACATCGTTCGTCGCGATGTTGATCGCGGTGCCGGTCGGCCTGTTCATCGCGCTGTTTCTCACCGAATTGTGCCCGATGTGGCTGCGCCGCCCGATCGGCATTGCCATCGAGCTGCTCGCCGGCATCCCCAGCATCATCTACGGCATCTGGGGACTGTTCGTATTTGCGCCGTTCCTCCAGCAATACATCCAGCCGTTCCTGATCAATGTGTTCGGCGAAGTTCCCGGTGCTTTCGACGTTGTTCGCCGGTCCGCCCTACGGCATCGGCATACTGACGGCGGGCTTGATCCTCGCCATCATGGTGCTGCCATTCATCACCTCGATCTCGCGCGACGTGTTCACCGCCGTGCCGCCGGTGCTCAAGGAAGCCGCCTATGGTCTGGGGTGCACGACCTGGGAGGTCGTGCGTTACGTGGTGCTTCCTTACGCGCGTGTCGGCGTTATCGGCGGTGTGATGCTGGGGCTCGGGCGCGCGCTTGGCGAGACGATGGCGGTCACCTTCGTGATCGGCAATGCGCACCGAATATCCGGTTCGCTGCTCGCGCCCGGCACGACGATCTCCGCAACCATTGCCAATGAATTCACCGAAGCGGTCGGCGATCTCTATACGTCTGCGCTCATAGCGCTCGGTTTAATCCTGTTCGTCATCACCTTCATCGTGCTCGCGGCGGCGCGTTACATGTTGATGCGTCTCAATGCGCGGATCGGAGTTTGACGATGGCGCTCTATGAAACCCGCCGCCGCCGCAATGCCGTCGCCGTCACGATGTCGGTCGGCGCCACGCTGTTCGGACTGACCTGGCTCGTTGTGATCCTGGGCGTCTTGCTGTGGAAAGGCTTCAGCGGTCTTTCGCTCGATGTCTTCACGCAAATGACGCCGCCGCCCGGCTCTGCCGGCGGATTGCTCAATCCGATTGTCGGCAGCGTGGTTCTCACGTTCATCGCGGTTGCGATCGGTACGCCGCTCGGCATTCTGGCCGGGACCTACATGGCGGAATATGGCCGCTACGACCGGCTCACCACCGTGGTGCGCTTTATCAACGACATTCTGCTGAGCGCGCCATCGATCGTCGTCGGCTTGTTCGTCTACGAAATCATGGTTGCGCGCATGGGTCATTTCTCCGGCTGGGCCGGCGCGGTGTCGCTGGCGGTTATCGTGGTGCCGGTGGTGGTACGCACGACCGAGGACATGCTGACGCTTGTCCCCGATACGTTGCGTGAAGCGGCTGCGTCCATCGGCCTGCCGCGCTCGCTCATGATCCGCAAGGTTGCGTATCGTGCGGCCCAGGCCGGCATGGTCACCGGCGTGCTGCTGGCGGTGGCGCGGATTTCCGGCGAAACCGCACCCTTGCTGTTCACGGCGCTCAACAATCAATTCTGGAGCCTCGATCTCAACGCCCCGGTCGCCAGCCTTCCAGTTGTCATCTTCCAGTTCGCGCTGAGCCCCTACAAGGATTGGCAGGATCTGGCCTGGACCGGCGCTCTCATCATCACGCTGGCGGTGCTTGCGCTGAGCATCGTCGCGCGGACCCTCGCGGCACAGGGAAAATCGTCATGAGCGTAGCAGCCATTACCGTACCGACCGTCACCCATACGCCGGCGAGCGAAGGGGATCTCACCGAGAAGATCTCGATCCGCGATCTCGATTTCTTTTACGGCGATCACCGCGCGCTGAAGAACATCAATGTGCCGCTCTACCAGGGCAAGGTGACCGCGTTCATCGGCCCGTCCGGCTGCGGAAAGTCGACGCTGCTGCGTATCCTCAACCGGATGTACGACCTTTATCCGAACCAGCGCGCCGCCGGTCACGTCCGGCTCGACAATGACGACATCCTTTCGCCGTCGCAGGATCTCAACCTGCTGCGCGCCAAAGTCGGGATGGTGTTCCAGAAACCGACGCCATTCCCGATGACGATCTACGAGAATATTGCCTTCGGAATTCGGCTATATGAGCGGCTGCCAAAGCCGGAACTGGACAATCGGGTCCGCCGGGCGCTTGAGCGCGCTGCACTATGGGACGAGGTGAAGGACAAGCTCGGCGCCAACGGGCTTTCGCTCTCCGGCGGCCAGCAGCAGCGCTTGTGCATTGCGCGGACCGTTGCTGTGCAACCCGAGGTGATCCTGTTCGACGAGCCATGCTCGGCACTCGATCCGATCTCAACGGCCAAGATCGAAGAACTGATGGATGAACTCAAGGACGACTACACGATCGCCATCGTGACGCACAACATGCAGCAGGCCGCGCGCGTATCGGATTTCACGGCCTTCATGTATCTCGGCGAACTTGTCGAGTTCGGCGAAACCACCCGTATCTTCACAACTCCCAAGGATCGCCGCACTCAGGATTACATCACCGGGCGCTTCGGCTAGCACATGATCAGGACCTGATCGAAAGATGACGCCAATGACCGACCATACGATGAAGGCATTCGACACCGATCTGCAGGATCTCGCGCGCATGGTTGCCGAGATGGGCGGCCTCGCCGAAAAGCAGGTCGCGGATTCGGTCGACGCGCTGGCCAAGCGCGATACGACGCTGGCGCAGCGGGTCACGACGGCCGACGCCAATATCGACGCCCTGCAACGCGAAATCGAGGAAAAGGCCATTCTGACGATCGCGCGGCGTCAGCCCATGGCGGTCGACCTGCGCGAGGTTGTCGGTGCGCTGCGGCTCGCCAATGATCTGGAACGCATTGGCGATCTGGCCAAGAACATTGCCAAGCGCGTGATCGCTCTCAATGCCGAATTTCCGCCGCCCAAGCTGATCCGCGGCGTCGAGCACATGAGCGATCTCGTGCTTGGACAAATGAAGCTCGTGCTGGATGCCTATGCCCGCCGCGACGTTACCAAGGCGATGGCGGTGTGGCGCGGCGACGAGGAAATCGACGCGGTCTGCACTTCGGTGTTCCGCGAATTGTTGACCTACATGATGGAAGATCCGCGTAACATCACCTTCTGCATCCACCTGATGTTCTGCGCCAAGAACATCGAGCGCATGGGTGACCATGCCACCAACATTGCGGAAACGGTGCATTACATTATTGAAGGCCGTCCGATCGCCGATCAGCGGCCGAAGGGCGACACCACGACCATCGCCGCGCTGCGGACGGCGGCCGATCGATAAGGGACTGAAAGTAAGCCATGAACGCGCGCATTCTGATTGTAGAGGACGAGGAGCCGCTCACGATGCTGCTCCGCTACAACCTTGAGGCGGAAGGCTACGAGGTGGAGACATCCGCGCGCGGCGACGAGGCCGACACGCGGCTGAAGGAAAGCACGCCCGATCTGGTTGTGCTCGACTGGATGCTGCCCGGCCTGTCGGGTATCGAGCTGTGCCGCCGCCTGCGTGCGCGCCCCGAAACGCGGCAGTTGCCGATCATCATGCTGACCGCACGTGGCGAGGAAAGTGAAAAGGTGCGCGGACTCGCGACCGGAGCCGATGACTACATCGTCAAGCCATTCTCGGTGCCGGAGCTCCTGGCGCGCGTTCGTGCGCTGCTGCGCCGTGCGAACCCCGAGCGTGTCGCGACCATACTTAACATCGGCGATATCGAGCTCGATCGAGAAAAGAAGCGCGTGTCGCGCAACGGCCGCGCGATCGAACTGGGGCCGACCGAGTATCGCCTGTTGGAATTCCTCATGGAGCGGCCGGGAAGGGTGTTCTCCCGCGAGCAATTGCTCGACGGGGTCTGGGGTTCCGACATCTACATCGATGAGCGCACTGTCGACGTCCACGTCGGACGCCTGCGCAAGGCGATCAATCGCGGCCACGTGGCCGACCCGATCCGCACGGTTCGTGGCGCCGGCTACGCGCTGGACGATCGCTTCGGCCGCATGAATTGACGGCATCGAAGGCGTACCGGCACCGCAAAGAAAAAAGGCGGTGAAGTGTTTCCTGTTCGACAAATGAACTCAATATGGAGCCGAAAGCGCGCGCCATACGCCGCACGTCATCGCCGGGCTTGTCCCGGCGATCTCGCTTAGAAAGGCGGGACTGTGCCACATGAATCGAGATGGCCGGGACAAGCCCGGCCATGACGCAAAAGAAGTCAACCGGCTTTAGTTCCGGAATGGCCGCTTGTCGCGCCGGCGATCGGTCATCGGCTGGTAAGCAACGCGGCTGTGAAATGAGCAATAGGGCATGTCGTTCACGGTATCGCCGCCGCAGAAGAAGAAATCCGTGCTGCCCGGATCGCCGACCGGCCAATGGCAGGTTTTTTCGGTGAGCTGAAGCAAGGTCTTGCGCTGCTCGAGCGGTATCTCGATCAATTCCGGCTCGGGCTCGGTCTCGTATTCGTAGGCAAGCGCCGTGTTGCCGCGCATCGATGCCCTGGGGACCCGCATCATGTGACCCGAAGAGCGTGCCTTGCGCGGCCGCGGGGCCGACGAGGAGGGGCTCTTGGCGCGGCCGGAGAGGCCCAGGCGATGAACTTTGCCGATCACCGCGTTACGGGTGATGCCGCCCAGCTCCGCGGCAATCTGGCTGGCGGACAGGCCGTCCGCCCACAGCTTCTTCAGGAGCTCGACCCGCTCGTCCGTCCAGCCCATTGGGTTTTTCTCCTCAGCCTTCAACGCTTTGGATGGAATCCAACCCCGTCGTCGGACGCCCTTTCGGGCGCCAGACGCATACGCGTCAGGGATGGACTAGAGATCGCTCGGTAGCACGAGATGTCGTACTATCTGTCCGAAAGGCTACAATAGGCAGTAACTCCCGTGCAAGCTCTTGCAAGCCCCAGCGCCTAGCTACCAACAGTTTTTCCTTTAGAATCCGGCCTTGCGGCATAATTGAGTCGTGTTGACAGGGCGGGGCGCGGCAATAAAATGAAAAAAGTGCCGCCCGGCGAGGCGGCACATTTCTTTTCGGGCCGCGCATGATCCCGAAAAGCAGTCACCGATGCCCGAAAGCGGTCATGCGCAGACGAAAGCGCACGATCCGGCACCATGGGTACCGGTTTTCGGACAAGATGATGCGCAGACGACAATGTTCGATGGAAGAAGCTGGCCGTGAGCTCGCATGTATTGCCAACTTATGCGCGCGTCGATCTCGCTTTCGAGCGGGGCGAGGGCGCTTGGCTGTTCACGGCCGGGGGTGAACGCTACCTGGATTTTACGTCCGGCGTTGCCGTCAATGCGCTCGGTCATGCGCATCCGCAACTGGTGCAGGCGCTGAACGAACAGGCGCATAAACTCTGGCACGTCTCCAATCTCTATCGCATTCCGGAAGGCGAACGGCTCGCCGACCGGCTGTGCGCGGCGAGCTTTGCCGACACTGTGTTTTTCCAGAACTCGGGAGCGGAGGCGATCGAGTGCGCGATCAAGATGGCGCGCAAATATCAATCGGCGTCGGGCAAGCCCGAGCGATACCGCATCATCACGTTTGAAGGCGCATTCCACGGACGCACGCTGGCGGCTATCGCCGCGACCGGAAACAAGAAATATCTCGAAGGTTTCGGGCCGCCGGTTGAGGGCTTCGACCAGGTGGCATTTGCCGACCTCGATGCGACCAAGAAGGCGATCGGCCCGCAGACCGCGGCCATCATGATCGAGCCCGTCATGGGCGAGGGCGGCGTGCGCGTTGCGCCGCACACCTTCCTGCGCGCCTTGCGCAAGCTGTGCGACGACAACGGCTTGCTGTTGATCTTCGACGAGATCCAGACCGGCGTCGGCCGCACCGGCGATATGTTCGCGTATCAACACACCGGCGTGACGCCGGACATCATGACGATCGCCAAGGCGCTCGGCGGCGGATTTCCCGTGGGCGCCTGCCTGGCGACGGCGGAAGCGGGCAAGGGCATGACCGCCGGTACGCATGGTTCCACCTTCGGCGGCAATCCGCTGGCGATGGCGGTGGGCAATGCCGTGCTCGATATCATCATGGCCGATGGGTTCCTCGACCGGATGAAACAGAACGCCCTGCTGCTCAAGCAGCGGCTGGCCGAACTTAAGGATCGCCATGCCTCGGTGATCGCGGAAGTGCGCGGCGAAGGCCTGCTGATCGGCCTGCGCATGATCCCGCAGGTTTCCGAAATGGTCGATGAGCTGCGCGCCGAAAAGATGCTGACCGTCGCGGCCGGCGACAATGTCGTTCGGCTGCTGCCGCCATTGATTATCGGTGAGAAGGAAATCGCCGAAGCCGTCGGCTGCATCGATCGCGCCTGCACGCGGCTCGCGCAAACACATGCGCGGCCGGCCAAGGTGGCGTCATGACCGCGAATGGCGTCCGGCATTTCCTTGACCTCACCGATATCCCGAAACCGGTGCTTGCGGGGTTGATCGACAGGAGCCGCGCCATGAAGGCTGAGCGCGCGCGGGGTCTCCTTGTGTCGCCGCTGGCGGGCAAGACGCTGGCCATGGTGTTCGATAAGCCTTCCACCCGCACGCGGGTCTCTTTCGATGTGGCCATGCGCCAGCTGGGCGGCGAAGCTATTTTGCTCACCGCGCAGGAAATGCAACTCGGCCGGGGGGAAACGCTGGCCGATACCGCGCGCGTGCTCTCGCGCTACGTCGACGCGATCATGATCCGCATCCTGGATCATGAAGCGGTCGCCGAACTGGCGCGTCACGCGACCATTCCCGTCATCAACGGGCTCACGCGGCGGTCGCATCCGTGCCAGGTCCTGGCCGATGTCATGACCTACGAGGAAAAGCGCGGTCCGATCCGCGGCCGCACGGTGGCCTGGACCGGCGATTCCAACAACGTGCTCGCAAGCTGGATGCATGCGGCCGAGCGCTTTGATTTCCAGCTGCGGGTCGCCACGCCGGCCGAGTTGCGGCCGAAAAAATGGCTGATGGACTGGGTGAAATCCTCGGGCGCCGCCATCGTGATCGGCGATGATCCGGAAACGGCCGTCAAGGATGCTGATTGCGTGGTGACGGACACCTGGGTGTCGATGGGCGACCGCGACGGCAAGCACAGGCACAATGTGCTCAAACGCTACCAGGTCAACGGCCGGCTGATGTCAAAGGCCAAGTCCGACGCATTGTTCATGCACTGCCTGCCGGCGCATCGCGGCGAGGAAGTGACGGACGAAGTGATCGACGGCCCGCAGTCGGTTGTGTTCGATGAGGCCGAGAACCGCCTGCACGCGCAAAAGGGCCTGCTCGCCTGGTGCCTGCACGCCGACGCCTGAAAACGCGCTGAAACGGATGGCGGTTATGTCGTCAGCGGGAACCGCGGGTCTCGCATTTCGGACTTTGAACTCTACATAGGGCCCATGGAGCCTATGACTGATCCACAAACCGCAATTCCGTCGCGCGCGCCGTCGGCTACGACGGCGGACGATGTCGTCATGCCGTTTGAAGTGGCCAAGCTTGATCTGCGCGGCCGCGTGGTGCGGCTTGGTCCGGCGGTCGACGAAATCCTCGCCCGCCACGCCTACCCGCAACCGGTCGCAAAATTGCTGGGCGAAGCGCTGGTGCTGACCGTTATGCTCGGCTCGGCCCTGAAGATCGACGGCCGGTTCATTTTGCAGACGCAAGGGGACGGACCCGTGCGCATGCTGGTGGTGGATTTCATTGCCCCCGACAAAGTGCGGGCCTGCGCGCGTTTCGACAAGGACCGCGTCGCCGCGGCGATTGCGTCCGGCGAGACGAGCGGCGGCGCGCTGCTCGGCAAAGGTCATCTTGCGATGACCATTGATCAAGGGCCTGACATGAATCGCTATCAAGGTCTGGTGGCGCTTGACGGCGGCTCGCTGGAAGATGCGGCGCATGAATATTTCCTGCGATCCGAGCAGATCCCGACACGGGTCCGGCTCGCGGTCGCCGAAGAATTGCGTGCCGGAGCGGCAGGCGCCAGTCACCGCTGGCGCGCTGGCGGCATCATGTTGCAGTTTCTGCCGAAGGCGCCCGAACGCGCACGCGTAGCCGATCTGCACCCGGGCGATGCTCCGGAGGGGGTCGAGCCGCATGTCGTTGCGGAAGACGATGCCTGGCTGGAAGGCCAGGCCCTCGTCTCGACAGTTGAAGATGTCGAACTGATAGACCCTGCGCTGTCGAGCGAGCGGCTCGTCTATCGGCTTTTTCATGAGCCGGGCGTGCGCGTTTTCCGCGCAAGCCCGCTGCGAGCGGAATGCACGTGCTCCCGCGACAACGTCGAAGCCATGCTCAAGAGCTTTTCGCAGGACGACCGCGACCACATGGTCGAGGACGGAAAGATTTCCGTAACCTGCGAATTCTGCAGCGCGAATTATCAGTTTTCGCCGGGCGAGGTCGACGCCAATCCTAATTGATGGTGCGCTCGGCATGGGACGAATTCGAGCGAAAAGGCGGGGATCTCGATGTCGAAATGCTGCCCTACGTCGGTCACCATGCCGTAGGTGCCGGCCATGAAGCCGGACGGCGTCGGCAGTGGCACGCCACTGGTGTATTCGAACGATTCACCCGGCTTGAGCGTCGGTTCTTCGCCGACGACGCCGGGCCCCTTGACCTCCTGCAGCCGACCGAGCGCGTCGGTAATGCGCCAGTGCCGCGTCTTGAGCTGAACTGTTTCCCCGCCGAGGTTTGTGATGTTGATAGTGTAGGCCCAGAAAAAATACCCGTTGCCGGGTGACGACCGCTCGGACACAAAGCGGGGCGTCACCGTGACTTCAATCTTGCGGGTTACGGCGCGATACATCTATATGCCGCACAGTTTACTTCGCCGGGGCTTGTCATTGGCCTGACGTCCGGGATTATGGCCGAAAGAGCGCATGAAAGAAAAGCCGCACATGGCCCCGGTTTCGACCGAACGCGATCTCCGGCTTGATCTGTTCCGCGGCATTGCCCTCTGGCTTATCTTCCTTGACCACATTCCGTCCAACGCCGTCAGCTGGATTACGATCCGCAATTATGGCTTCAGCGACGCGACCGAAATCTTCGTTTTTATTTCAGGCTATACCGCGGCTTTCGTCTATGGCCGTGCCATGCAGCAGCACGGCTTCATCATTGCCTCGGCGCGGGTGCTCAAGCGGGCCTGGCAGATCTACATCGCGCACGTGTTCCTGCTTGCGATCTACCTCGCCGAAATCGCCTATGTCTCGAACAGCTTCGACAATCCTTTGTACACCGAGGAAATGGGGGTCCTCGACTTCCTCAGGAATCCGGACGTCACCATCCTTCAGGCACTGCTGCTGAAGTTCAAGCCGGTGAATATGGACGTGCTGCCACTCTACATCCTTCTGCTGGCGTGGTTTCCGCCAATGCTCTGGCTGCTGCTGCGGGCGCCGTCGATCGCCCTGCTGTCCTCCGCCACGCTTTACGCGTTGATGTGGCTGTTCGAGTGGAACATTCCGGCCTATCCAAAGGGCACCTGGGTCTTCAATCCATTCGCATGGCAATTGCTGTTCGTGTTCGGCGCCTGGTGCGCATTGGGTGGCGCAAAAAATCTTTCGCGCTGGACCAATTCTCGCGCCGTCATCGGGCTGGCGATCACCTATCTCGTCTTTGCATTTGCGATTGCAATGACGTGGTATTTCCCCCGCCTTGCGGTCTACGTGCCGAAATTCGTCGGCGATGCGATCTATCCGATCGACAAGACCAATCTCGATGTGCTCCGCATCATACATTTCCTTTCGCTCGCCGTGATCACCGTTGCCTTCGTGCCGCAAAATTGGCCCGCGCTGAAGTCGCGATTTTTCTGGCCGGCGATCGTGTGCGGTCAGCACTCACTTGAGACATTTTGTCTCGGCGTGTTTCTGTCATTCGCCGCCCATTTCATGTTTACGGAGGTTTCCAACCAGGTCATTACCCAGGTGGTTGTCAGCATTGTCGGCATTGCCATCATGGTGGGCGTTGCCGCGATTATTTCATGGTATAAACAGGCCGAAAGACGGGGCGGGGGACCGCGCCCGCCTGCCGCCAGGCCGGGGTACGCGGGAGGCGACGTATGAAGGGACGCTTGCTGCTGCTTGCGTTGCTGATGTTGGGCTGGACGCCGGCAAGAGCCGAGCTCCCGGCCGAATGTCGCGTTGCCGAGAATCTGCTCGAATCGAGCTTCCGGTTGCCGCAGGTCACACACGCGCTTGCGCAGAAGCGTCTCACCGTGCTGGTGGTCGGCGCCGGCTCTTCGCAATTGCCCGGATCGAATGGCGTGGCCAACGCCTATCCGGCGCGTCTTGCAGCGTGCACTTGCTCAGCAACTTCCCGGCGTTGACGTGAAGGTTGCAACCGACGTCAAGGCGAGACGAACCGCGGCGGAGATGGTTAAGGCGCTTCCGGCTCTGCTAAGTGCCAATAAACCGGAGCTTTTGGTCTGGCAAACGGGAACGGTCGACGCGATGCTCGCCGTTGACCCAGATCAATTCAGTCAGGCCCTGGATGCTGGTATAAACATTGCTCATTCGGCGGGCGCTGACGTGGTTTTAATCAACGCGCAATACAGTCCGCGCACGGAATCGATGATTGCCCTTGGGACATATGCGGAAGACATGCGCTGGGTTGCATTGCAGCATGAGATTCCGCTGTTCGATCGATTCAGCATCATGAAGCTGTGGGCTGGCCTCGGAACGTTCGATTTATATTCCGCAACGAAAAAACTTGACATAGCCGAGCGAGTTCATGATTGCATTGGTCGTCTGCTGGCCGATCTCGTGGTTGCGGCTGCCAAACCCGAAGAACTGCCGACCAACGGCAGCCGTTAATTAGGATGTGGGAACGCGCACTTGTCGAACGATAATCCCGGACAACGGGTCAAGAAATCGCTTGCTGCCGCCGCACTGTTTGCGGGGCTTGCTCTGGTATTGCCTGCGCACGCGGAAACGGCGACGGCGGAATGCGACGCTCCGCTCGACCTGACCCGGCTCGCCAATCCGCTGCCGCACATTGCAAAAAAACTGACGTTGGGCGAGCCGATCACCGTCGTTGCCATCGGCTCGTCGTCGACCGCAGGTGCAGGCGCGAGCTCAGTAGCGGCGACCTATCCGAGCCGGCTCCAGGTCGAGCTCCATGAACATTTTCCGAGGCTCTCGGTCACCGTGATCAACCGCGGCGTGAACGGTGAGGAGGTGCCCGACATGCTGCAGCGGTTTGATTCAGCCGTGGTCGCCGCCAAGCCCGATCTGGTATTGTGGCAGCTCGGCACGAACTCGGTCATTCGCGATCACAAGCTCACCGATCATGGCGCGATGATCCGCGCAGGGCTTGCGAAAATTCGCGCCGTCGGCGCCGACATTGTTCTGATCGATCCACAGTTTGCGCCGAAGGTCATTGCGAAGCCGGAAGCGGAATCCATGGTTGCGCTGATCTCTGCAACCGCGAAGCGGGAAGACGTCGACCTGTTCCGCCGCTTCGACGTGATGCGCCACTGGCGCGATGTCGACCATCTTTCGTTCGACCTGTTCGTGTCGCCCGACGGGTTGCACATGAACGACTGGAGCTACGCCTGCATGGCCAAGGGTCTCGGCAATGCCATCGCCGAGGCGGCGCAGCGGCCGGTGATATCGGCGACCGCCACGTCACATCTGGTCCCCTGACATAACGTCAGACCTTCTCCAGCGCCGCCAGCAAATCCTCAATCAAGTCATCCGAGTGCTCGAGGCCGGCTGAGAACCTGATCAACCCGTCGCCAATGCCGAGCTCCGCGCGCTGATCGGGCGTCAGCCGCTGATGCGTCGTGGTTGTCGGATGCGTGACCAGGCTTTTCGCATCACCGAGATTGTTGGTGATGCCGATGAGTTGCAGGCCGTTGAGAAAGCGAAATGCGCCTTCCTTGCCGCCTTTGACCTCGAACGAGCAAAGCGTCGAGCCCGCTTTCATCTGCTTCTTGATAATGTTGGCTTGCGGATGATCCGGGCGTCCCGGATAGATCAGCCGCGTGATTTTCTTGTGGCCGAAAAGTGCATTGGCGATCGCGCCCGCGTTTTCGGTTTGCCGTTGTACGCGCACGGGCAGTGTTTCCAGACCCTTCAGCAAGATCCAGGCATTGAACGGCGACAGCGATGGCCCGGTCTGGCGCAGGATCTGATGATAGTGGTCAAGAATCAGTTTTTCCGATCCTAGAATGATGCCGCCGAGGACGCGGCCCTGGCCATCGATGTGCTTCGTCGCCGAATAGACGACGCAGTCCGCCCCGAGCGCGAGCGGGCTTTGATAAATCGGAGTCGCAAACACATTGTCGACCACAAGTTTTGCACCTGCGTTGTGCGCAATATCGGCGACGGCCGCGATGTCATAGACCTCGAGGGTCGGATTGGTCGGTGTTTCCATGAAGAACACCTTGGTATTTTTCTGCGCCGCCTTCTTCCAGGCATTGAGATCCTTGCCGTCGACCAGCGTCGACGTGACGCCGAAGCGTGGCAGCCATTCCTCGATCACCCACCGGCAAGACCCGAACAGGGCCTTGGCGGCGACGACGTGATCTCCGGCTTTCACGAGGCCCATCAGCGCTGTCGTGACGGCCGCCATCCCGGTCGCGGTCGAGCGCGCGGCTTCTGCCCCTTCGAAGGCGGCCATGCGCTGCTCGAACATGCTCATGGTCGGGTTGGAATATCGCGAATAGACGTAGCCCGGAATTTTTCCGGAAAACCGGGCTTCGCACTCTTCGGCGGTCGGATAGACGTAACCCTGGGTGAGGAACAACGCCTCAGAAGTTTCGCCGAACTGCGAACGTAGGGTCCCGGCATGCACCAGGCGGGTTTCGGGGCGGTAGCTTTTGGTCGACGCGGGCATAGCGGCCTCCTTAGGCTTGGCGCATGGTCTTATCCGAAAACGGGTATCCACTTTTCGGAACCGTGCGCGCAGCCAATAAAAAACCGGCCGGAGAAATATCTCGGCCGGGCACACGCGTCCCCGGCCTTTTAGCGATTTATTTTACGTGGCTGCAAGCCGGCCGGCTCAAATGACCACGGGATAAGGTGTTTGTAGCGGGATGCACGGCTTCCCGTCAAGGCGCTCCTCAGGTTAGATCGTCGCAACTGCCAGACAGGGCCGCCGTGACACTTTCTTTTGCCGTTGAAGACAAGGGCATTCTGCCGGACCGGATGATCGCGGCACTCAATGCCGATGGCGGGATTTTGTCGGAAAGTCAGTTTGCGCCCGACCAGATTCAGCCGGCGAGCCTTGATCTGCGGCTCGGCGAGGTTGCCTATCGCGTGCGCGCCAGTTTTCTGCCCGGCCGCACCACCGTCGCCCGCCGCATCGATGAGCTGAAATTGCACGAGGTCGCCCTGACCGACGGCGCGGTGCTGGAAACGGGCTGCGTCTACATTGTCCCGCTTCTGGAAAGTCTGGCGCTACCCGAGGAGATTTCGGCCGCCGCTAATCCGAAAAGCTCAACGGGCCGGCTCGATGTGTTTACGCGCGTGATCGCCGACGAGACCCGCGGCTTTGACCGTATCGAGCCTGGTTACCACGGTCCGCTTTATGCCGAGATCAGCCCGCGGACCTTTCCGGTGCTGGTGCGCGAGGGCTCGCGTTTATCGCAGATCCGCTTTCGCCGTGGGCACGCGCTCCTCGATGCCGACGCGTTGCGCAAGCTGCACGCAAAAGAAAAGCTTGTTGATGCCGTCGATGCGGACGTAAGCGACGGTGTTGCCGTCGGCGTCGATCTGTCCGGTCTCGGTCCCGGTGGTCTCGTCGGTTACCGCGCCAAGCGCCACACAGGGCTTATCGATGTCGAGCGCCGCGGCGGTTATGCCGTACTCGATTTCTGGGAGCCGATGCAGGCGCGTCCGGACAAAAGTCTGATCCTCGATCCCAATGAATTTTACATCCTGGCTTCAAAAGAAGCTGTGCAGGTGCCGCCAGACTATGCTGCCGAAATGGTGCCGTTCGATCCACTGGTCGGCGAATTCCGCGTGCACTATGCCGGGTTTTTCGATCCCGGCTTTGGTTACGCAGGTGCCGGCGGGAAAGGGCGCGCGCGCTGTGCTCGAAGTGCGCTCGCGTGAAGTGCCCTTTATTCTGGAACACGGTCAAATCGTCGGCCGTCTTGTCTATGAGAAGATGCTTGCCAAGCCGGAAAAATTATACGGCCAGGGCATCGGCTCGAACTATCAGGCGCAGAGCCTGAAGCTTTCGAAGCATTTCAAGGCCTGACGAACGACGATATCGCGCTTGCCGCGCGCGCGGGCCATTCGCTATCCTGAAACTGCGCGGGCGTAGTTCAATGGTAGAACGGCAGCTTCCCAAGCTGCATACGAGGGTTCGATTCCCTTCGCCCGCTCCAATCGTATGTCCGCTTTCGGGGGCAAAGCAGACATGCGTTTTCGCAGCGCACATGTCTGCTTTTGACCCAAAGCGGACATTGGCATGCAAAGAGTTTGCCTTACTCTCCTCATAAAACTGAAGACAACAATTAGGCCACTTTAAAACGGCGGACCGCACTTGGCCCTCGCTAGGCGGCGCTTCGCCGTATCCCCAAGGCATTCAACGCCCGTTCTTTTATGGTCTCAGGATCGCGCTCACCAGTAGCGGTTACGTTGACAATTGACCTGGCGATAAGTTCCGTCAGCGGATCATCCCGGTCTAATTTTAAATTGATCAACGCGCCCTCATAAGCGGCAGACATCGCTTTAATTTCATCGGGTCCGAAAGTTCCAATAGCAATCAGTCGATATATAGCCATGGGCAATACCCCACTGTGCTGCGAGGACTGGCTATCTTGGAACATCCGGATAAATTTTGCTAGCAGGCCGGCATAAACGCGTAGTCCATTCTCCGACGGCTGATTTCGTTGCGAGCGCAGTTTGAGGTGGAAATTATCTCCATAAAGCTCACTATATTCGGAACATGACTGAAGGTATCCAGTTCACCTTCATGGGCCTTAAGGATGCCGAGCATATCGGCACCGCACTGCGACAAGTGCAGTTGAGCTACGATTAGCTCACCCCGGGCAGCAACGAAAACAAAGAACACGGAGGAGGCGCATGCGTAACGCGCAATATCTCCGCGCCCAAGCAGAATTCTGTCTGCAAGCAGCGCGTCGAATTAGTGACCACAAGACCGTCGAGAACTTAAACTTGGATGCGGCTCGTTATCACGCCGAGGCTACTGAAGTTGAAGCAACTCATCGTGCGGGATCAAAGAGCGATGCGTTCTCGCTAGAGCGGGATCGTCCTGTGGAACCCGGCCTTAGATCATGGGACGAAGAGCGAGCCTATGTTGGCTTGCTTCGGGAACTGCGTGAAGGCCTTCAGGCCTTATATGACAAGGATCGGACGCAACCTTTGCCGTCCCGGATGTTGGACTTATTGAAGGCACTCGAAGAACGGACGCTGCCCGACACAAACTAGACCGACAGCCTTGCGCTAAAAAAAGGGGGCCGCGCGTTGGGGAAAAACGGCGGCCCATTAACTCACCGTCTCGGCCCAAGGGGGATGGGGACGCCTTGACGGTTACGGACGTAACGCGCCGCAATCTGCAACGTTCCGTTGGCTGAGGGCCTATTCGGGTTCCCCTGCATCTTCGTCCGCCGAAATACCCCGCTTCTCTAATTGCCGCTTGCGAGCCTCGGCTAGCTCCTCCCAAACGTCGGCCATCTGTTCAAGCTGGACCCGATGGCCGGGAGGGACGGTGCGAGCCATTTCTCGACATTCGGCAGCGTGGCGCAGGTAATCGGTATATTTTCGCAAGTCCCCCGACCCTTGATTGTGTAATTTTACATTGGCACCGCTTGCGAACGTAAAGTTCGGGGTTTTGTTCGGGGTTTGAAATTAGTTGTTCGCCGTATCGCCGCCGTCCAAATTGGGTTTCGGCGGGACCCGGTTTGATCGCTCCGCCTCTTTGGCGCGCGCCTCCCAAGCCTCGGCAATTTCTAACAACGTCTTTCTGTCTTTCGCGTCCATTTTGGATGCGATGCGAACGCATTCGGCCGCATATCGGCGATAGGTTTGTGGGTCCAGCAAAGTTGCCTCCTTCAGAAAAGGCAACGTCATTCGAGGGAACACTGTTCTGGAACAATTTTGTGAATACGATATCTGGGAACTCCATGCAGTGATGAGAGCAGGGCTCTGCTCCCTGCAATTGCCTATACACCGCAAGAGCGAACGACTTCCCAACGAACAACTTAGGAACGAACGACCTGACAGACGGTTTGACTCGCATCAAGTCAACCAACAGGAGTCGTTTATGAGCAATCCGAACCAGGACAACCAGAACCAGCAACAGCAGCAAGGAGGCCAGCAGGACCAGGGTGGTCAGCAGGGAGGCCAGAAGCCCGGTCAGGGCGGCGGCCAGCAGCAGGGCGGGCAGAACAAGCCAGGCCAACAGGGCGGTCAGCAGCGCTGATTGAAAGCCTAACTGAAATGAAAGGCCCGGCAACCGCCGGGCCTTTCTGCTGTCTGAAAGCCTTTGCATCTTTTGGGCAAAAGGCCCGCATGGCGTCAGGCTGCTTCCGCTTCCTGATTGACGGCACTTTCCGCGATTTCGCTTAAAGTCGCGTCGGTCTTTTTCTCTTCGCCGAGCGTCTGCTCGAGCAGCTGCAACGCGTCGTTCAGGCCAAGCTCGCGGGCCCAGGTCTTCAGCGTGCCGTAGCGCGAGATTTCGTAATGCTCGACCGCCTGCGCCGCCGCCAGAAGGCCGGCGTCGAGGGCTGGCGAGCCCTTGTATTCCTTCATGATCTCTGCGCCTTCGTCGGTGATGCCGACAATGGCATCGCAGGTCTTGCCTTGCGGTTTCTTGTCGATGGCCGCGAAGACCTTCTCGAGCCGCCTGACGTGGCCTTCGGTCTCGGTTTTGTGCTTGGCGAAAGCCATTTTGAGCTCGGGGGCCTGTGCCGCCTTCTCCATTTTGGGAAGAGTTGCGAGAATTTTCTTCTCGGCGAAGTAGATGTCCTTCAGCGTGTCGTGAAACAGTTTATCGAGTGTCATGGATTCTTTTTTCGCCATTGCGGTTGTCTCCTTCTGCTGAGACGAGAACGCCTGGCCGGCTTGATGTTTCCGAAATAAGGCGGAACGAAAGCGCGCGTCACTGCATTCGTATGCGCGTAGTCCAATGCCAGGAGAATTTTATGGATCGCGACGTTATTAACTCAACTGTCTCGTGGGGAGCCATTTTAGCCGGTGGCTTCACTGCCGCGGCTGTGTCTTACATTGTCGTGGCTTTCGGTGTCGGGGTGGGCTTATCCGTTGTTTCGCCGTGGGAAGGTGAGGGGATTTCCGCCACCACGGCGAGCTGGAGCGCCGGCGTGTTTCTCGTGGTTGTCGCGATGATCGCAGCGACGTTCGGTGGCTATATCACCGGGCGGCTGCGGCCCGGCTGGGACGACGTGAACATTCATGAGCGGTTTTTCCGCGATACCGCCCATGGCTTCGTCGCCTGGGCATTTGCCACGGTTTTGACCGCGACTGTGCTGGCAGGCGCCGGCACCCATCTGCTGGCCGCGGCTTCCACCGGTGCGATCCCGGCGGCCGGCGCCGGTGCAGCCCAGGCGGCGAGCAACACCGGTGATATTTATGTCGACCGCCTCCTGCGAGCCGGCCCGCAAACCGACGGCCGGGCGACCGGGCCTGCGGCCGACCAGGCCGCCACGCGCGCGGAACTTCTCAGGGTCATCGCGCCGGCAACACGTAAAGGCGGCGATGTGTCGCCGGACGATCGTGCTTACGCCGCACGGGTGATTGCGGCACGGACCGGACTGCCACAGACCGACGCCGAGCAGCGTGTCAACCAGACGATCGCGCAAGCCAAGGACGCGACGGACAAGGCCCGCCGCGCCGCCGCAAAGTTCTCGCTCTGGATTGCCATCTCGCTGCTGGCCGGCGCGTTCTCCGGAAGCCTTGCTGCCGCGGAAGGCGGCAAGCTGCGCAACGGAAATTGGTATGAAGACGCGTCGACCAGAACCGCAACTGTTGTCGTGACGAGGAGCTGACGATGCCAATCCTTCTCTGGCTGCTGGGCGTTCCGATTGGCCTTATTATCATCCTCATGCTTTTCGGTGCAGCGTGACCCTTCGGTACGCATTGGTCTCGCTGAGGCGGCGCGATGGAGGAAAAGCAAATACGTGCTAGCGGCGCCGACGGGAAAGAGCTTGCCGGCACATACACAGTGATTGGTGGCGTGATCACAGTCACGGCGGAGAGCGGGCGGCAACTTCGAACGCAACTCGGCAGCGCGCCTGCCGAGGCGGTCGCAAAAATATTGCTGCGTGAGTTGGCGTTGCAAAGGCCGCAGTAGCCGCCCGATTTGAAACTCTCTTGGCACTCTCACGTTAGGACGGGGAGGGGTAACAGCCAAGGAGACTAGAGATGTATCTTAAATTGGTAACTGCGGCGGCCATCTGTGCGCTGATTTCAACTGCCGCCATTGCCCAGGCGCCGAGTTCAAGCAGCCCGAACTCAAATTCAGCACAGATGGGGTCCAGCGCGACAGAAACAGCGTCAGCCAAGGGTGAATGGCAGGCATCGAAGCTCATTCACACGAATGTTTACAATGGGCAGAACGAGAAGATTGGCGACATCAAGGAACTGATGCTGGATAAAAACGGCAAGATCGATGTTGTCGCCATCGCAGTCGGCGGCTTTCTCGGCATGGGCGAGCACGATGTTGCTGTGAAGTTCGATAAACTTAAATGGGTGAACGAGCCGGTGAGCAGCACAACCAGTTCGAATACGACAAACTCAAATTCCAGCCGCGCCACGACAACCGGCTCTGCGCAAACCCAGAGCACCAAGGATCGCAATTATCCCGATCACGCGGTGCTGGACGCGACAAAAGACCAGCTGAAGGCAATGCCTCAGTTCGACTACAACAAGTAACAGCGTTGCCAATGCAGACGGAGGGCCTGGCTCAATGCCGGGCCCTTCATTATTTTCGGGTCGGTGAGCCGCGCGCTTAGCGAAAATCTGCAGGAACATAAAATCGCGCAGGACGTTGAGTTGGCAATCGCTTGCGTCCTTGCTCCTCGTTTGCAGATCGAGCGGTGTTCCAGGTATCAGGGTCGCGCTATGCGTGGCCCGATATTTTTTTATCCGCGCTGCACGGTCACGGACGTCAACCCACTGAACCCGAGCGCTTCCGCCGCCTGTGTGAGATCGCTCCGGGCCGGTCCGGCCGTCTGGGGGCGAGCCGTTATTGGCGTTCTTCGTGTCATTTGACGCTTGATATTCGCAACGTCTCCGGCCGGCTGTAATACGCGATCCCGTCCATTTAAATTTGACACACTCCGACCGTCTCGCGACGCTTTATCCCAACATCGAAACGAAACAAAAAGTCGAGATGGATGTTTCCTCATTAGCCAACGCTGAGGGGCGATCTGAACAAGTGGGAGAACATCTTATGGCTACGGCGAGTACACTTGAGACACGAGAAACAACGTCGTTGATTGGTAGCGATAAGGTTGATGGCACAGCCGTGTATGGCGTCGACCAACAAAAAATCGGTTCGATTGAGCGAGTGATGATCGATAAAATCAGCGGCAAGGTCGCATATGCAGTCCTAAGCTTCGGCGGCTTTATGGGCATGGGCGAAGACTATTACCCGGTGCCGTGGTCGACCCTAAATTACGACACCAATCTGGGCGGTTACCGCGTCAACCTGACCAAGGATCAGCTCAATAACGCGCCGAAATACAGCGAAAGCAGCGGTTGGACCTGGGACCGCAAGAATGACCAAAGGGTTTATGACTACTATAAAGCTCGACCCTATTGGGAATAAACATTCCAAAAACAAGACTGGCGCGTGCGCGCGCTGGTCTTGTTCCATTTCGCCCGTGTGAGGAAGCCTTATGTTGAATACCTCTGCTCCAAAATTGCCGCGTAATCGTGTCGATCTTTCTACGAACGACTTGACGCGTCTGTGGTGCAAACATTTCGGAAAATCCAAAAGTCAAATTGAAGCTGCGATTTCAAAGGTTGGTGATAATGCTGCAACTGTTTCAAAAGAACTGCAGACAGCCTCGGATTAACGAGCCCAAGCGCATTGGGAAATAGCATTCTGTTACAGAATTGCCCACGATAGCCTACCCGCTGACATCGGCCGGTACTATGGCGATGGGTCGTAATGCGTACTGATTAAAGAGCAGCCTCTCCGACTATGGGGGGTAATCATATTTCGCGGCGGTCACCTGCACGTGGGAACCGTCTCGTGCCGCGATTGTTGCCACATCGACCAAATCGAACGGTGCATCGCATGGCCAAACTTCGTTCCCCGCCAACCGCGCCCGAACCACCGCGTGTGCTCATCATCGAGGATGAATTACTGATTGCGCTGTTTATCGAGGAAATGACCCGCGAGATTGGTTACCGCGTCTCTGGCGTTGCATATACGGTTGTCTTGGCGCATCAGGAACTTGCAAAGCGAAATTTTGATGCGGTACTTTGCGACATAAATATCGGCGGGCGATATAATCTGGAGATTGCGGACCGCCTGATCGAACTCGATATCCCGTTCGCGTTCGTTACGGGTTACGACTATCTCGTTGAACCTCGCCACGAGAAGCTACCAATATTGCAGAAGCCATTTACGGCTCTTGAGTTGTGTACTCTGCTAAGACTCGCTTATCGGACCGGGGTCTCCAACCGGCGAAATTGCTCAGCTGGCCTAAACCGATGCGAACAGCGGGATTGCTTCCCTCCCAATTTATCTAAGCATAATTGACGGAGTACCATAACCTGATGTCCGCTTTTGGCACTTGGCGGACATCGGCTTGTGCGCTGCACATGTCTGCTTTTGACCCAAAACGGACATTCAGGGATGATCCGGCGTGGAAAGCCGATTAAATTGGCTTAGTCTTACGTTTTTTCCTGGCGCGGCTTGGGACGGCGGCTTTCTTGCTCTCTAAATTCGCCTTTAACTTGCTGGCGATGACACCTGTAACAACAAGAGCACTAAGAGCCGCGACCAAATACTGTTCGCGTTTATGTTCGCTCGACGCCTTGACCGCTTGCCTCATAAATTTCTTGTAGCGTTTCGTAGCACTGGCAAGCATTTTGTTTGTTCGTTTGTGCAAGACCCGTGCTGTAGTCTTCATCATTGTAGCCATCGGTGTTCCTCTCCTGATGATTGAGGCACCCTTTTGGGCCAAAGCGGACGTCAGACAAGAGAAAAGCCCCGCCGAAGCGGGGCTTTCAAATTACTGAGTTTGTTTAGGCGCCTGGCCGGTAGTCGTTGACTTGGACTTAGGAGCGCTCGCCTTCGCATGCTTCGCTACGCAGTTGTTGGCGAAGTTACGCCGCTTTATGAAGTGGATGGCCGAGTACTTCTTGGCGGCTTGGGCGTCGCAGGAAGCTTGAACGTCCCCAGACGCCTTTTGTTGTTTGTGGGTGGCAGCATCAGCGGACATGGTGAAAGACACCGCGAAAACTGCTGCTAATGTGGATGCCAATAACTTCATTTTTATTTCTCCATCAAAGTCAAAACATTTTGAGAAACGCAAAGCTGTAAGCTGGCGCCTCTAAACTACGTGCAACAAGTACAGCACAACAATCAGTCCCAATGGCACACCAAGGAACCACAAAATAATTGGCATGTTCGCCTCCCAGATTTTTCCTATGGAGATAACGCCGTTCGATGGACAGAGTTCCTTGCGCCTAAAAGTGTTGTGGGGTTGCACCACCAAGGCACGCCGGCTCTTGGTCTTTGGATTTGCGTTCGGAACAATCGACGTGATCGTCAGTTGGATTTCCGCTAGTTTTTTTCGAAAGAAGCTAACCCGAGGAGGCTCCGATGAGAGCTATAACGATTGGACTACTTGCGGCCGTTGGAATTGCAATCGTGCTTCCTGCGCATGCTGAGGACGCGTACGTCGGTGTTGGACCGGTTGGCGTAGGCGTCGGAGTACGAGACCATGATCGCGATTGGCGGCATCACTACGCACGCGAGCGTGATGATGTCGTTATTCGGCGGGACCGCGATTGTCGTCTGACAGTTATTCACGAAGACGGCATGACAAGGCGGATTAAGCGTTGCCGCGATTAGCGGTATCGTTAGCAGTGTCCAGAGAAGCCTCGTTTATACACGAGGCTTTTTCTGTTTCAGAGATTAAATATTGAGCCTGCGGCGCTTCGAACAACATGCGCCGAGAGTGCTGGCAACGTCCGCTATTGGCAATTAGCGACCATCGGCTTGTACGCTGCACATGTCTGCTTTTTGACCCAAAGCGGACTTGCGAGGTCCCATTGCTTTTTAAATGCCCCCGTTGGCAATTTGCGAGTTACATGCAATTATTTTGGTCCATCGGTGCCGTTAGTGGGTGGTGTATCCATGATACGAAGCCCTCCCGTCAGCCGGCTTCGGCTCCAGCGCGGTTGCGTGAACGCGTACCTCGCCTCCCTTGGTCTTATTGCGGTGGCGACGGTCTTTCGCGAAGCGGTCGGCTTTGTAGTCGGTGAGAACATCTTTGTATTTTCTGCTTACTATCCCGCAGTGCTTTTTGCGACCTACATCGGCGGCCTTGAGGTCGGGTGTTTTGCCCTTTTTCTTGGAGGCATGATCGGGTGGTGGGCGTTTCTGCCTCCGCATTTTCATCTGTTTCCGCTGGCCGCCGGATCGGCGACTAGACTGGGCGGCTATGTCTTTTCGGCATCTTTGATTATTTGGGGCGCAAACAGTTATCGCGGGCTCGCCGGACGGCTAGAAAGAGAAGAAAGTTTGCGCAAGCTGGCGGTTCTAGAACTTGCGCATCGTCTTAAAAACAAAATCGCCACAATCCAGTCCATCGTCAGCTACCAGCTTCGCGGTCAGCCTCAACTCAAAGCCAATATTAACGACCGACTTGTAGCATTGTCGGCGACCGACGACCTGATTATGGCTACGCAAGGACGCGGAGCCAGCATCCATGATGTCCTCTCAACTGAGCTCAGGGCTTATGGGGTCGCGCGTGTTCGGATGGATGGGCCGGAAATTTTTCTTCCCCCACGGTTTGCGATGACATTGGCCTTGTTAATTCATGAGCTGGCGACGAACGCTGCGAAGTATGGCGCATTGTCGAGCCCAACCGGGTCGCTGTCGGTCCAATGGTCGTTATCGGACGAACTTTGGAAACTTGAATGGCGCGAAACCGGGGGCCCCGCCGTCGTTCCGCAGACACATCGAGGTTTTGGGCTGCAATTGTTGTCCGCAGGTCTAGGTGAATTTAACGGCAGTGCCGAAACTATTTTTGAGCCCACTGGCTTTATCTGCAAAATGAATGCAACTCTCGTCGGGGGCGAACTCGGGTTGGCCCTGCAAGTGGTGAATGAGTTGACCGCATCTCTAGACCCGGCAGTATAAGTTTGATTGATGTCCGCTTCTGGCACTTAGCGGACATCGGCTAGTGCACTGCAAATGTCGGCTTTCGGGGGTAAAGCGGATATGGCGCGAGCGCGCAGCACATGTCTGCTTTTGACCCAAAGCGGACATGGCCCCCGTGTCTCGCTCAGGTAAATGTTTCTGGGTGCGACAATTTGGCCGCGCCCTATTGATATACATCACGATGCATAGCGATTGAGGTGATCTCCTTAGCATGTGGCGCAATCGATTAATGCCCGTTCTTTGCGGAGGGGTAGGTTATGAAATCCAAATTTATTGGTCTTGTTACATCGCTGATGCTGTTCGGTGCTATGCCGAGCCAAGCAGTACCTCTAGTCGATCAGGGAAATATTACGTACGACCCCAACACTGGGCTTCATTGGCTCGATGTCAATTTATCCGCCAATCAATCATATACCGATGTATCGTCGCAGTTTGGTGTTGGCGGCGACTTCGCGGGATATCGCTACGCTTCAGGCAATGAGGTGAACACTCTCTTTTCGAATGCGGGGATATTAACGGTCCCATGTAATCAATGTTCCGGCGACGGTCAGTTCGCGTTGTACGATAGTTTAATTTCTATGCTTGGCGTAACATACGACGCCGTCGATATCAGATACACATCGGGTCTGACGTCCGACGTTCCATACCCCGGCTATTCAGACCGCGGATTAGGAATTGTGCAGTGGGATGCTCGTACCCCGCCCATTTTCTTCTATGCTAGCGCGCCTTACTTTTACGTGGCCGGGGGCTACATCGTGGCCGTCCCCGAGGGATCACATGACCCGAGCTTTGGATCTTTTTTGGTTGCCACCCCACTGCCCGCCGCTCTCCCACTTTTCGCAACCGGCCTCGGGGCTTTAGGTCTGCTCGGCTGGCGCAGGAAGCGGAAGGCTGCTGCACTTGCGGCCTGAACAAAACTCCTGATTGGATTTCGGAGAGACCGCCGCAAGGCGGTCTTTCTTTTTGATGATTGTATTCACGCATGTCCGCTATTGGCACTAAGCGGACATTGGCTTGTGCGCTGCACATGTCTGCTTTTGACCCAAAGCGGACATCCACGCGCGAGAGAGCTAAATTAGGTGTTCGTGCGAGAGTCTTTAGTGACGGTATCGCTCGACCGCAGCTTCATCCCATTCGATTCCGATGCCCGGAAGGTCGGGAATTTCGAGGCAGCTGTTCTTAACAGCAAATGGCTCCTTCAATATCGGATCGGCCCAATCCTGCCACTCCAGCCAGTGCGCGGTTTCGGTGACCCGCATCAGATGCGCCGCAACTTCCGGATATAGATGGGTGGAAACCTGGATCCCTGCAGCCGCAGCGACCGGTGCCGCTCGCAGCCATCCGCTGACGCCACCGATCCGCATCAGGTCCGGCATCACATAGTCACAAGCTCCGACGGCAAGCGCATCATGGATAGCGCGCGGTCCGTAGAAATTTTCGCCAATCTGCACGGGCGTTTTTAGTTCGCGCGCGAGCTGCGCGTAGCCCGACAAGTTGTTGTAGACGATTGGCTCCTCGAACCAATAAAGCCCCGCGTCGTCGAGCGCGTGGCAGCGCGCCAGCGCATCGCCGAGCGACAGACCCTGGTTGAAATCCACCATCAGCTTGATTTCTTCGCCTGCACCCTCGCGAACAGCGCGGAGGGCGGCAAGATCGTCGGCCAGGCGGTCCCGCCCGAGGCGAAGCTTGAGCCCTTTGAACTGGCCTTCGGTCACCAATTCTTTTGCTTCCTTGGCCAATGTCGAAACATCGGTCAACCAGAGCCCATTGCTGTTGTAGGCCGGTACGCCGCCGAGCGACCCGCCCAGCATGACCGCAAGCGGAATGCCCGCCGCCTTTGCCAAGGCATCCCAGATCGCCATATCAATACCGGCAACCGCGATCATCGTGATGCCTTCGTAGCCCACGAGATTGAGCGAGCGCCGGCTAGCCTGAAAACTGTCGAGGGGCGCCAGTTGTTTGCCGGCCTGCGCTGCCACCAGGTCTTCAATCGCGGGAATAATGTAGCGGGATGATTGTTTGAGATAGGGCTCAAGATAGCTGTGACCGACTACGCCTTCGTTGGTGTAAAGATCGATCAGTATCAAGGGCCATTCTGTGAATAGTCCGACCTTCGACACGACAGGTCGGCGTAGCGGCACCGACACGCTCCTGATCCGGGTGGATTTGAACGTTAGTCGTTCGGGCATGGCGTGGCGATCAGAGCGTCAGTTCCGTTGCCATGTAAATACACTCATCAGTATACTTTGGCATTCATGTTCAAGCCCCGAGCAATGCTGTGAAACGGTCGAAACAGCAGACCCGGCTACGCATCCTCGATGCCGCGTTCGGCTTGTTTTGGCGTCAGGGTTTTCTGCGGGTGTCGATGGACGAAATCGCAGCGAGAGCCGGCATCACAAAGCGCGCACTCTATCAGCACTTCCCCAGCAAGGATGATCTGATGGCGATGACCCTCGCGCATTCCAGCAAGCTGGCAATCGAGCGGTTGCGTGCCTTTCCACGCGCTGGTGAGCCTGGTGCATTCATCGACTCGTTTTTCGCGGACCTCTCGGAATGGGCGGCAAAGCCGAAATGGTCGGGCGGTGGCTTTACGCGCGTTGTGGTGGAACTTGCTGATTTGCGCGGACATCCAGCTCGCGCCATCGCGCGCAACCATAAGACCGCAGTTGAGCAATGGCTGGCCGACGGACTTGCCACCGGCGGCGTCTCCTCGCAGCGCGAGCGTGCGCGCGAGATTATGCTGCTAACCGAAGGCGCCATGGCTTTGATGCTGATCCACGGCGATCGCAGCTATGCGCAAACCGCGGCGCGCGCGGCAAAACGGCTGGTGCGGAAGGAGTAGTGATGTCCGCTATTGGCACTTAGCGGACATCGGCTAGTGCACTGCAAATGTCCGCTTTTGGGGCTAAAGCGGATATGGCGCGAGCGCGCAGCAATGTCCGCTAAGGACCCAAGCGGATTCAGAGTCCCGATGGGTGAGAGCGGAGTGACGAAAATTCATCCAACTCTGAGGTTATCTGTATTTTACAATCTCTGTAGTTTCGTGCTGACACCTTGGACATTCAAATATCCGCTTGTCATGGTCCGGCTTGTCCGGCTCGATGAGCGCTAGCCACATCAACTCTCCGCACTCAGGACAGCCGGGCCGCTGAAGCGCGCCCAGTGCGTGTGGAGGCTCATGTGAAATCCTGTTGTAGGTCATCAGCGTTCCCCAAGTGGAAAACCAGATGGCGGCGAAGTGCAACGAGGTCTGTCCCATGAGAGGCTTGTACCGTTGCTCTCGCTAAAAAGTGCTGTTCCGAGAGCCCCAGTTTTTAATAAATAGGGGGAGCCGGGACTCGGCTACTGGCGCTTAGCGGACATGCCTTTCGTCGCGAAGCGTCGCCCTTCGAGCTTTTAGTCAGGCGATGAATGTGACCGAGCCCTATCAGGCTCATTCACCGTGGCTCAGCCGCGACCGCCGGACGCCCGCATGGCTTTCGTAAATTCGCGGGCGTGCTCGATGAAGCGCTCAGCGATCGGGTTCAACGTGCGGTCCCTCAACGTGACCATGGCGATGATTGAACGTCTGTCGGTCAAGCGGATGGGCAATTCTTTCAAGTCAAAGAGCTCGGCATTGAAGCGCAATATTGACGAAGCAAACGTCGCGATATAGTCGCCGTGGGCAAGGAAATAAGCCCGCAGCGGCACCAATTGAGACGTCAGGATGACCGGCGGCATGGCGAGCCCGCGCGACTGGAACGCATCCATGACGCAGGCACGATTGAAGGTGTTGTTCATCGTCAATATCCAGGGCGTGTCGGCCAGATCGGCGAGATCAAGCTTGCGACGACGCGCCCACCGGCTGGTCTTGTTCACCGCCACGACGAGCCGGTCTTCAAACAGCTCTTCGACGTGGGCTTCATCGCCCAACGGATGATCGGATGCTGTCGTTTCCAATCGCACCAGAATGATGTCGCAGGTGCGCTCGTAAAGTGCTGTCAAGTTCCGCACCGGCGGTGGCACCTCGATCACCGTAAGCGACACGCGCGGGTAACGCCGGGAAAAATCGAGAAGGATGGGCGGCAGATTGGCGACCGCGATGGCTTCCGAACAGCCGATGCGCAGCTCGCCGCTTGCCGGGTCGGAAAGAAAGTCGATGTCCATCACCCCTTGCTTGAGCTCATCGAACGCCGCGTTGCCGCGTCTGAGCAAGGCGCGGCCGTAAATGGTGGGTTCGACACCTCGCCGGCTGCGGTCGAACAGGCGGACTTTGAGCGTGTATTCGAGATCGGCAACGACCTTGGAGATGGCGGGCTGCGTGATACCCAACCGCAGTGCGGCCCGCGCCATGCTGCCTTCCTTGGCGACGGTTGCGAAAACGTGGAGATCGCGCATCCGCAGATGCCGCCCGACCCAATTTTCCCAATCCACGATGCGGCGGCCGGTCTTCATGAGCCATAACCCAATGTTTATGGAACCATCACCAGATTAGGATTGCGATTATACGTCAATGCGCACAACCTGGCGATGCTCGCATTGGGCACGAACAAGCCGCAGGTTGCCGTGACGACACATTCAGATTCAGCCGCACGACGCGGCCAAATCCGCCCGCCCATTAGCGCTAGCCTCGATTCGCCGGAGCTTGCGGCGGCTTACGACCGCTTCGGTACGTTGCAATTCGAGCATGGCAAACAGCTGGTGGCGCTATTGGACATTGCGCGGGGAGAAAGCGTCCTCGATATCGGCGCCGGTACAGGGCGCTTAGCCGCCTATGTTGCCGAGATTGTAGGCGAAGATGGTCGTGTGGTTGCCATCGATCCGCTGCCGCTGCGCGTCGATATGGCGAAAGCCAGAGCGTCCAGGCAGCTAGAAGCGAAGGTTGGCCGCGCCGAAGATCTTTCTGCATTTCGCGACGGCAGCTTCGACGCTGTCTATCTGAACAGCGTGTTTCATTGGGTCGAAGACAAACCGCGCGCGCTGGGCGAAATATATCGCGTGCTGCGGCCTGGCGGCCGCTTCGGCGTCAACTGCCATGGTCCCGACCGTCCGCACGAGGTGCGGCTTCTGGTCCGGCACGCAATGATTTCAGCGCAAGTCGAATTGGCGCCGGAGCGCGGGTATCCGTCGCTTGGCATATCGGAAGCCGAACTGACAAAGCAAATATGTGCCGCGGGGTTTATCGAAGCCCTCAGTGAGCAGCGGACCTTTGTCGATATCTTCCCGGATATGGAAGCCGTGCTCGGTTGGGCGACCAGCAGCACCTTCGGCAATTTCCTGACCGGCATCTCGAATGCTGACCGTGCTCGCTTCGTGGAAATGCTCGGACGGCTGCTCGAAGTCAAGCGCGGCCCGAGCGGCATACGCCTTGAGCGCTATCTCACTTTCGCGACAGCCCGTAAGCCAGTCCAGTTTCTTGAATGAACGAGGACTTCAGCCATGTCACTGCATTTCAGGAATGACATCCCGGTCGGGTTGAGCGTCAGGCACCCGATAGAGCCCTCGCGGCGCAAACTTCTCCAACTCGGCGCGGCGGCGCTGTTCTCGCCGCTCGGTCCGGCGCTGGGGGCGCAAACGTTTCCGTCGCGTCCCGTTCACATCATCGTCGGTTTCGCCACCGGCGGTCCGAATGACATCTCGGCTCGCCTCCTGGCGCAATGGTTGTCAGAGAACCTCAAGCAACAGTTCATCGTCGAAAATCGGCCGGGCGCCGGCAGCAATATCGCAACCGAATCAGTCGTTCATGCGCCGGCGGATGGCTACACGCTGCTCCTTGTGCCGGCGCCTGCCGCGATCAACGCGACGCTCTACCACAATCTCCCTTTCAACTTCATCCGCGACATTGCCCCGGTCGCAGGAATCGCGCGCGTCCCCGAAGTCATGGTCGTCCATCCGTCGCTGCCGGCGAAGACAGTTGGCGAGTTCATCGCGTATGCGAAAGCCAATCCCGGCAAGATCAACATGGCCACGGCGGGCAACGGAACCGTGCCTCATGTTGCCGGCGAGCTGTTCAAATATATGACGGGCCTCAGTCTCGTGACGGTGGGCTACCGCGGCGGCGGCCCTGCGCTCGTTGATTTGCTTGGCGGCCAGGTTCAAGTGATGTTTGAGCCGACGTTCTCGACGCTTCCCCACATCAAGGCCGGCAAACTGCGCGCACTTGCGGTTACCTCGGTGAAACGCTCGGACGCACTTCCGGACGTCCCCGCCCTCAGTGAGTTCGTGCCAGGCTATGAGGCGACGGCGTGGTTTGGAATCGGCGCGCCCAGGAATGTACCGAGCGAGATCATCGACAAACTCAATCACGAAATTAATGCTGGCCTTGCCGATGCAAAATTCAAAGACCAACTCGTTGGCTTGGGAGGCGCTCCGATGCCGATGTCGCCGCACGAATTTGGTGCGTTGATCGCATCGGAAACCGACAAATGGGCGAAGGTCATCAAGTTCGCCGGCATCAAGGTGGACTGAACCGGAAGGAGGAAGTCATGGCGGCGGATCCGGTGGTGTTGAACGAAGCGAATCTTTTCGGCCAAATCCGGCGACGCAAAATGACCGGTAGCATCTATCGCGCGGAAACGTCCGGCTTATTCGATCGCGCGGCCGCACTGATGGCCGCTCTTGCCGCACATTGCAGCGCGCTTGCCGAGGGCTGCCGCGAGGGCCGGGAAATCGCCACGCGATACCACGCGTTGTCGCAGCTTTCCGGCGCCGATCTCGCGAGACGCGGCCTCACGCGTCAATCGATTGCGCGGGCTGCCTTGACCGATCAACGTTCAATTGCGCGATAACGGCTGATATTCCGCGTACCAAGTCCACGATCAACACGCCTCTGTGATTGCCGGAACTGTGGCGGCGCGTTTGCGTTTCTTCTTCGAACCGAAAGGCGAGGCATACACGATGCCGTTGCTATTGTATTTTCCGCTTATCGTCTGGATGGGCATGATGGAGATCGTGCAGCAGGAAATGCACGGTCCCGTCAAGGTCAAGGCGCAGTCGCATCGCCGATAACACGGGCGCGCGCAGCCTCATGCTGGCGCGAACGCGATCTCTTTGACCTTCACCTCCGCCAGCAGCCGCTTCACGTCTTCTTCGCGGCAGAGCTCGGTGCCTGGCGAAAGGACAGCAGCTGAGCCCGCAGCCACCGCGACACAAAATGCTTCCTGAAGCGTTTGACCGGCGGCGCGCGCGGCAACCAGGCCACCAAGAAAACTATCGCCGGCGCCAACGGTGCTGACAGGCTCTATCGCAAGGGGTTGCGTGCGGTAAGCGTGGTCTGCTGTAACCAGAAGCGCACCTTGCTCGCCTAGCGTCAACGCGACAGTTTCCACCCGCGCGGCGCTGATAAGATCGCGGCACGCTTTAATGCAGGCTTCGTCGCTGGCGAGCGTAGCGCCGACAAGATCGGACAACTCGACCAGATTCGGTTTGATCAGCGTAACGCCTTCTTCCAGTGCTGCCTTAAGCGCCGGACCCGACGTATCAATCAGGCTTTGAGCGCCTAGTTGTTTCGAGATGCGGGCTACGCGTGCAAAAAAATCAACAGGGACACCAGGAGGAACGCTTCCACTGGCGACCACGAATCTCGGCTTATCCGGCAGGGTGAGCAGTTTGTCGAGTACCGCCTCCCATTCCGCGCGGTGCAGCGCCGAACCAGGCAGCACGAACCGATACTGTTCGCCGGTCGTTTCTTCATAGGCGGTAAAATTTTCTCGCGTTTCGACGTGTGATGGCGTCACCAAACTGTCGATGCCTTCCCGCTCGACCAACCGATGCAGCAATTTTCCGATCGCGCCGCCGGTCGGATAAATCGCGGCGACGGAGCTGCCAAGCCGATGCGCAACGCGCGCTACGTTGATACCGCCGCCGCCCGGATCGCGCTTTGGCGCTGAGCAACGCATTTTCCGGATTGGCTCCACGCGCCCGACATTGACGAAAATATCGATGGCAGGATTGATCGTGAGGGTAACGATATCCGGCACGGAACATCCATTTCGCTAAAAGCTGTATTTTCCTCAGTTTGGGCTACTAGCGAATGAAACATGTGTATTTTTGGTTGCGAATTTAAGGGGTGCATTTTTGGAAAATTGCGCGGAACAGTTCCGGGAATATGGCGTTCCGTCTTCTCGTCCGATGACGGTTGGCCAAAGGCGTGCTTAGATCAAGCGCTGCTCGTAGGTCACGATGGGCGGTTTACATGATTGACCCACTTTTTTCGCTATCGGGTTTTGTCGTCGGTCTGCTGGTTGGCATGACTGGGGTCGGCGGTGGCGCCTTGATGACGCCGATCCTGATCATGCTGTTTGGCATCCACCCGGCGACGGCCGTTGGCACCGACTTGCTTTATGCTGCGGTGACCAAGACCGGCGGCAGCCTGGTCCACGGCTTTGCGCGCAGCATCGATTGGCGCGTGGTCGGCCGGCTGGCAGCGGGGAGCATCCCAGCCACGGTCGTTACACTCAGCGCGCTATCCCACTTCAATCTCAGTGGTGATGCCGCGCGCAGCTTGATCACGCTTGTCCTGAGTGTTGCGCTATTCGTTACCGCTTTTGTTCTGGTCTTTGGCAGCACAATCGTAGGAGCCTATCGCGCCCGCGCCGTTGAACTCGATCCGCAGCGCACGGCGACCAATACGATCCTGGTCGGAACGTTGCTCGGCGTGCTCGTTTCCATCTCGTCGGTTGGCGCCGGCGCGATCGGTGTCATCGCTTTAATTATGCTTTATCCGCAGTTGCCGATGGCGCGAATTGTCGGGTCTGACATTGCACATGCCGTTCCACTCACGCTCATTGCCGGTATCGGACACTGGATGATGGGTTCGGTTGACTGGCACATTATGGGCTCTTTGCTGGCCGGCTCGCTGCCCGGCATCTTTGTCGGCAGCTATTTCGCGATAAGAATCCCCGAGCGTGCTCTCAGGCTCGTGCTGGCGACAACGCTCTTCGTCGTGGCAACCCGTATTGCCTATGATCACGCGACGACGGCGACGGCGATCTTCACCGCGTTCTCTGGGCGGGCGGTACCGTAGGCCGGCGGTCGGACTCCGCTTTGAATTTTATCTTGGCCCGAAAAAGGGCGATCCCACCAACACCAGTATCCATATTGCCGCCAGCGCGCCAAAGGCAATAAGCAATACGCTCATTTGCGACCCCCTATTACGGCGTTTTTCCCTTGTTGAAGTTTAGCACAACGCGGGCAGCGCGTGGCGGCATAAAAAAGCCGGCCGCGCAATATTGCGCGGCCGGCCTGAAATCAGACGTCAATTATCAGTTGCCGCCGATCGTCTTGATGACGCTCGACATTGGCCGCGCTTCGTCGAGTCCGCCGCCCATCTCCTTGAGCACGGCGTCGGTGTATTCCTTCTTTGGCTCCACCGGAGTCTTGCCGACGACTTGCACGACCTTATAGCCGCCTTCCTTTAGCTTCTTAAGGAGTTCAGGCGCGGCGTGGGCGGTCGCCTGCTGGAAGTCGTGCATCAGGATGATGCCCTTGCCGTGTTTTTGGAGCTTCGTCATCACCGAGGCAATCACTTGCTCCGGCTTGCGCATCTTGAAGTCGAAGGAGTCCATGTCGGTCGAGAAAATGGCGACATTGCGCTCGCCGAGATATTTGACCAATTCGGGCGGGTGCCGTAGCGCCGGGAAACGGAAGAACGGACCAACCGGCTTATTGCCGAGCGCAATGCTGACCGCGGCAATGCCCTTTTCGATTTCGTCCTTGCCGTCCTGTTCATTGAGCTTCGACAGATCCTTGTGCGACCAGGTGTGCGAGCCGACGGTGTGCCCGGCCGCTGCGACCTGCTTCATGATTTCCGGGTGCCATCCCGCGTGTTTTCCGATCGGAAAGAACACAGCCTTGGTGCACTGATCGGCCAGCGCCTTGAGGACTGCCGGAGTATTGCCGGGCCATGGGCCGTCGTCGAAGGTGAGCACGATCTCGTGGTCCTTCAGGAAATCATAGGCCTTGAAGTGTTCAAAGCCGAAGCCGGGACCACCCGTGGTATCAATTTCGACCACGCGAGAAACGCCAAGCGCGTTCGGATTGTCACACTTGGTTGTTGGGGCAGCCGAGGCAGGCGGGGCCGAAGGGGCCGAGGGGGCTGCCATCGGCGCGGCCGCTGGAGCCGGCGCGTTCTGCGCCCAGGCGCCGGTGGCCGCAGATACCGAGATTGCCAGAGCTATCGCCAAAGCGCTGCGCATTACAGTCTCCATATTGAAAAAACCCATCTGTTCATATTCATCGCGGCTTTGAACTATCAAGTCAACGTCATGCTCGGATACCACCGAAATGCCAATATTTATTGGCCTGGGGTGGTAAATGTCACGGCCTCGTTGAAGAATATCACGTTGCCACGGCTCACCATCAGGCTTATCTGACCTGACAAACGCGAGTTCCGGAGGATGACGATGGCGGCGATCATGTTCCCGGCAATGCTGTCACGGCCGGTTGCGCTGGCTGCTGTTGTCGTCGTGCTTTTGCTGGCGGTCACGCTCGGCCTGTGGGCCTACTACGGCACTGCGATTTTCTTCGAAATGTTGCGTGCCGGTTGGGCGGCTTGTTTCTGACGCAAGTTGAGGGACTATGACCGCGCGCACGTCGCAAATTCTCCTGATCATTTCTGCGTTCCTGACCGGCTTGGTGGTCTTCACAGGTGTTTTTCTCTACGCCACGGGGAATCTGGGTGGCGGCAATCCCGGCGCGTCGGCGATCGGTGGGCCATTCAAGCTGGTTGACCAGAATGGAGCACCCGTCACGGATGCAGACATCAAAGGCCGGCCGTTCCTGGTGTTCTTCGGTTACACGCATTGTCCGGACATATGCCCGGCAACACTTTTTGAAGTGTCCGAGGTCATGCGCGCGCTCGGAAAGGATGCCGATCGTACCGGCGCACTATTCATCACAGTCGATCCGGAACGCGATACGCCGGCGGCGATGAAGGACTATCTGTCAAGCTTCGATCCGCATTTGCGCGGTGCGACGGGAGATCGGGCTGCCATCGATGCGGCAGAAAAGGCCTACCGCGTTTACGCCAAGAAGGTGCCGGCGACCGATGGCGACTACAGCATGGATCATACGGCGCTTGTTTATCTGATGGACAAGCAGGGTCACTTTGTTGCGCCGTTCAGCCTCAAGCGGCGGCCCGAGGATGCTGCCGCTGATTTACGGCGTTATCTGTGAGATCGTTCCAGATCTGAGGCAGTTCGCCGTTTCTTTTCAGTTCGGTGAGATAGCGTTCGAGCATGAGCAGCGGACGAATCGTGCTTTCCAGCCATATCGGCTTGTCGAGTCCGTGCTCGGTCTTTCTCCAACGGAAGGGCGACAAGATAAGCTCTACCGTTGCCCAATATGCGGCTGCCGAAAGCAGCACCCAATGGACCGGTGTCCAGGCCAGAATTTGAATCTTTTTCGGCACGTCGCGGTATCGTAACCCGCGCCAACCAAATACCGCCGACACAAGATAACCAATTGCGGCTGTCCCAAAGTAGTAAACCAAAAATGCGGTGGCTGCCGTTGGCCTATCTTTAAAAATCAGCGCGACCAGTTCACAGAATGCTCCAATCAGAAATGCCGGATGTGCCAGCGCCACCAGCGCATTGCCACCCACGATTGCCTGAAAGGTCACAAATCCGCCGAAGCCGAGATCCTGAAATAGTCGTAACGGATGCCGCATATGCACGAGCCATGTCTGCATCCAGCCTTTGAACCAGCGTGAGCGCTGTGCCAACCAGCGGCGAATATTTGCTGGCGCTTCTTCATAGGTCGTGGAATCGATTACGCCACACCGGTAGCCAAACCGGGCCAGCCGCATGCCGAGATCGGCGTCTTCAGTGACGTTGTATGGATCCCAGCCGCCGACGTCGCGCAGCGTTTTCGTTCGGAAATGGTTGGACGATCCGCCGAGCGGGAGAGGCAATCCAAATGCAGCAAGTCTTGGAAGAAAAAAGTCGAAATGTCCCGCGTATTCAGCGGCAAAATAACGCGCGTGCCAACTCGTATTGGTGTCCATGTGCAAGCGCGCCTGGACACAGGCAAGCTCGTCACCGGCTGAGTGAAATGCACGTAGGGCCATGCGAAGCTGGTTTGGTTCCGGACGGTCCTCGGCATCGTAAATCACCGTATAGGCGCCGCGTGCGAGCGGCAGCGCGACGCTGAGCGCCTTCGGCTTTGTACGCGGCTCGCCCGGCGACACCGGAATCACCGTGACGGGGATGCGATGCTTGCGAGCGGTAATTGCCGCGCGCGTGTCATGACAGTCGGCCTCTACGGCGATGATCACGTCAAGTTTGTCCGCAGGATAGTCGAGGGCCTCGATCGCTGACAGCAGTTGATCGACCATCTTTGCCTCGCCCCGGAGTGGAGCAATGACGCTATAGACAGGCAACTCTACGTCCGGCGTATTGGGCAAAATCGTCTGTGAAAGGTTTTCGTTCGATTTAACTCCCGATCGCGCGGTAACGGCGAGCCGGAAGGCTGTCGGCAATACGGCGATCGTCGAAAGCGCGATCGTGCCAGGAACGGTGAGTATCGCTGCGAAAGAAACTGCGCCAAGCAGGAATGGAATGACGTTTGCAAAACGATTGTACGTCGCCGCTGAAAATTCTGGCCACTTGCGCTTTAGCTGTTCTGCGGCTTTGAGGCTCGCGGTGCCAAGCACGCGTTCAATACTGGCGCTGAGTGCGGTCGTCCTTGTTTCAAGTTTCAGTTTTGCAGGGCGTTGTGGGGAACCAGGGCGGTCGCTAAGGATTTCCACGGAGCGGGCAGCGGCCACGCTCGAAATGCCAATTCCCATACATCACCCGGCTACGCACTTTTCAGGTGATGTTTATTTAAACACAACTATTGAGAGAATCGCAATTTCGATGTGCGTGCGCGCAATGAACAGTAATGGTCGCGCGTAAGTCCAAATGCTAGAAGGCGCAATCGATGTCGGATTTCATGTCCCATTATCTTGTGCCCGCCGCGGTCATCGCGGTGGCAATCGTATTGGTGCTTGGACTGGTCAATATGATGCGCGGCGGTTCGCCCAACCGCTCGCAAAAACTCATGCGGTTGCGCGTGTTACTGCAATTCGTCGCCATCATTGTCATTATGGCGACGATCTGGGTGATGGGTCGTTAGGTCTGGGAAATGCGTGGGCTCACTTCATGGGCGCCGCGCGCATATACTCCACTTTCTCTTTTGGCTGTTTCGGCTTCTTTTTCTTTGTGGCAGCCGAATAGTTGATGGTCGCGGCCTTGGCGGCGTGTTGCCCGTTTCCGCAGGCTTGCGCAGGTCCGGCCACCGGGAATGCAAGGAATGAAACAGCAATGGCAATCGCTAGAATCCGCATGAGTGTCACCCCATTCATTGAGACAGAAACCAGATAAGATAGAGCCTACCCCGAATCTCCAGTGGAGAGGAAGGCTGCGCGCGAGGTCAATCGATGGTCGTACTCAACCGCATTTATACCCGTACCGGGGACGACGGAACGACCTCGCTCGGCACCGGGGCCCGGCGCAAGAAATACGATCTGCGCGTCGAGGCTTATGGCACGGTCGACGAGGTCAATGCCGTGATCGGGCTGGTTCGTCTACACACCACTGGCGACACGGCGCTCGACGCTGCGCTTGGCCGAATCCAGAATGACCTGTTCGATGTTGAGGCGGATCTTTGCCTGGCTGAAAAAGGCCCAGGTGGCGCACGACTGACGGTGACCGACGCTCAAGTCCAGTGGCTCGAAACTGAAATTGATCGGCTCAATGCCGACCTTGCACCACTGAAGTCGTTCATTTTGCCCGGCGGCCGCGCCGCGTCGGCCTATCTGCATGTTGCGCGCACGGTTTGCCGGCGTGCCGAGCGGATCATGGTCGAACTAAAAGACAAGCCGGGCGAGGAGGTGTCCGGGCCTTCGCTGAAATATGTCAATCGGTTATCGGATTATCTATTCGTGGCTGGCCGCTATGCCAACGACAAAGGCGCCAGCGACGTGCTTTGGGCCCCAGGTCAGAACCGATAGGTTTCTGTGCGGCGCAGCATAAACATTGACAGGCTGACGGCGCGGCCTTTAGCTTCCGCCCGCTCAGTTTAAGCGCCCATCCGGATGGGGGATCATGAAAATTCTGGTGCCCGTAAAACGGGTGGTCGACTTCAACGTAAAGATTCGCGTCAAGCCGGATGGGTCCGGCGTCGAGCTTGCCAACATCAAAATGTCGATGAATCCCTTCGACGAGATTGCTGTCGAAGAGGCTATTCGTCTGAAAGAAGCGGGCAAGGCGACCGAGATTGTGGCGGTTTCGATCGGGCCGGCGCAAGCCTCCGAAACAATACGAACTGCACTCGCCATGGGCGCTGATCGCGGCATCCTTGTGAAAGCCGACGGTGTCATCGAGCCGCTTGCGGTCGCGAAGATCCTCAAGGCGATCGTCGACGCCGAGAAGCCCGGTCTCGTCATCATGGGGAAGCAGGCGATCGACGATGACTGCAATCAAACCGGCCAGATGCTGGCGGCGTTGCTGAATTGGGCGCAAGGGACATTCGCGTCCAAGCTCGCGATCGAAGGCGATTCCATCAGTGTCACGCGCGAAGTCGACGGCGGGCTGCAAACGGTGAAACTGAAGATGCCGGCGATCATCACGACCGATCTAAGGCTGAATGAACCACGTTATGCATCGCTGCCGAACATCATGAAGGCGAAGAAAAAGCCGATCGAGGAAAAGGCGCCGGATGCATATGGCGTCGATGTCAAACCGCGCCTGCAAGTCGTGAAAACGGCGGAGCCGCCGGGGCGCAAGTCCGGCGTGAAGGTCGCCTCCGTGGCGGAACTGGTCGGCAAGCTCAAAGACGAGGCGGGGGTACTTTAGATGGCCACGCTTCTCGTCGCGGAACACGACAACAAGACGGTCAAGGATTCGACCAGCAAGGCGCTCACCGCTGCAAAGGCGCTCGGCGCGGATGTCCATGTGCTCGTCGCCGGAAAAGGTTGCAAAGCCGCGGCGGACGCGGCCGCCAAGCTCGACGGCGTGAAGAAGGTCCTTTTGGCGGATGCAGACCCATATGAGCACCAGCTTGCCGAGCCGCTGGCGGCGCTGATCGTGTCGCTTGCCGGCAGCTACGATGCCATCGTCTCGCCGGCGACGACGACCGGGAAAAACGTAATGCCGCGTGTCGCCGCGCTCCTCGATGTGATGCAGATTTCCGACGTCACAAAAGTGGTGTCAGCCGATACTTTCGAGCGACCGATCTACGCCGGCAATGCGATTCAAACCGTGAAATCATCTGACCCCAAGAAGGTCATCACGGTGCGCACGTCGACTTTTCAGGCGACCGGCGAGGGTGGCTCAGCAAGCGTGGAAAATGCCGCCGCCGCAGCGGATCCGGGCCTCTCAACATTCATCGGCGAACAGCTGTCGAAATCCGACCGGCCCGAATTGACCTCTGCCAAAATCATCATCTCCGGTGGTCGCGCGATGCAGAGCCGGGACAACTTCACCAAATTTATTGAGCCAGTCGCGGACAAGCTGGGCGCGGCGGTTGGCGCGTCGCGTGCCGCCGTTGATGCCGGCTATGCGCCGAACGACTGGCAGGTCGGACAGACCGGTAAAGTGGTCGCGCCAGAACTCTACATTGCGGTAGGAATTTCCGGTGCAATTCAACATCTGGCGGGGATGAAAGACTCCAAGGTGATTGTTGCTATCAACAAGGATGAGGAGGCGCCCATCTTTCAGGTCGCCGATTACGGCTTGGTGGCCGATCTTTATCAGGCCCTGCCGGAGCTGGCGGCGGAACTCGACAAGGTCAAGCGTTGACCACGTCTCAATTTTGTTATTCCGCCGATGGCATCGTGGGGCGGTACGTCGTAAAAGTGCACGGAAAGAACGAAACTTAACCGAATTCGAAGCCAGCAGCCGGGACTTCGCATCGATCGGACAAGAACCATGGCGGTCAATATTCAAAGTGTCGGGGTGGTCGGCGCCGGTCAGATGGGCAACGGCATTGCCCATGTCTGCGCGCTGGCAGGGTATTCCGTTTTTCTCAATGACCTCTCGCCCGACCGGATCAAGGCCGGAATGGCGACCATCAATGGCAATATGGCCAAGCAGGTCGGCAAAAAAGCAATCAGCGAAGACGACCGAAAAGCCGCGCTGGCACGCATCAAGCCGGCTGAAAAATACGATGCGCTATCGACCTGCGACCTGGTGATCGAAACTGCGACAGAAAAAGAAGAGGTCAAGCGGAAGATCTTCTCCGATCTGTGCGCGTCGCTCAAATCGGACGCTATTCTCGCGACCAATACATCTTCGATTTCGATTACGCGGCTGGCATCATCGACCGATCGCCCCGAGCGTTTCATCGGCATTCACTTCATGAATCCGGTGCCGCTCATGGAGTTGGTTGAATTGATCCGCGGTATTGCGACCGATGATGCGACATTTGAAACCAGCAAGACTTTCGTGACCAAGCTGCACAAGACCATCGCGGTCTCTGAGGATTTCCCGGCCTTCATCGTCAATCGCATTTTGCTGCCGATGATCAATGAGGCGATCTACACACTCTACGAGGGCGTGGGAAACGTGGAGGCGATTGATACGGCGATGCGGCTTGGTGCTCATCACCCGATGGGGCCGCTCGAGCTCGCTGACTTCATCGGCCTCGACACGTGCCTTTCTGTCATGCAGGTGCTGCACGAAGGGCTTGCCGATTCCAAATATCGTCCGTGCCCGTTGCTGGTGAAATACGTCGAGGCCGGCTGGCTTGGCCGCAAGACGCAGCGGGGGTTCTACGATTACCGCGGTGAGAAGCCGGTGCCGACGCGCTAGACGGCAATCACCCAGAGATTCAGCAACGCGAGCCCTGCTACCGAAGCCCAGGTCAGAGCCTGGCCCATGCGCCGGCCAAGACCAGGCATGTTGGTCGACCACATCCCAGCCGTCTGGATCACCCGCGCGGCAATGAGCGCGATGCCAACGACGTGAAGCGCGATATGCCGGCCGCCGTTGATTTCATAGGCGAGCATCAACACCAGTGCGAGGGGGACGTACTCGACCGCATTGCCGTGCAGGCGGATCATGCGCAGCATTTCGGGATTGCCGCCGTCGCCAAGCGGCACCTTGAGCTTCACCCGGTGTCTTGTGACGTTGATGCCGAGCGCCACAATGATGAGGCCTAGAACAGCTGCGTAAGCTGCCGTGATCGATACCGCCATGTCATCTCCCCTGTAAATGTCGTGATCGCGGCAGCCATTGCCCATTAATTGTGACAGCAGGATTTCGCCGCGCCTTCGTATTCGTCGTGCCGGCGTACCCACGCCATCGTGTGGGGCAGACTACCTTCGTCACGGCCTTTCGGCGCAAAGTCGAGGAAGTTGTAGGCACCGACCAGAATATCGAGCCCGCGCGCGTATGATGAATAGGTGTGAAAGACGCCTTCGTCCGTCCGGCTGAATACGCTGAGGCCGGGCAGTTCTTCGCTGGGAATTTTTCCGACGGCGTAGTTGTATTCCGCGCCATTGGCCACTTCGTCCTTCGTGAATGAAACGTGGAAGTCGTGATTGAAGTCGTTAGCGAATGACGACACCCATTTAAATTTCCAGCCCATGCGCTTCTGATAGGCTTGAATTTCAGGGAGCGGTGCGCGTGACACCACCACCAAAGTCACGTCGCGTTGCGCGAGGTGAATAGCGGCGCCGTCGAAATGGTCGGCCAGGAAGGAGCAGCTAGGGCAACCGGCTTTCCAGCCCGGCCCCAACATGAAGTGGTAGACAATGAGCTGGCTGCGGCCATCGAACAAGTCGGCCAGTGATTGCTTGCCGCTCGCGGTGTCGAACACATAGGGCTTTTCCACTTTCACCCAGGGCAGGTCGCGACGCGCGGCACTGATTTGGTCGCGCGCCTTGGTGAATTCCTTTTCCTTGGTGAGCAGCGCCTTGCGCGCAGCCAGCCATTCGTTCTGCGAAACGATTTTATGCATCGGAATGTCCTCCGCTTTTTTTGGTGATCAAGATTTCGCGGGCGTCATCCAGCCGATCCCGGCGCCGCCCGGCTCCTTCAGGATGGCAATGCGGCCGACTCCCGGCACGTCGAAGATCGGCCGCATCAATGTTGCGCCGGCGGCTTGTGCCTTCTTCACCCGCGCATCGACGTCATCAACGGCAAGATATGACATCCAGCTTTCCGGTACGCCGTCGAATTGCGGACTGCTCAATGGAAACAGCCCACCGACGGGGACGTCGCCACTCTTTGCCACCCAGTAGGTGCCGTCCGGCATCGGCATCGCTTCGAACGTCCAACCGATCGTGCTGGCGTAGAATTTCTTCGCCTTCTCGGCGTCGCGAGTCATCAGCTCGTTCCAATAGAAACTGCCGTGTGACCATGGATGTGGCATGGGAAACTCCTAAAATCAGGTCGCGAGATATTCGCCGAGCTTGTCCATCGCGCTGGTCCAGCCTTTGTTGTGGTTGTCGCGCGCGGTCTCGTCGAAGAATTGCTCGTGAATCATTGTGAACAAGGTGCCGTCGCCGTCGGGTTTGAACGTCAGCGTCACGAGGGACTCCCGCTCCGGAGTCGACTTCCAGGCCCAGGTGAATACCAGCTTCTCGTTCGGAATCACCTCTCGGTAGATGCCGCTGACGTCATGGTGTTCCCCATTGGGCGCCTGCATCAGCCAGCGGAACCCGCCGCCGACCCGCGCGTCACCTTCGGTGGCTAAAACCTTGACCTCGCCGGGTCCCATCCAGCGCTTTACTTTTTCCGGGTCGGTCCACGCGGCGAAGACTTTCGCCGGCGCGGCTTTGAATCGGCGCTTGATCGTGAGACTCGGTTTGGTGGTGATGGTGGCCATTTGTCGTCCTCCAGAAACGCAGCGAGTTGATCGAGTTTTTCAGTCCAGAATCGTTGGTAGCGATTGAGCCAGTCGGTCGCCTCCTGCATCGGCGCAGCGCGCAAGCGGCACGCAACGATACGGCCGCTTTTGGCGCGCGTGACCAGCCCGGCATCCGACAGCACGTCGAGGTGCTTCATGACCGCAGGCAGCGACATTGAAAACGGCCTGGCGAGTTCGCTGACCGACAGGTCTTCCGTTTCGCTCAACCGCGCGAGGAGCGCCCGTCGCGTCGGATCGGCGAGCGCGGCGAATGTGCGGTCGAGGTTCGGTTTGTAATAGTCAACCATTTGGTTAAGTATAGGAGCGTGTACGGCGATGTCAAGCGCCCCGGGCTCTATTCATGTTTCGTTGAGAAACAGCCTGTAGAACGGTAGCGGGATGGATCCGACCTCAGTTGCCGCAGCGATGGCTGGCGCTCAGATGAGCAATGTGCAGATGGCCATTGCGGCCAAAATGCTGCGCATGAACGCCGATGCGGCATCCGCCATCGTGCAGGTGCTCGATGCCGCACAACAGAACATCGCCAATCTGGCGAACGTCGCCGCCGGTGTCGGGCAGAATTTGAATATCACCGCTTGAGCCGAGATTGGTTGGCGGACTCGTGCGCTATGAGCCGAGCGCTGCTTTGATCAACTTGATCGCGTCGCCGCTCGCCCATTCCGCGGGCCCTGCGATGGTAGCGATTTCGCACCCGCGGGGGTCTACCAATAACGTCGTAGGCATTCCGAATGCGCGACCGACGGCCTTCAGGTCCTGAAAGGTGCTTGCGGTTGGGTCGGCGTAGTAGGCGAGCTTCTGGATCCCGACCTCTTTCAGCCAGGCCTTCGGTTTGTCCGGGTCGCGCGTGTCGATATTGACCGCCACCACCTCAAATCCTGGGCCGCCAAGGCGCTGCTCCAATGCATCGAGCGCCGGCATTTCCTTTCGGCAAGGCACACACCAGGTGGCCCACAGGTTGAGCAAAACGGTTCGGCCGCGCCAGCGCTCCAGCGTGAGCGGCTTGCCGGTGGCGTCCTGGAACGCCAGGTTGGGCAATCGTAGCGGACTTTTGGCAACGTTAACGGCAGCCACCTCGCCCTGCGCAAATGGCGCCAATTTCGTGCCCAAATCGACCGCCGAACGGCAGGCCGGGTCGCCGCCCGGATTGCGCGTGAGGGTCGCAATCCCGTATACCCCCGCGAGCCCAACGACGACTCCGGCGATTCCGCCCGCCAAAACCAAGGCGAGGCGTTTTTTAGCGAAGCTGGATTGGGGGCCGGTCATGAGCGCTTTGGTGGATATGCCATGAGCAACAAGATGTGGGGTGGGCGGTTTACGTCTGGCCCTGATGACATCATGGAGGAGATTAACGCCTCCATCGACTTCGACTGGCATCTCTATCGCCAGGACATTACCGCGTCCAAGGCGCATGCCGAAATGCTGGCCAAGCAAGGCATTATTGCGGCCGAAGATGCGAAAAAGATAGCTCACGGTCTAGACACGATCCTGTCAGAGATCGAAGCGGGCAAATTCTCCTTCAAGCGTGCCCTGGAAGACATCCACATGAACGTGGAGGGCCGCCTCTCCGAGCTTATTGGCGAAGCGGCGGGCCGATTGCACACGGCGCGCTCGCGCAATGACCAGGTCGCGACCGATTTCCGGCTTTGGGTCCGCGATTCGATCGACACGATCGACGCGGCACTCAAGGGCTACCAGCTTGCGCTCGTCGACAAGGCACTGACGCACGCCGCCACGGTGATGCCAGGCCTCACCCATTTGCAAACCGCGCAGCCGGTAACTTTCGGGCATCATTTGCTCGCGTATGTCGAGATGGCCGCGCGCGACCGTGGCCGCTTCGCCGACGCGCGCAAGCGCCTCAACGAATTCCCGCTCGGTGCCGCTGCGCTTGCCGGCACCTCATTTCCGCTTGATCGCGACATGACGGCGAAGTCGCTCGGCTTTGATCGGCCAATGGCGAACTCGCTCGACGCAGTGTCCGACCGCGACTTTGTCATCGAGACCCTGGCAGCTGCTTCGATCGCTGCCGTTCATCTGTCGCGGCTGGCCGAGGAAATCGTCATCTGGACTTCTCCGCTGACCGGGTTGGTCAAGCTTTCGGACAAGTTCACCACCGGTTCCTCGATTATGCCGCAAAAGCGCAATCCGGACGCCGCCGAGCTGGTTCGCGCCAAGACCGGCCGCGTCATTGGCGCGCTCAACGCACTTTTGATCGTCATGAAGGGCTTGCCGCTCGCCTATGCCAAGGACATGCAGGAAGACAAAGAAGGCGCCATGGATTCCCTCTCGGCACTTTCGTTGTCCATTGCGGCAATGACCGGCATGATCGGCGATCTTGAGCCTGAAACTTCGCGAATGAAGAAGGCGGCGGGCGAAGGCTACGCAACCGCGACCGATCTTGCGGACTGGATGGTGCGGAATTTGAAAATTCCGTTCAGGGACGCTCATCATCGTACCGGCCGTATTGTCGCCAAAGCGGCGGAGACGGGCGTCCCCCTGCATCGGCTGCCGCTCGCGGCCATGCGCGAAATTGAGCCGCGAATCGGTGAGGACGTCTTCAATGTTCTATCTGTCGACCGTTCGGTAAAAAGCAGAACGAGCTTCGGCGGCACCGCGCCCAAAAATGTGCGGGCGCAAGCAAAGAAATGGCTGCGCAAGCTTCAGAAAGAGAAACCCTGACTTCGCCTTCTTTGCTTGTTTTGCTATGGTACATCCGAGGCCAGGAGCGCGTATTGTGAACCCGATTTGCCACCGTCCGCTGCTACGACTTGCCCTGATCGGCGCGCTTGCCGCGTCGCTCGGGCTGGCCGCGTGCGGCCGAAAGGGCGCGCTCGATCCCCCGCCGGGAGCGTCGCTTGCCGGAGACCAAACGGCCCCCGGCGGAGAGAAGAAATATATTCTCGGTCCCGACGGCAAGCCGCTCGCTCCGGCGGGTCCAAATAAACGTATTCCTCTCGACGTCTTGCTCAACTGAGCCTGTGATGCACCACTTTGGTTATCGCGACGGCGTCCTCCATGCCGAGGCGGTGAATCTAGACGCGCTCGCCGCCGCGGTTGGAACACCGTTCTATTGTTATTCCGCAGCAACGCTCACCCGCCACTATCAGGTGTTCGCGGGCGCGTTTGCCGACGTGCGCGCGCTCGTCTGCTACGCGATGAAGGCGAATTCCAATCAGGCTGTCGTTCGCACACTTGCAAAGCTTGGATCAGGCGCCGACGTGGTGTCAGGCGGCGAGCTCAAGCGAGCGCGTCTCGCGGGCATCCCGGCCGACAAAATCATGTTCTCAGGCATCGGCAAGACTGCGGCTGAGCTTGCGCTCGCGGTCGATGAAGGCATTCTGTGCGTCAACGTCGAATCCGAACCCGAACTTGAACTGCTGTCGTCAATTGCGGCGGCGAAGGGTCGTGCCGCGAATGTTTCCGTGCGCGTCAACCCGGATATCGATGCCAAGACACATCACAAGATTGCCACCGGCAAGGCCGAGAACAAGTTCGGCATCCCGATCAGCCGGGCACGTGAGATCTACGCCCGTGCCGCCAAGCTCAAGGGCCTCAAGGTTACAGGCGTCGATATGCATATCGGCAGTCAAATCACCGAGCTTGATCCGTTCGGCGATGCATTTGCGTTGCTTGCGGATTTTGTACGGATGCTGCGTGCCGACGGCCATTCCATTTCGCATGTCGATCTCGGTGGTGGTCTGGGAATTCCCTACCGCGACGACAATGAACCGCCGCCGCACCCCGAGGCCTACGCGAAAGTCGTGAAGCAGGCGACGCGCGACCTCGATTGCCGGCTGATCTTTGAGCCCGGCCGGCTGATTGTCGGGAATGCCGGTATTCTTGTGACGCGCGTCCTGTTCGTGAAGCACGGCGAGGCCAAGAATTTCGTCGTCGTCGATGCCGCCATGAACGATTTGATCCGGCCGACGCTCTATGACGCGCATCATGAGATTTGGCCGGTCGTGGAACAGCCATCCTCGGCGCGGCGCATTCGCGCCGATGTCGTCGGACCCGTCTGTGAGAGTGGCGATTTCCTCGCCGTTAACCGCGATCTGGCGGAGCCGGCAAGCGGCGCCTTGCTTGTCATAATGTCGGCAGGCGCCTATGGCGCGGTCCAGGCCGGCACCTACAATACGCGGCCTTTGGTTCCGGAAGTCATGGTCAATGGCCCAGAATGGGCGCTGGTGCGCCCGCGCCTTGAAGTTGACCAATTGATTGCGCTCGATCGCATGCCGGATTGGCTTTGAGCGCATAAATGGGCGCGTGGCCCGGTCGTCCGCTGCATGTTAGCATGACGGATATGAGATTCTCCTGAGCCTGAGCGACGGAGCGGCTTTTGGACGATTTTGACGATCGGGCTCTGACGATCGGGCGCAGCCGACGAGACTTCTGCTCGCGCGGGCTCTTACGCGCGCTCGGGGCAGCATATTGTGGGAACGGCTATGGCCGGCTCTCGCCGCGCTCGCCACCGTCGCCGGATTGTTCCTCGCCTTTTCCTGGGCGGGTCTTTGGTTGGCATTGCCACCGCTGGCACGCGCGATCGGCCTGTCACTATTCGTGGTCGCTGCAGTTGCTGCGGCATTGCCGCTTGTCATCCTGCGCCTGCCGAGCATCTATGACGGATTGCGCCGGCTTGACCGCAGCACTGGCGACACGCATCGGCCGGCCACCGCGGTGGCCGATCATATTGCCGCGAATAGCCAGGATCCGGTGGCGCAGGCTCTGTGGCGTGCACATGTCGAACATGCGTTGCTCTCGGCGCGAAAATTCAAGGCCGGTTGGCCGCGGCCGCAGCTGTCGCTGCGCGATCCGATGGCATTCCGGGCACTCGTGCTCATCCTGGTGGTGGCAAGTTTCTTTGCGGCCGGCGGCGAACGGTTCAAGCGAATTGCCGCAGCCTTCGATTGGCACGGCGTCGTCGCGCCGGCAAACTTCCGCATCGACGCGTGGATCACGCCGCCGGTTTACACTGGCCGGCCACCTGTGATGCTTCAGGGTCTGCGGCCAGGTGATGCCGCGCAGGCCACCGCCCCCGTTGCTGTGCCTGCGGGCAGTCAGTTGGTGATCCGCGCGACCGGTAAGGTGAGCTTCGATATCGTGCGCCACGGCGGCCTTGAAGACGCGCCAGCGGAAGCCCGCGCGCCGCTGCCGGCCGGTACCGAGGAGCGCCGGTTGATCATCAAGGGCGACGGATCCGCCGCCGTTCATGGTGTGCTTGGCAACGATCTGGTTTGGAGTTTCACGGCGATCCCCGATCGCGCGCCGACGATCGAACTCACAAAAGATCCGGAACGGCAAGCGCGCGGAGCTTTGCGACTTGATTACAAGATGGAAGACGACTACGGCGTCGTCGAAGCGAAGGCCACTTTTGCGCTCAAGGATGAAGAATCCTCCGAGAAGCCACGTCATCCGTTGTTCACGGCGCCGGACTATGCGCTCACGTTGCCGCAAGCGCGTACGCGCTCCGGCGCGGCGCAGACCACCCATGATTTGACCGAGCATCCCTGGGCTGGCGCGGATGTTGTCATGACACTGACGGCGCGCGACGAGGCTGGCAACGAGGGACGCAGCCAGCCGCGCGAGTTGACGCTGCCGCAGCGGATATTCGTCAAGCCTCTAGCGCGTGCATTGATTGAGCAGCGGCGTAACCTGGCACTTGATGCCGAGACCAAGCCGTTGGTGCTGACGGCGCTTGACGTATTGAGCATTGCGCCGGAACGCTTCACGCCGGAGCCCGGCGTCTATCTCGGTTTGCGCTCCATCTATCACGACCTCGAAAACGCCAAGAACGATGACGCTCTGCGCGAGGTGGTCGCGCGGCTCTGGGACATGGCTGTGCAACTTGAAGATGGCAATGTTTCACAGGCGGAGCAAGCATTGCGTCAGGCGCAAGAGGCCTTGCGTCAGGCCCTTGAGCGCGGGGCCAGCGAAGACGAAATCAAGAAGCTCATGGAGCAATTGCGGGCGGCCATGGATAAATTTCTCCAGGCTCTCGCCGAGGAGCTGCGCAAAAACCCGCAGCAGCTCGCGCGGCCGCTCGACCGCAATACGCGCACGCTCAGCCAGCAAGACCTGAAGAGCATGCTCGACCGTCTCGAACAGATGGCGCGTTCCGGCAACAAGGATGCCGCGCGACAGTTGCTGGACCAATTGCAGTCAATGCTCGAGAACCTGCAAATGGCGCGGCCCGGCGCCTCGGGCGGTGATGACGGCGATGATGACATGATGTCCGCGCTTGACGAACTGGGTGACGTGATCCGCAAACAACAGCAGTTGCGCGACAAGACGTTCCGGCAGGGGCAGGACATGCGGCGCGATCGTCAGCGCGGGCAACAGGGCCAGAACCAGATGGGCGATCTGCGTCAGGACCAGCAAGGTCTGCGTGATCGACTGAATAAGCTGTTGGACCAACTCAAACAGCACGGGCTCGGCCAACCCGGTCAGCAGGGCGAGGGCAATGAAATGGGCCAGCTCGGCGATGCCGGCGAGGCCATGGGCCAGGCCGAAGGCCAGCTGGGTGAGAGCGATGCCGATAATGCGGTCGATAGCCAGGGTCGCGCTTTGGACTCCATGCGAAAGGGTGCCCAAGGCCTCGCCCAGTCGATGCAACAGCAGGGCATGGGCCCGGGTCCCAATGGCCGGCCTGGTCGCGGTCAGGCCAGGGCTCAACAGGATACCGATCCGCTTGGACGCCCACTGCGTGGCCGCGATTATGGTGACGATGTCACGGTGAAAGTACCGGGCGAAATCGATGCCCAGCGTGCGCGCCGTATCTTGGAAGAGCTACGCAAGCGCTTTGGTGAAGGCTTCCGCCCGCAACTCGAGCTGGATTACATCGAGCGCCTGCTCAAGGACTTCTGACGACGTATTTTCTACGGATCAGCCGACGTCAGTGCCGCCAGACGAGCGCTTCACGTACGGCCCCGGTGATCTGATCAACCGAAAATGGTTTTGCAAGCACATCGTGCACAAGCGCATCAAGTCCATGCGCCCGTTCATGCTGGTCAGCGTAACCGGTCATCAGCATGATCGCGATGTCGGGGTGGCTACGACCTGTTTCGAGCGCGAGAGCGATGCCGTCCATGATCGGCATCTTTACGTCTGACAAAAGCAAATCGAAGTTGCCTTTGGCCTGATTGAGCGCTTCGAGGGCGCTCGCACCGTCGGAAGCCTCAGTCAGATCATGTCCGTCGCCGCCAAGCGCACGCACAAGGAACTTACGTACGGCGTCGTCATCTTCGGCAATGAGAATCCGCGCCATCGCCTTATTTGGCTCCTGGGATCGCGTCCTGAGGGCCAAAGAATCGGACGACAACGTCCGTCGCGCTTTCGGGTGGCGAGACAAGCCGGCTGCGGAATTCGAGCTTTTCGCCGGGGCCGATGGTGCTGCGGCTTGGCATCGAACTCCACGTGTAAACCTCTTGGCCCGCAGCGTCGCGCGCAGCGAACCTCAGGCGCGGTACTTCGGTCGGTTTACCCGCAATACTGACAATGCTGCCCTCGATGACAAGCGCGGACAAGCCTTCCTGCGTTTCCTTCGAGATTCGCATGTTTTCGAATTTCAGATTTCGCAGATTGACCGGCAACCCGATCGCGGAAAACAGAGATGCTGTCTGCGGAAAAAAGCGCACAACCTCGCTGCGCGCTCCGATCAGTGCCACGTTAAAGGCAAACAGCACGAGGATAAGTGCCGTCCAGTGTGAAGAACGACGAGCTTTGACGCGGCGTGCCTGCAACCGCTTGCGTCTTGCTACGAAATTCTCGGCTTCGTCGGGTTCCACCATAGCAGCTGCATGAGGTGCGGTCGGTGGTTCGATCGGCGGGACCACGGACGGCGCATCGACGATGGCGACGGGTTCCGGGTGCGGGGCTTCTGCGGATACGGGCGAATTGTTTTCTGCAGCAGCCGTGGCATTCGCTGCTTCGTCGTCATGTTGAGTCGGCATCGAATCGGTGGAAGCGCCGGCGGCCGGTCCATCGGGACGTATGATGCCGACAGGTGGGTGCGCTTCGCCATTCGCGAGGGCGTCATTTGCAGACGCCGTCATTTCCGCGGTCACCTGCGGGCTGCTCGCAAACCACGTGGTTTTGCAGCGGGCGCAACGAACGGTACGGCCAGCCGCGCCCAGTGAGGCCGGCTCGATGTCGTAGGAGGTGGCGCAGTTTGGACAGGCTATCAGCATGGCTTCGACGGGTATTTGGATGCCCCGAACGTACCAGCGGTCCGTTAATGGATCGGAAACCATGGCAGGGCCCGGAAACGCGGGGATTTGGGGCTTTTCCCCCGCGCTGCTATGGCGGCCCGGTGATAATCTTGTAAAAGCGCAGTTCCGGGCGCTCATCGGGGCTCGCGGAGGGCGTTTCGGCACTGGGCCCTGGGGCCCGCCGGAAAGCGATTCGACGGGCCTTTAGCGAGAAATAGTCGGAGAGGGGTGGGTGGTCCGATTCGAAAACGTGGGTTTACGTTATGGCTTGGGGCCAGAGGTCCTGCGTGACCTCACGTTCCGGATCGAACCGCATTCTTTCCAATTTCTCACCGGTCCATCCGGCGCGGGGAAGACGTCCCTCCTGCGCCTGTTATTCCTGTCCATGCGGCCGACCCGCGGCTTGATCACTCAGTTCGGTCACGACGTCGCAACTCTTTCACGCGATGCCGTGGCGACGTTGCGGCGGCGCATCGGCATTGTTTTTCAGGATTTCCGACTTCTCGACCACATGACGACTTATGAGAATGTTGCGTTGCCTCTGCGGGTGATGGGCCGCCCCGAGGATAGCTACCGTGATGAAGTGATCGAACTGCTCAATTGGGTCGGGCTCGGTGAGAGAATGTGGGCTTTGCCGCCAGTGCTTTCGGGCGGCGAAAAGCAACGCGCTGCGATCGCTCGCGCTGTGATCGCGCGGCCACAATTGCTGCTCGCCGACGAGCCGACCGGGAACGTTGATCCGAGCTTGGCGCAACGGCTTCTGCGGTTGTTCGTCGAACTCAACAAGTCAGGCACGTCGGTCGTGATCGCCACTCACGACATCGCGCTAATGGATCAATACGACGCGCGCCGACTCGTCCTGCACGATGGCCGGCTTCATATTTACGACTGAGAAACAAGATGTCCGACTACATGCCGAGCAAACTGAGTGAGGCCATGCCCGAGCCGGAAGAGCTGTTGCCGCATTTCGAGACGGCGCTGGTGCCGCGGAATTCCATTTCCGGCCGTGCGCTTATTGCCGTCGTCGCTATCATGACCTTTCTTGCATCACTCACGACCGGTGCGGCAATACTGGTCAGTCGAGCGGCAGGCGAATGGCAGTCGGAAATTGCGCGTGAGGTGACCATTCAAGTCATTCCTGCGCCCGGCCGCGATATGGACGGCCTCGTAGACAAGGCTGTGTCGGTCTCACGAGCTTTCCCGGGCATTGTCGAGGTCAGGCCTTATTCGAAAGACGAATCCACCAAGCTGCTTGAACCGTGGCTCGGCACCGGGCTCTCGCTCAATGAGCTGCCGGTTCCACGTTTGATAATCGTTAAACTTGCATCTGACGCAACGCCGGATCTTGCACAATTAAGACGCCAGCTGGCCGAACAGGTTCCCGGCGCCGTGCTCGACGACCATCGCGGGTGGATCGATCGTATGCGCGCGATGGCCGGCACGGCCGTTGCCGCCGGTCTTTGTGCATTGATTCTGATGTTTGCCGCGACAATATTATCGGTCACCTTTGCCACGCGCGGGGCGATGGCGACAAACAAGGCGGTCATCGAGGTGTTGCATTTTGTCGGCGCCAAAAATGGATTTATTGCCCGAAATTTCCAGCACCACTTCTTGTTGCTTGGTCTGCAAGGCGGCGCCATCGGTGGCAGTGCGGCGATAATCTTATTCGCGGTCGCCGGTCTCGTCAGTCGGTGGTTTGCTGGCACTGCGGGCGGCGACCAGACATCGGCATTGTTCGGATCATTTTCGATTGGCTGGGCCGGCTATATCGCGGTGCTGTTCCAGGTTGCGCTGATTGCGGTGGTGACAGCATTAACGTCGCGGCACACGGTCAACAGCACGCTGGAAGCGATCGATTGACATGCTCGCCGGGATTGCCCGTTGGATAGGGTTTCTGACCATGGCCCTCGGCGCCACGGCGGCCCTTCTGCTTGCGGTTGGGTTTGGATTGTTCGTTTCTCGCATTGCCGGAGACGAAGTATCGCTTAATGATAAAGCTGACGGCATCGTGGCTCTTACCGGCGCTGCCGCGCGTATCCCCGACGCAATCGAACTACTCGCGACGGAACGCGGTAAGCGGCTCTTGATCACCGGCGTGCATCGCGACACCAGCGCGCGAGAGATTGCCCGCCTTACGCCGCTGTATTCCAAATACTTCAATTGCTGCATCGATCTCGACCGATCGGCGCTCAATACATTCGGCAATGCGCTTGAAACCAGGCGTTGGGCGCGCGCACACAACTTTAATTCGTTGATCGTTGTGACCTCGAATTGGCACATGCCGCGGGCTATGGCCGAGCTTGAACACCAACTTCCCGATGTCACGTTGATCGCCTATCCGGTCATTTCGGAAAAGGCGAAAGCCGAGCCCTGGTGGTCGAATTGGGATTCGGCGCGCCTGCTGTTCCTGGAATACATGAAATACCTGCTCGCCTGTACACGTATGCGCATCGATTCCGATAGCGCTATTTGAAGGAGCGTCGTAGTGGTCATTCTTCTGCGATCGGCCGCCTTCAACGTGTTGTTTTATTTGAACACGCTCGTCTATTTGATCGCGGCGTTGCCGACTTTCTTCATGCCCTATCGCGCGATTGTTGCCGTGGCGAAATCATGGGGGCGCGTCAATCTCGTGCTTCTGCGCGTCGTCGCGGGCATCGATTGTGAAGTCCGTGGCCGAGAGAAGATCCCCAAAGGCCCGATCATAGTTGCTTCCAAGCACCAATCGGCGTGGGAAACATTCGCGCTTTTACCGTTGATCGATAATCCCGTGTTCATCCTCAAGCGGGAGCTGCAGTGGATTCCAATCTTCGGTTGGCTCACCATCAAGGGGCGCATGGTGCCAGTCGATCGAGGCGGCGGATCGCAGGCGCTTGCGGCCATGGTCGAACGCGCGCGCATCGAACTCGCCGACAATCGCCAGCTCATCATTTTCCCGGAAGGTACTCGGCGGCCGGCGGGGGCTGAGCCGCGCTACAAGTTTGGCGTTGCTCATCTTTATGCCGCCGCCGGTGTGCCTTGCGTGCCGATTGCACTCAACTCCGGCCTGTTCTGGCCGCGCCGTTCGCTTCGGCGTTTTCCCGGCACCGTGGTTGCGGAAATTCTTGATCCAATTCCACCGGGTCTCGACAAGGACGCATTCTTTGCTCAGCTGCAGAATGACATCGAAACTGCGACGGCCCGCTTGATTGCAGAGGGCCGGGCAAAAATGCGAGTCGACGAAACTGCGGTCGATTGAGGTTTTCGGGTGCGACGCTCCGGGAATTAGGTGCCGGAAGATTGATGGATACCCTTGAGTTGTTCGGCCAGGACGTGCAATTCGGCATCGCGAATGCCCAGTGACTGCAATTCTTTTACCGCCGCCAGCACATAGTCTCGACAGGCGCCCGAACGTCCGTGGCCTTGGCGGGCATAATGCAATTGCTCGGCGATACTCAATCGGCCGGCATATTGCCGGTGACCCCGATCAACGACATAACAAAGTGCATGCACGCTTGCTTGGGGGTCGTCGTCGAGCCACACCCTGCGCCACGCCTCCCGATAAACCCGGGTGACCTGTTCACGGGCTCGCAGATATTCGATCGTTTCTGACCGCCGCACCGGCGCTACGCGGTAGGCTATGCCGCGGCAATTGCCACCGCGGTCGAGGCCAAACACGAGGCCAGGCTTTTCCGGGGTCCCGCGGTGCACAAACGAATACACACAAAGAGCCCGATGGGCGCCCACCAGCCGTGCATTGCGACGCTCCAGAAAATCGAAACCGGGCCGCCACATGAGCGAGCCGTATCCGAAGACCCATAGGTCCTCATTGCTTTGATTGGGGCGTGCGTTCATCGTGGCGAGGAAATGGGACCACGGCGTTGACGGGACGGACGAATTGCGTTCGCCTAACAGGGCGGCGGCTTTCATGCAACCCGCTTGCCCGGCTCGGGCGCAGAAACGCCGCATTCGGCAGGTTTTGAAATCCAATGATGAGTAACTCAGCAAGTATTCAGTCGCGCCGTCGAACCGGGCGCCGCTACACGATTCTGCTTTTCATTGTGCTGGCATTGATCGCGGGGTGGACCGGTTTCTGGAAATTTGCAGCCAACAAGGCGCAAGAGGCCATCGAAGGCTGGCGCGCGCGCGAGGCAAAGTCCGGCCGGGTCTACACCTGCGGTTCTCAGGACGTTGCCGGTTATCCATTCCGTATTGAAGTCAATTGCGGCGGCGCCTTAGCACTGTTCCGCAGCAACCAGCCGCCGCTTGAGCTGAAGGCCGATAGCCTCATGGTCGTAGCCCAAGTCTATCAGCCGGGGCTGCTCATCAGCGAAATCCATGGTCCACTGACCATTGGTGAGCCCGGAAAATCGCCGGATATCATTGCTGACTGGACGCTGGCGCAGTCGAGCGTGCGTGGTACGCCGGCAGCGCCTCAGCGAGCGTCCCTCGTGTTCGATGGGCCGACAGTTGATCGCCTGGCCGGCACAGCGCGGCAGAATATTTTGCGCGCCAAGCACATCGAAATTCACGGGCGGATTGCCGAAGGGTCCGCTGCAAACAAGCCGGTGATCGAGATCGCGGTGCAACTCAATCAGGTCTCGGCACCCGCTTTGCACCCGGCCGCGACTCAGCCGATCGATGCAAATGCCACCGCGGTACTGCGTGGCTTGAATGATTTTTCGCCGAAGCCCTGGTCCGTTCGTTTCCGCGAGATACAGGCGGAGGGTGGCCGCATCGATATAACGCAGGCGCGCCTCCAACAAGGCGAAATACTCGCTGTCGGTGCAGGCACGCTATCGATCAACGGCAATGGACGGTTGGAGGGCCAGTTGCGTGTCACGATGGCTGGCATCGATCAGTTTCTGGCCGAAATTGGCGCGCAGCAGCGGGTGCAAACGTCGCCGAATATGGACAAACTCGTCGGCGCTCTCGATCGCTTGGCACCCGGGCTGGGCGATGTAGCCCGCCAGCAGGCAGGTGCCAATATCTCGCTCGGCATTAATATGCTTGGCGAGCAGACAACGCTTGAGGGCAAGCGCGCTGTTACACTGCCGCTTCGCTTTTCCGACGGTGCGATCTTTCTGGGTCCGATCCCGATCGGAAGCGCGCCGGCTTTATTTTAAGCCGGCGGACCTGAGGGCATACGCTGCTTGTTCCTCAAGGCTGTGATCGCAGTGACGGCAAACAATTGGCAGCAGCGGCGGAACGACAGCGCAGGTTGGCAAAAATTATTTTGATCGATGGACGTTAGTCTTCCTCGCCCGCATAAGGCTTGGGCAATGGCTGCAGGCCTGGATGGGGCCGGCCGAAATCTGGCGCTGGCAAATCCTGGCCGATTTCAACAATTCCTTTCCGGATCGCGCGGGTGCGCGCAAAATGCTCGAATAGCGCGTCACCGTCGCCTTTGCGAATGGCCTTCGTGAGCGCCGAAACGTCTTCATTGAAGCGACCGAGCATTTCCAGGACGGCGTCCTTGTTGGCAAGGAACACGTCGCGCCACATCGTCGGATCTGACGCAGCAATGCGTGTGAAGTCGCGAAAACCACCTGCGGAGAATTTCAATACTTCCGAGCGCGTCACGGTCTGTAGTTCGTCGGCTGTGCCGACGATCGTGTAGGCGATCAAGTGCGGCAAATGACTGGTAATCGCGAGCACAAGGTCGTGGTGATCGGGTGCCATGACTTCCACATTGGCACCGAGAAGGCGCCAGAAGGACGCCAGTTTTTCGACGGCTTTCGGGTCGGTGCCCTTTGGTGGTGTCAGAATGCACCAGCGATTGACGAACAATTCCGCAAAGCCGGCGTCCGGGCCCGAATACTCCGTTCCCGCCACCGGGTGCGCCGGCACGAAATTCACGTTCTTGGGCAGGTGCGGGGCCATTTCGTGTACAACGGAACCCTTGACCGAGCCGACGTCAGAGACAATTGCGCCTGCGGCAAGATGCGGGCCGATTTCCTTCGCAACCGGACCGCAAGCCCCAACGGGAATGCAGACGATGACGAGATCGGCGCCCTCAACGGCGGCAGCATTGCTTTCGACCACTTGGTCGGCGAGGCCGAGTTCGGCAACGCGCCGGCGCGTTTCCGGAGAGCGCGCCGTCGCGACAATCGAACGCACTGCGCCTTGCTCGCGAGCCGCGCGCGCAATCGAGGAGCCGATCAGCCCGACGCCGATCAGCGCCAGGCGATTGAACAAGGTGGCCGGTTTGCTCACGCTGCTTTCCCCAGGAATTCCTTGAGCGCCTGCACCACGAGACGGTTGGCTTCCTCGGTGCCGACGCTCATTCTCAAGGCGTTCGGCAGCTTGTAGGCGCCGACCTGGCGCAGAATGAGCCCGCGCTTTGTCAGGAACACGTCAGCATCCTTGGCGGTGCGGCCTTTGGCTTCCGGAAAGTGGATGAGAACGAAGTTCGCGGCGCTCGGGATTACGGTAAGCCCAAGCTTGCCAATCTCGTCTGTGAGCCAGGCGAGCCACTGCGAATTGTGTGCACGCGCACCATCCACATGCGCGGTGTCTTGAATCGCCGCAATGCCCGCGGCGATGGCTGGCCCATTGACATTAAACGGGCCGCGAATGCGGTTAATCGCATCGACAATATGCGCCGGCCCGTAGAGCCAGCCGAGTCGAAGCGCCGCCAGTCCATAAATCTTCGAGAACGTGCGCGTCATCACCACGTTATCCGTGGTGGCAACGAGCTCGATGCCGGATTCATAATCATTGCGCTGCACGTACTCGGCATAGGCGGCGTCGAGCACGAGCAGAACATGCGCAGGGAGGCCTTTGTGCAGCCGCTTGACCTCGTCGAACGGAACATATGTTCCGGTCGGGTTGTTTGGATTGGCCAAAAACACGACTTTCGTTTTTGGCGTCACCGCCTTGAGGATCGCATCGACATTGGCCGTAAAATCCTTTTCGGGCGCGGCAATTGCTTTCGCGCCAGTGCCCGTGATCGCGATCGGGTAAACCAGAAAACCGTGCGTCGTATAGATCGCCTCGTCGCCGTCTTTGAGATAAGCGCGCGCGATCAAATTGAGTAAATCGTCCGAACCGGCGCCACACACAATTCGATCCGGATCAAGTCCGAAGGCAGCGCCAATCGCTTCGCGCAAGGCCGACGCCGAACCGTCCGGATAGTCTTCAAGATGCTCGCCGGCCGTACGATAGGCCGCGAGGGCATTCGCGCTCGGCCCCAACGGGGTTTCGTTGGACGAGAGCTTGAAAACCTTCGCAACTCCGGGCGCCGAGCTCTTGCCCGGAACGTAAGGGGCAATATCGAGCACGCCAGGGCGTGGTTGCGGGCGATTAGCAGTCATGGATGCTTTTCCGAACGATCAGGCCTTGTCGGCGGCAATCGTATAGCGGGTTGCGTGGCTTCCGACGAGGGCTGCCGAGCGGACGGTCGCGCCCGCCTTAACCAAGACCGCGCTCATCGATTTGAGGTCCATATCCTTTGGAAATGTCACCAGTAACGCTGCTCCGTCGAAGGCGCGGTCGGGCACGGCGATGAAATCCGCCCGTGCCGATAATGCTTCGGCGGCCTTGGCACTCCAGCCAGACACGCGCACGCTCCATACGGCGGCTTCGGTTACCATGGCATCCGGCGCCACCCTGGAGATGACGAAGACAGGCAGTGCAGCGGGGTGATCGGCACGCTCGACGAAGGGCAGGCGCGCTATGATTTTGGGAGCGGCGTCGAATTCGAGTGCGCTCCACCAGGCACCTGCCGATGCCACATCGGAGGCGGGTACCAAGCCAAGGTCGCCTTTGGAGTCCGATACGGCGGCGACAACTCCGGCCGCACCCATATGTGGGACGAATGGCACCGTGAACCCAAAATGAAAGCGTGCGGAATCGCGCATGAGCGCATCGCCTGCGGACAGATCTGCGTGTACGGAGAAAGGCGATTGCACATAAGTAAAAGTCGAGATGATGATCCGCCAAATGCTTTCGGCGGTATCGACCGGTAAAATGCCTTTGTGCCTTTTGACCAGTCGGCGCATCATCTCGACTTCGCGCGCGGGCCGGAAGGCCGAGGCGCCCGTCTCCTGGCTGCGCTTGACCGCGATCAGGCGATCAATGATCTCGCCGCGCTCCATCAATAGCTGGTGCATCGCCTCGTCGATCCGGTCGATCTCCTTGCGTAAGTCTGCCAGTTCGGGTGTTTGGGGTACTTTCACCATGGCGGCATTGATAGGTGGGCTGAGCGTTGAAATCAAAGAAAACGTTGACTGAAGTCTGCTAGCTTGACAGTAACCCTCTTTTAATCGGCCCGCGACGCGGGCAGCGCCGGGAGCGCACAGGCAACATGGCCGAGGCCGATTTGACGAGTGCACGCGAGGCCGGGGATGCACCGCGGGAGGCGGATCAGCCGCACGATTCGCTTGTCGCCCATTTTGGGGCGGACAATCCCCTCAAGCTCGATGCCGGCGTCGAACTGAGCCCATTCCAGATCGCCTACAAGACCTATGGCGCGCTCAATGCTGCACGCAGCAACGCGGTTCTGATCTGCCACGCGCTGACCGGCGACCAGCATGTCGCAAGCGTGCATCCGGTTACCAAGAAGTCCGGTTGGTGGGAGACGATGGTTGGTCCCGGCCGGCCGATCGACACGGAACGCTATTTCGTCATCTGCCCCAACGTGGTGGGCGCCTGTATGGGTACGAGCGGGCCGTCATCAACCGATCCAAAGTCCGGAAAGCCCTGGGGACTAGACTTTCCCGTCATTACGATCCGCGACATGGTGCGCGCGCAGGCGATGTTGCTCGATCACCTTGGCATCGACTCGTTATTCTCGGTTGCCGGCGGCTCGATGGGCGGTATGCAAGTTCTGCAATGGGCCGCGAGCTACCCGCAACGCGTGTTTTCGGCGTTGCCTATCGCGTGCGCCACGCGTCATTCTGCGCAGAACATCGCGTTCCATGAGGTGGGCCGGCAGGCCATCATGGCTGATCCGGAATGGCGCGGCGGCCGCTATCATCTGGAAGGCACCAATCCGCGACGCGGACTCGCGGTCGCGCGCATGGGCGCGCATATCACCTATCTGTCGGATGCCGCGCTGCACCGGAAATTCGGGCGCAAGTTTCAGGATCGTGAGAATCCGACCTTCTCGTTTGACGCGGATTTCGAAGTTGAATCCTATTTACGTCACCAGGGCATTTCGTTCGTCGAGCGGTTCGACGCGAATTCCTACCTCTATCTGACCCGCGCGATGGATTATTTCGATCTCGCTGCCGATCACAATGGAGTGCTGGCGAACGCCTTTAGGCGCACGCTGACGCGCTTCTGTCTGATTTCATTCACCAGCGATTGGCTGTTTCCTACGTCGGAATCGCGAGCCGTCGTGCATGCGCTGAATGCAGCCGGGGCGCGTGTCTCGTTTGCCGAAATCGTTACCGACAAGGGCCATGACGCTTTCCTGCTCGACGAGCCTGAATTGTTCGCGATTGTGCGCGGCTTTCTCGATGGCGCCGGCAAGGCGCGGGGACTTGGGCCGAAAGCCGAGCGATGAACATGCTCGAGCGCGATAACCCCGAACTGACCGTTGCCAACATCCCGCGCACGCCGGGCGGCGCTCGCGTCGACCTGGTGCTGGTTGCCGAGATGGTCGAGCGTGGCGCCAAGGTGCTCGATGTCGGTTGCGGCGACGGCGAGCTATTGCGGATTCTGAGCGAGAACCGTGGCGTCGATGGCCGCGGCATCGAGCTCTCACGCGAAGGCGTGAATGAATGCGTTGCGAAAGGTCTCGCGGTCATTCAGGGCGACGCCGACACCGATCTCGGCGACTATCCCGATGACGCGTTTGACTACGTGATCCTCTCTCAAACCCTGCAGGCGACGCGCCACCCGCGCGCGGTGCTGGAACACATGCTTCGGATCGGACGCCACGCGATTGTGTCGTTTCCGAACTTCGGCCACTGGCAAGTCCGGCTTCAGCTACTCTTCGCCGGCCATATGCCGCAGACCGATATCCTGCCTTACAGTTGGTACGACACGCCCAATATCCACCACTGCACGATCAAAGACTTCCGTCTGCTCTGCGCAGAAACCGGAGTCCTGATGGAAAAGGCCGTGGCGTTGAATGCCTGGGGCAAGCCGCTCCGCCTCAATGCTCCCTGGTGGTTTTGGAACCTTTTTGGGGAACAGGCCGTTTTTCTGCTCAGCCGGCAGGGCTGAGGCCGTTTCACTTCCTGCATAAACCCCGGCTTGAAAGTGCAGTGCAGCAATTTTAACTGTGCGGCGGTACCGGCATAACTTCAACTCAAAGTATAATTGGTGACGAAGACAGTATTCGAGTATTGCTATTAGTAAACAAGTTTGTAGGAGAGGTATTATTTTTTCGACAATGGTATTCCGATGGAATAGCCGCTATGCGCTCCACGAAATGACCTTCCAATGATCACGAAATTGCCATACCGGAACGGCGTTTGGACACCGTACCTGGCGCTGATTCTATCTGTTCCAGGTGCAATGCTTAAATAGCTAAGGGGACTAAATCCGATGACACTTAAATCAAGACGGGCGACAGTTCTGTTGTGTTCGGTGGCGGTTGCGGCTCTTGCAACAACGGCCTTCGCAAGACCCGTCCACCATCACAGGCACGCTCGTGCGGCGGTCGTACAAACTGCGGTTCAGCCGCAAACGGCCGGTGCTGATCGGGACGTGCGTTATTCATTCAATGCAATGCAATCGGCCGAGATGATGAATGGCGAGACCATCGGCCAGGGCCGTCGTCATAGCCGCCGGTCCCTTGCCATCGCAGACGCGCGTGCCCAGGCCCAGTCGCATTCGAACTCGGCCTACGGTGGCGCAACCAGCGACACACTTGTCAGCGAAGCGCGCAAATATATCGGCACCAACCCGACCGGACGCGGCAGCCTGTGGTGTGGCGCGTTCATGGACATGGTGCTCAAGCGCACCGGCCATTCTGGCGGTGGCAATCTCGCCCGCGCCTATGCACATTACGGTCAGCGCGTGAGTGGCCCGCAGGTTGGCGCCATCGCAGTAATGGGCCGCCAAGGCGGCGGCCATGTTGGTGTGGTCAGCGGTGTCGACCCGAATGGCAATCCGATCATTGTCTCGGGCAACCACAATCACACAGTTGCCGAATCCGTCTATCCGGCGGGGCGCATCAGCGCCTATGTGTTGCCGGGCGGCTAACCGAGTTCGCCAACGATAAAAACGCGCCCTGCTGAAATAAGCAGGGCGCGCTTTTTATTGTCAAAAAGGCCGAAGTCAGGTCGCCAAAGTACTGATTGAGTCACCGACGTTGATGTCTCCGGCGGCAACGACTTCGGCATAGACGCCGCAATCCGTGTGGTCGAAATTCTCCAGTAACGTGCGCGGAATGGTTAGGTCGCGGATTCCCGTTTCGGGATCGACATCCGTGGCCGTACAGCGCTGAATTCGTTTCACCACTTTCAGTCGTGCACTTTGGCCAATCGTAAGTTCCTGGCCGAGCAGGTCGAATTCTCGCCAGGCCGGCCAGCCCGCAATGTAAAGATTGCCGCGAAACCGTAATGGATTGACCGGCGCGCCAGCGGCATCTTCCACCGCCGCCACAGAGGCGAGGTTGATGATCGACACCACCTTTTTGGCTACATCCGAAAAGCTGTGGTTTTCGCCACGCAAGACCTTGGGAGGTCCGCGTAATTCTTTCGGCATAAAACGGCGGAAAAAGGCTTCGATCGCGATGCGTCCATCCTTGCTGCGCAAGTCACCGCGGGCCGCTTGGCGGCCCTCGAATTGGATAGTCAGCGTGTGGTTGGCTTCGTCGTAGCCCGTACTCAGCATGGCCAAGCGGTCATTGCGCATCAGCATCAGGAAACGTTGCTTGGGAAAATAGGCGGGAGCGGCGGGATCGAATCCGCAGGGGCCATTCTCGATGGCATAAAGCCGGTCTGCCGGGATCGTCTGTCCAACCGAAAGGTGGCTGCGCTCCATAGGCTGCGGCGACAGCCCTTTGACGGGGTATCGATAAATCGCGCGAAGTGAGGCGGGCTCGGATGTCATTGATTTTCGGCCACTTTAACAGCCGTGCCTGAAAGGATTAACGCTGACCTATATCAAGCAAACCGCCTCTTCAAACTGCAATAAATACACCCACATAATGCACGAACCGGGTCGCCTTAACGGGGCCCGGCCGCGACCGGCGCCATCATGGGCCGAGGGAGTTGAGGCATGAATTTCGAGAAATACACCGACCGCGCCCGCGGGTTCGTGCAATCCGCGCAATCGTTGGCCCTGCGCGAGGGCCACCAGCAATTCGCCCCTGAACATCTGCTCAAAGTTTTGCTCGACGACCCGGAAGGGTTGGCGGCGGGCCTGATCGATCGGTCCGGCGGCCAGTCCCGACAGGCGCTCCAGGCCGTCGAAGCGCTGCTCGCCAAGCGTCCAAAGGTGAGCGGCGGTGGTGCCGGGCAGGTCTACCTTGACCCCGCGCTGGCTCGGGTTTTCGACGCAGCCGAAAAGGCTGGTGAAAAGGCCGGCGACAGTTTTGTCACCGTCGAGCGTCTCTTGCTTGCGCTCGCGCTGGAAAAAGACAGCGAGGCCGGAAAAATTCTCGCCAAGGCCGGCGTTACACCTCAAGGTTTGAATGCCGCCATCAATGCGTTACGCAAGGGCCGCACGGCGGACTCCGCCTCCGCTGAGAACGCTTATGACGCGCTGAAGAAATACGCTCGCGATCTCACGCAAGCTGCGCGGGAAGGCAAGCTTGATCCGGTGATCGGCCGCGACGAAGAGATACGCCGCACCATTCAGGTGCTCTCGCGGCGAACCAAGAACAATCCCGTGCTGATCGGTGAACCCGGCGTCGGCAAGACGGCGATTGTCGAAGGTCTGGCGCTGCGCATCGTCAATGGCGACGTGCCGGAAAGCCTTCAGGACAAGCGCCTGCTTGCGCTCGATCTGGGCGCCATGATCGCGGGTGCAAAATATCGTGGCGAATTCGAAGAGCGACTCAAGGCCGTGTTGCAGGAAGTCACATCGTCGGACGGCGGTATCATCCTGTTCATCGACGAAATGCACACGCTTGTCGGCGCCGGCAAGGCCGACGGCGCCATGGATGCGTCCAACCTGCTCAAGCCCGCGTTGGCGCGCGGCGAGTTGCATTGCATCGGCGCCACCACGCTCGATGAATACAAGAAGCATGTCGAAAAGGATGCCGCACTCGCCCGCCGCTTTCAGCCGGTCTTCGTGTCCGAGCCGAGCGTGGAAGACACCATCTCAATCCTGCGCGGCTTGAAAGACAAATACGAACAGCATCACGGCGTGCGCATTGCAGATTCCGCGATCGTTGCTGCCGCGACTTTGTCGAACCGTTACATCACCGACCGCTTCTTGCCCGACAAGGCCATCGATCTGATCGATGAAGCCGGTGCACGCCTAAAAATGCAGGTCGATTCCAAGCCGGAGGAACTCGATTCAATCGACCGCGAAGTCGTGCGGCTCAAGATCGAGCAGGAAGCGCTGAAGAAAGAAAAAGATGCCGGCTCCAAGGACCGCCTCAAACGGCTGGAGACCGAGCTGAAGGCGCTGGAAAAGCAGTCCGCCGATATCACCACGCGCTGGAAGGCGGAAAAAGAAAAATTGTCGGACGCCCAGAAGCTCAAGACTGAGCTCGACCAGTTGCGCGGTGAACTCGCCAATGCACAGCGCAAGGGTGAATTCCAGCGTGCCGGCGAACTGGCCTATGGCCGGATTCCGGAACTGGAGAAGAAGCTCAAGTCGATCGAGGCTTCCGAATCCACCAAGGGCGCCATGATGGAAGAGACCGTCACCGCCGATCACGTGGCGGGTGTGGTGTCGCGCTGGACCGGCGTACCGGTCGACCGCATGCTCGAAGGCGAGAAGGAAAAATTGCTGCGCATGGAAGATGAATTGGCCAAGCGAGTCATCGGCCAGAAGGAAGCAGTCGCGGCGGTTTCGACTGCGGTGCGGCGCGCACGTGCCGGCTTGCAGGATCCGCACCGGCCGATCGGCTCATTCATGTTCCTGGGGCCCACCGGCGTCGGCAAGACCGAGCTGACAAAAGCTTTGGCGGCCTATTTGTTCGACGACGAGAACGCGCTGATCCGCATCGACATGTCGGAATACATGGAGAAGCACGCGGTTGCGCGGCTGATCGGCGCACCGCCGGGCTATGTTGGCTATGACGAAGGCGGAGCGCTGACCGAAGCGGTGCGGCGCCGGCCTTACCAGGTCATTCTTTTCGACGAGATTGAGAAAGCGCACCCGGATGTATTCAACGTCCTGTTGCAAGTGCTCGACGACGGCCGCTTGACGGACGGGCAGGGTCACACCGTCGATTTCCGGAACACGTTAATCGTGATGACGTCGAATCTCGGTGCTGATTTCCTCGTGAATCAGCCCGAAGGTCAGGACACCGATGCCGTCAAAGACCAGGTGATGACGGTGGTGCGTGCTGCGTTTCGTCCGGAATTTCTCAACCGTGTTGACGAAATCATCCTGTTCCACCGCCTCAAGAAGTCGGAAATGGGCCGGATCGTGGACATCCAGATGACGCGACTGCAAAAGCTCCTGGACGATCGCAAGATCGTCATCACGCTTGAACCGAGCGCGCGCGACTGGTTGGCGGAAAAAGGTTGGGATCCCGCCTACGGCGCGCGGCCTTTGAAGCGCGTGATTCAAAAATCCGTACAGGACCCGCTGGCCGAAATGATTCTCGCGGGCACGATCAAGGACGGTGAAAAGGTCAAGATTTCCAGCGACAAGCTTGGCTTGACCTTCAACGGCAAGCTCGCGCAAGCGGCCTGACGTAGTAACGGTTCGCGAAAATCAGGAAATCAGCGGGTCGTC
>CAWFXX010000010.1:0-304576 GCA_963819915.1 uncultured Alphaproteobacteria bacterium
CAATAGCGACATCGGTCGACTGCCAAGTCGGTCACGCAGTCAACATCGAACCCAGTCTCCGACCGCATTCTCCGAAATTCGGGAATTTTTCAAATTGCAGGCGGAGATTTTCAGCCTACTACTGATTTGAAGGCTCGAATTTGTAACTCAGAGACAATTGCCGAATTCGGAAAGCGCCCCGTTGGCGGGCTTCTTCGCGGCAACAGCCTAGATATACGTAAGACGCCTTCGCTAGATGCCGAGGTAAGCCGTCTGCACCTGCGGGTTATTTGCAAGTTCGGCGCTGGTGCCGTGCATGATCACCTTACCGCCTTCGAGCACATAGGCCCTCTGCACCAGTCCCAGCGCGCGGCTAACATTCTGTTCCACCAAAAGTATCGCCGTACCCATTTTATGAATCTCTTGGATCTTTTCGAAGGTGACGTCGCACATCACCGGCGCAAGGCCGAGTGATGGCTCGTCAAGCATCAGAAGGCGCGGCTTGAGCATCATGCCACGGCCGACCGCGAGCATTTGTTGTTCGCCTCCGCTCATGGTGCCGGCCAGTTGCTTTCGGCGCTCAGCGAGGCGCGGAAAGATACCGTAGACCAGGTCGAGCGAGCGCGCTCGTTCGGCCTTGGCGCGCGGCGCGTAGGAACCGATCTCGAGATTTTCATTCACCGTCATTTCCGGAAATACCTGGCGGCCTTCCGGCACGTGGGCGATCCCCAGTTCCGTGATCTTATGCGGCGGTAGCGAAGCGAGATCTTGCCCGAGGAACGTGATGCTGCCGGCGGTCAATTTCACAAGGCCGGAAATGACTCGCAATGTCGTGCTCTTGCCGGCGCCGTTGGCACCGAGCAGCCCGACCGCCTCGCCTTCCCCGACATGGATGGTGACGCCGCCGATGGCGGGCACTCTGCCGTACGACGCACTGACGTCTTTAAGCTCGATCATGGCGCCGTTCCCGCAGGGGCGTGCGTATATCCGGAACCGAGATAAGCGCGGATAACTTCTGGATTTTGAACGATTTCTTTCGGGCTGCCTTCGGCGATCTTCTGCCCGTGGTCGAGTACCACGATATGCTTGGCCACCGCCATGATGGCACGCATCAAATGTTCGACGATGACGATGGTGAGGCCACGACTCGACAGCTTGCCGACCAAGGCGACGGCCTGATCGACCTCGGCCGGATTGAGGCCTGCCATCACCTCGTCGAGCAGCAGCAGTCGGGGCTGCGTTGCTAGAGCCCGTGCCATTTCAAGCCGGCGCTGGTCGATGGTCGTCAAATCACGCGCCGCCGTGCTCTCGCGCGGCGACAGGCCGACGAAGTCGATGGCTTCACGGGCCTTGACGCGCGCTCGGTCAGGACTTCGATCGCGCAAGAAGGCTCCGGTCATCACATTGTCGAGTACCGTCATGCCGCCGAATGGCTTTGCGATCTGGAAAGTGCGCGCAAGTCCATGGGCGCAGACGTCATGCGGCCGCAGGCCGACCATCTCCTTACCGAAAGCGGACACCGAGCCGGTATCGGGCCGGTAGAAACCCATGATGAGATTGAACGCGGTCGTCTTGCCGGCACCGTTCGGGCCGATCAGCGCCAACGTTTCGCTTTCACGCACGGTGAAGCTGACATCCTGAACGGCGCGAAGCCCGCCAAAGCGTTTGTTGAGGTTTTCAACGACGAGGACGTCAGCCATTGCGTCGCCCCTTCGCCGATGTGTTGCGACGGCGGGCGTAAACTTCTGAGACGTAGCCTATTATGCCGGTCGGCCGCCACAGGATCACCGCCATCAAGATTAGGCTATAGACCGTAAGCTGGACGCCGCCGATTGAATTGCCCAGCCAACTTTGCAGCAAGGCCGACGTCGTCTCAAGCAGCACAGTCCCGATCACTGGGCCCCATAACGTGCCGACGCCGCCGACGATGGCGACGAGTGCCGCTTCAATTGAGATGTTGAAGTTGAACGCCGTCTGCGGGTCGATGAAGTAGATGTATTGCGTGTAGAAGGTGCCAGCCAACGCTGTAAGGAATGAAGAGATCATATAGATCTCACGCTTAACGCGCGGCACATTGATGCCGATGGCCTCAGCCGCGTCCTCGTCCTCGCCGATGGCGACGAGATAGTAGCCGATGCGCGAACGCTCGATCCACGCCGTGATTGCCAACGCGATGGCGAGCAGACCGAGCACGACATAGTAATACGGCGCTTTGCTTTCGAATTGCATCATCAGCGGCGCGCCGCCGAGATTGGGTATCGTCGTACCTTCGGCACCCCAGGCGAAATTGCGGAATTTGAGGAAGATCAGCATCAAGACCTGAGCGGTCGCGATGGTGGCGATGGTGAAATACGGCCCGCGCAGACGAAAACATAGCCAGCCGATCGGCAGGCTGGCGAACATCCCCACAACGCCTCCGGCGACCATGCCGATCCAGGGCGAGATCCCGAAATCGATCTGCAGCAAGGTCGACGTATATGCGCCCAGGCCGAAAAACGCGGCATGGCCGAGCGAAAGCTGCTTGGCATAGCCACCCAGCAGAATTCCATGCGGTACCGATGAAAGCGAACAGCAGGACGCGAATAAGAATTTCGAGCGCAAACGAACTTTTGACCACCAGAGGCAGGACCAACATTATGGCGATCGCGATGGCAAGCACGAGGCCGCCCCATCCCCGAAGCTGCATCAGCGTCGCCTCCCGCCGGCCAAACCGCTGGGCCGCACGGCTAGCGTCGTGAGCAGCAATAAGAAGACGACAATCAAACCGGAATCCGCACCGATAAACTGGATACCGAGCAATTCAGCGACGCCCATCAACAAGCTGGCGATCAAAGCGCCAATGACATTACCGAGCGTGCCGAGAACGACGGCGACGAAAGCCATCAAAACAAAGACCTGCCCGACCATCGGATACGCCGGATAGAACGGCATCAGCAGCGAGCCTGCGGCGCCGGCGAGCGCCAAGGCGATGCCGAGCGCAACCGCGAACACGCGGTTAGGATTGATCCCCATGAGCTGCGCGACGTCGCGATTTTGAGAAGCAGCCCGCATCGCCTTGCCGAGATCGGTAGTGTGCAAAAAGACCCAGAGGATGCCGCTCAGGACCATCGCAAGCACGAAGGCAATCAGCTTTGCCACCGGGATGTAGAGCCCGCCGATGTGGAAGGCCTCGTCCGAATACCACGTGTGCACCGTGCGGTAATTCGCCGTCAGCAACATCAGCGCCAGATTGACGATAAGCAGCGAGAGCGCAAAGGTTAGGAAAATCTGGGGTAAATCATTTAGCCCGAGAACCCTGCGGATCAGGAATTGCTGGACCAACACGCCGATGACGAAAAGCACCGGCATCGACACGATCAGCGAGACGATCGGATCGATGCCGAACTGCGTGGCCAGGAAGAAGCTGATGTACATCCCGATCATCACGAATTCGCCTTGGGCGAAATTCACGATCTTCACCACGCCGAAAATCAGCGTGACGCCGATGCTCACCAGCGCGTAAATCCCCCCGATAAGCAGGCCGTTGATGACGGCCTGGGCCACTATCTCCAACATTGCGGCTGTTGGCGCTTAGGTTTTTAGAAGCGGAGCGCGCGCGTCTTCTTTCGGGAACACGCTGGCGAGATCGCCGTTCTGCCACTGGACGCCGACCGGCCGTCCGTAGACGTTCTTGCCGTCAGGACCGAACTTGACCTTTCCGCCCGGTGCCATTGCGGCGTAGCCCTTCGACACATCGAGCGTGGACAGCGCGTCCCGCACTTTTTGCGGATCGGTAGAGGCCGCCCGCTCAAGAGCATCGGCCAGCATGAACGTCTGCGCGACTAGACCGCCGGCATACTCAAACAGGAATTCACCCGCGCGTTTCTTGTATTCGGTGTTTACCCTCTGGGCGTCGTCGCTCATGTCGTGATTCCAGTGCGCCACGCCTTGTAGGCCTTCGGCGAGCTTGCCGACGTTCTTGTAGAAGTCGGGAATGACGAAGCCGCCAGAACCGCCGTTGATTGCGACGTTGAGACCGACCTGCTTAACCGTGCGCACGATCAGAATAAGATCATTGAGGTATGATACGGAGAACAGGGCGTTGGCGCCGGATGCTTTCACCTTATTGATAAGCGGGCTGGCGTCGGTGAAGCCTGCCGAATAGGGCTCGAACATGACGATCTCGACGCCTTCGGCGGGTGCTAATTCCTTCAACCCGTTTGAGGTCGAAGTGCCGAACGCGGTATTCTCGAATATCACCGCCACCTTCGGCTTGTCGTCGACGAGCTTCGACATTTGCAGCTGTGCCTGGGCGAACTGCGAAGCGCGCGCGAATGGTGTGAACGTAAATGTACGGCCCTTATTCAGCATGTCGGAACTCGAGCCGGTGATGATCGGCACCTTTGCGCGTTCCGCGACTTCGCTGGCGATCAAAGTGAGAGCCGAGGCAAAGCAGCCGTGAATGGCAGACAGCTTGTTTCCGGAAATCAACCGATCGGTTTCGGTGCGGGTGACGGTTGTGTCGCTCTGTACGTCGGAGATGACGAGATTGAGTTTGGCGCCACCAAGCGACTTGATACCGCCGGCCTCATTGACCATTTCAACCGCGAGCTTGGCTGCTGCGACACAGCCCTGCCCGATTTGCGCCATGCTTCCTGTGCTCGGGTAGAGTGCCCCGATGTTGACTGGCTCGGCCGCCCAACCTCTGAGTGGGATCGCGCCGAACGCGGTGGCGGCGAGTGCGCCGCCAGCCGTCTTGCGGAGAAATTCTCTACGGCTTTGCCGCTTTGACAAATCCAAACCCTTGGAACGTTTCATCTATCCCTCCCTGGGAAATTAAATTAGGTGCTCTTTTCGGCATCCTCAGTTCTATATTTTGCGGTGCGATCATACGCCGGATAACCAAACGCAAGCATGACACATATTATTTACTGCCGCGAGAGGTCTGCACGCCGGCGTGCCGTCTACCAACTAACCGTCGATAAAGATCTCAATGTTTTGCAAGTTGATCTTTCATCTCGGGGTATGGCCACGCAAATAATATAATCGCCTCAATTGCACGACTGCCAACTCGGTCACGCAGTGCGATCGAGCCCGGTCTCCGGCTCGGTTCTCTAGAAAACGGGAATAATGGCGAAGATGCGCAGAGATTTTCGGCACGGGGGGACTGATGAATCATAAAATTCGGGTCACAGAGACTCTCCGCCTCACGCAAGAAGCCCGCTAACGGCGGGCTTCCTCGCGACATTGTAGGGAAAATCTCTAGAGCGCGGACTGGCTGGCTGACCACGTAGGATTCGAACTTCGAAATTCCCTTTTCAAAAATGGCCTTTGAAACTACGCGAGAATTGCGGGTGATTTGGATCGGAATAGCGGGCCAGAGACGTTCACGCGACAAAGTTGTCAAAATGAATTGGACACCTTCTTCGGCGTGACCTCAAAAAAGCCCGTGGCAGGCAGTGGCCGTCACATTCCGATGACTTGAGAAGCGGGCGATCAAGACGTAGGGGTACGTCCAGCGTCGCTGGTAGAGGCGTTCAACTCGTTGCTTTGCCGCACTTCCATTTCGGCAAGGTAACGATAGGTGCGTTGTAGTTGCTCACACCGATGCTGACTATCTTCGTCGTGCGTCCGTCTGGCCAAATCGGCGCACCGTTCGGCCTGCCTTATAAAGAATTTCGTAGAAGCCATTTGCGCCTCCCGAATTCCCGACTCTCGCACTGCAGCATTTTTAATGGTGCGATGCAATAACTTTTCATCAAGGCAACACGTGAATTGCCCCGATGCCTAAAACTTAGGCTGTTTCAGCCAATTGTATGCAATTCGGATCACTGGCTTCCCAAACGGTGCCTCCCGCCCGATCCCAATATTTCTGCAGCGTATCAACTGCTTATCGAAATTGTGCATTGCGACGCGATTTGGCACGGCGCTTGCGGAAAGCCTCTCAACACATATTCGGGAGGCTTCAATGAAGCGTCGTGATTTTCTGAAATCCGTATCAGCCCTGGCAGCGAGCACCGCGGTGACCGCGCCCGCGGTGTTCTCTACGGCCAAGGCGCAGTCGCGCCAGGAGACGCTGCTGATCGTCTCGGAAAGCGGCCCTAACAATCTCGACATCCACGGCGTTGGCACCAACGTGCCGGGCTACGAAGTGTCATGGAATTGCTACGATCGCCTCATCAGTCACGAGATGAAGACCGGTCCGAACGGACAGCCTTACTACGACAAGAACAAGTTCAAGCCTGAACTCGCCGAAGACATGAACATCGGCGACATGTCAGTGACCTTCAAACTGAAGAAGAAGGCGACCTTCCAGGACGGTGCGCCAGTCACCGCCAAGGATGTGAAGTGGTCGCTCGATCGTGCGGTCAGCGTCGGCGGATTTCCAACGTTTCAGATGGGTGCCGGTTCACTCACAAAGCCCGAACAGTTCGTCGTCGTCGATGACAACACATTCCGTGTCGATTTCGCCCGCAAGGACCGGCTTACCGTTCCCGACCTCGCGGTGATCGTGCCCTGCATCGTCAATTCCGAACTGGTGAAGAAGCACGTCACCGACAAGGACCCGTGGGGCATGGAGTTCACCAAGCAGAACACCGCCGGCAGCGGCGCCTACAAAGTGGCGAGCTGGATCGCCGGCACCGAAGTCGTACTCGAGCGCAACGACGCCTGGATGGGCGGCCCACTGCCGAAGACGAAGAAGATCATCTGGCGCATGGTGCCGTCAGCCGGCAACCGGCGTGCGCTGCTTGAGCGCGGCGACGCCGACATTTCCTACGATCTGCCAAACAAGGATTTCGTCGAGCTCAAGCAGGACGGCAAGCTCACGATCGTTTCGACGCCGTATTCGAACGGCATCCAGTACATCGGCATGAACGTGAAGAATCCGCCGTTCGACAACCTCAAGGTCCGCCAGGCGGTGGCTTACGCGATCCCGTACCAGAAGATCATGGACGCGGTGCTATTCGGCCTCGCCAAGCCGATGTATCGGCGCGGCACCCGATGCGCCGACGCAGGTCGCCTGGCCACAACCGCACAAATACAACACCGACATCGCCAAGGCGAAGGCTCTTATGGCGGAAGCCGGTTATCCCAATGGCTTCGATACCACCTTGTCGTTCGATCTCGGATTTGCCGGCGTCAACGAGCCGCTCTGCGTATTAACGCAGGAGAGCCTTGCGCAAATCGGCATCCGCACCACGATCAATAAAGTTCCAGGCGCCAACTGGCGCACCGAGCTCAACAAGAAGACGCTCCCGCTTTACACCAACGTCTTCTCGGGCTGGCTTGATTATCCGGAGTACTTCTTCATCTGGTGCTACCACGGAAAAAATTCGATCTTCAACACGATGAGCTACCAGTCGAAGACGATGGACGGCTTCATCGATGGCGCCGTCACCGCGGCGGCAACCGGCGACAAGGCAACCTACGAAACGGACGTGAAAGGCTTCGTCGACACCGCGTACGCCGACATGCCGCGCGTGCCGCTCTATCAGCCGTATGTGAACGTCGCGATGCAGAAGAACGTGTCCGGCTACGCCTACTGGTTCCACCGCCGGCTCGACTACCGCACGCTTGTAAAGGGATAGCTCGCATGTCCGGAGCCCGTGCTCGCGGCGCGAGGGCGGAGAGATCCATGCTTACCTTGATTTCAAAGCGCATGATGTTGGTGATCCCGAACCTGATCGGGGTGGTCATCATCACCTTTCTGCTGACGCGCGCGCTGCCCGGCGATCCGGCTGCCTATTTCGCCGGCCCCGCCGCAGACCAGCAGGCGATCGAGCAAATCCGCGTCAAACTCGGTCTCGACAAGCCGCTGATCGTACAGTTCGGGCGTTACGTCGCCGATCTCGGTCATCTTAATTTCGGCACTTCGCTCACCACCGGGCAGCCGGTGCTCACCGAGCTCAGGAACCGCTTGCCCGCCTCGGCCGAACTGACTCTGTTCGGTCTCATCTTGTCGATGGCAATTGCCGTGCCGCTAGGCATTCTCGCCGCGGTGAAGCAGGGTTCCTGGATCGACCATACCTGCCGGGTCGTGGCGACTGCCGGTGTGTCGCTGCCGGTGTTCTTCACCGGGTTGTTGCTGGTTTATGTATTCTATTTCCTGCTCGGCTGGTCGCCGGCACCGCTCGGACGCCTTGACGTATTCTTTTCGCCGCCGCCGCAGTTCACCGGCTTCTATCTCATCGACAGCCTGCTCAATCGCGATCTCGCGACCTTCCGCGCCGCGTTGAGTCAGTTGCTACTGCCGGGTCTCACGCTCTGCATATTCTCACTGGCGCCAATTGCACGCATGACGCGCGCTTCGATGCTTGCCGTGCTCGCTTCCGATTTCGTGCGCACCGCGCGCGCCAGCGGCCTCGACAAGCCGCACTGTCATCATGACTTACGCGTTCCGCAACGCCATGCTGCCGGTGGTCACCACGCTCGGCATGGTGTTCTCCTTCCTGCTCGGCGCCAACGTGCTGGTGGAAAAAGTATTTGCCTGGCCGGGTATCGGCTCTTACGCGGTCGAGGCACTGATCTCCTCCGACTTCGCGCCGGTGCAGGGTTTCGTCCTCACCATGGCGATCCTCTATGTGGTGCTCAACCTGATCATCGACATTCTTTACGGCGTCATCGATCCGCGCGTGAGACTTGAGGCATGACCGACATCTCGCTAAATCCTCGAGAGGCGGCGGCGAAATCGCCGAGCAATTCGATTTTCCGCCATGCGCGCTATGTGGTCACGGAAAATCCGGTCACCGGACTCGCGTTCGGCCTGTTCATCCTGATCGCGCTCTGCGCGCTGATCGGTCCCTATATCGTGCCGCATGACCCGTTGGCGAGCGACACCTCGGCAACGCTTGCCGCGCCGTCGTTCAAACACTGGTTCGGCACCGATCAGCTCGGCCGCGACATCTTCAGCCGTGTCATCGTGGCAACTCGCCTCGACTTCACCATCGCTATCACCTCTGTCGTTCTGGTCTTCGCCATGGGCGGGCTCGCCGGTATCGCCGCTGGCTTCTTCGGCGGCTGGACCGATCGCATCGTCGGCCGCATCTCCGATACCATCATGGCTTTCCCGTTGTTCGTGCTCGCAATGGGCATCGTCGCCGCGCTCGGCAATACGGTGACCAACATCGTCTTGCCGACCGCCATCATCAATTTCCCGCTTTATGTACGCGTTGCGCGCGCCGAGGCAAACGTGAGGCGCGACGCCGGTTTCGTGCAGGCGGCACGGCTGTCCGGCAATGGCGATTTCCGCATCCTGTTAATGCATATCCTGCCCAACATCATGCCGATCATGATGGTGCAGATCTCGCTCACGATGGGCTACGCCATCCTCAACGCCGCGGGCCTCTCATTCATCGGCCTTGGCGTGCGCCCGCCAACGCCCGAGTGGGGAATTATGGTGGCCGAAGGCGCCGGCAATATCATTTCCGGCGAATGGTGGATCGCACTGTTTCCCGGCGCAGCGTTGATGATCGCGGTGTTCTGTTTCAATCTTCTGGGTGACGGTCTGCGCGACCTCGTCGACCCGCAGCGCCGGACTTGAGCCATGGCCAAGAAGCCGACCAAGACCGAAATGCTGCTGCGCAACTCCGACAAGAGCCTGCCACTGCTCGACGTGAGTGATTTGACGGTCGAGTTCGCCACACGGCGCGGCATCGTGCGCGCGGTGCAGCACATCAATATTTCCGTCGCCAAAGGCGAGACGCTGGCGATTGTCGGCGAATCCGGCTCCGGTAAATCCGTCACCTCCTACGCCGTGATGCGCATTCTCGATCGCGCCGGCCGTATTGCCGACGGCACGGTGACGTTCAGCGGCATCGATCTGCGCGCCATGCCAGAAAACGAGATGCGCGATTTGCGCGGTCGCGAAATGTCGATGATTTTTCAGTCGCCGCGGTTGGCGCTCAACCCGATCCGAAAGGTCGGTCGCCAGATTGAGGACGTTCTGCTCCAGCACGCGCAGGTGGACAGCACGCAGGCAAGCGAAAAGGCGATCGAGATGCTCGAGCATGTGCGTATCGCCAGGCCCCGCGAGCGCTACCATGCCTATCCGTTCGAGCTATCCGGGGGCATGTGTCAGCGCGTCGTCATCGCGCTGGCGCTTGCCTGTAAGCCGCAGCTTCTCATCGCCGACGAGCCGACGACTGGCCTCGACGTTACCACGCAGAAAGCGGTGATGGATCTTACTGTGGATCTCACCCGCAAACGCGGCATGTCGATGATCCTTATCACACACGATCTCGGTCTGGCCGCCGCTTATTGCGATCGCGTTGTGGTGATGGAAAAAGGCCACGTCGTCGAAACGGCCGATGCGGCGACGATCTTCAAGGCGCCATCGCATCGTTACACACGCAAGCTCATGCGGGCGACGCCACGCCCCGGCGTAACGCTGCGCGATCTTCTGCCTGAGGAAGAGGCAAAAGGTGCAAAGCGCATCGGGCGCATCAACAGCCAAGCGGTAAAGCCTCTGCTGATCGTCGACAATCTGGTCAAGGAATACCCGCGCAACGACCCCGGCGGATCGCTCAAGAAACTATTTGGGCCGAAGCCGGCGGTGAAGCCGGAGAATTTTCGCGCGGTCGACAGCATCAGCTTTACTGTCGGGCGTGGCGAAAGCGTCGGCCTCGTTGGCGAGTCAGGCTGCGGAAAGTCCACCACGTCGATGATGGTGATGCGGCTGATCGACAAGACTGCCGGCGCCATCATGTTTGATGGCGAGGATATCGGCGAAATCCCGGCACGCAAATTTGCCACGCTGCCGTTGCGCAAGCGAATCCAGATGGTGTTTCAGGATCCGACCGACAGCCTTAATCCACGCTTCACCGCAGCCCGCGCCATCGCGGATCCGATCCTGTGCCTCGGCAATGGCGAAAGAGCCTTTGTGCGTGAACGCTGCGAGGAACTGGCACGGCTGGTCGGTCTGCCGGTCGAACTGCTGGACCGTTTCCCGCATCAACTCTCCGGCGGACAAAAAGCACGTGTCGGCATTGCCCGCGCCATCGCGCTCAAGCCCGATCTCATCATCCTCGACGAGCCGACGGCCGCACTCGACGTCTCGGTGCAGGCGGTAGTCCTCAACCTATTGCAGGATCTCAAGGATTCACTGGGCATGAGCTACCTTTTCGTCTCCCACGACCTCAATGTTGTGCGTCTGTTGTGTGACCGTGTCATCGTGATGCAGACGGGGAAAATCGTGGAGCACGGGCCGACTGAACAGGTTCTAGTGGCGCCACAGGCTGCTTATACCCGCGACCTGCTGGCTGCGATCCCGCATCCCCCACTGTAACAGGTAGAGCGCATGGCCAATCCCGATCCAATCGACGAATTTATAGTCGCTTCAGCGCGAACGCTTGGACTCCCGCTGAAAACGGATTGGCTGCCTGCGGTGAAGACCAATCTCGAAGTGACGCTTAAACACGCGACTCTAGTCGCTGAATTTGAATTGCCGGACGATGCCGAACCTGCGCCCATCTTTGCGGCCTGAGGCCGCGCCAGTCGGCACGTCGTGGTCAACCGTGAGCGAGATCGCGGCGGGGGTCGCATCGGGGAAAACGACCGCAACTGCGGTCGTCAACGATGCGTTGACGCGCATCAACCAACGCAACCCTACACTGAACGCATTCACCGCCGTGACCGCGGAACGGGCGCGCGACCGCGCCAAGGCGATCGATGCCGCCGTGAACAAGAAGATAAGCCCTGGCCCGCTCGCAGGTGTGCCTTTTGCCGTCAAAAATTTATTTGACGTCGCCGGAATCACGACTGTTGCCGGCTCGAGGATCAATCGCGCTTATCCGCCGGCGAAGCGCGATTCCCCATTGATCGAGAAGTTGGAAGCCGCTGGCGCCGTCCTGGTTGGCGCGCTCAATATGGGCGAATACGCGTACGACTTTACCGGTGAAAACGTGCACGACGGCGCCTCACGCAATCCGCACGACCCGACGCGTATGACCGGTGGCTCCTCCGGCGGATCCGGTGGCGCGGTGGCAAGCGGCATGGTGCCGCTCGCACTCGGGTCCGACACGAACGGCTCGATCAGAGTACCGTCATCGCTGTGCGGAATTTTCGGCCTCAAGCCGACTTATGGGCGACTTTCGCGCGCGCGGAGTTTTCCTTTCGTCGCAAGCCTCGACCATCTCGGCCCCTTCGCGCGATCGACGCGCGATCTAGCGCTCACTTATGATTTAATGCAGGGCACTGATCCCGGCGATGCGGCCTGCGCCGATCGTCCGCTTGAGCCGGCATTGCCGGAACTTGCGCGCGGGCTCGAGGGCTTGCGCATCTTTGTCGCGGGAGGTTATTTCCAACAAGGCGCATTTCCCGAGGCGCTTGACGCGCTCCACCGCGTCGCCAAGGCGGTCGGCGCACATAGCGAAATTGAAATCCCGGAAGCACGACGCGCGCGTGCGGCAGCCTATGTGATCACCACCACCGAAGGCGCCGCGTTGCATATCGATCGCTTGCGCAACCATGCGGACGAATTCGATCCGGCCGTACGCGACCGCTTGCTCGCCGGCGCCATGATTCCATCTACGTTGGTGGTGAAAGCACAAAATTTTCGCCGCTGGTATCGGGCCCGCGTTCTTGAGCTTTTCAAGTCCTGCGATGCGATTTTAGCCCCGGCGACGCCTTGCACCGCGCCGAAAATCGGCCAGCAGACCTTCGCGCTCGACGGCATCGATATGCCGGTGCGCGCCAATTTGGGCCTCTATACGCAGCCGATCTCGTTCATCGGATTGCCGGTGGTCGCCGTACCGGTGCCTCTAAAACCGCTGCCGATTGGCGTGCAAATCATCGCGGCGCCATGGCGCGAAGATATCGCCTTGCGCGTCGCACATGCGCTCGAGCAGATGGGTGCGGTCACCGCGCCCCGGCCCTCGCCCGAGGTGCCCGCATGACTCTAATCGCGCCAATGGCGGAAGCGCGATCCATCAACTGGCAACGCAAAACGCGCGCCGAAGAGTTGCGCCTGCAACTTGCCGACGAGATCGTCCGCGGCGCGCTCCTACCAGGTGCGGCGCTCGACGAAATTACGCTTGCAGACCGGTTCCGGGTTTCGCGGACGCCCGTACGTGAAGCCATCCGCTCGCTAGCGGCGAGCGGACTCGTGGAAGTGCGCGCCCATCGCGCCGCGATGGTAGCGCGGCCAAGCGTGGAGCAGCTCGTCGGCATGTTCGAAACGATGGCCGAACTTGAGGCGCTCTGTGCCGGTTTCGCCGCAGAGCGAATGTTAAGCACAGAGCGGCGTGCACTCGAAGCTATCCATGACAAATTGCGCGCAATGGTTCGGAGTGGCGACCCGCAGCGATACCATGAAGTCAACGAGGCGTTTCATAACAGCATCTACACTGGTGCCCACAACACCTACCTCGCCGAGATCACATTATCGACCCGGGCGCGGGTACAGCCGTTTCGTCGTGCGCAGTTTCGGAATCTCGGTCGACTCGCCAAGTCGCATATTGAACACGACCGCGTGGTGCAAGCGATCTTGCGCGGCGAGCAATCGGTTGCGGTGTCGGCGATGTACGCGCATATCGTCACTGTACGTGACGAATACGAGGCTTATACGGAATCGCTCTGAACAACGTTACGCTAGCGTCTATTCGCTCGCGAGAAACGCGCGCCAACTGCCAAAGCTCGAGATATCACGTGCGCCGACGGTAGCGGCGGGCTCTACCAGAAAACCTTTCACGCCACGGCCGTCGGAAAGCTTGATGGTGCCGATCGAGAGCGGCATCGGCACGGCCGCAACGAGGCGGCCGAAGGCTTCCGTTGAAAGTCCCCAAATTTCGACCTCAATCGCCGCGCCCTTGCCGCGGTCCACCCGTAACAGGCCTGGCTTCGGCGGCATTGTGCCGGTCAGAGAATAAAGCCGATAGTCTGGCGCACTCCTTGCCACCTCGAGCAGACGGCCGCCGAGACTGCGCAATTCTCCGTTCAGCGGAAGGCCGGACAAGTGGGCGCCGACTACCGCCACCGCAACCTCGCCATCGGCCAGAGATATTGATGCCGGCGCCATCGGTATCTGCGGTTGCTTCAACGCACCGAGCGGCAACGCTGTATCCGCATGGAACACACGACCGATCTCAGCAAGTCGCGCGTCGGCACCGCCTGGCGCCAGCAGCGTGATACCGAATGGCACGCCAGCTTCTGTGATCGAAGCGGGGATCGCCAGCGCGCAAAGATCGAGCAGATTGACGAAATTTGTGTAGGTACCGAGGCGACTATTGAGTTGGATTGGATCGGCCAACACCTGCTTGAGGGAATAGGCTGTGGGGGCCGTCGGCAGCAGCAACGCGTCGATCTGGCGGAAGGTGTAATCGGAGACGCGGCGCAAGGCTTCGAGTTTGTAGAATGCCGCAAAGGCGTCGATCGCGGTCGGCCGCAATCCGCTCAGAATGATCTCGCGCGTCACCGGATGAATGGCATTGGGATCGGACGATAATATCGAACGCGCGGCAATGGTGCGCTCAGCCACCCAAGGGCCGTCGTATAACAGGCGCGCGGTTTCATAGAACGGTTCGATATCGATTTCGACAAGCTCGGCGCCGAGGCGCGTCAGCCGTTCGACCGCAGCGTTATACCCGGCTTCATACTGGCGGTCGCCGAAAAACAGGAGTTGGCCGGAGCGCGGCACGCCGAGTTTTAAATGCGGCGGCATAACACCAGTTTTTCCGAGGGGCCTGTTGCGTGAGTATGAATCGGCGCGATCTGGCCCAGCCATGGCACCCAATGCCGTCCACGCGTCATCAACTGTGAGTGCGAAAACCGACACGCAATCGAGTGTCCGGCACGCCGGCACGACCCCAAAAGTCGAGATGAGCCCGAGGCTCGGCTTCAGGCCAACAATATTGTTGAGGCCCGCCGGTACGCGTCCCGAACCAGCGGTGTCGGTGCCGAGCGCGAGCGGCACCAACCCGGCAGCAACAGCAACCGCCGAACCGGAACTCGATCCGCCAGGGATCAAATCGGAGTTGAACGTGTTCCGCGGTACGCCATAGGGCGAGCGCACACCAACCAGCCCGGTGGCGAACTGGTCGAGGTTGGTCTTGCCGATGACAATGGCGCCGGCCGCCCGCAACCGCGCCACAGCAGTTGAATCATCCGAAGGCCGATAACTAAATGCCGGGCAAGCCGCTGTCGTTGGCAGACCCGCGACATCAATATTGTCCTTCACTGCAACGGGCACGCCATAGAGCGGCAGCGCGACATTGTGGGCCGTGCTAAGTGCCCGCAATTCGGCCAGCACATCGGCTTCCGGCCGCAAGCTTATGAAGATGGCGGGATCGCCATAGGCGCGGATGCGCGCGAAACTACGCGCGACAGTTTGTTCGGGCGTCGCCGTCCCGGCGCGATGCGCTTCTACCATCGTGGCGACGGTCTCAGCCAAAATAGCCCCCTGGCGCAATCAACCGCGCCCCAACAAAAAGACGCCGTCTTTGTGCGTAAATTTCTTTCGCCGCGCAATAGATAGCGGGCATTCGACAGCAGCCCTTCTATGTCCGCTTTGTCTCAAAGGCGGACTCGCAAACCTCGCAAAATTAAAATGATCTCAATGGTGCAACTGCCAACCCAGTCACGGAGTGCGATCGAGCCCAGTCTCCGGCGCGGTTCTCCGGAAAACGGGAATATTGGCGAAGACGCGCAGAGATTATCGGCACGGTGCGCCGATAAATCATCAAATTCGGGACACGGAGACACTCTGCCTGACGCAAGAAGCCCGCGAACGGCGGGCTTCTTCGCGACATTGTAGGGGAAATCTCTAGAGACCGGACTTGGTGGCTGGGGCGCCAGGATTCGAACCTGGGAATGGCGGAATCAAAATCCGCTGCCTTACCACTTGGCTACGCCCCAAAGGTACCGGAAAGCCGCCCCGAAGCGATTTCGCATGCGGCGGCGGGACCATACCGGCGCGGGCCAGCGCGATCAATGTCCGCGCCACTCATATATACATAATGGGCAAAAGCGTGCGTTGACCGGCCTCGGGCCGCAGCTAGATTAGCTGACATGAGCTACCGCGCTCCGATCGCCGACATTGCATTCACGCTCAAACACGCCGCCGGCCTGAAAACCGCACTGGCAGAGGGCCTTTATGGCGACCTCGACGAGGAAACGGTTGATTCGGTATTGGCCGAAGCCGGCCGCTTTGCCAGCGACGTCATCGCGCCTCTCAATAGTGTCGGCGACAAATTCGGTACGCCCTTCAAGGACGGCAACGTCACAACGCCGCCCGGCTGGAAAGCGGCCTACACCACCTGGGCGGCGGCCGGCTGGAATGGCCTCGCTGCGCCCGCCGATTGGGGCGGACAGGAGTTGCCGCATGCATTGAACGCCGCGTGTGTCGAAATGTGGAACTCGGCCTCGATGGCGTTCGGGATCGGTCCCGTCCTCACCATGGCGGCGATCGACGCGTTGCATGCCTATGGCAGCGATGCGCTCAAGAAAAAATATCTCGAAAAGCTCATCAGCGGCGAGTGGATGGGCACCATGCAGCTGACCGAGCCGCAAGCGGGATCCGACGTCGGCGCACTGCGCACCAAAGCCGAGCGCGCGAGCGACGGCAGCTATCGCATCACCGGCTCGAAGATTTTCATTACGTACGGCGAGCACGACCTCACCGACAACATCATCCATTTTGTTCTTGCGCGGCTGCCCGATGCGCCGCCGGGTACCAAAGGCATTTCCCTTTTTCTGGTGCCAAAGGTCATGCCGGATGGCAAACGTAATGATGCGCGCGCGCATTCGGTCGAGCACAAGCTCGGCATTCATGCCTCGCCAACCTGCACGATGGTCTATGGCGATAACGGCGGAGCCGTCGGCTATCTCATCGGCGAAGAGCACAAAGGCATGGCCTGCATGTTCACGATGATGAACCGCGCGCGGCTCGCGGTCGGCCTGCAGGGCGTCGGCATTGCCGAGCGCGCGTTGCAGCAAGCGCTCGCCTACGCGCGCGAGCGCAAGCAAGGCAGCGCCGGTGCCATCATCGCCTACCCCGACGTCAAGCGCATGTTGCTGACAATGCGAGCGCTGACGGGAGCCGCGCGGGCGATTTGCTACGCGACCGGCGTCGCGCTCGACCGTTCTTTGCGCGCGAAGACGGATGCAGCGCGCAAGACCGCGCACGAGCGCGCCTCGCTGCTGACGCCGGTGGCCAAGGCATTTTCGACCGATATCGGCATGGAGGTCGCCTCGCTCGGCGTCCAGGTGCACGGCGGAATGGGCTACATCGAAGAAACGGGCGCCGCACAGCATTATCGCGACGCACGGATCGCCCAGATCTACGAGGGCACCAACGGCATCCAGGCCATCGACCTGTTGGCGCGCAAGGTTCCGCTTGAAGGCGGCAAGACGGTCGCTCTTTATATTGACGAGCTCCGGCGCACGGTGAAATCCGTGCAATCCAGCAATGCGCCAGCGTTCGGCGAGACGGCCGCACGCCTCGGCGAAGCCGTCGACAGTCTGGAGCGCGCTACGCGCTGGGTCCTGGCGCAGAAATCGTCCGACGCGGCGATGGCAGGTGCCACACCCTATTTGCGGCTGTTCGGCACTGCGGCCGGCGGCTGCATGCTGGCCGAAGAAGCGCTCGCGTCGTTGCGCGCCGGCGATGGCGCCGGTCGCACGGCGCTTGCCCGATTTTTTGCCGAGAACATCGCGATCCAGGCGAGCGGCCTCGAACGCAGTGTCACGGAAGGTGCCGACAGCATTACCGGGGCGCAGCCCGCGCTCGCGGAATGACGGTCACAGGGCGGGTCCGCCGATGTCGTTAAACGGAAAAACCCTGTTCATTACCGGCGGATCGCGCGGCATCGGACTCGCGATCGCCCTCAAGGCAGCGGCCGAAGGCGCCAACATTGCCGTCGCCGCCAAGACCGTCGAACCGCATCCCAAGCTCGAAGGCACCATCCACACTGCCGCGGAGGCCATTGCGAAGGCCGGCGGCCGCGCACTGCCATTGGCAGTCGACGTGCGCGATGAGGTCGCCGTTCAGGCCGCGCTCGATGAGGCCGCGATGAAATTCGGCGGCATCGATATCGTCGTGAACAACGCGAGCGCAATTCAGCTCACCCCGGTCGCCGCGACCGAAATGCGTCGCTACGACCTGATGCAGCAGATCAACGCCCGCGGCACATTCATGGTGTCGAAATTCGCCATTCCCTACCTCGTGCGGTCGGCTAATCCGCACATCCTGATGATGTCGCCGCCACTCGATATGTCCGAAAAGTGGTTCGCGCCGCATACCGCCTATTCGATGGCGAAGTTCGGCATGAGCCTTGTGGTACTGGGCCTCGCCGGTGAATTGCGCGGGAAGGTCGGGGTCAATGCGCTGTGGCCGCGGACCACAATTGCGACCGCAGCGATCAGAGAATCTTCTCGGAGGCGACGCGATCATGCGCATGTCGCGCAAGCCGGAAATCCTGGCCGAGGCTGCCTGCCGCATTTTCGAAAAGCCGAAGAGTTTCACCGGGAACTTTCTGATCGACGACACATTCCTGGCGAGCGAGGGCATCACCGATTTCGATCAGTACCGCGTCGACCCCAGCCAGCCGCTACAGGAAGACTTTTTCGTGCCCGCAAGCAGCCCGCCGCCGGCAGGCGTCAGCCTGAAATCGAAATCGCGCTAGACCCTTCCGCCGGGGCCTGCGAGCGTTTAGGTGTAGACTAATGTCCACTCTCCTTCTCAGCCATCCTGCCTGCCTCAACCATCTGACGCCTGCCGGCCATCCGGAGCGTCCGGATCGCCTGCGCGCGATCGAACAGGTGCTGGAAGACGAAAAATTTCAGACGCTGGCGCGCGTTGAGGCGCCGCTCGGACCGCTCAACGTCGTCGCCCTCGCCCATCCCATGGATTATGTCGAGGCCATTCGCGAAGCTTCGCCGAGCGAAGGACTGGTGCGGCTCGATGCCGACACGGCGATGTCGCCCGGCAGCTTTGAAGCCGCGCTGCGCGCGGTCGGCGGCGCCAAACTCGCGGTCGATGAAGTCATGACCGGCAAGGCAGCGAACGCCTTTGTTGCCACTCGCCCGCCGGGCCACCATACCGAGACTGCACGACCGATGGGCTTCTGCCTGTTCAATAATGCCGCAATCGCGGCACGCTACGCGCAGAAAACCTATGACGTCGAGCGCGCAGCAATTGTGGATTTCGACGTTCATCACGGCAACGGCACGCAGGATATTTTCTGGTCGGACAAGACTGTCATGTATTGCTCGACCCATGAGATGCCGCTTTATCCCGGCACCGGAGCCATTGGCGAACGAGGCGACTTCAACACCATCGTCAATGCGCCGTTGTCTGCGGGCGACGGCGGCGACGTTTTCCGTGAGGCATTTGAAACCGTGATTTTGCCGCGGCTGCGCGAATTCAAGCCGGACATTCTGATTGTCTCGGCCGGCTTTGACGCCCACACGCGCGACCCGCTGGCAAATCTCAACCTCGTGGAAGCGGACTTTTCCTGGGCAACCAAGAAACTGATGGACGTTGCCGACGCGAGCGCCAAGGGGCGCGTCGTTTCGCTGCTGGAAGGCGGCTACGATTTGCAGGGCCTGTCGCGCTCGGTCGCAGCCCATGTCACCGCGCTGATGCGCGGCTAGCAATTCCGCGCTATCCTCGCCACCTTGTGAAGGCATAGGATGCGCCACCCAAATCGCCGGACCGTAAACAATGGCCGATAACAACGCCGACGTGAAAAAAATGCCCTTCGAGCGCGCGATCGAAGAGCTCGAGTCAATCGTCAAGCGGCTCGAGGAGGGCAAGGTCCCGCTCGAGGAATCGGTCGCCATCTATGAGCGCGGCGAAGCGCTGAAGAAACGTTGCGAGGAGCTGCTGCGGCAGGCGGAAGCGCGGGTTGAAAAGATCACGCTCGACGCCAATGGCAAACCGGCCGGTAGCGAGCCACTCGACGTCGATTGACGTCAAAAAGCCTTGGAAGCCGCAAAATCACCAAAATCGGGCCTGTTGCAGGGGCCGCAAGCGAATTGCTTGCCGCGGTAAAATTGGTGTAAGTCACCTTGGTCTGGCGAATTGCAGCGCCTCCGCCGGGCCAGTTTTTGTCCATGTTTGTCTGGAGTTATGCTTGTCAGAGCCTTCCAAGACGCCCCTGCTCGACCGTGTCCATCTGCCGCGCGATCTCGAGAATCTTCGGCCGAGCAGCTCAAGCAGCTCGCCAATGAGTTGCGATCGGAAACCATCGATGCCGTGGCAAAAACCGGTGGCCATCTTGGCGCCGGGCTCGGCGTCGTCGAACTGACGGTCGCGCTGCACTACGTCTTCGATACCCCGACCGACAAGTTGATCTGGGATGTGGGCCATCAGGCCTATCCGCACAAGATCCTCACCGGCCGCCGAGACCGGATTCGTACCTTGCGGCAAGGCGGCGGATTGTCCGGATTTACCAAGCGCGCGGAAAGCGAATACGACCCGTTCGGCGCGGCGCACTCCTCCACCTCGATATCTGCCGGCCTCGGCATGGCGGTCGCGCGCGATCTCGACGGCAAGAATCATAACGTCATCGCAGTCATCGGCGATGGTGCCATGTCGGCCGGCATGGCCTACGAGGCAATGAATAATGCCGGCGCGCGTAATGAGCGCCTTATTGTCATTCTCAATGACAACGAGATGTCGATTGCGCCGCCGGTCGGCGCCATGTCGGCGTATTTGTCACGGCTGCTGTCGGGCCGCACCTATCTCAAGCTGCGCGACGTCGGCAAACAGCTCACCGCCCATCTGCCGAAGCGGCTCGATGAATTCATCACGCGTGGCGTCGAGCATGCGCGCGGATTCTTGACCGGCGGAACACTGTTTGAAGAGCTCGGGTTTTATTACGTGGGCCCGATCGATGGACATAACCTCGATCACCTGCTGCCCGTCCTGCGCAATGTGCGCGATGCCGAAGCAGGCCCGATCCTGGTCCACGTCGTCACGCAAAAGGGCAAGGGCTATGCACCGGCGGAAACGTCGGCCGACAAATACCACGGCGTCGTCAAATTCGACGTCGCGACCGGCGCCCAGGCGAAATCAAAATCACACGCGCCGCAATACACCAAGGTCTTCGGGGAAAGCCTCATCAAGGAAGCCCGCAAGGACGACAAGATCATCGCGATCACGGCTGCGATGCCTTCCGGCACCGGCCTCGATATGTTTGCCAAGGAATTTCCGAATCGCTGTTTCGACGTCGGTATCGCCGAGCAGCATGGCGTGACATTCGCAGGCGGCCTTGCAGCCGAGGGTTTCAAGCCATTCGCCACGATCTACTCGACTTTCCTGCAACGCGCCTACGATCAAGTGGTGCACGACGTTGCCATCCAGCAGTTACCGGTGCGCTTCGCGATAGATCGCGCCGGCCTGGTCGGCGCCGACGGCCCGACACATGCCGGCGCGTTTGATGTGACTTATCTCGGCTGCCTTCCCGGTTTCGTCCTGATGGCCGCGGCCGACGAGGCAGACCTGGTGCACATGGTTGCGACCGCAGTCGCGATCGACGATCGCCCGAGCGCGCTGCGCTATCCGCGCGGTGAAGGCCTCGGCGTGCCAATGCCGGAGGAAGGCAAGCCGCTCGAGATCGGCAAAGGCCGGATCCTCCAGGAAGGGCACAAAGTGGCGCTGCTTTCTTATGGGGCGCGCCTCGGGGAGTGCCTGACGGCAGCCAAGGAACTCAAGGCTCTGGGACTTTCGACAACCGTCGCCGATGCGCGCTTTGCCAAGCCACTCGACGTGGAGTTGATCAGCCGGCTTGTGCGCGAGCACGAGGTGCTGGTGACGATCGAGGAAGGTGCGATCGGCGGTTTCGGCGCCTATGTCCTACAGGCACTGGCGGAACAGGGCGCGCTTGACCGCGGCCTGCGCGTGCGCTGCATGGTTTTGCCGGATGTATTCATTGATCAGGATACGCCTGCCGCCATGTACGAAAAGGCAGGGCTGAACGCCCGGGCGATCGTAGCCAAGGTGTTCGAGGCGCTCGGCAAGGACGCGGCCGAAGAGACGATCAAGCTCGCTTGACGAGGCTATAGTCTCTTCTTACGCGGGACCTTCTTTCCTTTCTTGCGCGCTTCCGAGAGACCGATGGCAATCGCCTGCTTGCGGCTCTTGACCTTCTTGCGGCTGCGCCCGCTTCTGAGCGTGCCTTTGTTGCGTTTCTTCATCGCGCGCTCCACGTATTTGGAAGCGCCCTTCGAATATTTACGTGCCATACTGCTTCTCCTTGGTCAGACAATAACGGTGGCCGTTGCAATATCCATCGGCCCGACTTTTCTAACCGCCATGCGTAAAACTTTGTTCCGCGCGCTTCATTCCACCTGAGCATAAGAGGCGCACCCATGACCGCTTCGCGCCACCGCATCGATCGTCTATTGGTCGAACGCGGCCTGTTTGATAGCCGCAGCAAGGCGCAGGCCGCGATCGAAGCCGGTCTCGTGACGGTTGACGGGCGAACGGTGGCCAAGGCCTCCGAGAATATTCCGGCCGACGCGAAACTGCAGGCAAGCGCCGTTCACCCTTATGTGTCGCGCGGGGGCGTGAAGCTCGCGGCAGCGCTTGACCGCTTTCATATCAATACAAATGGCCGTGTCTGCCTTGACGTCGGCGCTTCGACCGGCGGATTTACGCAGGTACTGCTGGAGCGTGGCGCCAGCCGCATTTATGCGGTCGACGTCGGGCATGATCAGCTCCACGAGTCCCTGCGGGCACGGTCCGAAATCGTGTCGCTGGAAGATACCGATATCCGCACGCTGCCTCCGGGTAATTTCAACGAATTGCCGGACCTCGTCACCATCGACGTGAGCTTCATCTCCCTCAAGCTCGTGCTGCCCCCCGCACTCGCGCTTCTCAAGCCAAGAGCGCAACTCGTTGCGCTGATCAAGCCGCAATTCGAAGCCGGCCGCAGCGCCGTGAAAAAGGGCATCGTACGCGATCCCATCGTACACGCCACTGTCTGCGACGATATTGCTGAATTTGTTGCTTCGCTCGGCTTGCGCGTACTTGGTGTCATCACGTCGCCGATTGAGGGCGGCGACGGCAACACTGAATTCCTGCTGGGGGCGGAGCGTGAGTGAGCAGCTCACCATTGCCCGACTCGGCCATCGCGGCGACGCGATTGCCGATACGCCCAATGGGCCGGCATACGTGCCCTATGCGTTGCCGGGCGAGACCGTGACGGTCGAGCCGGTGGCGGGCCATCCGGACCGGCATCACTTGCTGCGCGTCGACAAACCCAGCCACGAGCGTGTCGTGCCTATCTGTAAGCATTTCGGCGCCTGCGGCGGTTGCGCGCTGCAGCACTGGTCGCTGGCCGAATATCATTTATGGAAACGCTCGCTGGTGGTTGAAGCACTGGCGCAGGCCGATGTGATCGCACCGGTTGCCGACCTGATCGACGCGCATGGTGCGGGCCGCCGGCGCGCGGTCTTACACGCGCGGCGTGGGACCCACGATATTCTCGAAGTCGGATTTACGGCACCACGCGCGCACCACATCGTCGCCATCGACGAATGCCCGATTCTGGCGCCTGAACTTGCAGGCGCGCTACGCGCCGCCTGGGCGATCGCCGAGATGCTCAAGCCCACGGGCAAGCCGCTCGACATCCAGACGACCGCAACGGAGTCCGGACTTGATATCGATGTGCGCGGCTCCGGTACGCTGAACGCCGAGCGTCTCGCCGCGCTCGCGCGCGTTGCCGCCGCCCATAGCCTCGCGCGTTTGTCCCGCCATGGCGAATTGGTCGCCCAGCGCGCCCAGCCGCTGTTGCAGGTTGGCCGCGCCAAAGTGCCGCTGCCGCCCGGCGCGTTTTTGCAGGCGACGGCGGAAGGCGAAGCAACTCTGGCGCGGCTTGTGATTGAGCACGTCGGCAAGGCGAAGCGCGTTGCCGACCTGTTTGCCGGCATCGGCACCTTTGCCTTGCGGCTCGCCGAACGTGCGCGCGTCAGCGCGGCGGACAGCGATGCCGACGCCATCAAGGCACTCGAACGAGCTGCTGCGACGACATCGGGCCTGAAGCCGGTCGACGCGGTGCAGCGCGACCTCTTCCGTCGCCCCTTCGTTGCGAGCGAACTGAAGGCTTTCGACGCTATCGTTTTCGATCCGCCGCGCCAGGGCGCTGAAGCGCAGGCGCGCGAGCTAGCCAAAAGTGTGGTGCCGCTTGTGGTCGCAGTTTCGTGTGATGCGACGACGTTTGCCCGCGACGCCGGGATTCTCATCGGCGGCGGATACCGGATCGCGGCCGTCACTCCTGTCGACCAATTCCGCTATTCGTATCACGTGGAAATCGTCGCGAAGTTTCAGAAGTGACCGCCATCCTGAGGCGCGAGCGAAGCGAGCCTCGAAGGATGACAGCCGCCACCCTTCGAGGCCCGCGCTGCGCGCGGTCGCCTCAGGGTGACGGATCTAGCGAAAATCCATTCCGCCGCCCCAACGCTCCTGCCACATTTTTTCGCCGATTGTGCACGAAATGCGCGGAGCTTCTGACGATGCCAGCCGGACCTTGGCCTCGGGCTGCCGCCCGGCGATTTCCAGCACCAGCTTTGTGCGCGTCGCCTCGATAAACTTTTCGCGCTCGCGAATTGGGATGACGAAGGCGCCGGGGCCGCCGATCACGCAATCCTCGTAATAAACATCAAGATCCTCGATATCCATTGTGCCGACATATGGCCGCTTGAGCATGATCGGCAGGCCATTGATGGTAATGCCGGCGGCCAGCACATCGTCGCGTGTCGGCACCACCAGCGGACCGGCATTGTTGGCGCCATCGCCGGACACATCGATGACACGGCGTAGACCCTTGTACCCGCTGTCGTCGAACAATGGCTTGGCAAAACGCAGCCCGCCGGAGATGGATGTCCGCGATGCCCGCCGGTAGGGCGCGCGCGTGAGTTCGGCGGCCACCGCGTCGGCCGCTTCCGGTCCGTCAATCACCCGCCACGGCATGATGATCTTTTGGTCGGACTGGCCGGCCCATTCGAAATAAGTAACAGCTATTTTCCCGTGCGGACCCTGGCGCAACGCCTGGAGAAATTCTTTCGATGTCAGCGCAAGGACGTAGCCTTCGCGTTGCAGAGCCTGCTCGTCGGGATCCATCGAATATGACACATCGACGGCGATCACCAATTCGACATCGACCGGAATTGCGCTGGCACGCATGTCCGCAAGCCGCGGCATGGGTGTTGCTGCCGCCGCAAGCGTAAGACCTGCGGCCACAATGACTGCGGCGATTGTCAGATTATGTAACCGTCGCCCCATGCCCAGAATCTTCGCATGCTGCACGGGCAAAAAAAAGGCCGGTGCGTCAGCTATCCAATGTTTCCGTAGAAACGATCTCGATGCCAAAACCGCCGAGACCCACATATGTGCGCTTGGTGGATGTCAGCAGGCGGATCGAGGAAATTCCGAGGTCCTTCAGGATCTGCGCGCCGAGCCCGATTTCACGCCACTGCCGCGAACGCGCCGCATCGGTTTCGGTATCGCTTCCATGCGGAATTTCAGCGACCGGAACGCCGGCTGTACCGTCGCGCAAGTAAACGATGACGCCGCGGCCGGCGGTCTTGAAGCGCTTGAGTGAAGCGCGGATCGATTTGGCACCGCCGAAAACGTCGCCGATGACATCGGCCCGGTGCAGCCGCGCCAGCACGCCTTTGCCATCCCCGATATCGCCATAGACAAAGGCCATATGGTGCACGCGGTCGAATGGCGTCACATAGGCATAGCCCTGCAAAGTGCCGATCTCGGATGCGAGCGGAAATGCACCAACGCGTTCGACCAATTTGTCACGGTTTTGCCGGTAGGCGATCAGATCCGCGATCGAGACCTGTGCAAGCTTATGCTTTTGCGCGAAGGCGGCCACTTCGGGCCCCCGCATTACCGAGCCACTGTCGTTCATCAATTCAGCCAATACGCCGACCGGGGCGAGTGATGCCAGCCGGCAGAGATCGACGCACGCCTCCGTGTGGCCGGAACGCATCAACACGCCACCCTCGCGCGCAACCAAAGGAAACACGTGGCCGGGGCGTACGAAATCCGTGGCACCGTTGTTGTCGTTGGCGAGTGCCCGCACGGTATTGCAGCGCTCTTCCGCCGAGATGCCCGTGGTGAGCCCATGACGCACGTCGACCGAAACAGTGAAGGCGGTGCCAAGCGGCGCCTCATTTTTCGCCACCATCGGATCGAGATGCAGACGGCGCGCGAGCTCGGCGCCGAGCGGCGCACAGACGATGCCCGAAGTATTGCGGATGATGAACGCCATCTTGTCTGGCGTGCAATGCGAGGCGGCGACGAACAGATCGCCTTCATTCTCGCGGTCGTCATCATCGGTGACGACCACGATCTCGCCTTTGGCGAAGGCCTTGATCGCCGCTTCAACTCTGCTGTGGGTGTCAGGCACCGATATCTCGCGTTTTACGCCTTGAACGGCCACGCCGTCCCCTCGCCCGCATTCACGCCCATCTGGCCGCGATGCATCAGATAGTGATCGGCCAGCACGCATGCCACCATCGCTTCCCCGATCGGGACAGCCCGGATGCCGACGCACGGGTCGTGGCGGCCTTTGGTGACGATATCGGTGTCGCGCCCATAACGGTCCACCGTCTTGCGCGGCGTCAGAATTGAAGATGTTGGCTTGACCGCGAAGCGGGCAACGATGGTCTGGCCGGTCGAAATGCCGCCGAGAATACCGCCGGCGTGGTTGGACAGAAACAACGGCTTGCCGTCATTGCCCATGCGCATCTCGTCGGCATTTTCGATGCCGCTCATTGCCGCTGTGGCAAAGCCATCGCCGATTTCGACACCCTTGACAGCGTTGATGCCCATCAGCGCGCCGGCGAGATCGCCGTCGAGCTTTGCATAAACCGGCGCGCCAAGCCCGGCCGGAACACCATCCGCAACGACCTCGATCACCGCCCCGCAGGACGATCCGGACGTACGCACGCCATCGAGATAGTCCTCGAAGAATTTCGCCTGCTTGGCATCGGGACAAAAGAACGGATTTTTACCGATCTCGTTCCAGTCCCAACGCGAGCGGTCGATTTTGTGCGGCCCCATTTGCACGAGCGCGCCACGCACGGTCATGCCACGCACAATCTTACGGGCGATGGCGCCGGCGGCGACCCGCGCAGCCGTCTCGCGCGCGGAGGCGCGTCCGCCGCCGCGATAATCATGGATGCCGTATTTGACGTCATACGTGTAGCCGGCATGGCCCGGCCGGTATTTGTCCTTGATCTCGGAGTAGTCTTTCGAGCGCTGATCGACGTTCTCGATCATCAGCATGATCGGAGTGCCGGTCGTAACCTGCTGGCCGCTCTTCTCGTCGGTGAAAACGCCGGACATGATCTTGACCGCGTCCGGCTCCTGCCGCTGCGTCGTAAATCGCGATTGCCCGGGCCGCCGGCGGTCGAGCTCGCGCTGGATGTCTTCCGCGCTGAGCGGAATCCGCGGCGGACAACCGTCGACGACGCAGCCGATCGCCGCCCCATGGCTTTCGCCGAAGCTCGTGAACCGGAATAGATGACCGAACGTATTGAAAGACATAGGGTTAGGTACCCCGCGAACCTAGCCGCGGTCAAATTATCTCCCGCTCGCTCCCGCGCATAGCCGGACGAATGACGGCGCGCTTCGCAAGCCTATGCAGGAATCGAGGGCCTCAATCTCAGCTTTTAGGCATAACGCATGATCTGATCAGCCTGAAACACGTAAACGACACCTTGCTCGATATCGATCAGCGGTGCAGCCGCCGGCTTTACAATCCCGAAATACGCGATGAGCCCCCGCGCCGTGCCGCCATGGGCAACCGCGACGGTGTCGCACGAAAGGCTTTCATACCAGTCGCACATACGCCCCGACACCAGCTTGTAGCTCTCGCCGCCCGGCGGGACGAAGTGCCATTTGTCCTGCTCACGCGCGGCGATGCGCTGCGGATCGCGCGAGCGCAATTGCGCGATGGTGAAGCCCTCCCAATCGCCGAACGAAATCTCGGTAAGCTTCGGCTCAATACGAAAGCCATCAGGAGGCAACCCCACAGGTGGCCGAAGCAGCTCCATTGTTTCACACGCACGGCCAAGCGGACTCGACACATAGTCGAGTTCTGCGGCCTTACGGCCGTCGCGTGCAAGCAGATCGCGCAATATATCGCCGCAGTGAACCGCCTGCGACCGCCCGCGCGCGTTCAGCGGTATGTCGCGGCGGCCTTGCAAGCGGCCGGCGACGTTCCAGTCGGTTTCTCCGTGGCGGATGTAATAGACGGTTGGCCGCCGTGCGACCATTATTCTTCCTTGCCGACCGCCATGTCGGGGGCATCCGGATGCTTGATACCGACAATATGATAACCGGCATCGACGTGATGGACTTCACCGGTAACGCCGCTCGCCATATCGGACAGGAAATAAACGCCGGTCTTGCCGACATCCTCAAGTGTGACGTTACGGCGCATCGGCGTATTGTATTCATTCCACTTGAGGATATAGCGGAAATCACCGATGCCCGAGGCGGCGAGAGTCTTGATCGGGCCGGATGAAATGGCGTTGACGCGGATGTTCTTGGCCCCGAGATCGGCGGCGAGATAGCGCACCGAGGACTCGAGCGCAGCCTTTGCCAGCCCCATCACATTGTAATGAGGCATCCATTTCTCGGCGCCGTAGTACGTCAGCGTGAGGAGCGAGCCTCCGTTGGTCATCAGTTTTTCGGCGCGCTGCGCGACTGCCGTGAACGAATAACAGCTCACCAGCATTGTCTTGACGAAATTATCCTCTGTGGTGTCGACATAGCGGCCGTCGAGCTGGTCCTTGTCGGAAAAGGCAATCGCGTGCAGGACGAAATCAAGGGAGCCCCATGCCGATTTGACCGCCGCGAACACCGCGTCGATGCTTGCAGGCTCGGTCACATCGCAATGCCCGACGACCAGACCGTCGACCTCCTCGGCCAAAGGCTCAACGCGCTTCTTGAGCGCTTCGCCCTGATAGGTGAACGCGAGGTCGGCACCATGGTCGCGACAGGCGCGGGCGATTCCCCAGGCGATCGAGCGGTTATTGGCCACGCCCATGATCAGCCCACGTTTACCCCGCATCAGACTCGAAATTTCCGGCATCACCCTTCCCGTTTCCGCCGGCCGCCACCGGTCGCCTCGTATGGCACAGGGCCTGTGGGCCAGCAAGCAAAGCACCCGCCAGGGCGTTTGCCGTTGTTTTTTCAATTCATTTTCGGGAATATGATACGGCGCTGCGGGGTTTCTCTGACAGTTGAAGTGCCGAATTGCGTTCGGTGACGACGGACAGGCGGACCGCTGATCCCCTTGGCTGTACGCGCTGTTGGTGAGGGAGGGCCCGGTTGCCCACGTTCCGGCAAAACGTTGAAGCGACAATTCCTGCGCTGCGCCGCTACGCGCGCGCGCTGACGCGGAACGCCGATATCGCCGACGATCTGGTGCAGGACACGCTCGTGCGGGCGCTGCGCTCGGAGCACCTATTTCATGGCGGTGATGTGCGCAGTTGGCTGTACACGATCCTGACCAATCTCAACCGCAATCGGCTGCGATCGCTCGCACGGCGTCCGATGCTGTCGCCGATCGAAGACAATGATGCTCCGGACCTTGCCGGGCCGGAAGCGGGCGGCCGCGACATCGAGCGCGCGCTCGCCACGCTGGTGGAGGACCAGCGCAACGCCTTGCTGCTCGTGGTGCTGGAAGGCTTGAGCTACCGCGAGGTGGCTGAAGTGCAAGGTGTGCCTATCGGCACCGTAATGTCGCGTCTGGCGCGTGCGCGCGTACAGATCAAAAACTATCTCGACGGCGAGCGCCCTGCGCTGCGCCGCGTGAAATGAAAGAGAGAGAGAGAGAGAGAGAAGGTGAACCCATGATTGATCGCGATTCACCCGTGACCGAGGATGAACTGCACGCCTATATCGACGGCGAGTTGCCGGCCGACCGTAAGGAGGCCGTCGCCACGTGGCTTGCCACTCATCCCGAACAGGCCGCGCTTGTTGCGTCCTGGCGGGCACAAGCCGAGAGCGTCCGCGCACGTTATGGCGCGATTGCCGATGAACCCGTTCCGGAACGGCTCAGGCTCGACCAGATGATCCGCAGGGAGCGTGCCAACGGGCGTTCCTGGGCCGCAACGGCTGCGGCTGCAGCCATTGCAGCTTTTGTCATCGGTGGCGCTGCCGGTTGGATGGCGCGCGGCGCCTCCGCCGCCGCCCCGACCGAATTTCAGGCTATCGCCGGCGACGCGCTCGACGCCTACAGGCTCTACGTCGTCGAAGTGCGCCATCCCGTTGAAGTGCCCGGCAGCGAGCGTGCTCACATGACGCAATGGCTGTCGAAACGGCTTGGCGAGGATCTGCGCATTCCTGATCTGCAGTCGATCGGACTGAAACTCGTCGGCGGCCGACTGCTTCCCGGTCCGACCGGAGCGGCGGCATTTTATATGTATGAAAGCGCATCCGGCGAACGCTTCACGATCTATTGCGCAAAGGCCGGCGTGTCGCAAACAGCGCTGCGTTACAAGAGCGAAGACAAGTTTGCCGCGTTCTACTGGGGCGACGACAAGATTGCCTATGTCGTGAGCGGCCCAGCCGACCGGGAGCGGCTGGAAAGCGTGACCAAGGCGGTCTACGAGCAGATCGACAAGAGCGCAACGAAGAAGTCGTAGCGACGGCGCGTCAGTCGAGGCCGTCGCGCGGATCGTAAGGCTTCTTGTCGCGCCACTGCTTCATGAGTTCCTTGAACTCGTCATCGACGCGATCGGGTAGCACGACGCGCACCGTAGCCAGCAGGTCACCGGCGCCGCTTTTTGCTTTCAGGCCCTTGCCCTTGAGACGGAATGTGCGCCCGGAATTGGTGCCGGCCGGTATCGCCAGCTCCACTGCGCCGTCGAGGGTCGGCACGCGAACCTTGCCGCCGAGCACGGCTTCGTAAAGCGTGATCGGCAGTTCAAGCCGCAGGTCAGCGCCGTCCGGCTTGAAGAGCGGATGCGGCGCAACGTTGATGGTGATCAACGCATCGCCAGCCCTGCCCGTTGCGCTCGGCCATCCCTGCCCCTTCAAGCGGATCTGCTGGCCGCTGGCGATCCCCGCCGGAATCTTCACCTCGACGTCCTTGCCGGTCGGCAGATGGACGCGGGTCTTTGTGCCTTTGGCAGCGTCGCCGAGCGTGATCGTCAGCGACGCGTGGAGGTCCTGTCCGCCGGCGGACGCGCCGAAATCTTCGGTTTCGAACTGCGTGCCGAATCCGCGGCCGGCACCGGATCGGCCGCCGAACATTCCGCGCAAAAGATCCTCGAAACCCGCACCGCCCCCGGCGCCAGCGCCAGCACCACCGGCCGACCGTCGGAAACCGTCGGGACCAAAACTGAAGCTTTCGAAATGCGCGCCGCCAGGACCGTGCGCGCCACCGCCCGGCTGCGCACCAAATCCTTCGAACCCCTGGAAGCGTGGCTTGCCTTCCGCATCGATCTCGCCGCGATCAAACGCCTTGCGCTTGTCGCCGTCGCCAACGATCTCGTAGGCGGCATTCAACTCGGCGAAGCGCGAGGCCGCCTTCGGATCGTGCTTGTTGGCGTCGGGGTGCAGCTTCTTCGCGAGCCGCCGATAGGCGCTCTTGACGTCAGCCTCGTTCGCACCCTTGGAAACCCCCAACACCTCGTAGGGGTCGCGCATCGTGTCCAAACTCCCGTGAAAATCCCCTGAGCCGCCCAATAATAGCGACTCGACGCCATTAATGTGGGGTTCCAAAGCGGCCGATGCAACGCGCCGGCGCCCGCCAGGAAACGGCTAGGACTGCTTCCAGGGCTTGAGGGTGCGAACTTCCCAGACGCCTTGCTGCTGCTTGCAGGCTTCGCCCTGAACCCACGCTTGCGAACTGCCGGTGACAAAGCTCGCCAGGAAATTGCGGCAAGTCTGCCCGTCCTGGGTGTAGGCCGATGCGACGGGGGTCACCGTGCCGCGTGTGCCGGTGCTGGGGTTTTCCCACGGCTGGCTGCTGTCTTTTTCGCCCCGGCCGAGCACCGCGCTGGCGGCGGCCCGCGCGTAAACAAGGTCGGCGTCGGGCGGCAATTGCGTGACTTCCTTCGATCCGGGCGGCGGCGTCACTGAGCCGGTCTGGTCGCTGCCGAAGAATGAATCAAACTGGCCGGACATGCTGCAACCACCCACAGCGAGCGACAATGTCACCACGCCGGCAGCGGCCAGCCCACACCATAGGCGCGGACGTTCACATCCACTATATAATCCGCAGTATTGACGCGTTCTGGTCCCGACCACGCGAAGCGCCCCAGCAGATGTCCGACACGGCACCAATTCAACACCCAAGTTGGTTAACGACTGGTGATTTCACCGAGGCGGACGAGCCTTTGCGGCTCTTCACCGCATGGCTGGAGCAGGCCACCACCACCGAACCCCGCGACCCCACGGCCATGGTCCTGGCCACCGTCGATGCCGACGGCGTCCCGAATGCGCGGATGGTGCTGCTAAAAGGCATCGATGAGCGCGGTTTCGTGTTCTATACGAACGTAAACAGCCAAAAAGGGCGGGAATTGGATCGTCGCCCGCAAGCCGCCCTGGTCTTCTACTGGAAGTCGGTCAACCGGCAGGTCCGGCTGCGCGGCCATGTGGAACGGGTCACTGACGCCGAGGCCGACGCCTATTTCGCCTCCCGTCCGAAGCAGGCCCAGATCGGCGCCTGGGCGAGCAAGCAATCGACGCCGCTCGAAAGCCGGCTCGCCTTCGAAAAAGCCGTGGCGGTCTATGCCGCGAAATATGCGCTCAGTGATGTGCCGCGCCCGCCCAATTGGTCCGGATATCGGATCGTGCCGCTCTCGATCGAGTTCTGGCAGGAACGGCCTTTCCGTCTGCACGACCGCATCGAGTTCAAGCGCGACGGACTTGGCGCACCCTGGAGCAAGACGCGGCTTTATCCCTGAGCTAGGCTTGATGGTCGTAGCCAGGCTGGAACAATTCAAAGGACGGTATGCCGAATTCGCAATCGAACCAGCCGCGCCGCACGTTGCTTCTCACCGGAGCAAGCCGCGGCATTGGCCATGCGACCGTCAAACGTTTCTCGGCGGCCGGCTGGCGTGTGATCACCTGTTCGCGTCATCCGTTTCCGGAAAATTGCCCGTGGGACGCCGGTCCGGAAGATCACATCCAGGTCGATCTTGCAAACGAAGCCAATACCGACGCGGCGATTGCCGAGATCAAGCAGCGGCTCGATACGCATGAATTGCACGCGCTCGTCAACAACGCGGCGATCTCGCCCAAAGCTGATGGCGGCAAGAGGCTCAGCACGCTCGACACCAGCAACGACGATTGGCACCACGTCTTTCAGGTCAACTTCTTTGCCCCGATTATGCTGGCGCGCGGTCTAGTGAATGAACTCAAGGCGGCGAAGGGCTCAGTGGTAAACGTGACATCGATTGCCGGCTCGCGCGTTCATCCCTTCGCGGGCGCAGCCTATTCGACATCGAAGGCGGCACTCGCTGCCCTCACCCGCGAAATGGCCAGCGACTTTGGCCGCCTCGGCATTCGTGTCAACGCTATTGCACCAGGCGAAATCGACACCGCCATTCTGTCTCCCGGCACGGAAAAGATTGTCGAGCAAATACCGCTACAGCGTCTCGGCACGCCGGACGAAGTTTCCAAAATCATCTACGTGCTGTGCACCGACACGAGCTCCTACGTGAACGGCGCCGAGATCCATATCAATGGCGGTCAGCACGTGTGAGGCGGGTTCGCGGCACAAAGCAAATACCGCTCGTTTCCCGGCGCGTCGTATCCGCTGTCATGGCCGGGCTTGTCCCGGCCATCCCGTTTAGGTTTGGCACCGCGTTGCCTTTCTAAGCGGGATCACCGGGACGAGCCCGGTGATGACGTGCGGCGGGCGCAGTTGAGCCGCTTCGCGCCAAGACAAGCGTCATCGCCCTGTTTCTTTGCGGCGCCGGGTACGCCGTCGTCCATCGGCAGAAACTCGCGCCGCCGGGAAAAGAACCGAGGGCGCGCGGGACGCCAAGGGTCATAATGGACCCACGGGCCTCGACGCCTCGCGACATCGAGGCTTGTCGAAGTCCTTTGTAGTGCCGCAAGTCCGCCAAACCCAAGGCGTCCCGCGCGCGGTGTTTGAGGTTTGCTCCGCGCCGTCCCCGGTGGTCGACCCGTTCGTCACACCGGCCCGTTGTCCGTTCCGTGCAACGCTCCACCGTTTGAGGCCCTGGCACCTCAGCCAGCGATGCTTCTGACCGCCCGCCGGCTTACCAGCCGTCAGTGGGGCTCTCGGCGTGCGGCAGGCACGCCGGGATCGTGCGCGGCTTGGACCGCCGGGTGGGAAGTACGCGCCGCATCTCCGACGCCCCATTCCCGGCCACCGCTCCCCGCCCCGCGTCTGGAGACGCTGATCAGACACCCCTCGGTAACGGGGCGGGATGACAATAGGAAAACATACCTTAGGAATAAAATCAAGAGCCGCCGGCGGAAGTTCAATGGCCGGTACCAGGCTGACGTATACGAAATGATAACTGACGAATATTGACATTCATCATTAGTTATGGCGTTGTCAGGTCATTGGAGGTCCAAAAATGTCCGCTCCCGCCAGTTTCTCCATATTTCACAAGCTGTTGGTCTTGTTGCCTGTCGTCGCCCTCGCCGGCTGCGAACCCACCACAGCCCAACAGCCCGCGCCTGCAAGGCCGGTTCTCGTCACCAGCGTCCATTTTGAGCCCCAGGTCGCCGACCGCAGCTTTGTCGGCACAATCCGCCCGCGGATCGAAAGCGACCTGGGCTTCCGGGTAGCCGGGAAGGTATCCCGGCGACTGGTCGAGGTCGGCGCGCTGGTCGAGAGCGGTCAGCCGCTGGCGACGCTAGACGAGACCGACCTCACCTTGCAGGCCGAACAGGCCAAGGCCGAGCTAAGGGCGGCGACCGGGGTGGTCGCCCAGGCGAGCGCTGCCGAAACCCGCACCAGCGAACTGCGGCAGAAGGGCTGGTCGACCGATGCGCAGCTCGACCAAGCCAAGGCGGCGGCTGACGAGGCTCGCGCGCGGCTCAGCCGCGCGCAGCAGTCGGTCGAGCTGACGAAGAACAGTCTCTCCTACGCGACGCTTGTTGCCGATGCTCCTGGGGTGGTCACCGCAACTTTGGTCGAGCCCGGTCAGGTCGTTGCTTCCGGACAGACGGCCATCCGCGTGGCGCGGCTTGGCGAAAAGGAAGTCGTGGTCGCGATACCCGAAACACTATTGACGCGCGCCAGGTCCGCCGAGGCGCGGGTCTCGATCTGGTCCGAGCCGGGCAAGGATTACGTGGCGAAGCTTCGCGAGCTCGCCCCCTCTGCCGATCCGGCAACACGAACCTATCTCGCCAAGTTCTCGATGCCCGGCGCCGGCAATGAAGTACAGCTCGGAATGACAGCGACACTGATATTGTCCGATGCAGCCAGCGAACGCGTTGCTCGTCTTCCCCTCTCCGCGTTGTTCGATCAGGGCGGCGGTCCCGCGCTTTACATTGTCGACAGCAAGACCGGCGCCGTCATACTCAAGTACGTGACCGTCAAGGCCTATGAAGCCAGCAACGTGCTGATCAGCGGTGGCGTCGATGAAGGCGCAAACGTGGTGACCCTCGGCGTGCAGAAACTCGAGCCTGCCGAGAAAGTCAAAGTGGTTTCGTCCCTCTCATTCTGATCAACAGGAAAACGCCATGCGTCGTTTCAATCTTTCAGCGTGGGCAGTCGCGCACCCCGCCTTGATCCTTTTCCTGATTGTGATGTTTGGCGTGGGAGGCCTGCTCTCGTACCGCAGCCTGGGGCGCGCAGAGGATCCTTCGTTCACCATCAAGGTGGCGGTGGTCACCGCGATGTGGCCGGGCGCAACGGCAGCCGACATGCAGGCGCAGGTCGCCGATCCGATCGAAAAGAAGCTGCAGGAGCTTCCCTATTTCGACAAGGTCACGACCTACACCAAGCCGGCATTCACGGCGATGCAGGTCGCCTTCAAGGACAATACCCCGGCGCGCCAGGTGCCGGAGCTGTTCTACCAGTTGCGCAAGAAAATCAGCGACATCAAGGACGACCTGCCGTCGGGCCTGACTGGCCCGTCCGTCAATGACGAATATGGCGACGTCGACTCGATCCTCTACATGCTGACGGCCAACGGCGCCGACTATGCCCAGATGAAAAAGGTTGCGGAAGGCGTCCGGCAACGGCTGCTGAAGGTTAAGAATGTCACCAAAGTCAATCTTTACGGCACGCAGGACGAAAAGATCTACGTCGAGTTTTCCAATGCCAAGCTGGCGACGCTCGGTGTCACCACCGATCAGATTTTCCAGTCGCTCGCCCGGCAGAATGCCGTCGTGCCGGCCGGCACTGTGGAGTCCTCGGCGCAGCGTGTTCCCCTGCGCGTGACCGGCGCCCTTGACGGCGTCAAGGCTGTGTCCGAGACGCCGGTCGAGGCCAATGGCCGCGTCTTCCGCCTCGGCGACATCGCGCAGGTCACCCACGGCTTTGTCGATCCACCGGATTTCCAGGTGCGGCAGGAGGGCAAATCCGCCATCGGCATCGGCGTGGTAATGGCGAAGGGTGCCAACATTCTTGAGCTGGGCCCTGCCGTGGCCGCTGCTACCGCGGACTTCATGGCCGCGGTGCCGCAAGGATTTGAACTTCAGCAGATCGCCGATCAGCCGGAAGTCGTCGAGCACGCTGTTGGCGAGTTCGTCCATTCCTTCATCGAGGCGCTTGCGATCGTGCTGTTCGTCAGTTTCCTCGCGCTAGGCTGGCGTACCGGCATCGTCGTTGCGCTCTCCGTCCCGCTGGTGCTGGCGATCGTCTTCATCGTTATGAACGCGATGGGCATGGACCTGCACCGGATTACGCTTGGTGCCCTCATTATTGCACTCGGCCTGCTGGTCGATGACGCCATCATCGCCGTCGAAATGATGGTGGTGAAAATGGAACAGGGCTGGGACCGGATGCGCGCCGCATCGTTTGCCTGGGAATCCACGGCTTTCCCGATGCTCACCGGGACGCTGGTGACGGCCGCCGGATTTCTGCCCATCGGCTTTGCCAGTTCCTCGGTCGGCGAATATGCCGGCGGCATCTTCTGGGTCGTAGCTATCTCCCTGGTAGCCTCGTGGTTCGTGGCCGTGGTGTTCACGCCCTATATCGGCGTGCAACTCCTTGGCAACCTGGGACAAGGCGGCCGCAAACACGACCCGCATGCGATTTACGAGACGCGGACCTACCGCGCGCTGCGCCGCCTCATCGAATGGTGCATCGAGCGGCGGGGCACGGTCGTGCTGGCGACCATCGGTGTCTTCGCGCTCTCAATCGCCGGCTTCGGCCTCGTGCAGCAGCAATTCTTCCCGCTCTCCGAGCGGCCCGAGCTGTTCTTCCAGTTGCGCCTGCCCGAAGGAACCGCCTTCGGCACCACGCTCGAATCCGTCAAGAAGGCGGAGACCCTGCTCAAGGGCGACAAGGATATTTCGACCTACACGACCTATGTCGGCCGCGGCTCACCGCGCTTCTGGATTGGCCTCAATCCGCAGCTGCCGAACCAATCCTTCGCAGAGATCGTGGTCGTGTCGAAGGACGTCGAGGCACGCGAACGGATCAAGGCACGCGTCGAGAAGGCGGTCGCGAACGGCGCGCTTTCGGAAGCGCGCGTACGCGTTGACCGGTTCAACTTTGGCCCGCCGGTCGGTTTCCCCGTGCAGTTCCGAAGTCATCGGCCCCGACACCAAAAAGGTGCGCGAGATCGCCTATCGGGTGCGGGATGTCATGCGGGACAACAAACAGTTGGTGGATCCCCATCTCGACTGGAATGAGCAGTCGCCGTACCTGAAGCTCGTCGTCGATCAGGACCGCGTGCGCGCCCTCGGCATGACGCCCCAGGATATTTCCAAGTCGCTGAGCATGCTGATCTCCGGTGTGCCGATCACCACGGTGCGCGACGGCATCGAGAAAGTCGAAGTGGTGGCGCGCGCCGTGTCTTCGGAACAACTCGACCTCGCACATATCGGCGACCTGTCGATCTATTCGAAAAACGGCGTCGCCGTCCCGCTCTCGCAGATTGCCAAAGTCGAATTCTCCCATGAGGAGCCGATCCTGTGGCGCATCAACCGCGATATGGCGATCACGGTGCGCGCCGATGTCGTTGATGGCGTGCAGCCCCCGGACGCCACCAATGCAATCTGGCCGAAACTCAAATCCATCCGCGACAGTCTCGAGCCGGCCTACCGGATCGAGATCGGCGGCGCGATCGAGGAATCCGAGAAGGGCAACGCCTCGATCTTCGTGTTGTTTCCGGTGATGATCGCTGCGATGCTCACGTTGCTGATGGTGCAGCTGCAGAACATCTCGCGGCTCGTGCTGGTCTTTCTGACGGCCCCGCTAGGGATCATTGGAGCCTCATTGGCCCTGAATGTTGCCGACCGGCCTTTTGGCTTTGTCGCGTTGCTCGGCCTTATCGCACTTGCCGGTATGATCATGCGCAACGCCGTGATTCTGGTCGACCAGATCGAAACGGATGTCGCCCACGGGCTGACCCTACGCGAGGCTATTGTGGAAGCGACCGTCAGGCGGGCAAGGCCTGTCATCCTCACGGCCATGGCGGCGATCTTGGCCATGATTCCGCTGTCCCACTCGGCATTCTGGGGCCCAATGGCGGTCACCATCATGGGAGGTCTGTTCGTGGCCACCTTCCTGACTTTGCTCTTCCTGCCCAGTCTTTATGCGTTGTGGTATCGTAAGCGCCTCGGGGAGCATCAGGGCGAGCGAGTCGAAACGGACGCCACGGGACCCGTGCACCGGCCTGCCGGAGCCACGCTTGCGGCGGCCGCCGAATGAGAAAAAGCGAGGGGAAGAAAATTGAATGAGCGACGTGCGCGACCATACCGAGACAGACGTCCGCGAGAGGATTCTCCTCAAGGCTGAACGGCTGTTTCGCGAAATCGGATACCAGAAGACGACGGTAGCCGATATCGCCAAGGCTCTGCAGATGAGCCCCGCGAATGTCTATCGTTTCTTCGATTCCAAGAAATCGATTAATGCCGGCGTGGCGCGTCGATTAATGGGAGAAGTTGAGGAGGCTTCGAAGGCCATAGCCGCGAAGCGCGGTAGCGCCGCCACGCGGCTGCGCGAGTTGCTTACGACTATCCATCGCATGAATTCAGACCGCTATGTCGGCGATTCCAAGATGCATGAGATGGTCGCGTGCGCCATGGAAGAGAACTGGGATGTTTGCAAGGCGCACATGGAATGCCTCGTCGGCGAAATCAGTCAGGTCATTTCGTCAGGTGTGGCTTCAGGCGAGTTCCACGTGCCGGACGTTGGTGTCGCCGCCCTGTGCATCTGTGCCTCGATGGTGCGCTTTTTCCATCCGCAGATCATTGCCGAATCCGAGGGCAAACCGGGCCCGACGCTCGACCAGATGATCGACTTTGTTATTGCGGGCCTTGGTGGCTCGAAACGAGGCCAGCGCTGATTTACAGCCACTTCCGCCACTTGAAATAGACGATCGGCAGCACGGCGGCGATCACCATCAGAATGAGCGCGAACGGATATCCAAAATCCCATTCGAGCTCGATCATGCCTTTGTGAAAATTCATGCCGTAGACCGATGCGACCAGCGTCGGCGGCATGAAAATGACCGCGGCGATCGAAAAAATCTTGATGATGGCGTTTTGTTCAATGTTGACCACGCCAAGCATGGCATCGAGCAAGAACGTGATCTTGCTCGACAGATAGCTCGCGTGGTCGGAGAGTGACGCGGTATCGCGGCGCATGGATTGCAGATGAGCACGCACATCCTTGTTCCAGCGCATGCCCTCCGCCTCGGTCGTCAGAAACAGGAGCAACCGGCCGATCGATACCAGGCTTTCGCGCACCTTCGAGGTCAGATCGCCCTTGCGCCCGAGCGCCTTGAGCACGTCCTTGTAGGATGGAGGCTCGGCATCGTCCTCCGGCTCAAAAATTGAATGTGAGACCTGATCGACCTCGGCACCGATGCGCTCCAGAATATCGGCCGAGCGGTCGACGACCGCATCGAGCAGATCCATCAGCACCGATTCACCCGACACCTTTGCGTGACAGGACCGCGCCAGTTTGTATTCAACGATCGCGAAGGGACGAGGGTCGTCGTAACGCACGGTAACGAGGCGATGACCGGAGAGAATAAAGGTGACGGGCGTGGTTTTCGGTGCATCGGTGTCCGACTGACACATCAGCGTCGCCGTCATATAGCGCGCGCCATTTTCCACATAGAGGCGGCTGGAGACCTCGATTTCCTGCATTTCCTCGCGCGTCGGCACCGCGATGCCGAGCAGTTTTTCGACGAGTTTGTCCTCCTGCACGGTCGGCGTGACGAGATCGATCCACACCGCTTCATCGGGCGGCGGCGAACCGGGTTCGACCGCCACTCGCTCGAGTGTCGTGCCTCGCGGGATGTAGACCGAAAGCATCTCATCACCATCTTGCGCATGACTTCTCGTCGTCATGCGCGGTCGTGTCATCTCTCATGACCCGATCGCACGGATTTGCGCAAGACAAAATTACCGCGTGCGCGGCCGTATTCGCGGCCGCGCACGCGGTTCGTGATCAAATTCCGGAAGCCGTCCGTTTGTGACGTCGGAGCCGGCGCGCGCGATTTTCTAGTCGCGGTCGTAGGGCTCGAAGTGGGTCTCGGCCGCATTGCGCTGCTCGCCCTGGTGGCGAACCGCGGCGGCGACTGCCGAGATCCCGATTTTGCCGTAACGGGTGTCGAGATTTGTGTATTGCCGGGCGGAGTCTTGCTTCTGCTCCGTTGCTTTCACATTCATAGTCCTGAACTCCAGTCCTTCCTTGCGTTGTCCCCTTCCAACCCCAATGTGGTAAATCACTGGGGCGGAATTGCGCGGCAATTCGTATGGTCTTGTGACATTCGACGGCCGCCGCGGCATTCGGGCCGTCGCTAAATATAGGCGCGTCCATGGTAAACCCTGTCTTAAGGTCTTGGGACCAAAGTCATTTTTCGAACTCGATGGAACTCGGCCGGGTGCGGCATTCCTGCAACAGGTCCACAGGAAGGTGATCGTGGACCTGGCAGAAACGTAGCAATGCCGGGGTTTTTTCGGTTAATTGCGGATCAGGAACGTTTGTGCGGCGCCGCAGTGGCGACCGGAAAAAGAGGAAGAAAATGGCGGGAAGAAGGGGGTTGTTGATCGTCCTGTTCGGCGCCGGCCTTGTGCTGGGCGGCTGCATGCAGTCAACGATCGAACCGGCATCGGAAGCGAACTTCACGGCCCGCGACAAGAAGCTGTTGGCGGCAGCGCCTTATGAAAAAGCCACGATCCCCGAACCGTACAAGCGCCACATCGTCGAATATCACCGCAAGGAAGCGCCCGGCACGATCCTGATCGATTCCGACGCGCGCTATCTCTATTACGTGCTGCCCGATGGCAAGGCGATCCGCTACGGCGTGACCGTGGGCGAAGAAGCGCTGGCCTGGTCGGGCGTCGCAAAGGTTGGCCGCATGGCGGAATGGCCATCGTGGACGCCGACCGACGAAATCAAGAAGCGCATGGACGTGCCGAACTTCGTCAGCGGCGGTCCGCAAAACCCGCTCGGCGCGCGTGCGATGTACCTCTATGAGGGCAACAAGGACACCCTCTATCGCATTCACGGCACCAATCAGCCGGAATATATTGGCGAGGCAATCTCTTCGGGCTGCATTCGCATGACCAACGAGGACGTCATCGACCTCTACAAGCGCGTGAAGCAGGGCGCGGTGGTTGTGGTGCTGGCACCGCATCAGGGCGACTCGCCGGCCAATCCGCGCGTGGCGTCGGCGGTCGGTCCGTTCCGCTGAGCATCGATGCATTGAATTGAAAGCGGCGCCTTCGGGCGCCGTTTTTGTTTTGGCGTTTGCCACAAGCACAGCGTGTTCCCTCTCCCCGTTGGGGAGAGGGTTAGGGTGAGGGGGTTCGGGATTCACGAGGGGCTATAACCCCTCACCCGACGCGCGGAGCTTGTCATCGGGCCGCGCTTCGCGCGGACCCGTTGGCGCGTCGACCTCTCCCTATGGGAGAGGTGAAGAAAGGCTGCACCTAAACGCCCAGCGTGATCCGCACGATTTCCGGCGGCACGCCCAAACGCAGCGGCACCTTGCTGCAACCGAGACCGCCCGACACCACCATGTGACGGCCGTTCTCAACGATGTGCCCATAGGCAAAGCGCGCGCCATAGGCTGACGGCGCCCACACCGGTGGCAGCATTGGCAGGCGGATCTGTCCGCCGTGAGTATGTCCGGCAATGGTGAGCGCCACGCGCGCCGGCACCTCGGTGAAAATATCGGGCTCGTGCGCCAACAGGATCACCGGATCGTCGCTGCGGACGCGCGCCAAGGTGCCAGGCAAATCGTCGACGCCCTTGAACGTGCTCGGGCCGAGCCAATAGGCAATCTGGTCGCCGAGACCCGCAAGCCAGAAACGGCCGCCCGGCGGACCCAACAGAACCGCGTCGTTTTCCATCACCGGCAGATGCACAGTATCGAGCGCGCGCCGCACGCCATCGATGTCGTACCACCAGTCATGATTGCCTAGAATTGTGTAGACGCCGAGCGGCGCGTGCAGCCGCGCCAATTCCGCCGCCCAGACCGGGTGCGGCACGCGCTCGGTCACAAAACGGTGGGTGGCGAAAAAGTCACCGAGCACCACAGTGAGATCGCTGCGGAGTTCGTTGGCTGCGTCGACCACCTGTCGCACGCGGTCGAGGCCCATGTTGGGACCACCGGCGTGCAGGTCGGCGACGACAGAGATCGTAAGGCGCTGCCCTTTCGGCCACGCCGGCGGTGACAATCGATAGTCAGTGATTACCAGGCCGTTTGCCGCTTCCATCGCGGCACGCGCACCCGTTGCCGGAAGCACCAGGCCAGCCACGCCGACAAGGCCGAGCCCGCCTTTGATCAGGCTGCGGCGCGTCAACGCGCGTGAGGTCGGGCCGGCAATGGCAGTGGAATCGCTGATGGTCATAAGGAGGCTTTGCTACGCAACAACTATGAACGGAGGGTGGACTTGCAATTACAATTTACGTTCATGGTTTATGGGCGCGTCCGGTATCGATGGCCGCGGCAGCGGCAACGGAACCCGGGCAGCCACTTCGGTGGCCGGCGGTTCGCGTACATCCCACTGACACATTCGGTAACCCTGGCGGCGCTCGGCGAGATCGAGGTGAATATGCGATTCGTGGTACCCATCGGAACCAGGGCCGAGCACCGTTGTAAAGCGCTGGCATGCGCTCTCGCGCAAGTCGTCGCGGAACTCCTTCGCCACCGTCACGTCGGTCAGACCGATAGGGCGACCATCGGCCAGTACGAGCGCGCGCAGATCAACGGCATTGCCCTTGCCATGCTCGCTGAGCTTGGCGCCTGCCACGCGATTGCGGCCGCGGCACTCGAAATCGTCGTAAGTCTCAACCGCGCGCAGAGCCGCGCCCAGTTTCTCCGTCCGCGGCGCCGCTTCGTCGCGCAACCAGCCGGCGAGAGACTCGGCGAAATGACAGCGGAGCACCGGCGTCGGCTTGAGCGCGATCCGCGCGCCGCCCGCAAGCAACACGGCATCGAGTTGCACCATGTCGCCGCCGCCGCAAGCATCCGGTCCGATCAGGCGTGGCATTAATTCAATCACGGCGATCTTACCAAGCCGATCGTCGCACTCGGTCGGCCCGCTGGTGACATCGGAGGCGTTGAAATCGGGACCGGCGGCTTCGCGAAAGGACTGCGGCTCGAGCCAAACCGCCGGCCGCGGGCGCGGCAGCGGCACCTCCTCGGCAACGGCAATGCCACAGCCAGCGCCAACCACCCACACGAGCGCAATCAAAAGCCGCAAGGAATGCCACTTGGAAACCCGTATTTGCAGGGATTGCGGCATTTATGCAGGTCTCTCGCGTGAAGCCAAAGGCGCCATGGCACCGTACCTCATAACGAAACCATTGCACCGCCCGTTCCGGCGGCTAACCTTGGGTCCGACTGGCGAGGGGCGCTGGTCCAAGACTCAATAATCGGGAGGGGAATGCCATGCTCGGGCTGATGCAGGATTGGCCGTTGCTATGCCATCGCATCATTGACCATGCCGCCATTTTCCATGGCGAACGCAAGGTCATCACGCGCTCGGTTGAAGGACCGATGCACACCACGAATTATGCGGAGATCCGCGCTCGCGCGTTAAAGGTTGCGCAGCGGCTCGACAAAGACGGCATCAAGCTTGGCGACCGGGTGGCCACCCTTGCGTGGAATACCTGGCGGCATCTCGAAGCCTGGTACGGCATTCTCGGCATCGGCGCGGTCTATCACACGGTGAACCCGCGCCTCTTCCCCGAGCAGATCGCCTGGATCATCAACCACGCCGGCGATCGGGTGATGATGACTGATCTCACTTTTGTGCCGCTGCTGGAAAGAATCGCCGACAAGCTGCCGACCATCGAGCGCTACATCATACTCACCGATGCAGCGCATATGCCGAAGACCACGTTGAAGAATGCCGTGGCTTACGAAGACTGGATCGGTGAAGTGGATGGTGATTTCGCCTGGAAATCGTTCGACGAAAATACTGCCGCGGGCATGTGTTACACGTCCGGCACGACCGGGCACCCCAAGGGCGTGGTCTACTCGCACCGCTCCAATGTCCTGCACGCCTTCATGGCGGCGATGCCGGACTGCAAGGGCCTGTCGTCACGCGATGTCGTGCTGCCGGTGGTGCCGTTATTCCACGCCAATGGCTGGTCGCTTGCCTTCTCGACACCGATGGTCGGCGCGACAGTGATCATGCCCGGTGCCAAACTTGACGGCGCTTCGATCTACGAGCTTCTCAATACATACAAAGTGTCATTCACCGCGGCCGTGCCGACCGTGTGGCTGATGCTGCTCCAGGATCTGGAAAAAACCGGCGGTAAGCTGCCGCATCTCAAGCGCGTGGTGATCGGCGGCTCCGCCTGCCCGCGCGCCATGACCAAGACTTTCCAGGACGTCTACGGCGTCGAAGTCGTGCATGCCTGGGGCATGACCGAAATGAGCCCGCTCGGCTCGCTCTGCACCATGAAACCGGAATATGCCGTGCTCACGGGGGAAGCGAAGCTCGACGTCGAGATGAAGCAGGGCCATCCGCCGTTCGGCGTTGAGATGAAGATTACCGACGACAACGGAAAGCCCCTGCCCTGGGATGGCAAGACATTCGGCCGCCTGAAGGTTCGCGGACCGGCGGTGGCGAAGAGCTACTACAAGGTCGACAACGATCCTGTTTTCGAAAAAGACGGCTGGTTCGACACCGGTGATGTCGCCATCATGGACCAATACGGCTACATGCAGATTACCGATCGCGCCAAGGACGTTATCAAGTCGGGCGGCGAATGGATTTCATCGATCGATCTCGAAAATCTCGCGGTCGGCCATCCGAAAGTTGCCGAGGCCGCGGTGATCGGCATTACACATCCGAAATGGGGCGAACGGCCGCTGCTGGTGATCGTGCTCAAGAAGGGCGAGAACGCCACCAGGGAAGAACTCCTCGGGTACATGCAGGACAAGATCGCGAAGTGGTGGATGCCGGATGACGTGGTGTTCGTTGACGAAATTCCGCATACGGCCACCGGCAAGATCCAGAAACTCATCCTGCGCCAGACCTTCAAGGATTATCGACTCCCGAACGTCCAGGCAGCCGAATAACAAGAAAGTGGCCGATGAAATCCTCCGTCGAGCCAATAGCTTGGCCGGATTTGTCAGAATCACCACCCTATATTGTCAAAATTGACATCTGTGATGTATCCTTGAATTCAGCCATTTAGCGCTCCGTAACACCAACACGGAGTGAGAACCATGAAGCGCTATGTGATCGAACGCGATCTGCCGGGCATCGGCGGCCTCAATCGCGCGCAGCTCAAGGATGCCGCCGCGACGTCGAACGGCGCGCTGGCGAAGCTCGCGGGCAAGGCCCAATGGGAGCATTCATACGTCGTCGACAACAAGACCTTCTGCATTTACCTCGCCGAGAACGAAGCAGCCGTCAAAGAACATGCCAAGTTGAGTGGCTTCCCGGCGACGAAAGTGAGCGAAGTTCGTACTGTCATCGACCCCCTGACAGCAGTCGCCTGATGCTGAGACGCCGCCGTGCTAGCCGGCGGCGTCCCGGGCCGTATTTGTTGAGCCTGATAAGACGGAAAATGTGAGCCATGGTGCAACTCGCCAAAGGAGATACCGGACGCTTTTGTTGGGTCGACCTGGCTGCGACCGATGCCGACAGCGCGAAGGCTTTTTACGAAAATCTGTTCGGGTGGACATCACATGAGCAGCCGGCCAATGGCGGCAGTTTTACGCGGTTGCGGTTGAGCAATCACGACGTCGGCTCGATCTACCAATTGCGGGACGCGCTTCTGGAGCACGGCATTCCCTCGCATTGGACGCCTTATGTCCGGGTGCAAAATGTGAATGATACTGTGCGACGCGCCCTCTCGCTCGGTGCAACGGTGATCGCCAGTCCCTTCGTGGTATCCGGCATTGCGCGAATAGCGCTTATCCTGGATTCGGTCGGTGCGCTCATTGGCCTGTGGGAGCCAATCGAATTGGACATGAAAGCGAATGGCCATGGCTAGAAAAAGAACATCGCGGGCAAAACGGAGCACACACGAATTGTCTCCGGCCACGAAGAGTGACCGTCTCATCGACGTCACGGTCGTTGTTCTGGAAGATGGATACGCGTCAACGGCGATCGCACCGATCGAAATCTTTCACGCCGCAGGCGTGGTCTGGAATTGGCTCAATGCTGAAACATTGAAGCCGCAATTCCGCGTGCGAACCGCGTCGATCCATGGACGAAAAGTGAAGGCGGCCGGCTCCCTCAGTCTCGTACCTGATTGCGCAATCCAAGACATCAAGCACACCGACATTATTATCATCGCGGCTCCCGGTTGGGACGTGCTCGACCACATTGCGAAAAATACGCCCCTCGTCCCGTGGGTGAAAAAATGGCACGAGCGCGGCGCCTACATTGCGGGTGCGTGCACAGGTGTTGCATTTCTCGCGGAAAGCGGAATCCTCGATGGCCATGTTGCAACAACCCATTGGGGTGTCGCTGACATTTTCCGCAAGCGTTATCCGAAAGTCCTGTGGCAAACCGAACAGTTTGTGACGGAAGACCGGCGACTATGCTGCAGCGGCGGCGTCTACGCATCGATTGATCTGAGCCTGTATCTGGTGGAGAAATTCTGCGGCCACGAAGTCGCCCTTCAGTGCGCCAAGTCCCTGCTGCTCAGCATGCCGCGCGGCCGCCAATCGGGGTATTCGGTGGTGCAGCTGGCGCGGCCGCATTCCGACGACAAGATCAGGAAAACCGAGGAATACCTGCAACAACACTACGATTCTGACATCTCGATCGAACGCCTCGCCGAGCGCGCCGGCATGGGCCCGCGCAATTTCATCCGGCGTTTCAAGGCCGCAACCGGCCGCGTTCCCGGCGCCTATGTCCAGACCTTGCGGGTCTCGGCAGCCAAGGAAATGCTGGAAAATGGCGCATCTTCGATCCAGGCGGTGTCCTCGAAGATCGGATACGATGATATCGGTTTTTTCCGGAATCTGTTCAAACGCCACACCGGAATGACCCCCGGCGAGTATCGCGACCGGTTTTCGCAGATGTCCTACGACCGGGGCGAATTGGCCTCCGGTAGACCGGCTGCCTAGCCCTCCAATTAACGAAATTCAGCCATGTGCAATTGCGAACACCGGACTCGGTTCGCAAATTTGCTGATATTCAGCTGCAATACCCAGCATTAACGGCGGGTAATTGATTTAAATTTGAGGTAATGGCGTCCCAATCGCTTAATGACGCGTTCGTAGGGTCGGCTGTCTGGTGGAGCACCAATTGGCTCGGGGCCACAGCACGATCTGGGACGCATGGTACAGGTAGTCATCCTCGACGATCGAGAGACCAATCGAAAGATTTTTTCGAAGCTTGCCGCTTCGATTGAACCTGGCGTGATGGTCCATAGCTTCGGCGATCCGCTCGAACTTCTCGCCTGGCTCAAGCACAACACGCCCGACCTCATCGTCACTGATTTCAAAATGCCGACGATGGACGGCGCAGAATTTATCTGCCGCCTCCGCGCGCAACCCGATTGCGGCGAGATTCCCGTGATCGTCATAACGGTTTACGAGGAACGCGAATTCCGCCTGCGAGCGCTCGAGGCCGGCGCCACCGATTTTCTTCACAGCCCGGTCGACCACCAGGAATTCATCACCCGCGCTCGCAATCTCCTGAAGTTGCGCAAGCAGCAGATCCAACTCGCCGCCCGAGCCGACAATCTCGCGCAGGAGCTCAAGGATTCTGAGCGTTCGCGCGAAGCCGCGCTGCGCGATTCCAGCGAACGGCTTGCCCAGGTGATCGATACCGTCCCGGCCATGATCAGCGCCACCGACAACCAGGGACGCATTCTGTTCATCAACGCGTATCTCGCCGAGCTCGCCGGCATCGGCGCGGCCAAAGCAGTCGGGTTCGATATGCAGCCCGCCTTTGGTGAAGACTACGCGACGCGCAGCAAGGCGCTTGACCGCAAGGTCATCAACACGCAGGCCGCATTGCCGAGCTTCGAGGAGGAGATCGTCGACGCGAGAGGCACCAAACGCGTGTTCCTGACGACGAAAACGCCGCTGCGCGACGGCGCCAACGCTGTGGTCGGTGTACTGACCTCTTCGCTCGATATCACCGACCGCAAGCTTGCCGAAAATCATCTTTTCTACATGGCGCACCACGACGGGTTGACCAACCTCGCAAACCGCGCGCTATTGTCCGACCGGCTGCGCCGCGAGATCGCCCGCACGCGTCGCGGCGACCGCCCGTTTGCCCTTCATCTCATCGATCTCGACGGATTCAAGGACATCAACGACGGGCTTGGCCACCAGGCCGGTGACCAGTTCCTTGTCGAGGTTGCCGACCGGTTGCGCCTGGTCGTGCGTGATACCGATACGGTCGCCCGTCTCGGCGGCGACGAGTTCGCGGTGTTGCAAACGCGCGTGACTCGGAACGAGGACGCGGCCGACATGGCCACCCGCATCCTCGAGGCTATCAACAAGCCCTGGTCGCATGCGGGCGAGCAGGTCAATTCAAGCGCCAGTATCGGCATCACTATTCACCCCACCGACGGCGCCGACGTGCAGGACCTACTTCGCAACAGCGATCTTGCGATGTATCGGGCAAAGCACGATGGCGGCAAGGTTTTCCGCTTCTACGCCTCGGATATGGACCGGCGGGCGCGCGCCAGCCTGGTCCTCGACGCCGATCTGCGCGAGGCCATCGCCGCGGGCCAATTCGTCCTGCACTACCAACCGCAGATCGCGGTGCGTACCGGTCAGGTTGTCGGCGCGGAAGCGCTGCTCCGCTGGCAGCGCCCCGGCCACGGCCTCATCGGCCCAAGCGATTTCCTGGCGCGGGCGGAAGAGAACGGACTTATCGTTCCGATCAACGAATGGGCGCTTCGCGAAGCGTGCCGGCAGGCCAAGTCCTGGCAGCAGCGTGGACAGCCGCCGCTTCGTGTCGGCGTCAACCTGTCGTCGATTCAGTTCTTCAAGCAAAACGTTCCGTTGCTGGTGACCAAGGTTCTGGCCGAAACCGGGCTTGAGCCTTGGTTGCTCGATCTCGAGCTGACGGAAAGCATCGTCATGCACAACGCCGAAGCGGTCTCCAAGGACTTGCAGCAGTTGCGCGAACTCGGAGTCGGCATTTCGATCGACGATTTTGGAACGCGTTATTCGACGCTTTCCTACGTCAAACATTTTCCGGTCGACCGACTCAAGATCGACCAGTGTTTCGTCCGCGACATGGCAAGCAACCCGAGCGATGCCGCGATCGTCCGTGCAATCGTAAGCCTCGGTCATAGCCTCGATCTCGAGATCGTTGCGGAAGGCGTGGAGACCGTCCAGCAGGCCACGCTTTTGCGTGCCGAAGGGTGCGACGAGGTGCAGGGCTTCTACTACGCGGGCGCAATGCAGGCTGACGAGCTGATTGCCTACGTCAGGGATATTCGCGCGCGGGCGCGCAGCGCGTGAGGCTCGGATGGGGGAAGATTTCCGAAAAGCTCTTCCAGCGTGGCATGCGGGAAAACCCGTGACCCGGATCTTTTCCTGGATTGCGGGCCGGTTGCGCAATCGGCCGGACTCCGAGCACGAATTGACCGTCAACCGGCTGGTGATCAGCGGGACGGCCTTCACTTATCTCATCATTGCAGCGCAGTTCGGCCAAAGAGGCGCCGAGCGGATGCTGCACGACCAAAGTCCTTATTTTGCCGTCTACCAGATCGTCTCCGTCGTCCTGTTCTGTCACCTGCTTTACCGGCCAGGCATTTCCGTCGGACGACGCCTCGTCGGAATGGTGTTCGACCTCGGCCTCTTTTCATACGGCATGCATGTCGGCGGCGAGACTTTCGCGCTGCTCTACCCGGTGTATCTGTGGGTGATCTTTGGAAACGGCTTTCGCTTCGGCGTGCCCTATTTGTTTGCCGCTTCCGCCACCAGCGTCCTGACCTTCGGCACCGTCATCGCGACGACGGCCTTCTGGCAGGAGCACCGCGGGCTGGCTTCCGGCTTGACCGCGGGTCTTGTCCTGTTGCCGCTCTATGTGTCGACGCTGATCCGCAAGCTGTCGGAAGCCAAACGCCAGGCTGAAGAGGCAAACCGCGCAAAAAGCGCCTTCCTCGCCAGCATGAGCCACGAATTCCGCACGCCGCTCAATGCCATCATTGGGCTGAGCGACATGCTGCGCGAATCCTCACTGGATCCCGAGCAGGATGAAATGTCCGACACAATCGGCAAGTCCGGACGCCAGCTTCTCACCCTGATCAATTCAGTCCTCGATTTCTCGCGCGCCGAAGCGGGCCGGATCACAATCAAGAACGTCGACTTCGACCTGGTTTCCCTGCTCGGGGAGATCCGGAACATGCTTTCCTTCGAAGCCCAGCGCAAAGGCGTGAGGCTCGCAATCCACTGCACAGCGCGTACTCCGCGCCTGCTGGTGGGGGACAAACCCCACCTCGAGGAAGTCCTCATCAATCTTGCAGGCAACGCTGTGAAATTCACCGAACGCGGCTTCGTCGTCATCGCGGTTGACGCTGTTGCCCGCGACGGCGACCGTGTGCGGCTGCGCTTCGAGGTGACCGACACCGGAATCGGCATCAGCAGCGACGCTCAGACGCGTGTCTTCGAACGCTTCACGCAGGCCGACGAGACCATCATCGATCGTTTTGGTGGCACCGGGCTCGGGCTCGCCATCGCCAGGCAGCTTGTCGAACTCCAGGGCGGCAATATCGGTGTCCAAAGCGTCCCCGGCAAAGGCAGCACGTTCTGGTTCGAAATCGAGTTGGAGGCGCAGGCGCAGAATCCGCTGCAAGTCTACACGGCACAAACGCCGATCGTCTTCGCCGGCGGCAATGACGACGATCGCGCGGTCGCGAGGTCTTGCGTGCCGAATGTGATGTTCTCCGATACAATGGGCGCGGCTGCGGCCGCTCTGGCATCGCTGCGGGCGGACGGCGTGCGTCGCCCGATTGCCGTTATTTATCACGACGTCGCCGGCCAACTGGACGAGGCTGCGTTCGAGACATTAGTCGGCGACAACCCTGCCTGCACGCCCGCGCTCATCCTGGTAACAGACGATCACGGCGAAGGCCTCCCCGCAGGTATCGTGCGCAGCCGGTTCATGACAACGTTGTCCACGCCGCTCGACCCGGTGAAGTTCGTCGCAGGCCTGCAAATCGCGCGCGGCAACAGCGCCGCCGAGCGTCCTGATAGTGCCCGCAATCGCACGATCGTTGCGGCGCGCCGGCCGTTGTCGATCCTGGTTGCCGAAGACAAACGGACCAATCAAATGGTCATCGCCAAGATCCTCGACCGCGCAGGCCATCGCGTCACCATCGTCGATAATGGCGAAGCGGCGCTCGATATCCTTGAAACACAGGACTTCGATCTGGTTTTGATGGACGTGAACATGCCGGTGATGAACGGCATCGAAGCGACCAAGCTCTACCGCTTCGCAGCCCTCGGGCGGCCGCATGTGCCCATCGTGGCGCTCACGGCCGATGCAACAGAGGAAGTGAAACAGCGTTGCAAAGAAGCGGGCATGGATGCCTGCGCCACCAAGCCGATCGAGCCGCATCGACTGCTTGAGATTATCGCAACACTCGTGAACGATGCCGCCAAGGGCCCCCGCGTGGTCGCAAGCAAAGGTGAAGCGGTTGGGCAGACTTCAGTGGCCGCGCGCACCATCAGGGAAGCGGCCGTCGATCTGGATACGATCGACGCGCTGGAAAGCCTGGGTGGCAAGGAGTTCGTTGAAGAGCTCGCCACGCAGTTTCTCGACGATGCAGCCGATATCCTGCGTCAACTGTCCGATATCACGGCCGCCGGCGATACCCTTGCATTCCGCGAGCAATTGCATGCCCTGCGCAGCGCAGCGGCCAATATCGGGGCGCGCGGAATCTATGAAATGTGCCTCGCGTGGCGGCAAATCGCGCCGGAAGACCTCGCGAGCCAGGGTGAATTCTACCTCAATGGGCTGCGCGAGGAATTCGAACGCGTGTGTGTCGCTTTGCGTGGACGACTGTCCAAGCGCGACGTCGCGGCCTGATATATCGAGACGGTCAGGGACGCGCGTATTTCACGCGACGCAATTGCGCGTTCGCCAGGCGCTCCATGTTGCGAAGATCCGACTCTTGCAGCCGCATCGCATGTTCGGCCCAGATGTCGGTGACGTCGCGAAGCTCCTCGAGCGAGAGCGGATTGACACGCAGCCCGACCTCGCGGACACGCCGATGCACGGCATGGTGGCGGCGGTTATGGGCGATGTAGTCGCGCACAGCCTCCTCGCCGCGCCCGTCCTCGGCCAGGACGTCGATCAAGCCCATCTCATGAAGCTCGGGGGCGCCAAAAACGCGTCCGCTCAGGATCATCTTGTGCGCCCGCGTCATGTCGAGCTTGCGCGCCAGAAAGCTGAAGGCGCCCATGCCTGGAAACAGGTTGAACAAAATTTCCGGCAGGCCAAACTTGGCTTTCTTTTCCGCCACGAGCACGTTGAAGGAGAGCGCGCCCTCGAACCCGCCGCCGAGCGCATCGCCTTGGACCAGCGCGATTGTAATTAGCGGCAGATGAAAGCCGACTGACATTTGGTACGCGACGTCGACGCAGTCATGCGCATAGTTACGCAGTGCATCGATGTCACGCGCGCGAATGCTCTTGATGAAAAAGGCAAGATCGCCGCCGAGATTGTAGACACCTGGAATTCGCGAGCCACCGACGAAGTATTTGATCGGCGCAGCCTCGCCCGGCGGCAAGTTGGCGAACATGCGTTGCAACATCCGCCGCATGGAAATCAGCTCTTGCAGCAACGTCGGCGTGAAGCTCGGCGGCCCTGCCGGATGCATAAAGCACCAGATGCTTTCTTCGTTTGAATTCAGCGTCAGATCGAGTTCGCGAAAACCGGCGCTGCTGACGCCAGCGTTAAAGTCGATACGGGCGCGCTGGATCGCGCGCTCTTCACGCGCAGACGCAAGATTTGCCGGTGACCAGAGCTCCAATTGCGTTGGAATCCTGGCCTCCGCCGGCTGAGCAAGATGACCCAGCGACGCAACATTGAGTTTCGTTACGGCCGAACGCAAACTGCCTCCCACTACCAACGGACGGTCTGGCGTTGGCCACAACAGGACGGCTGCCACCGCGGAGCCATGATATTAATCAAAAATTAACCCTCCTGAATCTGTTGTTACCGAGATGGTTAATCCTGGCTGTGACGGGAGTCACAAAAACTGCGATTTCTTGCCGCAGCGGATCGTGAACCACGATGTTCCTGCGAGTGAACGCCTCTTTGATGGTTAACCGGAGGCCGCCCAACTACCATCGCGATTTTGCGCGAGAATCGGCTGAACGTTCCACGAGTCGGGAAACGGCAGCGCCGCAGCGCCACGATCGCATGCGACCGCAGCTATGTGACGCGCGGGGTGGCACGAAAGCTAAATTGCATGGCGCCACTGCTCGTTGGGATGTCCGCAAGTTGCGAGATTCGACTTGCCACGATTGCGGATCGTGCAACGGAAAGTGCCGATAGTGGCCGTTATCATTTATGCGCGGCGGCAACTCGTATTGATTGATCCAACCGGACGACGAGAGTGACTTTCGCGGCGCTGGCCCAATCGAGATTGCCTGCCCACGCACTTACCAGTATCCCTGCGGGCCATGAGCCTCGATACAGGCGAAATCGCAACGGGCGGCGGCGTGCGATTTCTCGGGGAGCGCCGGTTCTATTGGCGCCTGCTCATCCGCGGCGGCGCGTTGCTGATGGTCACGCTAGGCATTTATCGCTTCTGGCTGGCAACCGATGTGCGTCGCTTCCTGTGGTCGAATACCGAAATTGCAGGCGAGACGCTGGAATATACCGGCACGCCACTCGAACTCCTCCTCGGATTCCTGGTCGCGATCGCCATTCTCATTCCGGTCTATGCCGGTTTCTTTCTGGCGGCGCTTGACCTCGGCACGCTCGCAAAATTCTCGAGCGTGATTGCTTTTGCAGCGCTTGGCGTCCTCGGCCAGTACGCAATCTATCGCGCCCGCCGCTATCGCCTGACGCGCACGATCTATCGCGGCTTGCGTTTCCACCAGGAGGGTTCGGCCTGGGCCTATGCCCTTCGCGCGATCCTCTGGTGGATCGTGACCGCGTTGAGTTTCGGGCTCGCCTATCCGTTCCAGATCGCCAGTCTCGAGCGCTATAAAATGCGCAACACGTTCTATGGTGATCTGGCCGGACGCTTCGAAGCATCCGGTTTCGGTCTGCTCCTGCGCGGGTTGCCGATGTGGCTGCTCGTCTTTGCGCCTTTGGCGCTCGCGGTCCGGGAATTCGTAGGCACGGTGGATTGGAAGGCGCTTGTCGATGTGCTCGCGCAAGGCGGCGATAACGTCATGGGCAGAATCGAAGGCAGCAACCCTGGGCTGGGCGCAGCCATTGTCTTTGCCATGCTCATGGGTGGCGCAAGCGTCACCGCCGCCGCCCTGCTCTACCCGGCATTCCAGGCCATCGTGCTGCGTTGGTGGTCGTCGGGACTATGCTTCGGCGATCTCGAAGTGCGCTCCCGGTTGCGCATGCAGTCATGTTTACGCCGCCTATGCGCGCTTTGTCGGCTATGCAGTCCTGTTCAGCGCGGCAGTGGGAATTTTCGGCGCGATCGCACTGGTCGTCGTTGGCGCGCTCACAACTGCCGCAAAACCTGGCGCCACTGGCGAAATCCTAACGACGCTATTTCTGCTGGCGGGATACGTTGTCACGGCGCTCGGATTTTCGACGATCTATCGCGCCACCGTGCTGCTGTCTCTCTGGCAATTGGGTATGGAATCGCTGCAACTGACCGGCCTTTCCGCACTCGATAAGGTCAAAGCGACCGGCCGGCCAAGCTCCGCAATCGGCGAAGGTCTCGCTGACGCGCTGAATGTGGGCGGTTACTGATGGCGAGCAAAGGGGCCACATCGATGAATTCCGGAGCCGGCATCTATTTTGACGGTGTGACCAGCACGCGCCGCGATGTGGCGGTGGCGCTTGCGCCGTCAAGCCTGCAAATATCCGACCAGGATGGGCGACTTCTGACGGAATGGCCCTATGACGAAATTGAGGGGCTGGCTGCTCCTCACAATGTGCTTCGCCTTGGCCGCCATGGAAATGCGACGCTTGAGCGCCTTGAAATTCTCGATCCGGGCTTTGCCGCCGACATTGACGCCCGCGCATCCCGTGTCGACCGGACAGGGGCCCTGCAACACCGGCAGCGCATGCGGGTGATCGGCTGGAGCGTTGCCGCAACTGCATCGCTGGTGGTGGTGGCCTGGTTCGGCGTGCCGGCAATCGCCGCTCGGCTGACGCCGCTGCTCCCGCCAGCGGCCGAGCGCAGGCTGGGTGACGCGGTTGATATGCAGGTCCGCGGCATGCTCGATTTGCACAAGGCCGGCGCCAGCTTTGATTGCGGTACAGGTCCATCGGAGACGGCTGGCCGCGCCGCGCTCGATAAAATGGTGCGGCGACTTGAAGTGGCGGCGGCACTCGCCCTGCCCTTACGCGCCAATGTTGTGCGGCGTGACGAGGCCAATGCCGTGGCTTTACCGGGCGGACAGGTTTATGTATTCCGCGGTCTGATTGCCAAGGCTGATACCGCTGACGAGGTTGCTGGCGTGATTGCACATGAAATTGGCCACGTCGCCCATCGCGATGGCACCAAGGCCGTCCTTCAGGGCGCCGGCCTGTCGTTTTTGTTCGGAATGTTGCTTGGCGATTTTGTTGGCGGCGGCGCGGTTGTTTTCGCAGCCAAGACGGTGCTGCAATCGTCCTATTCACGCGAGGCCGAAGCGCAGGCCGATGCCTATGGCGCCGATCTTATGAATAGAGCCGGAGGCGACGCTCATGCGCTCGCGACCATGCTCGACAAGATCGGCGGCGCCCCCGAACCGGGCATGACAATTCTTTTAAACCATCCGGAGACCGAAGCGCGTGTTGCCGCCATCAATAGACTGGCGGTGGCGCGGCCGTCGTCGTCATTTCTCGATGCTGGAGAATGGGCGGCGCTCAAGACGATTTGTGCGGGGTCGTGACGATGGCGCGACGCCCGTTTCATGACGAGCCCACGTCGAAGATCGCCGTCTGGTCCTCCCGACTGGCGCTTTTTGCTTTTGCCGTGGCGGCACTTTCGATCATCATCGTGCGCTCAAACCTGCTCGAGATTGTGCCGGCGCTCGCCACCTTTGCGGCCGCGCTGGTTTTTGCCGGGCTTGCCATTCTCCTGGCATTCGGGGGCTTCATCGTAATCTGGCGGCAGGGCTATTCCGGCCTTGGCCGCGCGCTGCTCGGCCTGTTTCTCGGCCTGGCACTGCTCGCATATCCGGCCTACCTCGGTACGCGAGCCTTGAAGTTGCCGGCGATCACAGACATCACAACGGACACGGCCAACCCGCCACGGTTCGACGCTCTGGCCCGTCAGCGACCACGCGATCGCACCGATTATCCCGGCCAGACGGTGGCGGCGCTCCAGCGCACCGGCTATCCGGATATCGCGCCCCTCGAGCTCGATGTTGCGCCCAAAGTCGCCTACGACGCCGCGCTCGCGCTGGTGACCAAGCGCAAATGGACGATTGCGGATACACGGCCGCCGACCTTGGCGCGACGCGATGCCGTGATCGAGGCCGTCGCGCGCACACCGATCATGGGATTCCGCGACGACGTTGTCATCCGGGTGACGCCGGTCGGCCAGGGCACCCGTATCGATATGCGCTCCGCATCGCGTGTTGGAGGGCACGACTTCGGCGCCAATGCGTCGCGCATCCGAAGCTTGCTCGAAGACCTCGATGACGTTGTGGGCTCGGCGCCGGAGCCTCGGTCGCTGCCCGAGAAAAAGCCCCCACCGCCGAAAAAGGGACAGCAGCCCGAAAAACGTCAGCCGGGCAAGCGATAAACCCCATCGATGGCGGGGTCGCCATCGGTTTCGACCAGACCGCGCGTGACCAGATCCTCGAGATGCGCGAGCACCGACAGGCCGGCGGCTCCAGTTAGACGAGGGTCAATGCCGATATAAATTGCGCGCACGATTGTGGGAATGTCAGTCGCGCCCTTTGACAGGCGATGCAGGATCGACGCTTCGCGCGCTTTGCGATGCAGAATGTAATAGTTGACGAAGCGCGACGCATCGGTGATCGCGGGCCCGTGGCCGGGGAAATAAGTGGTCTCCTTGCGCCCCGCGAGCTTTGCCAGCGACGCCATGTAATCACTCATGGCGCCATCGGGTGGCGCAACAATCGACGTTGCCCAGGCCATGATATGATCGCCGGCGAATAAAACGTTTTTATCCTTGAGCGCGTAAGACATGTGGTTGGCAGTGTGACCCGGCGTCGTCACCGCTTCGATCGACCAACCATCGCCGGCGACGACCTCGCCATCCTTGAGCATCACGTCGGGCCGGAAGTCACGGTCGGCGCTGGCATCGAGTGGATTGTGTTCGCCAATGTGCAGCGGGCGCGCGGCGCGGTGCGGACCCTCGGCATAGACTTTAGCTCCCGTAGCCGCCTTTATTGCCGGCACCGCAGGCGAATGGTCGCGGTGGGTGTGAGTGACAAATATATGCGTCACGGTCTCATTGCGCACCGCGTCGAGCAACGCGCCGATATGCGCGGCATCGTCCGGACCGGGATCGACGATGGCCACATTGCCGCGACCGACAATGTAGCTGACGGTCCCTTTGAAGGTGAACGGACCCGGGTTGTTCGCCATGATCCGGCGTATACCGGACATTGGCTCGTCCACCGTGTCCGGCGCCAGATTCAGGTCCTTGTCGAATGGGATGTCTTCGGCCATGCCGCCGCGTGTAGATCAGCGCGGCCGAAGTTTCAATGAGCCTCTCGTCACGAAAATTGCCAGGCTATTTGACCACCAGGGTGCCGTTGGTGGCCTGGTTGAAGTCATCGAAAAAACTGTAGCTGCCTGGATCCAGCGGCCGCAGCCTGATGATGCCTTCACTGTTCCCGGCCACGACTTTCTCAACACGCAAACTCACGCTCTCGAATTCCATCGGCGTCGGATCGAGATTTTTCACGTGCAGTTCGATGGGGACCCGGGCTGGCGCCTGAATTTGTGCGGGCTGGAAGCGATGGTTTTTGACGCTGATGTTCACGGTCGCCGTTTGCTGCGCGCTTGCCGGCAAGCAGGATACCGCCAGCAGCAGCAGCGCAAAAACCGTCTTTGCATTGGTTCCGATCATGCGAAGCCCTCCGCCTAGAATTCAACTGCGAGTTTCAACTTGCCGCGCTGCCGGGAAAACTCCCCAAAATTGAGGGTCGAACCCGGCTCATCGACGTCACGGCCATGGATTTGCACGTTCCAGGCGGCCGTCATGAACACCTTGCGGCCAAGCTGAATGTAGGTTGTAGGGCCAAGAAAAAAGGCATCTCCGGTGAAGGTGTTGAACCAGGCGCCCTCATAGTGACGCAGGTACCAGAGTTCGGCGCCAACAAACACGCCCGGCAAGACGCGATAGGACAAGGCGCCAGAAATGCCCCCGGTCGACTCCTTTTCCCAGCCGGCACCGATGCCGTCGGGATCATGTGTCCCCTCAGGTTCATAGAGGAGGTTGCTGCCGAGATAGAGCCAATTCTTGATGAGCTCAAGATCGGCATTGACCTTCAATTCGAGGCCAAAATTCTTGACGCGCGCGCCGCTGGTCTCGTCAATACGGTGCCACTCGGGTTCAGCGGACAGCGTGACCGCGAGAGGCGAGGATGGGCCGCGGTCCAGGAGCAGATAGCGCACTTCGCCAAAGAATCCGCTCATCGCCAGCTGATTGCGATCGTCCAGGTCGGTGACGCCCTTGATGACGTGCGCGGAAACCAGCGGGCCAAGTTCGAACTGGACATATTGATTCGGCGTAAACTCATATTCGAGTTTTGTTTCGCTCGCCCAATAGCGCCCGTCGCGTTTTCCCATCCGCGCGACGGTCTCCAACGAAACTTCCTTTTCACCTTCGAGTCCGATACCAGAGCCTTCGGTGAAACCGAAAATGTATTTCGTCTCGACGTCGCGATAAAATGCCGGGTTGTCCTGGGCACGAGCGCCGGAACCGGCAGCGAATAACAGTGGCGCGGCAAAAATAATCGCACGCGCGCAGCGAGCGTTAGGCATTTCTCTTTTCCTCATACGCCGGGTTCAAGGCCTGGCAATCAGGTTGCGCGCCACGCAAAGCGCGTGGCGCAAAATCAATTCAAGAAATTTTCGCGCGCGAGTCAATGCGTCCGGCAAACATTAGAATATTCTAGTTCGGAGATGTTCTAATTTGAATGTACGCGTATTCGTTCTTTTTGCACGCGCATTCAGCTGATTGGCCGGCTCACCAGCGTCAGGCAACGGCCTCGTTGCGTGCCGTTTCGTTGAGGATGTGCTCAATTTCGGCGGCCGGACGCGGCGGACTGAAGAAAAAGCCCTGGACTTCGTTGCAGCCTTCCTTGGTGAGCCGCGCGAGCTGCTCTTTCGTCTCCACGCCCTCGGCGGTTGTCGTGATCCCCAGGCTGCTGCTCAATCCGACCACGGCGCGAATGATAGCCACGCTGTCCTCCTTCGACGTCAGGTCGCGAATAAAGGATTGATCGATCTTGATCTTGTCGAACGGGAAGCTGCGCAGATAGCCGAGCGAAGAGTAGCCCGTGCCGAAATCATCCATCGCGATTTTGATGCCGAGATTGCGGAGTTCGTGCAGAATGGCGAGGGCGTGATCATTATCCTGCAAGAGCACCAGCTCGGTAATTTCCAATTCCAGCCGCGCCGCCGGTAGCCCGCAATCCGTCAACACATTGACGATGGTCTGGACCAGTTTCGGACTCTTGAATTGCGCCGGCGACAGATTGACCGACACCGTGACATCCTTCGGCCAACGCACTGCCTCGCTGCATGCGTTCCGCAGTACCCATTCCCCCAACGGAATGATGAGGCTGGTTTCCTCCGCGATCGGAATAAACTCCATTGGCGGAATCATGCCGCGATCGGGGTGCGACCATCGAATGAGAGCTTCGCAACTCGTGATTTTGCCCGTCTTCACTTCGACAATCGGCTGGTAATGAAGCTCAAACTCTTCCTTCAGGATTGCCTTGCGCAGTTCAAGCTCGAGAGTACGGCGCACCTGCATGCGCGCATCCATTTTGGTCTCGAAAAACCGGAACGTGCCGCCGCCGTCCCCCTTGGCGCGATATAGCGCCAGGTCGGCGTCCTTCATCAGTGTATCCGGTGTAACTCCGTCGGCGGGCGCGACGGCAATGCCGATGCTGGCGCCCACCACAACTTGATGGCCCTCGATATCATAGGGAGCACCAACGACCTCTATCAGTCGGGCTGCGAGCGCGTTGGTGTCGAGGCCTTGCACGGACGGAATTTGAACGATTGCGAACTCGTCGCCACCCAGCCTGGCGACAATATCTCCATCGCGAACGCAAGCGCGCATGCGATCGGCCGCGGCCTGCAGGAGCCGGTCGCCGACGGGATGTCCAAGCGTGTCATTTACGCTTTTGAAATGGTCCAGATCAAGGCTGAGGACCGAAACAGAATCGGCACGCCGCATGTGACGCAGGATCGATCCCATACGGTCGTAGAATGTGACGCGATTGGGCAAATCCGTAAGCGCGTCGTGGTTCGCCAGGTGCTTGATCCGCTCCTCGGCGGCGAGCCGTTCGGTAATGTCCTCGAAGGTCACGACGAAGCCGCCGCCTGGCCTTGGCCGATACAATATCGAGATGCTGCGGCCGTCGGTCAGTCGTTGGACGAAGGCGCCGCCCTTTCCTTCACGATAAATGCTGTCGCGTATGGCAAGCGTCCCTTGCGGGTCGACATCGGTGGCGTTACCGGACGTACGCAAGAGCGCAACGAGATCGTACGTGGTCATGCCCGGGACGACCTTGTCTTTCGGCAGACCGTAGATCTCCGTAAAGCGCGAATTGAAAATCGCAAGCTTCCCGTCCGCATCGTACATGCAGAGGCCTTGCGACATATTCGTCAACGCAGCGTCGAGACGCGTATTTTGTTCCGCAAGGTCGTGCTGCGTGTTGCGGAGCGCTTCGAGCGTGCGGTCGAGCGCACGGAACGGAAGCCAGCGGATTGCGAAATACATCGCCAGCCCGACAATAGCGATCAGCACGGCGACAAATGTCGTCAGCGAAAGGTAGTCACGCAAGGCCGCGTTCGTGATGAGCGGACGCACCGCGACGCCGCCCGCAACAATCGCTGCCAGCAGAAGGACAAATCCGACTGCGAAAGCTACTTTCAAAAATAGCGGCCGCATTGACACCTGATCCCGGTGATCCAGCCGAGAAAGTGCCATCCACTAGATGAAATTTCGTCTTTAGGTTGTATGCAATTTTAAATACCGGCGCGCTTTCGGTGGCCGGCTACCGCGCTCAGTGGATTTCGGGCTCCGGGATCACCCCGAGTGGCGCGAGGAAATCGAAATCGCAGCCTTCATCCGCCTGGCCGATGTGCTGCGAATAAAGCGCGCCGTAGCCGCGCGGATAGCGCGGACCCGGTTGCGTCCAAGCACTGCGACGGCGCGCCATCTCCTCGTCCGAAACGTGCAGGTGAATGCGGCGCGCCGGCACGTCAACCTCGATCTCATCGCCAGTTTTCACGAAAGCCAGCGGGCCTCCGACAAAACTCTCCGGCGCCACGTGCAGAATGCAGGCCCCATAACTGGTGCCGCTCATGCGCGCATCGGAAATACGCAGCATGTCGCGCACGCCTTGCTTCACAAGTTTCTTCGGGATGGGCAACATGCCCCACTCCGGCATGCCTGGGCCGCCTTTCGGCCCGCCGTTCTTGAGGACGAGGATGTGATCAGGCGTGACGTCGAGATCGTCGCGCTCAACCTCGCGTGCCATATGGTTGTAGTCCTCGAACGCGATCACCTTGCCGCGATGGCGCAATAGCCGCTTGTCGGCCGCGGACGGTTTCATCACGCAACCGCGCGGCGCAAGATTTCCGGTGAGGACAGCAGTGGCGCCATCACGCGAAATCGGGTCGGACAGGGGATGGATGACGTCGCGCTTGTAGACTTCGGCGCCGGCGATATTTTCGCCGATACTCTTTCCCGTCACCGTCAGACAAGACAGATCGAGTTTGTCCCTAAGCTCGCACATCAACGCACGCAGGCCGCCGGCGTAGAAGAAATCCTCCATCAGGAATCCGCCGGACGGCCGCACATTGGCAAGCACCGGAATGTCGCGCGATATTTCGTCGAACCGGTTCATGTCGAGCTTGAGGCCAGCGCGGCGCGCCATGGCCACGACATGAATGATGGCGTTGGTGGAGCCGCCCATCGCCATGTGGACACGAATGGCATTGTCGAAGGCGGCGGGCGTGAGAATCTTTTGCGGCGTCAGGTCATCCCACACCATGTCGACGATGCGGCGGCCCGCGGCCGCGCACATGCGCGGATGACCGGCATCGGGAGCGGGAATTGAGGAGGCCCCGGGGAGCGCCAGGCCCATTGCCTCGGTTATCGCCATCATGGTCGCGGCCGTGCCCATGACCATGCAGGTCCCGAATGAGCGCGCAATGCCGCCTTCGATCTCGGCCCATTCTTCTTCGGTAATGCGGCCGGCGCGTCTTTCATCCCAGTATTTCCACGCGTCCGAGCCCGAACCGAGCACCTGGCCATGCCAATTGCCGCGCAACTGCGGCCCAGCCGGTACATAGATCGCAGGGATGCCCATGCTGATCGCGCCCATCACCAAAGCCGGCGTGGTTTTGTCGCAGCCGCCCAGCAGAACGGCGCCATCGATAGGATGGCTGCGCAGAAGTTCTTCGGTCTCCATCGCCAGCAGGTTGCGATAGAGCATGGTCGACGGTTTAACGAAGGGTTCCGACAACGACATCGCGGGTAATTCGACCGGGAACCCGCCGGCCTGCAGCACGCCGCGCTTCACATCTTCCGCGCGGTCGCGCAGATGCGTGTGGCAGAAATTGATATCGCTCCAGGTGTTGACGATCCCGATCACGGGCTTGCCGCGGAAGTCGGCTGCGTCGAAGCCGCCCTGGCGCAGACGCGCGCGATGACCGAAGGCCCGCAGGTCATCGACGCCGAGCCAACGATGGCTGCGCAGCTCTTCGGGACGTTTACGCTTGTCATTCCGGTTCTTGCACGCGCCCGCTAGTTGATCGACAGGTCGGCGGCGTGAACCACCTTTTCCCACTTCGCGGTTTCATCCGCGACGATCTTGCCGAAGTCGGCGGCCGATCCGGGAATCGGCGTGCCGCCGAGCTCCTTGAGCTTGGCGAGCATCGCCGGATCTTTCAGAGCGAGATTGATCTCCCGGTTGAGGATATCGACGACCTCTTTCGGCGTGCCGTGCGGAACACCAAGGCCGAAGAATGCACTTGCCTCGTAGCCGGGCACGGTCTCGGCGACGGTCGGCACGTCGGGCAGTTCCTCGGTGCGCTTCGCGGTGGTCACCGCCAAGGCACGGAGCTTGCCGGCCTTGATGTGGCCGATCGACGACGGCAGATTGTCGAACGTGACCTGCACCTGCCCGCCGAGCAGATCGGTGAGCATCGGCGCCGAGCCCTTGTACGGCACGTGCGTCATCTTCGTTCCGGTCATCATTTTGAACAGTTCGCCCGAGAGATGAATCGACGTCCCGTTGCCGGACGAGGCCACGTTCACCTTGTCCGGGTTGGCTTTCACATAGGCGATGAACTCCGCGACAGTCTTTGCCGGCACCGATGGGTGACTTCCATCACGTTCGGCACGCGAATGAACCCGCCGACCGGATCGATGTCGCGCAGAAACACGAAATTGAGGTGCTTGTAGAGCGACGCGTTGATGGTGTTCGCCGGGTTGACCAGGATCAACGCGTAGCCATCGGGCGGCGCCTTGGCGACAAATTCTGTCGCGAGGTCGTTGCCGGCGCCCGGGCGGTTCTCGACGATGAACTGCTGGCCGAGGCGCTTGCCGAGCCAATCGCCGAAGAGCCGCGCCAGGATATCGGTCGAGCCACCGGGCGGGTAGCCGACGTAGATGTGCGGTTGGCGGGTCGGATAGTCGGCCGCCTGCGCATTGCCCAGAGGCAAGGCGCAACGCAGGTCGCGGCAAACGCCGCGCGCAAGACGAACGCAAAAAAACGCTGCATGACCGTCATCCTCCCCAGATCTGTTCTCGTTCACTGCGGCCGGCTCTTTCAGTCCGGCGGCGTGATTGGCGGCGTCAAGTTACGCGGCGCGGACGGCCTCCCGCAAGGGTTAGCACGCGCAGCAGGTGGCCGAATTTCTCCGCCGACAATCCCACGCAAATATTTGATTTTTCGGACAGCCAGCTGGCAGGCTGCGAAGACTGAACGGTCTCTTAACGAAAACGGCCTTAGGCTCGGCACGAACGCCCGCTTTGGTCGCGTTCAAGTCAGACCCGCCGCGTTTGCGTGCTCCGGAGCAGGTTATGGCCGCGCGTCACAAGTCCCACCGCCGCTGGTTCCTGCGCGACGTTCCGCGAACCTACATGATGCTGATCTGGCTTGGCTTCTGCTTGACCGTCGTCATCTATCTCAACGACTGGCATCCAAGCGGCTGGTCGGCGCTAAGGCCGCAGCAGGTCGCCAAGCCAAAACCGCAACGCAGCGATGCCGAGATCTATACCGGCTCACTCATCATCATGCCCGCCGCCGGCGAAAAATGTCAGCAGCTGATGATGGACAATCGCACCGGGCGGATGTGGGACAAAGGCATCGTCAATTGCTACGACGCAGCGACGCCGACCCAAAAGGACCCGAGCGAAGCGATCAGCAGCAAAAGAATAAATGCGATCGGCAATGCGTTTCGCGGCGGGAGCTAGTGACGAGCGCGGGTACCGCCTCACGCGGGAAATTGGCCCGGGCGCCAAAAACTGCCAAAACTGCAATTAACTATCTGATTTAATGGTCGGAGTGGCAGGATTTGAACCTGCGACCCCCTCGTCCCGAACGAGGTGCGCTACCAGACTGCGCTACACTCCGACTGAAGGCCGGTCTTATAACCCCGGCACCCCTAAACGCAAGCTTGAGAGTGGCGATGACCGCCGAGCCAGGAACGCGGACTTTGAAGGCTGATCGCGGGGCGATCGAGGCAGCCGCGCGCTGCCTCGCCGCCGGCGGCCTCGTCGCCTTTCCGACCGAAACGGTCTACGGGCTCGGCGCCGATGCCGGCAACGGCGAGGCAGTGGCGCGGCTCTATGCGGCGAAGGGCCGCCCCGCGTTCAATCCCTTGATAGCCCATGTCGCGGATATTTCCGCGGCGAGGCGCGTGGGCGCGTTCACTGCCGCCGCCGAAAAACTTGCCGCCGCGTTCTGGCCGGGGCCGCTCACGCTTGTGCTCGCGAAACAACCGGACTGCATCGTTGCCGATCTCGCGCTCGCCGGCCTCGACAGCGTGGCGGTACGCGTCCCCGCGCATCCCGTCGCGCGCAGCCTGATCGAAGCATTCGGCGGGCCGGTCGTGGCGCCATCGGCGAACCGCTCCGGCCACGTTTCACCAACCAGCGCCGCCCACGTGCTCGCCGATTTGCGCGGCCGCATCGATCTCATCATCGACGCGCGGCCCCTGCACGGTCGGCGTGGAGTCGACCATCGTGTCGCTGCCTCGATCAGCCCACGCTGCTGCGCCCGGGCGGCGTACCGCGCGAAGCGATCGAGGCCACGCTCGGCAGCTGCGCTGGCAACGGCTCCGCTGGCCGACGATGCGCCGGTGGCGCCCGGCATGTTGTCATCGCATTACGCACCGAAGGCGGCTCTGCGCCTTGACGCGGACGGCGCCGAAAACGGCGAGGTGCTGCTGGCCTTCGGCACGGCGCCGGCCTTTTCCGGCACGATGCTCAATCTCTCTCCGCGCGGCGACCTCATCGAGGCAGCTGCCAACCTGTTTTCACATTTGCGCGCACTGGACGCTTCCGGTGCCCGCCGCATCGCGGTAATGAAGGTGCCGCACGATGGCCTCGGCGAGGCGATCAATGATCGCCTCAAACGCGCCGCGGCACCGCGCTGAAGGGAATCGTATGAAACAGATTCGTCTCATAAAGACGATACCTGCCATTGCGCTCTTCGTGGTTGCCGGCGCCGCACAGGCGGACGTAGAGAAATTCATGAGCAACTGCGACGGCAAGCTGTGCCCGTATTTTCAGCTCGCGCTAACGCCGCCTGACGGCTGGGTCGTCGAACAGGAAGCCACCAATAAAAACAGAATTCAGATCCTCGTGCCGAAGGGCAGGAACTTTGGTAACGCCCCCGCGCTGATCTACGTGCAGGTGTTTTTTCATCGCGACAAGAAGCAATCGCTCGCCAATTTCGCCGAGGTCAGCAACGACCGCTGGCGCGCCAACGTGAAAGGCGCAAAGATATCTGCGCTGCCCGAGGTCAAGCGCGCGAACGGAAAACCAGGATTTCTCCGTTTTGCCTTCGAAAATCCGACCAAGGCTCAGCAATCGTATGAGATGGGCGCGTTCGGCACCGATGGAGATAAGGACGGCAATGAATTTATATTGGACGTCGTGATGACGGGGCTCAATAAGGCCGCCGTTGATGCCGTCGAAAAGGACTATGTCGCCTTCCTGAAAGCGCATTGACGCCATGCGCCGCGCGCTATGACGCTCGCCTCAAATTGAACTAGAGTAACTACATGCTTGACCAGCCCCGCCTCGACCCCGAACTTTTGAACCGCTTTGCGGCGATCGTTGGCCCCAAATATGCGGTCACCGACAAATCCGCGCAGGAGCCATATCTCGTCGAGATGCGCGACCTTTACCACGGCCACACGCCAGTCGTATTGCGGCCGGGTTCGGTCGAGGAAGTTTCCGCCATTCTCAAGCTCGCCAATGAAACGCGCACGGCGATCGTACCGCAGGGCGGCAATACCGGACTCGTGGGCGGCCAAATTCCGCATAATGGCGAAGTGCTGCTGTCGCTGACGCGGCTCGACAAGATCCGCGAGGTCGACCCCGTCTCGAATACAATGACCGTGGAAGCCGGGGTCACGCTGCAACGCGCACGTGAGGCGGCCGCCGAAGCCGACCGGCTCTATCCGCAATTGTTGCCGTCGGAAGGCAGCTGCACAATCGGGGGCAATCTCTCCACCAATGCCGGTGGCACCGCCGCGATTGCTCACGGCATCGCGCGCTCCCATGCGCTCGGCCTCGAGGTCGTGCTGGCCGACGGACGCGTGCTGCATAATCTCAACAAGCTGAAGAAGGACAATACCGGCTACGACCTGAAGAACCTGTTCATCGGGTCGGAAGGCACGCTCGGCATCATCACGGCAGCGGTGCTGCGGCTGGTGCCCAGGCCGCGCTCGGTCGAGACCGCATTTGCAGGCGTGCCCTCGCCACAGGCGGCGGTCGATCTCCTGAAATTGGCCGAGCAGCACACGTCGGACGGCGTAACCTCGTTTGAGATGATGCTGCGCGCGGGTGTCGAAGCCGTCGTGGAACATGATGCGGCGAGCCGCAACCCGCTGGCTACACCGCATCCGTGGTACGTGCTGATCGAATTGTCCTCGCAGGCGCGCTCGGGTCTGCGCGCGATGATGGAGAACATCCTCAGCGAGGGGCACGAGAAAGGCCTGGTGCTCGACGCCACGATCGCCGACAACGTGCAGCAGGGCAAAGCCTTCTGGCGCATCAGGGAAATGTTTGGCGAAGTGCAACGCCACATCGGCGCCTCGATCAAGCATGACGTCTCGGTGCCGGTCGCCAATGTGCCGGCCTTTATCGCTGAGGCCGATGCGGCCGTCATGAAGTTCATTCCGGGCAGCAGGACGCTGCCGTTCGGACACGTCGGCGACGGCAATATCCACTACAACGTTATGCAGCCCGAAGGTGCCGACAAAGCCCAGTTCCTGGCGCGCTGGGACGAGGTGAATGCGGTGGTTTTCGAAGTGGTGAAAAAATTTGGCGGCTCAATATCGGCAGAACACGGCGTCGGCGTCATGAAACGCGGCATCTTGCCGAAATACAAAGACCCGGTGGCGCTCGAACTGATGCGCGGCCTCAAGCGGATGCTCGATCCCAACGGCATCCTCAATCCGGGCAAGGTGCTCTAGGCGCCAATCAAAACAGTGCCCCCTGCCCGTCATCCTTCTTGGCACTCTTGGCCGTTTGCGGGGCGCGCGCGGCGTAACCGGCTTCGGCGCCGGCTCGCTTCGGTAGGTCCGGACCAAGGCTCGACCAGTTGGGCATTGTCGTTCGCCGTGCGATTGACGGCGGTGGAGACCTCGTAGGCCTCGAGCAGGTCATCGGCCGCGGGCGCGATCAGGGCTGCCGCCGTTTCGGCGTCGACAGTCGCGCAATCGAGCCACAGATCGAAAGCCTCCCGCGGCACCACCACCGGCATGCGTTCGTGGATCGGCGCGAGCGTACGATTGGCGCGCGTGGTGACAATGGCCGCAGTTTCCATCTCTTCGCCGTTGGGCCCGGTCCAGGTCTCCCACAGGCCGGCGAAGGCAAGTGGCGCGCCGGACTTCGCGCGCACGTAGTAAGGCTGCTTACGCGGCCCCGCCGCTTTCCATTCGTAAAAACCGTCGGCCGGGATGAGGCAGCGCCGCCGCTTCACCGCGGCGCGGAAGGCCGGCTTTTCCGTTAACGATTCCCCGCGCGCGTTGATCAGCAAGGTGAAATTCTTGGGGTCCTTAACCCACGATGGCAGCAGCCCCCAACGCACCAGCGCGAACTGACGTTTACCCTCGATCAGGCGCACGATTGCGATGGGCTGCGTCGGCGCAACGTTGTAGCGCGGCGGGAAATTCGGCTGCTCGGGGTAGCCGAACAGCGCCCGGATGGCCTCCGGCGCAGACGTGACTGCATAGCGGCCGCACATAAAGCGATCCCTAACAGGCGGGTATTTAAGCGCAATTTAACCCCGCACGATAACACTGCGACCCGGTCCGCGTCGCGGGAAGGGGCTCGATGAAATATCAGAATTCAGCCGACGCGGTTCAAGCGCCGGATGACACATTTGATATCGCAGCGGGTCTGCGCCTCTCCGATGCCAACATACATCCGGAGACCGGTCTCGCGACCGACTATCTTAACCGCTTCAATGAAGCGGTGATGTTGCTTGACATGCTGGCGAGCTGCCCGGAATTCCGCGCCGATTTCCTGGCCTGGAAACCGATGAGCTATCGCGAGCATTTCCGCGCTTCGCATCTCAAGACCCGCGACCTCGCAATCGCGGCCTATGACACAGCCGATCCCAACGTCCGCAACACGCTGGACACTCTGGCCGTGACGATGACCATCGTGCTAGAGGCAACGCGGGCGGCGATGGACGCCGACCGGCGTCTGGACACGATTGCGGCACTCGCCGAGAACGCCACCGCATGGCTGAAGCCACTGATTGCACGCGCCGGCGCGGTGATCAACGGCGAGGCCGACCTGACCGACGCGCCGTCGCCGCAGGCCGTCGTTGACCAGTTGATGAAACGATAGACCGCGTGGCCGACGAGAGAACCTACCCGCAGCGCCCTTATCTGGCGGTGAGCGCCGCCATCTTCCGCAATGGCAAAGTGCTCGTGGTGCGGCGCGCGCGCAAGCCCGCGCTCAACCTCTATACTTTGCCCGGCGGTGTCGTCGAAACAGGCGAGCCTCTTGCCGATGCCGTCGTCCGCGAGGTGCGCGAGGAGACTTCGCTTGAGATCGAACCCATCGGACTTGCCGGCCACCGCGAGGTGATCGTACGCGACGCCGAAGGCCGCGTCGAACGGCATTTCGTCATCATGTCTTTTGCCGCGCGCTGGCGCGCGGGCGAACCGACTCTCAATGAAGAGCTAGACGATGCGCGCTGGCTCGAGCCGCCGGAGCTCGCCAACTATCGCACCACCGACGGCCTGGCTGAGATTGTCGCTGCCGCAGCGGCGCTGTTGGATCCCTGACCGGGCCGCCTTGCGATTGCCGTCAAGCCGGCGCATATCATGCGCAAAAGGAATATCGGGAAAGCCCGCGTGAAGAAGCTCCTCACCATCGGCTCGATTCTGCTGTGCCTCACGCTCCCGGCGCGCGCGCAGAGCGATACGCCCGCCCCGTTTGACGGCGACCTCGAACGGCTCGCCGAGGTCATGGGCGCGCTGCATTATCTGCGCGCAATCTGCGGCGCCAACGAAGGACCAAAGTGGCGGAATGAGATGCAGTCCCTGATCGACGCCGAGGCGCCGAACGGCGATCGCCGCCGCAAGATCGTGGCCAGCTTCAATCGTGGTTACCGCGGATTTCAGCAGACCTATCGCTCATGCACGCCCGCCGCGGATATTGCCATCCGGCGGTACCTCGACGAAGGCGCAAAAATCGCCCGTGAAATCACAGCGAGATATGCAAATTAGCCGGCCCAATTAACCTTTTCTTTATTGCGGGGTTTTGAGCCCGCGCCCGCATGCTAACGTCCGCGCGGGTTTTCAAGTTGGTGTCCGTCGGGCGCCTGGGGACGTAGGTATAAAAAAATGACGATAGCGGGACATTCAGCCGAAGCGAGCGAGCCGATTTCCGATCGCGAGCAAAAGCATGTGGCATTGAGCTACCTTCAGGAAGCCTGGGCCGAGGCGCGCCACGAAGGAGTCGACGGCGATTGCCTCGCGCAAACGTCCTTGTTTGTCGCATTGGCCGAGTTCGTGACAACGTACGGCGAAGAAGCAGCCGCGAAATTTACTGACGGATTGAGCGCCCGCATTCGGAACGGCGAGTTCTCGATCGAGCTGCCGCGGCAATAACCGCTTCTCATCAATTAACTCGCAAGAGTTTCCAGGAAACGCACGCGCTCGCCCTGTGCGGGCGTGACCAGGCTGCCGTCCCACATGATCTTCCGCCCGCGAATGATCGTGCCGACCGGCCAGCCGGTCACGGCAACGCCGTCGTACGGTGTCCAGCCCGCCCGCGAAGCGACCCACTTGTCGGTGATGGTCTCGCGGCGCTTGAGGTCAACCACGGTAAAGTCAGCATCATAGCCGACCGCTATCCGGCCCTTGGCGGCAATACCGAAAAGCCGCGCGGGCCCCGCGCTGGTCAGATCGACGAACCTCAGCAGTGAGAGCCGTCCGGCATTCACGTGGTCGAGCATGATCGGCACCAGCGTCTGCACACCGGTCATCCCGGACGGACTTGCCGGATAGGCCTTGGCTTTTTCCTCGCGCGTATGCGGAGCATGGTCGGAGCCGAGCACATCGACAACGCCGCTCGTGATGCCGCCCCAGATGCCGGCGCAGTGCGCCGCGTCACGCACCGGCGGATTCATCTGTGCGCGCGTGCCAAGCCGTTCGTAACAGCCGGGCGCTACCAACGTAAGATGGTGCGGCGTCGTCTCGACCGACGCGACGTCCTTGTGACCGGCGAGATACTCCATCTCCTGCATCGTTGACACGTGCAGCACGTGCACGCGCGCACCGGTTTCGTGCGCGATGGTGACAAGCCGCTGCGTGGCCTTGAGCGCGGCGATTTCGTCGCGCCAGACCGGATGCGACCGTGGATCGCCTTCAACCCGCAGGTTCTTTCTTTCGTTGAGACGCGGCTCATCCTCGGCATGAAATGAGGCGCGGCGCCGGATTTTCTCCAGCACGGCGCGCAGGCCCACATCATCCGCCACCAACAGCGACCCGGTCGAGGAGCCCATGAACACCTTGATGCCGGCGCAACCGGGAAGCCGCTCAAGCTCCCTGAGATCTCCAGTGTTGCCGGCGGTGGCGCCGACAAAAAATGCGAAGTCGCAATGCATCCGATGATGCCCGCGCTTGACCTTATCGGCCAATGCCTCGGCGCTCACGGTGAGCGGATCAGTATTCGGCATTTCGAACACCGCGGTCACGCCACCCATAACCGCGGACAGCGAGCCGCTTTCGAGGTCTTCTTTGTGGGTCAGGCCGGGCTCGCGAAAGTGCACCTGGCTGTCGATCACGCCTGGCAAGACATGCAGGCCGCGGCAATCGATCACCTCACCGACCGAAACGCGCGACAGGTCGCCGATTGCGACGATACGCCCGGCGCGGATGCCGATATCGCGAAGACCCTCGCCGTCGTGATTGACGACGGTGCCGCCCTTGAGGACCAGATCGTAGCTGTCAGCCATGCTTTAACGTGTATAGACGGGGCTTGAGGCTTTCCCGACAGCGCTTACGTTCCGCCGCGAGTTCTGGCAAGAGACTATCGCAAGAGACCCCAGGGAATTGGCATGCAGGCAGCTCTTCTCCCCGATCGCGGCGTGGTCAAGGTCGCGGGCGACGACGCCCGGCGCTTCCTCAATGGCCTCGTCACTAACGATATGACCAAGGTCTCCCCGGACCATCCGCGCTTTGCCGCACTGCTGACGCCGCAAGGCAAGATCATCGCCGACTTTATCGTCGCCGAAGCACCGGCCGGGGATGGTGGCGGCTTTTTTCTCGATGCGCCGAAGGCGCTGATCGGCGCGCTGGTCGAAAAGCTCAATTTCTACAAGCTGCGGGCCAAGGTTATCTGCGAGGATCTGTCGGAGGTCCTCGGCGTGATGGCGATCTGGGATGGCACCGGCGACAGCGAATACGGGCTGAGCTACCCCGATCCGCGCCTGCCGGGCCTGGGCACACGCATCATGCTTCCGCCACATCTTGCCGGTGAAGCCGCCGCCGATCTCGGCGCGACTCTGGTGGCCGCGGATACCTACGAGGCCCACCGGATTGCGCTCGCGGTTCCGCGCGGCGGCCTCGATTTCAGCTATGCAGATACGTTCCCGCACGAAGCCGATATGGACCAGCTCAACGGTGTCGATTTCGAAAAGGGCTGCTACGTCGGGCAGGAAGTCGTTTCGCGCGTCGAGCATCGCGCCAGCGCGCGCAGCCGCGTGGTGCCGATCGCCTACGACGAATTCGCGCCGAGCGGTGGCCTGCCCATCACGGCGGGCGACAAACAGGTCGGCACGCTCGGCTCGACCGCCAAGGGCCGCGGACTTGCGCTTGTGCGACTCGACAAAATTGAAGATGCGCTCGCCGCCGGCACGCCACTGGTGGCCGGCGGCATCACCCTGCGCGCCGTGAAGCCGGCTTGGGCGACCTTCGACTGGCCGGGTGAGACGAAAGCCGCGCCATGAGCAAGGCGATTGTGCATCCGGACGGACTCGCGCGCTGTCCGTGGCCGAAACAGGACCCGCTATACGTCGCCTATCACGACGAGGAATGGGGCGTTCCGGAATACGACGATCGCGCGCTGTACGAAAAGCTGGTCCTCGACGGTTTCCAGGCGGGGCTGTCGTGGATCACGATCCTGCGCAAGCGGGATAATTTCCGCCGCGCCTTCGACAGCTTCGCACCGGAAAAGATCGCCCGCTATCCCAAGCGCAAGATTGAATCGCTGATGAAAGACGCCGGCATCGTGCGCAATCGTTCCAAGATAGAGGGCGCAGTGTCATCAGCGCGCGCATGGCTTGCGATCATGGAAAGCGGGCCGGGATTTTCCAACCTGCTGTGGGACCACCTCGACGGCGAGCCAAAGCTCAACAATTTCCGGACCACCAAACAAGTGCCGGCGGAAACAGAGCTCTCCAAAAAGATTTCGAAGGAGCTCATCTCACGTGGGTTCAAATTCGTCGGACCGACCATTGTCTACGCATTCATGCAGGCCGTCGGCATGGTCAACGATCACCTCGTGACGTGCCATCGTCACGCGGCGGTCACGAAACTCGCCCGCAAGCGATGAGCAAGGCGCGGACCACATCGAAAGGCGCGCGCGCATGGCAGCGCATGCTGTCGGGGCGGCGGCTCGACCTGCTGGACCCCTCGCCGCTCGATGTCGAGGTCGAGGATATCGCGCATGGCCTTGCGCGCGTTGCGCGCTGGAACGGGCAAACACAAGGCGCGCATATTTTCTCGGTGGCGCAGCATTCCCTCCTGGTCGAGGCCCTGGCGCGGGCTAAAGTGTCGCGGCTCGATCGTATCGGCCGCCTGGCGGTGCTGCTTCACGACGCCCCGGAATACGTGGTCGGCGACATGATCTCGCCGTTCAAGGCGGTGATCGGTGACAGTTATAAGGCCGTGGAGAAGCGGCTGCTCGGCGCCATCCATCTGCGCTTCGGATTGCCCGTGAAGCTGCCGGAAGAACTGCAAACCCTGATCAAGTCGGCCGATCGCAGCGCTGCCTATCTCGAGGCGACCCGTCTGGCCGGCTTTGCGGACGCAGAGGCGCGAAAATTCTTCGGTCCGCCGCCGAAATTCTCTGCCGCCTTAGAGCGCGACTATCTCGGCCCCTGGCCCGCCGGAACCGCGCAGGCACGCTACCAGGATCGGCTGGAGAAACTTATGCGCCCTTAAGCCTTTTCATGGGGGCGTTGAGGTCATAGATATGTCGAAAGAATCGCGCTTTATGGCCCCATGATCCACGTTTGTTCGCTCGCACGCCTTCACGCCACGGTCGACGAGACTGGCGCTCGCCATATCGTGACTTTGTTGCGGCTGGTCGACCGGGTCCAAAGGCCGACCCACATCGCGCCGGAAAACCACCTCGTGCTTGCGGTCGACGACATCACCATGCCGATGGACGGCTACACTGCGCCGGCGCACGACCACGTCAAGCGGCTGATCGATTTTGTCGGCGCCTGGGATCGTTCGTCGCCGCTAGTGATCCACTGCTTTGCCGGCATCAGCCGCTCGACTGCCGGCGCCTACGTGGCGGCCTGTGCGCTCAATCCGCAGCGCGATGAAATGCAAATTGCCTGGGACATCCGACGCGCTTCGCCCACGGCACAACCGAATTCGCGCATTGTGTCCATTGCCGACCGGCTGCTCAAACGTGACGGACGCATGATCCGGGCGATCGACGCCATCGGCCTTGGTGATGCAGCGACCGAGGGCTATCCATTCCGGCTCGATCTTGCGTGAGCACCTGCGCTAGACTTCAATGTGAAAATGGGGGGCGCGGTGAGCAGCAAGACTTATGGCGTTGTCACGCCTGACCTTCTCACGTCCTATGACGGTCTAGCCTTCCTGAAGGCGATCATCGACGGCATCGTGCCAAATCCGCCGATCAGCGAGCTGATGGGCTTTCACCTCGTTGAAGCCGCGCAAGGCCGCGCGGTCTTCGAGGGCGTGCCGGAGTTTCGCCACTACAACCCGATCGGTACCGTCCACGGCGGCTTCGCGGCGACGCTGCTCGATTCCGCGCTCGGCTGCGCGATCTTTTCAACACTGCACAAGGGCGATACCTGGACGACGTTGGAGCTCAAACTCAATTTCGTGCGTGGACTGAACAAGGACACCGGGCCCGTGCGTGCGGAAGGCCGCATCGTGCATCGCGGGCGGACGGTGGCGACGTCTGAAGGCGATCTCAAGGATCGCGCCGGCAAGCTTTATGCGCACGCCACGACGACGTGCATGATTTTTCCAGCGAAGGCGTGATGCTCAGCTATTGCATGTCGGCGGTGAGCGAGGGCCGCAGCCCGAGCGGATGCGTGTTGCTTGCGCGTTGCACGCTATGAGCCGGCCGTCCGCCATTACGGGTGAATTCGCAATAGGCAAAGCCGAACCCGGAGACCGAGCCGCGGAAGCTGTTGTCGCTGACACGTTCGAGATTAAAGCAGGGCTGGAAGAGCATGCCGCGCAGCGACGCACAAACTGACTCGCCCTTCACCTGCAGCGTGTTCGCCGGCAGATGGGCGTAACGCACCGGGCCCGCGCCCTGGAATTGGATAGAACCGGCCACCGAGCCGTCGGAATTCACGCGGCCCTGGCCACGCGTCCCTTCGAAACAGGTGTAGCTGAACATCTTGCCGATGACGAAGCGCCGAGCCTCATCGGCATTCATCTCGCCGGCAGCGGCCGGCAGGGCGGCCAATAGGCCTACCGTCAGTGCGAAACCACGCAACATCCCCGTACTCCAACTGACGCAACAGATTACAACATCGCCGGCCCGATTTTTAGGCCTAACAAATTATGCACGGCTTTCGTCGACAAATCCTGAACGCGTTTACCCGATTTTGACCACGATCCGGCCGCGCACCTGCCCGGACAGGATCTCCGGAGCCGCCTCGAACACCCCGGAAAGGCCTATTTCCCGCGTCATCGTGGCCAGTTTTTGGCGATCCAGGTCGTTTTCCAGACGTTTCCAGGCCTCCCGGCGGCGCTCTGCCGGACACATCACGGAATCGATGCCATAAAGGCACACCCCCCGCAGAATGAAGGGGGCAACCGAGCCAGGCAGATCCATACCGCCGGCAAGGCCACAGGCGGCGACCGCGCCCCCATAGCGCGTCATCGACAGCAGGTTTGCCAGCGTGTTCGACCCGACCACATCAATGGCACCCGCCCATCGCTCCTTGGCGAGCGGTTTGGCGGGACCGGCCAGATCCTTACGATCGACGATCTCGGCCGCGCCCAGCCCTTTGAGGTAGTCCGCTTCCAGTGGCCGGCCAGTGACCGCATGCACGGCGAAACCGCGTTTGACCAGTATCGCGATCGCGACCGAACCGACGCCGCCGGCTGCACCGGTGACCGCAACCGGGCCACCGGCCGGCGTGAGGCCGTGCCGTTCCAGGGCCATCACCGCGAGCATGGCGGTATACCCCGCCGTGCCGATTGCCATGGCCTCGCGCGTACTCATCGACTTGGGCAGCGCCACCAGCCAGTCGCCTTTCACCCTTGCCTTCTCGGCATAGGCGCCGAGATGGGTCTCCCCGCAACCCCAGCCGTTCAGAATGACCTTGTCGCCGGGCTTCCAGCTTGCGTGGCTGGATGTTTCCACGGTGCCTGCGAAATCAATGCCGGCGATCATCGGAAACCGGCGTACGACCGGTCCTTTGCCGGTCACCGCGAGACCGTCTTTGTAGTTGAGCGTGGAATATTCGACTCGGACGGTGACATCCCCGTCCATCAGATTGGTTTCGTCGAAATCAGTCAGCGCGGCCTTGGTGCCGCCATCCGCCTTCTCGATTACGATTGCCTTGAATACCGCCACGCGCGCCTCACCGGGTTGTCCCGGCATTCTTGGCGCGTGCGCGACCTTCGTGCAAGCGCCTCAGGCTGGCGCCATCGCGGGGCGCGCAATCGGCTTTTCGACGATCGGCAGGTTGATGAGCGCCGACATCACGCCGAAAAACACCGAAAGCCACCACACGGGATTGTAGGAGCCATAGGCGTCGAACACGTATCCGCCGAGCAGGACGCCGAGGAAGCCGCCGACCTGATGGCTGAAGAAGGCGAAGCCGAACAGCATGGCGAGCCAGCGCGTACCGAACATCACGGCGACCAGCGACGACGTGGGCGGCACCGTCGAAAGCCACAACAGGCCGGTCACCGCGCCGAACACCAGCGTGGCAACCGGGCTTGCCGGCAGTGAGATGAAAGCGACGATCGAGAGAGCGCGGGCGAAATAGATAATCGACAGGATGTAACGCTTCGGCATCCGGTTGCCGAGATAGCCGGACGTCAGCGAGCCGATGATGTTGAACAGCCCGATCGTAGCCAGTGTCCAGCCGCCGATCTGGGCCGAAAGTCCGCGGTCGATCAGATAGGACGGCAAATGCACGGTTACGAAGGCGAGCTGGAAGCCGCAAGTGAAGAAGCCGAGCACGAGCAGAACGTAACTCCGATGGCCGAACGCTTCCGCAAAAGCGTGGCGCGCCGATTGCGTGGGCTTCGCTATCGTCGTCGCTTGCCCGGCCGGCGCCTTGGGCGTCGCCAACGCCATAGCCAATGGCAGAATCAACATCGTGACGCCGGCAAAGATCGTGATCGCTGTCTGCCAGCCATATTTGTCCATCAGCGCGACGCCGATCGGCGAATAGAGAAACTGGCCAAACGAACCGGCTGCGGTGCCCGCACCGAACGCAAGTGAGCGCCATGACTCCGGCAGCAGTTTGCCGAAAGCGCCGATCACGAGGTTGAACGAGCAGCCGGACAAGCCAAGCCCGATCAGCACGCCGGCGGAAATGTCGAGCATGCCGGGCGTGGTGGCGTGCGCCATCAGCGCGAGGCCAAGCGCATAAAACGCAGCGCCGACGATCATCACACGATTGGCGCCGAACCGGTCGGCAATCCCGCCGGCAAAAGGCTGTCCGATCCCCCACAGCAGATTCTGGATGGCGATCGCCATCGAGAATACGTCGCGGCCCCAGTGGTGCTCCTGCGACATCGGGGTGAGGAAGAAGCCGAGCGAAGACCGCGGCCCGAAGGCGATCATCGCAATGAGGCAACCGCAGATCACGACCACGATGGGTGTGCGCCAGCCCGACGGCTGCGGTTCTGTCAGTTGCTTGTTGTGTCGACATTCAGAATCTCCGAGATCAAGCGCGCGGCGACCATATAGTGTCCGCTGCCCGGTCAAAAACGAATATTCGTGATCCGCTGTATTTGCGCAGCGCATGGCTCGCCTACGGCGCTATTTGCGAGCGTTTTGGCGGGCTGCCGCCTGCCCTTCTTCCGACCGCAACCATTCGCGGCTGTGGCTAACCGGGCCTTTTGCCTCTTCATTGGCGGCTTCTTTTGCCGTTTCCACCGGATCGCCCCAGGTCGGCTCGTCCTCGCCGTCGCCCCATGCGCGTGGGCGATAGAAGGTATGCACTCCGAGCTTGTAGATTTTCTTCATCTCGTTAACCCAGTCCGGGTGCACCCAGTAGGCGTGGTAGTGGGTCGATTTCGAGACTTCCGGCATCCACAGCTTGCCGTCGAGCATGTCGCGGGCGATCCGCTTGGCGCGTTCCCAGGCGTCGGGCTCGTTCACGATGTCCGGAATGCCGTCACAGGCGAAGGTGAACTGGCAGGCATTGTGCCGGTTGGCATTCTCATAAACCACGCCGCAGACGTCCTTCGGATAGAACGGCGAGAACACGCGATTCATCACCACCTGCGCGACCGCGATCTGCCCACGCACCTCTTCACCGCGCGCTTCGAAGTAGACAGCGTTCGCAAGACACTTCTCCGCCTTCGCACGCGCAACACCTGTGAGCGCGAGCCTTTCAGCCGGTGAATGCGGCCGCTGGTCCTCGCCGGTGACCTCGCCTTTGTTCGCGACGCTTTCGCCGGCCGTGCCCTGACCATCATGCGACAGCGGGCCGAACGCAAACTCCTTGATGTCGGGATCGCCACGCGACGCGAGAACCACCGGCGCTTCGCCCGGCGCCCAGGGCGAGATGCTCTCCTTGGCGGATGCCAACGGGTCAACACCGAAATATAGACGCGTTGCATCCTTGACCGAACCCGGACCTGGGCCGGTCGGCGTGATGTTGGACGGAGGAATGTCCGCGTAAGGCAGATCGACATCCGGCGTGTGTGAACGTTCATCCGGAGCCGTGACAAACTCGTATTGCGAGTATGGATCGAAACGAGCTTCGGTTTCGACTTTCTTGATCGCGGTCTCGGCATCAGCTTCCGGTGCGGCCTCGATTGCCAGAGCCGGAGGGAGCGGCGGCAGCGGCTCGCGCGGCCTTGAGACCAGAGAGTCGCCCTTGGCTTTGCGATTGGCCTTCGGAAACTGAAGAGGCGAATTTCCGTCGCCGAGCGGTTGCTTGCCGATTGAGCCCGTTATGTCCGCCGGATCGAAATTGGCGAGTGCGTAGATCGGCGGATGCGGGATCGAGGTGCCGATCGGCCTCGGCAGGCTGAACATCGCGGCGTGGATGGTGCCAAACGGAGACGCGATCAGATGCTGTTGCCAGCGCTTCGCCACACCGGGCTGGCGCGCAAGCAACGCGCCGAGATCCTGAAATCCGATCCGCTCCGGCAGGATCGTGAGCAATAGCGCGGCAATGCCGATAGAAGCGGCAAGCTGCCGCCGACGCACAAGCGAAACTGCTCCCCGTTCGCTCAACGCGACACCACAAAGTTCCACCACCGCCTTGCCGCCAAATGGCAGCAATGCGACCAGTTTTTTTATGGTCCGATTAACCTTGCGAAGGTGTTAACCGCGCCGGAATGAGCGCCCGCTTCGTAAACGCTTGGTCAACGCCCGATGAGATGCGCGGCGATGAAGTTGCCAACAAGAAACATCGCCAGTCCGAGCGCTCCCCCTCTGCCCAGCGCACGCTCGGGAATGATATCGGGCACGGGACGCCCGCCGATAAAGCGCAGAATCAGCAAGCCGCCCGCCGCCGCCAGACAATAGATGATCAGGGGGTGCGCCAGTATGTCCTCGCCAAAGGGCCGCCGCTCGCCGAGCAGGCCGAAACCCAATCCCGACACAGCAATCGCGCCGTACCAACCGGCGATCAGGCGCTTCGATCGGCTCATCTCCGCCTCCTAGCGTTGCAGGTCGATAGTTCTGTGCTCATGGGCGTTTTTGGGCCCCTATTGCGCTATTCCCGCGCCAGGAATGGGAAATAAGAATTAACTATATCGCAAGCGCTGCCGCCCAATATTGGGCCGACGAAATTTCGTGGGCCCATATGATCGCTTCCATCCTGCCATCGACTCTCGCGGGCCAAGGCATTCTGTTTGCTTGCGTATGCGTCTTTGCGCTGGCTTTCGCCGGCGCCCTGCACCGCCGGCTGCGCGTAACGAATGGCCGCTTGCTCAGCGCCATCAACAACATGTCGCAAGGCCTGAACATGTTCGATGCGCAGGGCCGCATCATATTGCTCAATCGCCGATATCTGGAGATGTACAAGCTTTCACCAGTGATCGTGAAAGTAGGCTGCACGTTGCAGCAGCTGATACAGCACCGCAAGGAAACGGGGCTGTTCTCGGGGGACGTTGAGTCTTATTGCCGCAAGATTCTCGACGAGAAAGGCAAGAGTAACGCGCATTATGTGCAGGCGAGTGACGGCCGCATCGTACTCGCGAAGAATGAGCCGCTGCCCGGCGGCGGCTGGGTCTCCACCCACGAAGATGTCACGGAGCAGCGTTACGCCGAGCAGGAGCGGGCCGCTATTCGCGATCAGGAGAAGCGCCGCGCAGCCATCGACTCCGCCATCACTTCGTTCCGCCCGACAGTCGAGAAACTGCTGAGCAGCGTGAGCGGCAGCGCCGGCGCGATGCTTTCGACAGCACGTGCTCTGTTCGGTTCGTCCGAGCATACATCGCAGCGCGCCGAAAGCGCAGTCCAAGCTTTTCATGAAGCGTCGACCAACGTGGAAACGGCCGCGGTGGCAGCCGACGAACTGTCACATTCGATCAGCGAGATCAGCCGCCAGCTGACGCACACCAGCGAAGTCGTCGGCCTCGCCACAAGTGAAGCACGCGCGACCGATGGCGAGATCGCCGGCTTGGCCGACGGGGCCCAGAAGATTGGCGACGTCGTAAAGCTGATCCGCAATATCGCCGGCCAGACCAACCTCCTCGCACTCAATGCAACGATCGAGGCCGCGCGCGCCGGCGAGGCGGGCAAGGGCTTCGCCGTCGTTGCTTCCGAAGTAAAGTCACTCGCAGTGCAGACTGCCAAGGCCACTGAAGACATCGCCAATCACATTCTCGCGGTACAGAATTCGACATCTGCTGCCGTCGAGGCGATCCGGCAGATCGCGTCGCGGATGCACGAAATCAACGCGAATACATCGGCGGTGGCGGCCTCGGTGGAACAACAGAATTCGGCAACCAGCGAAATCTCCCGCAACGTTGCCAGCGCCGCTCAGGGCACGGGCCATGTGGTGGGGATGCTGGGTGATGTCGCCGGCGCGGCCACGCAGACGCGCTCGTCGGCAGAAGTCGTGCGCGACGCCTCCGAAGCGGTGGAACACGCCGTTGCGGATCTGCGGCTCGAGGTCGAGGATTTCCTGGCCAAAGTGGCGGTTTAGGCCGCCTTACGCCTGACTTACGCCTGATTTGCCGCCGCCTTGCCCAACGCTGCCTGAGCAGCGGCCAGCCGCGCGATCGGCACACGGAACGGCGAACACGACACGTAGTCGAGCCTGGCTGCGTGACAAAATGCGACCGACGCAGGATCGCCGCCGTGTTCGCCACAAATCCCTACCTTCAGCTTCGGCCGGACCTTGCGGCCACGCTCGACGCCGATTTTTACAAGTTCGCCAACGCCGTCCTGGTCGATCGACACAAAGGGGTCGCCGGGCAAAATTCCGCGTGCGGTATAGATGCCGAGGAAACTCGCGGCGTCATCGCGCGAAATTCCAAAAGTGGTCTGCGTAAGGTCATTGGTGCCAAACGAGAAGAACTCGGCACTTTGCGCGATTTCGCCGGCCATCAAGCAGGCGCGCGGCAGTTCAATCATCGTACCGACCTGGTAGTCGACCTTGGCGCCCTTCTCCTTTGCGACCGCTTGCGCCATCGCATCGATGCGCGCTTTGACCAGGTCGAGCTCGGCCTTGGTCGCAATCAACGGCACCATGACTTCCGGCACCACCGGTTTCCCGGTTCGTTTGGCGGCTTCAACGGCGGCCTCGAAAATGGCGCGCGCCTGCATCTCGGCCACTTCCGGATAGGCAATCGCAATGCGGCAACCGCGGAAACCGAGCATCGGATTGAACTCGGACAGCTCATTCGCGCGACCAGCAAGCTTCTTCGGGTCGGCGCCCATGGCGGCCGCGACCTCCGCGATTTCCTTCTCGCCATGCGGAAGGAACTCGTGCAGCGGCGGGTCCAGCAGCCGGATGGTCACCGGACGGCCCGCCATGATCTCGAACAGCTCGACGAAATCGGCGCGCTGCATCGGTAGAAGCTTGGCGATGGCCGTGCGACGCGATTTCTCGTCGTCGGCAAGGATCATTTCGCGCACCGCCTGGATCGCGCCCCTCTTCGAAAAACATGTGCTCGGTGCGGCACAGCCCGATTCCTTCCGCGCCAAACCGCACCGCCGCTTTTGCGTCGCTCGGCGTATCGGCATTGGCGCGCACGCCAAGGCGGCGCACCTTGTCGGCCCAGCCAATCAAGGTCGAGAACTCACCGGAAAGCTGCGGCTCAATCATTTCCACCCTGCCGGCCAAGACCTGGCCGGTGGAGCCATCAACGGTGATGGAATCGCCTTTTTTGAAAGTCTGACCGCCAGCGGTCATCGTGCCGCCGGCATAGTCGACGCGCAGCGAGCCCGCGCCGGAGACGCATGGTTTGCCCATGCCGCGCGCAACAACGGCGGCATGGGACGTCATGCCGCCTCGTGTCGTGAGGATGCCCTCGGCCGCGTGCATGCCGTGGATGTCTTCCGGCGAAGTTTCCACGCGCACCAGAATGACTTTCTTGCCATCGGCCTTGAGCTGCGCTGCTTCATCGGGTGAAAACACAATTTCTCCGGAGGCCGCGCCGGGCGACGCAGGAAGCCCCGTCGCAATAACGCGCCGATGCGCGCGTGGATCGATCGTCGGATGCAGCAACTGGTCGAGGGAGAGCGGATCAACGCGCAGCACGGCATCGTTCTTTGATATCAGCCCTTCATTGGCAAGTTCGACGGCGATGCGCAGCGCTGCCTTTGCGGTCCGTTTGCCGGACCGCGTCTGCAACATCCACAATTTGCCCTGCTCGACCGTGAACTCGAGATCCTGCATGTCGCGGTAGTGGCGTTCGAGCACGTTGTAGATGCGCTTGAGCTCGGCATAGGCCTTCGGCAGCGTGTATTCCATCGACGGCTTGTCGGAGCCGGCTTCCTTGCGCGCGGCCTCGCTGATCTCCTGCGGGGTGCGTATGCCGGCGACGACATCTTCGCCTTGCGCGTTGATCAGGAATTCGCCGTAGAGCTTTTTCTCGCCGGTTGACGGATTACGCGTGAATGCGACGCCGGTGGCGGAGGTGTCGCCCATATTGCCGAAAACCATCGCCTGTACGTTGACGGCCGTGCCCCAGCCTTCCGGGATATTGTGCAGCCGGCGATAGGTGATGGCGCGCTGGTTCATCCAGGAGCCAAAAACCGCGCCGATCGCGCCCCACAGCTGCTCGTGCGGATTTTGCGGGAAGTCCTGGCCCAACTCATCCTTGACACGCTTCTTGTAGCGCACGACGAGGTCAGCCCAATCGTCGGCGGACAAATCCGTGTCGAGGCTATAACCCTGCCGCTCCTTGTGGTGATCGAGCAATTCCTCGAAATGCTCGTGACCGACGCCCAGCACCACATCCGAATACATCGTGATAAAGCGCCGGTAGCTGTCATAGGCAAAACGGCGGTCGCCGGATTTCTTCGCCAGTGCCTCCACCGTCTCGTCATTGAGACCCAGATTGAGCACGGTATCCATCATTCCCGGCATCGATGCGCGAGCACCCGAACGGACTGAGACAAGCAGCGGATTGGACTTGTCGCCGAACGTCTTGCCGGTGATACGGCCGACCTGAGCCAGCGCCTTCTCGACCTGGCCGCGCAGATCTTTCGGATACTGCCGCTCGTGCCCGTAGTAGTACGTGCATACGTCGGTCGTGATGGTGAACCCGGGCGGAACGGGCAGACCGAGATTGGCCATTTCGGCGAGGCCGGCGCCCTTGCCACCCAACAGGTTGCGCATCGAGGCCTTGCCCTCGGCGCGCCCGTCGCCAAAGCCATAGACCCATTTGCCCTTTGGTTCGAGCGGAGGCCTTCGGTTCGGGCCGGGAGGCCTTCCGCACGACGCGTTTCTTGACGCGTTTCTTCACACGTTTCTTGGTTTTTACGCTCGCGCGCGACTGTTTTCGTTTGGCCATGGATCAAGCAATTGGGTCAAGCAGCACTGGTGAGGCGATGGCCCTTAAAAGCACCGCCGAATAGCCCGGCGCAAGCCCGGAATTCGGATTAGCGGATAAGCCCGAGACCCAACAGACCGGCGGCAATCAGGTAGACGGCGACGATGATATTGAGCAGACGCGGGATGATGAGAATGAGAATGCCAGCGATGATCGCAATGATGGGCTGCAAATGGGCAATACCGATGACCATGGAAGACTCCCCTGTTGTCGGGCAATGGAAATAAAACGGCGATGTGCCCGCGCAGTTCCACATTAATTCATTGATGGACTGCGGCGAAGCTGCCCAGCTCGATGCTCGCTGGTTATCCCTCTATTTTCGAAAAGTCCGCCACAGCCCGGGTCGCCTCGCGAATTTCATTCAGCAGCCTGAGGCGGTTCTCGCGCAATGCCTTGTCATCAACGTTGACGGTGACCTTGTCGAAGAACGCGTCGACGCGTGGACGGAGCTTGGCGATCGCAGTCATCGCGGCGCCGAAATTTTCCTTGCCGACAGCGGCACCCGCTTCTGTTTTGACCGCGGCGATTGCTTCGGCCAGCGCCTTTTCCTCGGCAAGCTGGTACAGCTTTGCGTTCGGCGCGCCGCTGAATTCCAGTTTGTCTTTCTTCTCCTCGATGCGGAGGATATTCGACGCGCGTTTGACGCCGGCCAGCAGGTTCTTGCCGTCGTCGGTTTCGAGGAATTTTGCAAGCGCCTCGACTCGGCGCACGATCATCAATAAATCGTCCTGGCCCGAAAGCGAGAATACTGCGTCGACGAGATCATGACGCGCACCCTGCTCGCGCAACTGCACTTTCAGCCGGTCGGCAATGAATGCGATCAGATCGTAAGTTTGACGCAAGAACGAATGAGCTTGCACCAGATGAGGCTTTGTTACCTCTTTGGCCTTTTCGGAAACAAGCACTTCGAGTTTGACGGCCAATTCAATGTCGCTCGCGCTGATCGTGGCAATTTGCTCATTCAGCGGATGCAATAACGTGATTGCGCGAGCAAGCGCCTCGTCACGGGCGACCGAGCCAAAGTGTTGCCAGAACAGCGCGCGCAAAGGCAGCCGCAATTCATTTTCAAGGACAATCCGGATCACGCCTAGCGCAGCCCTTCGCAGAGCATAAGGATCTTTTGAGCCGGTTGGCTTTTCGTCGATCGCCCAGAAGCCAACAAGCGTATCGATCTTGTCGGCAAGAGCGACAGCAATGGCCACCGGATCGCCCGGCACGAGATCGTCGGGACCCTTCGGCTTGTAGTGATCTTCAGCCGCGTGTGCGACGGCCTCGTCCTCGCCCTGCGCCTCGGCGTAGTAACGACCCATCAGGCCCTGCAATTCCGGAAATTCGCCGACGACCTCCGTCAACAAATCCGTCTTACACAATAGCGCGCCGCGTTCGGCTTTGGCTCGGTCGGCGCCGACCGATTTGCTGAGCTCACCCGCGAGCGCGACGATACGCGCGATACGCTCGGCCTGCGTGCCAAGCTTCTCGTGGAAAACGATCTGCTCGAATTTCGGAAGCCGGTCTTCCAGCCGCGTCTTCAGGTCGGTATCGTAGAAGAACTTGGCATCGGACAGCCGCGCGCGGATCACGCGTTCGTTGCCGGCGGCAATCGCCTTGCCGCCGTCCGCGGCTTCCTCATTCGCAACAAGAATAAACTTATTGACCAGTTTTGCGGTCTGCGGATCGCGCAGCACGAAGCATTTCTGGTTGTTGCGGATGGTGGCGCGGATCACTTCATCAGGAATCGAGAGAAATGCCTGATCGAAGCTGCCCATCAGCGTCACCGGCCATTCGACGAGGCCCGCGACTTCGGCGAGCAGGCCGTCGTCTTCCACCAGTTCGAAGCCTTGCGCGAACGCCAGATTTTTTGCGTCGGCAAGAATTGCGTCGGCCCGCCGCGCCGGATCGAGCACGACCTTGGCCTTCTCCAGCTTCGCGACGTAGTCGTCGAAGTGGCGCACCTTGATCGGCGCCGGCGCCATGAAGCGATGGCCGCGGGTTTCGTCGCCGGCTTTGATGCCGTCAACCTCGAATTGAACGATGTCCGGTTCTTCGGTCTCCGGCCCGAAGGTGGCAACGATTGAATGCAGCGGTCGCACCCAGCTCAGCCGTCCGGACCCCCAGCGCATCGATTTCGGCCACGGAAACGTGCGCACGACCTCCGGAAGCATCTCTGCAATGACGTCGATTGCCGGCTTGCCCGCCTTCTCGATCACCGCGACGTAGAAGTCGCCTTTCTTGTCAGCTTGTACTTTGGCTTCGCCGATTGACTTCAGGCCGGCGGCTTTGAGAAAGCCCGCGATGGCCTGCTCGGGTGCGCCGACTTTGGGTCCCTTGCGCTCGTCTTTGATATCGGGCTGCCGTGCGGGAATGCCATGCACCGAAAGCGCGAGGCGGCGCGGCGTCGCGAAGGCCTTCGCGCCTTCATAGACGAGGCCCGCTGCAACCAGCCGGTCGGTGATCATCTTGCGCAGGTCCTCGGCCGCTCGCGCCTGCATGCGCGCGGGGATTTCCTCGGACAGGAATTCGATCAGAAGGTCGGGCATTTCGGCCAGCGGGTGAGAAATTCGATCGCGGCGTCTGCCTAGCAAGCAGGCCCGCCGCTGTCACGCATAACGCCCGAGTTTACCAGCCTCCGCCGCCTCCTCCGCCTCCGCCGCCGCCCGAGCCGCCCCCTCCGCCGGAAAAGCCGGACGAGCCGGAGGACACCGGCACGGCGCTGGCAAGGGCGCCGCTGACGCTCGCGACGGATGACGATACCGCATTCCCGAGATTGCTGCCGGACCAGCCGCCGCCGGAGCTCCAGCCTGGCTGGTAATGGCTCATCGGGTCCACGTCATCCGGATGAGCACGGCGCAGCGCCGCCGCGAAGGCGTCCGACCAGGGCTTTTCCACGTCGAGCGCAACCGCGTAAGGCAACAGCGACTCGAAACGGTCCGTCGTGATCTCGGGTGCGCTCATGTTGAGACGGTCGGATTCCGCAGTCTCAAGATAGAGCCGGAAGCCCGCGAGCTGATCCATGACCGGACGCCCGAGTGCCGTCGGTGCGCGCATCAGGTGAAAGAACAGGCCATTGACGGTGGTGAAGGCCGTTACAAGCACAAACGGGAATGGATAGTTCTCGATAAAGGACCACAAAATCGGAAACGCGCCACCGAAGCCATTCGGCAACAGCACGGGAACGATGGACGTCGAAATCGAGATGAACACAACAAGAAAGGCCAGCGACAACATCCCGCGCATCACCGCCGCCAACGTAAACCCGTTAGACAGAACCGGCAGCACCTGCATCGCGATGACACCAAGAAAAAATCCACCGAACCCAAAAGCGGCGAGAATAGAAATGTCCTGGTCTTGCAAGCCACCGAACGTGACGACACTAACCACCGCGGCCGCCGTAAGGGCCAACCCCGCGATGACGTAACCGAGATTGCGCCGGAAGAAGCGGTTGCGGTTTTCCTTTTCGATGCTTTTGGTGAATGCCTCGCCGACTTTTTCTACTGCGTAGCCGTGGGCACTACTGATGGTCGCCGCGCCACCCTCGTCTCTCACCCACGTCATGATCGCGCCTTCGCCCGCCGGCAACCCGCCAAAGCCTTCGGGCGGTTCTTTGCCGGTCGATTTCAGCGTCAGCGAACCGCCGCGATCGTCGAATTGCAGGAGCCCGCGCACCGCGAGCGAAAGCGCCGCCGCGGTGAACGCACGCCATTTCTCGCGGCCGAAGCCCCAGTCGCGGATGTAATTGGCCAGCGCCGGCGAAATCCCTTTCGGCGGATAGAACAGCGGAATGATCGTGCCACCCCGGGGATCGCGGCCAACGGCTATCCAGGCGGCGAGGTAATAGCCGAGCACCAGCGCAAGGCCGATGCCGCCGAAAATCCACTGCCGGTTATCGAAAATCTCGTACCACAGCAGCTTGTTCGCGTTCGGCGGGTCGACGGCGTCAGCAGGAATTTCCGCGACGACGGTCAGCCCTTCGCCGGGCGCCAGAGGCCGCGTGGTCTCGACGGTGAGCGTTCCGAGAGCGCCCAGACTGCCCCGCCAGTCCAGGCCGCGCGCGCCGACGCGGCCGGTAAAGGCGGTCCAGCGCACCGGCGCACCGCCCGCGACAAATTGAAGGCGATAGGTCGCCGCGAAAATCGGAAAATTCCAGAAATTGCCGGTGACATTCCAGTTGAGTTCCGGCTTGCCGTCGAACCAGCGGACCTGGCGGCCGGTGCGGTAACGAAAGACATATATGTGTTCGCCGCGCGCAACGGTGGTGTCCTTGTCCCCGGCATAGATGCGAAGAATGCCGTGCTGGCGTGTCGTGGAATAGGTTTCGGCCTTTCCATCGCGCTCGACCCCGAGCAGTTTGAAGTCCACCTCGCGCAAAACGCCGCCGGCATCCTTGAAGGTCAGCGGGAAGTCACGGTATATGCCGTGCCTGATGTCTCGACCATCCGCCTGCACGCGAAGGGTTTCGGTGACGGTCAACTCGCCGTCCTTGGCGAGACGGACTTCGGAATCGAAAGTCTGGATGGCCTCGGCCGCAATAGCGCCGCCGCCACCGGAGAGCCATAGACCGAGGCAAAATCGCGCAAGTCGCATTCCCGCCGATGACCGGCGCGATTGCCTGAGCGCTGTCTCATTGCCGATCATTGCGTGGGCGGGGCCGGCTGCAGCTTGACCTGGGGCACATTGCGATCAGCGGCATCCGTGATCTCGAAATACTCGCGCTGCCCGAAGCCAAACAGGCCGGCGATCAGATTGCTCGGGAATGATTGCGCCAGAACATTCTGGTTGCGCACCGCGCCGTTGTAGTAGCGGCGCGCCATCTGGAGTTCGGTCTCCAACTGACTCAGTTGCTGCTGCAAATCGAGAAAGTTCGCGCTCGCCTTGAGATCGGGATAATTTTCAGCCAGGGCAACGAGCTTGCCCAGTGCAAGCGACAGTGCCCCTTCCGCTTGCGCGCGGCCAGCGATGTCATTTGCCGGCAACGCGTTTGCAGCACCGCGCAGCCGCGTCACGTCTTCCAGCACCGAGCGCTCGTGCCCGGCATAGCCTTTTACGGTTTCCACCAGGTTTGGCACGAGCGCGGAGCGCCGCTTGAGCTGGACGTCGATCCCGCTCCAGGCTTCGTTCGCCATCTGGCGGTTGCGCACCAGATGGTTGAAAATAATGATGACATACAGAACGATTGCCGCAGCGACGAGTGAAATGACCCCGAGCAGCATGACCTTCCGCCCCCGCGCCGGATGATTCGATTATAGCTTTTTATGGCTCCCGCCGCATGATCGGCGTGAACCCGGTCATGCCGCGCCCCCGCCTTCCGTCGCCAGCCAGGCTTCGCCGCATCCTTTTGCCAGTTCGCGGACACGCAGGATGTAACTTTGCCGTTCGGTGACCGATATCACGCCACGCGCGTCGAGCAGATTGAACACATGGGATGCCTTGATGCACTGGTCATAGGCCGGCAGCGCCAGCAGATGCCGCTCTTTCTTGCCGTTGGCCCAGCCGGCCGCGAGATATTTCCGGCAGGCGGCTTCCGCCATCTTGAATTGCTCGAACAACATCGCTGTGTCGGCAAATTCGAAATTGTGCCGCGAATATTCCTGTTCCGCCTGCAGGAAAACGTCGCCATAGGTGACTTTTTTCTCGTCGTCGCGGCCGTTGAAGTTAAGCGCGAAGACATTGTCGACGCCCTGCACATACATCGCGAGCCGTTCGAGCCCGTAGGTGAGTTCGCCGGCAACCGGCGCGCATTCAAAGCCGGCGACTTGCTGGAAATAAGTGAACTGCGACACTTCCATGCCATCGCACCAGCATTCCCAGCCGAGTCCCCACGCGCCGAGCGTCGGACTTTCCCAGTCGTCTTCGACAAAGCGGATGTCGTGGATCTTCGGATCGATGCCGATCGCTTTCAGCGAGTTGAGATACAGGTCCTGGATATCTGGCGGCGACGGCTTCAGGATCACCTGGAATTGGTAGTAGTGCTGCAACCGGTTCGGGTTTTCGCCGTAGCGGCCATCCTTCGGCCGTCGCGACGGCTGCACGTAAGCGGCGTTCCATGGTTTCGGCCCGAGCGCGCGTAACGTGGTGGCCGGATGGAACGTGCCCGCTCCGACCTCCATGTCATACGGCTGCAGGATAACGCAGCCCCAGTTCGCCCAGTACTGTTGCAGCGCAAGAATGAGCCCCTGGAATGACCGCGACGGGTCCAGGTTGGCTTGATGCGTGCGCTCGCTGGCACGAAGGTTGGCTTCAGCCATCGGATGGATACTGATTCTTAAGCACAGGAATAGATTCGACCCTAGAGGCGGCCCTCCAGAGGGTCAAGTCGAGCCGAATTTACAAGTTATTGAACCGCAGACTGATACCCACGCAACCAAAGGGGATTGTCGACGGAGGGTATCGTCGTGCTCGAGTTTCAACTCATTGGCTGGGTGCTGATCGTGCTGTTCTTCGGCGCGATGGTCGGCGGCCACAAGCGCACCGCGCGCCACTAAGTTCGATAGGCTGTTTCGCCAGATTCGCAGTTTATGACAGCCGATATTCGCCGGTCCGCGGATCGCGGCGAAGCGTCGGGCGGTTTTCCGCGTCCGTAATCCTCGCCTTCACGCGGCGTGCCTGCTCGAGCTCTTCGTTGATCCGGCGCGCTTCCTTGACCGCCCAGTGCACGATCATGGCTCCGCCCATTGCGGCGAGCGACCACTTCACCAGCGGTGACAGCAATAAGGACGGCATAGGCGGCTCCAATCTCTATGGACCGGCAGAGGCTCGGTCGTGAACGCGGCATTTTCGGGGCGGAAAGCGGCCGCGGGGTGCGGCCAAGCGTGGCAGTGGGCATCATGGCACGCATGTGCTGGTGAAAACCAGCGTAAATAGGCTAGCCTTGACGGGGTTATTGCATCGAAGGAGCCGCAACGGCCGTCAATCTCTGAACGGCCGCCCGGCCCGTGGAGGAAAACATGCACCGCACCGTCATGCCGAATTGGACCCATTCAGTCCTGATTGCCGCTTTCCTTGCGATGTCGGCGGTTACTTCGACGCTGATTATGTCGACGCCATGCGCCGCCGCGGATGCATGGCCAAGCAGGCCCGTGCGATTCATCATTACGCTCGGCCCGGGCAGCGGCGTCGACATCGGCGCACGGCTGTTAGCAGACAAATTGTCGGCGCGTTGGGGACAACCCGTCGTCGTGGAAAATCGCCCGGGCGGCGACGGCATCCTTGCGATCACCAGTTTCCTGAGCGCACATGACGATCATGTCTTGCTGGTGTCGCCGGTCAGCTCCTTTACCGCGCATCCCTACTTCCACGACAAGCTGCCCTACGATCCAAAAGACCTCATCCCGATCGCACGCATTTCCAAAACGGTGGTCGCGGTCAGCGTGCCGACGGCGCTGAACGTCAATTCCCTGAAAGAACTGGAAGCACTCGCGCGCGCCAAGCCCGGCCAATTGAACTGGACCACGGCCACCGGCTTCACCGATTTCGTATTCGCCGGATATCTGAACGCCGTCGGCCTGAAGATGGCAAAAGTGCCTTACAAGAATCCAGCCGGCGCCGTCACGGATCTCGCCGCCGGGGTCATCCAGGTCTACATGCCGGCCTACGCGATTGTTCGCCCGCAGGTCGAGGCCGGCACTGTGAAGGTGCTCGCGGTGACCAATCACGAGCGCGCGCCGGCGATTCCCAATGTCCCGACCGCAATCGAAGCAGGCTATCCATCGCTCGAATTCGACGGTTTGGTCGGACTGTTTGGGCCGCCGGGGATCGCCGACGACGTACGCAAGAAAATCGCCGACGACATCCGGACCGCCGCGTCCGACCCTGAACTGGTGAAACGGCTGACCGCTACCGGACAAATTGTCAGCCCCGGCGACAGCAGCGAGTTTGCCGCGTCGATCGCCCAGCAGCGCGCTCAGGTGGCGGCGGTTGCGAAACTGTTCGGCAACAAGCCGATCCAGTAAGTAACCATTTTCCGTTCGTCCGCGCGAAAGCGGGGACCCAGAACATTCAGCTTTGCATTTGGACTTCTGGATTCCCGCTGGAGCCTGTACTCGGGCCGGCGAAGCCGGACCCGGGTGCGGGAATGAACGGGGTTGGTTATAACCCGTAGCGGCCCCAGACCGCGCGTATCTCAAGCGCCGAGATCAGATCATCGGCAAGGCCGGGCTGATGCGTGAGCGCATCGGCGAGACTAACCCCAGGCAGGCGCCGGCCGAACAATGATCGCTCGGCGGAAATGAGCGGGGTGTGCACCTTGTCGCCAAAGCGCTCGCGCAAAGTCGAGCGCATGTCGCCGATGCGGTCTGCCAATCCCAGCTCGACGGCTTTTTGCGCCGTCCAGAATTCGCCGGAGAATAACGTCTTGTCGGGGGCGTTCAGCCTGGTGCCGCGGCGCTCTTTCACCAAGGCGATGAAGTGCGCGTGGATGTCCTGTTGAATTGCTTTGATTCGTTTCACGTCGTCCGGCTTCTGCGGCAGGAACGGATCCAGCATCACCTTGCGGTCGCCGGACGTGTAAAGCCGGCGCTCAATTCCGACTTTCTCCATCAGCTCATGAAATCCGAAAGAAGCACCAACCACACCGATCGAACCGACAATCGAGAAATCGTTGCAGATGATCTCGTCGGCCGCGCAAGCCAGCATGTACCCACCGGACGCGCCGACATCTTCCACGAATGCCAGCACCGGAATTTTCTTTTCTTCGGCCAGCTGCCGGATACGCCGAAATATCAAATGCGACTGGGAGGGCGAGCCGCCTGGCGAGTTGATAATCAGGGCAACTGCGCGGGCGCGGGGCGTCTCAAACGCACGTTCGAGCGACCGGGCGATGGTGGACAGCAGGAGCCCTGGCCGCAGCGGGGTCACTACCCCGATGACCCCGGCAATGCGCACGACCGGAACCACAGGTATGTCGCTGCGAAAGCGGCGCGGAACCAATCGCGCGCACAAGTCGATGACACGTCTGGCGGGATTGGATGAGGTCGCGCTTGCGGAATTGGCCATATCACTCAGATAGGCAGTCGTGCCCCCCTAAGTCAAAGGCCGCGGACCGAGGCGCGCGGCCTAACCACGCGATTGTCAGGACGGTATCGCCTTGCATCAATTGTTAGCGATCTGCATCGAAAGTACCCATTGTTGCCTAATTTTTAACTTTGGAATGCTTTTTGCAACGTATTGGGCACCACCGCTGAGTGGGGCATTGCAAGAGGCGGACTGATGGATCCCAAGATCGGACTTCTGTTCCTGTTAATCGGCGCCGTGATTGTTCTTTCGCACCTGAGCGAAGAAAATCTGGGCCGCGTACGGCGTCAGTTGGCCGACCGTCGGTGGCGCGAAATTATGCCCGGACGGCGCAGAGCTTAGGCACACCGCGCAGCGTTTACTTTTCCGTCATCTCCAACGTTTGAGCGGCCCGCAACACCGCTTCGGCCGCATCCGTCGGCTGACCACGCTCGTTGTTGAGCACCAGGGCACGACAGGTGGCTTGCGCGCCATGTCCGCCCTTTACCGCGCGCACCAGCACGCGGATCGGCGGCACGCCCGGCCGCGGATGAACCGGCAATACGGCAATACTTCCGAACTCCGGCTTTAGCGCTCCGAGCACGTCGTCCAGTTCGTCCGCCCGCCATATCAGCGTAAGCACTCCGAGTGGCTTCAAGAGTCGCACGGCGGTGCCGAGCCAGCGGGCCAGCAGCCCGGGAGCGCCGGCGTGCGCCAGTCGGCGGCGCGGATCAGGCGATACATTCTGGCGTTGCGCATCGTGGAAGGGTGGATTCATCAAGACGCGGTCGACGCCGCCCGCCTCAAGTCCCGCCGTCAGCAGGGCACCCACGTCCTCAACATCGCAAGCGAGTACAATTGTCCGATCATCCAGCCGGTTGAGCCGCGCATTCTCCGACGCGAGTGAACATAGACCTGCGTCAATCTCGACCAGCGCCAATTTTAGTCCGGGGACGCGCGCGGCCAGCGCCAGTCCCGCGGCGCCGACGCCGGCACCCAGATCGACCGCCAGGTCACCGGAGTGTGCAGCCGTTGCTGCCGCCAGCAGAATTGCATCGTGGCCGACACGATGGCCGCGCAGCGGCTGGCGTATCCGAAGCCTGCCGCCCAGGACGGCGTCTTCGCTTATTTCTGTGTCAGCTTCCATCGGGACGCAGCTCATGGCCGAGCCCGGCATCCACGAGAAGCTGCCGCGCCCGCAATTCATGGCCTTCGGCCACCAGCACGCGCCGCGGGAGAACGCCGAGCGAACCTTCCAGCACGCTCATATTCTGATCGAGCACGAGCGGACGGAAGCCCGCGCTTTCGAGAAGCGCCACCACCGCCGAGACCAAGACCGCATCGTTTGTACGAATAAGTTCGCGCATGGCCTATGCCTGACAAGCGCTGGAATTTCGGGCGACGACGGCTGTTATACGTCTGACCACTTGCAATCCCCTTGCCCACCGTCGGCTGCGTCACTATGCGGTAATACGACCTTACATACTTGCCCCGGTTGCATTGCATTCCTATGCTCTCGGGTTCTCAGCGTCCGGAGATGAGTTTTGGCCGTCGTCCTTCCTTTTGAGTATCCGAACCACGCTTCGCTCAATCGTCTTGCCGAACTGGTGGCACCGGACATGGAGCGCGTCAACTCGACGATCCTGGCGCGGACCGGCTCCGAAGTCGCCATGATTCCGGAAGTCGCCAATCACCTGATTTCGTCGGGTGGAAAGCGCCTGCGCCCGATGCTGACTTTGGCTATGGCCAGACTCGCCGGTTACAGCGGCGACGGCCACATCAAACTCGCCGCCGCGGTGGAATTCATGCACACCGCGACGCTGCTGCATGACGATGTTGTCGATGAAAGCGACATGCGCCGGGGCAAGGTCGCGGCCCGCATGTTGTGGGGCAACGAGGCAAGCGTGCTGGTCGGCGACTTTCTGCTTGGCCAGGCATTCAAGATGATGGTCGAGGTCGGCAATTTGCACGCGCTCGACATCCTGTCGTCGGCCGCCGCGGTGATCGCCGAAGGCGAGGTCATGCAACTCGGCACCGCCAAGAATACGGCCACGAATGAAGACGAATATCTGGCCGTCATCCGTGCCAAGACTGCGGAATTGTTCGCGGCCGCTTGTGAAGTTGGCCCGGCGCTCGCAGCCAAGGAAAAGGCCGAACTGGCGGCATGCCGGTCGTTCGGGATGAATCTCGGAATTGCCTTCCAGCTCATCGACGATGCGCTCGACTACGGCGGAAAATCCGCCAAGCTTGGAAAGAATATCGGTGACGATTTCCGTGAGGGGAAGATCACGCTGCCGGTCGTGCTATCATTCCGGCGCGGCACCGAAAGCGAGCGCGTGTTCTGGAACAGAACGCTGGGCGACGGCGCCGTTGGCGACGATGACCTCGACGCCGCCATCGCATTGATGGCCAAGCACCACGCGATCGAGGACACGGTCGGCCGCGCAAGGCACTACGGCCATATCGCCGTCGATGCATTGGCATTGGTGCCGTCATCGGAAATCAAGTCGGCTCTGGAAGAAGCGGTCGCGTTCTGCATCGCGCGCGCGCACTGACGCGCAAACGCAGCGTCACTCGTTCTGGTCGTTCAAGGTGTGCCAGGCGCCTCGCCTAAGCTCGTCGACTGCACCCACCAACCCTTTTGTTCGCTCGCGAGCGCTTGTGCTGCTGCCGCGGCCTCGCGCGGCGTGGCAAACAGCGCAAAGCACGATGAGCCCGACCCTGACATGCGAGCGAGCTTCACGCCTGGCAATTTTTTCATGGCCGCCAGCACGTCGGCAACAACTGGTGCGCAGGCGCTCGCTGCAGCCGTGAGATCATTACCGTGATGGTTGAGGCATTCAATTAGCGCATCGAACTCACGCGGCACCTCGACGAGTTCACCTTCGCGTTGCCCGGCGATGAATTTGGCGAATACGTCGCGCGTCGCCAGTGCCACGCCCGGATTGACCAGCACCGCCGGCAGCGCCGGCAATTCGAGCGGCGGCGACAGCAACTCTCCGACCCCGCGCATGATGCGCGGACGTGGGTCGAGGCATACCGGCACGTCGGCACCCACGGCGCGGGCTGCCGCCGGCAGACGCGGATCGTCCAAAGGGATGTCGTTAGCGCGCGCGATGAGCCGAAGAGCCGCAGCGGCATCGGCCGAGCCGCCGCCAAGGCCGGCCGCGACCGGGACATTCTTCTCAATCTGAAATCGCCCGCCCGTGAGCCCGGCAATCTGCTGCCGCAACGCGCTGAGCGCCTTGAGCACCAGATTGTCGGCGACGGCGCCGCTCCTGTTCGCGAAAGGCCCGCTGACATCGAGCCTGTCTTCCACACCCGGCTGCAATGACAGCACATCGGCGACATCCGCGAAGGCCACAAGGCTTTCGAGGTCGTGATAGCCGTCGGCACGTCGGCCGATGACCCGGAGTGTCAGATTGATCTTGGCGGCAGCCTTTTCGAGCAGCGTCGCGCTCACACGAGATCCCGTCGCTTGCGCATCGCGCCGTTAGCCGCCATCGCCGCTCTTCTTGCCGGCCTTCGCCTGCGATGAGGTCTCATCGGGAAGGCCCGCTTTGAGCTTTTCCTCGATCTTGGGAAGATCATCCGGATCCGGCTTGAGATCGCGCGCATGAGCCCATTGGAATCTGGCCTCGAGCACGCGGCCAACCCGCCAATAGGCGTCGCCGAGATGGTCATTGATTGTGGGATCTTCCGGCTTGAGCTCGATCGCGCGTTCCAGCTGCTTCGTGGCCTCGTCATAGTTGCCCAGGCGGAAGTAAGCCCAGCCCAGAGAGTCAACGATGTAGCCGTCGTCCGGGCGCTGCTGCACGGCTTTCTTGATCATATCCATGCCTTCGTCCAGGTTGATGCCCTGGTCGATCCATGAATAACCAAGATAATTGAGCACGTGCGGCTGATCGGGATAGAGCTCGAGCGCCTTCTTGAGATCAGCTTCCGCCTTCGGCCATTGCTTCGAGCGCTCGTAGCAGATGCCGCGGAAATAGAAGGTCACCCAGTTTGATTTCTCGGGCGTTCCGATCGCGCTGACGGCTTTCGAATAAACATTGGCGCATTCGGCGAATTTCTTGTGCCCGCGCAGCACATTGCCGAGCGCCATGATGGCCTCGAGATCGTCCGGATGCTGTTTGATCAATGCCTCAAGATGTTTCTGCGCCTCGTCGGCCCGATCGAGGCTATCGAGATTGGCCGCCAGCTGGATGGAGGCGTTGCGATGCAGCGGCGAGTTCGCCGGAACGCGCTCGTATACCTTGATCGCAAGCTCAGGCTTCTTCAGGGATTCATAGAGATCGGCGAGCGAGAGAAGCGCCAACGGGTGTGTTGGAGCAAGAAACAGCGATAGCTGGAGATAGACTAGGCCCAGGTCCTCGCCGCCGCGGCGGCCGAGCGAAGCGCCTAGGCCGTAGAGTGCCTCGGCACCACCCGCCTGCGCATTCGCGACCAGCGGCGGCAATTTCTCGCCGGCCTTGAGCTTGTCCATGGCCTCGACCACGAGCGGATGACGCGGCAGCGTCTTGTCGAAGGCCTCGAATATCGTCAGCGCTTCCTTTGGCGAACGATTGCGCGAAATCCAGCTGCCATAGGCCTCGACCACACGCAGCGCGGTCGAGTTCGAGCTTGTAGGCGTGTTCGAGACGCTTGCCGGCTTCCTTCTCGTTGCCGGCAATGTCGGAAATCATGCCGGCATGCAATTCCTTGAAAATCGCGTACCAGTCCGGCCCGGTAAGATGATCGATAGCCGCAATTGCGCCCTTGGCGTCGTTGGCACCGTATGCGCTCCACGCCGTCAGCAAGGTCGCGGTGAGATCCGTGATCGGCCCGCGAATCGATTGCGCGAGCTCGCGGCGCGCGACGGGGTACTGCTTGCGCTTGAGGCCGCTGACGCCGAGAACCAGCCGCGCCACGCGGTCGTTCTTGTCGGCTTGCACGACGCGTTCCGCGAATTTCACGGCCTCATCGACGTCCCCATCCACAAGGAACGACAGGAAGGCGCGGTCGAGCAGCTCGCCGTTGTTCGGATCACGTTTGAGAGCCGACCGGTAATAGGTCGCCGCGGCGCCGGCGTCGCGCTGCTGGCCAGCGTGACGGGCCGCGAGGTAACTGCCCGAAGCCGTCGTGTTGGCCAGTTCCAGGGTGCTCAATGGCTGCGCGGCAAGTTTGACCGGTGCTGCCGCGACAAAGGCGGCAAGCGCGCTGCCGGCAATGCAGCGGCCGAGGCTCGAAGACGTCACGGGCGGTGCTCCAATTGAAAAGGCTGGCCGCGGATCACACGCGGACGCCGATGTTGCGCCGAGAATGGCCTTTTTGCGCGGCTCCCGCAAGAACGTCCCGCAGCGGCGCAGAGAGAAATAAGCTTGAAAACCCTGATGTGGCGGTATCGTGGCGCGGATGCGCCCTGTGCAATCACATGTTCGGATAGTTCGGCCCGCCGCCGCCTTCCGGCGGAACCCAGGTAATATTCTGATTGGGGTCCTTGATATCGCAGGTTTTGCAGTGGACGCAGTTTTGCGCGTTGATCACGAACTTCGGCGTGCCTGCCTCCTCGATCCACTCATAGACGCCCGCCGGACAATAACGCGCCGAGGGCCCGGCAAAGACATCATGCTCCGATTTCTTTTGTAGACCGAGGTCGGCGACGCGCAGGTGAACAGGTTGGTCTTCTTCGTGATTCGTGTTCGACAAAAACACCGAGGAAAGCCGGTCAAATGTGAGCTTGCCGTCCGGTTTCGGATAGTTGATCGGGATGCATTCGGACGCCGGCTTCAGCGTGGCATAGTCCGGTTTGCCGTGCTTGAGCGTACCGAACAACGAAAATCCGAACGTATTCGTCCACATGTCGAGGCCGCCGAGGATGATGCCCGCCAGCGTTCCGAGCTTGGACCACAACGGCTTGGCGTTGCGCACTCTCCACAGGTCCCTGCCGATGGGAGAGCCACGCCATCCCGCGTCGTAATCGGCGAGTTCATCATGGCTGCGGCCAGCGGAAAGCGCCGCCGCCGCGGACTCCGCCGCCATGATCCCCGACAACATCGCATTGTGGCTGCCCTTGATGCGCGGCACATTCATGAAGCCGGCATCGCAGCCGACCAGAGCGCCGCCGGGAAAGCTCAACTTTGGCACAGCCTGGTAGCCGCCCTCGGTCAAGGCGCGCGCGCCATAGGCGAGCCGCTTGCCGCCGGCAAGCGTGTCACGCAGCAGCGGATGAGTTTTAACGCGCTGGAATTCCTCGAATGGCGAGAGATATGGATTGGCGTAATTGAGGTGCAGAACAAATCCGACCGACACAAGATTGTCGTCGAAATGGTAAACAAACGAGCCGCCGCCGGTCGTATTGTCGAGCGGCCAGCCGAAGGTGTGCTGCACCAGACCCTTGCGGTGTTTTTCCGGCGCAACTTGCCAAAGCTCCTTCAGCCCCAACCCGAATTTCTGCGGCTCGCGCTCGTTCGCCAGGCCGAACTTTGCGATCAACTGCTTGCCAAGATTGCCACGGGCGCCTTCCGCGAACAGCGTGTATTTCGCGCGCAGCTCCATGCCGCGCGTGAAGCTGTCCTTCGGCTCGCCGTTCTTGCCTATGCCCATGTCGCCGGTTGCAACACCTGCAACCGCGCCGTTTGCATCGTAGAGAACTTCCGCCGCGGCAAAACCCGGGTAGATTTCAACACCCAGCGCTTCCGCCTTGGTCGCCAGCCAGCGGCAGACGCTGCCGAGCGAAACTATGAAATTGCCGTGGTTGTTCATCAAGGGCGGCATCATGAAATTGGGAAGCCGCAGCGCGCCGCCAGCTGACAGGTAGTAGAAGCGGTCATCGGTAACCGCCGTCTTGATTGGCGTATCTTCGGAACGCCAATCGGGCAGCAGACGATCAAGGCCAACCGGATCGATCACGGCACCCGATAGGATGTGGGCGCCGACCTCCGAACCCTTCTCCACGACCACCACCGAGACATCCGGATTGATCTGCTTGAGGCGGATGGCGCTTGCAAGGCCCGACGGCCCGGCGCCAACGACCACAACGTCGAATTCCATTGCCTCGCGCGCGGGTAGCTCGGCCATGAATCTCTCCCCAGGCAATTGTCCACTTTTAAGCTCGGGGCGGCAATCGCGCCCACACCATGCTAGTGTGCATAAATGACCTCCACCCAGGGCAAGTCGGCACGTGATCTCCTCGACTTCTATGCCGAAGCCGGCGTGGATGCGCTCGTGGGTGAAGAACCGGTCGATCGCTTTGCGATGGCTGAACCGCCGCCCGTGCCAACTCGCACGGCGCGTCCGGCAGCGCCGGCGGAATTCGAGCCCAAGGCCGCGCCGGTAGGTCCCGCTCCGCTTGCTCCCGATGAAGCCGCGTTGGCCGCGCGCGCAGCGGCAAAAAGCGCAAAAACACTCGAGGAGCTTCGTGGCATTCTCGATAAATTCGACGGCTGCGCGCTGAAGGCAACCGCCAGTCAGCTTGTCTTCGCCGACGGCAACCCAAAAGCACGCGTGATGCTGGTCGGCGAAGCCCCGGGCCGTGACGAAGACATCGAGGGCCTGCCGTTCGTCGGCCGCTCCGGCAAATTGCTCGACCGTATGCTGGCGGCGATCGGCCTCGACCGCACGTCGGTCTATATCGCCAACATCGTTCCGTGGCGGCCACCCGGAAATCGCACGCCGACGCCGCAGGAGTTCGCAGATCTGCCTGCCGTTTATTTTGCGGCAGATCGCGCTTTCCGATCCCGACATTCTCGTGTGTCTCGGCGGCCCATCCGCGCAGACGCTGCTCGGCATCAAGGAAGGCATCACCAAGACGCGCGGACGCTGGTTTACCTTCGATACCGGCAAACGCGAGATCCGCGCCATGCCGACTTTTCACCCGGCCTTTTTGCTGCGCAGTCCGTTGCAGAAGCGTTTCGCCTGGCGCGATTTCCTCGCAATCAAAAAGGCGCTTGCTTCCTTCTCCCCGCCAGGCGGGGAGAAGGAAGATTAACCGGTCAGCACGAATTTCACCGCGAACAACACCGCCAGCACGATCACGGCGGGCTTCGCCTCCTGCGGCTTGCCGGCAACCAGCTTGGCAAGCACGTAGGTGATAAAGCCGAGGCCGATCCCCGTTGCGATGGAATAGGTCAGCGGCATCGTGATTGCCGTCACCACCGCCGGCGCATATTCTGTGATGTCCTCCCAGTCGATCTCGGCAAGGCCGCGCGCCATCACGCAAGCGACATAGAGCAGCGCCGCGGACGACGCATAGGCCGGCACCATCCCGGCGAGCGGCGCAAAGAATAGCGCCAGCAAAAAGAAAATGCCGACAAAGGCCGCGGTCAGGCCGGTGCGGCCGCCGGCGGACACGCCCGCGGCACTTTCGATATAGCTCGTCGTCGTCGAAGTCCCGATCAGCGCGCCGAACATCGCAGCGAAGCTGTCGGATATCAGCGCCTCTTTCATGCGCGCGAGCTTGCCGTTCTTCATGAGCCCGGTGCGGTGCGTCACGCCGATCAAGGTCCCGGCATTGTCGAACACATCGACGAACAGGATCGAGAACACGACGATCAGGAATGTGAGTTCGCTGGCGCGAGAGAAATCCAGTTGCAGGAATGTCGGCGCGATCGACGGCGGGATCGAAATGATCCCGGTGAACTGCGCCAGGCCGAACGGCAGGCCAATCGCCGTCGCAACGAGTATGCCGATCAGAGTCGCGCCCGTGATGCGCCGATAATTCAATCCGGCAATCAAAACGAAGCCGAGCAACATCAGGATCGCCGAAGGATTGGTCATGTCCCCGAGCGTCACCAGTGTCGCCGGGTGGGCAACCACGACCTTGGCTTCTTCCAGCGCGATGATTCCGAGGAACAGACCGACGCCGGCCGATACGGCAAGCTTCAGGTTCTGCGGGATCGAATCGATGACGAATTGTCTGATCCGGAATACTGAAATCAGGAAGAACAGCACGCCGGAGCAGAACACGGCGGCGAGCGCCTGTTGCCATGTGTATTTGTAGGTGAGCACGACCGTGAAGGCGAAGAACGCATTGATGCCCATCCCGGGCGCGAGCGCGATCGGATAATTGGCATAAAGCCCCATCACCAAGGTGCTCACCGCAGCCGCCACACAGGTCGCAACAAACACCGCGCCCGGATCCATCCCGGCTTTGCCGAGAATGATCGGGTTGACGAAGACGATGTAGACCATCGTCAGGAACGTGGTCACGCCGGCAACGAATTCGGTGCGGATGTTGGTCCCTTGCTGGGAAAGCCCGAAATATCGCTCCAGGACGGCATTTATCTGCGGTTCGGTCTTCCTCGCCGCCGACACGCGTTTGGCGCGCTTGACCATGTCACCCCTCCCCGCCAGGCTGTCCGGCTGTCGAGCCTAGCGCGGCCGCACCACGCGCGTCAGACACGATTATTGAGGGTGTGGATAGCGCACCCGCGTGTTTTGCCGCTTCGATATACCGCAGCGGTGGAACGTAATAGCCTCGCCATGATTTATGGTTCGCGAATATAATCGCGACCGGGGCATTGCTCGGAGCTCGCCATGGATTTTGACCCTGTTTTGCTCGCGCGCTTGCAATTTGCCTTCACAATTATTTTTCACATTATTTTTCCGAGCTTCACGATCGGACTTTCGGCGTACATTGCCACGCTTGGCGTCGTCTGGCTCCGTAGCGGCAACGAACGCTACCAGCAGCTCATGCGCTTCTGGACGAAGATCTTCGCCGTCTCCTTCGCGATGGGCGTGGTGTCGGGCATTGTGCTGTCATACCAGTTTGGCACCAACTGGAGCCGCTTCTCGGTGATGACGGGAAATGTGGTTGGTCCGCTGATTGGCTACGAAGTTCTCAGCGCGTTTTTTCTCGAGGCAACGTTCCTCGGCGTTCTACTCTTTGGCTTTAATCGCGTGCCGCCATGGCTCTATGTGCTGTCGGCGGCAATCGTCGCCGTGGGCACCGCCACGTCGGCTTTCTGGATCTTGTCGGCCAACAGCTGGATGCAAACACCAACCGGCCACGAGCTTCACGGAGGCGTTGCCTACCCGGCCGATTGGCTGTCGATTATTTTCAACCCAAGCTTCCCCTATCGCTTCGCCCACATGCTCAATGCGGCTTACCTGACCACGGGCTTTGTAGTGCTTGCCGTTGGAGCGCGCTATCTCGTGGCCGGACAACACATTGAGGAAGGTCGCACCATGCTGCGCATGGCGATTGGCCTGACCGCGATCCTCGCGCCATTGCAATTGTTGCTCGGCGACCAGCATGGCCTCAACACGCTGCAATATCAGCCAATCAAGGTTGCGGCGATGGAAGCGCATTGGGACGGCAGCAAGCCCGGTGACTTCCACATTTTTGCGTGGCCGGATGAAACCGCCGGCGTCAATCGTTTCGAACTTTCGATTCCGCACGGCTCATCGCTCATTCTCACCCACCATATGAACGGTTTGTTTCCGGGCTTGAACAGCGTACCCGCGACCGACCGGCCGCCCGTCAAGGTGGTCTTTTTCGCCTTCCGCATCATGCTTGCGGTCGGCCTCTTCATGATTGCCGCAGCGCTGTTCGGCGCGTTTTTGTGGTGGCGCGGAACTTTGTTTGACGCGCGTTGGTATTTGCGCGTGATGGCGCAATGCTGGTGGATCGGGTTCGTGGCGGTGATCGCCGGTTGGGTGGTGACGGAGACCGGACGGCAGCCGTGGATCGTTTCCGGCATCTTGCGAACGGCCGATGCGACCTCGCCCGTGCCGGCAGCAACCATCGCCGGGACACTTGCCCTATTTGTCATTGCCTACGGCGTCGTGTTCTCATTCGGCATCTACTACATCAACCGGCTCATCGCCCAGGGTCCGACCGGTGCCTCGGCGGAAGAGACCGGACAATTCTCGGCGAACCCGATTTCTGCTGCGCATGATGCCGGCCGCACTGCCGTGCGGCGGACTTAAGAGTTTCGATAATCGATCGCGAGGAGTTGCGCCATGGAATGGTATCTCCCGGTGATCTGGGCGGCGCTGATCGGCACCGCTGTCATCATGTACGTGATACTCGATGGCTTCGACCTCGGCATCGGGATCTTATTTCCATTTGCCCGCAACGAAACCGAGCGCGGCCAGATGATGAGCTCGGTCGCGCCGTTCTGGGATGGCAACGAAACCTGGCTGGTCCTTGGCGGCGGCGGCTTGTGGGTTGCGTTTCCAAAGGCCTACGCAGTCGTGATGCCAGCGCTTTATCTGCCGGTGATCGTGATGCTGCTGTCGCTGGTCTTTCGCGGCGTCGCATTCGAATTCCGTACGGTATCGCGCAGCAAGACCTGGCTGAGCGTGGCTTTCGCTGTCGGTTCAACGCTCGCTGCATTCGCGCAGGGCGTCATTCTCGGCGGGCTTGTCCAAGGCATTCCGATAAGCGAGGGCGCCTATAGCGGCGGTTCGTTCGACTGGGCAACACCGTTCGCGTTTCTTTGCGGACTGTCGTTGGTCGCCGGTTATGGTTTGCTCGGCGCCACATGGCTTGTCATGAAAACGGAAGGAGCGGTTGCCGAGCGGGCCCGTGGCCAGGCTAAGGTGCTTCTGCTGGCCGTTCTCCTCTTCATGGCCGCGGTGAGCCTATGGACGCCGATCGTGGAGCCGCGAATCGCGGCGCGCTGGTTCTCGCTGCCGAATTTTTACTTCTTGTGGCCTGTGCCGGCGGTAACGGCCCTCACCGCATATCTCGCCTGGCGCTGGATTGAAGCCGGCCGCGATGTGCCGCCGTTTCTTGCGACGATTGCGTTATTCCTGCTCGGGTTTCTCGGGCTGGCGATTTCGAACTTTCCCTATCTTGTTCCGCCATCGCTCACCGTCTGGGATACCGCGGCGGCACCCGCGAGCCAGATTTTCATGTTGCTGGGGACGTTGTTTCTGCTGCCGATCGTGCTCGGTTACGTGGGATTCATCTACTGGCTGTTCCGCGGCAAGGTGCGCGAGGGCGAAAGCTACCACTAATGCAAACCAGCCCGCCTAGGGCGCGCCCACTGGCCGTAACATCGACCAGCCCAGCCTGATCAGCGGTAATCGGCCCTGCACTGCGCGCGGAAATGAACGCGGCACTTCCTGCACCATGTCGGGAAACTGAGCCTTGAGCGTCGCGGGCGGCGTTCCGGTGTTGTCGGCGGCCGGCCAAACCAGAATGCCGCCTTGCGTGAGAACATCGGTCGGACTTGCCCAGGGGCTGCGCTGCGGCGCCCAGGCAAAATAGACATGCGGCCTGCTCGATGCCGCAAGCGCCACCAGGGGAGCGATCCGCGGATCGCCGGTCACATAGGGAAGCGGCTTGCCGGTTCGGCGTTGATAAATGTCTGAATAGAAGTTCCCCTCGGCATTGGCCGGCTGCGCAATTCTCAGGTCAATGCCGAGCGTCCACGGAAACACCGCGATAGAGAGTGCGACCAGAACCGGCGGGGCCACAAGCAGGCCAAACCAGGCCGATGACACGAGCCGCTCGCGGTAGAGCAGCACCTTGTCGCCGGCGGCCACGACCACGGCGAGACCTGAGAGCACGACCAGCGGCGCAATGCGGTCGAGGGGTCCAAGCCTGCCGCCGGCAAATGCAACTGCAATTGCCACCAATGCCGGCGCCAGCGCAAAGACGTAGACAAAATTGCGTGCGAAAGGCTCCACCGGATTGCGGTCGATCTCCGGCGCGCGTTCGCGCGGATGGCGCGGCCAACCGCTTGCCAAAGTCACAAGCAAAGCCAGACCCAGGTGCGTAAGCAATCAGAACGAGACATAGCCACGTGCCCGGTGACAGCCGTCCGGCTGATGCAACGCTCTCTTCAATCCCTTCCATCACGAGAGAGCGCTCGCCGCTGAGCCAGAGCGCGTGCGGAAATACCACGATGCAAAGAAGCAACATGGCGATCCACGGCTCCGGATGGAGTGCGGCGGCGCGCCCACGCGCCGTCGCGAGCGTGAACGCAATCATGACCGCAAGCAGGATCAATCCGGCGTAGCTTGCAAGAATAAGCAGCCCGAGAACGAGCGCGAGCAGGAACCAGTGGCCCCTTCTGTTCTCGCCGACCGCGCGCCAGTAGTACAGAAGCGCAAGCGCCCATAACGGGGCAGCCAGAATTGCCGGACCAAAATTCGGGCTGGGGACCGAGAAGGCCGCAATGCCGACCATCAGCAGGACGGCAAGGACCGCATGCCTGGTACCAACAATGCCGCGGCCGAGAGCGAAGACCGCCCAGTAAGCGATGACGATGCAGGCCTGCGCCAGCGCATAGAGTCCCAACGAACCGGCGACCGCGAAGGCGATCTCGCCGAGCCAAAACGCCAGCGGCGGGCCGAGATAGCTGCCCAGTACATATTCGTGGCCGATGGCGAGCAGCATCGGCACGTCTCCCGGCGGCGCGCTGAAAAAAATCGCCGGAATGAACGTCCACAGCGCGGCTTGTGTGAGCGCCACGGTCCAGAACACCACGGCGGGGCGTCCGCGCAGAAACTCAATGAGCAGAGAGACGTAATGCATTGGCCCGGGGCGGGGTGAAAGCAGCTGGAACCGGGCAGCAATAGAGAAGCCGGGCTAAAGAGGCAACAACCGTGCGACGGCTTCGTCCGAGGCGCTGCCCAAGGCGCCATCTATGGCGGCAAGTTTGGCGGCGACTGGCGCAAATGACTTTCGGTGGTGGATGGTCGGTCCAAGCTTGGCCAAAGCCGCGAAATGCTCGGGTACGCTGTAGCCCATGTGCCGCTCAAAACCGTAGCCCGGATGCGCAAGGCCGAGACGGGTCATCAGCCGGTCGCGGGTCACCTTCGCCACGATCGAGGCAGCCGCCACCGACAAAACCAGCGCATCGCCGGACACCACGGCTTCGCAATCGCAACCGCAATCGATCTTCTGGTTGCCGTCCACGAACACCAGTTTGGGCCGCACCGGCAGAGCCTTGACCGCACGCGCCAGCGCCCAGAGGGAGGCCCGAAGGATATTGTCGCGATCGATCCGCTCGACCGCGCCAAATGCCACAGCCACCTGCGCGGTCGCGCAGATCTTTGCGTAGAGTTTTTCGCGCGCGGCAGCATCGAGTTTCTTGGAGTCGTTGAGCCCACGCGGAATGCGAGCGGGGTCCAGTACCACTGCGGCTGCCACCACTGGACCGGCAAGCGGCCCCCGGCCCGCTTCGTCGCAGCCGGCCACCGGGAAGACCCCTTTGTTGAGCGCGCGCCGCTCGCGCCTGAACGTCGGGCGCAGAATCGGCTCATCGAGCGGAAGACGTAGCGCTGGTCTCCGTTTGGCCTTGCGGATCATGGCCGCGATCAGTGCGCGCGGCGGTCACAATGTCAATTCCGCCGAATGGCAGCCGGTGGATGCCGGGGATGATGCCGGCTCCTTAGAACAGAGCCAATTGCTCCGCGCCAGGTTCCGGCTTGCGGAAATGCTCGGTGGTGAGTTGGCGCCTCGCTTCGTTGAGGCCAAGCTTTTCGCAGGCCATCTCGAAGCGGCGGCCGATCATCCAGGCATAAGGTCCGGTGCCCTTCATCCGCGTTCCCCAGGTGGAGTCATAGTCCTTCCCCCCACGCATATCGCGGATCAGCTTGAAGACATGGCGGGAACGGTCGGGATAGTTCGCCGTCAGCCATTCGCGGAACAGGTCGCGCACCTCCAGCGGCAGGCGCAGCAGCACGTAGCCGGCTTCTTTCACGCCGGCGGTGCGCGCGGCTTCGAGAATGCGTTCGATCTCCATATCGTTGAGCGCTGGGATCACGGGCGCAACCATCACCGTGGTCGGCACGCCGGCCTGAGTGAGGCGGCGCAAGGTTTCAAGCCGTCGCATCGGTGTCGCCGCGCGCGGCTCCATCTTGCGGGCAAGGTCCCCGTCCAGCGTGGTCACCGACAGCGCAACCTTCGCAAGGTTGCGCTCGGCCATGCGCGCAAGGATGTCGAGATCGCGCAGCACCAGCGCCGACTTGGTGACAATCCCGACGGGATGGCCGGCGCGGTCGAGCACCTCCAGGATGCGGCGCATGACCTTGTAGCGGCGTTCTATCGGCTGATAGGGATCGGTATTGGTGCCGATGGCTATGACCTTGGGCTCATAGCCAGGGGCAGACAGTTCCTTTTCCAGCAAGGCGGCCGCCTCGGGCTTCACCAGCAGCTTGGACTCGAAATCGAGCCCGGGCGAGAGACCGAGATAGGCGTGGGTGGGTCGCGCGAAACAGTAGATGCAGCCGTGCTCGCAGCCGCGATAGGGATTGATCGAGCGGTCAAATCCGATGTCGGGCGAGTCGTTTCGGGTGATGATCTTGCGGGTGGCATCGACCGTCACACTCGTCTTGAACGGCGGCAACTCGTCCAGCGTGCGCCAGCCGTCGTCGAAGGCTATCCGGGCGAGAGGCTCGTAACGTCCCGACGCGTTGCTCTGTGCGCCGCGACCCCGGCGGCGCTCGTGGTCGACAACGACCCCCAGCAACTCGCTGACGTCCTCGTAGCCGCCCGCCGGCGTGGAGGGCAGCTCCTTCGCCGGCGGGCGTCTTTTTTCGGCTGCGTTTGTTCGAGCCATGGGATTATCCTAGTGATCCGATGTGAACATAACAAGAACGATTTCTGACTTTCAAAGCACTTTCTTGCACTCAGTCCCATGTAGTTGCAGATGCATCTTGTTTCAGGTTTCGTGCACGGTTTATTGGACTTCTTGGCTGTCGTACCGACGTGAAGATTATAAACATTGGTCGCAAAACGGACCCACACGGCGCGGAGCAAAAACGTGTCTCGAACCAATCGATTTTCTCTATCGGCGGGACGTCCACAATTTGGGCAGCGGAAGCTTGATCTCGTGGGGTCGGCACCGAATTCCACATGATATGGTGGCAACGGTATTCACCGGCTACGGTTCCATGTTGAGCGCCATCATTGCCACGTATGAGTCGGAGCGCACACTGGTGCCGACCCTCGCTGCCCTGGTTCCGGGTGCGGCCGCCGGTCTCCTAGCGGAAGTCGTCATTGCCGACGCCGGCTCGCGTGATGCCACCGCCGAGGTCGCCGACATCGCGGGGTGCCGGTTCATGGCTTCTTCCGCCTCCATTGGCGTCCGTCTGCGCACTGCCGCCGCCAGTATACGGACACCTTGGCTCCTGTTTCTGCCGGCCGGCACCGTGCCCCAACCGGGCTGGATCGACGCCGCCGACAGATTCATCCAGGCGACAGAACTGCTTGAGGGCGCGGCCCGCGCGGCGGTCTTTCGCCCGCCGGGCGCCACTGACCTCATGCGCCCGGGCATTGCCGAACTCTGGAGCCTGCTGCGGGTCGCACTCGGCGCCGGTCCACGGCCAGAGCAGGGTTTGCTGATCGCCAAGAGATTTTACGAGGAGATCGGCTGCCACCCCGATAGCGCCAACGCAGAGGCTGCCTTGCTGAGGCGGCTCGGACGCCGGCGCATCGCGATGCTGAGCGCGACCGCAACGCGTCCGTGATAATACTTGACTTAGTCAACTAACTTGTTGAGGCTCGTCGGTGCCATGAACAGCGCCGGACAGGCCGAAGATGCCCAAGATACTCATGCACGGATCGGCGCCGTACGGCGCTTCAACCGGTTCTACACGCGTCAGATCGGCGTCCTGCGCAAGACTTACCTCGACAGTCCGTACTCCCTCGGTGAGATGCGGGTGCTTTACGAGATCGCCCACGGCGAGGCGGTGACCGCCAAGGATATCGGCCGCGCGCTCGACCTCGATGCCGGATATCTGAGCCGCGTGTTGCGCAATTTCGAAAGACGCGGCCTGATTACGCGCAAAGCCTCGGAAAAAGACGCGCGCCAGAGCAATCTTGCACTCACAGCGCGTGGACGGCAGGCGTTCGATCCGGCCGAAGAACGCTCGCAGCGCGACGTGGCCGACATGCTCGACAAGCTCCCACCCCCCGACCAGTCGCATCTGGTCTCGGCGATGCAGACGATCGAGAAACTCCTGGGAGCTCCAACGCCAGGCGCCGCCGGCAACCCGAGCTACATCCTGCGAGCGCCACGCTTCGGCGACTTCGGCTGGATTATTTCCAGACATGCCGTGCTTTACGCGCAGGAATACGGCTGGGGTGAGCCCTTCGAGGGCCTGTGCGCGCAAATTGTGGCCGATTTCGTCAACAACTATGACCCGAAGCTGGAGCGTTGCTGGATCGCCGAGATGAATGGCGAAAATGTCGGTTGCGTCATGCTGGTCAAGGACGATGTGCCCGGCGTCGCGCGTCTCCGCCTGCTGCTGGTCGATCCACAAGCACGCGGCCTCAAGCTCGGCACGCGCCTGGTCGACGAATGCGTGAACTTTGCGCGCGCGAGCGGCTACCGAAAGATGACGCTGTGGACGCACAGCATCCTCACCGCCGCGCGCCGAACGTATGAAAAAGCGGGCTTCATTCTCACCTCAAGCGAGCCGCGCCACACCTGGGGCAAGGATGTCGTCGCGGAGTACTGGGATTTGGAGTTGTGACGCCCAAGCTTGTCATGCCCGGCACTCGGGTCCGGCCTTTGGCCGGCCCGAGCACAAGCCTTGTGCCGGGCATCTCGCTTAGGATTGCACGGCCTCGCGTCCCTAATCGAGATGGCCGGGACATAGGCGTGCGAAAGCACGCCGTCCTTCGGACGTCTATGCCCGGCCATGACAAATAATCTGCAACTAATCTACGCCGTAGCGCCTTTCGCTTTCGGGCGCCGCAGATGCTCATCCAGCCGCGGCAGGATTTCCACGAAATTGCACGGCCGGTAACGGTAATCGAGCTGGTGCACGAGAATCTCGTCCCAGGCGTCCTTGCAGGCGCCGGGCGAGCCCGGCAGGCAAAAAATGTAGGTGGCGTTGGCGACACCGGCGGTCGCGCGCGTCTGGATCGCCGAGGTACCGATTTTCCTCTCGCTCACCAGCAGAAACATCGTCGAGAATCCGTCCATTTTCTTCTCAAACAGCGGCTCCACCGCTTCCGGCGTCACGTCGCGGCCGGTGAAGCCGGTGCCGCCTGTCGTGATCACGACATCGATGAATTTGTCGGCGATCCAGGCCTTCACCCGCTGGCGGATCGCTTTGACCTCGTCCTTGACGATGGATCGCTCCGCCAGGACGTGACCGGCGGCGCGGATGCGCTCGATCAGCGTCGCGCCGGATTTGTCGTCGGCAAGCTCACGCGTGTCGGAAACCGTGAGCACCGCGATCTTCAGCGGCACGAATTGTCGGCTCTCGTCGATGCCGGGCATAAGTGTGGTCCCTACGGCGAACCCGCCGCGAAGGTATTGCAGGCGGACACTTTGCCCTCTTTCAGGCCGGTCGTGAACCAGCGTTGCCGCTGCGCCGATGATCCATGGGTGAAGGCGTCGGGTACGACGTAACCGCGCGATTGCTGTTGCAACCGGTCATCGCCGATCGCTGCGGCTGTTTGCAGGGCCGCCTCCACGTCACCCGGCTCAATCGAGTTCCAGCGCTGGTTGGAATGGTTGGCCCACACGCCGGCAAGACAATCGGCTTGCAACTCAACCCGCACCTGAATGCGATTTGCTTCGACCTTGCTGCCGGCGGCGCGCTGCGCATTTTGCGCCTTTGGCAGAATGCCGAGCAAATTCTGTACGTGATGCCCGACTTCGTGCGCGATCACATAAGCTTCGGCGAATTCGCATGCCTTGCCGGTACAACCACGAAAGCGGTCACGCATGTCGCGAAAGAAAGAGGTATCGAGATAAATACGCTTGTCGTTCGGACAATAGAACGGGCCCATCGCGGCTTGCGCAAAACCACAGCCGCCCTGCTCCGAACCGGAGAACAGCCGCAGACGCGGCACGAGATATGTTTGTCCGCTAGTCCGGAAAATTTCCGTCCAGGTGTCTTCCGTGTTGCCAAGCACGGCGGCAACGAAATCGCCCATCTGATCCTTCGGCGCGCCGGTGCGCCGCGCACTCGGCTGCGAGGACTGCTGAGAGTGCGTGCCGCTGTTGACGAGTTCCGCGCCGCCGATCAGCACGCTCGGATCAATGCCGAGCGCCCAGCCGATCAGACCCAGCACGACGACCGTTCCAATTCCGAGGCCGCCGCCACCGACCGGAATACCAATTCCGCCGCCGCCAAATCCACCACCGGCGTCGCGGTCGTCTTCGACGTTGTCGCTGCGGCGGAAATCATCCCAACGCATCGCAATTTCCTCCCAAGAACTTTACGCAATCATCGCCGAAGTGAACGCACACGTCCAATTCGGCTGCGCAATTAGCGTGGTCGTTATACCTCTCAACCCCGCGTGAAATAGGCAGAATTTGCCGAGTTGAGGGCCTCAACAATAAACCGCTTTTTTACCTTGCGCGCTCAAGATGCGGGTCTGTCGGTTGTAGGTCCCGCGTCGCCGACCGCGTCACCTGAGTCAGAGTCCTAAGTCATGGTAGTGTCGCGTCGCGGGGCGCCCTCACGGGCGCCCCGTGGAGTTTCAGAGAGTCCGCAACCGCATCGCATTCTTGTCGGCGATTGCATCGCCGGAATGGCGAAGTTGCCGGCAGCATCCGTCGACCTCGTCTTCGCGGATCCGCCCTACAATCTCCAGCTCGCAAGCGACTTGAAGCGCCCGGATGACTCGCATGTCGATGCGGTCACGGATGATTGGGACAAATTCGACAGCTTTGCGGCCTACGACGCCTTCACTAAGGAATGGCTCAAGGCATGCCGTCGCGTGCTCAAGCCCGCCGGCACGATCTGGGTGATCGGCTCGTACCACAACATTTTCCGCGTCGGCACGGTCATGCAGGATCTCGGATTCTGGATCCTCAACGATGTGATCTGGCGCAAATCCAACCCGATGCCGAATTTTCGCGGACGCCGTTTCACCAACGCCCACGAGACGCTCATCTGGGCCTCGCGCGATCCGGAGGCACGGGGCTACACGTTCAACTACGAAGTGCTCAAAGCCGCCAACGAAGATATCCAGGTGCGCTCCGATTGGACGCTGCCGCTGTGCACGGGCGACGAGCGCTTGAAAGGCCGCGACGGAAAAAAGCTGCATCCGACCCAGAAGCCGGAAGCGCTGCTCGCGCGCGTCATCCTGTCGAGCTCGCGCCCCGATGATCTGGTGCTCGACCCGTTTTGCGGCACCGGCACCACCGGCGCCGTCGCCAAACGCCTCGGCCGCCGCTTTGTCGGCTGTGAGCAGGACGTCAAGATACGCCAAGGCGGCCGAAAAACGAATTTCTGCGACCAAGCCGCTCGAGGCGCCGACGCTCGCGCCTTTCGTTACTGCGCGCGAGGCGCCGCGCGTGCCATTTTCGGCATTGATCGAACGCGGACTGGTGACGCCGGGCGTCAAGCTGGTCGACGCCAAGAAGCGCCACAAGGCGCTGGTGCGCGCGGACGGCGCGGTATCGTTCGAAGGTCAGGTCGGCTCGATCCACAAGATCGGCGCATTGGCGCAAGGCCTGGACGCCTGCAATGGCTGGACATTCTGGCATGTCGAGACGCCAAAGGGCTTACGCTTGATCGATGAATTCCGCGCCCAAGTGCGCGCGGAAATGTCGGAAGCGGCGGAATAGGCTCGCTTTCAATTTAATCAGGTTCGTCAGGCGTGTCCTCATGAAATACGCCGGGTGCCACGTCCGCTTTACTCCCGAAAGCGGACATGTGCAGCGCACTACGGCATGTCCGCTAAGTGCCAAAAGCGGACGCGGGATTTGAGGCCCAGAACGGCAGAAGCCCCAGCCTTGCAGCCGGGGCTTCCCGTGCGATTACGCTGTAAAGGGGCAAACCAAAACAACGCACCCGGCACGCCAATTAGATAGCACAATTCAAATCAGCTAAGTGCCAACAGCGGACATGCCGTAGCAATTGCTGCTCATGGGTCGCTACCTAATTGCAGTCAACGATTCCAACACGTAGTGGCCGTCATCGCGCCGTGCTTCGAACACCACCTCTTTTGCGCCCGCAGCAAGTTCGGCCTGGGCGGCGCGAAAGTCATCTTCCGAAACGATGACGCGATGCCCATAGCGGGAAAAATGTTTGCCCGGCGCACTCGGCGCGCAGAGGTCCCAGAGCCACTTCAGCCTAATACTGATGCTCACGTGAAACCTCCTTCGATGCTCCTCCATATGGAAAACCCGATACGTCTTTTTACGTTCCGAACGGCACCGGGGCTAAATTATTAAATCCTTATAGTTTTCCGACGCGACTAAATTGAGTGTCATTTTACTTGTTCGGCGGGCTTGCGGGTGATTACGTTCTAAAATCCCGGCCCAAAAAAGAACAATCGCGCTGCCGGGACAGCAGGGGTCGCGCTCCCGCTTGTGCTGCGATGGCGCTTTATCGGCGTTTGCGGAATGAAACTGAAATTCCTGAAGGCGGTACTTTCACGCCCGAGGACATCGTTGTCCTCGGGACGGCATATGAAGCAATCCTTGTTGTCCTTAGACTGGATGATCGTTCCGACCCGATTACTGAGATTGTAGCCACCAAGGTCATTGAAGTTTTTCAATCGGGCGAACGCGAGCCACTTCAAATCTGCAATCGCACGATTAAAGAGTTGGGCATCCCAATTCTGGAGGGAGGCGACTAATGACTTCCGCCAGAGACTACAGAAGATTCGCCGAGCAATGTCTTGATGTGGCGGAACGCGCGCCGCCGAAGCAGCGTGAAAGCCTGCTGAAGATGGCTGAGGTTTGGCTTGCGTTGTCACACGCCTCACTTTCATCTCGGCAGATAACCGAGCCCAAGCAGACCGCACCGACATCCGACGGCTTGCAGTGAGCTTGACTGTGATTGGGGCGGCGGACGTCCGCTTTGGGTCAAAGCAGACATGTGCAGCGCACAAGCCGATGTCCGCTAAGTGCCAAGAGCGGACATTCGGTGGCCGTCCAAACGTCACGGAACCATTCAATCTGCGGGAATTTGACTCGGTTGCGATCTGAACCACATCCTCACGGGGGTGCGTCCAGTGGGGCCCTGATGGAACGATCCGACCTATTTTTGGCATCTTTAACGCAGGAAGGGCGTTATCGCCTCCTTGTTGAGGCGGTGACGGATTACGCCATCTATATGCTGGACGCCTCGGGTGTCGTGACGAGTTGGAACCCCGGTGCGCAGAGGTTCAAGGGCTATACCGAAAACGAAATTATCGGACAGCATTTTTCACGCTTCTACACACCGGAGGATCAAGAAACCGGCTTGCCGGCGCGAGCATTGGAGACCGCCCGCCGAGAAGGAAAATTCGAGGCCGAAGGCTGGCGTGTCCGCAAGGACGGTTCGCGTTTTTGGGCTTATGTCGTTATCGATCCAATTCGGGAACCGTCCGGCCAAATCGTTGGCTTTGCCAAAATCACGCGCGACTTGAGTGAGCGAAAGGAAGCTGAGCAGAAATTAGAAAAGGTACGCCAAGTCTCGCTTCAATCGCAAAAGTTGGAGGCGATCGGTCAACTTACAGGCGGTATCGCCCACGATTTTAATAATCTGCTGACGGCGATCCTTGGCAGTCTCGAACTGTTGCGCAAGCGCTTACCGAATGATCCCAAATCCCTATCATTGCTGGAAAACGCGGCCCAAGGTGCGCAGCGCGGTAAGACCCTAACCAACCGGATGCTCGCATTCGCTCGCAACCAGGACCTCAGGCGCGAGGTGGTCGACATACCCGAACTCGTGCAAGGGATGACCGAGCTGATGCAACGGTCACTTGGCCCAACCTTCAGAATAGAGACTCGTTTTCCGCTTGGTCTCGGGCGAGTTGTGTCAGACGCCAATCAGTTAGAAATGGCGTTGCTTAATCTGGCGCTGAATGCTCGCGACGCCATGGAGGATGGTGGCGACATAATCATATCTGCCCGGCAAGAAAGTGTTGCTGCCAAGGACCATGCCGTATTGAAACCCGGTGATTACGTCTGCCTTAGCTGAAGGATTACGGCAAAGGGATGGACGAGAAAACGCTGCAGAAAGCGGCGGAGCCTTTCTTTACGACCAAGGGTGTTGGGAAAGGAACCGGTCTTGGCCTCTCGATGGTGCACGGCTTCGCCGAGCAATCCGGTGGGGCGTTGGTCCTGCAAAGTCAGAAAGGCAAGGGCACGACCGCAGAGATTTGGCTGCCGGTTGCTAAAGAGTCTACCCAAGCTGCCTCTCCGACTAGTCTTGCGCAGCCAGCCCCGGCAAAAACAGACCGGCTGCTTACGATCCTGGCAGTGGACGATGACGCTCTTGTTCTCATGAACACGGTCGCCATGCTTGAAGATCTTGGTCACTCCGTGTTTGAGGCTTACTCAGGCAAGGAAGCGCTGGAAATTCTGCGGCAACAAGACTCCATAGATCTCGTCATTACGGATCAGGCCATGCCGCAAATGAGCGGAACACAACTGGCCAAAATCATCAGACAGGAATGGCCAACCATCGCTATCCTGCTCGCGACCGGCTATGCGGATCGTGTACCTGGGGAAGATATAGGTCTGCCGAAGATTACGAAACCTTATCTCCAGCGCGACCTGGCGAATGCAATCGTGCAGATCAATTCCGCGCGTCGGGAAGGCGACCGGGTCGTCCCACTCCGCCCCCGATCAGGCCCCACAGTGTGAGCTCGGCAACATGATGTCCGCTTTGGGTCAAAAGCAGACATGTGCAGTGCAACTAGGCGATGTCCGCTAAGTGCCATGTGTGGACGGCTCCGAGTTGGCAAGAGTTTTTTTCACGTTTGCAGCTTGGTCGGTGCAGCCATGTGTTCGGCCTTTGAGTGCGGCACACGAGACCGCTGGCCATAATGCCCTCCGCGGATCAGGTCCCGGTCAGAAGCGCGCATTCGACAATGCGCTGGCACAAGTGGGGTGTCCTGATCGCCGGATCGACCGGCTCTGCATTACGTGCTGTTCGCCCTTTCCAACCTTCACATCACGCCGGATGTTCGGCGCGATCTCGTTTATGCCGCAAGCGCGACGGGTTCCTTGTAGCGCTCGCCCCTGGCCATCATCGCCCAGACCATCCGCGCAATCTTGTTGGCAAGCGCGATGGCTGCGACCTTCGTCGGCCGCCGCGCCAACAATGCGGTGAGCCACGGCCGATGCTTGGTGCCGTGGATCTTGGCATAGCGAATGACGGCGAGCGCGCCGGCCACGAACAGGCTGCGCAGATAGCGATCGCCTTGTTTGCTGATACTACCGAGCCTGTCCTTGCCCCCACTCGAGTGCTGCTTCGGCACCAGTCCGATCCAGGCCGAGAAGTTGCGACCTGAGCGAAAGGCTTTCGGATCGGCGACACTGGCGACAAGAGCGGTGGCCAGCATCGGGCCGACGCCGGGGATCGCATCGAGCCGTTTGCTCGCCTCATGCGAGCGGTGCCAGGCCATGATCATACGGTCGAACTCAAGGATCTGTTCCTTGAGCCTGCGCAGCTGAGTCCCCAGTGCGGTGAGACACATCCGTGCAACCACGGGCACCCGTTTGTCGCTTGCATCAGTGACAACGTTAAGCAGCGCCTCGACACCCTTGCGGCCGACCGGCGCGATAATCCCGAACTCGGCCAGATGAGCCCGGATCGCATTGATCACCGCGGTCTGCTGACGGATGAACAGATGCCGCGTGCGATGCAGCGTCAGACCGCTCTGCTGCTCGGGCGTCTTGGTGGCGACGAAGCGCATATTCGCTCTCGTCACCGCTTCGCAGATCGCCTCCGCGTCCGCGGCATCATTCTTCTGCCGTTTAACGTAGGGCTTCACGTAGGCCGGCGGCATCAGCTTCACCGTGTGGCCGAGCGCCTTGAGCTCCCGCGACCAGTGGTGCGATGAGGCGCAAGCCTCGATGCCCACCAGACATGGTGGCAACTTCTGGAAGAACGCCAGCACATAACGCCGCTTCAACTGACGCCGGATGACGACCTGGCCTGCGACATCAACGCCATGCACCTGAAATACCGACTTCGCAATATCGAGACCGATCGTGCTAATCTCGCCCATGGACGGCTCCCCTCAATGTGGTTTGCTTTCGCAGCAACCACCCTATGGCACTTTTGATGCCGCAGAGTGGGCGCCGTCCACAGCATCAGAAGCGGACATCGCACAAACTATTCGGACTTATTGCTGGCCGATTTCGGGGATGATCTACAGCCACCCCAATTTATTTTGGGGCGTTTGAATGCCAAGGCAGCACGCGGCGAAACATCATTGATTTTACGGCGCTATTTAGCACCAAGCTCCACTTACTCATTTAACGTCCTTAACGAGTACCAAGCCATTCGCGGATCGAACTTTGTCGTTAGTCGAGCGCACCGTCCACACATCATCGACTGTGGCTCTGTCCCAGGCGTCGGTGGCTGAGAGACCAATAGCGCTCCCGCCTGAACATAGGTGATGGGGTGCGTCATGCAGCAATCTCACATCCACGATCCACCGAAGCCGATTGATCTACTTCCATGCCCAATGTGCGGGAATCCAATGTGGCTTGCTCGCATCGAGCCAACCGACAAGCCTGACTACGATCAGCGCACGTTTGAATGTCCGCGATGCGACCATTCCGAAACGATGATGGTCAAGTTCAAACGGGACTAGGCATGTTGGCAGACAGATACGCGCCAGAATAATCAACAAAGGCCCAGTGCCCATGATTCTTTACCGACCAACAACGCTGCACTCCGGTTCCATTAGGCGACCGAACTGCTCCGACTGCGGAACAGCGACACAGCTATTTGGAATAGAAGCAGAGCGCCTCGGCTACGAGCTACTTACTTTTGTTTGCCCTAGATGCAATCACATCGAAACCGGGGTCGTGAAAGCCGCTTTAATGGGCTCCTGCCTGTAAACAGTAGAGTACCCGATGCTCGATATCATCCAACGGCCTAGCTGCGCGAAATGCAAGCAACCGATGGCGTGGCATTCTGACCATGAAGTTCATACACGCGACGGATACGCGCTCATGCAAGTGTTCAAATGCGAAACTTGTGAGCGCCTAAAGGCACGCCGCGTTGTTTCTGACGAGAGCATCGTTGCAAATCTTTAGAAAAGTGATTCTCATAGTGGCCACTGTTTTGGCGATGATGCAAATCATCGATGCAGAAACAGTCGGTGCCGCTAACATCACATTGGACGCAAATGGAAACCGCGTCGAGCGTCACCGATCGTAATTTGCCGGCATCGCTATTGGCACTTATTTTATTTTCTTTGCTTTACGACTGTGTCAGCGCATCGATGCTTTCGGCAATCTCCAGCCAATTATCACGTTCGTGGATCAGAGCGTCACGCGCAGCTGTGTTGGTCAATGTGAGCGCCCGCCGCTCACATTCGGCCGCCCTCGCCCTATACCAACCGGTGTGCGACATAGTTTAGTATTGCACCTTTCTTGTCGTATGTCGGTAAGACACTATGTTGCTACTTCCAAGGGTCGAAATTCTTGATCCAGATCAACGCGGTCTGATCAGTGCGGGCGCTCACTCTTTCGATGGTGAAAGATCAATGGCCACCTGACAAGTGGCTGCCCGTTTCAATTGCGCCTTCCGATGCCGACCTTGAGGTCGCCGTGATGGACAAGAGCGGCGTCCACGCGCTGGTATTTCCGGTTCGTAAAAGCGGACCGGATTGGGTCGACGCTTCAAATAAGCGCATCGACATAGTGCCTACACATTGGCGCAAATGGGCTGATAGCCGCTAAATTAGTAAGCCTTGGTCTCTTTCTTGTCGTAGGCAGGCAGTTCTTTCAGCTTTGCCTCCTCCTCGGCGAGAAGGCGTCTTTCCATTGTGCGCTTTGTCGGATCAGACTCCGTTTTCAGCAGTTCTTTGAGCCTATCGATATTTGCTTGAATGATCCTTCGCATAAATTACAGGCTGCGCCGATATGGCGGCGCAGTCGAGGCATATGTCTGGTGAGGAACATTACAAATTAGGACAATAAGGTAGACCCTTTACACATTGATGTCCGCTTTGGGTCAAAAGCAGACATGTGCAGTGCAAAAGGCATGTCCGCTTTACACCCAATAGCGAACATGCCGCGTTCGGAAGTCACCGCGAATGTCCCTACCCTGTTTGCGCGCGCTTCGTGGGCAGATTTGCGGGTACAGCAATATCGTGTGAATAATCACCAAGCCAATCAACGACCTGGCTTCACAATCAGTATGAGGCTGTCTCCGCCAATTCTCGGCCCAGGGCCGCCTCGCCGGCGTATAAGCGCTGTTAAAATGTGCGTGCTACCCTCGGTACTCATGCCCAACATTCTTGCCATCATTTTTTGGCTTTTCCTCACCGCACCCACTTTTGCGGTCACCGGCAATGCGCCGGCCGCCAACGGCTGGGCGGCGCGCCCGATCGTGATGCTGGTGGATGCGCGCGACGACCTGTGCACCGGCACCGCGCTGGCGCGCGACCTGGTGCTCACCGCCGCGCATTGCGTCGTGCGGCCGGTCGCCTACCAGGTGAAGGCCTATCAGAGCGGTGTGCCGATCCCCGTCCACACCGTCGTGCGCCACCCGCAATTTAACTATGCGAACTACACCGCAAGCCGCGCCACCGCCGACGTTGCGCTCGTCAAGCTGGCGGCGCCTTTGCCCGATGTCGTCGTGCCCGCCACCCTCGCCGCGCCGCGCCGCGTCGCGGTGGGCGAAACGCTCACCATCGCAGGCTTCGGCGTCACCATCGCGGGCACGGCGCGCGGTCTCGGCCAGCCGCGCATGGCGACATTGAGCGTCACCGGCAAGCCGGGCTCGCTGCAGATCCGGCTCTACGACATCGCGACGCGCAATCTGCGCGCCGGGCTCGGCGGCTGCACCGGCGATTCCGGCGCGCCCGGCTTTTGATGGCGAAGGCCCGCTGGTGATCGGCGTGGTGAGCTGGTCCACCGCGCCGGGCGATGAGGAAGGCTGCGGCGGCCTCACCGGCGTCACGCCGCTTCTGCTGTATCGCGACTGGATCGTGGACACCGCGCGCAAGATTAAATTCAGCGATCGCGCCGTAACGCAGGCCCCCAAACGCAAAGACCCCGGACCGTGGGTCCGGGGCCTTCACAATGCTACGTGGCCTTACGAGAGGACTTACCAGCAGCGGCGAATTGTTCTCAATCGTCCGTTGAAATCCTCATGGACGATGCGGCAATGCCGCGGGCCCGCATACGCGTAATCATCGTCATACGCGTAGCTACGATAGGCCGGACCATAATAGCCGTGGTCGTAATAGCCGTCATAAACCGGCCCCACGCCGACGCCTACGCCGACCGGGCCTGCGCCGACCCACACGCCTTGCGCGCTGGCAGGCACTGACATCGCGACACCGGCCGCAGCCAGGATTCCGATCGCAAGTTTTCTCATGGCAACCTCCTTCTTGCTGCAGGAGGGAAAACGTTTCGCGCGCGCGGCCGTTCCTGGAAACATTTCCTGGCATTGCCGCTCGTTGCGGAAAGCGCACGTTTTTCTGCGCTGAACAGATTGTGATGCCGCGGTTCCGTCGGAACCGTGACGGACATTGCGTACGGAACAATGCATGGGCGTGGGAACGGAACACCTGAAGTTCCGTAACGCTGTACCGCAATCGCTGTACGTAACTTTCCCGATGCGATGGCGCGCCGCACGCAACTTGAACAACCTGCGCAACTGTCCGCGCTTCGCGGCAAGTTTTTTAACATTGCAACGCCTACGCTCGCGCTTCGCGGCAACATTGGAGGCGTACAATGTCAAAAATTATTGCGTTCCTGAAGGACGAGTCCGGCGCCACGGCGATCGAATATGGCCTGATTGCCGCCGGCATCGCGGTGGTGATCATCGCCGCCGTCAACACTGTCGGCAGCAAGCTGAACTCGACGTTCAATAATATTGCGAACCAGCTGAAATAGTTGCCGCGCAGTCACGCGTACAAAATATGACCTAACCTCCGGTTGCAATTATCCTCCTGGTGTCCGATGATCGTTTTGGGCACCGGGGGGTATCCATGCGTAATATTGTGGCGCTCCCCCTCCCTGATCGGAAGATCGTTGATGCTGGCGATGCGCAGGCGCATCAGGCCATGCTCATCAAATTCCCAGTTCTCATTGCCGTAACTTCGAAACCAGAATCCACCGTCATCGTGCCACTCGTAGGCGAAACGCACGGCGATGCGGTTCTCACGGAATGCCCAGACCTCCTTGATCAGGCGGTAATCAAGCTCCCGATTCCACTTGCGGGTGAGGAAAGCTTCGATGGCCTCTCTGCCTTGCAAAAGTTCGGACCGATTTCGCCAGCGGCTGTCCTCGGTGTAGGCAAGTGCGACGCGCGCCGGGTCGCGTGTGTTCCACGCGTCTTCGGCCATGCGAGCCTTTTGCGTGGCGGTCTCCGCGTTGAACGGAGGTAGCGGCGGACGGCTCAAGGAATCCTCCTGAGTTGCTTAACGTGAATTGCTACATCACGTCGCAGCGTCGAGAAGAGTGATGAACTCGCGCCGCTTCATTCCCATTTCCACGGCTAGGGCAGAGCATCTTAGCAGTTCAAATGAGTACTTTGATAAGGCCTGCAGGCAGCATCGAGACCATTGCCGCAGTGCACAGCCAATGTCCGCTTTGGGTCATTAGCGGACATGTGCAGTGCAAAAAGGCATGTCCGCTTTACCCGCGAAAGCGGACAGTGGTCCGTATCGCCATCATGGCGCTGATCTGCGTCTCGCTGCTGTTGGGACGCCCTGCCTTCGTGACGTCCGGCGGGCCCGCGGACAGCCCCGCCCCGGTCGCGCTCACCCGCTGATCCGGCGTGGTAACCCGGTGAGGTCATCCGATTGGGTGATCAACCTCACACACAGATTGCAGGGCACGGACATAATGTGCGCTCCACGGCGGGGGCCAACGGAGCGTTTCACATGTCCAGCAGCAGCGAGACACGCGGCCAGGTCGTGATGTGGAATCTGGCCACCATCATCATCATCGCGTTGGTCGGCGCCATATTCATGTTGCTGACCTGGCGCGCGGCCGCCGAAGCGCGCGCCGATGTCGAACGGCAGCACGCCAGCGAGAAATTGTCCGAGAGCCGGGCCCTGTGCGAAAAATGGGGCCTCGCCGCCGGTACGCCGCGCTTCATCGAATGCCTCGCCGACATCCAGACGGTGCGCGACCGCCAGGCCGAGCGCATCCGGGAAAACGACGCGCCGATATGACGCGGCGCGCTGCGGCTTGCGCGCGCCGGTGCGTAGCCGCGTCGTTGCGATTGAGACAACCCAGCCGCACATCGCCGGCTAACGCAACCTCCGGCGGCAGAAAACGCGCGGGAACTCCGTTATTGTGCTTGCAAATTTGATCTCGATCAAACACGCGCTCCGCCACTCCATTAAGCGCAAGGTATCAAACCTCGCGCCGGACATTCACCGAACTTGGAGAAGAGCATTGAGCGTCCTGATGGTGCGCTGCCCGAAAACCGGCCGCGAGTTCAACAGCGGCTACCGCACGAACGGCGGCGATCTGTCGGCGGTGCCGCCGGCATTCGCGATCCGCATCCGCTGTCCGCTCTGCCGCGAAACCCATGCGGTCAAACTGTCCGAGGCGCGCGAGGCCGGGGAAATGTCCGGAAAATAATTGCGCGAATCTCCGCTCATCGCCTGAAGCGGACATCAGGCAATGGCTCGCACCAGCGCGGCGGGGACGGGAACACGCCAGCGATCCTTCCACGCAAACCGGCTTTGAACGGCCTCGGCCATCGCCGAACGTATCGCGGCGAGATTTTGCGGCGGCTGACCGCCAAGAACCATTGCGGCCCTGACAGTGCCTTGCTCGTAGATTTCGGACAGCCTGCCCGGGCTATCGAGATCCCACATGCACTCCACAATTGTTAAATCGACATCATTGAAGCCAGCGTCAAGCAAGAGCCTTTCAGCTACATTCTTTTGCGCGAATTGGTGAAAGTCCGGGCCTGGCGGCGCCGACACACTGGGGCTGCCATGGGCTTTGATTGCGCCATAAACAATCTCAAAGCATGGGGAAACGTCAGGTCCGCACCATACCGTCATCGCAAATCGTCCCCCTGGACGAAGGACGCGGCGCGCTTCCGCTAATGCGCGCGGCTGATCAGGAACGTGACATACACCTAAATTCGAAACGACGATGTCAAATTCCGCGTTGTCGAACGGCAAATTCTGGGCATCCGCCTTGATAAACACCGCGTTCGGCACACGGGCATCCGCAAACGCGAGCATCGCCGAAGAAAAATCAACGCCGGTCACCTGACAGCCCCGGCGAGCGAGCGCCTCGGAAACATTGCCCTGCCCGCAACAGAGATCGAGCGCCTTTAGTTCGCGCCGGACATTGACGGCCTCCACCAAGCTATCAATCGCCTGATCTGAGGCAGAAGCAAACAGTTCAATGTATCCCGACGCTCGCCGGGGGTCAGACCAACTTTGTTGCTCCAGGTCTTGAAATGCCTTGAAGTCGCTCACTGCAAGAGCCTCCGGCCACGGCCAAAAAGAAAGATACCGGTGCTCAGGCCGACCGCGCTAGTCTGGTTTGTCTGCTTTTCGGGGTAGGCCGTGTTAGCGGAAAGGCGTCGCTAATCTATGCTCAATTTTTTCACTTTGGCGGTCGACCGCCGCACACTTTGTCATCGACCCTCAACAGGTCCCCTGCTCCGGGCCGGTTTTCTCTTCCTAGCGTTGCTATCGCCCGCCGCCGCGCAGGACATCCGCGGGCTGGAAGTCTGCACCGCCGAAAAGCAGATGGAGCGCCGCACCGGCTGCCTTCAGACCAATATCGAATATCTCCAGCAGGCGCTGGCAAAGCTCAACCGCGAAACGCAGGACAGGATCGCAGCCGCCGGCCGCGATCTCGCCGCCGCGCGCGCCGAGATCGTTACGCTCAGAGCGGCGCTCGCAAAACTGGGCAGCGATCTCGCGGAGCTGAAGGCGAAAGCCGAGCCCGCCGGCAAGAAATAGGCCGGCGCGCCTGGTATTCCGACGTCCGCTTCCCGTCCGAAAGCGGACGTTCGGACAGGTGCGCGTCATGTCTCGCCAAGTGCCAATAGCCGCCAGAGTCGGCTTGTGTTCACCCGTGATGGCCATGAAGGTGGAAGAAAATGCGTTGAACCTTCACAGTTGCAGTTGCGACAAATAGACTTCAAACCGTTTTGGGGTTTGCTGCCATGAAGCCAGGTCGCCTGCCAATCTTGCCGACGCTTATTGCAGCCTATCGCGACTGGGGACGCACATTGAATGCCATGCGCGCGATTACTTTGAGCGCCATCCTCATTCTTATCGCGATCTCCGTCGGCGCAGAGTTTGTCCCGCGGCGTCTGTGGGAACACCAACTTTACGGCGTCGCGTTGGGCCTCGTCCAAACCGCGATATGGGCATTCTTGCTCGCGCCTTTCGTTATTGCGCTGCACCGCTTCGTGATACTCGGTGAGATCACGCCAGCCTATACACTTCCGGTCGGCGAACCGGCATTCCTGATTTTTTTCGGCTGGCTGTTTGCGCTGAAGATTCTGTTGGGGCTGCCCCTTGACCTGCTCGGCGCGCTGCAGGCGCTTAACTGGCCGCTGCGAGCAACCACGCTCGTTTTCGCAGTCGCATTCGTCGCAGTGGCTTTCGTCTCGCTAAGGTTGTCGATTTTGCTCCCCGCGTGCGCCGTCGAAGCTCCCGGGGCAACACCTTTGCGGGCATCGGCCGATACAAATGGCGCGGTATTGCGAATCCTTGCGCTCGTTTTGCTGGCGGTGCTTCCGTGGCTCGCCGCCACCATTGGCGCCGTCATTTTGCTCGGGCCAACCGCGCAGATCATGGGTACTCCGCGAGCGATGATCTCATTAGTGTTCGGAGGCGTCATGCAAACGATCACGCTCTCGCTCACGACAGTAATCACGTCCTACATTTTTATGGCGCTCGCGGCGCAGGTTAAGCGAACCGCAGAATTGTGACTGCAATCGGCCGGCCTTGGCGACCGCTCCGGTGGCGAGCATTCGTTTGCAAAAGAATTTCAGTTACAGCTGCCCGCCTGGCAGATAATCGACTGGCGATCGCAGCGGAATACGAAAACCACGCGCTCCTGGACAAAGCTGCGGTCAACCACCTCCGACCGCACAAACAGCGCGCGCCTTGGGCCATCCTGGAATGCGCCATGGCAAATGCCCTGCGCAATGTCGGACGCCCCGAGCTGACAATTCGAGCTCCAGCACGAGGCAGCGATCTCGATGTGGCGCGGCCGCGCTGACAAGACTTCGGTCTGCTGGGCCTGGGCAACGCCGCCCCCAACCAGCAAAGCAAGAATGGAAACAGCAATGCGCATGGTCCTACTCCCCGTTCGTGCAGCAGTATACCATTAAATAATATTCCCGGCGCAATCACTGCACTCTTTCATTATCGACCCACCATGTCTTGCCGTGGTGCGTCACAACGGCATAGCCGTCATCGAAATCATCGATGACGTCGACTTTCGTGCCTTTTGGCAGGCGGATGGGGCAATACTTGCTGAACTGGCCGCCTTTTGGTGTCAGTGACTGCATCGTGTACTGATGCGCCGCGCCCCAGCTCGTGCAGGCGTAAGTCTCGATTTTGATCACCCCGGGCCGGCTTTCGGCCGGCGTTGTCAACAGAATTGCAAACGCGGCCGCGAGCAAACCGAATTTCAAATTCGCCAGGATGACTTTGTCACGCGGCATGTCAGTTAAAATCCGCTACGCGCTTGGCAAACCCACAGTCATGTTCGCCCCCGCTTTTCGCCACGATAGCGCAGCCGGATTGGGCTGTCCGCTACGTGTCAGTAGCGTGGGCTCAGGCCGGAGCACCGCGGGCGAGAAAAAGTTTCGGCGTCAAAATGGTAGCTATTCGACAGTCATCTTGAACGACTCGCAGGCCTTCGAATTGATCCGGGTAAGGACGAAGGTACGATCCTGCGGGCCAAGCGTCAGATCGTAGCCCTTGGCGTTGCCCGGGCCGCCACTGTAGGCGGTGATCCAATCTTGCAGGAACAGAGTGAGCGATTTTGCGTCCTGCGCCGGATCGATCAGGAGGTAGCCGCGCTCTTCGGCAGAATTGCCGATGGTGACGGTGCAATCAAACCCCGCCGGTTTGTTGAAGTTTGGAATCATCTTGTGGCCCGAGGTATCGATCCCCGCTCCCTCCGACCAGCCACAGCCAGCTCCGATCTGCTTCGGGCTCCCCCTGCGCGGAGTCAGCTCGACTGTGATGAAGCCCTGCTGGAAGGCAAGCAGGACGGATTTGATCATCTGCTTCGGATGCTGCGCCAGGTGCATTGGAGAATAGTCGCGTCGAAAGCAGAGTATCGACCCCTTGGCTGACGTCAGCGGGGAAAGCGGATCTTTCAACTCTGCCGAGGGCACAGACATGGTCCCAGCCAGTATGGCGGCTAAACCGATCCCGAGCGCTCGCAATCGAATGGTCATCGAAGCCCACCGCATTCCCAGCCTCACGGCTTGCGTGTCCGCCTTGCAGGGGCCCGAGCTCGGCAACCGCGGGCAAGCCTCCGCCGAGGAGGGTAGCGATGGCGAGGCCGGAATAGCTAAGCACATGGGGGGAGATTAGGTTAGACGGGTGCGGCGAGGAAGGCGCGGGCCGCGCTGTCGTCATTTGTCCATGCGCTGCGCGTTGGGACTGTCTTTCGGCGGCGTGATCCAGCGTCCGCTGCGCATGGCGTCGACGTTGTAGGCCAGCTCCTTGCGGGTCGACCACTGATAGTTGTCGGCCTTGCTGTCGGACTTGGTGCGGATGTCGTCGATCTTCCAGGCGCCGCCCTCGCGGATCATGTCGTAGCGCACGGTGCGGGTCTCGTCGTCCCAGCTGCGGAAGGAGGCGGCGACAACCGCGGTCCCGGCGTCGCGCTTCTCAACGACGACCTGGGGATCGCGCACCTTGGGGTCCTGTGAATCCGTAATGGGATCCGCGCCGGGCGGGTTCTCATCGCCCTTCGGCGTCACCAAGTCGGACTTGTCCCATAGCGCGGCGAACGAGCGCGAGAGCCAGCGATGCCGGCTCTTCTTGCGCGTGACAACGTAGCCGCCGATGGTGCCGTCCCCAGCGGAGACGATGCGATAGATCGCGACAATCGGCGCGGCGGGGTCGTCGGCGGCGAGGACGGGAGACGCAATGAGCAAGACGATAGCGAGAAAAGCCATGCGGCGGTCGATCATGAGCCGATACTACCACACCTCGTCATGGCCGGGCTTGTTCCGGCCATCTCGATCAGAACAGGAGTGCGGTGCTTTGTTACGCGGGATCACCGGGACAAGCCCGGGATGGCGTTTGATGGAAAGACCGTCGATTGGACGGAGAAAGTTTCTGACGCTGAGTACGGAAAGTAATTCTGCTTCTGCCATGTCTGCTTTGGGCCATGTCCGCTTCGCCCCCCCGAAAGCGGACACGATTTGGCGGCTCCGCAATGTCCACTGCGTGCCATAAGCGGACGTCGTTGCAGCTCCGTCATGCCGCTGTTCGAATTAACGCAAGTTCTGGTCCCGCAACAGTTGAAAGCGAATGTTCGCATCGGGATCGGTGCCGCGGTATTGGCCTGCCCATCCGTAGATCGGCGCCTCGATTTTGGAAGTCACTATTCTAGGCACCGGCGTCTTCTTCTTGGCGACCTTTTCAGCTTGTGCCGGCGCAGCTATCAGGCCCGCCAACGCGACGGCCGCCGAAAGAACTTTTATTTGACGTGCGATCATAGCAGCACCTCCGCGATCAGCCACTGGTAATAACACCGGCCGACCCACATCAATTTCATCGTGCCGAAGGTTTTTCTGACAGGCCCAAACCGTGGTCTTTGGTGTCGGCTTGACCCCTGACAGCGGACATTCGCAGCGCGAAATGTAATGTCCGCTTTGGGTCTAGCGGACATTCACCAACCTAATTTGTTGGCCGTTCCTGATTTCCAGCCGGCGCGTCGATGGGTTGCTGCATAATCACATCGAGTGCGGTCACGAAAGCAAATGCGGTCGTGAAAAAATTGATGGTTAAGGCAGTGATGTAGGCGGCAGCACTATATCGAAACCCACTTAGAACGTAGATGAGCATCGCAGCGATCACTGCGGAGCCTAACACAACAAAGATTGCCAATATGATGGGCGGCGGCCCTTTGCCGATGGCTTTTCGGCGCCGGTAAGGGTAGCTGAGCAAAAGAGACAACATCGCCAGGGCAAAAAGACTTGCGGAGATTCGCCAAATCAAACTTTCGGACATGTCGTAGAGTGCGATGATCGGCGGCAGGAGTGCTCCGCCCGTGAGCACGAAGAGTTGGGTCAGGACCGTCTTTGCCAGGTATCTGTCAATTCGCGACAACCGCCCACCAGCAGCCTGCCGAACAGCCAACAGAAGTGCGGAGAAACCGGCAAACGTCACCATCAAGCCGGCCATCGTATATAAAAGAACTGCACCCTTGAGTTCCACGATCACTCACCCAAAGCCTCTGTCCGCACGGTTCCGCCAAGCTAGTCAATTGCGACGCGCCCCGAATCGGGCATGCGCAACTAGGTCCGGCATGACCACTGATAGTCAGGGAGCTGTAGCGTATCGATAATGTCACGCCCAAATGTATAACGGGCAAGCCCCGGAACGGCCGTCGCCCTCATGACCTGATTGCGGAAGAACAATCCCAGCCGCGTCTTCGGCGCGAGGGCCGATGCGAAACCCGCCGCGCCTCGCTGTTTCCTTTCAACAAAACCCCGCAGAAGCCGCTCATATTTATCAAATGCGACGTCGTGCTTGCCGCGGGCTTTGGCGAGTTCACCTGCAAGGATATAGGCGCCGGTCATAGCCAACGCCGAGCCCTGTCCGGCCAGCAGCGAGACGCAATATGCTGCGTCGCCGACAAGGGCGACCCGGCCGCGGGACCAATGCTCCATTCGGATTTGACTGACGCGGTCAAAATAAAGTTCCGGAGCGCCGTCAAGCGCATCAAGGATACCCCGGCATTCCCAGCCGCTATTGCCGAATTTGGTTCGCACCAGCCGCTTCTGCGCCGGCAAATCGCGCAACGGCGTGTCGGCATCCTCAGCGAAAATAAAAAGAAACAAGGTCTTGTCGTTGCGGAGCGAGACCCGCCCAACCATACGGCCGGGTTCATTGTACATTACGTAGACGTCTTCGGTGCGAGGCCTGTAGCCGGTCGCTTCGAACGCAGCAACGACATAACCCAGGCGCCTCTCAAAGCGGTCCTGACGACCAAACACCAAGCGTCGGACGCTGGAGTGCAGGCCGTCGGCGCCCACAACAAAGTCGAATCGCCGCTCGACGCCGGATTCGAGTTGCACCCTCACATGAGTTTTCTGATCGTCGATTTCGATTATTTGATCGCCAAAGATCGCCTCGATGTCGCGACTCACCTTTTTGAATAACAGCTGCGAAAGGACGCTACGACCTATCGTCACATAGCGTCCGCCCGTAAGTTCGCGAAAAACGCTTGTGCCGAAACCGGAAATTCGCGTGCCCTTGGCGTCAACAACTCGCATGTCCCGGATGTGATAGCCGGCTTGATTGATCTCTTTGATCAGGTCCATTCGCTCGGCGATGTCGTAGCCCAAGCCCCAAAAATCGATGACATAACCGCCACTTCGCAACTTGGGTGCATGCTCGATGATCGTCGGCTCAAATCCCGCTGCTCTCAGCCAATAGGCAAGCGTTGGTCCCCCAACCCCAGCACCCGAGATCAACACGGTTTGTACGGTCATCCCTGCAGAACTAGTGGCCGGCGGCTGCTAAGGCAACCCTACGTTGGGAGTGATGTCGCAGTCAGACGGCGTGGAAACAGTTGCTGAGCGGGGGAGATGTCCGCTTTGGGTCATTAGCGGACATTCGCGGCGCAACAGGCCAGGTCCGCTAAGTGCCAATTGCGGATCTTCAAGAGTTCGGCTCTCGTCAAACGAAAGCCCCGGTACGCTGCCCGGGGCTTCGTCGTGTGAGGCCAATTGCTTTTCGACATCACTGGTTTCAGTGCCAGGTCACTGGCACATGCGATCAACTCTCGGGTCGCACACCGGGCCGTAGGAGCCCATCGGCGTGTAAGTGAAGCCGCCGCGGACGGGATAAGAGTTGCTGCCCGCGCTATATGTCGCACCCGCATACGTGCCGGCGGCCCCGGCAGCCATTCCGTATCCGTATCCGCCGTTTCCATAACCGCCATAGTAAGCGCGGCGCGCGGCGCGCCGCTCAACGCCGTATCCAACTCCACCGTAACCGACTCCGCCGTATCCGTATCCGGCGTATTCATTTCCGCCGTAGTAGGCGTGACGCGCTGTCCGCCGTACGGCTCGACGGTGGACGCCCGCAATGCTTCCGGGCGTCAGAGGCTCCCCGACGCGAGCGCTGGCGCTGTCAGTAGAGATCGACACCTTGTCTTGCGAGAGTTGCAGCGAGACCGGGGCTGCGCAGAACAACGCGGTCGCGGCCAATAAACCTAGCGTGCTCATTTTCTTCATATGTGCCTCCCGGCAACGGGATGTTCAGGCCAATGATCTGGCCGGGAGAAATAGTGCCGCACGTTAAAATGCAGCGCATTGAGAAGGGTCAAAGGTTCCGGGATACCCGCGCCGCGCCGGCAGGCAGCAAATACCGGTAACCCCCGCCCCTTGAGGACGCATCGGCTTCATGATCACATGCCTTTACTTGCATTCACTAGTATTGCTGACGTGTGAGTGCGCTAAAATGGGGGAAACAATGAAACGCATTATTCTTGCGGCGTTGATTGCCGCTTTCGCCGCCGGCACCGCGATGGCGCAGTCCTGCGAAACCCAGGCGATCGGCAAGGACGGCAAGGCGCTGCACGGCGCCGCCAAAACCAGCTTCATGAACAAATGCAAGCGCGACGCCTGCGAAGGCAAGGCCGTCAGCAAGGAAGGCAAGCCGCTGCACGGTGCTGCCAAAAACAGCTTCATGACGAAATGCAAAAAGGGCGCTTGAAGCAAAAGGGCCGCCTGAAGACTGCGTGAAAGCTGTGTGACCAGGACGCGGCGATCGAGCATGTTCAAGTCGTCGCCGCTTGCCGGACGGCAACCATCACGGCCGCTTCGGCCGACTCTTTTCAATGACGCGCTTGGCGGACTTTTTTTTGTTCGCATTGAGCCGATCCAGTCGGCCACTCCCGACGGGCACATAGTCGCATTCGCACCGCGCTTGGGTGCATTGAGCGAGCGGCAAACGGGGCACGACGCCGCCCAGATACTCAACACCGGTCTGGGATCGTGCCGCGTCGCAGGCGCGATGGCCTGGTGCGATGCGAACGCAAAGCAGCAAATTCAGCCTGTGGGCATTACGGAACGCCCGTAATGAGCGGGCAATTTCTTTCGGACTCTTGTGCATCGGTGCCTCGGAAGCGGCACCGCATATCAGTTACTGTCTCGACGTTTGTGCCGAGGCTCATATTCACGCTAAGCGTTAGGCTTAATGTCCGCTCTGACATATCCGGCTCTGCCAAACGCCGAAAACAGACATTGATCGCGGCGAATGGCAGATCCGCCAAGTGCCAACAGCGGACATAGGCAAATTTAAAATATTGGCAAAAAGAAAGACCGCCTCGCGGCGGTCTTTTGAAATTTTGTTATTATTTTGTATGTTGGCTAGTGCCTGTGACGCTTGCCCTTATGAACAGTCGGGCACTGGGGAGTCATAACGTTCATCCCCACCTTGAGGGGCTCGCTGAAGCCCGGACCGCCGAGGCCCAGGAAGTCGCCGCTGCAAGTCGTGCGACGAATAAGGTCATAAATATCCAGAGCCGCGACGAAGCCGATAAAGCCGCCAACAGCTGCGGCTCCGGCTCCTGTTGAGCTAGCGGCGACCACAGCCGGATGAACCACTGGTGTCGCGGACGCCGTATTTGGAGCAACGGCCGCGAACACGAATGCGCTGGCGATCGCCGCGCAAGTAACTTTCTTCATTCGATTCTCCTCAAAAATTTACTTGATGCCAAATGTTGTAGGCGGTCGTGTTCAGACTTGCGATTTGATCCGCTGAGCAACCTGACCAAGTAACGTTAAGCCGCTCGCGCTGCCTGAACCGAACCAAAACGAACAAAGCCGCCAGGCGGGGATGGATGCCTGACGGCTTCGCACTTGGAGGTTCGAACAGCAGGGGGACTACTGCCCAGGATTGAATGCTATTCCTTTGGTTTGATGCCGCAACGAAACGTGCTGATTAAGCTAAAGCATAAACCTTAGGTGGCGCGCCTCAGCTAAGTGCCAAAAGCGGACTCATGCAATGCAACATGAACGGCGCAAAAAGAAAGACCGCCTAGCGGCGGTCTCTCCGAATTCAGATCAAGTGCAAGCCGGTCAACAGCATCGATCGAATAGCACCCACGACCTCCTACTGAGTTTGTTGAGGTCGACGCGGCAGGCTCCCGCCCGTGCTGTCATGTCTGCTTTGGGTCAAAAGCAGACATGTGCAGCGCACATGCCAATGTCCGCTAAGTGCCAGTAGCGGCCATTCGAGACTGCGGCTCACAGACCCCCCGGGCCTCTCGCCGGGGCTGTGTTTTTTGCCAATACTAAGATCAATTGAACTTGTAATTCAGACCAACGCGCACAATGTGGTCTCGAACATCGCTCGTGCTCGTCCAAACCAAGTTGGGCTGGGACGTGTATGCGACATCGGTGAAACTGCCGAGGTCCAAATACAGATACTCGAGCTTCGCGGTCCAGTTGCCGCCGAGGTGCGTCTCGACGCCGCCGCCAATTGTCCATCCGCTCTGGTTAAAGTTGGCGCTCCCAATCGCTATTCTATTGACCAAGAACTCGTTGTGAACTTCGCCCCAAGCGGCGCCGCCGGTCACGTACCAGAGAAAGGGGCTTCCTGTGTAGCCGAAACGCGCGCGGGCAGTGGCAAACCAGTTCACCTTCTGGGTGTCGTTAGCTGTAAAGGTTGCCGCATTGCTACATCCGCCAACACAACTCGAGTCACTTTGACTTGCTCCCTGGAAGTCACCTTCGGCGCCGACGACCCAGTGCGGTGCGAATTGGTAATTGTAGCCGATTTGACCACCACCAATGAACCCGGCGGGCGACATCGTAAAGGACCCAAAGGTCGCGTTGGGGTTCGATAGCGACTGTGTCGTGGGGTCGCGCCCGATACTGCCGCCGGCGTTCACGCCAACGTAGAACCCGGTCCAACTCCAGACAGATGCCGGCGCCGGCGACGCATTGTAGACCGGTGCACCTATCGCGGCACCGTTGGCCAGTTTGTAATTTAGGCCTACGCGGACAATGTGATCTCGAACGTCGCTTACGCTCGTGAAAGTCCGGTTGTTCTGGAAAGCGACATCGGTGAAGCTGCCGAGGTCCAAATACAGATATTCGAGCTTCGCGGTCCAGTTGCCACCGAGGTGCGTCTCGACGCCGGCGCCGATTGTCCATCCGCTCTGGTTGAAATTGGCGCTTCCTGCAGCATCAAGGGTGTTTACGAAAACGGTGAGATTGTTATGGACTTGTGCCCAAGCGGCGCCGCCGGTCACGTACAATAGATAAGGGCTACCTGTGTAGCCGAACCGCGCCCGTGCGGTGGCGAACCATTTTATTTTTTGCGTGTCGTCAACGCTAAAGGCACTTATGATGCCATTACCACTACAATCGAGTACGCAACTTGAGTCCTTTTGGCTCGCTCCCTGGAAATCACCTTCGACGCCGACGACCCAGTGGGGCGCGAATTGGTAATTGTAGCCGATTTGACCACCACCAATGAACCCGGCCGGCGACGTCGTAAAGGATCCAACGGTCGCGCTTGCGATCCCGTTTGATATCGACTGTGTCGTGGGGTCGCGCCCGATACTGCCACCGGCGTTCACGCCAACGTAGAAGCCGGTCCAACTCCAGGCTGGTGGAGAAATAACAACGGGTGCCTTCACCGGCAGATCAGCCGCAAGCGCCGTTGATGCAATTGCCATGGTTGCCGCAGCAACCGTCACGAGTTTCTTCATGGTGGCCCCGCGTTTTTTTGAAGGTTAGCTCAGAGGCCCAGTTGAGGCTGTGACAAAAGGGCAACATAAATCGACTATTTCTAGTAAATTGGGAATGTCCGCTTTGGGTCATTAGCGGACATGCGCGGTGCAAAAATGGATTGCCTTTGGGTGGCTAACTCATGGGATTATTGAAACGCTGGTTGCAACGCTTGCTGATCTTGGCCTTAGGCATCCTTAGCGTCTGGCTGATCGATTTTGTCTTTAGATTTACGGACCGCAGGCTGCCGTGGGTGCTGGCGTTGGCGCTCACCTATGGAATCGCCGCGTATATCATCCTGCCGCGGACCGTTCGCATGGGCCTAAAAGTCTTCCAGCGCAAACGTGTGCCTCGTTATACAATTACCGGCGACGGGTTGCCCGGCGACCCAGTAAATTTGGTACTGACAGGGACGCTTCAACAGCTTCAGGCCGCGTTTTCGACCGCCGGCTGGTCAGGGGCAGATCCGCTCAGCTTGGCAAGCTCGTGGGGAATGATCCGGGCATTCGTTTTCAATTCTCCGTATCCAACAGCTCCATTTAGCAGCCTGTACCTTTTTGGGCGTCGCCAGGACGTCGGTTTCCAGAGAGCAATCGATAACAGCCCGCGCAAACGGCATCACATTCGATTCTGGGCTTTGAGCCTTGAACACGCCGAGTCCGCTTTAGGAAAGGTAAGCTTCTGGCTAAACACCGACCGTCCACCTGATGGTACGCGCGTTCACTGGGTGGGAGCTGGTACAAAAGATACCGGTCTCTCTTTAACCCGCTTTACATTTCAGATTACCCACGCGACGGACTCGGATACGAATAACGAGCGAGACTACATTGTCGTCGAGCTGAGAGAACATGGAGTCATTGGGGACGTCGGTTCATATAAAGCCGGACATCATATTGGCGCCGATCAGGTCAATCACTACGTCACCGATGGTGAGGTTGCAGTCGCGAATCTAGTAGCGAAAGTCTGATATGGCCAATGCGACCAGCCTGCCGGGTTTCCCGCTCGGGCAGCAATTCAGTCGCGTGCGGCTTGTGCCCTTACTGGAATGTGCGAAGAGTGGAAGCTCGCCGGCATGCCCGCTTTATCTGAAAGCGGACGTGCCGACGGAGTTGGACACTGTCCACAAGGTGTTCCGCGCGGACTTCCCCATTCGAGCGCCACGCAGAAAGTTACGTCACTTGGCCGGAGGGGCGTCGTAGAGCGGAGCCCCTTTGTCGACGATGTGGACAGCAATGTATTTAAACGGCGTGTTGCCAAGAATTTTTAGTCCGGCGTGCGGCACATCGCGCTTGTTGATGGCGGCCGTTCCGGCGGGCAGGTTGATCTGCTTGCCGTCCGCTGTTTCGACCGTTGCACCTTGCAGCACGTAAAATGCTTCCTCGCCGTGATGGATGTGGCGCGGGATCGTCTCGCCCGGCTGGTTTTCGATGACCGAGATAATGACCTCCATGTTCGTCCCCGTTAAATCGGCGCGTTTCAATTCCTGCCGGTTTTTCGGGTTCAGGTCTTGCGCCTGCGCCAGGCTGGTGAAGGCAGCAACAGAAATTGCAACGATGATCCATGTTCTCGCGACAGTCATGCAGTCCTCCCTGGTTTGTCTCAAGGCAATTCGGTTGTCTCACCGATCTGCCCGATGAGCGAGAGTGGGACTATAACGAGCAAAAGGAAAGTCATGAACGTCCGCCTTAGACTCGGTAGCGGGCATTTTCGACACCTTTCAATGTCCGCCTGGTGCCAAAGGCGGACATTCAGCATTCATTCCGCACTCATTCAGCTTCACGGCTGGTAATTTGCTGTCGACTGCTCCGATTTGAATTTTTCCATCGCAGCATACAGATTGGGAGCCCGATTATGCGTGCCGCGGATAGCTTCAATGTGGCCGCAGTCATGGAACGCGCAGCCGTCATACAGGCCGGCCTGCTTGATCACGTCGCTCATGTGGTAGACGAACGCCGGTCCGCGATTCCAGCCTGTCTGGATATCGCACGCCGCGCCGATGTAGTGGTTGGAGCCCGCGACATGTGTGCCGCCCGGTGACCAACATTTTGTGATGGAGGCAGGCACCTTGTAGCCACGGTCTTTCAACAGCGCGAAGAGTTTCTGAAACTTGCCGGCATAGGCCGGATGCACAACGATGTTGAAGCCATAGGCTGTTTGCACCGTCACCATCATGATGTTGCCATTGGCGTCAACGGGGCGGCGGTGCTGTCTAGCCTTTGACACGCTCGTGTCGGGTCCGCGCGAACCTGCTGCATTGCTCAGTGCAGGCGCGGTGAATTTCAAAGTCGTGCATCGGCCATTATTGTCGCAAAAGGACGAAAATTTATCGTGATGATGAAGCTGTTCAGCTTCAGCCGAAAACGCGATGAGGACACTGACCGCGACAAATGCGGCGACCTTCATGCTCGCTCCTGGGTCCCTTAGTGCCGGAAAGCAGTTGGCTAGTTTCCGATGAGTCGTCCGTAGATTTACGGTACGCAGGTCAGGCTCTTAAGAAATATCGCAAGGAAGAAGTCCACGAAGAGGTATGCCTTTGTTCGCTCCTGAAACGGCCTTTCAACGCCGTACGCCCGGCAAAGTTCCGTCCGCCAAATTGGCCTGAAAATTGGGCGCAGAACCCGGGTCCCGTGGAGTGTCCCAGGACCACACAAATAATTTTCTTATGTCCGGTATCTGACAGTTTCGCCGTTCGAAAGAGAGTAACCTGTCGCCTCTGATTGCTCATGTCGTCGCGTGATCCACATGCCTTTCAGAAAGTCTTCCATTCCGGCTTCGCCTGGCGTCTTCCTTGTTCGCCAGACCTGTCCCGAGTGCGGAGGCCAGATGTTTCTGTGGCGCGTTAAGCCGGACGAGCCTGAGCATGATCGGCGCACATTCGAATGTGCCATGTGCGATCACACCGAAACGACCGTTGTGAAGTACCGGTAGGTCCTGTTCATGCAAACGGTTGCCGAATATCTGGCGGAAGCGATCAAATTCGAACGGATGGCCGACGACGCCATCGACGAAAAGGCGAAAATCGCGTTCCAGAACCAGGCCGACGCTTACCGCAAATTGGCAATCAAGCGGGCAAAGGAGCTCGGCTATCCAATTCCAGCTCCGCCAAAGCCAGAAGTGCCAACAGAGCGAAAGTAAATCGCCAGCCTGGCCACCTTGAAACCGGTTTTCGCCTGACGCTTCAACTCGGCCCTTGCACTAGTGAATGTTGAGATTGTTGTGCGGGTATTCAGCAAATTGACTTAGCGGCTCCGGCTTTGAATAGTTGCGGATCGCCTTCCGCCTTGCCGGCGCTTCCGCGTTCTTCTCCAGCTTCCTTTCCCGGGGCTCGTGCTCCGCCGCGAAATTGACCGTGGTCACTCTGGCATGCTCGGCTTCCGGCTCCGGCTTGAACGCGGGGATGCCGGCCGTTCGCGATGACGGGAGCGCTGCTCCAACCGGTTCTATTTCATTCCCTAGCCACAGCAGCAAGCCGGTGAGCACGCTGCCGACGACCAGAAAATACGACAAAATCGGCATTCGCAATTTTCGTTCTCCCAACAGCGGAGACAACGCAGTGGCGCAAGTGGCGTTCCAGAGAGCGCTCGTACGGCCAACGATCTTCGAAGTTCCACGCTGGCTTAGTTAACCGCTTCGTGGAACCGCGATTTCGAAAAAGAACCGCATTTCCGCCGCCGTTTAGCGCCGCATCGCATCTATCTGGCCGCTCGCAAGCCGGGGGGAGATCCAGGAGAGTTCGTAATGTTCAGACGTCTTAACGCCGCGCTTTGCGGCGCGGTGATATTTATTGGCTGCTCATCGACCGCAATGGCCGAGTCAGGGATAGCATCGGTTTACGCTTATTCCGGACAACGGACGGCCAATGGCGAGCGTGCCCAGCCGAACGGCTTTACAGCCGCGCATCGAACGCTGCCTTTCGGGACGCACGTGCGCGTTACGAACAATCGCAACGGGCGGAGCGTCGTTGTCCGCATCAATGACCGCGGCCCATTCGTACGCGGACGCGTGATCGATCTCACGCCGGCGGCGGCGCAAGCGCTCGGGTTCAGCGGATTGGCTTCCGTGACGGTGCAGCGCGGATAAAAGGCGCAGGGCCGCGCCGATCGTTTGCGCGGCCCCGATGCATCCGAATTGCTATTGATTGGCGGTTTTGAAATTAACTACGGACGCTATCCGCGCTGCATGGCGATTGTCGCGCCGCGCACTTCGGACTTGTCATCTCGCGACTTGATTGAAACTGACTGCTTGTCGCCATGAGTCACCAAGTTCAGATTGGCGGTAAATGAGGGTCCGTTGGCCACAACCTCAAAGCCCGCTCCTTCCACTTTGCCGGACAGGGTTCCGGCGGCATTGCGAGTGGACTCGCTCCAGTTGCCCGTGATTGCGCCGTCGGCATAGGTCGCACTGCTGCGTAAGTCGAAACTATAGCTTTCGCTGGCACAGCGAATATTGAGCTGAAGCTTCTTTTGGTCCTCCAGCACATCATAGGAAGCACGGCATTTGATGGGCTCGTGCCTGTCATTGGACAAATCGATCGTCCCGGAGCCGGACCAGCTTCCCGCCAATTCGGCAAATGGGCTCGCGGCTGCTGCCGAACCGACGGTCGCCCTGCTCTGCGCGCCGGCATTGCAAGCGCAGAACAAAACCGCAAAAGCCAAAGTAACGCCGTGAAATGCCGCACTTGCAGAGTTCGAATGCACGGACATCATCGAAGTTCCTGATCGTCTAGAGTGCGTAGAGCGCCAAAGCGGTAAATCCGCTTCCTCGCAATTTTGTTCCATATGAAAGAATCGGCATTCGCGCGGTTCCAGCGCGGCAATTGAGTCAGATTGGAACAATTAAATCGCTTTGGAAGAAGCGCACATGTTCAACGCGCCAAGCCATGTGAGTCACAAGCGGACTATTTGTGATGCGGAATCCATGTCCGCTTTACCTTCAAAAACGGACATTCCTCGACACCTTTCCGCTAAGCGCCGATAGCGGATATTTGTCTCGTGCAAATAATATTCGGAGATGCTCGTTTTGCAGAGCGGGCCGCCGAGTGAAGCAACGAGCGCTGGGTGGCAGTCGACCCCTGCAAATTGTCGCCTGAATGAAAAGTTGGTTGAAATTCTAAGGCCGGTAGCGCCGCGCCAGCCCGGCCCAGTTTGGCGAGCGGTGCGATGGACTCAGCCGTTCAGGAAGCGAACCATCAGCAAAACAGTCAACGCGTGCCCGAGTCAGGCTGCGCGGCAGTGCGTCCGTTGGCCAATTTTTTCTGTGACGCTGACGGTATCGGCGATTCCTTTTCGGCCCCCTTGCTCGCGGGCTGCCTATTCGTTCCAATGTTGACGATCCGCTCTCCCGCGGCATCCCGCAGCGGCATCTGCTCTTGCGCCAGCCCGTTGGCTTCCCGCAGCGAGTCGACGACGTCCTTCGGATACATCACCACACTGGGCGCAACGGCGAGGAGCGGCGGCATTTTGACTTTGAGAAACGATGCCACATCGCGGCCAAAGGTGACGCAATTTGCCAAGAAGGCATTCCAGAAGCCTTTGTTGGCCTTACGCTCATTGATGTACGCGATCAGGCTTTGATACTGCTGCGCGTCGATCCAAACACGGAAGCGCGCTAGCACGTACTGCTCTTCAAGATCGCCGTCGCTTGCGCCGATTTCCGAGGGGACCGGCAACACGTGACCGATCGTCCAGTTATAGACGCTGCAGTTGACGCAGTTGCGGTCGTCTCCGGCCGGAAAGAAACCAGCGACTTCGCTTTTGATTATTTCGTGGCGATCGTTCACTTTGCCGTACATGACGTACAAGTGGCCGTAGCTGGCCGCGTTGCGCGCCCTAAACTCGACGAAATAGCGCCATTGCGGCGCGCCGCGGCCGATGTACGGCTCGTCGTTTACTGACCAAGCTTGGCGCTCCCCCGCACGTCGTTTGACGTGCGTGGACGTTGCCGTGGGTGCCGATGCAGAAGCAGCAGCGGGTGCGGACGAAGAAGCGGAAGCCTCGGAAGACGTGGCCTGCGCCCGGGCCGACGAAGCCTCCAGGCTCAGAATGACCGCCAAGCCCACGCAAAACAGCAGGCTGCAGGCATTGGCTAAACCGAACCGCATGCATGCCCCCCTTCGCACTGATCTCAGCCGCAAATCAAGCAACGGCCCAAAGGGCACAACTGGTGCCCTTTCCACGGCTCGTCAAAGTGGCAAGCTAGGCCGAAAGAACTAGCCCCTGGTCACGACCGGGGCTTTTCCCTTGCCCTTGCCGATGATCGGGGCCTTCCCCTTGCCGACCGGCGCGGGCGGCGGCGGCGGCGGCGCTTTCATATCGGCCGCGAACGCTTGTCCCGACTTCACGGTCAAACCTGCCGGCCCCTTCACGATCTGAACGCCGTTCAGAACAACGAAGCCCAGAGCCAACAAACCTGCCACAGCAAGAAACTTTTTCATTGCACCCCACTCCTCAGTTAATCGCGTTAAGCATAACGAGAACGCCTGTCCTGACTAGTGCAAAAAAGTCACAACAGCCCGTTAATCTGAAAAACAGCGTAGTCCGTCCACTGATTTTAGCGTATTCCGTCCACTGATTTTACTGACAAAAATGCCAACCAGGGGCCGGCTGCGGATCCCTTCGGACGGCCGGATCAACGGTATTCTTCACAGCTGCCGACCAGCGGATAGAGGTCCGGATACTTTTTCGCCAACTGCGATTCGGTGACTTTGAGTGCGGTCTCACATTCTTTCTGCGTCGGATAGCGGGCAGAGACGTGCCGCTGCCCGCTCGGGCTGTTGGCCACGAATTGCCACCATGCCGAGGCCGGCGACGCCGTGGCGGCAATTACAGCGCCAGCAACCAGCATTGAAAGGGCGACTTTAAGGTTCATGTCCACGCTCTCTCCATCTCCCTGCTCACCGCAACACGACAACCGGCGTGCCCAAACTGACGCGGTCAAATAGGTCCATGACGTCGCTGTTGTACATGCGAAAACACCCATGAGAGACGAACCGGCCGATCGAGCCTGGATTGTTGGTGCCATGGATGGCGTATTGGCCGCCCCCGCTCAGAGTTAAGGCCGCCGCACCCATCGGATTCGCGGGGCTGCCGCTCGGTATTACCGCCGGGAGCCGGGAATAATCACGCCTGATCGAGGCCGGTGCCGACCATGCCGGCTTGATGTATTTGCCGTCGATCGAAGTCGTTCCCGACCAAGCCATGCCCGCCCGACCAACTCCTACCGGATAGCGGATAGCCTCACCCTCGCCAACGACATAGTATAGACGCCGCTCGTTCGTCTTCACAACGATCGTGCCGACTGAATAACCGCTGAAATGGATAATGTCGCGGGCCTCTGACGGCGAGGCAGACAGCATAGCAAGAGCAAACAACAACAGCCGGCTTGGACAAAGGGTACGCATGCTGGATCCTGGGTCTGACCGCATTTCAAAGTGATTTTTCTATTCGATCGTAGTTCCGTCAAGATCACTCGCGTGCAAATGCGACAGTAAAGGAAAAAGAAAGTTCTCGTGATGGTCGAAATGGTTTCACAATGACTTCGTCGGCCGCAACGCTCATCTGGTTCGCTGGAGTGATCGGTTGGTATATCATCCGACATCCCTTTGCACGGAAGGCTAATAAGATTGGCGTGAGCAAGTCGTTAATCGACTGGCGGGAGTTGACCCTTCTCGCCATAGCATCGCTCGGCTTGTTCGTGGTTCCAGCGCTATACGGGTTGACCGGAATTCCCGCATCGCTCGATCGCCCGTTTATCGCCCCAATCGCTTGGCTCGGGTTAGTACCGCTTTGCGGTTCATTGTGGCTGTTTCGACGTAGCCATGTCGATCTAGGCCGCAATTGGTCGATCTCGCTGGAAGTCCGCAAGCACCATACCCTGGTAAAAACCGGCGTCTATCGGCTGATCCGGCACCCGATGTATTCCTCGTTTTTACTCTTGGGACTATCTCAGATGTTGCTTTTGCCAAATTGGCTTGCCGGTACATCCGGTTTGATCGGGGCAGTCCTTCTCATTGTTTTTCGCGTGGGCCGGGAAGAGCATATGATGCTTCAAACCATCGGCGACGAATATCGCGCCTATATGGCCACTACGAAGCGGCTAATCCCGTGGGTCTTGTAACTTCCCGGAGATAACCGATGCGGGGGCGAACCGTTCGATTGTCACTACCGCGACGCATCGTTGTGGACTTGCTGCATTTCGCCGCTGCTGTACCCAGCGTCCCAGTGCAAAAGCGCATGCGGCTGAAAGCGATAGTCGATGCAAGAGCGGCTTGCCGCGATCGGCCTCGATGGACGGCCATATTTGTGAAAGCCTACGCGCAGGTAGCGCGTGAGTCTCCCGTATTGCGGCGCGCTTATGTCAAGTTTCCATGGCCGATGCTGTACGAATATCCGGTGAGCATTGCCAACGTTGTCATCGAACGGGACTACGAGGATGAGCCCGCCGTCTTTTCAATCTTAATGAAAGATCCGGCAGCGCTATCGTTACCCGCACTCGTTCGTGTCCTTGAGCGCGCTTCGATCCGTCCTATTAATGAAATTAAAGAGTTTCGGCGAGCGCTATGGATCGCTGCCCTTCCGCTTCCGCTGCGACGGCTTTTGTGGTGGGTTGGGCTCAACATTCCCAGACTGCGACCAAAATTCTTTGGCACATTTGCCTTTTCAACTTATTCCGCGCTCGATGTGGAGTCGCTGCACCCTCTGGCACCTTTGACTACATTGTTGAATTACGGAGTCATAGACAGCAATGGCGACGTGAATGTCCGGGTCATCTACGATCACCGCGTGATGGATGGCGCGACCGTGGCCCGGGCCCTTAAGCGTCTGGAGGAAATCCTGAACACATCCATTTTAGATGAAATAAGATCGCTACCAAAAAATGAACCATCAGCAAGTGGTCTCCCCACTTCAGGCGAGATGCTTAGATAGCAAGACGATGATCTTTTACCGCCTTTGCATGTTATTTTTGCTTGGGTCGGTTTTATTTGCCTACAGCAGCGCGGGTCATGCGCAAGATCCGACGGACGCCTGCCTTGCGTTCAGAAGCGGTTTGTCGCTTGGCGCACCGCTTGCGCACACCAAAGCTAAATTCGACACAGGCGGAACCCTGACCATTGTCGCGCTTGGCTCCTCGTCGACAACGGGTTTCGGCTTGTTCAGATCGGGCGGTGCTTTCCCGGACGTAATGAAGCGGGAGCTGCTGCGGTTACGACCCTCCGCACGGATCGATCTCATTAACAGCGGACACATTATGGACGACCTGCCGGGAAACGTCGCGCGCCTCGACAACGATGTACTGCGCCACAAACCCGATCTGGTGGTGTGGCAGATTGGAACCAACGACGTGGTGTGGCGCGGAATCGCAAGCAATGCGAAAGAGATGCTCAGTGATGCCGTGAGACGGCTTACAACCGCGAATACCGATGTCGTGCTGCTTGATCTACAATATGCGCCGCTTGTGCTCGTCACGGGGCGACATACCCGGATGGAAAACATTATCAGCGAGGTCGCGCGCGAACAGAAGGTCGGCCACTTTCCGCGATTTCTTCTGATGAAGCGCGCGATCGAAGCAGATGTCAAAGGCTTGGTCTTGTGGGACGGCCTCCATAATTCCGCCGAAGGCCACGCGTGTGTTGGAATCGCGCTGGCAGACATGATCGATGCCGCGACACGGTAAGGCTGCGACAGGTCTGGATCTTCGGCGGCATCAGCGCGACCGCGCTTGGCTTTAAACTGCGCGCGTGGCGCCGCTACCGCAGTTGCGAACTACCATGAAAGGACGCCCGCCGCGGGGACCCGGCGGGCGTCACGGCTTCCGCGCGGTCCCGCGCAAGCCGGGACAGGCGAAAGACCCTCACTATCATCGGACCGGCACGGTGATGCCGAACCGGATCAACGCAACTAGCGGGACGACTGCCGCTCCGCCGTCAGCCGCTGCGCGGCCTGGAGATGCTTGCGCAGCGTCGGCAATGTTTCCTTGGCCAGCTGGCCGGCGGCGTCGTTCTTGCTCGCTTCCTTCCGGAATTCCTTGATGTCGTCCTGGTGATCCTTGACCATCGCTTTGGCGAAAGACCGGTCGAAGGTCTCGCCCGAGAGCAGCTTCAATTTGGCGTAAGTCGCCTTTTCACCGAAGCTCGAGCCGGTCGGCGGCGTCACGCCGAGCTGGCTCGCCACTTCTTCGGCCTTGGCCTTGTGCTCGCCGTGGTCCTTCACCAGCATCGCACCGTATTGCTTCACGGCTTCGCTCTGGCCTTTCTCCTGCGCCAGCTTGCCGACATCGATCTCGGCGATATCGCCTTCGATCGCCGCCTTGATGAATTTCTGGCTGGCCTTGTCGGCCGGTTTGCCCATGTTGTTCTGGGCCGGCGAGTTTGTCTGCGCCATCGCCGTACCGGCGGCGAGCGCGCCCGCCAGACCGATGGCGAGCATCACACTTGTCTTTTTCATCTTTGCACCTTTTCCAACCTTGAGGTTCCATTGAGTCGCCGCCCCGCATAACGAGAGGCTTCATCAACAAAACGACAGGTGCCGCGTATTTGTTCCTATAGCGGCGGCTGGAACAAGCCGTTACCGGACCGTAGCCGCTGGCGAGCCGTTTCTCATTCATGCTGAGGAACGGCGCCTTGCTGATGCGATCCGACAGCGCGGCGCGATCGGCCGCGCCCACATAAAGCGTGAAACACAACGAGCCGACGCTTTCGGCGATCAGCCGCACTGCGCGGTAGACGATGGCATTGCGCGCATAGCCCTCGCGCGCGAGCGCCGCGTAATCGCGCGGCGTCCACCGCGCGCGGCCGCCGTTTTCGAGGTGCGCGAGACCTTCTGCTACGGCGGCCGAAGGAGCGATTTGAGACGGTTGCGCATTGTTTGCCTGAACTATGATCTTGCGCGCCACTAAAAACGGGCGCAGCTTTTTTCGTCCGCAGCGTGGGGAGAGCAATATGACAGCGTTCAACATCGTGCGTTTCAAGGTCCAGCCGGGCCAGCAGGACTATTTCATCCAAGCCCACCGGAATGCCCTGCGGAATTACAAGGGTTTTCGCGGCGGCGTGCTGGTCAGGACCGGCGAGCAGACCTTCTGCATCATCGGCGAATGGGCGAGCCACAAGGCGATGGCGGAGGCGCGCCCGCAGATGATCGGCCTGCTCGATACCTTCCGCGCCTCGCTTGAAGACCTCGGCAACGGGCTCGGCGTGACCGACCCGGTCTCCGGCGAGGTCGTGCTCAGGCTGGCGGCGGCAAAGCCGGCCAAAAAGAACAAAATGAAAAAGAAATCCGGCAAGAAAAAGAAAAGCGCGAAGCGGAAGAAGCGGCTTTAGCGCGCGGTCAGCGCGCCACAAAGTAGGCGATGGCAAAGAGTACGATCACCACGATTGTGCTGAACACCAACACATAGCGCACATTGTGGCCGGTGACGGCCGCACGTGCTTCGGTCGCGCTTTCCACGACATGATCGTTCTCAACGCTGGGCATCCGTCATCCTCCGCCGGCGGCAATGGACCGCCTCGGAAGACAACGCAATCCGGCGCAAGGCTGTTCCCGCCTTTCGGCGCGGCCCGACTGCAAACGCAAATTTGGAGCGTGCGAGAACTCTATCGAAGCAGCGTCACGCTGTCAAGGAGTTTTTTCCTATCACACATTTCCCGTGTTGGAAAACTTCGCTGCAAAACTTCGCTGCAAAACTTCGCTGGATGGATTGCACGCGCGCGATCAACTAGCCTCGCCCTGCGGGACACAATGGGGCGACCGATGTTCAAAAATCCAATGCTGATGCTGGTGATTTTTTCCGCGGCGGCAGCCTGGCAGATCTACGACATCGCGAGCGCGACCGAGGCGCCGAGCCGCGCGGTGATGATCCTGCAATATGTGTTGCTCGCAGGGCTCCTGCTCGGCATTGCCGGCACCGCCTACAACGCGCTGCGCGCGCGGCAGGAGTAGCGCCAAGGTCCGCAAGACGCTTAGCGGCTCACCACGTCGTCGTCGGATCTGCCGCCGATGTCGCCCTTGAGCAGCTTGCGCTGGCGGGCGGCGGCCAGTTGTTCCCAGGTCGCGGCCATTTGTTCCAGCTGCTGGCGATGCGCAGGCGGGGCGGTGCGCGCCATTTCCCGGCATTCCGCGGCGTGCTCGCGGTACTCATGTAACTTTTTCACAGATTCATCCCTCCCCCTCCAGCCGCCACATATAATGTCGGCTGGGCCCGTTCCGTTCCGGGCCGGGCGCAAAAAAGACCAGCGGGTTCAGCGCGGTGTGTCGGAATGGCAGGTGCCGGGACCCTGGTCGTTCCACAGCCAGCCGCATTTGGTGCAGCCGCCGAGGCTCAAGCCCAGCACGGCAACGCAAAGCAGCGCGGCAAATCTGGTCACCATTGGTGGAGTCGCCAAATGAATCACCCTGGCGCCAGCTTACCCGATTCGCCGCCGCCGGGGCTATCGCATGTCATTCAGCGTCATTCCGGGACGGCCCCATAAGCGCATTCACGCGCGTCTTCGACGCGCTATGAGTCTCCGCCGTCGGAATGACAGAAAAACGAAATGGCCGCGCTTGAGTCCTAGTCGTGTCGTTACTGTCCAGAATATCGCCCACCCTTTTTTTCGTCAACCAAAGCCCTATATGAAACTCCGAACATGAATGGCAGTCTGGTGGCGTATTCCGGCCTCACGCGACGTTGCGCGTAAGTCAATGTCGGTCTTCGCCATTTTGTTTGCGCTTCAAGCCGCTCCGAAGACGGCTCCTGACCGAAAGACACACCGATGTCCATCCGCCCCGTCAAACGTATCGTTCAATCGCAGCCGACCATCGAAGGCGCCGGCGTCAAGCTGCGCCGCGCATTCGGCTTCGGCGAAACCGCCGAGACCGATCCGTTTCTGCTGCTCGACGATTTCCGCAACGACCGGCCGGCCGATTACCTCGCCGGCTTTCCGTGGCATCCGCACCGCGGCATCGAGACCATCACATATGTTCTCAATGGCACGGTCGAGCACGGCGACAGCCTCGGCAACCGCGGCACGCTCGGCTCCGGCGACGTGCAGTGGATGACCGCGGGCCGCGGCATCATGCACCAGGAAATGCCGCAAGGTGATGCGCAAGGCCGCATGCACGGCTTCCAGCTGTGGGCCAATCTGCCGTCGTCGCTCAAGATGACGGCGCCGCGCTATCAGGATGTCAAGGGAATCGAAATTCCGGAAGTCGTCGATGACGACGGCACGCGCGTGCGCGTGGTGTGCGGCGAGTTCTGGGGCAAGAAAGGTCCGATCGACGGCGTCGCCGCCGACCCGCGCTATCTCGACGTGTTCGTCCCGGCCGGCAAGCGCAAGACACTCAAGGTCGAGGTCGAGCGTCACGCCTTCGCCTATGTGTTCGAAGGCGACGGCAAGTTCGCGTCGTCCTCGAAGCCGTTCGGCGTGCTCACCGAGAAGCAGGTCGACGGCGAGGAAATTCTGTTCCGCGAACCGGTCGGCGATCGCTCGCTGGTGGTGTTCGATGCCGGCGATGAGATCACCGTGCAGGCGGGCGAGCACGGCATTCGTTTCCTGCTCGTCTCCGGCAAGCCGATCCAGGAGCCTGTCGCCTGGTACGGCCCGATCGTGATGAACACGCAGAGCGAGTTGCAGCAGGCCGTCTCCGAACTGCGCAACGGGACTTTCATCAAGGCGTAGCCTATCTTTCCGTCATGCCCGGCCTTGTGCCGAGCATCCCGCTTAGGGACGCACTGCCTTCCTAAGCGAGATGGCCGGGACATAGGCGTGCGAAAGCACGCCGTTCTTCGAACGGCTATGCCCGGCCATGACGAGAAGAGGATACCCCGCGCGCCCGCACATATTGTGGGCTTCCGCCCGTGGCGGGGGTAATGATACCGTTCAGTCTCCGGGAATATGTGGCACCTGCCATCGGCTCCTCCCCGCCAAGAAGGGAGAGCGGACTGGCCGAACGGGAGGCTCAACGATGACATTGTCAAAGATTGCGACCCCGCTGCTGCTGTTGTTCGGGGCGAGTTTTGCGGCGCCTGCGCAGGCGGAAGACTTGAGCATCGGCTTCATTGCGCCGATGACCGGCCTGTTCGCCCAGGTCGGCAAGGACATGAACGACGGCTTCCAGCTCTATCTCGACGAGCACGGCAACAAGCTCGGCGGCATGAACGTCAAGTTCATCCTCGAGGACGACCAGGCCAAGCCCGATCTCGGCGTGACCAAGGCGAAAAAGCTCATTCTGCAGGACAAGGTGCAGATGTTCATCGGCGGCGTGCTGGCCTCGACCGGCTATGCGCTGGCGCCGGTGAGCACCGCCGAAAAAACCATCTACATCCCGTCGATCCCGGCGTCCGACGATCTCACGCAGCGCGAGGCCGCCAAATATCCCTACCTGATCCGCACCGGCTGGTCGTCATCGCAGCCGCATCACGCGCTCGGCGCCTGGGCGTGCGAGCAAGGCTACAAGAAAGTCGTGACGGTCGGCGCCGACTACGCGTTCGGCTACGAGTCGGTCGGCGGCTTCCAGAAGGCCTTCGAGGATTGCGGCGGCAAGGTCGTGCAGAAAATCTGGCCGCCGCTCGGCAACAAGGATTTCGGACCTTTCATCCCGACCATCAAGGCGGATGCCGACGCCGTCTTCTCGCTGATGGTGGGGCCGATGGCGGCGCAATTCCCCAAGCAGCTGCGCGCGGCCGGCTTCAAGAAACCGATCCTCGGCGGCGGCACCAGTTATGACGAATTCGCCTTGCCCTTCATGGGCGATGAAGTCATCGGCGACGTTTCGTCATTGCAATACAGCGCGGCGCTCAAGACGCCGAAGAACGAAGCCTTCGTGAAGGCCTATCGCGCCAAATACGGCAAGGTGCCGTCCTACTTCTCGGAGAGCAATTACACCACCGCGCAGTTCATCGACGAAGCCATCAAGAAAGCCGGCGGCAAGTGGCCGGGCACCGAGCAATTCATCAAGATCATGTCGGGATTGAAGGTCGATGCGGTGCGCGGCCCGGTCAGCCTCGACGACATGCGCAACCCGGTGCAGAACATCTACATCAAGAAGGTCGAGAAAATTCAGATGTTCGGCTACGACAAGCCGGAGCTCTGGAACACGGTGATCAAGACTTATCCGAACGTCAGCCAGTTCTGGACGTACGGCAAGGAAAAATTCCTGGCGCAGCCGGTCTACAGCCGCGACTTCCCGCCCTGCAAATACTGCGAATAGCAGCGCGACATTAATACAACGAATGCAGAAACCCCGGCCTTGCGCCGGGGTTTTTCGTTGGGCGATGGCTTCGTGGGCTACGGCCCGCTTTAGTCAACGACAAAGACGCTAGGGTTTGCCTAAGCGGCAGTGCTAGGATTTCGCATCGGACGTGACGACCCGCACATCCGGCCCACAATGGATGGCGGACTCATGGGGAGGACGCGATGAAGGGCAGCACGCTACCGCGTATCTACATTCTCTGTCTTGCCGGCGCGCTCGCGCTCGGCGCATCGATCGGCGCGCAAGCGCAGGAACTGAAGATCGGATTCCTGGCGCCGCGCACGGGTATCATCACCCAGCTCGGCACCGACATGGTCAACGGCTTCCAGATGTACCTGGACGAGCACGATGGCAAACTTGGCGGCGCCAAGGTGACGTTCATCGTCGAGGACGACAAGGGCACTGTCGACGGCGATGTGTCCATGGCCAAGAAGCTCATCCTGAATGACAAGGTGGACATGATCGTCGGCGCGGTGCTTGGCACGGCAGCCTACGCACTGGCGCCGGTTTCGAACCAGGAAAAGACGCTCTTCATCGGCACCATCACAACCGCTGACGACATTGCCCAGCGTCAGTCCGACAAATTTCCGTTCACCGTCTTCTCCACCTGGGTCTCGTCGCAGCCGACCCACGCGCTCGGGCAATGGGCTTGCGAGCAAGGCTACAAGCGCGTCGCCGCGATCGGCACCGACTACGCCTTTGGTTACGAACAGGTCGGCGGGTTCCAGAAGGCCTTCGAGGATTGCGGCGGCAAGGTCGTGCAGAGAATCTGGGTGCCTTTCGGCACCAAGGACTTCGGGCCGTATATTCCGGGCATCAAATCCGACGCCGACGCCATCTTCTCGCTGATGGTCGGACCGATGGCGCTGCAATTTCCCAAGCAGCTGCGCGCATCCGGCAACAAGACGATCATTCTGGGCGGCAGCACCAATTATGACGAGTTCGCCCTGCCCTTCATGAGCGACGAGGTCATCGGCGACGTCTCGGCGCACGTCTACAGCGCGGCCTTGCAGACGCCGGCAAACGAAGCCTTCGTCAAGAAATACCGCGCCAAATACGGCAAGGTGCCGTCGTATTATTCGGAAGCCAATTACGCCACCGCCATGTGGATCGACCAGACGCTGGCGAAGTTCAAAGGCAAGTATCCCGGCCCGGCCGAGTTCATCAAGGCGATGGCAAGCATCGAGATCAACCCGCCGCGCGGTCCGGTGCGGCTCGACCTCGCGACCAAGAGCCCCATCCAGAACATCTACATCAAGAAAGTCGAGAAGAAGAAAATGTTCGGCTACGACAAGGATGAACTCTGGAACACCGTGCTCAAGACCTACCCCAACGTCAGCACATACTGGAAATACGACCCGGCGAAGTTCAAGGCGCAGCCGGTCTACAGCCGCGACTTCCCGCCCTGCAAATATTGCGAGTAGTGGCGTTTGCTGTTTCCACGTCATTCCGGGTTCGCGCTTTAGCGCGCCCGGAAGGACGAGATGACGGCCTCTCATGCGTCATGGCCGGGCTTGTCCCGGCCATCTCGATAAGGAAGGCACCGCCGTGCACACCTAAGCGGGATCACCGGGACAAGCCCGGTGATGACAGATGAGAATCCGTCATTCCGGACGCTGAAAAAACCCCGGCCTCGCGCCGGGGTTTTTATTTCAGCGCGCTGGCGCGCGTTTCGAATGAAGTCGCTCAGCGCCGCCCGCTTTGAATAAACCCGCTCAAAGCATCGCGCAGGCGCGCGACCACGCCGTCCCAGGCGCGCCCTTCGTCCTGCCGGAAGAGCCGCGCGGTCGGATACCAGGGGCTGTCCTCGCGCACGAGCAGCCAGCGCCACTCCGGCACGTAGGTCAGCGTCACCCAGAATGGCTTGCCGAGCGCGCCGGCGAGATGCGCGATGCTGGTGTCCACCGTGATCACGAGGTCGAGTTCACCGATCAGCGCGGCGGTATCCGTGAAATCCTTCAGCGCGTCGCCGAAATGCAGAATGTCCGGACGCGTCGCCAGCACCGCCGCATCATCCGCGCGCACCTCCTGGTGCAGGCTGACGAAGGTCGCATCGAGATCGAGCAGCGGCAGATAATCGGCAAGCCGCATCGAGCGGTCGCGGTCGCGTTCATGCGTGACATTGCCCGACCAGCAGAGCCCGATGCGCGGCCGCGTTTTCGGCCCAGCTGGTCAAGCCGCGCCCCATTGCGCCGACAGCTCCGGGCGCACGCTGAGATACGGCACCTGCGCCGGGATCGTCTCGAGCCGCGTGCCCATGGCCAGCGGCAGGCTGAGCAAGGGGCAATGCAGGTCGAACTCCGGCAACGCATCGCCTTTCGCGATCACGGCCGACGGTCCGGCCGAACTCGCCATCAGCGCCGCCAGCGCCGGCCGCACCTCGAGGATCACGCGCGCCCCGCGCGCGGCAATGAGCGTCGCGTAACGGCAGAACTGGATGGCGTCGCCGAAGCCCTGCTCGCTGTGCAGCAAAATGGTCTTGCCCGCGATGTCCTCAACTCCGAGCCACAGCGGCTGCGGAAATTCGCGCTTGGCCGGCGCCATGTCGGCCTTCTTCCAGCGCCACTCATATTCGGCAAAGCCGCGCGGCAGATCGCCGATCAAAAGCCGCATCGAGGCTTCATTGCAATGCGCCACGATATTGTCCGGCAGCACGGCAAGCGCGCGCGCCGAGCACGCCAGCGCCTCGTCATAGCGGTTGAGCTCCTTGAGAACCTTACCGCGATTGTTGAACGCATTGCCGTCATCCGGCCGCGACGCAAGCACGCGGTCATAGCAGGCGAGCGCCTCGCTGAAGCGTCGCAGCTCGTGCAGGGCGTTGCCGCGGTTATAGATCGCGTCGATGTAATCCGGCGACAACGACACCGCACGGTCGTAGTTCGCCAGCGCCTCGGCATTGCGCTTCATCTCGCCCAGCACCACGCCGCGGTTGTTATAGGCCTCCGCATTGTTCGGCTGCAGCGTCAGCTGGCGCTCGAACGCCGCCAGCGCTTCGTCATAGCGCTTCAACTCGGCAAGCAGGATCGCGCGATTGGCGTGCGCCTCGGCAAAATTCGGCAGCAGGGCGATCGCCCGGTCGTAACTGGCCAGCGCTTCGTCGAGGCGCTGCATGGCCCGCAACGTATTGCCGCGATTGCAGAGCGCGATCAGCGAGCCGGGCTGCAGCGCCAGCGCGCGATCATAGCTCGCGAGCGCCTCCTCGAACCGCCGCAGCGCGTGCATGGTGATCCCGCGGTTGGTGAGCGCATCGACGAAATTCGGCTGAAGCGCAAGCGCGCGCTCGAGGCTCGCCAGCGCTTCGTCGTGCCGCTGCAAAGCCTGCAGGACCACCGCGCGGTTGTTGAGCGCGCCCGCATGGTCGGGCTTGAGCGCAAGCGCGCGGTCATAGCTCGCCAGCGCTTCGTCGAAACGTCCCAATTCCTTCAGCGTATTGCCGCGGTTGCTGAGCGCGTCGGGATGATTGGGCTGGACGGTGAGCGCGCGGTTATAGCTCGTCAGCGCGAGATCGTGCTTGCCCTGCGAGCCGAGGATGACGGCGAGCACATATTGCCCGTCGAAAAAGTTGGATTTGGTGGCGACGATCTTCTGGCAGATCTTTTCGGCTTCGCCGAATTGCCCGGCCTGAAAGGACTCAATGGCCTTGTTGAGTTGCAGCGCAAGCTTCGACGCAGGATTCGACTGTCGTCCCGACATAGTGTGATGCGCTGCTTGCGTCCCCGAATTGGGCGATTCTCCGTGATTCGCGGGGTCAAATCTACAGGCGGCGGGTTCCGTGTTTTAGCCATCGTGCGGGGTTTTTTCGTGCGCGCGTTCGATTGTGCGGAGCGAATTCATACAGAGACCGTCATGGCCGGGCAACCGGGTCCGGCCTTCTACCTCAGGATGTCATGGCCGGGCTTGTCCCGGCCATCCCGTTTAGTCAGGCACCGCCGTGCGCCCCTAAGCGGGGTCACCGGGACAAGCCCGGCCATGACAGGTTGTGACGATGTCGTTTCCGTCCAACTACCTTGCGCTTTAGGACAAGCGGAACATGTGGAGGACGTCCTCCATTTGCGCATGACGTCTCTGCAATACACCTAAGTAAATCATCCGATCGGACGATGCCGCTCCGAAAGCAAATCTGTCATGAGCGACGCCCCGTAATACTGGAGCGTATGCAAGATGAATGGAGTGGCGACAGTTTTCCGACTGACCACGATGCTCACAGCAACAGCAGCTTTCATATGTACGGCCGGCATCGCAATAGCCCGTGACACCACCCAAGGTTTGCGACCTGGTCTGCGAACTGGCCTGTCGGTCGCGATCGTTTCGAACGGCGTGGCGACCTACAAGATCCCCAACGGGCCCGGCGGGCTGGAGCTGTCCTCCAACGGGCCAGGCACGATCACCGTCACCAGCGGCTCCAATTCGGTGACGGTGCGCGGTCCCTCCCTCACGCTCTCCGGCGACGCCGTGCTCGCGCCGTTCTCGACACCGGGCGTGCACGTCACGGCCAACAGCGACGGCGGCTACACGGTCGCGCTCGACACGCTGCTGAGCGTCCTGCCCGATCCGGAGATGCCGAACTCGCCAGAGGCCACAAGCAGGCTGGCGAAGGATCTGGCCCAAAGCCTCACTCAAGACTCGGCTCAGAACCTGGCTAACAAGACCTGGCGCAAAAACTGACCGATGCCGACTTCGGCGACCGCACTGCGACGGCCGGACGCTGCGTCGCGCCTCTTCCAGGCAATTCCGCATCGCCCTGACGTCGTCCGGGGCCACGCGACGGGGCGGCGATCGGAGTGTCTCTCCAGACTTGCGCTTGCTGTCCCTGAAAGGCCGCCAGTGTGTCAACGCGTGGCGGCCTTTCTTTGTCATGCCCGCGCTTGTCGCGGGCATCCCGCTTAGTCGGGCACGGCATTGCCTTCCTAAGCGAGATGGCCGGGACGCGCCCGGCCGTGGCGTATGACGGTGGCAATGTGGCGATCGCGGCGAAGACGCGCTCAAGGCTCCGGCGTTTTCTGCGTCGCCAGCGCCTTCATGGTGGGATAGTGAACCTGGAGATCGTAGATCGACATCGCGTTCTGCACCGAGGCCTTCATCGCGTTGGCGTCGGCGGCTGTGGGGATGGGCGCCGTGACGACCTTGACCACGAGGACCAAAGCGGCGACGGCGACGAGGGTGGCAAAAGCTTTGCGCAGCATGAGTATGCCTCCACGCGTGGGACGCCCCCCGGCGGCGGACTGTCGGCTGCGGCGCGCAAAGACTTCGTGAGGTTGCGTGTGGGGGTTTGAATAAAAAGTGCGAGGGGGAAATCGTTAAAAAGCGAACGGCCTCTCATTTGTCATGGCCGGCCTTGTGCCGGCCATCTCGCTTAGGGACGCAATGCCCTGCCCGACTAAGCGAGATCACCGGGACAAGCCCGGTGATGACGGAAGAGAGAACCAGCCCGGCCATGACAAATGAGAGGCCATCATTCCCTCACCCTGCCGGTATCGGCGTGGCCGGTGCAGTCGGCGCGGTGGCGGCCTGCGACGGCGCGGTCGGTCCCTTCAGCGGCCGTTCTTCCATGGAAATCAAAAACGCCATGCCGAACGACAGCACCAGCGCGCAGGCGAGGAACACGAAGCGGAACGCATAAGCGAGTTCCGGCGCCGACGCCGTGCGCGCGAGCATTTCCACCGACATTCCCGCAACACCACCGAGCCCGCCGAGCACGATGGCGCCCAACACCGCCACGACCAGCGCCGAAAACAGCGCGCGGAAGAAATTGGCGGCGCCGGTGGCAACGCCCATTTGCGCGCGCGACACCGCGTTCTGCATGCACACGGTGGAGACCGGGAACACGGTGCCGAGACCAGAACCGATGATCAGCAGCAGCAGCAACACCAGCGACGTCGGCATCGAGCCCGGCCAGATCGCCAGCGGCACCAGCGACACGATCGAGATCGCCAGCCCCGCCAGCGACATGCGCTTGTATTTCGCGACATGCATCATCAGCCGCCCGGTGATGGTGGACATCGTCACGGTCGCCGCCATCAGCGGGATCAGCGCCATGCCGGATTGGCTGGCGGAGAGATGCAGCACCACCTCGAAATACAGCGGCACGAAAATTGTCATGCCGACCAGCGTGCCCATGTTGCAGGCGCCGGCGAGCGTCGCGCAGCGCACCACCGGATTGCCCAGTACCGTCAGCGGCAAAAACGGCTCCGGCGTCGACACCAGCCGCCAGGCAAACAGGCCCCACAGAATGGCCGAGGTGAGCAGCAGCGCGCCGGTCTGCGCCGAGATCCATTCGTAGCGCCGCCCGCCCCACGACAGCGCGAGCAGCAGCGCGATCGCCGCCGACATCATCAGCAGCGCGCCGATCACGTCGAGGCGATGCTTGCGCGGATGAAACGGCACGCGGCGCAGCACGCTCGAGGTCATGCCGAGCGCCACCAGGCCGAGCGGCAGGTTGATCCAGAAAATCAGCGACCAGTCGATATGCTCGGTCAGAAAGCCGCCGAGCACCGGCCCGCCCACCGAGGAGGTCGCGAACACCGCGCCGATATAGCCCTGGTAGCGGCCGCGCTCGCGCGGGAAACAATGTCGGCGATGATGGTTTGCGCGAGCGCCATCAGCCCGCCGCCGCCGAGACCCTGGAAGCCGCGCGCCAGGATCAGCTCGGTCATGCTGGGCGCCAGCGCGCAGGCCACCGAGCCGGCGACGAAAATGCCGATGGCGGTGAGCATCAGCACGCGCCGGCCGTGGATATCCGCGAGCTTGCCGTAGAGCGGCGTCACCGCCGTGCCGGTGAGCAGATAGGCCGTCACCACCCAGGACAGGTCGCTGATATTGCCGAAATGCCGGCCGATGGTCGGCAGCGCGGTGGCGACGATGGTCTGGTCGAGCGCGCCGAGGAACATCGCCAGCATGATGCCGAGCACGATGGCGCGGATTTCCGGATGCGTGAGCCTGGGCATTTCGGGCTCGCGTTTGACGGCAGGCGGTTTTCCGCTCGCCCTTGATGGGTGTGCCTTGTGCTCGGTCTCGCGTTTGGCCGCCTGCGCCTTTTCGGATTTGACCTCCGTTTTCCCCTGCGCTTCGAGCTTGAGCGAATGGGGCTTCGGCCCCGTTTCGTGGCTTTGGGCGTCTGATTTTGATTTCGGTTTTCCGAAGGTCATCAGGGTGAGTTGACGTGAATCTGGAAGTGGAGCTGGCTTGGAGTTTACCGTGAATGTTTAAAGTAGAGCCTGAAGCGGGAAGTGCCCGTTTCGCTGCGGCAACCCGCTGAATGCATCGCCGGTTCCGCCGAAGCAAGACGGCGAGCGCGGGGGTGGTATGGTCGGAAAAGCACGGGCGCACAAACCTCTCAAACGTCGTCACCGGGCTCGTCCCGGTGATCTCGCTTAGGAGGGCAAAGCCGTGCCATATGAATTGGGATGGCCGGGACGAGCCCGGCCATGACAGGCTGAGGCTCATAAATGACACGTCCGTTCCAATTGCGGTACGCCCTCCTCGCCTTGCTCATATGCGCGGCCGCGCCCGCTCCACGCCCGCGACATGCTCCCCCCGGCTTTGTCTACCTGCGCGACGTCGACTCCAGCATCGCGCAGGACATGCGCTATGCGACGTCCGACAATTTCACCGGCCACCCTCTGCCCGGCTACGGCGCGGGCGAATGCATCCTGCGCCGCGAGGCGGCCGACGCGCTCAAGCGGGTGCAGGCGGATCTCGCCAAGGAAAACCTGGTCTCAAAGTCTACGACTGCTATCGCCCGACCCGCGCTGTGCGCGCCATGGCGGCCTGGGCACATGACGGCGACGACAGCGGCGCCACAAAACGTTTTTACCCCGAGCTGCAAAAGCGCAATCTGTTCAGGCTCGGCTACATCGCCGCGCAGTCGAAACATTCGACCGGCACCACCGTCGATCTCACTTTGATCAGGCAGCCGGCGGCGGCGGCAGCGGCCTTCTATCCGGCGGCGCGCTATGGCCCCTGCACCGGCCCGGCCGCCAAACGCGCGCCGGACAACAGCATCGACATGGGCACGGGCTTTGATTGCTTCGACCTGCGCAGCCACGGCGCCAGCAAGGAGATTTCACCCGAGCAGAAGCGCTGGCGTGCCACGCTTGCCACGGCCATGCGCCGCCACGGCTTTGCGAGTTACTTCCGCGAATGGTGGCACTTTTCATTCACCGGCGCCGACGAACCGCGCGCCTATGATTTCGCGATCGGGCCGAGAGGCAGATGAGCGGGCTGCAGGGACGGCCTCTCATTTGTCATGGCCGGGCTTGTCCCGGCCACCTCGCTTAGGAGGGCACAGTGCCTCCCTAAGCGAGATCACCGGAACAAGTCCGGTGATGACGGATGAGAGGACAAACCCGGCCTGGACATGGGGTGACCCTTCCGTCGTTGGACGGTAATATAAAGCCCTTGGCGACCTCGCACTTGGTACCGCACCTGGGGGGAGTGGTGGACGCGCTCGTCGGCACTTCGGAAATTGCTCGCGTCCGCAATGCTCCTGCTGAGCGTGCCTGCGCTGGCAGCGAGCCAGAAAGATGTCGACGATTGCAGGCAGCCGCTTGAAGACGACCGCCGGATTGCCGGCTGCACCAATGTGATCGACGACGGGAGCACGAGCCCGCGCTTACGCTCTATCGCCTTCAACAACCGCGCCATCGCCTGGCGCCACAAAGGCCAATACGATCAAGCCATCCAGGATCATAATGAGGCGATCAAGCTCACGCCGGATTTTGCCGCCGCCTTCAACAGCCGCGCTATCGTCAACAGCCTCAAGGGCGAGTACGACCTTGCCTTGCAGGATTACAATGAGGCGATCAGGCTCAATCCGACTGATGCCATTGCCTTGCAAAATCGTGGCGTGATCTATCGCGACAAGGGCCAATTCGATCGGGCCATTCACGACTTCGATGAAGCCATCAAGCTCAACCCGAATTTTGTGATTGCCTTGAACTCGGCACGCCGTCACACGAATGCCATTATCGGTCAGCTTCAGGCTGCACTGACGGATTGCGATCGCTCACTGCAGCTTCGGCCGAATGACTCTTTACACCTTGGACACCCGTGGCACTGTCTATCTGAAGCTTGGGCAGTTCGATAACGCGATCGCCGACTACAATGCCGCGCTCAAGATCAATCCTCAGATCGCCGGGTTGCTTTACGGACGCGGTATCGCTGAAATCAAGCAAGGACATATCGCCGAAGGAAACGCCGACATGACGGCCGCCAAGGCGATCAAGGCCGATATTGCGAAGGACATGTCGGTTTACGGACTAGCGCCATAGCGCGCCATGGCCGGCCTTGTGCCGGCCACCTCGCTTATGCCGTGCCCGACTAAGCGAGATCACCGGGACAAGACCGGTGATGACGGATGAGAAGGCAGCGACCGAAGCGCACAAATCTCGCCCGTTGAGACACCACAACGCCGATATCCGCGTGAATTGGCATTCATTGACACGAAAAATGAAGCTGCCCATAGTTTGCGAGAGGCGACGAAAAAAGCTGCGAAAACGCAGAAGGCCAATTCCAACAATCAATTTCGGGAGGCCGTGCACATGCCCAAAACAATTCGCTCGAAACATTGCGCCCTGGTCCTGTCCGGGCTTGTCGCCGCCCTCGCCACCACCCCCGCCCTCGCGCAGCAGGAAGTCAATTACGGCGTGCAGCCGGACACCGATCCCTCGTTCATCGCAAAAGCGCTCGGTTATTTCGAGCCGATCGAGGAGAAGTACAACGTTAAAATCGTGCTCCGGTAATTTGACTACGGCGCGCCGGAAAACCAGGCGCTCGCCGCCGGGGACTTGCAAATTGCCTCGGCCGGCATGGGTCCGGCGACGCTTGCGGTCTCGCGGTTGCCGGCCAAGTTCGTCGCGATCGATATTCTCGAGCAGACCGCGATCCTCGTGCCGAACGGAGCTGAACCTGAAGGCGGCGTGCGAGCTCAAGGGCAAGGACGTCGCCTTCCCCGGCGAGGGGTCGCAGCAGTATCCGCTGCTGATCAAGGCGCTTTCGAAGTCGGTCTCACCGTGAAGGACGTCAAGTTGTCAAATCCGACGGCTCGGAGGTCGCCAGCTGTGTCGCACAAATCGGTCGATGCCGGCATTACCTGGGATCCGTCGTTTCGGGGCCTGGCCTCCGGCAAGGTGCGGATCCTCGCGAATTCCGCGCAAATCATGCCGATCATGGACGGCCACTATGTCGGCAACGGCCTCTATGTGCGCGATGAGTTCATGCAGGATCACGCGGATGTCTGCAGGAGCTGGTGACCGCCAACGTCAAGGCGATCAATTATATCCTCTGTCATCTGAAGGAGACGGCGAAGCTCTGGAGCAAGGAGATCCGCATCAACGAGGATGCCATCCAGCTTTCGCTCGATCGCGGCATTTCCGTGTCAGCCTCAATGTCATCCCGACGGAAGACACGATGAAGGCCTATACGGCGTTTCTTAAGGACGCGAAAATTTTGCAGCCCGACGACGCGCCCAAGATCGATGCGTCATTCGCCACCAAGGCCCTGCAGGACGTCAAGAGCAGCGAAAAAACCTGCATGGAGACGGGCCCAAGTAAGTAAGTACTAAATAGAGTAAGTAATGCCGATGACGCCGGTGAGCATTGGTTTCCACCTACGAATAGATGAAGCGTTCGTGTGAACGCGGCGCGCCAAGCCGCATCGGGTGCTGGCCGGCCTGGCAAAGGCGTTGCCGTTTTTCTATGCCGGCATCGTGATCGTGCTGGTCTGGCAGTTGCTTGTCACGGTGACCAAGCCGGAGTCGCGCGCTCCTGCCCCCGCCGATCGACGTGGCCCGCACGTTCATCCATCTCGCGAGCGACGGCGAACTCGCCATCCACACCGCCTATAGCCTTGCGCGTGTCTTTGCCGCCTGGCTGCTGTCAGCTGTGATCGCGATCCCGCTCGGCCTCCTGATGGGAAGCTCGCGGCGGCTCGATCGCATCATCAGTCCCTTCGTCGAGCTGTTCCGGCCGATCTCGCCGCTGGCGTGGATTCCGATGGCGATCCTCTGGTTCGGCATCGGTGAAGCGGGAAAGATCTTCGTGGTTTTCATCGGCACTTTTTTCCCGATTTTGCTGAACACCATCGTCGGCGCCAAGGGCGTGGATCCGGTCCTGCTGCATGCCGGCCAGATCTTCGGCTGCACCAGCCGCACGGCGCTGTTCCAGCGCGTGGTGGTGCCCGCGGCACTCCCCAGCATCGTCGTCGGATTGCGGGTTGCCTTCGGCACCGGCTGGGCGGCGATCATCGCAGCCGAGCTGGTGGCGGCGCACAGCGGCCTCGGCTACCTGATTGCCAACGGCATGGACATCCTGCGCGCCGACCAGGTGCTCGTCGGCATGATCACCATCGGGCTGCTGGGCTTTCTCTTCGACACGTTGTTTCGCTATTTGCAGTCGCGCTACGGACGCGCCGCCCAATGAACACTACGACTGGAAAACCACTCTCCATCCGTGACCTGACCAAGGTCTACGAAACGCGCTCGGGCGAGCGGGTCGAGGCCATGCAACGGCTTTCGTTCGATGTTGCGGCCGGCGAATTTCTGGTCGTTGTCGGCCCGAGCGGCTGCGGCAAGAGCACGCTCCTGCAAATTCTGGCGGGGATTCTTGCACCCACCGGCGGCTCGATCGCGGTGGATGGCGAGCCCATCACCGGCCCGAGCCTTGACCGGAGCATGATCTTCCAGAGCTACGCGCTTTTTCCCTGGCTGTCCGTTCTGGAGAATGTCGAATTCGGGCTCAAGCGAAAGTCGATCCCGCGCGCGGAACAGCGCGCCATCGCGCTTCATTATCTCCAGCTGGTGGGCTTAAGCGATTTTGCCCGTAAGAGCATCGATGAACTGTCCGGCGGCATGAAGCAGCGCGTCGCCATCGCCCGCGCTTTCGCTGTCAATCCGTCGATTTTGCTGATGGACGAGCCGTTCGGCGCGCTCGATGCCCTCACGCGCCGCGTTCTGCAGCGCGAACTGCTGCGGATCTGGCAGGAACAGCAACGCACCGTGGTTTTCATCACGCACTCGGTGAGCGAGGCGATTTATCTGGCCGATCGCATCCTGGTGATGTCGGCCCGGCCCGGCCGCATCAGGGCGGAATGGCGCCTCGACAGCCCTCGTCCGCGGGACGTGACTTCCGTTCAACATCGTCAGCTTGAGACGGAAATTTACGCTCTGCTCGATGAGGAGGTCTCTAGGACATTTGCGTGACGGGGTTCTCGTTCACGTTACACCGCGTGGACATCTCTTCACAGTCGGGACGCGGTCATCTCGGCTTACGCTTTGCGCCCTTCGGCCACTTCCCCGGCCAGCTAACAATATATTCCTCGAGCTTCTCGTCCGGCACGTCCTTCTCGCTCGCCGCCACGCGGCCGCGCACCGAGATGCCGGCCGTGTGCACCGTATCGGGATCGCCGGACACCAACGGATGCCACCAGGCGAGATCCTTGCCTTCCGCCACCAGTCGATAGGCGCAGGTCGGCGGCAGCCATTTCAGCCGCCGCACATTGCGCGGGGTGAGCCGCACGCAATCCTTCACCTTGGCCTGGCGGTGCGCATAGTCGCTGCACTTGCAGCTTTGGCAGTCGAGCAGCTTGCAGCTGACGTCGGTATAGACCGTCGCGTTGGTGTCCTCGTCGATCAGCTTGTTGAGGCAGCAGCGGCCGCAGCCGTCGCACAGGCTTTCCCATTCGGCGCGCGTCATTTCTGACATCGCCTTGCGGCGCCAGAATGGGAGTTGCGGATCGGGCATGGCGGGAATCCTCGAAGGGCCTTGTAGCTGGGGCGAGCTACGTCATGCCGGGATTGTCCCGGCATCCCGTTAGGATGGCGCGGGTTCCATCATTGCGGGATCGCCCGGGACAAGCCCGGTCATGACAGTGTGAGGGATCGGCACGGTGTTCCACACCCTGTGGAACCGCCCCTTTTTCCCCCTAATTTCCGTTCACCTTGCCGGAATCGGCCCGGAACCGCGGCATTGGCCGCGGGTTGCCCGATCGGCTAGAACAGTCCTGTCCGGCGGGTAAGCCGGGCGGCACCTCACGAGCGGCTTAAACCTTGCGCAACCCACTCCCCGATCACTGGAAAGCCAGGATCCAGCGGTTCCTGCTCGCCCTCGACGCGTGGGTGGATTTCAGCATTTTCCGCAGCTTCTCGGGCGTGCGCGAATATTATGAGCGCTTCTCGACGTTCATGGACCGCTTCCACGTCTCCGGCTGGCGGCGCGGGCTCAATGAGCTGGTCTCCGAAGGCGCCACGCTCGGCACCGTCGGCATCGTGGTGCTGCTGGCGCTGGCGGTGCCCGCCTTCCGCGAAACATCGGACGACGACTGGCTGAAGAAATCCGAGCTGGCGGTGACCTTCCTCGATCGCTACGGCAACGAGGTCGGCTCGCGCGGCATCCGGCATAATGACTCGATCCCGCTCGACCAGTTTCCCGATCACCTGATCAAGGCGGTGCTCTCCACCGAAGACAGGCGCTTCTACGAGCATTTCGGCGTCGATCTCGCCGGCACCGCGCGCGCGCTCGTTGCCAACACGCGCGCCGGCGGCGTCGTGCAGGGCGGCTCCACCATCACCCAGCAGCTCGCCAAGAACCTGTTTTTGTCCAACGAGCGCACGATCGAGCGCAAGGTCAAGGAAGCCTTCCTGGCGATGTGGCTGGAAGCGCGCCTGACCAAGAACGAAATCCTCAAGCTGTATCTCGACCGCGCCTATATGGGCGGCGGCGCCTTCGGCGTCGATGCGGCCGCGCAATATTACTTCAACAAGTCGGCGCGCGACGTGAACCTGTCGGAAGCCGCGATGCTCGCCGGCCTGTTCAAGGCGCCGACCAAGTTCGCGCCGCACATCAATCTGCCGGCCGCGCGCGCGCGCGCCAACGTCGTGCTCGATAACCTGGTCGAAGCCAACATGATGACGGAAGGCCAGGTGTTCGGCGCCCGCCGCCACCCGGCGACTCCAGTTGATCGCCGCGACGACCGCGCCGCCAATTATTATCTCGACTGGGCCTTCGACGAGATGAAGAAGCTGGTCGACACCTTCCCGAAATCGATGACGGAACGCGTGTTCGTGGTGCGCACCGCGCTCGACACCGGGCTGCAGAACAATGCCGATGCCGCGGTGGAAAGCTCGCTGCGGCAATACGGCCAGGAATATCATGCCAAGCAGGCCGCCGCCGTGCTGATGGATGTCGACGGCTCGGTGCGCGCGATGGTCGGCGGCCGCGATTACGGCGCCAGCCAGTTCAACCGCGCGACCGACGCGATGCGCCAGCCGGGCTCATCGTTCAAGCCTTATGTCTACGCCACCGCGCTGGAAAACGGCTTCAAGCCGAGCACCATCGTGGTGGACGGGCCGGTGTGCATCGGCAACTGGTGCCCGCATAATTACGGCAACGGCTATTCCGGCTCGATGCCGCTCATTGCGGCGCTCACGCATTCGGTCAATACGATTGCTGTGAAACTGTCGATCGCGATCGGCAAAGGCAATGCCAAGATCGGCCGCGCCATGATCGTGAAGACCGCGCATGACATGGGCATCCGCACGCCGCTGCCGGATACGCCGTCGCTGCCGATCGGCGCCGACGAAGTCACCGTGCTCGATCACACCGGCGCCTATGCCACCTTCCCCAATCTCGGCATGAAGGTGATGCCGCACGCAATCCTGGAAGTGCGCACCGGCGCCGGCGAGCTGGTCTGGCGCTTCGACCGCGACGGGCCGAAGCCGAAGCGGGTGCTGCCGACGGGCGTGGCCACCGACATGATCAAGATGATGAACAGCGTCGTTGAAAACGGCACCGGCAAACGCTCGCGCCTCGACGGCGTCGCCTCCGCCGGCAAGACCGGCACGACCAACGCTTATCGCGATGCCTGGTTCATGGGCTACACGGGGAATTTCGTGTGCGGCGTGTGGTTCGGCAATGACGACTACCAGTCGACCAACCGCATGACGGGCGGCTCGCTGCCGGCGATGACCTGGCACAACATCATGGCCTATGCGCATGAAGGCATCGAATTGAAGCAGCTGCCCGGCGTGGCCGTGCCGCAGGTGCGCCAGCCGCAGGTTTACGCGGAAGTGAAGCCGAAGAAGAGCGACGCGCCGGCCATTCCGCCGCGCCCGGCTCTGCTCACCAAGCGCGGCGCCGATGCGCTGGTGCGGGTCGAGCGCCTGATGGATGACGCCAACCGCGCGCTCGGCCCCGCCACCAGCAGCAGCAACACCGGGCCGGTGGTCAACCCGAGCCGCCCGCGGATAAGCAGGGCGGAGACGTTCGGGCAAAAGGAAAGCAAGGAAGCCGCACTGACGTCGTCACTCGAAGGCCACGCTTTCGGCAGCACGGAACTGATTGGCCGAAGGCAGCGGCCAGCGCAATCTCCCGGCTGTCATGGCCGGGCAACCGGGACCGGCCGCTCACACTCTCATTCGTCATGGCCGGGCTTGTCCCGGCCATCCCGCTTAGAAGGGCAAGGCCGTGCCTCCCTAAGCGGGATCACCGGGACAAGTTTACGACCGGGCCGGCCAGCGGCCGGTCCCGGTTGCCCGGTGATGACAGTGGAGAGGCAATGCGTCCCTAATCGAGATGACCGGGACAAGTTTACGACCGGGCCGGCAGCGGCCGGTCCCGGTTGCCCGGTGATGACAATGGAGAGGCACTGCGTCCCTGAACGAGGTGGCCGGGACCAGTTTACGACCGGGCCGGCCAGCGGCCGGTCCCGGTTGCCCGCGTGATGACAGAGGAGGGACAAGCCCGGCCACTGCCAGCGTAATCTCCCCACCCGGACCCACCCCCCTTTTTCTGCGGATCATTCGTGCGGCTGCTGATCGGAACGCTGTTTGCTCTCGCGGTCGCGGCCTTCGTCGGCCTCGGCCTGACTTATTATGCGCTGAGCCGCGGCGCCGCCTTCGGCGGCGCTGTCGATCGACAGCTGGGATGCCTTCCCCAAAACAGGCACGCTGGATGCCGACCCTTACGCGCGCGCCTCGATCGCGCGCACGGGGCGGCTGCCGATTGCGCTGGGTGACGGCGTGTCGTTCTCGGTGCACGACGACGACGACGGCAAGATGGCTCGACGGGCGCTGCGACGTCGTGCTCTCCGGCATCACGCCGACGGCGCGCTACTGGACGCTGACGCTGTACAATGTGAACGGCGGGCTGGTGGCGAATTCGGTCGGCCGCTACGGCTTCACCAGCGAGGAAATCGCGCGCAAGGCCGACGGCACCTTCGAGGTGGTGGTGGCGCCCCGTGCTAACCCAGGAAACTGGCTGCCGACCGGCGGCGTCGAGCGCTACGAGCTGATTTTGCGGCTCTACGACACGGCGGTCGGCGTCTCGACCAAGGCCGGCCGCGAAGTGCCCGATGCCGGCGGTGGTGACCAGGAGTTGCCCGGGAGAAGAGAGATGAGGCGGTCGAGCACTCTCATCGTCATGGCCGGGCTTGTCCCGCGCCACCCCGCTTAGGAGGGCAAGGCCGTGCGTCCCTAAGCGAGATCACCGGAACAAGTCCGGTGATGACAACTGAAAAACCCCGCGCACCACACCCTCTGCCGTCATGGCCGGGCAACCGGGTCCGGCCGCTGGCCGGACCCGGTCGTAAACTTGTCCCGGCCATCGCGCTTCGGAGACGCACAGTGCCCGCCTAAGCGAGATCACCGGGACAAGCCCGGTGATGACAGTAGGAACAATGAGAGCGCTCCAATGATCCGCTGGCTGTCTGCTCATCCTCGGCGGCGCGATCCTCGGCGGCATCGTGCATCTTGCCACCGTGATCCTCCTGCCGCGCACGGCGACGCAGGATGCCTACGCGCGGCTCACGCCGATCGCGCCGGTGAACACCGTGGTCGCGCTGCCGCTGCCCTCGCCCGAAAAGGCCGTGATGCCGTTCATGGATCCGGCCTTCGCCACGGCCGTGTGCCGCTACGATCTCTCGGATGGCCCGCTCAAGCTCACGGTGCCGGTGAGCCCGGCCTATACCTCGGTGTCGTTCTACACGCGGCTCGACGTTGCCTATTACGCCATCAACGACCGCGCCGCCGGCCGGCGCGTGGTCGAGCTCGATCTGATGACGCAGGCGCAGCACGACCAGATCCCGGAGGACGAGGAAATCACCGCGGCCGACCGGCTGATCGTGGATTCGCCGACGCACGACCGGGCTGATCGCGATCCGCGCCATGGCGCCGGAGCCCGGCCTGATGCCGGCGGCGCAAAGCGCCGTCGCCGCCGCGCGCTGCTTCCGCGAGGCGCCGGCGCCGCCGCCTCCGCCCCCGCCTGCGCGACCGACCGCGCCCGCGCGGCCGCCTGCAAGGGGACGGTGACGCGGACTCCGAGCCCCTCAGTTGTCATGGCCGGACTTGTTCCGGCCATCTCGCTTAGGAAGGCACTGCGTCCCTAAGCGGGATCACCGGGACGAGCCCGGTGATGACGGCGGAATGTGGGGCAACCGCAGAAACCTCAGTTAGTGGACGCCAGACTCGGCTCTCTTCGCCAGGTCGGCGGCAGCTGGTTGTACCGCGCGATCTGCGCCTTGAGCTGGTTGAGCAGCCGCTCGACATCGACCGCCTGCGATCATCGGCGTCGTGATCACCAGCCGCTCGAGCACATATTGATAGGCGAGCACGCGATCCTCCAGGCTCCAGCGCACGATCTCCACCACATGCGCGTTCTCGCGCACGCGGCGGGCGGCATTGACCCGGTCGTATTTGCCGACGTCCGACACATAGGCGAGGCTCTTCTCGCGCTTCATGTCGATATCGATCACGCGGCCGGCCGTCTCGAAAAACTGCGACAGCCGCGTGGTGTCGTTGCGGATATCGTCGATCAGCCGCGCGTAAAGCGCCGCCGACGAGCGATGGCATTCCTCGAACAGCCGGTCATATAATTTGTGGCGGTCCGTCAGCGTCGTGCGCTTGACGCCGTATTCGCCGGCCACCTGATTCCATTGCTGGCGGTCGTAAGGCGGCTGGATCAGCGGATAGGCATTGTCGCGCAGCGCGCGCTCGTCATCGGTGTATTCGAAGGTCGATGCCGGAATGGGATGCGACTTCAATGAATCGCGCCCGAGCCAGTCGTGGATTCCGTCGGTCACCAGCGTCTGGTTGACCTCGCCGAAATCGCTGTTGGCGCAGCCGGCGAGCAGCGCCACCACGCCGAACACGCAGAGCGGCCGCCAAGTCTTCGATCGTCTTGCGTGGAATCGAAGCGGCGGCGGCAGATTTTTCATCGGAGGTTTCGGTCTTTGGCAGATCTTCGGCAGATCTTCGCGCGATCGATCAGCGCGCGAGCCGGCGGCGGCGGCGGCGCCCCGGATTGTTGCCAGTGTCAGGTTCAAGCCCGTTCGTGCCATCGGGCCCACGGTCGATGCGGATCACCGGAAGGATGATCACGGTCGCAGGCTCGGTATTCGCGTCGACATATTTGCCGCCGCGCGGGCTCACCTCGTCGGGAAACCGGATGACTTCACCCATTGCAAACCCCCTGCCGTCCCGGTGCTCGACCTCCTCGAGGCCGCCGGATCGGCGCCTTCGCCAATTAAAGGATGTGCAAGGTTAACGGTTCGCTAACGCGCCCCGACTAATGTGACGCAATCCCGTTGGTAGTGTGGCGTTTTGTGTGATGGTGAAGCTTCCCGCGTCGTCTCCCAAGTTGGAGCCTTTGGACAGCCTGGTCGACCTGGCGTGCCGGGATGGCGTTGAAATCCGCCCGACTTTGCTGCGCGTCCTCACGGACTTGTACGTCCAGAAGCCCAGCCACAGCCCCGACGAAGAAGCCCAGTATGTCGAGCTGGCGCTCGGCTTGATCGACGCGGTCGACCCGCTCACCCGCGGCACCGTCACCGCCACGCTGTCGGCCTATGCGGGCGCGCCGGAGATCGTCCTGCGCAAGCTCGCAAGCCTGCCTCTGGCCAGCGCGCGCGCGGCGACCCCGACAGCGACGACCTGATCGAGTTGTTCTTCGACGCCAATACCGACGAGCGGCGGCTGATCCTCACCAATCTCGATGTCGCGGCCGACGCCGCCAGCCTGCGCCCGATGCCGGCGGCGAGCGAGCTCATCCGCCGGCTGGAAAAGGCGGCGCTTGCGCGCAACGCCGGCGAATTCGCCCGCGTGCTCGAGCGCGCGCTCGGCGTTTCCCGCGAGCTTGCGACGCGCATCACGCGCGATCCGTTCGGCGAGCCGCTGGTGGTGGCCGGCAAGGCGCTCGGCATGAGCGCCGACATGCTGCAACGCATATTGTTGTGTCTCAACCCGGTGATCGGGCAATCGGTCGCGCGGGTGTTCGAGCTCTCGGCGTTGTTCGACGACCTCAACGCGGCGGCCGTGCACCGCATGCTGACGATCTGGCGCGCGACCGCGGCGCAAAGGCGTGGTGTGACGGCGGCTCCGTCCTCCGTTGGAACGCAGGCCCCATCATCATCCGCTCGTCCCCGCGGGCCGACGTCGGATGTCGGCGTTACAACATCCGTTCGTCCCCGCGAAAGCGGGGACCCAGAGAAACAAACTCCGAGCGTGCGGCCCCTGGGTCCCCGCTTTCGCGGGGACGAACGGGACGGTGTGCAGGGTTCATCCCAAAATTCACCCTATGAACCGGTCTACTGGAACGACGAGCGCCGCAGCGCGCGCGAGACGGCGACGCGGACGCCGGCGCGTGCCGAGCCGGCTGCACGGCCGGCGCGACCACCTTCGAAGTGGAAGGCGTAACCTCTCAACTGTCATGCCCCGCGAAGGCGGGGCATCAGTAATCACCGCGTAGGCTGCGGAGTACTGGGTCCCCGCCTTCGCGGGGACGACGGTGGTGCGAGCAGTACGCGAGCTGCCATATACTCTGTTGTCATGGCCGGGCTCGTCCCGGCCATCTCGCTTAGTGAGGCACTGCGTCCCTAAGCGGGATCACCGGGACATAGGCGGTGCGAAAGCACGTCGTCCTTCGGACGGTTATGCCCGCTCATGACGCGCTTCGCGCGTCACTTCACCACCCCGTCAATGAAACTCCGCCCTGCGCGGTCCTCGACCTCGACAATCCACACATCCGGGTCGAAGCGGATTTCCTTCACCAGCCGCGCCTCGATGTCGGCATCCGCCGCCGGCGTCTGCGCCGCCAACCACCGCGGAAAAAATGCGGTCGGTCGGCTGCGCATCATCGAAGGCGGATTGCGGCGCCGGGCCAAAAAGAGTGCCGGTGCCGTCGAGCCGGTTGATCTTGATGAAGATGGCGCCGGCCTCTTCGGCGCCGCGCCGGCGTACCGCTGCAAAGAGACCCTCGACGTTGCAACGGCGCACATAGGCCGCCACCCAGATACCGGACTTCAATCGCATGGGGTGGTGGTAGCAGGATTGCGTGCGCCCGTCGCGTAGCGGGTGGATACCAAAAGCGCGCCACTCTCTAACGTCGTCCCCGCGCAAGCGGGGATCCAGTACTCCGCAATGTCGTCCCCGCGGAGGCGGGGACCCAGTACTCCGCAGCCTGCGCGGTGATTACTGGATGCCCGCTTTCGCGGGCATGACACTGAGTATGGGGCACGCGCGTGCACCCCACTCCGTTCGTCCCCGCGCAAGCGGGGATCCAGAGCAATAAATTGCAAACGCACCAATCCATTCAGCGTCATGGCCGGGCTCGTCCCGGCCATCTCGCTTAGTGAGGCAATGCGGTGCCCGTCTAAGCGGGATCACCGGGACAAGTTTACGACCGGGCCGGCAGCGGCCGGTCCCGGTTGCGCGGTGATGACAACTGAGAGGCACTGCGTCCCTAAGCGAGATCACCGGGACGAGCCCGGTGATGACAGCGGAGAGGCACTGCGTCCCTGAGCGGGATCACCGGGACAAGTTTACGACCGGGCCGGCCAGCGGCCGGTCCCGGTTGCGCGGTGATGACAACTGAGAGGCACTGCGTTCTTTAAGCGGGATCACCGGGACAAGTTTACAGCCGGGCCGCGCGGAGCTTGTCATCGGGCCGCGCTTCGCGCGGACCCGTTGGCGCGGACCCGTTCGCGCGGGCCCGTTGGCGGGCATGACACTGAGTATGGGGCACGCGCGTGCACCCCTCTCCGTTCGTCCCCGCGCAAGCGGGGATCCAGAGCAATAAATTGCAAACGCACCAATCCATTCAGCGTCATGGCCGGGCTCGTCCCGGCCATCTCGCTTAGTGAGGCAATGCGGTGCCCATCTAAGCGGGATCACCGGGACAAGTTTACGGCCGGGCCGGCCAGCGGCCGGTCCCGGTTGCCCGGTGATGACGGCGTAGAGGCACTGCGTCCCTAAGCGGGATCACCGGGACGAGCCCGGTGACCTATTCCAACGGCCGGCCCGTCATCGCGGCGAGTTCGCGCACCAGCCGGTCGGAGATCTGCCCGTCGATCGGCAGCTTCTTCTCGCGCTCGAACTTCTCGATCGCAACCTTGGTCGCCGGATCGAACTGGCCGCTCGGCTTGATCTGCCCGTAGCCGAAATCGGCGAGCGCGCGCTGCACCGCCGTCACGCGCTTCGACGGCGCGATCAATTTGGCGATCGGATCCGCCGGCGCCGTCTCCGCTGCCGTGTTGGCCGCCGCCTTCGCGTTCGACGCCATGATCGCGCGCAGCAACGTGTCGCTCGCTTCCGGATTGACCTTGATGCCCGCGGCCTGCGCGAAATCGCGCACCGCGATGTCGGTCTTCGAGCCCCAGATGCCGTCCGCCGGACCGTCGTAGAAACCCTTGCGCGTCAATTCGCGCTGGATGCTGGCGATCATCTGCGTGCGCGCCAAAGCCGAGGTCTCGACCGCGGCATTGGGCTGCACGCCCTGGATGCGCGGCGGGATCGCCGCTTCCTCGCGCGCCAGCATCGGCCGCGCCGCAAAGATCGGCGCCGGATGCGGTCCCTTCTGCAGGAACAGCGCGTTGACGAAAATCGTGAAGGTCGCGACCGTCGCCATCAACAGCGCAACGAATTCGCGCGGATGCTCGCCGATCACGGCCGCAAAGCGGCCGGCGGTTTCGAGCGTGGTTTCCCTTCTGGAGGATCGCCTAGGCACTTTTCTTCACCTGATAATTGGCTACGACTGGAATTTCGCGGGGCCGTTCGGCCACCAGCTTGATCGGATTGGCGGCGCGCGGACGATCGCCCTCGATCGGCAGGCGCACGGTGACGCGCGTTCCTTCGCCGAGCCGGCTGCGGATGTCGACGTCGCCGCCGTGCAGGCCGACGAGGCCCTTGACGATCGACAGGCCGAGACCGGACCCGTCCTGGCGGCGGTCATAGGAGGCGTCGGCCTGGAAGAAGGCTTCGCCCAGGCGCGGCAGATCGGCCTCGCCGATGCCACAGCCATTGTCCTCGACGGTGACCGCGAAATCCGGGCCGTCGCACCGCGCGCTCACGGTGACGGCGCCGCCGCGCGGGGTGAACTTGATGGCGTTGGACAGAAGGTTGATCAGGATCTGGTTGAAGGCGCGGCGGTCGGCCGCAACATCGGGCAGATCGCGCGCGAGACGCAGCTTGAGCTCAATGCCGGAGTCGCGCGCCTTGAGCGCCAGCAGGTCCGTGCAGCTTTCGATGGCCGCGGCCGGCGCGAAGGGCTCGGGCGTGATCTCGAAATTGCCGGTCTCCATCTTCGACACGTCGAGGATGCCGTTCACCACCGCCAGCAGATGGCGGCCGGACTCATTGACGAGCCGCGCATAGTCGAGGCGGCGCGCGGCATCGAGCTCGATCGTCTCGTTGGTGAGCATGTCGGAGAAGCCGATGATGGCATTGAGCGGCGTGCGCAGCTCGTGGCTCATGGTGGCGATGAAACGGCTCTTGGCGGCGCTGGCGCGCTCGGTCTCGGCGCGCGCGGCTTCGATGGTCAGCTCCTGCGCCTTGCGGTCGCTCACATCGCGCAGCACCGCGACCACCTCACGCTCGGCAGGCTTTCTCTTCGCCGTCGCCATAATGCAGCGGGCGGCAGCGCATCTCGGCCCAGATGAAGCGACCGGCATGCTGCGCGTCGGGCTCGCGGCGGATGCGGAATTCGAGCGCGCGCTCTTCGTTCAGCGTCGCGGCATCGGCCAGCGCGGCGAGATAGGCCGGGCGGTCGGCGACATGCACGCGGTCGAACAGGCCGTTGCGCAACAGCTCGTTCAGCGGAACGCCGAGCAGCGCCTCGGCCGCCGGCGAGACAAACAGCACAGCGCCGTTGCGGCCATGGCGCACGATGACATCGGTCATGTTGCGGGCGAGCAGCCGGTAGCGGTCTTCCTCGGCGTGCAGCATCCAGAAACTGGCGCGCGTGAGCTGCTCAGCGCCGAGCGCAAGACCGGTGGCATAAAGCGCCGCCGGGATAATGCCGAGCGCGGCGAGGATGTGTGATTTGGCCGGACGCCAGTGGACACGGGCAGCCAGCCGGCAAACCCGAGCGCGAGCAAAATCGAAGCCGCAGTCAGCGTGAACAGCGACGCCAGCACGATCACGCGGCGCGAGGCGGAGAGCGCGGCTTCCAGCGGCACCACCACCAGCCAGACCGCGGCGAACGAGCCGATGCCGCCGGTGAACAGCGCCAGCGTGCCGGCGAGAATCGTGAGCGACAGCGAGGAGAGAATGTGCGCGTTGTCGTAGCGGCCGGTGCGCGACAGATAAGTGACGATCAAAATCGGCGCCACCAGCCAGGCGAAGACGCCGACCTCGAGCGCGCCCGGCACGCCGCGTAGCACAATGTATATGGGGAAGCTCGCGAGCGCGGCGAAACTGCCGAGCAGGCGCGGCGCGATGAAGGCGCGATGGCGCGCGGCCGTCAACGCATCCTGCCGGGCCGATGGGTGGACCAGGGCGTCGACATAATTCCAAACTGGCGTGAGAAAACTCACCGTCCCTGTCACTCACGTCCGGACAAAACAGACGCGCCCCTATTGCGTCGTGGACCTTATGGCAGAGCCGCTTAAGCGAAAGCTAAGGCTGGCGTCGCGCAACGCCGGAACGGCCGTTGCAACAGCGCTTCGCGGCTGTTCCCGCCGCCATTTGCCGGTCATGGTGAAATTTCAGTTGCCGCGGCGTGGGGGCCAATGCTCGAGCCGCCGCGCGGCGGCCTTTGTTACCGATGTGGTAACCATGAGGGTAACGTCTTGGGTGAGACACCGCAGCGCGATGCGGTTCTCTTCTTCCGTTCGCCAAACCCCTCAACGTCATGGCCGGACCTGTCCCGGCCATCTCGCTTAGTGAGGCACTGCTTTCCTAAGCGAGATCACCGGGACAAGCCCGGTGATGACAGCGTAGGGGCACTGCGCTCTTAATCGTCATGGCCGGACTTGTTCCGGCCATCTCGTTTAGGAGAGCACAGTGCCCCCCTAAGCGGGGTGCCCGCGACAAGCGCGGGCCATGAGCGCCGAGGGCTTTGGGCGGACGGTCGGCACTCGGATAGCGATCATTAAACTTTTCATCAAATTTGTTCAATTTACCCAAAAACCTCCCGGCATTTCGAACAACAGCTTCAGGCCTGTCTGTTACGGTTTGTCTCAAAGGCGGCGAAAAAGCCGCGGGGATTTGCTGCGGGTGAGGGTCATGTTCTTTCTTCTGCGTATGGCGTTCTGGCTGGGCGTTGTCTGCGTGCTGCTCTCGAGCGGCGGCAAATCGAACACGCCCGAAGCCCAGATCGACGCCTCGCAAGCGGTCACGCTGGCGAGCGCCGCCGTGACCGACGTGCGCGGGTTCTGCGAACGGCAGCCCGATGCCTGCGAAGCCGGCGGCAAGGTCGCCGTTGCGCTCGGCCACAAGGCCGAAGCCGGCGCGCGCACGCTCTATGATTTCATCAGCAAACTGCGCGAGAAATCGGCATCGGCCGAGAAGGCCGACAGCAAAGCTGACGGCAAGGCCGACAACAAAGCAATTCCGGCATCGGTGGCCGGGAAGGCAACGCAAGCGTTTCGGGCACGACGGGCAGCTTGGGACATACGGGCACCTTGACCCCGACCGATCTGGCGCCCGCCTGGCACGCCCCGGTGCCGCTGCCGCCGCGCCGCGACGCGCGCGCCAATCCGGCGGCGTGAACACCTTCTTCCATTCGAGCCGAGCACAGCATGTCATGGCCGGACTTGTTCCGGCCATCTCGCTTACGAAGGCACAGCGCCCCTAAGCGAGATCACCGGACAAGTTTACAGCCGGGCCGGCGCAGCCTGTCATCGGGCCGCGCTTCGCGCACCCGGGCGCGGACCCGGTTGCCCGGTGATGACAACTGAGAGGCTCGATGCATCCCGAATTTGTCGCCCAGCCCCGACCACACTATATATACGCGCATGACGACCATCGACGAGATCGTTGAGAACTTCGCGCTGCTCGAGGAGTGGGATGACCGCTACCGCTACGTCATCGAGCTCGGGCGCATGCTCGCGCCGTTGCCGGAAAGCGCGCACATCGATGCCAACAAGGTGCAGGGCTGCGCCAGCCAGGTCTGGCTGGTTACGCACGTCAAGCCGCAAGATAAATCCCAAGGAACATCCCAAGAAAGATCCGCAAGGAAAATCCAACGGCTCCGCCGGGCCGATCCTGACCTTCGAGGGCGACAGCGACGCGCATATCGTGCGCGGGCTGATCGCCATCTTGTTTGCGCTTTATTCCGGCAAGAGCGCGCGCGACATCATCGCCACCGACGCGATCGCGTTGTTCGACCGTATCGGCCTGCGCGAGAACCTCACGCCGCAACGCTCGAACGGCCTGCGCGCCATGGTCGAGCGCATCCGCGCCGAAGCCAACGCGGCGCAGGCGGCGGTCGCCTGATAGGCTCATCGCTCGCCACACTCCGCAGTGTCATGCCCGCGCTTGTCGCGGGCACCCCGCTTAGGAGGGCACTGCCTCCCTAATCGAGATCACCGGGACAAGTGCGGTGATGACTTTAGAAACGCAGTGCCTCCCTAAGCGAGATCACCGGGACAAGCCCGGTGATGACCGCGGAGAGGCGCTCGCCATTTTCTCCGTTCGTCCCCGCGAAAGCGGGGACCCAGAGCGGCAATTTCCGACACTGAGATTTTGGCTCTGGGTCCCCGTTTGCACGGGGACGAACGGAGTTTGTTGCTAGCTCACTCCGTCACACACACTCCACACCAAACACCGCATCCTCCGCCAGCCACGTGCGCACGGGCGCGCGCTTTGCGCCGCGCGTCTGCGCGGCATAGCCGTAATGCCGGGCGAGGCGGTCGAGCGCGAGCAGCAGCACGACCTTGCCCGAGCGCGCCGGCCAGGCCCGCTCGCGCTCGATGTCGGCGAGGCCCTTGAGGAAGCAACAGATGTCGATCAACAGCCCGGCGAATTCCGGCCCGACGGAGTTGAGCGCAAGATGCACGCGCTGGCGCGCGGCGACCATCGCGTCGGTCGCGGCCGCGGCACGTTCGCCGCCACGGCGGCCGGACGAAATCGGGCTCGACCAGCTGGCGGTGGTGCGCGGCATCAGATGCGCGCGCGTGAAATCGGCGCGCAGGCGCTCGCCGGCCTGCAGCTGATGCGGCTCGATCAGGGCGCGGCCATCGCGCCCGCGCCGGCGCGCGAGCCAGGCCAGCGGGCTTTCGGCGTCATCGACAGTGACGGTCGCGCGTCCGAACTCGGAGACGATCTCGCGCTCCGCCAAGGCCAGGTGGCGCGCGCGAAACAATCCGATCTCGGCCTTGGGCGGTTGCGGCACGGCGCGGAGTGGTCTTGCGTCCGGGAACGCTCATGCGCGGCCCCGGTGGTCGTGAGCACGACATTGAGATCGAACGATGACTTGGATTTCCATTCATCGGCGTCGTTCCTGTTGCGGAATAAGTACCTATACCACCGTGCCGCCGACGAGCAAGGAATATTTTCCGCACATGTTTGTGATGAGACGCGAGGCGAGACTATCCACGCGATGTCATGGCCGGCGCTTGGTGCTCCGACCCATCATCGGTTCGTCCCCGCGCAAAGCGGGGACCCAGGAGCCAAACTCTACGGCCGGATCGCGATTTAGCGCTGGATCCCGGCTGGACCCGGTGCTCGATGACCGGCGAAGCCGGACACGAGCTACGCGGAGACGAGACGGAACTGTGAGGTAGCGCAACGCCACACCCTCAACGTCATGGCCGGGCATAGCCGTCCGAAGGACGGCGTGCTTTCGCACGCCTATGTCCCGGCCATCTCGCTTAGGAAGGCACTGCGTCCCTAAGCGAGATCACCGCGACGAGCGCGGTGATGACACAGTGCGCGCAATGACATTGGATCCGGGACGGCTTTGCGCGGGCATGATGCAGAGGAAGGCGTGCGTGCCGGGGCACACTCCCTCAACGTCATGGCCGGGCATAGCCGTTCAGACGCGCTTTCGCACGCCTATGTCCCGGCCATCTCGCTTAGGAAGGCACTGCGTCCCTAAGCGAGATCACCGCGACGAGCCGGTGATGACACAGTGCGCGCAATGACATTGGATCCGGGACGGGCTTTGCGCGGGCATGATGCAGAGGAAGGCGTGCGTGCCGAGGCACACACCCTCAACGTCATGGCCGGTCCCGGTTGCGCGGGCCATCTCGCTTAGGAAGGCACTGCGTCCCTAAGCGAGATGCACCGGCGACGAGCGCGGTGCATGACGGCCTTCGGCCGTCACTTCGCTCTTCGCCGCCGTTGCTGGCCCAGACCCATCTGCTTGGCCAATTGCGAGCGCGCGGCCGCGTAATTCGGCGCGACCATCGGATAGTCGCTGCTCAGGCCCCATTTCTCGCGATACTGCTCCGGCGTCATGTTGTACTGCGTGCGCAGGTGCCGCTTGAGCGACTTGAACTTCTTTCCATCCTCCAAACAGACGATGTGCTCCGGCGTGATCGACTTCTTCACGGAGATCGCCGGCCTCAGCGGCTCGGACGAACCCTCCGCCGGCTTGCCCGACACGCGGCTGAGCGCGGCATGCACCTGGCTGATGAGATTCGAGATCTCGCCGGCCGGCACCGTGTTGTTGCTGACATAGGCGGAGACGATTTCCGCGGTCAGTTCGATGAAATTTCCATTGCTGTTCGTGTCGCTCATTGACGTCGTCCTGTGCGCTGCCCCGTTGATGTCGCGCGTTCGACACGGATGCCGTCGCGCGCACTTTTTGAGCTCTTTTCAGAAACAGACCTTCGTTACGGCCGTTCCGACGATGTCGAGCCTCGCCCCCGCCTGCTCGGTCCTCATTGTTCGCGTTATTTTTTGGCTCGCGTTATTTTTGCCTGCCCTGCTTCTTGCGCTATTTCTTGCGTGATTTCTTGCACCAATTCTTGCGCGCCGACTATCGGTTCAGCGCCTATATTTAAAACTACTATCGGCCTTCAGAGGCTGCAAGAAAAAGATAGCAGTCTACCGCGACAATTATTGGTCAAATGCGACTTATACGGCGCGTCATCAGCAAAGCCTAATAGGGATCAAGATCAACCGGACGAATGGCCCGCGATGATCTGCCGCGCGCGCTATGAATTCTTTTCGAGATGGCTGCGCAGCTCATTGATCGAGGCAAACCGCAGGGTGCCTTGCGGCAACTCGGCCTCGATCGAACCGTCGACATAGAGCGTATAGCCCATCCCGTCGACGACGCCGGACTTGAGGATCGCGACCGTGCGCGGCGGTTCCGCGCGCCCGGCGGCGATGGCATCCACCTTCGGCTCAGGCTTCGGAGCGGCGGCAGCCGGACCGGATGCCGGGCCTTTGGCGGGCTTTCCTTCGGCCGGCCACATGGCGTCGAAATTAGCCGGCTGCTGCCGCAGCGGCGCAGCCGGCGTGGCGTCGAAATTGGCCGGCTGCGGCCGCGGCGGCGCGGCCGGCGCGCCTGAAGCACTTGGGCCCCTGGCGGCTGCGGCGGCACCCGCCAGTCAAACGAATCCGACGTCCGGTCAAGCGAGCCGGGCGGCATCGCGGCAGGCGCCGGAGCGGGCTGCGGATGGCGGGGCGACAGCGAAATATCATCATCGTCCGTCAGCGATCCCTCATCCGGATTGCGCAGCGACGGCGCATAGGATTGCTCCGCGCGCCCGCCGGCCGGCGTCATCGGCGCGGGCTCCGGCTCATCGGCAAAGGGGTCGGCCATCGGCCTTTGCGGGTAGGCGGGGCGGCCGAGAGCCGATGCAGGCGCTACAGCGGGCGCATTGCGCACGGCCGCGCCGGGCTCAACGTCGTCCGCCGGCAGCGCCAGGCGCAAATGCGCGCCATCGGCCAGCATTCCGGCAATCAATCGCAGCTGCCGCACGGCGATACCGACCGCGATGATGATCAGGCCGCCAACCGCGGCGGTGGTGCCGGCATTAATGAGGGTATTTCCGAAGCTGAACTCGTTGATCGGAATGCCAAATCCAACCATCGCGAGACCCGCGGCAACGGCGAAAACACCGATACCCAACAAGAAAACCGGCATGCCCTTCCAATCCTTCCCCAGCCACCAGCAACTTTCGCCGTATTTTGCCGGCTAAATTATTCTGGCAATGGCGAATTCTCTCTTTTTCGAACGCGGGCGGCAACTGCTAAAGTGACACCATTCTGACAGAACGATGTCGGCCCTGAGATGAGGCTCCCTAGACCGGGCCGGCGCTGCACCCAACTGTGGGCCAGCTGGCCGTTGCCCCCGGCCGCGCCACCGCCTAATTAGCTTGGTTGAGGAACTCGCCCGGGGACGAACCGGTTTCATCCCGAGGCCGATTATTCGGCACTGATCCTATAAAAGTCCGAGGAGGACATAATGACGTTCAAACTGCCCGACCTGCCGTATTCCCACGATGCGCTCGCGCCTTACATGTCGCGCGAAACGCTCGAGTATCATCACGACAAGCATCACAAGGCCTATGTCGACAACGGCAACAAGCTTCTGGAAGGCAGCGGGCTGGAAGGCAAGTCGCTCGAGGAAGTGGTGAAGGGCTCTTTCGGAAAAAACGCCGGCCTCTTCAACAATGCCGGCCAGCATTACAACCACACGCATTTCTGGCAGTGGATGAAACCGAATGGCGGCGGCGACAAGATTCCCGCCAAGCTGAAAGCCAAGATCGACAGCGATCTCGGCGGCGTCGCCAAGATGAAGGAAGACTTCGCGCAAGCCGGCGTCACGCAATTCGGGTCCGGCTGGGCCTGGATCGCGGTCAAGGACGGCAAGCTGAGCATCAGCAAGACGCCGAACGGCGAAAATCCGCTGGTGCACGGCGCCACGCCGATCCTCGGCTGCGATGTGTGGGAACACTCCTATTACATCGACTACCGCAACCGCCGGCCTGATTATCTCAAGGCGTTCCTCGATCACCTGGTGAACTGGGAGCACGTCGAGGCCATGTTCAACGCGGCGAGCAAGTAGACATCGCCAGAAAGACCAAAAAGGCGGCAACCGCATCGCCAAGTCGGCCGGCAGTGAGCGCTGCCGACCGACTTGCCGTATGTGTGCTCGTGATCGTCGCGATCATCGCGGCGCTGACGTTCCGCGATTACGGCCTCGGCTGGGACGACTACACCCACTCGCAATACGGCGAGCTGCTGCTCAAGCTTTACGGCTCGGGCTTTAGCGACGACCGCGCGCTGTCGTTCGTCAATCTCTACAAATATGGCGGCGGCTTCGACATGGCGGCCGCGCTTGCCGCCAAGGTGCTGCCGTTCGGACTGTTCGAAACGCGGCGGCTGGTCGGCGCGGCCATCGGCATCATCGGCCTGATCGCGACCTGGCGTATCGGCCGCCGGCTTGGTGGACCGGTGGCTGGTCTGGTGGCGCTGGTGCTGCTCGCGGCCTGCCCGCTCTATTACGGCCACATGTTCATGAACGCGAAGGACGCGCCCTTCGCCGCCGCGATGGCGGTGCTGCTGCTCGGCCTGGTGCGCGCGTTCGAAGAGTATCCGAAACCCGGCGTGCGCACGGTTGCGCTTGCCGGCGTTGGCCTCGGCCTGGCCTTCGGCTCGCGCATCCTGGCGGGGATTGCTGCGCCCGTTGCGCTTGTTGCGCTGCTGGTCATCGTGTTTGCCGAAGCGCGCGCGATCCGGCGTACGGAAAGCCGCGGCGCGGCTCGGCGAATTCATCTGGTGCCTGCTGCCGGCGCTGGCGCTCGGCTACCTGATCATGGGACTGTTGTGGCCGTGGTCGATCGTGTCGCCGCTCAATCCGCTGCACGCCGCCGAATATTTCGACACGTTCTTCGAGAAACCATGGCGCGAATTGTTCGCCGGCCATTTGATCGCCGTCACCGCCATGCCGGTGCGCTATCTGCCGCAGCTGTTCGTGCTCAAGCTGCCGGAAATCATGATCGCGCTCGGCCTTGCCGGCGCCATCGGCGCGCTGGTGGCCGCCGCGCGGCCCAATTTGCCGCTGCCGCGCCGCGCGAATTTGCTGTTCGTGGTGCTCGCCGCATTTTTTCCGGTGGGACTGGCGATGCTGGCGCACCCTGCCCTCTACAACGGACTGCGCCATTTCGTGTTCGTGGTGCCGCCCTTTGCCGTGCTCGGCGGCCTCGCCGGCGCCTGGCTGTTCGCGCAAGCGCGCGCCATCCCGGCGCGCGCGGCGCTTGCGGCCGCGCTCGTCGCTGGCGTTGCGCTGCCGGTGAGCGACATGGTGCGGCTGCATCCTTATCAATACACCGCCTTCAACTGGGCCTCCGGCGGCGTGCGCATGGCGCACGACAATTACATGCTCGATTACTGGGGGCTTGCCTTCAAACAGGCCGGCGCGGCCCTGCGCGTGAAGCTCGACGCCATGCATCTCAAGCCGCCGCGCGGCCGGCGCTGGACCGTCGAGATCTGCGGCCCGCAGCCGCCGGCCGAAGTGGCGCTCGGGCCCGACTTCGAGACCACGTGGGACCGCAAGCGCGCGGATTTCGCGATGAGGCTCGGCACGTTTTATTGCCGCGACCTGACGGCGCCGGTGCTGGTGGAGATCACGCGCGAGGGCGTCGACTATGCCCGCGTCTACGACATGCGCGGCCGCCCGATGCCGAATTTGCTGACCGAACCGCCGCCGTGAGCTGCGTAACTAGGACGCGATGCCTTTCACCTCGTCATGGCCGGGCTTGTCCCGGCCATCCCGCTTAGGAGAGCACAGTGCCCGTCTAAGCGAGATCACCGGGACAAGCCCGGTGATGACGAATGGGCCTCACGCAACACCTCCGCCGCGATCGTGTGCGCCTCGTTGGCAGCCGGAATGCCGCAATACAACGTGAGCAGCAGCAGCACTTCCTGGATCTGCTCGGGCGTGCAGCCGTTCTTGAGCGCGCCCTTGAGATGCACGCGCAACTCGTTGGGATGGCCGGCCGCCGCCATCATTGCCACCATTGCCAGCGATTTCGTCGCCGGCGGCAAAGCCGAGCGTTGCCACACATCGCCGTATGCATAAGCGTTGATGATGTGCTGCAGCGGCTTGCCGAAATCGCCGAACGCATTCATGCGCTTCTCGACCGCCTCGCGGCCGAACATCTCGACGCGCAGCTTCAGGCCGCGCTCGTGAAGCTCTTTCTCGTCCATCGCCGTTTCCTTTCCCGATTGCCGTTCGCGCCTGCGCCCGTCTAGAATGAACTATGACATATTTTTTCTTAGCCGCCTGACCGTCCGTCCAAGCCAACCATGATCAATGCCGCCGTGATCGGCCTCGGACGCTGGGGCAAGAACATCGTCGAATCCGTGCAGGGCAAGAGCAAGCGCCTGCATTTCATCCGCGGGGTGAGCAAGGAGCCCGAGCTGGTCGCCGATTTCGCCAAGGCGAAAGGCTTCGAGCTCTCGACCGATTTCGATGAAGCGATCGCCGATCCGCGCGTGCAGGCGGTGTTCCTGGCAACGCCGCATTCGCTGCACGTCCAGCAGATTTCCGCGGTGGCGGCGGCCGGCAAGCCGGTCTGGAGCGAAAAGCCGCTGGCGCTCACGCGCGCCGAGGCCGCGCGCGCCGTCGCCGCCACGCAAAAGGCCGGCGTGCCCTTCGCGCTCGGCAACAACAAGCGCTGCTTTTCCTCGATGCGCGAGCTCAAGCGCGTGGTGGCCGACGGCACCATCGGCGACGTGATGCATATCGAGGGCAATTTCACCAACGAGCATTCGACGCGCGTGAAAGGCGGCTGGCGCGACGACCCGCGCGAATCCCCCGGCGGCGGCATGACCGGCGCCGGCCTTCACGTCATCGATGCCTTCGTCAATCTCGCCGGCCCGATCGCGGCCGCCGGCGGACGGCTGTTCGCGCCGAAGGCGCCGCCCGACCCGCGCGACGCCGCCGCGGCGCTGTTCAAATTCGAAAGCGGCGCCACCGGCACCATGGCGACCGTGCGCGCCGCGCCGATGTACTGGCGCATCATGGTGTTCGGCACCAAAGGCTGGGCGGAGGCGCGCGAGGAAACGACGCTGACCGTCGCCAAGGTCGGCGAGCAACCGGTGACGCAGGTCTATCCGGCGGTCGACTCGCTGGGCGTGCTGCTGGAAGCCTTCGGCGAGACCATCGAGACCGGCAAGCCGTTTCCGGTTTCGACCGACGACATGCTCGACGTCGCCGGCGCCTTCGAGGCCGTCATCCGCTCGATCGCGGAAGGCCGGCCGATTCCGGTGACGCGCGGCTAAAGTCGAAGTGGCTCACTGTTCGTCGCGACCTAGGTGAGGAGCGCCGCGCAGCGGCGCGTCTCGAACCATGAGGTGCCGGATCTGCGGCCATCGTTCGAGCACTGCCGCACTAAGCGGGGTCGCCGGGACGAGCGCCGAGCAAGTTGTCAGCGGCTTGCGAGACTACCGGCTACTGCTTCTCGATGCTGGCGGCTTCGCGCACCGCATCCCAGCGCTTGTATTCGCTCGCCATGAACTCGCCGAAGGCCTGCGGCGTCGACGCCTTGACGATGACGCCGGCCGTTTCCAGGCGCTTGCGCACCGTCTCGTCGGCGAGACTTTCGTTGAGCGTCTTGTTGAGTTTGGCAATGACCGGCGCAGGCGTGCCGCGCGGCGCGAACAGGCCGTACCAGGTGGTGACGTCGTAACCCGGCAGCACGCCGGATTCGCTCGCCGCCGGAATGTTCGGCACCGGCGGGAAGCGGTCCTTGCCGGTGACCGCGAGCGCCTTGAGCTGGCCCGACTGCACCTGCCCGATCAGCGCGGAGACCGTGTCGAACAGCACGTCGGCATGCTTGCCGAGCACGGCGTTGATCGCCTCCGGCGAGGTCTTGAACGGCACGTGCAGCAAATTCACCTTGGCGGTCTGCTTGAACATTTCGCCGGCGAAATGCTGGGTGGCGGCAAAGCCGGGACTCGCAAATACGATCTTGCCCGGATCGGCCTTGGCCGCGGCGACCAGCTCTTTCACGCTGTTGGCCGGAAAATCCGGGCGCGTCACGATCAGCAGGCTGGCGGTGGCAATCTGGCCGACCGGGGCAAAGGCCGTCAGCGTGTCGTAGCGCATGTTCTTTCGCGTGACGGCGGCGATGATCTGGCCGGCGGTCATGATGCCGAGCGTGTAGCCGTCGGGCGCGGCATTCGCGACCACTTCATTGCCGATGATGCCGCCGGCGCCGGGCTTGTTCTCAACTACCACCGGCTTGCCGAGTTTGCTCTGCATTGAGTCAGCCAGGATGCGGCCGATGATGTCGGCGCCGCCGCCCGGACCAAAGGAAACAATGAGACGGATCGGCTGCTGCGGCCAGTCCTGTGCAGCTGCCGGCTGCGCGAGCCCCGCGGCCACAATGAGTGCGGCCATTACCGATGTGACAATGTCCTCATGAGCACCCTCCCCTTCACGCCTTTTTACCGCGGCGGCGCACTTCCTTGATGATCGCGCTGTTGTCGAGATCGGCTTCGCCGGCGCGCACGCACGCCTCCAGCACGTCGACGTGCACTTCCAATGCCGACAGTTTTTGTCCGACGGCGGCGCCCTGATCGAGCATCAGGTGCGCGTCCTTCAGCGTCTGCTTGACGCGGCCCTCCGGCGAAAAATCGCCGCGCACCATTTTCGGCCCCTTGGTGTCCATCACCTGCGAATAGGACGCCGAGCCGCGCGCCACGTCGAGAAAGGCGGCGGGATTGAGCCCAAGCCGTTCGGCGAAAACCAGGCCTTCCGCCAGAGCGAGACGGTTGAGGCCGAGGATCAGGTTGACCGCGAGCTTGGCGCGGCCGCCGTCGCCAACCTTGCCGACGTGGAAGCGGCGGACAAACAGCGCGTCCAGCACCTCGGCAACGTCGTCAGCGATTGCCATGTCGCCGCCGATCAGCGCCACGCCATCGCCGCGGCGCACCTGGTCGCTGGTGCCCGACACCGGCACATCGAGATAGCGGATGCCGCGCGGAATGACGCGGCCGGCGAGCGCCGCGACGCGGTCGGGATCGACCGTGCTCATGCACAGCACGATCGTGTTGGAGCCCTCGCCCAGCGCCGGCAGCAAATGGTTCTCGACAACGTCCTCGACCTGCTCGGTGTTGAACACGGCGATGATGATGCAGCGCGCGGGCTTTGCGAGCGCCGCAATCGACTCGGCCGGCTTGCCGCCGATCAAGGCCAGGCGCGAGCGCCGCGCCGGCATCGATATCGTAGCCGGTCACCGGAATTTTCGCGTCGAGCAGGCGCTGGGCGTAAACCTCGCCCATCAGCCCCAGACCGACAATGGCGACGGGACCTTGGTCACCTTTGCACTCAGCCATGCGCAAAGTCCCAGTAGAGCTCGCGCGCCTTGCGATAGAGCGGGCCCGGCTGCAGCGAGCGTTCGTCGATGCGGTTGACCGGCATCACCTTGGAATAATTACCGGACGAAAAAATCTCGTCGGCGTTCTGCACGTCGCGAAAACTCAACGTAGTCTCGACCACGCTCACGCCTGCCTCGCGCAGCAACCGGATCACGCGCTGGCGGGTGATGCCGTTGAGGAACGTGCCATTGACCGCCGGCGTATAGACCACGCCGTCCTTGCCGATGAACAGGTTGGCGGTGGCGAGCTCGGCGACGTTGCCGATGAGATCGAGCATCACGCAGTTGCCGAAGCCGCGCGAATTGCGCCTCGATCAAAGCGCGCGCATTGTTCGGATAAAGACAGCCGGCCTTGGCGTCGACCGGCATGCATTCGAGGCTTGGCTTGCGGTAAGGCGACAACGTGATCGAAAAGCCTTCCGGCTGGCGCATCGGCGCCTCGTAGAGGCTCAGGCACCATTTGGTCAACTCCGGATCGGGCGCCACCAGCAGCGCGCCACTGTGTTCGGCCCAGTACATCGGGCGAATGTAGAGCGCGGCATCCTTGTCGAAGCGCTTGATGCCGTCCTGCGTGAGCCCGAGCCATTGATCGGCCGGCACGACAGGCTTGAGATGCATGGTGTCCGCCGAGGCATTTACGCGCGCGCAATGCAGGTCGAGATCGGGCGAAACACCCTCAAACGTGCGGGCGCCGTCGAATACCGACGAGCACAGCCAGGCGGCGTGGTCGCGCACGCCCATGATCGGCAGATTGCCCTCGTGCCAATCGCCTTCGTAGAAGGTCCAGGTTTTCGACCAGTCCTGTCCCGGCATTGCAATTCTCCGTCACTTGTGGCGCGATCTTATGTCACCATCCATGCAAAAGGCCATGGACTCCTTGGTGGAGGAATTGATGTCCGTTTTCGTGTTCGACGCCTATGGCACGTTGTTCGATGTGCACGCGGCGATTGCGCGCCACCGCGCCGAGGCCGGCCCCGACGCCGACCGCATGTCGGAGATCTGGCGCAGCAAGCAGCTCGAATACAGCTGGACGCTGACGCTCGCCGGCCGCTACCGCGATTTCTGGACGCTGACGCAGCGCGCGCTCGACTTCGCGCTGGCGCGCGTGCCCTCAGTGCCGAAATCGCTCAGGCCGCAGCTGCTCGATGCCTATTTCAAGCTCGATGCCTTTGCGGACGCGCGCACCATCCTGCGCACACTCAAGAGCCGTGGGCACAGGACCGGCATTCTCTCCAATGGCTCGCCCGACATGCTCAACAGCGCGGTGGAAAGCGCCGGCATCGGCGGCGATCTCGACGGGGTGCTGTCGGTCGATGTGCTGAAAATGTTCAAGCCGCGGCCGGAGGTCTACGCCCTCGTCACCGAGCATTTCAAATGCAAGCCGGGCGAAGTGACGTTCGTGTCATCCAACCGCTGGGACGTGATGGCCGGGACCTCGGTCGGTTTCCGCACCTGCTGGATCAACCGCGCGAAAATGCCGGATGAATATGCCGACTTCCCGCCGGCACAAACGCTGAGCGACCTGAGCGCGCTGGTGCACAGCGTCTAGCACTTTCGTCGTATCGTCCGCACTGGCGCTGCCGGGTTCCGTGGACTATATCGCGGCTGCGCCCCGCCACAATTGTCTCCTCATGCAGCCCATCATTTCCATCCAGAACCTGTCGAAAACCTACGCGTCCGGGTTCCGGGCGCTCAATAATATCAATCTCGAGATCAGCCGCGGCGAGATTTTCGCGCTGCTCGGGCCCAACGGCGCCGGCAAGACCACGCTCATCGGCATCATTTGCGGCATCGTCAATCCGAGTGAAGGCTCGGTCACCGTCGACGGTCACGACATCATCCGCGACTACCGCGCCGCGCGCGCGCAGATCGGGCTGGTGCCGCAGGAAATCATGATGGCGCCGTTCGAAACCGTCTGGGCGGGCATCACGATGTCGCGCGGGCTGTTCAACAGGCCGAAGAACCCGGCCTATCTCGAAAAAGTGCTCAAGGACCTCTCGCTGTGGGACAAGCGCCACGCCAAGATCGTGGAACTTTCTGGCGGCATGAAGCGGCGCGTCCTGATCGCGAAAGCGCTCAGTCACGAGCCGACAATCCTGTTTCTCGACGAGCCGACGGCGGGCGTCGACGTCGAACTGCGCAAGGACATGTGGGACGTGGTGCGGACGCTGCGCGCCGCGGGCGTCACCATCATCCTCACCACGCACTACATCGAGGAAGCCGAAGAAATGGCCGACCGCGTCGGCGTCATCAACAAAGGCGAGATGATCCTGGTCGAGAAAAAGGCCGAGCTGATGCGCAAGCTCGGCAAGAAGCGTCTCGTGCTCCAGGTCGTCGACAAGCTCGCCGCGGTCCCTGCCGGCCTTTCCGCTGTCAACCTCACGATCGGCGGCGACGGCCACGAACTGATCTACGACTACGACACAAGGGCGGAGCGAACCGGCGTCGCCACGCTGCTTGGCGAGCTGAGCAAGGCCGGCGTACGCATTCGCGACCTGCACACCAACCAGTCCACGCTCGAGGAGATTTTCGTCGGCCTCGTCACCGAACCGAGAAGCGCGCCATGAACCTTCGCGCCGTTGCCGCAATCTACAAGACCGAGATGATGCGCACCGGCCGCACGCTGGCGCAAAGCATCGTGTCTCCGGTCATCTCGACCGCGCTCTATTTCGTCGTGTTCGGCGCGGCGATCGGTTCGCGCATCGCGCAGATCGATGGCGTGAACTACGGCTCGTTCATCGTGCCCGGCCTGATCATGTTGACGCTGCTGACACAGAGCGTGATGAACGCCTCGTTCGGCATCTATTTCCCGCGGTTCATTGGCACCATCTACGAGCTGTTGTCGGCACCGGTTTCCTTCTTCGAAATCACGCTGGGCTTTGTCGGCGCGGCGGCGTCGAAATCGATCATTCTCGGCGTCGTCATTCTGGCGACCTCCTTTCTGTTCGTGCCGCTGCACATCGTGCACCCGTTCTGGATGATCACCTTCATGGTGCTGACCTCGGTCACCTTCAGCCTGCTTGGCTTCATCATCGGCATCTGGGCCGACGGCTTCGAAAAGCTGCAGATCGTGCCGCTTTTGATCATTACGCCGCTGACCTTCCTCGGCGGTACTTTCTATTCGACCAGCGTGCTGCCGCCGGTATGGCAGACCGTGACGCTGTTCAATCCGGTCGTCTACCTTGTCAGCGGCTTCCGGTGGAGTTTCTTCGAGATTTCCGACGTCCACATCGTCACCAGCGTGGCGATGACGCTGGTGTTCCTCGGCCTGTGCCTCGGCACGATCTGGTGGATCTTCCGGACCGGCTACAAGCTGAAGAAATAGCTCCTCACATTTGCGTGGGCGCGAATAAAACCGCCGCCGCTGGGGTATGTTTCGAGCAGGGACCACTCAATCCCTGAAAAAAACAATCCGGGAGATTACGACATGTCGCCGTCATCCAAGATTTTTGCAGTATCCGCTGTTGCCGCAGCGCTGGCTTCGCCCGCCGCAGCCCAGGGCGTCGTCACGCAAAAGAATGTTTCGCTGGGGCTGGCGATGGCGGTCGCCCAAGGAGCGCTCGACAAGTGCATGAGCATGGGATTCAAGGTGTCGGTCTCGGTGCTTGACCGCGACGGCCTGCAAGTCGTCATGCTCCGCGGCGATGGTGCCGGACTACACACGCCGGAAGGCAGCGACCGCAAAGCCTATACCGCGCGGGCCTATAGCGCGCCATCGGCCAATTTCGCAAAGCGCGCGACCACCGAAGCCAATTACGCGCCTGCAATTCAGTACAATCGCATGCTGGCGCTGTCCGGTGGCCTGCCAATCAAGGCCGGCAGCGAGATCATCGGCGCCGTCGGTGTATCCGGCTCACCCGGCAAGGACGAAGAGTGCTCGCAAGCCGGCATCGACAAGGTTGCGGATCAGTTGAAGTAAGAGCAAGCACCGAAATCCGCTCATTCCCGCGTAGGCGGGAATCCAGTGTTCTTGGCTCTGGGTCCCCGCTTCCGCGGGGACGAGCGGATAAAACTCAACCCGCCAGCTCTTCGCGCAGGATTTCGAGCTCCAGCCACTGCTCCTCGGCCGCGGCCAGCTTGCGCTGCGTCTCGCCGAGGTCAGTGGTGACTTTCTCGAAGGCGGCGCGATCGCGCGTGTAGAAATCCGGCTCGTCGAGCCGGGCCTGCAGGTCGCTGACTTTGGCGTTGAGCGCGGCAATCGTCTTGGGCAAAGTCTCGAGCGCGTGCTTGTCCTTGAATTTCATCTTGCGCGGCGCCGCCTGCGGCGAGACGGATGCGGATGATCTGGCGGGCTTCTCCACATCTTCTTTGAGGACCGCACGCGTGAGGTCCGTGCCACGCTGCGCCAGCATGTCGCTGTAGCCACCGGCATATTCGGTCCAGCGTCCATTGCCCTCCGGCGCGATCACGCCGCTCACCAGCCGGTCGAGGAAATCGCGATCATGGCTGATCAACAGCACCGTGCCGGGATAATCGCCGAGCATATCCTCGAGCACGTCGAGCGTTTCCATATCGAGATCGTTGGTCGGCTCATCGAGCACCAGCAAATTCGACGGCTTGGCCAGCACTTGCGCCAGCATCAGGCGTCCGCGTTCTCCGCCCGACAGCTTGCCGAGCGGGGTGCGGGCCTGTTCAGCCGTGAACAGAAAGTCCTTCATGTAGCTGACGACATGTTTGCCAACGCCATTGACCGAGACGGTATCGCCCTCACCGCCGGTGAGCGCCTGCTTGACGGTGATATTGGCATCCAGGCTGTCGCGATGCTGGTCGAGCGTGGCGACGGCCAGCGTCGAGCCGAGCCGCACGCTTCCGGTATCCGGGGCCAGCACACCGGTCAGCATACTGATGAGCGTGGTCTTGCCGCTGCCGTTCGGCCCGACAATGCCGATGCGGTCGCCGCGTTGGATGCGGGTCGAAAAGTCGCTGACGATGGCGCGCCCGCCATAACTCTTGCTGATGCCTTTCGCTTCGATCACCAGTGCGCCGGACGGCGCGGCCGATAGAGGCCGTGATGTTGGCGTCGCCGGCCGCGGCGCGATACGTACGCCGCGCCTCGCGCAGCGCCTGCAACTGCCCGACGCGGCGCATGTTGCGCTTGCGCCGTCCGCTGACGCCGTAGCGCATCCAATGCTCTTCGGCGACGATCTTGCGGTCGAGCTTGTGCTGTTCGCGCTCTTCCTCCGCCAGCAGCATGTCACGCCATTCCTCGAAATGAGCAAAACCGCGTTCGATGCGGCGCGTGCAGCCGCGATCGAGCCAGACCGTCGAGCGCGACAGCGTCGAGAGGAAGCGCCGGTCGTGGCTGATGATCACCAGCGCCGTGCGGCGGGCGTCGAGATCGCGCTCCAGCCATTCGATGGTGGTGAGATCGAGATGATTGGTCGGCTCGTCAAGCAGCAGGATATCGGGCGACGGCGCCAGAACGTGCGCCAGTGATACGCGGCGCGCCTCGCCTCCGGAAAGATGTGCAGGGGCTTCCTTGCCGGTGAGGCCAAGCTCTTCCAGCAAATGACGGGCGATGTAGGGATCGTCAGTCGGCCTCAGCCCTGCCTCGACATAGGCCAGCGTCGAGGTAAAGCCGGCAAAGTCCGGTTCCTGCGGCAGATAGCGCACCAGCGCACCCGGCTGCACAAACACCGAGCCATGGTCCGGCTCGACAACCTTGGCTGCGATCTTCAGCAGCGTGGATTTTCCGGAACCGTTGCGACCGACCAGCGACACGCGTTCGCCGGTCGACACCGACAGCTCCGCACCCGTGAGCAACGGTGTGCCGCCGAACGTGAGTGCAATGTCTTTGAGCTGGAGAAGCGGTGGAGGAGCCATTACGCCTATGGTGCCGCCAGCGCCGACAGGATACGCGCCCAGGAGCGGATACCCTTGTGATAGCAGGTCAGGTCGAATTTCTCGTTCGGAGAATGCACGCGGTCATCGTCGAGCGCAAAACCGACCAGCAATGAATCCATGCCGAGCACGCTCTTGAAATCGGCGACGATCGGGATCGATCCGCCGGCACCGACCGCCACTGCCTTCTTGCCCCACTCCTCGCCCAAAACATCGCGCGCCTTGTTGAGGGCTGGATTGTCGAACGACAATTGCAGCGGCGGCGCCAAGCCGAAATTGCCGAATTCGACCTTGCAGTCGGCGGGCAGGCGCGCCCGCACGAAGGCACGGAACGCGTCGCGGATCTTTTCGGGGTTCTGTGTGCCAACCAGGCGGAACGAGACCTTGGCGCTGGCCTCCCCCGGGATCACGGTTTTGGCGCCCTCGCCGGTATAACCGCCGATAATGCCGTTGATCTCGGCGGTCGGCCGCGTCGTGATTTGCTCGATCAGCATGCGGTCTTGTTCGCCTGCGGGCTTTTTAAGCCCGATGGGGCCGAGAAACTTTTCGGGCGTCAGGCCGAGCCCCTTGAGGTCAGCCTTGATGTCGGGCGGCAGGTCCTTCACACCGTCATAGAAGCCGGGGATCGTGACCCGGCCCTTGTCGTCCCACATCGCGCCTAGAATTTCAGCGAGCAGCCGCAACGGGTTCTGGGCGGCGCCTCCGAACACGCCGGAATGGAGGTCACGGTCGGCGCAGGTGATCTTGACGTCCTCATAGACGAGGCCGCGCAGCGAAGTGGTGATCGCGGGCGTCTTCTGGTCCCACATTGCTGTGTCGCAGACCAAAGCGAGGTCGAGCTTGAACTCGGCGGCATTCTTGCGCACGAAATCAAACAGGTTTTTCGAACCGCACTCTTCTTCGCCCTCGATCATCATGGTGATCGGCAGCGGCAGCTTGCCGGTGACGGCCTTGAAGGCCCGGCAGGCCTCGATGAAGGTCATCGCCTGGCCTTTGTCGTCGCAGGCGCCGCGCGCCACGATGATCTTGCGTCCGTCCGGCAGGGTCTCGATGCACGGCTCGAAGGGCGGCGTCTTCCACTGGTTCAGCGGGTCCACCGGCTGCACATCGTAGTGGCCGTAAAACAGCACCCGCGTGCCCGCGACGCCGTTCGATTTTCCGACAACGACCGGATGTCCCGCGGTCGGACGCACGCTGGCATCGAAACCGATGGTCTTGAGATCGGCCGCGACATGCTCGGCGGCGGCGCGGCATTGGTCTTTGAACGCCGGATCGGTGGACACAGAGGCAATGCGCAAAAGGGCGAATAATCGCTCGACGCTCTGGTCGATATCCTGATCAATGCGGCTCAAGACCGCGTCGAGGGTCGTCATGCGGGACTCCTTGCAGGCTGGGACCCCACGCTAGCAATGCGGCCGGGCGCTGGAAAGAACCGTCAATGCACGGTTGGCTTGGAAAAATTGGCCAATCTGGCCGGGGCGGTCATCACCATGCGGCCGGATGGCGACTGTCGCCGAGGGTGGCGGCCCTGCAGCATGGCGCCAATGCGGCGGTAGAGCATCCGCGGCGCGATCTTTGCGGACAACACGGACTGATAGCCGCCGAGCCGAGCCGCCTTGCGCAAATACGGCGTGACCACCGGCGCCACTATCAGCGTCGGGATGCCGAAGGGCTGTCCGGGCGCATTCGCGAGCGCCTCCGGCACGGCATCGGGAACCGCATCGCCGATCACCACGAGGCAGGCATCGATGACGCCGGCGCGGCAGAGCTGCCTTGCCTCCTCGATCCGGGTGACCGTGGTAACCCCGCCGATGGCCATGCGGCGCAAGCGCGCCGCCAGTCGCGCGCCGCCGTGGCTATTGCAGCCATGGCGTCTCTTTGAAGTATCGTGATGTCCATTTGGATCATCGTGAAAAACAACCAATTTCAAATGCCGCATCACCACCCGCCACACGCAGCCCTGCCTGCCGATTTTCCGCACGCCGGCACCGTAGCCCAACGTCGGAGAGCCGACATACCCTTATTCTTTCAGGATTTTTTCAAACATACACGGCCCGTCAGAGCCGCCAAATTACGAATCTACTGATAGTAGGACTACGGATTGAGCCACCGCGCGATATGGCGCCGCCCTGACCGAGCGTCGGTCGACACATTCGGAAAGCCGATTGGACGCAACGCCACAATCTTGTGTCCACGCGAAAGACGATTCATTTCACTTGACATGCGACCCCGGCAGTGACTGCACCGTAGTCTCTCGTTGACGAATGCTGTTGCATCCTGCTTGTCATCGCACTGAACGGCGTTCAATATAAATGCAATCCGCCAGTGCCGGGGGGCGTGAGGGTTCCATGGATGAGTTGATCGGACGTCTCGTCGCCAAGGCAGGCGTCGAACGCGGTGTCGCGGAAAAGTCGCTTGCCATAATCCTTGACTTCCTGCGCAAGGAAGGGCCGGCCGACAAGGTGCAGGCGCTCCTTGATCGGCTTCCCGGAGCAGAAGCCCTGTTGGCGCAACAGGCGGATACCGGCGGCGGCATGTTCAGCATGGGCGGCATCATGGGTGCGGGCACAAAGATGATGGCGGCTGGGCTGAGCATGGGCCAGGTCCAGAGTGTCACGCGCGAGACGATTGCTTATGCGCGCGAAAAGATTGGCGACGACGCTGTCGGAGAAATCGTCGGCGCCATTCCTGGATTGAGTCAATTCGTTTGAACCGTTCACGTCACGAAAATACAAAACATAAGAAAAGGCGGAGGAAGCGCGGATGTCCTATCCCATCACCGATATAGAGGGGATCGACGGCGATGTCGCCGCGGTGCTCAAATCGGCAGGGATTCGATCAACCGATCGCTTGCTCGAAGCAGCACGCACGGTCAAAGGACGCAAGACGCTCGCCGCAAAGACCGGCTTCGAAGAGAAGCAGCTGCTGTGCTGGGCCAATGTCGCCGACCGTATGCGCATCAAAGGCATCAGTAAGGAGTATGCCGAACTGTTGCAGGCCGCTGGTGTCGATACTGTAAAAGAACTCAAGTATCGCAACCCACTCAATTTGGCCAAGGCGATGGCCGACGCGAACAAAAGACGCAAAGTCGTTCGCCTGCTGCCATCGGAGAAGGTGGTTAGACGCTGGATCGAGAACGCCAAAATATTGCCGCTCAAGATCACCTATTGATGCCCTGACGCCTGCTTGACAGCGCCCCACCGACCGCGCAAAGCGACCGATATGGGAAGCGTCCGTACCCTGACTATGTCCGCCGGAACCGCGCCAAAATCCGCGCAAAACACCCTTTCTGCGCTGCTTTCGATGGGCCGCCCATTGGTCATGGGCATTCTCAATGTCACACCCGACTCTTTTTCGGACGGCGGTCAATTCCTCGATCCGGCGCTGGCGATCGCCCATGCCGCGGACATGGCCAATACCGGCGCTGATATCCTCGATATTGGCGCGGAGTTCGACGCGACCTTATGGCGGGCCTGTCCCCGTCTCCGCTGATGAAGAAAAGGCGCGGCTCGAGCCAATATTGCCAGCCGTCATTAAACTCGGCCTGCCGCTATCGATCGATACAATAAAAGCTTCGATCGCCGCCTGGGCACTCGATCTGGGCGCGGCTATCGTCAACGACGTGTGGGGACTGCAACGCGATCCCGACATGGCGCCTCTCGTCGCCAAACGCGGCGTGCCGGTGATCGTCATGCACAACCGGGAGAGCGCAGACGACGGCATCGACATTGTTGCCGACGTGATTGCCTTCTTTTCGCGATCGCTCGAGATCGCTGCACACGCCGGCATCGCGCGCGACAATATCGTGCTCGATCCTGGCATCGGCTTTGGCAAGACTCCCGAGCAGAGCATTGCCTGTATTGCCCGACTTGCGGAATTCAAACGCTTCGGCTTGCCCCTTCTGGTCGGCGCCTCGCGCAAACGCTTCATCAACGCGGTAACTCCCTCGCCTCCTGACGACCGTATCGGCGGTTCCATCTCCGCCCATCTGCTCGCGGTTGAAAAGGGCGCGGCCATTGTCCGCGCGCATGACGTCAAGGAAACGGTTCAGGCATTGCGCGTGGCCGCTGCGATCGAGGCCGCGCGATGAGCGACCGCATCTTCATTCGCGGGCTGGCGCTGCATGCCTATCACGGCGTGATGCCGCACGAGGCCAAGGTCGGGCCAGACGTTCAGTATCGATCTTGACCTCGAGATCGACCTTTCCGCGGCGGCCCGGTCGGACAAAGTCGTGGACACTGTTTCCTATGACAAGGTGGTCGACTGCGCGAGCGACGCTTTCAGCGGACAACGTTTCCGTTTGATTGAGGCCGCTGCCGGTCGGGTGGTCGATGCCCTGCTCGCAGCCTTTCCGCCGGTACGTTCGGTCCGTATCACGATCCACAAACCACACGCTCCGATTGCCGCGACATTCGACGATGTCGGCATCACGCTGGTGCGGAGCCGTCATGGCTGAGGCGCTGATCGCGCTCGGCGGCAATGTCGGAAACAGCCGGGCTATTCTCGACCGTGCGATAAATCTGCTTTGCGACGGCAAAGACGTAAGGCTGAAAGCGCGATCGTCCGACTACCGGACGCCTCCCTGGGGCTTCAAATACCAGCCGCATTTCATCAATCTCGCCATCGCGGTCGAAACGACGCTTGGTCCGCACGAATTGCTGGCGCGGGCGCAGGACGTCGAATTGCGACTTGGCCGCGACCGTGCCCACGAAAAGCGCAACGGGCCAAGAACCGCCGATATCGACATTCTCGCTTATGACGACTTGACGCTGGACGAACCGAATTTGACGCTACCGCATCCGCGCCTGTTCGAGCGCGCTTTCGTGCTGTTGCCGTTGGCTGAAATCGCCGGAGACCGCACCATCGCGGGGCGGAGCGTGGCCGAAGCGGCAAAATCAGTTGACGCAGGTGGAATTCATCGCCTGCCATGACCGTTCTAGGGGCCGGCAATTTGCTTTATCTCAATAGCGTGACGGTGCCGACTGTGCCAGTTTTCCAGCATGTCTGACGATCTTGCCCTGGCCGCGGAATTCCCGCCAACAAGTGAGGCCGACTGGCGCAAGCTGGTCGATGCAGCGCTTAAAGGCGCGGCGTTCGACAAGCGGCTTGTGAGCCAGACTTATGACGGGCTGCGCGTACAACCTCTTTATGCGTGCGCTACGGGAGCCGCGCCAGTTGCCGGACGACTCCCGGGGGCCGCATGGACCTTGGCGCAGCGCGTTGACCATCCCGATCCCGCCGCAGCGAATGCGCAAGCATTGGAGGATTTGGAGAACGGCGCAAACGGATTGACCTTGGTGTTCGCCGGCTCGCTCAATGCCAATGGCTATGGCCTGGAGGCAACGCCCGCGGCACTGGCCCGCGCGCTCGACGGCGTCGAGCTAGCTGCCGGCATCACCTTCGATTTCAATCTCAGCCCGCCGACGCGAAATGCGGTGCAACTTTTCGCCACGTTGGTGAAAAGTCTGAAAATTTCACCGGCTTCGGTTGATCTCCGCGCCAGCATCAATCCAATCGGCGGATTCGCCGCATCCGGCGCCAGCCCGAAGCCATGGAGTGAGCTGTCGAAAACTTTTGTGGCGGCCATACGCGATCTCGCAGATCAAGGATTTCGCGGGCCCTTTGCGGTCGCCGATGGACGTATCATTCACAATGCCGGAGGCTCAGAAGCGCAGGAACTGGCCTTTGCCATTGCCGCAGCCGTAGACTGTTTGCGCGCGCTCGAAGCCGGCGGCGTGCCGCTCGATAGCGCGCGAGGCATGATCTATTTCCGTCTGTCTGCCGACGCCGACGAATTTCTAACGATTGCAAAGTTTCGCGCAGTACGAAAATTATGGGCGCGTATCGAGGAGGCCTGCGGTCTGACCCCGAAGCCAGCTTATGTGGTCGCCGAAACCGCGTGGCGGATGATGACCAAGCGCGATCCTTACGTGAACATGCTGCGCACGACCATCGCTGTGAGTGCCGCCGGCCTTGGCGGCGCCGACAATATCGTCGCGCTGCCCCACACTGTTGCCCTTGGCCTGCCCGATGCTTTCGCGCGCCGGGTCGCGCGCAACACGCAACTTATTCTGCTGGAAGAATCCAACCTGGCGAAGGTTTCTGATCCCGCCGCCGGCTCCGGCGCTATCGAGGCTCTGACAAGCCAGCTCTGCGCCGCCGCCTGGACACAGTTTCAGGAGATCGAAGCCGCCGGCGGCGCCTGGGCCGCGCTTGAACGCGGCCTTATTCAACAGAAAGTGGCGGCCGTGCGCGCCGAGCGCCAAAAGGCCGTCGCGCGGCGCGAGGATGCACTGACCGGCACCAGCGATTATCCAAATCTCCAGGAAAAAATGGCCGCGGTGCTCAAGGTCGCGCCGCTCGTGCCGCCAAAGGAAAGCGGGGCAAAAGCAACCATCGAGCCGCTGCCGAGCATTCGCTTGTCCGAGCCCTTCGAGAAGCTGCGCGACGCCTCCGACCGCATGATCGCCAGGACCGGGTCGCGGCCGAAAGTGTTCCTGGCCAATCTCGGCAAGGTCGCGGACTTCACCGCGCGCGCGATGTTTGCCAAGAATTTCTATGAGGCCGGCGGCATCGAGGCGCTGAACAATGACGGCTTCAAGGATCAGGCGGCGATGATCGCGGCCTTCAAGGCATCGCACAGCAAGCTCGCCTGCATGTGCTCGTCCGACCAAGTCTATGCCGAACAGGCCACCGAAACCGCCAAAGCACTAACCGCCGCCGGCGGCTATCGTCCATCTCGCGGGCCGGCCTGGTGACAACGAGGCCAATTGGCGGGCGGCCGGCGTTAAAACCTTTATATTTGTGGGCTGCGACGTGCTTTCGACGTTGCAGGCCGCGCATGATATTCTGGGCGTCAAATGAGTCAGGTTCCCGATTTCGCTAAAGTCGACTTCGCCGACACCGCAGCAGCGATCGGCCAAGCACGATCGCGCCCTGGACTACGCCTGAGGGCATTGCGGTCAAGCCGATCTACAGCGAAACGCTGATCTCACCGGCTCGACTTTCTCGACACTTATCCGGGCAAACCACCATTCCTGCGCGGCCCCTACCCCGCGATGTACGCGGCCCAGCCCTGGACCATCCGGCAATATGCCGGCTTCTCGACGGCGGAAGATTCCAACGCCTTCTACCGGCGCAACCTTGCCGCTGGACAGAAGGGCCTCTCGATCGCCTTCGATCTGGCAACGCACCGCGGCTACGACAGCGACCATCCGCGCGTGTCGGGCGATGTCGGCATGGCAGGCGTCGCGATCGACTCGATCTACGACATGCGCACGCTGTTCTCCGGCATCCCGCTCGACCAGATGAGCGTGTCTATGACCATGAACGGCGCGGTCCTGCCGGTGCTGGCGCTCTACATCGTCGCGGCCGAAGAGCAAGGCGTGCCGCACGCGAAACTTTCCGGCACGATTCAGAACGACATCCTCAAAGAATTCATGGTGCGAAACACCTACATCTATCCGCCCGGGCCTTCTTTGCGCATCATCTCCGACATCTTCGCCTATACGTCTGCGGAGATGCCGAAGTTCAATTCGATTTCCGTATCCGGCTATCATATGCAGGAAGCGGGCGCGACGCAGGATCTTGAACTCGCCTACACGCTCGCCGACGGCGTCGAATATGTCCGCGCCGGCATCAAGGCCGGGCTGACCATCGATCAATTTGCGCCGCGCGTGTCGTTCTTCTGGGCGATCGGCATGAATTATTTCATGGAGATCGCAAAACTGCGCGCCGCCCGCATGATCTGGGCCAAGTTGATGAAACCATTCAAGCCCGAGGATACGCGCTCGCTGTCGTTGCGCACGCATTGCCAGACCTCGGGCTGGTCGCTGGCCGCGCAAGACGTTTTTAATAACGTGCCGCGCACCATGATCGAGGCCATGGCGGCAACCCAAGGGCAGACCCAGTCGCTGCACACCAACTCGCTGGACGAGGCCCTCGCCTTGCCGACCGATTTCTCCGCGCGCATCGCGCGCAATACCCAGATCGTGCTTGCAGCAGGAAGCCGGCGCCACCCGCATCGTCGATCCCTGGGGCGGCTCATATTATGTCGAGAAGCTGACCTACGAACTGGCGCGCAAGGCCTGGACGCATATCGAGGAAGTCGAGACGCTGGGCGGCATGACCAAGGCGATCGAGGCCGGCATTCCGAAGCTGCGCATCGAGGAAGCCGCCGCCAAGACGCAGGCGCGCATCGACGCCGGCGTGCAGGCGGTCATCGGCGTCAACAAATATCAGCCGGCCGACGAGGCGCCGATCGAGGTGCTCGAAGGTCGACAATGCCGCCGTGATGCAGATGCAACTCGACAAGCTCAAGCGGCTGAAAGCCGAGCGCGACCCGGCAGCGCTCAAGGAAGCGCTCGACGCGCTGACGCGGGGCGCTACTGGCAACGGCAACCTGCTCGAACTCGCGGTCGAAGCGGCGCGCGCCAAGGCGACCGTCGGCGAGATCTCGATGGCGCTTGAAAAAGTGTTCGGCCGCCACCGGGCCGAGATCAAGGCAATTACGGGGGTTTATAAGCGCGAAGTCGGCAAAACCGATGCCGGCGAACGCGTGCGTAAGGCCATCGAAGCCTTCGAGGCGGTCGAAGGCCGCCGCCCTCGCCTGCTGGTCGCGAAGATCGGTCAGGACGGCCACGACCGCGGGCAAAAAGTGATCGCGTCCGCCTTCGCCGATCTCGGCTTCGACGTCGATATCGGACCACTGTTTGCGACGCCGTCCGAAGCCGCGCGCCAGGCGGTCGAGAACGGCGTGCACATTCTCGGCGTGTCGTCGCTCGCCGCCGCCCATCTCACGCTGGTGCCTGAGCTTAAAAAAGAGCTGGCAAGCCAAGGCCGCGACGACATTATGATCGCGGTCGGCGGCGTGGTGCCGTCGCAAGACTACGATGCATTGAAAGAGGCCGGCGCCGAGGCCATCTTCCCGCCAGGGACGGTGATCGCCGAAGCAGCCGAGAAGTTGCTCAAGACGTTGCGCCATCGTCTTGGCCATGATCAGCGACCCGCGGAATGAGATATATTTTTGCGCGGATCGCCATCGCCGCGCTTTGCGCCCTTTCGCTTTCGGGCTGCATTGACTCAGGCCCCCCCATTCTTTCCGACTCTGCAACAACTGTTCGGGCCACGTGCGACGTTCCAACTTTACGGCTTGCGCAAGGGATTCGCGGTAGAGCCGGAACGGGTGACATTTTTCTGGGACGGCGCGCGCTATGTTCGCAAGAGCGGCGGACTGAAGGACGTCCACGCCTTTTCGGTGCATCCGTTTGAGGCGGGCGACTACATTGTCCAGAGCGCGCCCACCAACAAGCCAAACATGACCGAATATGCCGTGATGCATCGATTGACGGATGGCGTCTATCAACTTGTCGTCGTCGATGAAAACGATGCGGACGAACCGACACGCGCGGCTCATTGCGGCAAGGGCGAGAAGAACGACCGGTCATGCCGCATCAAGACACGCGACCAATTAATTACATTCGCTCGCGCCACAGCGGCGCGCAAAAGAGACGACGGCGGCTTGGCGATCCGGCTGTCCGATGATGAGCGTGCGGGCAAACACCGACGCTAGGCATCATGGCTTCCTGCTCACGACCCATCTTCCCTAACATCCTGGTCACCGGTTTTGGTCCATTTCCGGGCGCCCCGTTCAACCCGACAGGACCATTGGTCGAGCGGCTTGCACGGCTGCGGCGGCCGGCGCTCGCTGACATTAAAATTGTCCCGCACATTTTTGCGACCAGCTATTCCGCTGTCGACAGCGAACTACCCAAGCTCATCGCCGAACACAGACCGCGCGCGCTGCTGATGTTCGGACTCGCTGCGCAAACGAAGTCGCTCCGCATCGAGACGCGCGCACGCAATGCGTTGGCGCTCCTGCCTGATGTCTCAGGTCTGTCGCCCCGCCGAAATTCCATTCTTCCCGGCGGGCCAGCAACCTTGGCCCTGCCGGCCCAAACGCGGTCCTTGTTCACCGCCGCCCAAAACGCACGGGTGCCCCTCATGCTGTCGCGCGATGCCGGGCGCTATTTGTGCAACTACCTGTGCTGGCGCGCGGCGGAGGCAACCCAAAAAGACGACGGCCCGCGGCTGGCCACCTTCGTCCACGTGCCGGCTATTCCGCGCGCTGTAAGACCGCGGACAGACCGACACCGGCCGACCCTTGACGATCTGACGCGCGCGGCAAGCCGCATTCTGTTGGCGTTGGCCACGGCAGCACGACGTTAACTTCCCGGGCGCATGCTGCATCTCATGAGCCGCGCATTGCCAATCGATCGCCGCACATTTTTGGTGGGCAGTGTCACCGGTGCTGCCGCGCTCGCCGCGCCCTTCTCAGCCTATGGCCTCGACGCAGCACAATTCGGCGTGCGCGCGGGCGCGCCCGACGACCAGAGCCGCGCATTCCAGCGCGCGCTCGACCAGGCCGCCCGCACGCGCGCGCCGCTCATCCTAGCGCCGGGTGTCTACCGCGCCGGCGACCTCAACCTGCCAGCCGGCGCGCAGCTCTTCGGCGCGCGCGGCGCGACTCGCCTGATCCTGACGCACGGACCGTCGCTGCTGTCCACCGAGGGCGGCGACAGCGTCACTTTGTCCGGACTCACGATCGAGGGCGGCGGCCAGGTGCTGCCGCAGAATCGTGGACTGGTGCATTTCACGGCTGCCAAAGGCGTTCGTATCGTCGATTGCACCATCATTGACGCCGGCGGGAATGGCATCGCGCTCGAGCGTTGCGATGGCAGCGTCAGCGCCACCACTATTACCGGTGCCGATAACAACGCATTGTTCTGCGTGGACAACACCGGCCTGGTCATTAGCGCCAATGTGATTCTGAAACTCCGGCAATGGCGGCATCCGCGTATGGCAAAGCGTCAAGCGTCACGATGGCAGCATCATTGCGGACAACACGATTGAGGACACCGCGGCGCGCGCTGGCGGCACCGGCGAGAACGGCAATGCTATCAACGTTTTCCGCGCGGCCGACGTTATCGTTCGCAATAACATGATCCGCCGCGCCGCGTTTTCCGCCATCCGCGGCAATGCCGCTTCCAACATTCAAATCATCGGCAACAACTGCACCGAGCTCAAAGAGACCGCGATGTATGCCGAGTTCGATTTCGAGGGCGCCGTTGTTGCAGACAACGTGATCGACACTGCCGAAAACGGGATCGCCATCACGAACTTCAACAATGGCGGGCGCCTCGCGACCGTGCATGGCAATCTCCTGCGCAATGTCGGTGTGCGGAGGCCGGACAATCCGCCCGAAGGCGCCGGCGTCGGGATCGGCGTCGAAGCAGAAACCACCGTGACCGACAATGTGATCGAAAACGCGCCCTACGCCGGTATCCGGCTTGGGTTTGGCCCCTACCTGCGCAACGTGACGGCCAACGGAAACGTCATACGTGACGCCGGAATCGGCATTGCCGTCTCGGTTGTGCAGGGCGCCGGCGCCGCCGCGATTTCGGGCAATATCATCCAGGACGCCAAACACGGCGCCATTGTCGGCATGGAATGGCACAAGCCTGTGACCGGCGACCTCCTCCACGACGGGGCCGAGCGTTATCCGCAACTGAAGCTCAGCGGAAACCAGGCACAATAGACGTCGCAATCAGGCACATTGCTGTCTTTTAATGATAGGTTTTCGCGGTTGCCTCGCTTAGGCCGCGAACCCATCTATAGTTCTGGTGCCATGCCGACCACGCGCCGCTTCCGGAAACGCACGACCCTCATGCTTGCTATCTTCGCTTTATTTCTCGGCCCCATCATTGCGCGCGCCGCGCTCTACGCCGTCGGCAGCGAGCCGCGCTCGTGGCGCGATGCCGATTGGTCGAGTACCGGCCTGCTGCCAAAGGCAGGCGCCGATCCGCAGGCACGCGTGATCATATTCACCGGCACCGCCGGCGCCTGGAAGGGCATTTTCGCCGTGCACAGCTGGATCGTTCTCAAGCGCGCGAACGCCACCGCATGGACCCGCTACGACGTCGTTGGTTGGGGCGAGCCGGTGCGCACCAACAATTGGCCGGCTGACGGACGCTGGTTCGGAAACCTGCCGGTGGCGATCGCCGACATTTCCGGCGCCGATGCCGAAAAACTGATTCCACGGATCGAGACGGCCATCGCCAACTATCGTTTTGCACGCTCCGGCGACTACCGAATCTGGCCCGGACCGAACAGCAACAGCTTCGTCGCTACGATCCTGCGCTCGGTGCCCGATCTCGGCGTTAGCCTGCCGCCCAATGCGGTCGGGCGTGATTTTCGCAGCGGCATTTATGCCGGCCTGACCGACAGCCGGACCGGAATTGAGCTTAATTTGAACGGCCTTGCGGCCGTAAAAATCGGCTGGGTTGAAGGTGTCGAGCTAAATCTACTTGGCCTGGTTGCCGGACTCGATTTGCGGCATCCCGGTTTGAAGCTGCCGGGCTTCGGCCGCGTGGGCCTTGAGTCGCCCGTGACAAGCGCATTGGCGCGCTGAATTTCATAGCTCGCATGCCGATTTGTCGTGCCGCCAAATCGGTGGGGTGACGCAGGCGCGTGCTTCATGGCAAGTTGTCGACGCAATCGAGGCTCCCGATGCGCAACACGTTGCCGCTGCTCGACAAGATTCAATTCCCGGCGATCCGGCGCGGCAAGCTGGAAACGCTGCAAATCAACGTCGGTTATCGTTGCAACCAGTCCTGCGTCCATTGTCACGTCAATGCCGGCCCTAACCGAACCGAAGAAATGACCGGTGCGATCGCCGACCTGGTCCTGGACTTTCTTCGCCGTCAAAAGATACCGACGCTCGACATCACTGGCGGAGCGCCCGAACTCAATCCGCATTTCCGGCGGTTGGTGCGCGAGGCGCGCAAACTCGACGTCAAGGTCATGGACCGTTGCAACCTGACGATCCTGGAGCAGCCGGACCAGGAGGATCTTGCCGAATTTCTGGCGAGCGAGCGTGTCGAAGTGGTCGCCTCGATGCCATGCTATTTGCGCGACAATGTCGAACATCAACGCGGCAAAGGCGTTTTCGACGGTTCGATCCGTGGGCTGAGGCGGCTCAACGCCATCGGTTACGGCCGTAACCCAGAACTGCCACTTCATTTAGTCTACAACCCGCAGGGACCGTCGCTGCCTCCGGCGCAAGCTGTGCTTGAGGCCGATTACAAGCGGGTGCTCGGCGAGCAACATGGCGTTGTCTTCAACAAACTGTACGTGCTCGCCAACATGCCGATCCAGCGCTTCGGATCGATGCTGATCATACGCGGCGAATTCGAAAGCTATCTGGGTCTGCTGCAAGACGCCCATCTCGACGCCAATCTCGGCGGCGTGATGTGTCGCAACCTGCTGTCGGTGGATTGGCGAGGCTATGTATACGACTGCGACTTCAATCAGATGCTCGACATGCCAATGGCGCGCGGTCAAAACAAGCGCGTCCATTTGACTGATCTGCTCGATCACACGATCGACGGCAACCCGATCCGCGTTGCGGGGCATTGTTACGGCTGCACGGCGGGACAAGGTTCGAGCTGCGGCGGCGCATTGAACGAGGCTGCGGAATGATCTTATCGATCATCGTGCCGGTGCTGGATGAAGCCACCGGCATCGAGTCCGCACTTGCAGCCCTTGCGCCCTATCGCGCGCGTGGTTGCGAGGTGATCGTCGTTGACGGCGGAAGTCGTGACGCAACGCCTGCTTTGGCGAGCCCCCTCGCCGACCGCGTGCTCACCGCTCCGCGCGGTCGTGCCGCCCAAATGAACGCCGGCGCTTCGGTGGCGCGGGGAGATGTACTCCTCTTTTTGCACGCGGATACAATACTGCCTGCAAATGCCGATAGCCTGATATGCAACAGCCTCGCGCAATCGGGCGGCGTCTGGGGACGCTTCGATGTCCGTTTCGATCACGACGGAATCATGCCTTTGGTAGCCGTGATGATGAACCTGCGTTCGCGCCTGACTGGCATCGCCACAGGCGACCAGACGATCTTTGTTACCCGCGCGGCATTCGACGCAATTGGGGGCTTCCCGGCGCAGCCGCTGATGGAGGACATAGCCCTCTCTTCACGCCTCAGGCGTCTCAGCCGCCCGACATGCCTCCGCGCTCGCGTCACGACGTCTGCGCGCCGCTGGCGAAAACAAGGCGTCCTGCGTACGGTTTTTTTGATGTGGCGGCTGCGCCTGGCTTATTTCCTCGGTGCCGATCCGGCGCGGCTCGCGCGCCAGTACGGCTATGCCGACCGGTAGTCCGGTCTCAATCGCTATTTTGGCAAAAGCTCCAATACCGGGGGCCGTCAAGACACGTCTTATTCCGACGATCGGAGCGCACGCAGCGGCTGTGCTCCAGGAGCGGCTGACAGAACGTGCCATTGCAACCTCGCTTGCCGCTGACATCGGCCCCGTAACGTTATGGTGCTCGCCTGACGCCACCCACAGCACGTTTCTCAAACTGGTCATGCAGCAGCGCATCATCCTCAAGCGACAGCCCGAAGGCGACCTCGGTGTGCGCATGCTGGCCGCAACGGCTGCGAGCAGCAGTCCAGTGCTCGTGATCGGCACCGATTGCCCGGCCTTGACCGAATTGCACCTGCGCGGGGCCGCAAATGTCCTGCGCGAGGGCAATGACGTCATTATTATTCCGGCTGAGGACGGTGGCTATGTTCTCATCGGAATGCGCAAGTCGCAGCCGGCGATATTTGCCGGCATTGCCTGGGGCACAAACACGGTGCTCGCGGAAACCCGTGCACGCATCATCGAGCAGCGCCTGGCATTGATTGAACAGCCTCCGCTCTGGGACGTCGACACCGAAGACGACCTCGCCCGGCTTGAGCGCGAATATCCGGAACTCAAATTGTAATCGCTATTGCAGGCGTATCAGTATCAATCCGCAGACAATCAGGCACGCCGCAATAACACGAACGGCGCGCAGCGGTTCTTTCAGAACGACGACGGCAATGACGGCGCCAAAAAGTACGCTCGTTTCGCGTAATGTAGCGACCACCGCGATCGGCGCCGCCGTCATTGCCCAAATGGCTATGCCGTAGGACAGAAATTGCAGCGCGCCTCCGGCAATTCCGCGTTGCCAGTACTGATGCATCGCCGGGATCACGTCGCGCCCATCGCGAAAAAGCGCGTAGGGCAGCATGACGAGCGCGATGCCGACAAACAACCACACCGAATAGGCATTTGGATTGGTAGAGAGGCGTGCGCCGACGCCATCAACCACCGAATAGCCACAGACGGTCAGCGCCGTGAAAAACGCAAAACCGATCGCGCGACGATCGATGCGGGCCAGATCGCGGCCACCGCGCGCCGACAGCAACAGAACGCCCGCCACGAGCGCAAATATTCCGGTCCAGCCGACAATGCTCAGTTTCTCGCCGACGAAAAACGTGGTCACGGTCGCCGTCATCAACGGCGCGGCGCCGCGCGCGATCGGATAGACCTGTCCAAGATCGCCCGTGCGGTAAGTTTCAATCAGCGAGGCAAAATAGACGAGATGAATTGCGACCGACGCGACCAACCACGGCCAGGCAGCCGAGGCCGGCACGCCAAACAGCGGGACGAAAGCCAGCGCAACAGCACCTGAGCCCATCGAGATCAGTGTTGTGGTCGAGAGCGGATCGAGCCCAACCTTGATCAGCGCATTCCAGCCCGCGTGGCAGGCCGCGGCAAATAAAACCGCAAGAAAGACGAAATTTTCCATCACAATGGCATGTCGATCGCTTGCGCCTGCAGGTGCGGACTTTTCAATATACGGATGGAGGGCGTCTGTCCTACCATTTCCATCTAAAGGCAGACGACTTGCAAGACAGGGCCCTTTATGGCCGAAGAAAATCGCATTTTTCGAATTGGGACGGGCGCAGGCTTTGCCGCCGACCGACTCGATCCAGCCGTCGACCTGGCGCGCCGCGGCAAGCTCGACGTGATGGTGCTGGAATGTCTCGGCGAACGCACTGTGGCATTTGCTCATCGCGATCGTCTGGCTGATCCACGGCGAGGCTACAATCACCTGCTCGACCGGCGCATGCGCGCGTTGTTGCCGGTATGTCGTGCGTCGGGAACGACTATCATCACGAACATGGGCGCCGCCAACCCGCGCGCGGCGGCCGAGCGTACACGCGAAATCGCGCGTGAACTTGGCATCTCAGGCCTCAAAATCGCATGTATCGAAGGCGATGACGTGAGTGATCTGCTGAGCGTCGATCAGCCGTTCATGGATGAACCCGGAACGATCGCAGCGATCGAGCACCAAATCGTCGGCATGAATGCCTATCTGGGCGCCGATGCAATCGTTCCCGCACTCGACGCGAATGCCGACGTCGTGATCGGCGGACGGCTCGCTGACCCCTCGATGTATCTCGCTCCACTGATGCGTCATTTCGGCTGGAAAAGCAGCGACGTGACCGTGCTCGCAGCAGGCACCTTGGTTGGGCACCTGATGGAATGCGGCATGCAAATCACCGGCGGATATTTTGCCGACCCTGGAATCAAGGATGTTCCCGATCTCGCGCAGTGCGGCTACCCGATTGCGGAGGTAGCGCAAGACGGCAGCGCTGTCATTACCAAGTTGCCCGGGACAGGAGGTTGCGTCACGGAGGCGACCGTCAAGGAGCAGTTGCTCTACGAGGTGCACGACCCGGAAAAATATTTGACACCGGATGTCACCGCCGATTTCAGCCACGTCGAGATCAAGGACCTCGGCGACAATCGTGTGCGGGTTTCAAATGCCGCGGGCCGGGCGCGGCCCGAACATCTCAAGGTCACTGTCGGCTTCGACGCCGGCGTTCTCGCGGAAGCGGGTGTCAGCTACGCAGGCCCCTCGGCCAGCGCGCGCGGGCGACTTGCCGCCGAAATTGTCGAAAGCAGGCTAAGAATCACGCACGGGCTCACGTCCGACATCCGTATCGACCTGATTGGCGCAAGTTCGCTTTTCGCCACGGCGGGCAAGGTGAACGCGGACAGCGAAGATGTCAGGCTTCACGTCGCAGCCCGGACAGCAAACCGCGAGCGAAGCCGAACTCTTGTTGTGGGAAGTCGAAGCACTGCTGTGCTGCGGCCCAGCAGGCGGCGGCGGATTTCGCGGCGTCATCACACCGGCCATCATGACCAAATCCGTCCTGATCGATCGCGCGCTCGTCCGTCCGACATTTGAGATGTTCGAAACATGACGCCGATACGCCGCAACGAACGAACGTCTTGTGCGCGACATTGCGCATGCACGCGCCGGCGACAAAGGCAATACGTCGAACGTCAATGTCTGGGTTTACGACTCCGCCGATTTCGCGCTGCTCAAGCGCAACCTGACGGTCGAACGCATCAAGCGGGAGTTTCCCGAACTCATGCGCGGCAACGTGACGCGCTACGTGATCGAGCATCTGCACGGACTGAATTTTGTGATGCAGGACGCGCTCGAGGGCGGCGTGAACGCCTCGCTCAATCTCGACTCACACGGAAAGTCGTGGAGCTATCTGATCCTCGGTCTCAAGCTCGAGAGCTGACGGCGACGCGCCCTCGCCTTATCCTTTTGCGGCCGCAGGCGCCCATAGTTTCGGGCCCGCTCGCTGATATTGCGGCGGTCGCGCCACCTCGGCGCCCAATGCCTTGGCCGCGTGCCAGCCCCAATGCGGATCGTCGAGGAAGCAGCGCGCCATCGACACCATATCGGCCTGTCCTTTGGCCACGATATCCTCGGCGTGCTCGGGTTTCACGATCAGGCCAACTGTCCGGGTCGCAATGCCCGCTTCTTTCTTCACGCGCGCGGCAATCGGTACGTTGTAACCCGGCTCGGTGGGATTGCGGATGTCGCCGGCGACGCCGCCGGATGAAATACAGATGAAGTCGAGCCCCTCGCCCTTGAGCGCCTTGGCGATCGCCACTGCGTCGTCAGCCGTGAGCCCGCCCTCGCGCCAATCGCTCCCCGTGATGCGGGCACCGAGCGGAACGGTTTTCGGCACGACGGCGCGCACCGCGCGTGCGATCGAGAGTGGAAAGCGCAGCCTGTTTTCAAACGAGCCGCCATATTGATCGCTGCGCTTGTTGGAAATCGGCGACATGAAGCCGTGAATCAGATAGCCGTGCGCCATATGCAATTCGATTTCATCAAATCCGATGCGCAGCGCGCGCTGGACCGAGGCGACAAAGGCCGATCGCACGCGTTCCATGTCGGCTTCGGTGACTTCGCGCGGCGTGTGCCAACCCTCACCGAACGGGATCGGCGAGGCCGCGATGGTCGGCCATGGATCGGCATCCGACTTGAGTGCGCCTGCGCCCTCCCACGGACGCTGGGCCGAACCCTTGCGGCCGGAATGGGCGATCTGGATGCCAAATTTGGCGCTGCCCATGCGCCGCGCCTGCCGGACCACGCGGGCCAGAGCTGCTTCGTTGTCGTCGGAATACAGGCCCAGGCAGCCATGCGTAATTCGGCCATGGCGCTCGACATGCGTGGCCTCCACGATCACCAACGCGGCGCCCGAGTGGGCCATCATGCCGAGGTGCATGAGGTGCCAGTCGTTGGCACAGCCATCGTCGGCCGAATACTGGCACATCGGCGAGACCACGATGCGGTTGGCAAGTTCGAGGCCCGCCATTCGAAAAGGCGTGAACAAGGGTACTGGACATGAGTTTGTTTCGGCTCTGGCTGGGATGCGCCGGATCTTAGCGCTGCTGGATGGATTTCAGATACGCAATGATGGCACCGACATCGCGCGCGTCAAACGAGAATTCAGGCATATCGGGGTGGCCGGACATGATGCCCTCGCCCAACGCCTCTTCCAGCGACTCGATCGGATAGCGCTGGCCGAGCGTGCGGAAGGGCGGCGCAAGTTTATTCGGGCTCTCGCCGCTGCGGCCGACCGCGTGACACGATCCACAGCTGCGCGTCAGCAATTCTTCGCCGCGCTTGAGGCTTTGGGCAACAGCACCGGGCGATGGGATCGTGACCAAGGCCAGCACGGCGATTGCCATTCCGGGCAGGAGCGTTAAGTGGCCGGCTGAACATCGCTTGTGCCGGTCGCCGAACGCCGACCCGCGAGTTCGGCCCACAGAGCAGCCGCGCGTTCGGCCTCGCGCCGCTGCAACTTGAATTGTTCCTCGGCGTAGTACCATTTCCATCGACCGCTGCGAGCAAGCTCGCCGATATAGGCGAGCCGACGTTGCGCCAAGGCATGCCATTTCTCGGCGATCTTGTCGAAGCGAACCTCGCCTTGCACAGCCGCCATTGAGTGCCCCCCGGCACGTGCGCATTCGATAATCGAACGACGCCACCGTATCGACGACAACCAAAAATTGCACGAAAACAACGGCATACAGCATGTGGAAACCACAGCCATGTAAGCCGATTCGCGGCGATTTCAAAGAGTCGGGCCGTTGCCTTAGAGGCGGATGCGTAGCTTGTTCGCAAGCTCACCGATAATGCCGCGCCGGAACAAAAGCACGCAGGCGACGAAAATCGCGCCCTGAATGACCAGCACCCACTCCCCGATCGGAGCAAGCTTGAACTGCATCACCAGAATCACGAAGGCGCCGACCACGGGCCCGAAGATCGTCCCGAGGCCGCCCACGAGCGTCATCAGCACGACCTCACCGGACATCGGCCAATTCACGTCGGTGAGCGAAGCCAACTGCAGCACGATCGCCTTGGTTGCGCCGGCAAGCCCGGCAAGCGTCGCTGACAATACGAATGCGACCAGCTTGTAGCGATCGGTTTTGTAGCCGAGCGATATTGCGCGCGTCTCATTCTCGCGGATCGCCTTCAGCACTTCTCCGAACGGCGAATGAATGATGCGATAGATGAACAGAAAACCGCCGAGAAAGATCGACGAGCACTACCGCGTACATCGCCATTTCGTTGTGGAGATCGATCAGGCCGAACAGATGACCGCGCGGCACCCCTGGATGCCGTCTTCGCCGCCAGTGAATTTGGCCTGTAGGGCGAAGAAATACATCATCTGCGCCAGCGCCAGGGTGATCATGGCGAAGTAGATGCCCTGCCGGCGGATCGCCAGCGAACCGGCGACGAGACCGAGGACGGCTGCGGTCGCGGTGCCGGTCAGGATCGCAAGCTCCGGCGACAGACCCCAGACCTTTGCGGCATGGGCGGACAGATAGCTTGCCCAACCGAAATATAGCGCGTGTCCGAACGACAGCAGCCCAACATAGCCGATCAGCAGATTGAAAGCGCAGGCAAACAACGCAAAACACATCGCCTGCATCAGGAAGAGCGGATAGGTCAGGAAGGGCGCGACCACGAGCGCCGCAACCAGGACGACAAAACCGATGGTCTCGCTCTGGGCGCGTAAAGCCGACGGCTTCTTGGTGAGCGGATCGACGACGCGCTCCATCACGCTCTCCGTCCGAACAAGCCGGCCGGCCGTACCAGCAGCACAATCGCCATGATGACGAAAATGACCGTGTTCGACGCCTCGGGGAAGAATACCTTGGTCAATCCCTCGATCACGCCTAGCCCGAAGCCCGTGACAATGGCGCCGAGGATCGACCCCATGCCGCCGATCACCACCACGGCGAACACCACAATGATGAGCTCGGAGCCCATCTGCGGCGACACGTTATAGATCGGCGCCGCCATCACGCCGGCGAAGGCAGCAAGCGCAACGCCGAAGCCGTAAGTCAGCGTAATCATGCGCGGCACGTTGATGCCGAAGGCCCGCACCAGCGTCGGATTTTCGGTGGCGGCGCGCAGATAGGCGCCAAGCCGCGTTCGCTCGATCACGAACCATGTGCCGATACAGATCGTCAGCGAAGCGACGATCACCCAGGCGCGATAATTCGGCAGGAACATGAAGCCGAGATTGCGGCCGCCTTGCAGCGATTCCGGCACGGTATAGGGCAGGCCGGCGGAACCGAAATAGTTGCGCGCGACGCCCTCGAAGATCAGCGCCAGACCAAAGGTCAGCAACAGCCCGTAGAGGTGGTCGAGCTTGTACAGCCATTGCAGGAAAAGGCGTTCGACGATGATGCCGGTAATGCCGACGATGATCGGCGCGATGATCAGCGCCGGCCAGTAGCCAAGGCCGGAATATTGCAGGATGAGATAGGCGGCAAAGGCGCCCATCATGTACTGCGCGCCGTGGCTGAAATTGATGATGTTGAGCATGCCGAAGATAACGGCCAGCCCCAGGCTCAGCAGCGCATAGAACGAGCCGTTGATCAGCCCGATCAAGAGCTGGCCGAACAAGGCCTGCGAAGGAATGCCGAAAATCTCGAACACCTAAGGAAGCTCCGTCAGAGACGAGGGGCGGCGTCGAAGCCCGCCCCTCATTCTTTTCGAGCACGATCAGCCGCCACCAGCGGGCAGCCGCTATCGTTCGGATGGCGGAACGCATCTTCGCCGGGATTGTCGCTTGCAACGTGTAGAAGTCGCCGGGGTACTTCGATTCCGACGGCTTCTTCACTTCGAACAGATAGGCATCGTGCCGACTTGCGGCCGGTGGCATCGGACTTGCGCCTTTACCGAACAACGGATCGTCGGTCGGCATCGACTTCATCTTGGCGACGACTGACTTGCCATCATGTTCGCCCGCGCCCATGGCCAGACGCGCCTTCAGATAGTGCGTGATGCCGGCATAGACGCCCGCATGGATCATGGTCGGGAACTTGCTGGCAGCCGCGCCGGCCTCGTGCCAACGCTTGGTCCAGGCGCGGTTGGTGTCGTTTGCATCCCAGTACCAGGTCTCGGTCAAGGTCAGGCCCTGCGCGGTCGGCAGACCGAGCGCAGTTCACGTCGCTGGCGAACACCAGCAGACCGGCAAGCTTCTGCCCGCCCTTGACGATGCCAAACTCGGCCGCCTGCTTGATCGAGTTGATGGTGTCGCCGCCGGCATTGGCCAGACCGATCAACCTTGGCCTTGGACGCCTGCGCCTGAAGCAGGAACGACGAGAAGTCGTTCGTGTTGAGCGGATGACGAACTTTGCCGAGCACCTTGCCGCCAGCCTTCTCGACCGCTGCCGACGTGTCGCGCTCGAGCGCATGACCGAAGGCGTAGTCGGAGGTCAGGAAGAACCAGGTGTCGCCACCGGTCTTCACGATTGCCGTGCCGGTGCCGTTCGCCAGCATCCAGGTGTCGTAGGTCCAATGCACGGTATTGGCATTGCATTTCGGCCCGGTCAGGTCCGAAGCGGCCGCGCCGGAGACGATGAAAACCTTATTCTTGTTGTTCGCAACCTGGCTGACCGCCAGCGCGACGCCGGAGTTCGGCACGTCGATGATCATGTCGACCTTGTCGACGTCGTACCATTGGTTGGCGATCTGGGTGCCGATGTCGGGCTTGTTCTGGTGGTCGCCACTGATCATCTCGACTTTCACATTGGGATGATCCTTGGCGAAATCCGCGATTGCCATTTTGGCGGCGGCGACCGAACCCGGACCACCGATGTCAGCGTAAAGACTCGACATGTCACTAAGTACGCCGATCTTCACATTCACCTGCTGGGCATTGGCCCCGCTGCAGGCGAGAACCGCGGCGAAAGCCGCTAGTCCCAGGGTTTTTCTCATTTGCAGTTCCTCCTTGTTGTTTATTCCAATTGCAATTAGCCGCTCACGAGCGGGCAGCCGCCATCCTTGAGCGGACGGAAAGCCTGATCGGCCGGGATCGTGGCACGGAGCTTATAGAAGTCGCCGGGATATTTTGACTCCTCCGGCTTCTTCACCTCGAACAGGTAGGCTGGGTGCAACTTGCGGCCATCTGCACGAACTGTGCCTTTACCGAACAGCGGATCGTCGGTCGGCAGTTTCTTCATCTCCGCAACCACCGCCTTGCCGTCCGCGGCGCTTTTCAGTTCGGCGACGGCCTTGAGATAGTGCAACGTGCCTGCATAGACGCCGGCCGTGTTCATGGTCGGCCACTTGTTGGACGCGCCGCGCTCCTGCTGCCAGCGCTTGGTCCAGGCACGGCTCGAGTCATTGAGATCCCAATACCAGGTCTCGGTCAGCATCAGACCCTGCGCGATCGGCAGGCCAAGTGCGTTGATGTCGCTCGCGAACACCAGCAAGCCGGCGAGACTTCTGACCGCCCTTGACGATGCCGAACTCGGCGGCCTGCTTGATCGAATTGATAGTGTCGCCGCCCGCGTTGGCGAGGCCAATGACCTTGGCCTTGGAAGCCTGTGCCTGCAGCAGAAACGACGAGAAGTCGTTGGTGTTGAGTGGATGGCGGACCGCACCCAGCACCTTGCCGCCGTTTGCCACGACGACCGCCGCGGTGTCTCGCTCCAGCGCGTGTCCGAAAGCATAGTCTGACGTGAGGAAGAACCACGTATCGCCGCCGTTCTTGACTATCGCCTTGCCGGTGCCATTGGCGAGCATCCAGGTGTCGTAAGTCCAATGCACCGTATTCGGGCTGCACTTTGACCCGGTCAGGTCCGAGATCGCGGGTCCGGACCCGACGAAAACCTTGTTCTTCTGTCTCGTGACTTCGCTGATTGCGAGCGCGACGCCGGAATTCGGAACATCGACGATCATGTCGACATGGTCGACGTCGAACCACTGGTTGGCGATTTGCGAACCGATGTCCGGCTTGTTCTGATGGTCCGCGCTGACCACCTCCACTTTTACGTTCGGATGCGTCTTTGTGAAGTCGGCGACCGCCATCTTCGCGGCCAGCACCGAACCCGGACCCGTATTGTCGGCATACAGGCTCGACATATCGGTCAGCACGCCGATCTTGACGTTGATCTGTTGGGCGCTTGCAGAGCCGCACGCCAGCGTGATGGCGAGGACTGCCAAACTCATTGTTTTCTTCATTCGTCGTTCCTCCCTTTTCTCCTGGTTTACGGCCGGTTTTCACACTCCGAGATAATCGTGCAGCTTCTCTACGTTGGCGTCCAGTTCGGCATTGGCGAACTGGTCAATGATGCGGCCATGTTCCATGACGTAATAGCGGTCCGCAACGGTCGAGGCGAAACGGAAATTCTGCTCCACCAGCAGGATGGTAAAGCCTTGCTCCTTGAGGGCCCGAATGGTCTTGCCGATCTGCTGGATGATGACGGGCGCAAGGCCTTCGGTCGGTTCGTCGAGCAGCAGGAGCCGAGCGCCGGTCCGCAGGATGCGCCCGATTGCCAGCATTTGCTGCTCGCCGCCGGAGAGTTTCGTTCCCTGGCTCGATCCGAGCCGTTCCTTGAGATTGGGAAACAGATTAAAGACCTGATCAATTGTCAGACCGCCCGATTTGACGACCGGCGGAAGCAGCAGATTTTCCTCGACGCTGAGGCTGGCAAAGACGCCGCGCTCCTCAGGGCAGAAGGCGACGCCTGAGCGCGCAATCCGATCGGACGTGCGGCCGATCAATTCGTCGCCATGGAAGAGCACCGAACCTGTGCGGTGACCGACGATGCCCATGATTGATTTCAGTGTTGTGGTCTTGCCGGCGCCGTTGCGTCCGAGCAGCGTGACGACTTCACCCTCATGCACATCGAAGGTCACGCCATGAAGAATGTGGGACTCGCCGTACCAGGCTTGGAGATCCTTGATCGCGAGCATGGGTGCGCGCACGTCAAGCATGCCCGACCCCCATATAGGCCTCGCGTACCTCAGGGTTGCCCGACACAGTGTCGTAGTCTCCTTCCGCCAGCACCCGCCCGCGCGTGAGCACGGTAATGTGGTCGGACAGATCGGCGACGACCGACAAATTGTGCTCGACCATGAGAACCGTACGATCAGTCGACACGCGCTTGATCAATTGCGAAACGCGATCGATGTCCTCGTGGCCCATGCCCGCCGTCGGTTCGTCGAGCAACAGCATCTCCGGATCGAGCGCGAGCGTGGTGGCAATTTCCAGGGCGCGCTTGCGCCCGTATGGCAGTTCGACGGCCGTCCAGTCTGCGACCGACGACAAGCCCACGTCGGCGATAAGCTCCATCGCGCGCTCGTTCAAATCGCTGAGCACCGATGTCGAACGCCAGAAATCGAACGAAGCGCCGCGCGCGCGCTGCAAGGCGATGCGAACGTTTTCCAGAACCGTCATGTGAGGAAACACGGCAGAAATCTGAAACGAGCGTACAAGGCCGAGGCGCGCAACGTCCGCCGGTTGCGTCGCGGTGATGTCCTGTCCCTTGAACAGAATGCGCCCGCGCGTCGGGCTCAGGAATTTGGTGAGCAGATTGAAGCAGGTGGTCTTGCCGGCGCCGTTTGGCCCGATCAAAGCATGAATGGTCCCACGCTTGACGCGCAGGCTGACGCCGTTGACGGCAACAAAGCCGGCAAATTCCTTCGTAAGATCCTCGGTCTCGAGGATCATCTCTTCGCTCATACGCAGCGACCCCTCGTCCGTCATTTCTGACAGGTTTTGACGGCGCGCGGCAAGGCCTACTAAAGGTCCGTCCGTGCAGCTAAGTAGCTGATTGTATTGAGGCTGTCAGGTTTGGGCCAGCCCAACCGAACACGATAAACAGCTCACATTAGCCGGATGTGAGGTCGGTCTCTCGCTTGGTGACGTTCGCGAGAATTTCAGCCCCGCGGTTGGCTGCCGGAAGGCCGCGAAACAGGAAGCACAGGCTCACCACCGCCTGCATCTCCTCCCAGCTCGCGCCGGCTCGACGCGCGGCGATGGCGTGCAATTGCGCCGCATCGCTCATGTCCATGAGGAGCATTCCGAACAGCATGAGCTGTACGGTTTTTACATCGAAGCATTTCGGATACATCGCATGCTCGCGCATCTTTTCCTGCAGATCGAGCAAGGCAGGATCAAGCGCGCCGGTCACCGCCATACGCGCTTCGATCCGAGGCGGCACAAAACCGATCAACTCGCGATAAATTTCCGTGCGATCCTCGAACGACGCCACCGTATCGGCATAGGCACCGATGTGCTCACGCACCACATTGAGGTCGATCCGGGGAGGCAATGACATCAGTGATCCTTTGCAGTTTCAGAAGAATACCGGAAATTCCGGCGTCTTGCCGGTTGCTTCGCCTTCGACATGGGGGGTCGCGTATTGGATGAAACTCTCCGGTAGCGCCGCGCCCCAGTATGTTCCGGTGCCCCGCTCCTCTTCGGTCCACGTCACCGGCTCCCAGTCGGGAGCGAACACGAGGAAACTGCCCGAATAGATCTCGACGCGATTGCCGCCGGGCTCATAGGTATAGAGATAAAAGCCCTGCGAATTATTGTGCTTCGAGGGGCCAGCTTCAATGAAGATGCCATTCTCGACCAGAATGTCGGCGGCGCGCATGACGTCGTCACGATTATCGACCCAGAGCGAGAAGTGATGCAGGCGTCCGTGCGCGCCTTTAACATCTACCACGTAGGCAAGCTGGTGATGCACCGCAGTCGGACTCATCCATGAACCGATCTCGGTCTTGCCTTTGTCATAACGTACCTGCTCCCGCAGCTGGAACCCAAGCAGTTCCTGCGCAAATTTACGATTGGCTTCGACGTCGCTCGCAAGCAGCGCCAGATGATCAACGCGACGAACGCAGACGCCGCGTCCAGTGTATTTCTGCGGTAAATTCTTCAGCGTCGAGTGCAGTTGCGCCGGCGCGACAAATTTTTGCTCCTCGTAATAAATTTCCATGACGTGGCCGTCGGGATCGCGAAAGCGAAACGAGCGGCCACGCCCGAAATCACCATTGGTCCAGCCGATGCCGAGACCGGCATCCGCGATGGCCTTCGCGCGCCGCTCCAGAGCCTGCGGGCTCGACGCCCGCCATGAGATGAAACCGACACCCGCATTTTTTGCGGCCGTCAGCTTCAATGTGCTGGTGGCATAGTCGCCGTACCCGCGCAGATAGACCGACTGGCCGGCTTCTTGCACCGGCTCCATGCCAAGCAAATCGCGGAAATACCAAAGGCTCTTGTCGGGCTTGGGCGTGAAGAGTTCCACGCTCCCGAGGTGCGCAATATCGTGGATCGGCTCAGCCTGTGCAGCCATGACCGGCCTCCCCTGGTTGCCTATGCAACTGTCGGATGACCATGGCCGTGGCGCTTTGATCTAGCGCAAATAATAGGGCTCGGGACCCGCGTTAGCCGCCCTTGAATTTCTTCGCGAGCGCGTCCGCGTTGCGCGCCAGCAGGCCAATATCGGCCCCCACCGCAACAAACAGATAACCCCAGTCAATATAGCGGCGGGCTTCCTCTTCGTTGCCGGTCAGGATACCGGCCGGCTTGCCGAGCGCGTTGAGTCGCTTCACCGCATCCTCCATCGCCTTCTGCACCTCGGCGTGTTGCGGATTGCCGAGGTGGCCGAGCGAAGCCGCAAGATCCGACGGTCCGATGAAGACGCCATCAATCCCTTCCACTTTGGCGATCGCTTCGAGCTCCTTGAGCGCGATCCGCGTCTCGACCTGGACCAGCACGCAAATTTCGTCGTTTGCCTTGGTCAGATAGCCGGGCACGCGGCCGTAACGGCTGGCGCGCGCCGCAACGGACACGCCGCGAATCCCCTGTGGCGGATAGCGCGTGGACGCGACCGCGCGTTTCGCCTCTTCCACATTCTGCACATAGGGAAACAGCAAAGTTTGCGCGCCGATGTCGAGCGCGCGCTTTGCGAGCACGGCGTCATTCCACGCCGGCCTGATGATTGGCGTTGCGGTGCCACGCTGCACTGCCTGCAACTGTGTCAGCAGATCAGGAATTTCATTTGGAGAATGCTCGGTATCGAGCAAAATCCAGTCGAACCCGCTGTCGGAAATCACCTCGGCGGCAATATTGCTGCAAAGGCTCGACCAGAGACCGATCTGCAGCTTGCCGGCGGCGAGTGCGTGTTTGAAGGCGTTACGTGGCATATCCGGCATGATGTGGTTCTTTCTTAGCGGCGCATGACCTTGCGCTACACGAATTGCACGGCGATGCCGCCGAGCGGCCCGAAATCGGCATGCAGCGTATCGCCTTTTTGCGCGAACACCACACGCGTGAACGAGCCCGCGAGCACGATGTGTCCCGGTTCAAGCGTATGACCATGCGGACCGATCTTGTTGGCGAGCCAGGCGACGCCAAGCGCGGGGTGACCCAGAACGCCCGCGGCGAGACCAGTCTCCTCGATTTCGGAATTTCGATACATGATGCCGCCGACCCAGCGCAGATCAACGTCGAGCGGGCCGACCGGCCGCCCGCCCATGGCAATGCCGGCCGCGGCGCCGTTATCCGCGACGGTATCGACGATCTTGCGCGGATCCTGCAATCGCGCATCGACGATCTCAATCGCCGGCACCACATATTCCGTGGCGCGCAGAACTTCGGCGAGACCGACGCCTGGGCCCTGCAGCTTTTTCCCCATGATGAAGGCCAGCTCGACCTCGACACGCGGCTTGCAGTAGTCCGCGTGTTTTACTTTTGCGCCGTCGGCGATCAACTGGTCGTCGAGGATATACCCGTAGTCCGGCTCGTCGATCATCGATGAGCGCTGCATCGCCTTCGAGGTGAGACCGACTTTATGGCCGATCAGCTTTGCTCCGGCCTTCATCTTGCGCTGCGCCACCTCGGTCGAGATCGCATAGGAATCATCGATAGTAATGTTCGGAAAGGTGATGTGCAGCTGGGTCGCCTGCTTGCGCTCCCTTTGCGCGGCCATCAGGATATCTGCGGCCTTTTTGCGGTCGGCGTCGGAGAGCATGAGCGATGGTCCCGGCTGGGGCTGAAGTTCGAAATGATCTTGTGATGTCAGTACTTCAGCTTCGGATCGACCTTGAAGCTGGCCTGAGTTTTCTTCGTGATCTCATCGACCGTTACGCCGGGCGCGAGCTCGGTAAGCGTCATGCCGCCCTTCTTGCGATCGATGGTGAACACGCCGAGATCGGTGATCACCATGTCGACGACGCCGGCGCCGGTCAGCGGCAAATTACATTTGTGCAAAAGCTTCGGCTCGTCCTTGGCGGTGTGCTCCATGATCACCACCACCTTCTTGACGCCGGCCACGAGATCCATGGCGCCGCCCATGCCCTTCACCATCTTGCCCGGAATCATCCAGTTGGCGAGGTCGCCGTTTTCCGCGACCTGCATGGCGCCAAGGAGCGCAATATCGATGTGGCCGCCGCGGATCATTGCAAACGAATCCGCCGATGAGAAAAAGCTGGTGGTCGGCAATTCGGTAACGGTCTGCTTGCCGGCGTTGATCAGATCGGGATCTTCCTCGCCCTCATAGGGAAACGGCCCGAAGCCAAGCATGCCGTTTTCGCTTTGCAGCTGCACGGTCATTCCATCAGGAATGTAATTCGATACCAAAGTTGGAATGCCTATGCCGAGATTGACGTAGAAGCCATCGCGCAATTCCTTGGCCGCGCGCTCGGCCATCTGATCGCGGGTCCAGGGCATGATCAGACCTCCTCTCCGGTTGCGGCGGCAGGCACGCGCTTGCGTACGGTACGCTGCTCGATGTGTTTGACCGCATTGGGAACGTGAATGATGCGCTTGACGTAAACGCCAGGCGTAATGATGTGATCGGGATTCAATTCACCCGGATGCACCAGGTGCTCAACCTCGGCGACCGTCACTTTGCCGGCTGTCGCCATCATCGGATTAAAATTGCGCGCGGTCTTTCGATAGACGAGGTTGCCTTCGTGGTCGCCCATCCATGCGTGCACCAAGGACAGATCAGCGACGATGCCACGCTCCATGATGTAACGCTCGCCGTCGAATTCGCGTTCTTCTTTGCCTTTGGCGATATCCGTGCCGGCGCCGGTGCGGGTAAAGAACGCGGGGATGCCCGCCCCGCCCGCCCGAATACGCTCTGCCAGAGTGCCTTGTGGGTTAAATTCGATCTCGAGCTCGTTTGCCAAGAACTGCTGCGCGAACAACTTGTTTTCGCCAACATAGGACGAGATCATTTTCTTGACCTGGCGTGTCTCCAGCAGCAGGCCGAGGCCGGCACCGTCGACGCCTGCATTGTTCGACACAATCGTGAGATTTTTTACGCCGCTGTCGCGGATGGCGAGGATCAGCGTCTCCGGTATGCCGCAGAGGCCGAAGCCGCCGGCACAGATCAGCATGCCGTCCTTGAGTACGCCCGCCAGCGCGGATTTCGCATCGGAATAGACCTTCTTCATACGACTTCACCACTCTTCCGGACCAACAAGGTTCTATAGGGACTATGGCGCAGCCCAAACGTCAATTGGCCGTAAGCCCCGCGCCAGCTTAGCGCAGACCCACATTGCGGGTCACCCTGCTGCGGATATTTGCCACGCCCGCATTTGGCATTATTACAGAGGGCGCGCGATCTCCTCCGACAACCCCTCTCCCCTTTCGGGATCGCGCTATACCTGCGGACCCATGCCAAACGTTCTTATTCTCACGGAAGTCCAGGAAGCCATGCGCGCCCGTTACAAGGCGATGCTGCTGGAGCGATTTCCGCAACTCACAATCGACGTGGTCGGCCATCACACCCAGGTCGATCCCCACATCGCCGACACGGACATTCTGCTGTGCTTTGGGCCGCCAATGGCCGATCACGTGGTGCGCGATGCGCCCAAGCTGAAGTGGATTCAATCGCTCGGCACCGGCGTCGACAACATTGTAGACCTGCCTTCGCTCGGCAAAGAAGTACTGGTCACCAATGTCCGCGGCATTCACGGTGCACCGGTATCGGAGGCGACAATCGCCTTCATGCTGTCGCTCGCGCGCGACATGCCGCGCTCGGTCCACGCACAGGATAACAGCAAGTGGGAGCGCTGGCCGTCGGCGCTGCTTGCCGGCAAGACTGTTGGCATTCTCGGCGTTGGCCTCATCGCGGAATATCTGGCGCCCATCTGCAAGACGTTTCATATGACGGTGATCGGCATCAGCGGCAGCCCGCGCGACAGCAAGGGCTTCGACCGCATGGTTCACCGCAACGACCTCCTGAAGATTGCGCCCGAGCTCGACTTCCTCGTTGCGCTGGCCCCGCTCACGCCGGAGACGCGTGGCATCGTCGGCGAAAAATTGCTGAGCGCCATGAAGCCGACGGCTTACCTGGTCAACGTTGCGCGCGGCGGCGTTGTCGACGAACCGGCCTTGATGGCTGCTCTCAATGCTGGAAAAATTGCCGGCGCCGGCCTCGACGTGTTTTCGCAGGAGCCGTTGCCGCCCGACAACCCGCTGTGGAAGACCAAGAACGTGACGATCTTCTCGCATCTCGGCGGCTATTCGCAGGGCTACGAAGACCGCGCCATGCCGACCATCGCCGGCAACATGGCCAAGTTTCTGGCCGGCGATCTCAAGTCCATGATCAATATCGTGCGCACGCCTGCGTCCTGGGGAGTTTGAACGATGGCTTTGTCGGAACGCCTGAACACGCCGATCTCCAATGCCGAACTCGAGCGCCGCTGGCGCGCGGTGCGCGCCGCCATGGAGCGCGAAAAGATCGATGTGCTGCTGATGCAGAACAACAACGATCACATGGGCGGCTATGTCCGTTACTTCACCGACATGCCGGCCACCAACGGCTATCCCAACACCGTGGTCTTCCCGCGCGATGACGAGATGACGGTCGTCTGTCAGGGCCCGTTCGGCGGTAGCGAACCCACCGCCCAGGGTGACACGGCCAGTGTGTCCAGCCCCGCAGACGCTGGCAATAGATCCTTCGATCTGAAGGGAAACGTGTCGCAATGGCGCGGCGTGAGACAGATCCTCACGACGCCCAGCTACGCCTCGGCGCACTACACCAAAGACTACGATCCCGAGCTGGCGGCCAAGGCGCTCAAGCCCTTTGCCAACAGCACCATTGGTTATGTCGGCACCTACCAGATGTCCTACGCGATGCTCGACTACATCAAGCGCGCGTTTTCTCAGGCGCGCTTCGTCGATGCAACCGAAATGGTCGACCGGATTAAAGTAATTAAAAGCGCGGAAGAGATGGAGCTGGTGAAGCGCGCCGCGCAGATGCAGGACGGCGCGATGCGGGCGGCCTTTGCCGCCGCAAAGCCCGGCATGCGCGACATCGAGGTTGCCGCTGTCGCGCAACATTACAGCCAGTGTCACGGCAGCGAGAACGGCATTTATCTTTGCGCATCGATGCCGCTCGGCACGCCGTCGAAATTCGGCAATCGGCATCTGCAAAACCGTATCATCCAGAAGGGCGACCAGATCGCGCTTCTGGTCGAGGACAACGGGCCGGGCGGGATGTACACGGAACTCGGCCGCTCCTGCGTGGTCGGCGCCAAAGTGCCGCAGGCGATGAAAGACGAGCTTGAGTTCTGCAAGGCGTCGCGCAAGTTCACGCTCGACCTGCTCAAGCCCGGCGCGTCCTGCAAGGACATCTGGGATGCCTTCAACAATTTCATGCGCAAGAACGGCCGCCCGACCGAGGCGCGCCTTTATTGCCATGGGCAGGGCTATGACCTGGTCGAGCGCCCATTGATCCGCAACGACGAGCCAATGACCATCGAAAAGGACATGAATATCGTCGTCCATCCGACCTATATCCATGCCGGCTACCTGAACTGGCTGTGCGACAATTACCTCATCGGGGGTAACGGACCGGGCGACCGGCTGCACCAGTTCCCTGAAGAGGTCGTCGAGGTCGGTTAGCCAAACGACCCGGCCCCGCTTGACCGGCAGGCGCGCGCGGCGCAAATCTCCACCTCTTTGGTGGAAAGGACCACAATGAAAAAAGTACTGTTTGCTGCGGCCGTTGCCGCGCTGGCGTTGGCCGGGCCGGCCGCCGCCGAAGACTTCCCGACGCGTCCGGTAACGATGGTCATTCCGTTCGCCGCAGGCGGGCCGCAAGACACGATCGGGCGCATCGTCGCGCAGCGCATGGGCGAATTGCTCGGCCAGTCCGTGGTGGTCGAGAACGTCGGTGGTGCCGGTGGCATGACCGGTTCCAAGCGCGTCGCAGACGCCAAGCCCGATGGCTACACCATGATCCTCGGCAGCGTCGGCACTCACGCGCAAAACCAGACGCTCTACAAGCATCCCCTCTACAACGTGGTGACCGATTTCACGCCGGTTGCCTACCTCGCAGTGACGCCGATCGCGATCATCACGCGGCCCGACCTGCCGGTGAGCAACTTCAAGGAATTCATCGCCTACGCGAAAGCCAACCAGGAGAAAATGCAATACGGCTCGGCCGGCGCGGGCTCCGCCACTCACCTTGCGTGCGTCGTGCTCGACAGCGCGATGGGCACCAAGATCACGCATATCCCGTACAAAGGCACCGGACCGGCCATGCAGGATTTGGTCGGCGGCCGCATCGACTACCTGTGCGACATCATCGCCACCGCCAAGCCGCAGATCGACGGCGGCAAGGTGAAGGGCATTGCCATCATGACCAAGGAGCGCTCGCCGGTGCTGCCTAATCTCGCGACCACCGGCGAACAGGGCCTCGACGTGCAGGCTTATACCTGGAGCGCGCTGTTCCTGCCGAAAGACGCGCCGGCTGACGTCGTGAAGATCCTCAACAAAGCCGCAGTCGACGCCATCACGACCACGTCGGTGCAGGAGCGTCTGGCGAAACTTGGCGCGACGGTCGCTGCGCCGAATGAGCGCAGCCCGCAATGGCTGGGCGATTTCGTCAAGAGCGAAGTCAAGAAGTGGGAAGCGCCGATCAAGGCGAGCGGCGTCCAGGTCGAGTAGCACAAGCGCCGCAACGGCCTTGCCGATGCGCGTCAGGATAAGGAGTTGACGATGGCCGACATCAAGATTCTCAATCCCGACGCGCTCGGCAAGCCGCTCGGGCAATATTCGCAGATCACGCGCGTAAAGGCGTCGGAATACATTTTCATCGCGGGACAAGTGGGCGTCGACCGTGACGGAAAGGTTGCCGATGGCTTCGACGCTCAGTGCGTGCAGACCTTCGCCAACATCGAAACAGCACTGAAATCGGTCGGCGCCGGCTGGGGCAATATCGTGCAGTTCACGACTTATCTGGTGCACTCGCAGGATATTCCGAAGTTCATGACGTACCGGCTGCGCGAATTTCCGAAGATGTTCTCCAACGGCGCCTACCCGCCCAATACGCTGCTGATGATCGACCGGCTGGTGCAAGAGCCACTGCTGGTCGAGGTGCAGGCGGTCGCGGCGCTGTAAAATTACGCCTTCGGCGGGTCCATTAGGCTGACATGGGCGGCGACCACGCGCCATCCTTCAGGGAATTTCACCCAGCTCTGCATCTGACGGCCGACCTTTCCGGGTGCGGACGGCCGTTCGTAGAGCGTCGAGGCAACCGCAAAGTCTTTGCCGTAGGTTGTGATCACCGTGCGCGACAGCTTGCGTCCCAGTGCCACCGGCGACCGCGCGCCACGGAAGGATTTGATTTCGGCGTAGCCATAAAGGATTTCATTCACGCCGTAGCGAATGGTGCGCGCGTCGTCACGAAACAGCCCGTCGAGTGTCGGCACGTCGTTCGATACGAGTGCCATTTCGTACCGTTCGAATGCGGTGCGCACTTCGGCAACCACGTCAGGCAAATCGATGTCCATTTCGTCGTCCTTCCTCTCCGCATCGCCGGGCCCGAACCGTCAACCCATGCATGAAACCCTTGGGCAAACTCAGGCTTACGAAAGTCCTTCGTCGCTTGGCAACTCGTCATGGTTGCGCGGGTCAAACCCTCCGGCAGATCGACCTCCTGTCGAACCTCCATCTGCCATTTCCGCTGGCGTCCACCGGCCAGGATGCCCTAAGCTATGCCGTTGCGGCATAGGCGGGGCTGGGCCAAATGGAACTGAAAGAGCTTCGCAATTTCATGCACGTTGCGCGCGCCGGCAGTGTCAGCCGCGCCGCCGACGAGTTGCGCCTCGCCCAGCCCGCGTTGAGCCGGCAGATCAGAAAACTGGAGCAGGAGCTGGGCGTGTCGCTGTTCGCACGCCATGGCCGCGGCGTGCGCCTGAGTGCCGCCGGCTCCGTGCTGCTCGAGCGCGCCGAGTCGATTGCCCAGCTTGTGCACCAGACCGGCGAAGAAATCCGGGACCGGCGCGCGCCCGGCGGCAGCCGCATAACACTTGGCGTGCCGCCGGCGGCCGGTCGGCTGCTCATTCCGCCATTTGCCGAGCGATTTCAGAAGGCGTGGCCGCAGACCACGTTGCATATGCGCGAAGGTGTCACCAGTTCGCTGCAGGAATGGCTGCTGGAAAAGCGCATCGACATGGCGATCCTGCATAATCCGCCGCACCTCGAATCCCTTAATATCAGGCCGCTTCTAAGCGAGCGCATGCTGGTGATCGGACCGCCGGCCCGGCAGGGCAAGCAACGCGATTTGCGGCCGCATTTTCGCATCCGCGACCTGGCTGAGTTGCCGCTGATCCTGCCGAACATGGCGCACAACAACCGCAGGCTCGTCGAACATGCAGCGCACGCACACGGCGTTCGCCTGAACATCAAGATCGAAGCCGACAGCGTCGCCTTCGCCAAAGTCCTTGTCGAAAAAGGCCTCGGCTTCACGATCCTCACTTACGCAGCAGTGCAGGACGAACTGGCTCGCAAGAAACTCACCGCCTACCCGATCGTGCGGCCGACAATCTCCACCAAGGTGACCATCGTCACGCTCAGGGACAAGCAGCTTCCCAAGCTCACAGGCGATGCAAGCGAGATGCTTTATTCCGTTTGCAGCGAACTGGTGCGCAACAAGACCTGGGCCGGCGCGCAGCTCGCCTGAGGCGCCTTTTCGCCAGCGCGACACCTCATGATCATGTCGGCAGATGGCATGCCGAAAAAGTATCGCTCGCCCGCTATCAATGAAATACGCGCTGATCTAACGTGCTGGCGAAGAGAAACGGGCTCTGCAACCGCGCACAGCAACGTTTCCGCAAAGCCAGCTTGGGAGGATTGCCGTGAAAACCTTGAGACCGCTGCTGATTGGATTGGCCTTGTTGTGCCCGACTCTGGGCCAGGCGCAGGAATTTCCGACCAGGACCATCCGGCTGGTCGTGCCGTTCCCGCCCGGCGGACCGAACGACATCATTGCGCGCGTGGTCGGCCAGCGCATGTCGGAAATCCTCAAGCAGACGATCGTCATCGACAACCGCTCCGGACAGGGCGGCGTGGTCGGCACCGATGTGGTCGCGAAGGCAGCGCCGGACGGCTACACGATCGGTATCGTCAGCGCCGGCGCACTTGCCATCAGCCCGAGCATGGAGAAGGTCGCCTACGACACGCTCAAGGACCTGCAACCGATCACGCTCGTCGCCAAGGTGCCGGAGATGCTGGTGGTTGCGACCAGCGTTCCCGCCAGCAACATGAAAGAGCTGGTGGCGCTGGCGAAGTCGCAGCCCGGCAAGCTCAACTTCGCGTCCTCCGGGCCCGGCAGCATGCCGCATCTGGCCGGCGAATTGCTCAAGCTCACCGCCGGCATCAACATCGTGCACGTGCCCTATCGCGGCGCGGCTCCGGCGGTGAACGACCTGCTCGCCCAGCAGGTGCAGATGGTCTTCCTCGATCTGCCGGTGCTGCTGCCGCAGATCAAGGCCGGCAAGCTCAAGCCGATCGCAGTCGGCACAACGCAGCGCGTGCCGAGCGCGCCGGATGTGCCGACGACCGTCGAAGCGGGCATGCCCGAGCTGCAAACCGAGAACTGGTACGGCATGGTGGCGCCGGCCAAGACGCCGCCACAGATCGTCGCCGCGCTCAACAAGGCCGCGGTCGAAGCCATGAAGGACCCGACCGTCGTCGAAAAACTCGCCAGCCAGGGCGCGATCCTGGTCGGCGATTCACCCGATCATTTCCGCGACTATATCGCCAGCGAAACAAAAAAATGGGCGAAAGTGATCGCGGACGCCGGCGTGCAGACCGAGAAATAAGTCAGCCGGCGATTTCGTAATGGCTGTCAGCCGGAAACTTCGTGCTGCGCTCGACGGTGACGTCGCCGTTCGGACGCAAGGTTCGCATGGCGATCGACGCGCTCGGTCTTGACCGGGCGCGTCACGCTCAAGCCCGCCGATCCGCTCGACGAGAACGACACGCTGCGCCAGCAAAACCCGCTCGGCAAAATGCCGTGCCTTGTGCTGGCCGACGGCAGCACGATCTATGACAGCGGCATCATCATCGAATTCCTGCAAGAGGTCGCGGGCACCGATCGCCTGTTGCCGTTGCGTGGCCCTGCCCGCTTCAAGGCCCTGACGCTCGCACGTCTCGCCGACGGAATCATGGATGCATCTATCCTGATCGTTTACGAGAACCGCTTCCGTCCGGACTCGCCGCCGTCGGCGCGCTGGCTCGATCATCAACGCGGCAAGATCATGCGCGGGCTGGCCGCTTTCGCGGCAGCGCCTCCCGACCCGGAAAAGACCGACGTTGTCTCGATCGGCCTGTCCTGCGCGCTCGGCTATCTCGACTGGCGCAAGCAGGTGGACTGGCGCCCGGCCTTTCCGGGGCTCGTCGACATGGCTGGACCGGTTTTCCGCACACGAGCCGGCTTTCGAACGCACGCGCGCGAAGGACGCCTGATGCTGCACGACGCCAATACGCCGGCGGATCAGCCCTACTGGATGGCCGCACCCAGCAAACCGAAGCTGAAACTCCCGCCCGGATCCTGCGATGCGCATGTCCACGTGTTCGGGCCGCGCGCGCGCTTTCCCTTTGCCGACGGCCGCCGCTACACACCTTCCGACGCCACCAAGGAAATGCTGTTCGCGCTACACGCGCGCCTCGGCATCGACCATTGCGTGATCGTGCAGCCGAACTGCCACGGCACCGACAATTCGGTGACCGAGGACGCCGTCGCCGCAACCGGCGGCGCCTATAAAGGTGTGGCGCTCGTGTCGACCAGCATAGCGGACGCGGAGTTAAAACGGCTCGCCGCCGCCGGCCTCACAGGCGCGCGCTTTCACTACATGGAGCATCTCGGCACCGGCGCGACGATCGACGAAGCCGTCGCATTCGGTAAACGCCTTGCCGATGTCGGCTGGCATTTGCAGATTCACATGGACGGCGATCGCATTGCCGAACTGGCGCCGACGCTCAGGCGCTCGCCGGTACCGGTGATGATCGACCATATCGGCCGTATCGATGCCTCACGCGGACTGCACCAACCTGCGTTCCGCGCATTGCTCACGCTGATGCAGGACAAGAACATATGGATCAAGGTAAGCGGAACCGACCGGGCGACACGGCAAGGGCCGCCTTATGCCGACGCCCTGCCCTTCGCCCGCAAACTGGTAGCGGAATTCGGCGATCGCGTCGTCTGGGGCACCGACTGGCCGCACCCCAATCATGCGCCGCCGGTGGTCGACGACGGATTGCTGGTGGATAGTCTGACCGAAATCGCGCCCGGCGCGTCGGCGCTCCAGGCGTTGCTGGTGGATAATCCTCGGCGCTTTTATCATTTTGCGCCGGCGCGCCGTTTGACCGGAGCAGCATCATGAGCGGACGCCTGCAAGACCGCATAGCGATCGTCACCGGCGCCGGCTGTGTCGGGCCCGGCTGGGGCAACGGACGCGCTACCGCCGTGCGCTTCGCCGAGGAAGGCGCCAGGATATTCGCCGTCGACCGCGATCTCGACAGCATGACGGAGACTGTCGAGCGCGTGAAAAAAGCAGGCGGCGAGATCGTCACGCATCAGTGCGACGTCACCGGCGCCGCATCGGTCGAAGTCATGGTGAAAACCTGTCTCGATCGTTTCGGCCGCATCGACATACTGGTCAACAATGTCGGCGGTTCGGCGCATGGCGGACCCGTTGAATTGAGTGAAGATGTCTGGGATGCGCAGGTCGATTCCAACCTGAAAAGTATCTTTCTTACCCTCAAGCACGTGCTGCCGGTCATGGAGCGCCAGAAAAGCGGCGCCATCGTCAATGTCGCATCGACATCCGGCCTGCGCTGGACCGGCTCGGCGCAAGTTGGCTATGCCGCCACCAAAGCCGGCGTCATCCAGCTGTCGCGGGTGGTCGCCGTGCAATATGCGGCGAAGGGCATTCGCGTCAATTCCGTGGTGCCGGGGCAATTGCACACGCCCATGGTCGAAGTCCGCCTCGCCAAGCAGCGCGCCGGCGGCGACGTGGAGGCATTGCTGAAATCGCGGCTTGAGCGTATTCCGCTTGGCTTCATGGGCGATGGGCAGGATACCGCCAATGCCGCGCTGTTCCTCGTTTCCGACGAGGCACGCTTCATCACCGGCACGGAGATTGTCGTGGACGGCGGCATGGTCGCGCGCTGCGACTAGGCTGCCGTCCGGCTACAGCAGGACGTCGACAATCGTGGCCACCAGCATAAGTGACCCCATGCTGACGAAAGTAATGATTGCCGATGCCCTGCCGACAACAACACAGCAATAATTGAATCGGGTTCTGATCTGCATAATGCAAAGATAGGCCAGTCCCGCATTGGCCCTGCGTGACCCGGCTCACACTCGTGAAAAAATGAATGTTGTCCCTGTCCGGCCCAGCCCGGCCAGGAACGGTAATCCGCCCTATCGATTGAGCCAGCGGCGCGCGAAACCGAGCAGGCCCTGCGGCAGAAATATAATCATCGCGATAAAGATAAATCCGAGCGGGATCAGATAAGGAAACTGATCGCCGAAAATTCGCGACATTAGCTCACGCAATAGCTGGAAGAATCCGGCCCCGACGATCGGGCCGACCAGCGTGCCAATGCCGCCCATGACATTAAAGATAACGGTATCGCCCGACGTAACGAAATAGACGAAATCGGGCGCGGCGAATTCGTTCTGGATGCCGTACAGCACGCCGGCAAGCCCCGCAAAGACGCCTGACAACATGACCGAGACCATTTTGTAGCGTTCGACCGGATATCCGATGGCACGGGTGCGCGCCTCATTTTCACGGATCGACTGCAGCACTTTACCGAACGGCGACTGCGTGACACGACGGAGAAATAGATAGGATGCTGTCACCAGGGCCAGTACGAACCAGTGCAGCGTCGTTGAATTAAAACGCACGTCGTAAAGGAACGGAATCGAGAAATGCGGTCGCGTGAAAATCAGCCCGTTCTCACCACCGGTAACCGCCGTCCAGGTAAAGATAATGACGTAAAAAATCTGCGAAAAGATAAGCGTGGTAATGGCGAAATAGATATCGCGAAGGCGCGTCGAGAAATAGGCGACGAACAGCGCGGCGCCGGCCGCTCCGGCAAGGCCGAACAGAATCGCGAGCCAAAGATTGGGCGCAAATGAAATCAGCGCGCCGGCCGCACCATACATACCAAGACCGAAAAATGCCGAATGGCCGAACGAGACCATGCCGGTGTAGCCGATCAGAAGATCGGACGACATTGCGAGCAGACCCCAGATCAGGACCTCGGTGAGGAAGCGGCGCCAGAACTCCGGCAGCACCAATGGCGCGACGACCAGTATCGCCATAACAACGGCGAAACCGGCCCAGTAGACGATTGTATGGTGCCCAAGCTTTCTCATTTGGGTGTCGCAAACAGGCCGGTCGGGCGAAATAGAAGCGTGAGGATCAATACGACGAACGACACAATCACCGCCTGCGAGGGGTTCACCCAGATCGAGGCGTAGGACTTCAAGCAGGCTGATGAATATCGCGGCGACGATTGAGCCACCGAGACTGCCCATGCCGCCGACCACCACGACAATGAAGGCTTTGAGCACCCAATCGAGACCCATGCTGTGATCGACGCCGACCAGCGGTGCAAACAAGACGCCGCTCGCCGCCGCCATGCCGGCGCCGAGCGCGAATACGCCGGTGAACACCAGCGGCACCGGTATGCCCATCGCCTGCGCCATCACCCGGTCCTGCGTGGTGGCACGGATCCACACGCCGAATTTGCTGTATTTGAGAAACAGCCAGAAGCCGCCGATGATTGAGGCGGAGAGCAGCGCGACGACCAGCCGGTACCACGGGTAATCCAGATAGAAGAGCGTGAAGTGACCAAGTATCGGCGCAGGCATCCGGCGTGCCACCGGGCCGAAATACCACAGCGCGAAATTTTGCAAGATCAACGAAAAGCCAAAAGTGACCAAAATCGTATTAAGCGGATCGCGGCCGATCAAAGGACGGAGCGTGACGACCTGGATAGCCGCACCAAGCAGCGCGATCACCAGGAACGATACGATCAGCGCCAGCCAGAAATTTCCCGTCGCGACCATGACAATGACGCCGACATACGCGCCGAGCATGAACAATTCGCCATGCGCGAAATTTACAACGTCCATGATCCCAAAAATCAACGTCAGTCCGGACGCAACCAGCGCCAGAATCATGCCGGTGACGATTCCGTTCACTGTCTGAATCAGGAGCAGGTCGATCGGAATGCCTTGCAAAAATGCGACCAATGCATGCATGCCCTAGACCCCCAAATATTGCTTGATGACGTCGTGGTGCACGTGCAGTTCGGACGCGACGCCATGATGACGCACGGCGCCCTTCTCCATGATGTAGATTCGGTGACTGCATTCCAGCGTTAGCGGCACATTCTGCTCGACCAGCAGGATGGCTACTCCTTCGTCATGCAGTGCGCCAATGATCTCACGGATCTGCGACACCATGCGCGGCATCAGCCCCTCGGTCGGCTCGTCGAGCAGAATGATCTTGGGTTCCAGCATCATCGCGCGTGAGATTGCGAGCATCTGTTGCTCGCCGCCCGACAACGTGCCGCCGGGTTGGTTGCGCCGCTCACCGAGGCGAGGAAAGAAAGTAAATACCTTGTCCAGCAATTGCTTTTTGCGCTCGTCGCTTACACCGTCGCGGTCAAGTCCGGTGCGGAGGTTTTCCATGACCGTGAGCAGACGGAAAATGCGGCGGTCCTCCGGCACATAGGCAATGCCGAGGCGCGCGAGTTTGTGTGCCGGCAGGCCGTTGATCGGAACACCATTGAGCATCACCACGCCCTGGCTCGGATTGATCAAACCCATAATGGTCTTGAGCGTCGTACTTTTGCCGACGCCATTCCTGCCCAGCAGGCCGACGACTTCGCCTGGGTCAACATGCAGGGAAACGCCGTCCAGGATGTGGCTCTTGCCATAATAAGTGTGCAGGCCTTCGACCGAGATCAGTGGCTGCGTGCGGGTGCCGGGGACGCTCATGTCTTGAGATAAACCTCCAGCACCTTGGGGTTTTTCTGAATTTCCTCCGGCGTGCCCTCGGCGAGAATTTGGCCGTAGTGCAGCACGGTGATGTGGTCGGCCAGTTCCATGACCACTTCCATGTCGTGCTCAACGATCAGGATGGTCAGGTTTTCGCCAATGCGTTTGACCAGTTGCATGGTCTCGTGGGTTTCCGCCGCACTCATGCCCGCCGTCGGTTCGTCGAGACAGAGCAAGGTCGGCTCGGTTGCCAGCGCAATGCCGATTTCGAGATTGCGTTGCTGGCCGTGCGACAGATTGACGGCAAGCTCTGCGGCCTTGCTCAGAAGGCCGACAGAATCCAGCGCCATTTCTGCTTTTTCATTGATATCGGCGAAGGCGCTGTGGTGCGCGATCATGTTCCAGCCGTGGCGGCGCGATTGCGCGGCAATCCGCACATTTTCCAGTGCCGTCGCGTTGGGCAGGATATTTGTGATCTGGTACGAGCGCGCAATGCCTTTTTGCGAAATCTCGTTCGACGGCAGGCCAGTGATTTCACCGTCGTTGAAAAAGATGCGTCCCGAAGTCGGGCGCAGCACCCCGGTCAAGCAATTGAAGAACGTGCTCTTGCCGGCGCCGTTTGGTCCGATGATGGCGCGCACTTCATTGCGCGCCAACTCGAAGTTTATCTGCGATAGCGCCGCCAGCCCGCCAAATCGGACCGATAGCATTTCGGTCTTGAGGATAGGAGCGTCAGCCGCTCCCCGGCCTTCCGCCGGGGAGCGTATGTCGGTCGACTGTTCCACTGGCTTTTACGCCGCGGGGAACTTGCAAGCCGGCGGCGCCAATTGCTTGTCCTTCGGCACCGTCTCCATGAGCTTGTAGGTCCCGCCTCTGACCTCGAAGATGAACTCCTGAAGGAACGCCTGGTGGTCTTCCTTGCGGATCGTCTTGTCGCCTTGCGGGAAGTCCGGTCCGCCCTTCACCTCAAGCCCCTCGAGCGCCCCGATCAACTTCATAGTGTCGGCACGGCCTTCGAACTTCGATTTCTCCATGGCGATTTTCATCGCGTTCATCGCCTCGTAATCCGACTGCACGTATTTATCGGGCAGCGGGCCCGACGGGTCGATTTTCGCCAGCCGCGTCTTTGCCTCCTCGAACCAGGCCTTGTGATAAGGCGTGTCGAGCGGGCCCTGGAACACGGGGATGTAGCGGTTGATCCCGATGAAGCCGTCGATCTTGTTGCCTTGCGCCGGCAGGTTGGTCGGCTCGCTGATGGAACCGTCGCCGGCGAATTTATACTTTTTGGTCAGACCGAGATCGTACGCCTGGTTGACGACAGTGACGCCGTCTTTGCCGAAAAAGATGCCGAACAGGCCGTCGAAATCGCCGGAGATCTTTGACAGGAACGGCGTCATGTCGGCGGTGCCGAGCGGAATACCGGTGGTGCCGACCACTTCGCCGCCATTCTTCTTGATCTCAGCCGCATAGGCGTCGCGCGTCGACTGGCCCCAGGAATAGTCGGCGAAGGCGATGTGCCACTTCTTGCCCATCTTGGTAAGCGTCGGTGCAAAGGCGATCGCCTGCGCCGGCGCGTAATCGTGCAGGCGGAAGGTGTAGCGGTTGCAGGCGCTGGTGGTCAGCGTGGTGTCGAGACACACGGTGATCATGTTGAGCACCTTGGCCTCCTGCCACACCGGCATGCAGGCCAGGCAGATGTTGGACAGGAAGCCGCCGACGTGAACGTCGATGTTGTCTTCGTCCACCAACTTCTGCGATTTGCGGCGTCCGACATCGGGCTTGGATTCGTCGTCGACGATGATCAATTCGACGGGCCGGCCATTGATGCCGCCGTTCTTGTTGATGCGATCGGCCGCCATCTGCAATCCGATCACCGCGGTCTTGCCGCCGGCGGCGCCCGGACCCGAGAGCGGTTGTTCCGAACCGATCTTGTATGCCTTGGCAGCGCCGAACGCCGCGCGCCACGGCGCCGGCACCAGCATGGCCGCGCCGATGGCGCCACCGCCCCAGCCAACCAGCGTGCGACGCGTCACCTTGCCGCTGTACCAAAAGTCCTTCGCCCACTCCTCGTCTTTCCATTTCTCAGTCATCACGTGTCCTCCCTCTGGATCTCATATCGCCCCATCAGCACACACGCGGATCCGCGCGTGGAGATGCAAATTGAATGTCATTGGTCCGGGAACAAACCTTGCCGCGCGCAGCTCGCAATGGGCGCGGCCGCTTGAGCGGTCACTGCACGCTTCTGCCTGACGGCGCGACGCGTCATTCTCATGATCCTCCCCTAGCGGCCTTTGGCAGGCTCTTGCTTGCCGATAGCAAACGCGATCCGGCCGAAAGTTTCAACCGCAATCTGCATATGGATGCATGCCCTCTCACATCGTCGTATGCTGCCTTGGAAACAAGCAAACACCGTCGAATACCGGGGCATCCGGTGCTAGGTTTGCCGCGACAAAAGGTGGATCAAACCAATGACCGTGTCACCCCTGCGCCGAGACGAAAAACCCGCACCCGGCAGCGGGCTGGCCGCCCGGCTGGCCATTCGTGTCGGCCATCGCGCGCCGACCGCCGGACTTGCGCCCGGCTATGTGCAGGGCAACCTCGCCATTCTGCCGAAGGCGCTTGCCGCCGATTTTTTGCGCTTCTGCCAACTCAATCCCAAGCCATGCCCGGTGATCGGCACTTCAGAGCCTGGTGACTGGCGGGTGCCGGATCTCGGCGACGATCTCGACATCCGCACCGATCTTCCACGCTATCGCGTCTGGAAAAATGGCGAACTGGTTGCCGAGCCGTACGACATCCGCGAATTCTGGCGCGACGATCTGGTGAGTTTCGTGATCGGCTGTTCTTTTTCCTTCGAGGAAGCGCTGGTATCGGAAGGCATTGAGCTGCGGCACATCTCGCTTGGTTGCAACGTTCCGATGTACCGCACATCGATCGCCACGCACGCAGCCGGCCCATTCCACGGACCTATGGTGGTGTCGATGCGGCCGCTGACTCCGAAGGACGCGATCCGCGCCGTTCAGATCACCACGCGCTTTCCGGCGGTGCATGGCGCGCCGGTGCATATCGGCAAGCCGGAGCTGATCGGCATCAAGGATATCATGAAGCCCGATTATGGAGACGCGGTCGAAGTCCGCGATAACGAGATGCCGGTGTTCTGGGCCTGCGGTGTCACGCCGCAATCGGTGATCGCGACGGTGAAGCCGGAGTTCTGCATCACGCATTATCCCGGCAGCATGCTGGTGACGGACCGCAAGAATACTGAGTTTGCGATTATGTGAGGCGCGCGCGCGTCATCCCGGGGCGCGAGCAAAGCGAGCGAGCCCGGGATCCAGTACTCCGTGTCCTGTCGATAATCTGCGGCGTACTGGGTCCCCGCCTTCGCGGGGACGACGGCTGAGGTTACGCCGCGTCCCTCGCGGCGTTCTTGTCGAGCAGGCCGGCCTCGATCAACGCCTGGCGGATGCGCGCGATTTCTACGCGCTCGATCTTGACCAGCGGCGGGCGCACCACAGCGCGCGGCAATTTTCCGAGCAGCACGAGCGCTTCCTTCATGCGGTTGTGCATGTCGACAAAGGGATCTGCATAAAACACGCGCGCCGTTGGCTCGATGCGCTCGTTGAGGCGCCCGGCTTCGGCGAGATCATTGGCCTGTACGGCGCGGAACAGTTTCGCCTGCAAATCGGCGATAACACTGCCCGAACCCGACAGCAGGCCATTGGGGCCGAGCACCAGCGAGGCGAACAGCCAGGAACTATGTGTGGTGAGCACGTTCACCGGTCGCGGCAGATTTTGCAGCGTGCGGATATGCCACTCGTGATGCGGCACATTTCCTATCCAGTCCTTGATGGCGCGGATCGACGGCACCTCTTCGCACATCTTCAGTAGCGTATCTTTCGGATAGCCCTGCCCCGTTGCGAGCGGATACTGGAACACGATCAGCGGCAGATCGGTCGCGTCGGCAATGCGTTTGACATGGGCAAGCGCCATCGCGGGCGACTGGCCGAGCGTGAACGGGGCCGGCGGAAAAACGAGCAGGGCCGAAGCTCCGCCCTGGTCGGCCATGCGCGCAATTCGCGCGGCCTCGATGCTGCCGTCCGCCCAGATGCCGTTGACCAATGGCAGGCGCGTGCCGATTTCGTCCTGCGCGATGTCGAGCACGCTCCGTTGCTCATCGAAGGTGCAGGAAGCAACCTCGGTCGAATGGGCATTGATCGTGATGGCCGAGAGCCCTTCGGTCGCGGCCACGTCGCGCAAATGCTTGCGGAAATTTGGCTCGTCGATCGAAAGATCGTTGTCGAATGGCAACAGCACCGCCGGAATGACGCCGTGCGGACTATAAGTTCTGTGCCGTGCCATCGCCTCTCTCCTGTTTCCGCGGCTTTCGCGTGCCTCTAGCCAGTCGCGCGCGGCGGCCGCCGGCGCTCGTGGAACCAGGGGCGATACTTCGTCATCTTTGCGCGCTGCGCCCCCGACGCAAGGTGCTTGCAGGTCGATGCCTCATCGCTCTTTTCGGATGCGCCCCATCGCAGCTCAACGCAATCGTTCAAATTATACGCCATCTCCAAAGCTCCGGAGCGGTCGAGCACGTCCTTGAGCGTGAGCGTCCACGACGAGCCATCGGTGCGGAGGTAGGAAAACTTTCGTGCCGCCAGTTCAGATGCGAGCACGCCCTGCAATTCGGCTTTCACATCCGAGACGCTTTTGCCTGTCGGCATCGCGTAGCGCTCCGGAAGCCGCGCGACCCGATCGGGGAATCCGCGCACCACGTCAATCGCGATCAGCAGGCGCAAATCGCGCGCCGGCGTCGCGAAATCCTCCCAGGCGCCGATCGTTTCGAAGATCGCCGCGCCGTCGGGCATGCTCGCCTCGCCGCGCGCGGTGCTCAGGAATTTTCGGCCATTTTCGACCGAGGTTACGCGCGCATTCACTTGCTCATCGAGCGCAGCGACCGCCTCCTTCATGGCACGCAAAGGATCGAGCGGCTGCGGCGACATCACGTCGTCCATGCGGTCATAGAAAGCTTCAACGCCCAGCTTGGCTTGCTCGAGTGAAAAATCGCCGTACTGCGGATTCTTCGCGATCTCGGCATTGGTCAGCCGTCGCAGGCCGCCGTTCTGGTCCTTCACTATTGGCCGGAAGCGTTTGAACCCGGGGCCCCCAAGCGCAGGATCCTGCGCAAACAGGAAATTGCCACGCCAGAAACGCTTGCGCGCGACGGTGCCGTCGGGCTGCGCGTCGACCGCGAATATGACGCCCGCCGCATCACTGGTTTGAGCGATGCGCTTTGCGATCATCAGGACGTGCCCGTAAGGATCGGCGTAGACGGTGCCCGGTCGCAGCGTCTCCTGTGTCAGCGATACCGGATAATAATCCGTGTTTTCGTCGCCCAGCGGCGTGCGGGCCGAGCCGGAATGCACCGCGTCGGCGACAGTCGATTGCACAAAATGGCCGAATGACGCCGCAAGCCCCGCCGATTTAGGCGTGGCTCCGGTCGACGCGAGCTTTTGTTCGCTCGATGAAGAGCGCGCCGCTTCGAGATTCTGCGTGCTGAACCACTGGAAGCACTTCGGCGGCTGACCGCCACCGCCACGCGAGCACTTCGCGTAGCCGAACGGCAGACCCATCTTGAACGCGAAATAGGCGCGCAGGAAATATGGCAAGTCGGCGCAGTCGGGTCGAATGACAAGACCCATTTGGTCTTCGTTCAGACCCAAATGGTTGAACAGGGCATTGCGCGACTGATCGCGTAGCACTTCGTGCAACGCCTTCCATGACAGATTGGCGTCGAGGGGCGCATCAAAGAGCTTCTCGATCCATGCGGAGAACAGATTTTCCGTCGCGCGATTCCACGAATTGTGGATCGGCCAGATACTTCCCGGCGTCGCCCCCGGTGATGGCGGCCTGTCATCGCGGACGGTAATCTCGCGCGTCATCGTGCTGCACCCGCCCGGCGCGCGATCGCTCACAAGCTTGGCGTGCCAGGTTCCTGCGGCCGGCGACGCGACTTCGGCAAACCAGAAATACGGTGGACCGCCATGCCGCTCACGCGACTTGGCGACGACCCTTCCATCGGGCGCGATCAGCGAGAGTTCACCCTCGATGGACTTCTCGGCGGCAAAGATGACGCGCAAGGGCGCGCCTTTCCACGGCGCAACCGGCGAGGACAGCACCGAAAGTCCGACCGCTTCGTCACAGGCGCCAGATACGGTTTGGGCCCGCGCCTCAATGCCGGAAAAAAGAGGCACGAAAAGCGCGGCCGCGATCAGCAGAGAGGCCGTCGCGGCAGCAGAACGTCGGTGTGTTCGAAGCAAGTGAGCCCTCCCCAATGGCCGTCCCTTGTCGGCAATTCCACAATATTGCGAAGGCTTTGGCTGAATCGTGGCAGAATCCACCGCCCGGGCCGAATTTCAGGATACCGCATTGGCCGGGGTCCGTCAGCGGCTCGCGCGGCGACAATGCGAATTGCCGGGCATCGGTCCTAGGCTCTGAAGGCCTATCCGGGCAGGTTCACCGGCCACGCACGTGCGCCACTGGCGGGGCCCGTCACAGGCAATCAGAAGAATGTCGGGCTCGCCATTATGTAATTTTTTGCTCTACCCGCGTTTCTCGTCCGGCGCTCGCCTGCATCGATTTTTTCAATAGATTCAAATGCATCAGCCGGGTCAGCCGCCGGTACAAAGACACTTCCGCGGCGGAACTTTCTTTCGATTAGCGGATTTAATTGCTGGCGGGCGCTCCAGCGCGATTAGCTGGTGCGGGCGGGAGGGTCAGAGGTCTGCCCTACATAAGATGAAGAAAGATCATGGCATTGCGGCTGCGATACCTGCGGTGGCTGGCCATGTCGTTCGGACCTTATCGCCTCATCGTCTCCGGCACGCGCAAGCGCGCCGGATGAATGCGCGCTATTCGGGAGGGGTTAATGGAACAAACAACGATCCCAACTAAGAAATCGCCGAACGGCATTGTGCCGAAAAAGCGATCGAGCCGTTCCGATAACGACCCGGCGGAATTCAACCGCTCCGATCGAACTCCAGAATTTGCTGCAGGCTCTGCGCGCCATGCGCGCCGGCGATTTTTCGGTCCGGATGGCCGGCGAGCAGGACGGTCTCATCGGAAAGATCGCCGATACGTTCAATGACATCGTCGCCTCCAATGAACGGATGGCGCAACAGCTCGAAAGTGTCGGCCAGGTCGTCGGCCGCGAAGGCAAAACCCGTCACCGCGTCAAATTCGGTCACTCCAGCGGCGCCTGGGGCGAGATGGAGACATCGGTCAATTCGTTGATCGACGACCTGCTCTGGCCGACCAAGGAAGTCACACGAGCCGTCGCCGCGGTTGCGCAAGGCGATCTGCTCAAAACCGTGCGGCTCGAGGTCGACGGACGTCCGCTCAAGGGCGAATTCCTCGAAGCAGCCAGCATCGTGAACACGATGATCAAGCAGCTCAGCGTGTTCACCTCGGAAGTGACGCGCGTGGCGCGTGAAGTTGGCACCGAAGGCAAGCTTGGCGGTCAGGCGCAGGTGCGCGAGGTGACCGGCGTCTGGAAGGACCTGACCGAAAGCGTGAACTCGATGGCGAGCAACCTGACCGCCCAGGTGCGCAACATCGCCGAAGTGACCATCGCTGTGGCGGATGGTGACCTTTCCAAGAAGATCACCGTCGACGTGCGCGGCGAAATTCTCCAGCTGAAGGAAGCCATCAATACGATGGTGGACCAGTTGCGCTCCTTCGCGTCGGAAGTGACGCGCGTCGCGCGCGAAGTCGGCACCGACGGCAAGCTCGGCGGCCAGGCCATCGTGCCGGGCGTCGCCGGCACGTGGAAGGATTTGACCGACTCCGTCAACGCCATGTGCGGCAACCTGACCGACCAGGTGCGTAACATCGCGCAGGTGACCACCGCGGTCGCCCGCGGCGACCTGTCGCGCAAGATCACCGTCGATGTGCGTGGCGAAATCCTCGAGCTGAAAGACACCATCAACACCATGGTGGACCAGCTCAATGGCTTTGCCTCGGAAGTGACGCGCGTCGCGCGCGAAGTGGGTACCGAAGGCAAACTGGGCGGCCAGGCCGCGGTGCCGGGCGTCGCCGGCACCTGGAAGGACCTGACCGACAGCGTCAACTTCATGGCCGGCAACCTGACCGCCCAGGTCCGCAACATCGCCGACGTCGCCACCGCGATCGCCGGCGGCGACCTGTCGAAGAAGATTACCGTGAACGTGTCGGGCGAAATCCTTCAGCTGAAGGAAACCATCAACACGATGGTGGACCAGCTCAACGCCTTCGCCGGCGAAGTGACGCGCGTCGCGCGCGAAGTCGGCACCGAAGGCCGGCTCGGCGGCCAGGCCAACGTGCTCGGCGTCGCCGGCACCTGGAAGGATCTGACAGACTCAGTGAACTCGATGGCCGGCAACCTCACCGGCCAGGTCCGTAACATCGCCGAAGTGACGACCGCCGTCGCCAACGGCGACCTGTCGAAGAAGATCACCGTCGACGTGCGCGGCGAAATCCTCGAACTCAAAGATACCATCAACACCATGGTGGACCAGCTCAACGGCTTCGCCGGCGAAGTGACGCGCGTCGCGCGCGAAGTGGGCACCGAAGGGAAACTGGGTGGCCAGGCCGTGGTGCGCGGCGTCGCCGGCACCTGGAAGGATCTGACCGACTCGGTGAACTCGATGGCCTCCAACCTCACCGGCCAGGTCCGCAACATCGCCGAAGTGGCGACCGCGGTCGCGCAAGGCGACTTGTCGAAGAAGATCACCGTGAACGTGTCGGGCGAAATCCTTCAGCTGAAGGAAACGCTCAACACCATGGTGGACCAGCTCAACTCATTCGCCTCGGAAGTGACGCGCGTCGCGCGCGAAGTCGGCACCGAAGGCAAGCTGGGCGGCCAGGCCGCAGTGCCAGGCGTCGCCGGCACCTGGAAGGATTTGACGGACTCGGTGAACTCGATGGCCGGCAACCTCACCGGCCAGGTCCGCAACATCGCCGAAGTGGCGACCGCCATCGCCGGCGGCGACTTGTCGCGCAAGATCACCGTCGACGTGCGCGGCGAAATCCTTCAGCTGAAGGAAACGCTCAACACCATGGTGGACCAGCTCAACCGGTTCGCCGGCGAAGTGACGCGCGTGGCGCGCGAGGTCGGCACCGAAGGCCGGCTCGGCGGCCAGGCCAACGTGCCGGGCGTGGCCGGCACCTGGAAGGACCTGACCGACTCTGTGAACTCGATGGCCGGCAACCTGACCGCCCAGGTCCGCAACATCGCCGAAGTGACCACCGCCGTCGCGCGCGGCGACCTGTCGCGCAAGATCACGGTGGACGTGAAAGGCGAAATTCTCGAGCTCAAGAACACCATCAACACCATGGTGGACCAGCTCAATTCATTCGCCTCGGAAGTGACGCGCGTCGCGCGCGAAGTCGGCACCGAAGGCAAGCTGGGCGGCCAGGCCGAAGTGCCGGAAGTCGCCGGCACCTGGAAGGATTTGACCGACAACGTCAACTTCATGGCCTCGAACCTGACCGCTCAGGTCCGTAACATCGCGGAAGTCGCGACCGCGGTCGCCAACGGCGACCTGTCGAAGAAAATCACCGTCGACGTGCGCGGTGAGCTCCTGCAGCTCAAGGAGACGCTCAACACCACGACCGATCAGCTGCGCTCATTCGCCGGCGAAGTGACGCGCGTCGCGCGCGAAGTCGGCACCGAAGGCCGATTGGGCGGCCAGGCCAACGTGCCGGGCGTCGGCGGCACCTGGAAGGACTTGACCGACAACGTCAACCTGCTGGCGGCAAACCTGACCACCCAGGTGCGCAACATCGCCGAGGTGACCACCGCCGTCGCGCGCGGCGACCTGTCGCGCAAGATCACGGTGGACGTGAAGGGCGAAATTCTCGAGCTCAAGAACACCATCAATACGATGGTGGACCAGCTCAACGCCTTCGCATCGGAAGTGACGCGCGTGGCGCGCGAAGTCGGCACCGAAGGCCGGTTGGGCGGTCAGGCGGCAGTGCCGGGCGTCGCCGGCACCTGGAAGGACCTCACCGATACCGTCAACGTGATGGCGGCGAACCTCACCGAGCAGGTGCGCGGCATCGTCAAGGTGGTGACCGCGGTCGCCAACGGCGACCTCAAGCAGAACCTGACGGTGAAATCGAAGGGCGAGGTCGCGGCGCTCGCCGAGACCATCAACAACATGACCGACACGCTGGCGACCTTCGCCGACCAGGTGACGACCGTTGCCCGCGAGGTGGGCGTCGACGGCCGCCTCGGCGGCCAGGCCAACGTGCCGGGCGCCGCCGGCACCTGGAAAGCCCTCACCGGTAACGTCAACCTGCTGGCCGCAAATCTGACCACGCAGGTGCGCGCGATCGCCGAGGTCGCGACCGCGGTGACCAAAGGCGACCTGACGCGGTCGATTCAGGTGGATGCGCGCGGCGAAGTCGCCGAGCTCAAAGACAATATCAATACGATGATCGACAACCTGCGCCTGACCACGGACCGCAACACCGAGCAGGACTGGCTGAAGACCAACCTCGCCAAGTTCACCAACATGTTGCAGGGCCAGCGCGATCTCAGCACCGTCGGCCGGCTGCTGCTGAGCGAGCTCACGCCGCTGGTGAACGCGCAGCTCGGCGTCATCTACCAGGTGGAAAGCGAGGAATTGCAGACCATGCGGCTGCTCTCGGCTTACGCCGATGACGGCTCAAACGGGCATCCGCAGCGAATCCGCATCGGCGAAGGCCTGATCGGCCAATGCGCCGCCGACCGCCGGCGGCTGCTCATTACAGACATGCCGACGCATGCGGTGCCGATCGGTTCGGCACTATTCAAGGTATCGCCCTCCAACATCATTGTTTTGCCGGTCCTGTTCGAAAACCAGGTCAAGGCGGTGATCGAACTGGCCTCTGTCACCGAGTTCACCGCGTTGCAGCGGATGTTCCTCGAGCAGCTGACCGACAGCATCGGCATCGTGCTCAACTCCATCGAAGCAACGATGCAGACCGAAGGCCTGCTCAAGCAGTCGCAGCAGCTCGCCGGAGAGCTGCAAACGCAGCAGCGCGAATTGCAGCAGACCAACGAGCAGCTCGAACAGAAGGCACAGCAGCTCGCCGAACGAAACGTCGAAGTCGAAAGGAAGAACCAGGAAATCGAGCAGGCGCGGCGCGCGCTCGAGGAAAAGGCAGCCGAACTCGCTCTTACCTCGAAATACAAGTCGGAATTCCTGGCCAACATGTCGCACGAACTGCGCACGCCGCTTAACAGCATTCTTATTCTCGGTCAGCAACTCGCCGACAACCCGGACGGCAATCTCTCGACCAAGCAGACCGAATTTGCCCGCACCATCCACGGCGCCGGAACCGACCTGCTCAACCTCATCAGCGACATTCTCGACCTGTCCAAGATCGAGTCCGGCACCGTCACCGTGGACGCGGAGGAACTCTTCTTCACCAACGTCCTCGATGCGGTCGGACGCCCGTTCCGTCACGAGGCCGAGACGCGGCAACTCTCATTTAATGTCGATCTCGACCCGACCCTTGGCCGCAGCCTCATTACCGACTCCAAGCGGCTGCAGCAGGTGCTCAAGAACCTGCTTTCCAACGCGTTCAAGTTCACCGCCCGCGGCGGTGTGCAACTGAAGGTGTTCGCGGCGCCCGCCGGCTGGACGTCAACTCATCCGGTCCTCAGCCAGGCGCAGGGCGTGGTCGCCTTCGAGGTGGCCGATACCGGCATCGGCATTCCGGCTGAAAAGCAAAAGATCATCTTCGAGGCGTTCCAGCAGGCCGATGCCAGCACCAGCCGCAAATATGGCGGCACCGGACTGGGTCTCGCCATCAGCCGCGAACTGTCGAACCTGTTGGGCGGCGAAATCCAGCTGCGCAGCTCGCCCGGCGTCGGCAGCACGTTCACGCTGTACCTGCCGATCAATTATGCCGGACCATCGGTCGCGGTGCGTGTCGCGAGCAGCACCCTCCCGTCGCAGGTGCCGGCCGTGGGCACGCCAATTGTATTGCCGGAACGGCAGATCGAGCAGATCCCGGACGACCGGCACGAGATTCAGCCGGGCGATTCCATTCTGCTGATCGTGGAGGACGACCCCCACTATTGCCGCGTCCTGGTCGATCTCGCACGCGGCCGCGGCTTCAAGGTTCTGGTGGCGGCACGCGGCGCCGACGCGCTCGAACTCGCCAAGCAATACCAGCCGACGGCCGTATCGCTCGACGTTTTCCTTCCCGACATGTTGGGCTGGAGCGTGTTGAGCCAGCTCAAGCAGAACCCGCTGACCCGCCACATCCCCGTCCAGATCATCACCCTCGACGAGGACAAGCATCACGGCCTGGCCCGCGGCGCATTTTCCTTCGTGACCAAGCCGACCACCACGGAAGGTGTCGAGGCCGCGCTCACCCGGATCAAGGACTATTCGGCGCCGCGGCGTAAACGCCTGCTGGTGGTTGAAGACAATCCGGCCGAGCAGATGAGCATTTCCGAATTGCTCGGCTATGACGATGTCGAGATCGAAACCGCCGGTACCGGGCGCGATGCGCTCGATGCGCTGCGCCGGCAGCCCGCCGACTGCGTGGTGCTCGATCTGCGCCTGCCCGACATGTCCGGCTTTGAAGTGCTGGAAGCGCTGAGCGCGGACGAGGCTCTGTCCGAAGTCCCGGTGGTCGTTTTCACCGGCCGTGAACTCAGCGCCGAGGAAGATGCGCGCCTTCACACGATGGCGCGCAGCATCGTGGTCAAAGGCGTCGAATTCGCCCGAGCGGTCTGCTCGACGAGACAGCGCTTTTCCTGCATCGCGTGGTGACCGATCTGCCGGCCACAAAGCAGCGCATGCTGGAACGGCTGACCAGCTCCGATGATGACCTGATCGGTCGCACCGTTCTGCTTGTTGACGACGATGCCCGCAATATCTTCGCGCTCAGCAGCGTGCTCGAGAGGCGCGGCATGAGCGTTCTCACGGCCACCACGGGCAACGAAGCCATTCAGCTGATCGAATCCAATCCCGACATCGCCATCGTGCTGATGGACATCATGATGCCGGAGATGGACGGCTATCAGACGATGGCCCAGATCCGGAAGAACGACAAATTCCGCCGGCTGCCGATGATCGCCCTGACCGCGAAGGCGATGAAAGGCGACCGCGAGAAGTGTCTCGATGCCGGCGCCTCAGACTATCTCGCCAAGCCGGTGAACACCGAACAGCTGCTCTCCGCTCTCCGCATCTGGTTGCATCGTTAGCCGCGAGGACGTCATGCTTGACGACAAGGTCAACATCCTGCTCGTCGACGATCAACCGGCGAAATTACTTACTTATCGCGCCATTCTCGAGGATATTGGCGAAAATCTGCTGAGCGCGAGCAACGCCACGGAGGCGCTCGAGCTCCTTCTTAAAAACGACGTCGCGGTTGTGCTCATCGACGTCTACATGCCGGACATCGACGGATTTCAGCTCGCGGCGATGATCCGCAATCACCCGCGCTTCGAGAAGACCGCACTGATTTTCATTTCGGCAATCCTGCTGACCGACGTCGATCGCCTGCGCGGTTACGAAATGGGCGCGGTGGACTATGTGCCGGTGCCGGTCATCCCGGAAGTCCTGCGCGCGAAGGTCAAGGTCTTCGTCGAGCTTTTCCGTAAGACGCGGCAACTCGAACAGCTCAACCGCGAATTGGAAGCCCGTGTGGCCGAGCGCACCTCCGAGCTCGCCGCTTCGACGCTGCAATTGCGCCAGAGCGAACGGCTGCGCAGCCTGGCCTTGGCCGCCGGTCAAATGGGCAGTTGGGAATGGAACGTCGCCCGCAGCTCGACGGTCTGGGACCAGGGTCAATGCGATATCTTCGGCGTCGATCCAGGCACGTTTGTGCCGACGCTCGATCGTCTGCGCACGCTCGTCAACCCGGAAGACTTTGAGCTGCTGGTGCGGGCCTTCCGCAAGGTTTCGAAAGACGCCAATACTTTCCAGACCGAATTTCGCGTCCGGCGGCCGAATGGCGAAGTGCGCTGGTGCACCGGCACGGCCGCTGCAAGCTTCGACGAAAGCGGCCGCCTGATCTGGATCAGCGGTGTTACCGCCGACATCACGGAGCGCAAACGCGCCGAAGAGCGGCAGATTTTGCTGGCCGAGGAAGTCGACCACCGCGCGCGCAATGTCGTGGCGGTTGTCCAGTCCATCATGCGCCTCACCCGCGCCGACAGCATTGACGACTACATGAGCGCGCTCGATGGCCGCATCGGTGCGCTGTCCAACGCGCACCGGCTGCTGGCGGGTTCGCGCTGGGAGGGCGCCGATCTCACGCGGCTCGTCGAGGAGGAATTCGCGCCCTATTTGGCCGGCGGCACCGAAAGGGTCTCGGCGCGCGGCCCGGTCGTCTTATTGCCGCCCGCCACGGCTCAGACGATTGCCTTGGCCCTGCACGAACTGGCGACCAACGCGGCGAAGTACGGCGCCCTGTCGGCCGACACAGGCCATGTCGACCTCACGTGGAAGAACGACTTCGGCAAACTCGAACTAACCTGGATTGAAACGAAAGGACCCGCCGATCAGCGCGCCCAGCCGCCGCGGCTACGGCAGCCGCGCCATCATCGCCGGCATCGAGCGCCAGCTTGGCGGCACCGTGGAGTTCGACTGGCAGGAAAGTGGGCTGCGCTGCACATTGTGCGTGCCGCACGACGACAAGAAGGATTCGGCGAAACGGCTGGCATTCAAGCCGCGCCAGCTCGATGGCGCGCCCGACCAGGCCATCACCGTCGATCCGGCCGATAAACTTGTCCTGCTGGTCGAGGATGAGCCGCTGGTATCGATGATGCTGGCCGACATGTTGTCGGCCTTCGGTCACAAGGTCGACGGGCCCTATAACCGGTTCAACGACGCCATCCTCGCCGCCAAAAGCAACAATCTTCAGGCGGGCATTCTCGACGTGAACCTGGGCGGCGAAAAAACCTACGCGGTCGCCGACATCCTCACCGACCGGAAGATTCCATTCGCTTTCGTCACGGGCTACGGGCCCGACACCATCGTGTCAGAATTTGCCCATGCGCCGGTCCTGCAAAAACCGATCGAAGCCGCCAAGTTGCACGCATTGCTGCAGCAGATTGTGCGATAGGTTTTTGCGCAATTAATTCTTCTGAAGAGATAAGCAACCCGTCAACATCGGGTTGAGCGCTCGGTAGTTCGTCGGCCAAACGCCGTTGGGCCGCATTTTGCGGAAAACGAGTCTCGATGAGCTTCCACAACTCATCAACGTCCTCAAAGGTGACATGTCGTTGGTGGGACCACGGCCGCACGTGCCGGGCATGCTCGCGAGCGGTTTATTGTACGAACAATTCACGCCCTACTATTTTCAGCGGCACAATATGCGCCCGGGCATCACGGGCTTGGCGCAGGTGTCTGGCTATCGCGGCAGCACCGCAGCCCCTTTGCCCGCCATCGAACGGCTTGACCATGATTTACTGTATATCGAGCGGTGGTCACTTTGGCTTGATCTCTCGATCCTCGTGCGCACAGTGATCCGGGAATTTATCTCCGGCTCGGGCGACTGACGGCGGACGATTTCCAAAGCATCTCCATCGGCAATTCGACCGGGCGCCTCCCCTCTTTTCAATTCCACGCAGTCCATGGATTTTTCCGCGTTGGAGTTCGCGCGGGAACAACGCGCGCCGCAATGCGTTATGCAGGCGATTCATGCTCAGCCAAGAAGAAACGTACGATGACCGCAGAGCAATATCTCCTGAATGAAGGCGAATATTGCCGTTGGCGAGCCGCCAGGTGCGCCGACCCTTTCATCGCCGAGGAACTCCGCCGCCTGGCGGAGCGCTTTGAACGGACGGCCGCGGCACGTCCGTCAACCGCACGGATCAGGACCCCGGCGGACGACCGCCCTGCCGAGATTGGCAATTCCCCGATAGGTTGAGCGCAGGCCAAACGCCCGGTGGCCCTCCAGGCGCGTGCATTAATAGCAAAGATTGGCAAAACCTGTGCGGGCAACTCCCTGCACGGGTTTCATGCGGTTCCCTCTTGCGTCATATTATGCTGCGCTCGCGCCTCTGGGGCAGTGCCGAACCCTTTGCAGCCAATTGAGCTATGGTTACGATTGGGTTGGTCAGGGCTACGTCTGAAACGTCAATATTTATCGGGACCTGGATCGGATATCTGTGACCACTCCACCAGACAACGATCAGGAACCGTCCCACGCCGTCAAACCGCGCAATCTTGCGCTGGGAATCGAGCGCATCGGCTTTTATTCATTGTCGCACCAGATGCTGTGTGCGCTCGCCTTCATTGTGCTGGGCCTCATAGCCGCCGTCGGCTTTGCGCGGGTCAAGGTCGACGACTCGCTGAGCCAGTTGTTCCGGTCCGATACTGCCGAGTTCCGGACATACGAAGAAGTCACTCACCGGTTTCCTTCGAACGAATATGACGTCCTCATCGTGATCGAAGGCGACCGATTGCTGGAGCGGGGGTCCCTGCAAAAACTGCGCGATCTTGCCATCGGAGTGCAATTGATCGACGGCACGCGGGGTTTGATCTCGATATTCTCGGCGCGAGAACCGCCGGACAATGGGCAAATTCCCCCGCCCCTTTTTCCCGATCCGCTGCCGCAAGGCGACGAATATCAGACGCTTGTCCAGCGCGTGATGTCGAATGAGATCATTCACGACAAAATGCTGTCGCCGGACGGCAAGCTGACCCTGATGGTCCTTGCCCTGGAGCCGGATGCGACCGGTCCCGGCCGGCTGGCGCCCCTCATTGCCGATGTTCGCAACGAGCTGAAGGAAAATCTCGCCGGTACAGGCCTGAGGGCCGAACTCTCCGGCGTGCCGGTCATGCAGCTTGAAATCCGCAACGCAATCGAGCGCGACCGCCTGATCTATAACGCGCTCGGATTCGCGGTTGGATGCCTGATCGCGATCCTGTTCTTCCGCCGCATATCGTTCATGATCATCGCCGCCGGCCCACCGCTGCTCGCAATCCTGCTTGCGCTCGGCGCGCTCGGCTGGCTTGGCTTCAGCCTGAATATTTTTCTCAACGTGATGACCCCGCTCATTATGGTCATCAGTTTTTCCGACAGCATGCAGATCACCTTTGCGGCGCGCGACCGCCTGCTCGCCGGTGACGACAAGGTCACGGCATTTCGCAATGCACTGCTTATTGTCGGGCCTGCCTGCGTGCTGACACATGCCACCGCGGGCGTATCTTTTATCGCCTTGCAATTTTCAGCGTCCGATCTCATCCGCACGTTCGGCGAAGCCGGGCTGATCGCCACGGCCGTGGCACTGGTAGCGGTTCTCCTCGGCGTGCCTTTGCTTGGCGTTCTGCTCATCCGCAATGAAGCCGAATTCGTCGCGGCCGTCAGAAATATGGACAATGCGCTCGACGTCTTGCGCAGGCTCTGCGCGTGGATCGCAATCCGCATGGTGACACGGCCCGGCCTGTACTCGTTGATCAGTCTGCTGGTCGTTGGCGGATTGTCACTCGGCTACACACAACTCCAGGCGCGCTATCGGCTGGCCGAACAGGTGCCTGACCGCGAACAAGCCGTCCAGGCCAGCCATCGCCTTGACCTCAAACTCACCGGCGCAAATCCATTCGACGTCTACATCCAGTTCCCGAAGGGGGCGTCGCTCTATTCGCCCGAAACTTTGGCGGCTATTGCCGATGTACATTCGCTGCTGGAACACCAGCCCGGCATCGGCAACGTCTGGTCGCTGGACACGCTGCGCCGGTGGCTTGCGGAAAAACTGAACAAGACGGACGTCGAGACGCTCAAACAATATGTCGACATGCTGCCGCCTTATCTCACGCGCCGGTTCATTTCGGCTGAGCAAGATGCGGTGATCGTCAGTGGCCGCGTCCCCGATTCAGATGCCAGTCAGCTCCTGCCGATCGTCGACCGGATAGACCAGCAATTGAGCACCGTGCGGGCGAAATACCCCGGTTACAAGATCGGCGTGACCGGCCTGTCGGTCATTTCCGCGCGCAACAGCGCGCTGATGATCGATAAATTGAGCAGAGGGCTGACGATCGAAATCGTATTCGTCGCGGCATTTATCGGCATTGCCTTCTGGTCGCCCGTCGTCATGCTGATCAGCATCTTGCCGGGGCTTTTCCCGATCGTATTCGCCGGAAGTCTGCTGCTGGTTCTCGGCCAGGGGCTGCAATTCGCGAGCGTTATCGCCTTGACCGTCTCGTTCGGCCTGGGGCTGAGCGCGACCATTCACTTCCTGAATAGGTTGCAGATCGAAGACGTCGATCCCGACCCCGCGGTGGGTGTCGAGCGCGCAACCATCCTGGTCGGGCCGCCGCTGATTTTGACTTCGGCGGTGCTCGCCTGCGGGTTGGCGATGACGGTCCTCTCGAGCCTGCCATCATTGCGTCTTTTCGGCTGGCTGAGCGCAGTGGCCATGATAGCAGCGCTATTTGCCGATCTGTTCATGTTGCGGCCGATCGCCATGTTCCTGAGCAAGATCGTGCGGAGAGTGTCGCAGCGATCGCTTGTGCAATCGAGAAAATAGGGCTTCTGAACACCAGTTGCGTTGAGTACTTTGAGAGCATGGAACGTGGCGTGGCTGACGCGGTTGTCATCAAACCAGAGCAGGATCGGACCTAAACAATGTTTGCAAGACTTTGCGCTGTCCTCGGCCTCATTCAAATCCTGGGTGGTCCGGTGCTCGCCGCCAACGAAAAACAGCCGGCGCCGGCGCCTGGACTGTTTCAAGGGACCCCCGAGGAACAGGCCGCCTGCGCGCCGGATTCAACCAGATTTTGTCAGGATGCCATTCCGGACACTTTTCGCGTGCTTGCGTGCCTGCAGGATCATCGCGAAAAACTGAGAAAAGTTTGCCGCAAGGTCCTGGAGGATCACGGTCAGTAGTTTTTGCAAATGCCTTTCATGCGGCGTCAAGCCGAATGATTTTTGTGCAGGGCAAACAGGTGACGCAGGAAGCTGCGGCTCTCGGGGATCGCGTCGAGACGCTCGTAGTCAGCTGACGCAGCCGCGCCGCCCAGATATCCGCGATTCTTGATGAATGCCCAAAGAACGGGATTCCATGCCTGCCAGACTTTTTCCGCTTCCTCCCGCAAAAGTCCCACAATCACTTCCGGCACAGGTCCAAAAACTTCCGGCAGAGCATGCGAAAGCTGCGTATCGCGCAGCACGTTCCATTTTGAAAGGCCGCCCATAATCGGCGAGCTGATGGAAAATACGACGCGGCCGATCCCGGTCTCCCTGACCGCGAATGCGCACATCGCGCACGGCTCGACCGTCGAATAGAGTGTGCACCCGCCTAAATCGGCGCGCCCTAGGATTCTCTGTGCCTCCGAAATTGCGGCCAACTCGGCGTGGTGGGCAATATCAGCGCTCTGCACGACGCGATTGATACTTTGAGCGACAAGATCCGCGTCCTTGCAGATGAGCGCGGCAAAAGGCAACTCCCCGGCCTGCGTACTGGTGGCCGACAACTGAATGCACCGCCGCATCATCGCGATGTCGGCATCAGAATGAGCCAAATCGCCCCCGTCGCCTCTGGACATCACAAGATCAGCGCCTTCGGACAATCATGGGCACCCCGCCCTTTGGTCGCAGCGTTACTTTCAGCACCGGCCAAGGTGTCGATCCGGGCGCCATTTCAAGCGTGAAATGGCGCATGAGCATGGCAACGACGATTGAAGCTTCCTGGATCGCGAAGCTGGCTCCGATGCAAATGCGTGGTCCGACACCGAATGGAAGATATGCAAAGCGGTCGATGGAGTTCCGCGCGGCGCCAAGAAACCGGTTCGGATCAAAACTGTTTGGAGCCTGCCACAAGGCGCGATGCCGGTGCAGGACGTAGGACGCGATTACGATCATCGTTCCCGCCCTGATCGGAACGCCCGCAAGCTCGTCGGGTCCGAGCGCGACCCGGCTAATAGCGGCGATAGGCGGATAGAGCCTGTTGGCCTCGTCGATCACCGCACGTGTTTCGACGAGGCGGTCCGCCAAACCCTCCAGTTCTCCGTCAAGTTCGCGGTCAGCTTCAGCCTGAACCCGCCCCCGCCATTGCCGCGACTGTGAGAGCAGAAACAGCGACCAGGCAATGCAATTCGCGGTGGTTTCATGGCCGGCAGCAATGAACGTGAGGATGTTCGCACGGATTTCAGTTTCCGACAGCGGCGCACCGGTCTCCGGATCCTTCGCCTCCAACAGAAGCGAAAGAATATCGCGCGGAGCATCGTCCGGATTTTGGGCTATGCGCTCGCGGCGCGTTGAAATAATCGCGTCGATCGCGGACTCGAACAACCGCAGCATCGGGCGCACCTTCCAGCGCCCCGGGCGCGGGATCACATCCGGCACGCCCAGCATGTCGAATGGATCGATCCGTCCGATCGTTTCAAAATACTTCTTCATGGCGACGCGAATGTCTTCGGCATCGCGCCCAAGGCCGTCTGAAAAAATGGTCCGCTCGAGAACTTCCAGGGTGACTCGCGTCGCCTCGACGGCCAGATCCGTCACCTGGCCTTCACATTGCGCAAGACGCTCGACCAGGCGGCTGGCGGCATCAATCATCGCCGCCGAATAATTCATGACGGTCTTGCGCGCAAAAAGCGGCGCTATGGCCCGCCGTTGCACGCGCCAGTTTTGCGATTCGGCTGTCAGCAACCCGCCGGTGAGGCCGGCCGACAAGACACGGCGCTGCAACCAGTCTTTCTGATAGTTGTCGCAGTTTTCGAGAAGGACGCGGCGGATGGCCGCGGGATCGCTCACGACCGCAACGCGGCCCATGGACAAGCCGCTCATGACGATCGGCTGCTCGAAATGAGCCGTCGTCCACGCTTCGATCGGATTGTCGGCAAGCACGCGGAGCAGTGCGAGTCGGACCCAGGGCTTGCGCCCGCGGGACCGGCGCCGGCGGGCTGAGCTCCGCGGGAAAGTCGAGCACGTCGGCCTCCGTTCAATATCTGGTTCGACTGAGAATCGGCTAAATGTGGACTGCACACAGAACGGCCATTAGGTTACCGCAGTTCCATTTCGATGCAATTGTTCGGGAAAAGTAGCGGAACAAGGCACGATTTCGGCCATTTCAGATGCTAAGGATCGATTGATCCTATTCAATATTCCAGGTGTCCGCACACGTGCCAAATAAAACGACCCAAATGACCGGCATAACTAATGCCGCTTTATGCAGCATTGGCCGTCTGGCTTATGGCTGCCGGCGCCGCGACCGCCCAGCCCGCCCGCATTTCAGCGCCTGATCCCACAGGTGAATGGCTGGTGGCCAAACAGGTTGCACGGATCAGAATCGTGGATTGCGATGGCCACTTGTGGGGGGTCGTCGCGTGGGAGGCGACACCCGGCGTTGACCGCAAAAATCCGGACCCAAATCTGCGAACGCGCCCGACATTGGGGATGCCGATCCTCCTGGGCATGACGCCGAACCAATACGACAAAAACAAATGGGAAGGCGAGATTTACAATTCGGAAGACGGCCACACGTATTCCGCCAATATCAGCCTGCCCGACCCCAACACGCTGCGGGTGCAAGGATGCTTTCTTGGCTTCCTTTGCGGAGGCGAGAACTGGAGCCGCGCGGACACCGACGGATACGCCAACCGGTACGTCGTCGCAAAAACCGTCGGCGAAACCGCCGAGCCCCCGCAAAACAACCGGCGCCGGCGCCCGGCCCGCTTCGGCCGACAAGTCCGCGAGCACACAACCGGAATCGAGCGAAGACGTGTGTCTAAGAGTCCTTGGACCTGCGGGGCTTACCCATGAGCGCGGGCTGAAATAACACCGCCGCCGCCAGGGTGCACACGAGCGACAGCGCCAGCAGCTTGCCCATGCTCGAGGTGCCCGGGTGCTGCGACAGCCACAGACTCCCGAAGGCCGTTGCCGTGGTCAACGCGCTCCAGATGACCGCGCGGGTCAAGCTCGATTGCAGAAGATTCGTACGGCCCGAACGCCAGGCCATGATGTAGTAGATCTTGAAGGCGACGCCGACACCCAACAGCAACGGCAATGCAATGATGTTGGCGAAATTCAGCGGCATGCCGATCAGTACGCAAATCTCCAGCGTCACGACGCCTGCCAGCAGCAGCGGAACCAGCGTCAGCAACACGTCGCCGAACCGCCGCAGAACGATCCAGAGCAGGATTGCAATCGATATCAGCGCGTAAAATCCTGCTTCCAGAAATGCCCTGACAATTGTCCGGCTTGATTCAAGGATGGAAATCGGGCCGCCGGTCGCAGTCGGATATACCGCCAGCACCGCGCGAGCAAACGACCGCAACACCTCGGTATCGTTGGTATCGCCTTTTGGCGAAACTTCCACACGTGCGCGTCCATCCGGCGCCACCCATTGGCGCTTGAGCACATCCGGCAGATTGTCTTTTGTGACGCGTTGCGCGCCCATGAAGCCGCGTAGTTGTGCAAGTGCGGTTTCGAGCGGGGTAATGAATGCCGCTTGCGTCCGCGCCCGCGTGGCCTCGTCCGCCTGCGCCAATTTCATCGAATCGGCGGCCAAACGTTTCGCGGCCTCTGCGCCGGGACCCGGAGCACTGCCGGCAATCTTGTTGAGCTGATCCGCCAACCCGTTAAGAGCCGCAACATTTTCGGAATCGCTCGGCAGCTTGCTCGATGCCGGTTGCTGAAGCACCTGCCCCAATCGCCGGCCTAAATCCTGGATCGCGGCGAGCTTTTTGTCCTGCTCCTGCGGCACAAAGCTCAGCAGAGTCGTTGCCTGCAAGACCTCCGGAAGTTTTCGAAGCTGATCGGCCGCTGCCGACGCGTCGCTGAGCGACGGAGTCATAACGTTGACTGAGTTGATGCCCACCCGCGGGTCGTTGCCGAGGTCGAGCAATGTCGAAATCGACTCAGTTTCGGTGCTGCGCAGGTGAATCGGGTCAAAATCGAACGTGAGAAAGTAAAGCAACGGCGCGCCAAGAACAGCGACCGCCAATGTCGTCACGATCACAGGGACGCGATACACCTGTAGAAAATTGTCGACTGGGGCGAGCGCATGATATCCGACCTCTTCCGGCTCGCCCGGAGGATTGAGGACGGTGATCAGCGCCGGCAGCAAGGTGATGCTGGTGGCGTAGGCCACGAGCATGCCGACACCCGCGATCTGTCCCAACTCGGAAACGCCGCGATAGTCGGTCGGCAAGAATGACAAAAAGCCGGCTGCAACCGCCGCCGCCGCCAGCGTTAAAGGGACGCCGATTTTTTTTGCCGCCATCTCCAGCGCCGGAAGCAGTTTGGGAATGTCATGACGTTCGGCGCGATAGCGTACGGAAAACTGGATCGCGAAGTCGACACCGAGCCCGACGAAGAGCACGGCAAACGCAACGGATATCATGTTCAGCGCGCCCACCATCTTGAGGCCAAGCGCGGCGGTGATCGCCAGCCCCACAAACAGGTTGATGAAAACGGCGACAATAATGCGGGCAGATTTCAACGCCAGCCAAAGGATCGTCAGCACAATGACGATGGTGCCGATGGCGTTGACCAAGGCACCCTGCTGAACCGTTGCAAACTCCTCGTCGGCCATCGGCACGGACCCGGTCAGTCGCACGCGCGCCTGATATTTTTGCGCAAGCTGCAAATCGGCTACAGTCTTGCGAACCGCCGCGCTCGAGGCCTGACCAGGCTGAAGCGCGGAAAAATCGAGTACTGGACGAGTCTGAATGAGGCGTCGCACGTCGCCCGGGCTGGGTTGCTGTCCGCTCAGGAGGGCCTGCCACGAGAACGAGGCCGGGCGCCCCGCCAGTGCATCCTCGATGGTCGCCGATGCCATCGACAGTGGCCGCGCCATCGCATCAAGCGTGATCATCTTGTTTTGCACGCCGATGAGACCTAGCGAGAGCGTGCGCGTAAGGCCGCGGAGGCTCGGGTCGCCGACCAGCGTGCCGATAAGCGGTGCGGCCTGCCCTAACCCTTTCGCGGATTGCTCGACGCTGTCTGTCGACTGAAACAGCAATCCATTGCGCGCAAAGAACTCGCTCCCGCCGAGATCGACGACCGAGCGGAAAACCTGCGGTTGTGCCGAGAGCCGTGTCGACAGTTCCGCACCCGCGCGCGCGGCGTATTCGGCAATCGGCGCATCGACGACGACTAGGGCGGAGCCAAAATGACCAGGGAAAGCCTTTTCGAATTCGGCCTCTCGCTTGCGCCAGTCGAGATCGGGGGAAATTAGCTTGTTGACGTCAGTATTTATCGCGAAATGCCGGGCCGAATAAACGCCGGAAACCACAGCGCCAGCAAGGGCTAAGGCAATGATTGGCCAAGGAAATCGGGTGCAATACCGGACGATCGCTGTAATTACGGACGCAAGCATGGGTCTTAGGGCCTTTCAAAGATAACAAAGTCGTCCCCAACTGTGGCCGCAAGCAGGAAAATCAATGCTTTCCGTGCGGAACTTTTGCTAGCCTTATAAATTGACGCAGACTGAGAACATTCAGGACGGGGCCGGCCAAGCCGGTATTGGGCGACAGAAACTATTCCGTGGGGTTCTGCCAAAGGCACGACCGCTCCGCGTTTTTGGAGAAGGGTATTTCGACCATGACGGCGCCCAATCAAGATCTTCAAGCGAAATCAGCCCTTCCGTTCCTGGATTCGATCAAGAGCCCTGCCGATCTGCGACGCGTCAATGCACGTGACCTGCAGCGGGTTGCGGACGAATTGCGCGCCGAAACGATCAATGCTGTCGCCGTTACGGGAGGACACCTGGGAGCAAGTCTTGGTGTGGTCGAACTGACCATCGCTCTTCACTACATCTTCGACACACCGAATGACAAACTGATCTGGGATGTCGGGCACCAGGCCTATCCACACAAAATCCTGACGGGACGACGAGACCGCATCAGAACGTTGCGCACGGGTGGTGGTCTGTCAGGTTTTACCAAGCGATCGGAAAGCGAATACGATTGCTTCGGTGCGGCGCACTCCTCAACGTCGATATCGGCCGGACTCGGGATGGCAGTTGCCCGTGATCTCGCCGGACATAAAAACAATGTGATCTGCGTTATTGGCGACGGCGCAATCTCCGCCGGCATGGCCTACGAGGCACTGAACAACGCCGGAGCGATGAACCGCCGCCTGATTGTGATCCTCAACGATAATGAAATGTCGATCGCACCGCCGGTGGGCGCGATGTCGAATTATCTTACGCGACTGCTGTCGAGCCCGACATACATGTCGTTGCGCGATATCGGCAAACAGGTTGCGGACCGCCTGCCGAAATTCTTCAAGGAAAAGGCGCAGCTTGCCGAAGAACTCGCGCGCGGTTTCGTAACCGGCGGGACGTTGTTCGAAGAGCTCGGCTTCTATTACGTCGGCATTGTCGACGGCCACGACCTCGACCAGTTGCTGCCGGTGCTCGAAAATATCCGCAACGCGGATAATGGTCCGTTTCTCGTGCACGTGCGCACGCAGAAGGGCAAAGGCTATGCGCCCGCCGAAGCTTCGCAGGATAAATATCACGGCGTGGTCAAATTCGACGTCGCGACCGGCAAGCAACACAAGGGCGCTTCCAATGCGCCCTCGTACACGAAGGTATTCGGCGAAAGCCTGGTGAAAGAAGCAAAGAAGGACGACAAGATCGTCGCCATCACCGCGGCGATGCCCGGCGGCACCGGTGTCGATATTTTCACGAAGGCTTTTCCCGATCGTGCATTTGACGTCGGGATTGCCGAACAGCACGGAGTGACCTTCGCCGCGGGCCTGGCGACGCAGGGCTACAAGCCATTTGTCGCGATCTACTCGACATTTCTCCAGCGCGCCTATGACCAGGTTGTCCATGACGTCGCGATCCAGTGCCTGCCCGTCCGTTTCATGATGGATCGCGCAGGGCTGGTTGGCGCCGATGGACCGACCCATGCCGGTTCGTTTGACCTCGCCTACCTTGGCTGCCTGCCGAATTTCGTCCTGATGGCCGCGGCAGATGAGGCTGAACTCGTCCACATGGTCGCGACCGCCGTTACGATCGATGATCGGCCCTGCGCGGTCCGCTATCCCCGCGGTGACGGCGTTGGCGTCACGATGCCGGAGGCCGGTGTCCCGCTCGAAATCGGCAAGGGCCGCATCATCAGGCAAGGCAATACGGTGGCATTGCTTTCGCTCGGCACGCGATTGGCCGAATGCAGCAAAGCTGCGGAAATGCTCGCGGCTCATGGAATTTCTGCGACAGTCGCCGATGCCCGCTTTGCCAAGCCGCTCGACCGCGAGCTCATTCTCCGGCTGGCGCGCGACCATGAGTTGCTAATCACGGTCGAGGAAGGCGCGGTCGGCGGATTTGGCGCGCAGGTCATGCAAATGCTCAGCGACGCCGGCGCGCTCGATCGTGCGGGCTTCAAGATCCGCAGCATGGTGCTGCCGGACATCTTCATCGACCACGACAGCCCGCCGGCGATGTACGCCAAGGCGGGACTCGACGCCAATGGTATCGTCAAGAAAGTGTTCGACGTCTTCGGATCGCGTCAGGCGCCGGAATTGCAGCCCGCCGAGATTGCGTTTCTTGCCGAGCGCGCGCAGCGGCGCCGGCAGGCGAAGACGATGAACGGACACGCTAAGGGGGCGGCGGAATGAAGGTTATTCTTGCGAAACCGCGCGGGTTTTGCGCGGGAGTTGTGCGCGCGATCGAAATCGTCGAACGCGCGCTCGATAAATATGGACCGCCGGTCTACGTGCGGCACGAAATCGTCCACAACAAGTGGGTCGTCGATGCGCTCAAGGCGCGCGGGGCCCGCTTCGTCGAAGAGCTGTCCGAAGTGCCACCGAACGCCATCACGATCTTCAGTGCGCATGGCGTGGCAAGAAAAGTCCAGGACGAAGCTGCGGAGCGCGGATTGCGCGTGCTCAACGCCACCTGCCCGCTGGTCTCGAAAGTTCATGCACAGGGGCGGCACTATCTGCGCAACGGGCGCACGGTCATTCTGGTAGGCCATGCCGGCCATCCGGAGGTGGAAGGCACGCTGGGTCAGATACCGGGCCCCGTGCTCCTCGTGCAGACCGAGGCGGACGTGAACGAGCTCGATCTGCCGGCCGACACGCCAATCGCGTACGTCACGCAGACCACGCTGAGCGTGGATGATACGCGCGGCATCATTGCTGCGTTATTTCGTCGCTTCAACGATGTGGTCGGGCCTGGAACACAGGATATCTGCTACGCGACACAGAATCGGCAAACGGCCCTGCTCGAGTTGACCAAGCTGGTCGACGTGATTTTCGTGGTCGGCGCCAAAAACAGCTCTAATTCAAACCGGTTGCGTGAAATCGGCATCGAAGCCGGCGTTCCCACTCATTTGATCGCGAATGGAAGCGAAATCGAGCCGGAATGGTTGCAAAACGCCGAGGTTGTTGGCATTACGGCGGGTGCCTCGGCACCGGAGGTCATGGTCCGCGACGTGATCAACACGTTGCGTACGATCGAGCCGGTGGAGGTCTTCACCCTGCCAGGCCAGGATGAACACATCGAATTCCGGGTGCCGGTCGAATTGCTCGACGTGACCAGTTCTCAGCAAATCAGCAAGGATAGCAATCTTGGGCATTCCCCTTCTTCAGAAACTGTATGTCGGTAGCTACGTCGTTCGCCAGCGCTTGACCGGCCGCAAGCGCTACCCGCTTGTGCTGATGCTCGAACCCTTGTTCAGGTGCAACCTCGCTTGCGCCGGCTGCGGGAAAATCGACTATCCGGATCCGATCCTGCACCAGAACATGCCGGTGGAAGACGCCCTGCACGCCGTCGACGAATGTGGCGCGCCGGTGGTGTCGATCGCCGGTGGCGAACCGCTGCTCCATAAGCAATTGCCTGAAATCGTGCGGGGTATCATTGCGCGGAAAAAGTTCGTCTATCTGTGCACGAACGCGCTGCTGATGGACAAGAAACTCTCGCAATACGAGCCGAGCACATTCTTCACGTGGTCGGTCCATCTCGACGGCGACAAGGAGATGCACGATCATTCGGTCTGTCAACCGGGCACCTATGATCGCGCAGTCACGGCAATCAAGCACGCCAAGGAACGCGGCTTCCGCGTCAACATCAACTGCACATTGTTCAACACCGCGCAGGCCGATCGCGTCGCCAACTTTTTTGACACCGCAATGGAGCTGGGTGTCGACGGCATTACCGTATCGCCGGGTTACGCTTATGAGCGCGCGCCCGACCAGCAGCACTTCCTCAACCGCGGCAAGACCAAGCAGCTGTTCCGCGATGTCTTCAAGCAAGGTCCAAGCAAGACCAAGTGGTCGTTCAGCCAATCGAGCCTGTTCCTCGACTTCCTCGCCGGCAACCAGACCTACCACTGCACGCCATGGGGCAATCCGACGCGCACGATCTTCGGCTGGCAGAAGCCCTGTTATCTCCTCGGTGAGGGCTACACGAAAACCTTCGACGAGCTGATGAACGGGACCGATTGGGACGCTTATGGCGTCGGCAATTATGAGAAGTGCGCCGACTGCATGGTGCATTCCGGCTTTGAAGCGTCCGCCGTCCAGGATGCCGTCGCCCATCCGCTCAAGGCGCTGGGCGTCAGCCTGCGCGGTGTCCGCACTGACGGCGAAATGAGCCCGGATATCCCGCTCGCCGGGCAACGGCCCGCGGAATACGTGTTTTCAAAACATGTCGAGAGCAAGCTCGAAGAAATCAAGAATACGAAGCGCGAACCTGCAATGGTTGAGGCAGACTGACGACGCGATTCCGCGCTTAAATTCGCGCGGAATGGAACTTACGGACCGCATGGCCCGTTATGTTCGAACCGGGCAATTCCACCGGTATTTGTGGCTACGACCACAGGAATTCGACGATGCGCTGGCGGACCACCATAGCCGTGGGGATACTTGGCGCTGCCGTCGCGAGCCCTCACCTCGCCCAGGCGCAATTTTCCCCCCAAGGCCTCCTCGGCGGCATTACGCGCCCGTTCCGGCAGATGCTTGGCCATTTAGGCCACTACCCCCGGGGCCATCGCCACCGCACCGCCGCCGCCGATTCACAGGCAACCGCCGGGGGGCCTGCAAACGAGGCGCCGGGCTCCGAAGGTGCACGGCTGGGCTGGGCCGGCCCTCCCGCCTGGGCAAACGCCTACGAGGACATTCTCGGCTTTACATTTTGGCCCGATGACTACGCACCCCGCCTGCGCAGCCGCGGCTTTGACGTGATTGCCGACACCATCACCGGGCATTTCGATACGCCGCGTCGCGCGGACCGCGTTGCAACAACCGGCACCGCCACCGGAACTGACGCAAATTATGACAGCTCGAAATCGCGTTGTGACGACGCGGGCACGCAGGCTGTCTGGCCGGCAACGCGTGTCGAGCAAATTTTGCAGCTGACCGATAGCGAGCACGATGCAATTGATAAGTTTCAGTCCGCCGTCGTTCAGTCGATGAAACCTGTCAAATCCGACTGTGGTGCGTCGGCGGACATGTCACCACCCGACAGGCTGGGGGCTTTGGTTCAGACGATTTGGGCTGTGCGCGACGCCGGAATTTCCGTGCGTGGCCCACTCAAGAATTTTTACGACACATTGACCGTCACCCAGAAGAACAGCTTCGCGAGCCGCCGCCCCCAACCGGAGCCGCCGGCCGAGGCCAAAGACGCAAACCCCGGCATGAACAAGCAATATCAGGCTTGCGCCTCGCAAAACGCCGAAAGGGCGGAACGCTTGGTCAAAGAAATTGAAATGCGCGTACGGCCGACCAAGGATCAGGCCAAGAGCTTTGAAAACTTTCACAAAGTCTCATCGGACATGGCCAAGCTTCTGATCGCTTCGTGCGTGCAGCCCATTCCTGCCGACCCGATGGCGCGGCTCGACGACGCCAATGACCAGCTGACAGCGATCAACTATGCGGCAACGACCGTACAAATTGCGTTCGATGAGTTTTATGCGACATTAGACGGCGCACAGAAAACGCGTTTTGAGTCGCTCAGCCGCTAGACTTACATGCCGAACGGCACTGCGGCGCTGTTGTTCGCCTTCAAATTGCGATAGCGCGCGAGCGCCCAGAGCGGAAAGAATTTTCTGTAGCCGTGGTACCGCAAATAGAACACGCGCGGAAATCCGGTGGCCGTGAACCGCTCTTCGTCCCAAAACCCATCCTTGACCTGCGTTTGCGCCAGGTACCGCACGCCGCGCTCCACCGCGGGATGGTTGACCTCACCGCCGGCCATAAGCCCAAGAAGCGCCCACGCCGTTTGTGAGGCGGTGCTGGCAGCCGGCTCGTGGCCGCGATAGTCGAGCCTGTAACTCGAGCCATCCTCACCCCAGCCGCCGTCGGAATTCTGAATGGATATCAGCCAATCGACCGCCCTGCGGATTTCTGCGGATTGCGGATCAACTCCGGACACATTGAGCGCGCACAGTGACGACCAGGTGCCGTAAATATAATTCAGGCCCCAACGGCCATACCAGCTGCCATCCCGGGTTTGCGTCCTGATCAGATAGTCAACACCGCGCGACAGCGCCGGGCTTCCATCGCGGGTTTCGCCGAGCTGGGCCAGCATTGAGACGCAGCGCGCCGTCACATCCTCTGTCGGCGGATCAATCAAAGCGCCGTGGTCGGCAAAGGGAATATTGTTGAGATAGTCATAGGTGTTATCGACATCGAAGGCCGCCCAACCGCCATTGCGGCTTTGCAGGCCCTTCACCCATTCAACGCCGCGCGCGATGGCATCGTCGTAGTGGTCCCCGGCGCCGATACGGCGGGCACGATCCATCGCCATGACTACCACTGCGGTGTCGTCGAGATCGGGATAATGCGGGTTGGCATATTGAAAGGCCCAACCACCCGGCCGCACCAATGGGCGACGGGCCGACCAATCTCCGACGACATCGAGCACCTGGAGAGGCACTAGCCAGTCAAGCCCGCGCACGGCGGCGGCGCGTGCGGCATCGTCGCCGGTTTCCAGCAATGCGTGACAGGCCAGAGCCGTGTCCCAAACCGGCGATACGCAAGGCTGGCAGTAGGCCTCGTGGTCGGCGACGACAAGCAGCTTTTCGATTGAGCCGCGTGCGACTGCGGCGTTTGCTGTGTCGCCGAGGACATCAAACATCATTGTCGCATTGGCCATCGCCGGAAAAATCGCGCCGAGCCCGTCTTCGCCGTTGAGGTGTTCGGTGACAAAACTGACTGCCCGATCGATCGCGCGCTGTCGCAAACTCTTTGGGAAGAGTTTCACCGCCGGCCGCAAGATCGCGTCAATTCCGCGAAACAACGCAAACCAGATCCAGCGCTGATGCGGCGCTTTTGCCGCCGGGCCGATGGAAGATGGCGGCTCGACAAACAACTCTTCAATACCGATGCCAAGCGAATTTCGCGCGCGCGGGCGCAATGCCTGCACGACGAGCAACGGGACCAAGACGGTGCGCGCCCAATAGGATACTTTCGACAGGTGAAACGGAAACCAGCGCGGCAGCAGCGTGATCTCGACAGGCATTTCGGGAACGCTGCGCCAGCTGAGGACACCAAAAAGCGACAGCAATACGCGCGTAAACACATTGCAGTGGATGGCGCCACCGCGCGCCAGGATTGCCTCGCGCGCGCGGTGCATATGATCGGCGTCCGGTCTGTCCCCGATCATCTTGAGCGCGAAATAGGCTTTCACGCTGGCGCTCATGTCGAAATCGCCAAGATGGTAGAGTGCCCAGCCGTCATGCGCGCCCTGAATGCGACGCAGATACTTCGCGATCTTCTGCTCCAGAACAGAATCGATTGGTTCGCCGCGATAGTGCCGCAGCAGCACGTATTCGGCCGGAATTGTCGCGTCCGCCTCAAGCTCGAAGACCCAATGCCCGTTGCTTTGCCGGCAGTCGAGCAACGCGCGTGTTGCAGCGGCGGCGGCTTGCGCTGCGTCCGCGTGCGGCGGCAGGCGGGATTCGCTGGCAAACGCGAGTGTCATGCGGCCGCTCGCAATCTGAAGTTCACGAGGTCCGCGGCCCGATAGCCCGAGCGGACGGCACTCTCGAGCGTGGCCGGTAGCCCCGTCGCAGTCCAGTCGCCGGCGAGGAACAAATTGGCCGACGATGTTTCCGCTGCCGGACGCAAGGCATTCTGCTCCGGAGTGGCGGCAAATGTGGCGCGGCGCTCGCGCACGATCTGCCATGGCGGAATCTCATCCGCCGGCAGGCCGGCAACCTTGGCAATGTCGCGCCATATGGCCGCTGCCAGCTCCGCACGCGGCATATCGAACAATCGTCCCGCATCGCTGATTGTTGCCGAAATTTTTCCGGGAAACGCGAATATCCACTCAGCCGTGCCGTTGATGATGCCCAGCATTGGCGGCACGCGCGCCGGCGGCTCGATGCGGAAGTGCGCGTTGACGATGCCACGGAAATCCGTCGGCGCGCGCAATCCAGGCATGAGAGTCGTCGCCACATTCGGCGGTACTGCCAAAATGACCGCATCGTCGCTGCCAAGCTCGACGGAATGCTTTGCAAATTTGAGTGCGGATACGCGGCCGTCAGTAAACTGTAGCGCGGCCAACTCATCCTCAAACGCGACGGATACACCGCGCTCCTGCAAGTGGGCGACCGCGGGATCGACGAACACATGTCCCAACCCATCGCGAGCGAGCAATGGCCGGCAGGCCTGGCCGCCCAGGGCGAGCGTTTCGCGGATCACGGCGCTGGCAAGTTTTGTCGAGCCTTCACGCGGAGTAATATTAAGCGCGGCGAGTAACAGCGGTTCGAGCAGTCGATCATAGAGCGGCCCGGAGCAGTTCATCACCTCGCCAATAGGCTTGTCCGCCGACGCCCAGGCAAGACGCGCCAGAGGCAGATAATCGCTGACCGCCGTTTGCGGAACACGCCGGTCCTTGTCGAACACCCACCAGGGAAAACGGCTGTCGCCGAACCGCAACGTCCACTGCTGTCCGTTTGCGATGTCGATGAAGGGAAATTCCGCTTCTTTCGGCCCGCTCAACCCTGCTCTGGAGCCGATCGCATCGGCGTATGACAGAACGGCGTGGTTGCCCGACAGCAGCAGGTGCGTGCCGTTGTCGATCAGCATTCCAGTGCCTTGATCAAAGTACGAGCGGCAGCGCCCGCCGGCCTGCTTCGTGGCCTCATGGATGGTGACAGCCCGTCCTGCCGCGGCAAGCCTTACGCCGGCCGCGAGCCCCGCCAGACCAGCTCCGATAATGTGAATTCTGCCGCTGTCAGACGAAGGCATGCCGTAACGCAATCCAGATTAAACGCGGTTTGTTGATATGGACGCGACCCCGCGGCCTCGCCCAGCCCCGCGATATCATGCCCTCGAGCATCTGACGATAGACCCCGCCCATAATTTTGGGCGCGCGCACGACGCGCCGCGGGCACCGCGACATGATTTCGTTCGCCTTCACATAGTGTCCGCGCGCGCGTTCGGCGACGAAGATGCAGGCCTCGCCGAGGCGCGGGTCTTCCACAACCGAGGCCGGATCCGTCATTGTGATGCCGGCGAGCCGGAGCGCCTCCTGCGGCAAATAAAGCCGGCCAATGGCGGCGTCTTCATCAATGTCACGCAAGATATTTGTCAGTTGAAGCGCACGGCCGAGGTGATGCGCCAACGCAACCCCGTCGGCATCACCCATGCCGAAAATGCGCACGGACAGCCGGCCGACCGCGGAAGCGACGCGATCACAGTAAAGATCGAGCTCATTGAAACCTGGCGCCCGGATGTCAGCGCGGGCATCCATTTCCACGCCGTCAATCACCGCAAGGAAATCCTCCTGGCGCAATGCGTAGCGAGAGATAATGCGTGCGAGTTGTCCAAGCTTCGGAGGGGTACTTCCGGAATAGAGCGCAGCTATATTTTTGCGCCAAACTGAGAGCCCCTCCAGGCGTTGCGCGTGCGGCGCGTCGCTGTCGGCAATATCATCGACCGCGCGGCAGAACGAATATATTTCAAACATCGCCTCCCGTTGCTCGCGCGCGAGGATACGCATCGCCAGATAGAACGAGCTGCCGCCCGCGCGATTTGCGACCGGCGCGGGATTTTCCTTTAAATCTGGAATCTGAACGTTCATGGGGTCTGGTAACGGCGCGTCGGCGCGACCGTCCGCAACAATCGCCGCAGCAAAGCCCGGGTTCCGCCGCTGGCAGCCTCAATGGTGGCCTCACCCTTGGTAAGATGAACACGCTCGCTCAGCGGATCGCGCTCGCGGAGAACGTCCAGCAAACGTGCCGCAAGCGACTGAATAACGGAAATTTCACAGCCGAGACGCGTATCGACCACATTGGCCTCAAGCCCATGGCTCTGACCTAAGAGCACCGAGGTACGCGCCACCAATGCGTCGAGACAATGTCGCACTGCCGGACTGGCCTTATCATAACCGAGCACTTCGACACCGATCCCCTGTGCCGTCAGCACATCGAGCGGGATATAGACGCGGTCGAGCGTCCGGTAGTCCGCGCCGCAATCCTGCAGGTGATTGATAATCTGCAATGCCGCGCATAAGGCATCCGACGCCGGCCAGATGTCCCTCGCCTCACCATGCACGTCGAGCACGAAGCGGCCGACCGGCATCGCGGAGCGTGAGCAATAGTCGATCAGATCGTCCCAATCTTTGTACCGGAGCTTGGTCGCATCCTGCCGGAATGCATTCAACAAATCCTGGGCATGGCGGGCTGACAATCCGCGGCTCTGCAACACATCGCGAAGCACAAGCCCTTCCGGCTCATCGTTACCATTGCCAAGCAAACTGGCTTCGAGACGATCAAGCCGTGCAAGTTTTTCCGTGCTCGTAAGCGTCGGATGATCGGCAATATCGTCGGCAACGCGGACGAATTCATAGAACGCGAGTATGGCCGGCCGATGCCGCTTCTTGATCAGCCATGATGCAACGGGGAAGTTTTCGTCCCTCGCGCCCTTGCCGGACCGAAGTTGAGCGCTGCTGGTCATTGCAAGCTCGGCGCATCATGAACGCGCCCCTTCCATTGGCCCCCGCGGCGGCGGAGGTATTGATAGGCGGAATTGAGCGTGTAGTACAGATAAAGCGATGCAATCCACGGCAGAGCCAAGCCCCACAGTGGCGACAGCCGGTAAAACCGCAGAACTGGCACAAACGACAACGCCATTGCGAGCCAGGCGGCGAGGCTGAGGTAACGCGGCAGGCCTGCTGCAAAGATTGCAAGCATCGGCGGCGCGACGAACGTCAGCAACAGGCCCATCGTCGTCGCCGCCAACAGCAACGGCGAATAGCGAAGTTGCGCATAGGCGGAACGCGAAATCATCTGGCTAACGTCGGAGAGGGTCTCGTAGGGACGGATGCTTTGCACGCGCTCAGTCAGCCCTAGCCAGATCGGTCCGACCGCTTTCATTTTGGCCGCCAGCGAGCAATCGTCAATCAATGCATTGCGAATGCCCGAGATGCCACCCGCCCGCTCGAGCGAATCCCGGTGCACGAGAATGCAGCCGCCCGCAGCGGCCGCAACGCCCGATCGGGTGCGATTGACCAGCGAGAACGGAAAAAGCATCTGAAAAAAATAGATGAAAGCCGGCACGTGGCTGCGCTCGGCCGGACTGGCACACCGAAGCTTCGCCATCAGCGACACCAGTACATATTTGCCAGCCAATGAATGCGCCACCAGCCATGCGACTGTATCCGGCGTATGCACAATATCGGCATCCGTCAGCAGCAGGTAATCCGGGCGCGACCTCTCGGCGGCGGCAATGCCTTCCTTGAGCGCCCACAGCTTTCCGGTCCAGCCGCGGGCTGGCCCTCTCCCCCTGATTACGTTCACCTGACGCTCCGGTGCCATGGCAGCCGTGCGCGCAGCGATGGCCGCGGTGTCGTCGCTGCTGTCGTCATCGGCAACAAAGATGGTGAGCGAGCCCGGATAATTCTGGCGCAAGAGCGACTGGACGCTTGCACCGATAAATGCGGACTCATTGCGGGCCGGAATGATGACCGCAACGGCGGGCCATTGAATCACGTCAGGCGCGGGATACGCAGAGTCTCTTATTTCGCTTCGCCAATAGCCGCCGCGGCCAAAAATCAGATAAATCCAGACCGCCAAGCAAATAAAACCCAGGGCGTCGTTCATGTAGATAAAAACGTCCGATCGCATTGACCCTCTACCGCAACACCCGACGCACAATTTGGTTCAAGCGACCCGGAAACATCGATAAAACCGCAGACACTGTCGGTATTTAGCGAAATACCGCGCACCGCTTTCAGCCCTTATAGTATATGGGCTCAAGCGCACCCTCGCAAATAGCGGAGAAAACGGAGATTGTGGCGGCCTTCACTGGCAGATGACGGAATTGCTCCCGTCAATGCGTGAGATCACGCTCGCAAGCCGCGAATCTACTTCTGGTGTGAGTTGGTCGCCCGCTCGCGCAGCCGATAAAATTGAATGGCGGCGCGCGCGGTTTCCGGCCGCAGTTTTTTAAACCGGTCGAGGTACTCTCCGGAGACACCGGCCGGCCGCTGATCAGCGCCTCCCTGTAGCGCCAGCAACGCGTGGGTCGTCTTCCACGAAAAATCGATCGACTTCGCCAAAATCAGGATCTGATCGCCGGTATCATGCACCAAGGCGCGCTCGACGGCTCCGATTGGCAAATCAGCCAACAGACTCAGCGCTTCCGCCGTTTCGTCGAATTTTCCACGCAGCGCGTATTCACAAACGCGCGCTTCGGTAAGCTCGCCATTTTTGTGCAACAGCTCGATATTGGCCCGCGCGGCAGGGAAATTGGGCGAATGATCGCGCAGCTGGGTCTGGATTTGGTCCGCCGCCTGCTTGAGCATGTCGCGGACCAGATCTGTTTTGCTGCGATCTGCGGTCTCAAATTTAAGCCGCACCGTCTCCGACGCTGTTTCGAACAGTGTCAGCAGGTACTCGCGTGGAATTTCCGGGCGGGACCAGACCAGCATCGCGAGCTCGCTGTCACCTTCGGAGCGGGAGACCAGGGTTGAATAACCAAATTGCGAAAACTGGGCTCCGGTATTGGCGGCCGTGCTTATGACGACTTTCTGGTTACCGCGCTCGACAAGGATATCAGTTACGCTTTCACTGAGACGCTCGCGTTGGGAGATCGCCAGCAAATGATCCTGGTCCTTGGTCTTCGCGCCGGTCACCAGCGTGTCATCGTCAAGCGCCTCTGAGCGCCTGAGTACTGGGCCGGCGACGGCAATCGAGTCGTCTAATGCAAGTGTTCGGGCCGTTTTGCGCGGAGCATTGGCGATGGTTGCAAGTCTTTCACCGAACGCAACGCGGGCCGAATGCTCGATCTCCGTCAGCAGGCGGCCCATGACGTCATCGAACAAGGACATTTGTTCGCCGTCGAAGTGGTCGGATCCGGCGACAAACAGGTCCGTAATCCGCCTGAGAATTTCGGCTCGCGCACCGATATTCTTCTGCTGAATCGCATTCTCGAGTTCTTCGACCAGGGATTTATGGCCTGGCCCAATATTCGCGCCAGCGGCGGAATTCCGATTCCGCCGATCCGCCGGAAGCTCTGACTGCAATGCGGTGTTATGCGGCATAGTCGACGTCGGGGATGTTGTAGGCGCGGTGGAAATTGATCTGTGACGACGGACACGGGGGCTGGAACAGATAACCTTGCAGCGACGTCACCCCGGCCAGGCGCAAAAGACGATATTGCTCGACCGTCTCCACGCCTTCAGCCGTGGTCGCAATATCGAGACTCCGCGCCAAAGTGAGCGTCGCAGCGATAATGGCGGCACACTCGGTGCGTTTCGTCAGGTTCTGGATGAAAGACTTATCGACTTTGATCTTGTTGAACGGGAACATCATCAACTGGCTCAGCGACGAATATCCCGTGCCGAAGTCGTCAAGCGCGACTGCAATGCCCAGATTCTTGAACTGATGCAGAACCGGCAAACACTCTGTCGCGGATTCAATAAGGGCCGTTTCGGTGATCTCGAGCTCCAACCGCTCGGGCGGCAAGCCGGACTGTGCCAACGCGTATATTACAACGTCGACCAGGTTGTTCTTTCTGAATTGCACAGCGGACAAATTGACCGCCACCTTGACGTCTTTCGGCCAGCTCGCGGCATCCGCGCAAGCTGTCTGCAATAACCATTCCCCGATCTGCGTAATCATTCCGGTTTCTTCCGCGAGCGGAATAAACTGGTCAGGCAAAATTATTCCCTTTGTCGGGTGTTGCCATCGGATCAGGGCTTCGGCGCCACAAATTGCACCCGTCCTGGTCTCGACGATGGGCTGGTAATAGAGTTCAAGCTCGTCCAGCTGGATGGCGCGGCGCAGTTCGCTTTCAAGCTCATGCCGCGCGCTGGCGGCCAGACTCATTTCCGGGTCAAAGAAGCGATATCCATTTCGGCCAGCCGATTTGGCGCGATAAAGGGCCAAGTCCGCCATTTTCATGAGGCCATCGGAGTTGGCCGCATGCTCGGGCGCCAGCGCAATACCAATGCTGGTGGCGATATTGACCTCGTTGCCCTCAATATCGAACGGCTTGGAAATGACATTGGTAATTCGGTCCGCGAGCGCGGACGCGGCTTCACGTTGATTGTTCTCGTGATCTTGAACGATCGCGAATTCGTCGCCGCCAAGACGCGCAAGCATGTCGGTTTCCCGAAGCGACGCCTTGAGACGAGCCGCGGTCTCCCGCAACAACGCGTCGCCAACTGCATGACCGAGCGTGTCGTTGACGTGCTTGAAACGGTCAAGATCCAGCAGAAGTACGGCGAATGAACCGCCGCGCCTGCGGTTCCGCGCGACCGCCTCTTCGATCTTTTCCATGATCGCGAGACGGTTGGCGAGACCGGTTAAAACGTCGTGATGCGCCATGAATGCGATGCGCTGTTCGGATCTCTTCCGTTCCGTAACGTCGTCGATAACCACGATGAGATGCTTTGGCGTGCCTTGCGCATCACGAACGACGATGCGGCTTGTAGCCAAAATGCGGGAATGGCCACGCGGCATTTCAATTTCGTAGTCTCTCGGATAGGCGCCGATCACGCCGGCAAGCGCCTCGCTGTCGGTCGCATCGATCCGTTCTGCATCCTTGGTGCGATAGATATCGAACACGGTTTTCCCGACGACATCGTCCCTCGTCATTTGTAGCATTGTCTCAAATGCGCGGTTCACAAGTATAAACCTGCGCGTGACCGCGTCCTTAACGACGACCGCGACGGGAACGTTCTCGATGATTGAATTCAGAAACTGCTTCGCCTGGCCCAACTCGCGTTCGGCATGCAGATGCGCGGTGATGTCCTGGTGAACGGCAACCGACCCACCGTCCGACATGGCCTTGCGGCTTACCGAGAAAGTTCGGCCGTCCCGAAGCTCGTTGATGACGTATCCGGGGTCGGGCAGGAATGCCTCCACGAGCCGATCTTCGACATATTTCTGCGTGTCCTGCGGACACGAACCGGCCGCTATCCGCGCTTGCAAAATTTCCGGGAGCGTCGTTCCCGGCTTAACGTCTTCCGGATTGAGCCCGTACATCTTGCTGTAGAGATCGTTGGCCAGCACCAACTTTTGATCCGCGCCAAACATGCAAATCCCTTGCGGCATATTCTCCAGCGTCGCATTCAAAAGCATGTTGGTGTGTTCAAGATGCTCTTTGGCACGATCCCGCAAGATATGGCTTCGAACGCTAAAGACGGTCGTGGTCAGGATCAGCAGCGTCAGGACGATGGCGATGAAATAGCCCGATTGCCTTTGTCCATCGAGACGGGAAAACATCTCGCGCGACGAGACACCAACCGTAATGACAAGAGGAAAGCCGTTAACCCACCGGTAGGCTATAAGCCGTTGCACGCTGTCGCTTAAATTGCTCTGCGTATAGTACCAGCCGGCCGTCGACGTTCTTTTGAACAAATCTCCGCTGGAAAAGTCCTTTCCGAGAATTGACAGCGTGCGTCCGCTGGTCGCGCGAACTATTCCATCCGACCCGATAACCCGGATGTAGCCTTCGCGCCCGATGTCGACGGAGTTATAGATGCGCGTCAGGTAGCTTGGATCGAGCGACGCAACAACGGCGCCCTTGTGCGATCCGTCAGCTGCGTCAATGGGACGCGAAAACTGGATCGACCATTTCCCCGTAGGTTTAATGAATTGGGGTTTGCTGATGGTCAGCTTGTCGGCCGGTGAATCAAGGGCGTCGCGATAGTGCGCAGTTTGACCGTCATCCCGCGTGACCGTCCCATCGCTGCTGAGCCTTACATTGCCATCGTTGTCGACAATGCTGATTTTCAGATCTTCGTCGTTGAGCACGCGGCTCGATTTCTGCCATCCGGCCAAATCAAATTTGCTTTTGTCTCGTTCATAGAGCGCTCGGATAACAATCAAGGTACGGTCAATTTCACTCAGCGACCGCGCAAGATGCTCCTCCAGCGCGCCGGCCAGATTTGTGGAATTTTGAATTGAGGCCCGTTCGGCGCTCTCGTGTTCGTTCTTCAGGAAAAAAAACAGAGTCGTCCACACGAGGCTAATCAGGATGGTCCCGAATAGCGCCGATCGATATTTGAAAAACGGCCGCCATGATTTTTTAAAATTGGTCACGGGAAGAGCCGCAAGGCCATCATTGCCAATCATTTCAAACAATTAGTCGAAAGCCATTGATTTTCCGTTATTTGGAACCGCAAGACCGCTACACGGTTTGAGTCATGAGAAAGCGCGGGCCGTGCGCATTAATAATTTATTTTGCGTTAGGGCACTTTCGATCAACAACAGAGGGCCAGAACACATCGGGCCACACTGCGCACAGTTAATCGCATCGAACCCTCGTTTATGTGACGTTTAGGATGCCGGACGGCCCAATCATTGAAACCGACATACCGGCGCGGCTCGACCGCCTCCCCTGGGGACGCTTTCACACGCTGGTGGTCATCGCCCTCGGCGTCACCTGGATCCTCGACGGGCTTGAGGTCACACTTGCAGGCAGCCTTGCGGGCGCGCTGAAAGACAGCCCGAACCTGCGTTTTTCAAACACAGACATCGGCTTCGCAAGCAGCGCCTATCTCGCAGGAGCCACGCTCGGCGCAATTTTTTTTGGCTGGCTGACGGATCGGCTCGGTCGCAAGAAACTCTTTTTCGTGACGCTGGCCGTGTATCTCACTGCGACAGCCGCCACCGCAGTTTCATGGAATATCGCGAGCTTCGCGTTTTTTCGCTTTCTCACCGGCGCCGGGATCGGCGGCGAATATTCCGCCATCAATTCGACGATTCAGGAACTGGTTCCGGCAAGAGTGCGTGGCTGGACCGACCTGATGATCAACGGAAGTTTCTGGATTGGTGCAGCCCTGGGCGCTCTCGGCTCCTTGATCTTGCTCGACCCGCAGGTCGTAAACCCCGAGCTTGGTTGGCGGCTTGCATTCCTGATTGGCGCCGGCCTGGCCGGTGCGATATTTCTGATGAGGCTCTGGATTCCCGAAAGCCCCCGCTGGCTGATCACACATGGTCACGCCGATGAGGCAGCGCGTGTCGTCGCGGGCATAGAAAGCCCGTATGCGCACCTTCCGCCGGCGCACGGCCTGCCGCGCGTGCGTTTGCGTGCGCGCAAATCGACACCGCTTCGCCTGGTCTCCTTCACATTGTTCAAGCAGCACAAGCGTCGAACTGCCGTTGGACTGAGCCTGATGGCCTCCCAGGCTTTTTTCTACAACGCCATCTTTTTCACGTACGCGCTTATCCTGACCGACTTTTATGGCGTCGCTTCGGACCAGGTGGGTTGGTTTTTGCTGCCGTTCGCGATCGGAAATTTTTGCGGCCCTGTGCTGATCGGCCGATTTTTCGATACCCACGGCCGCAGGCTGATGATTGCCCTGACATATATTTCTTCCGGTGTATTGTTGGCGCTGACCGGCTGGCTTTTCGCGCACGATCTTATTGACGCCAGGACCCAAACGCTATGTTGGATGGTGATCTTTTTCTTTGCATCAGCGGCAGCGAGCTCGGCCTATCTCACGGTCAGCGAGACCTTTCCGCTTGAAATTCGAGCGTTGGCGATCGCTTTTTTCTACGCGGTCGGAACGGGCACTGGCGGCGTAATCGGGCCGCTCTTGTTTGGCGCGCTCATCGATACAGGTTCGCGCGCAAGCGTATTTGCGGGCTACTTGCTCGGTGCCGCGTTGATGATATTGGCCGGCGGTGTCGCGTGGCGGTGGGGCGTCGATGCCGAGCGCAAGCCGCTTGAAGCCGTCGCGCGGCCGCTCACATTTGTCGATTGAAGAATATGTGACCGGAGTTCAGAGCGCAGTTTGAGAGACAAGATCGCGCAACGCGTCGGGATTAAAAATGACGACGCCGCCGCGTTCGAGCTTGAGCCACTTCCGGCGTTGCCAATCCTGTAGCTGCTTGTTTGCGCTCTCGCGCGACACCCCGATCATCTGGCTAATCTCGCGCTGCGTGACTTGGATCTTGCGTCGAGGCAAATCTGTCGGCGACGGGCGATAAAGGTGCAACAATACCTTGGCCAGCCTGTTCGGCAGGCCGAGGAAAACGATATCCTCGACCTGCTCGCTGGTCCGGCGCAGACGCGCGCAGAGAATCTTGATCAGCCTGAGCGCAACTTCCGGGTCGTCCTGCAGCAGCGGAATAAAATCGCGGCGCTCGATGACCATCAGCTCGCAGTTATCGATCGCGACGGCATCAGCTGAGCGCTCCCCACCGTCAAGAAACGCAATCTCCCCAAAGAGTTCGCCAGGTACGACCAGGTTAAAAATTGCGTCTTTCCCCTGCTCGGAAGGCGCACTGATTCTCACTGCGCCAGCCCGAACGGCGTAGAGCTTCGATCCAATATCGCCTTTGTGGAATATGGCCGCGCCTTTCTTCACTCTTGCCGTAACGACACGAGGGGCCAGCCGATCGATTATTGTACTGCCCAGATCCTTGAAAAACGGGTGGGCGCGGAGCAACGCATGCTTGTCGAAAGGCTGCGCCTGGCTATTCCTGCTCGCGCCTGTTGCCATCTTGAATTTTGCCCCACCTGAAGCTCTCAATAAGTAACATACGACAAAATGGCCTAGCGTGCAGGCTCTCGCGCAAATGAATATTCAAATCTTACTTTGGCTGTTTAACTCTAACAGTGAAACAAATCGACTAAGTTCTCTAAAATACATCCGTTTCCGGGCGGCTGTGAAATACACCGCGAATGGCCTGATTACCGGCCCTGCCAGGCGGCGCTGTCAGGTGCAATCAGCATTTCCGGCGTCCGTAGGACTTTCTGTCCCATGAATTCGGTCAACCATGACAAACGGACCAGCCGGTCACCATTCACACTGCGTGGTTGAATCCGTAGAGTAGGCATAATCCAGAGCTTGGAGGGCAACATGGATGGGCTGAAGAAAGTCGCCATCGGATGCCAAGGTGGCGGGATGCATGCGGCCTTCGAGGTTGGCGTGCTCACCGAAATCCTCAAGGACTTCCGCGACAAAAAGCGGTTTGAACTTATCGGCTTGAGCGGGACGTCGGCCGGCGCCTTGTGTGCGCTGATGGTTTGGTATGGCCTTGCGCCAAAGCCTGGAAGCCCAGGCTCTCCGGATGACGCGATCGACACCCTCAACGACTTCTGGAATGACTTCGTTGCCAGCACCGGCTCCGAGAATGCGCTGAACTTACTGACATACGGCGCATTCTGGGCGGAAGAGAAAGAGATACCGGTCCTTGGCGTAAACGTGCCAATCCTCGGCCTCAATCCATACGGCGCACTTTACAAGGCATTCGCCGCCAGCCTGCCGAGCCTTGGCGTGCGCAAGCAATATTTTGATCTGGAGGAGATGCTTGCCAAAGCTTGTCCAGATTTCGACCGGATCGACTGGCAAGGTTTACCGACGCGCGTGCTGATCGGCGCCTCGGAGGTCGTCAACGGTTTCGAGTCTGTGTTTGACTCCGACGTCAATAAGAAAACACAGCCCATAAATAAGGGAATGCAGCCGGGCGATAAAACGCGTTACTGGCGTCAGCGATTGCCGCTCACCTTGTCCGGCGTCGCGGCGTCGGGAACGCTTCCTGCTTTGCGCGAGGCCGAACACATCAAGGCGGACGGCCATTTCTGGGACGGACTTTACTCGCAGAATCCACCCGTGCGCGAGTTCTTTGATCCGCCAGTGGACGGACTCTCCGCCCGGAGCTCCGCATGTACCCGACGAACTATGGATCATACGCATCAATCCTCAGCAATGGCCGGAGGTCCCTAGTTCCAACAAGGACATCCAGGACCGACAGAACGAATTGATGGGAAATCTGTCGCTGAATAAAGATCTGGATTTCATAATGACAGTCAACGCGTGGAGCGAACGCTACAAGGACCAACAATTTGCGGACGAACACAAGCTGGTGACGGTACGCACGATCAAGATGGAGAAAAAGACTGCAGACGAGCTGTCATATTCGTCCAAGTTTAATCGCAGTCACGCCTTCATGGATGAGCTGCGTAAGGAGGGCCGCAAGGTTGCTCGGGTTTGGCTCGACCAATGGCACAATGGTAGCGCCCTTTGCTATCCGGAGGATGCGGCTTATCCAAAAACCCGATGAGACAGTCGCCACCGCCGGCGGCCTAGATGCAGTCGAACCCGAAGGACGATGGTGCTCAGATGCCGAGTGACAAAAACAGCGACGACGCGCAACACTTCAAAGACAGCATGTTCAGGAATTTCGCTTTGCTCACGCTACCGTGGATATCTTTCCAACAGGATATGCTTGCAATTGTGAAGAAAGGCATTGAAGACACCAGTCACGTCAAGCCAGTTCAGAAACTGACACTGCTTGAATTACAAGCCCTGGTGATGATCCTGGATCCATCACGAACCTGGAGAAGTCGCTTTGACGCCAATTTCGAAAAGAGAGTGGAAGACACGTATAAAGAAGCCTTCCCAAAATTTGTTTCCGGTTCGATCGACTTTATCAAGACCCAGGAAATGATCCTGAAGCGGATGAGTGATGCCCTCATGAAGCTAAAGAATGGCAACAAAACCAAAAGCCACAGCAAGTAGTCGCTGACTCAGCTGGCTAGGTCGCTAAATTGCACAGTTGAGATTTCTGCGTCCGGTCGTTTTGTGAGCTGATTCAATATGAGTGATTCACGGCAGAACATTGATCTCGCGATAATCGGACTTTCGTGTCGATTTCCTGGAGCGGCCACGGCCGAGGAGTATTGGAAGAACCTTTGTGACGGCGTGGAGTCCATCACATTTTTTTCCGATCAGGAACTTGTCGCAGCCGGCGTCGATCCGGCGCTCGTTGCCAATCCCAGGTACGTAAAGGCTGCGCCGATGTTGCGGGACGTCGAGATGTTCGACGAAACGTTCTTCGGTTATTCGCCCAAAGACGCCGCATTGATGGACCCGCAGCATCGCCTGTTTCTGGAGGTGTGCTGGGAGGCGTTCGAAAATGCAGGTTATGACCCGGTTGGCTACCCGGGAAAAGTTGGCGTGCTTTCGACCGCCGGCGGCGTCGTCACGAGCTATCTGCTGGCAAAGCTGCACCACGCAGATTTTCCCGGGCAGACAGCAAGCACGTCGCACATCAATAATGACAAGGATTTCCTGAGCACCCGTGTTTCCTACAAGCTCAATCTCAGGGGTCCCAGCTTCACGATTCAGTCGGCGTGCTCGTCGTCTTTGTTGGCCGTCCACCAGGCGTGCCAAACTCTGAGATTCGATGAGTGCGATATGATGCTGGTGGGAGGCTCGGTGGTCCGCGTACCCCAAATCGAGGGGTATCTGGCAGAGAGGCGAAACGTTCATTCACTGGACGGGCACTGTCGGCCCTTCGATGCGGTTGGCCAGGGAACTATTTTTGCCAGCGGCGTCGGCGCTGTACTGATCAAACCCTTGCAACAAGCGATTGCCGATCGCGATCATATTTTTGCAGTGATCAAGGGGACCGCGGCCAATAACGATGGTTCAGCCAAGAACAGCTACGCCGCGCCAAGTCTCGGCCAGCAGTCGCAGGCGGTCGCCGATGCGCTGAAATCAGCAGGGGTCAGCGCGGACAGCATCGGCTATGTCGAATGCCACGCAACCGGCACGACGGTAGGCGATCCGCTGGAAATCGAAGCGCTGACGATGGCGTTTCGAAAGGAGACCGATCGCAAGCAATACTGCGCCGTCGGTTCGGTGAAGGCCAATATCGGACATCCCGAACAGGCGGCGGGAATCGCCGGCCTGATCAAAACCGCGCTCGTGCTTCATCACAAGCAAATTCCGCCGAGCATCAATTATCAGACGCCGAATCCTGCAATCGATTTCACGTCGTCGCCCTTTTATGTAAACACAAAACTCCAGGATTTTCCGGCGGTGAACGCGCCGCGCCGCGCCGCGCTGAATAGTTTGGGTATCGGCGGTACAAACGCGTTCGCCATACTCGAGGAGGCGCCCCCCGTCACCGCGACCGGGCACCAGCCCTCGGATCATTTCCCGTGTCTAGTCACCCTTTCGGCCAAGAGCGCGGACGCGCTGGTGGCGCGTGTCGAGCAACTTCTGAACTGGCTCAACGACAATCCTGATGCACCGATTGGTGACCTCTGCTACACGACCAACGTGAGCAGAAGCCAGTTTGCGTTCCGCTTCGCCGCCCCCGCTCGATCAATAGCAGAGCTGAGAAAGCACCTCACAACATGGCTGCGAACCGCCGCCGATGCTTCGAATTTGCCACGCGCCGGCAATACAGCAATCGCTTTCATGTTTTCCGGCCAGGGTTCGCAGCATGCCGGCATGGCCGCGCAGCTGTATCGCACACACTCGGTATTTCGGAATGCCATGGACCGCTGTCACGCGCTGGCGGAGCCATATCTTGAGCGGGGCCTGCTTGATGTCATTTTTGCCAAAGACAGCGATGCCGCGCTGGTCAACCGCACCGACTACACCCAGCCCGCACTATTTGCCGTTGAATATGCCCTTGCAGAGCTTATGAAATCCTGGGGCATCACGCCCGACGCAGTGATCGGGCATAGCCTGGGAGAATTTGTCGCTGCCTGTATGGCGGACGTCATCACCCTCGAAGATGCGATGCGATTGGTCACTGCGCGCGGCGCGTTGATGCGCCAACTGCCGAGCGGCGGTATGGCTGCGATATTCGCCACGGAAACCGTGGTCCGTACGCTTATAGACAAGGCCGCCCCCGGATTGGCTGTGGCCGCAATGAACGGGCCATTGAATACCGTCGTGTCGGGCGACCGCGATGAATTGAAAGCGCTACTGGAAGAGTTAGGCCGGCAAGGCATCGGCTATCGGGAATTGCAAGTTTCCAACGCCTTTCACTCGCCGCTTACGGAACCTATTCTTGATGATCTCGAAAATGTTGCGGGCCAGATCGAGTATAAAGCGCCCAAACTACCCCTGATATCCAACCTGACCGGCGAGCCGATGTCGGCCGCGCCTGATAAAAACTATTGGCGACGACACCTTCGGGAATCGGTGCGGTTCGGAGATGGGGTGCTTGCGCTTGCTGAGCTTGGGTGCCGGACATTTCTCGAGATCGGGCCGCACCCGGTGCTGCTGCCGGTTGCACAGGCTTGCCTTGGAGCGAAAGCCAGGTCCGTGGCCTGGGCTGCCGCGCTAAACCGTCAAAAGCCGGACGCCGACTCGATTGCCGAAATGCTCGCCGCATTGTACCGCGCCGGCCACAACGTAAACTGGGCGGCAGTGCATGCCGACGCTTCTTGGCGACGAATACCGTTGCCTACCTATCCCTTTCAGCGAAAGCGCCACTGGATCGAAGACAACGCGATCCATACCGAACAAGCCCGAACAGTTGCCAAGCGACGCCATCCGTTGGTGGGCACGCGCATAAATTCCACGGCAAATGAGGTGTGTTACGAAGCGCGCTACGGCGTGCACCATGCCGGCTTCCTTTCCGATCACAGGATTGCAGGATCCATCGTCCTGCCGACCACCGTCGAACTGGAGGCCGCCACCGTTCTCGGCCGGATGCATTTCGGGACGTCGCAGGTCAGTTTCGATGATGCCATGCATCACCGGGCGATGTCGTTTTCCAATGGCGAGGATCGGACTGTGCGGATGTTGGTCACCCCGGTGAAATCCGACAGGGCCAATTTCAAGCTGGTTAGTACAGACACCGAGAGTTCGAAGGTCTGGCATACCCACATGACCGGCACGCTGCGCAAGTCGGAAGCGCCGTCCGGATTGGCATTCTCGATGAAGCAGGTCCGGGCCCGTTGTCCGCAAATACTGGGTGCCGCCGATATCTATGACCGGCTTGACCAGCTTGGGCTTGAATATGGACCGAGTTTTCGTGGCGTCCGTGAATTGCACCTTGGTCAGAATGAGGCGCTTACCAGAGTGCAACTTCCAGACGGCGTGGCGGATACGCAATTCGTGATGCATCCGGCATTTTTGGACGCATGTCTGCACGCCTATCCTCTCATACTTGACGGCGCAGAGAAGCGCAGAAGCGATCGCCACAGTGCCTACCTGCCCGTCTCGCTGAAAGGATTCCGCTGCTATCAGGACGGAACCGACAAGGCATGGGTGCACACAAGACTACGGATTGGCGAAAAGGACGACATGCAGGTGGTCGACATTCGGGTTTTCGACGAGGCCGAACGGCCGATCGCGGATCTGGAGGGGCTGACCGTACGGCTTTTGCCGCTTGCCAAAGTGCAACCCCCGCAGACGCGCACGGACGATTTGTTCTATCGAGCAACCTGGCGCAAGAGCAGTGGAGTTATTGCCAGCCCTGAAAAAGATCGAGCGCCGGCGAGCTGGATGATATTTGCCGATGCAAAAGGTGTCGGTGTGACGCTGGCGAGGGCCCTGGAAGCCGTCGGCCACCATTGCCACCTCGTCTACCGGGACGATGCATTCGGCAAACGAGGCCAACGAACGTGGACCGTAAATGAGCGGGAACCTCACGAGTTTCGTCGATTGCTGGAGCAATTCACCAACAGCGAGACGCTCAGGTGCGATGGCGTCGTCTATCTATGGGGGCTGGATGCGCCGTCCATAGAAGGCCTGACCCTGGCGACGTTGAAGAGCGGCAGCGAAATGATGTGCCGTGGTGCGCTGGCAATCTTGCAGGCCCTTGCTGAAACGCGGTCGGCGAATTCGACCGGCCGGCGTCTTTGGTTTGTAACGGCCAATACACAGAAGGCGGAAAGCCAGGACCAGCGTGTTGATCCGGTCCAAGCCCCGCTATGGGGTTTGGGACGGACCGCAGCGATCGAGTATCCGGGCATTTGGGGAGGGCTGATCGATCTCCAACTGAATGCCGACCGCGCGCCGGATGTCGATCTATTGGCGACGGAGCTGCTCCATCCGGACGGCGAAACGCAGATTGTTATCTCCGCCGAAGGCGAACGACATATCCAGAGATTCGTCACGCAACCGCTTGACCAACTGCCGGTGCAGCAACCGCGCGTGCGTGGCGATGCCACCTATCTCGTGACCGGCGGCCTCGGAATGTTGGGGCGCAATGTCGTCAAATGGCTTATGGACAACGGCGCGAGACATCTCGTCCTGACGGGTCGGCATGCAAGTAGCGAAGGGGCGCAAGAACTGATCAGTATCGCGGCCAAAAACGGCGTATCGATCAAGGTCGTGGCCGCCGATATCAGCCGCTATGACGATGTAAGCCGCCTCATCCGGACAATCAGCAACGAAAACCCGCCGCTAAAAGGCGTGGTGCATTCGGCTGGTGTGCTGGATGACGGAATATTGGCTCAACTTGACTGGGACAGATTCTCGCGCGTCTTCGAGCCTAAGGTTTATGGCAGTTGGCTTCTGCACGAATGCACGAAATCGCTCGCGCTCGATTTCTTCATCCTGCAATCGTCATTGTTGAGCCTGTTGGGTTCTGCCGGCCAGGGCAATTACAGCGCCGGCAATACGTTCCTCGATTCTTTGTCGGCTCACCGACGCTCCGTGGGCTTGCCAGCCACGGCGATCAACTGGTCTGCCTGGTCGGGGGGCGGTCTGGCCACCCATTCGGGCGCACGTGGCGAGGCGATGTGGGCGTCTCTGGGCGTAAAATTTATTTCACCCGATATCGCAATGCAGGGATTCGACGAACTGATGCAGCGCGATGTAGGCCAGATCGCCGTCGCCTTTGCCGATTGGCCGACCTACGCCGGCAAAGTGGGTAAACCTCCATTCCTTGCGGAGCTCGTCAACGAGAGCGCGAGACTCGGATCGTCTGGATCGACGCAGCGCAGCGGCACCCCGGCCGCCTCTCCTGCGCCGATAAATGGCGATGCACGCCAGCAGATTTTTGGCCGATTGCAACAACGCATCATGGCGGAGCTTGGCTTTGCAGAGCCTATCGATCCAGACCGGCCTCTGAATGAAATTGGTCTGGATTCGCTGCGGTCGGTGACGCTTGCGAATAACCTGGAAGACGAATTCGGAATTCTGGTCTCGATCTCGGAGCTCATCAGCGGACCCACGATCAACCAACTGTCGGACTATCTGTCGGAATCTGTTGGCACTGCACCCGAAAGACAAGGCCACCGAATTTCGTTCGTCGATACTCCCAGTGGCAGCGATCGGGGCATTGGCTACAAACGCACCCATCGCCGTAGCGCACGCCAATTCATGCGAGGGGCCTACGGCACACGAGATCCCACACTTGCTTGCATCGGAAGCCGAGGTTGCGGGTGATGGAGTCCCGGGCAGCGCCGGATTGCAATTCACCAATGCCTGCGCGCCCGACACGACGGCATTAGATTTTGCCGAAAATGGACACGGAAACGGCGCGCTGCACTATTTTGATGCTGGAACGAACGGAAAGATGCCCGCCACCGGCAGATCTGGTAACGGAGCCGGGACGAGCAATTTCGACTCCGTGATCTCTCATTCCGCCGAAGAGGTCGCTTCGCGCCGCCCTGGAAAGTGGTTGATTGCACCTCGGCCCAATCCCAATGCCAAGACCCGTCTGTTCTGTTTTCCCTATGCCGGCGGTGGCCTAGTGTCATTTCGGGCCTGGGCACAACTCTTCGATGACACCGTGGAGGTCGTAGCGGTCGAGGCGCCCGGACGAGGCACCCGCATCAATGAACCGGCCGTCGATGATCTCGATACTTTTGTCGAGCGTTTGTTGCCGGAAATGGCGGGCTGGCTGGACAGGCCATCCGCTTTTTTTGGCCACTGTCTGGGCGGGCTGACGATGTTTGCGACGCTTTGCGCGCTGCCCGAAGCGAGTTCGCGCTTCATCAAGCACGCGTTTGCTTGCGGCGTAAGGCCACCACACCTCTTGAAGCGCAAGGGAGAGTTTGAGGACAACCTGGTTTACGACATGATGCTGCAGGGCGAGTTTGACGTGAGACTTCCCCTTTACGCCCAGGCCGACGAAATCTTCGTGGATATCATACGGCAATTCGATACGCCGGCCGCCAACAGGATGTTGGAGATACCGAGGCTGCGGAAGCTGTTGTTGCCCACGATCCGCGCCGAGTTTGGAATGGCCTATAATTATCAGTATCAGCCAGTCGAGCCATTTTCCTTCCCGATCAGCAGTTTTGTCGGCGACGCGGATCCGTGGGTCTCGGAGGAAGATTCCGCCGGCTGGCGCGAATTCACGCGCGGCGGGTTCAGCAACCACGTGCGCAAAGGTTCTCATTTTTTGATGGCAGAGGACGGAGGATATATTCTCGCGACAATCAATAATGAGTTCGTAAATTTGGTAGCGTGACAGGCCCACCCCGCATCAATTTCATCCCGACTGAGTTTCTATTTTTTGTTTCCCAACCTTGCTTTCGCTTTGACGAGATCAGCGGTGTCAAAGCCCTCCTTGAAGGATTTGTAGACCTCGCCGAGTTGTGAGCGGCCCTTGTCTGCGCTTTTTTCCAAGTCGTACAAGTCACACATGCTCAGGCAGAGCTTGAGTTCGAGGGACTTGGCGTTCTGCTCTCGCGCGACTTTAAGACCTTTGGAAAAATAATGCTGCGCCTGTTCCAGATTCTGGTTCGATCGCAGATGTGTTTCGCCGAGCAGACGATATATTTCCGCTGCATAAAATCGTTCGGTCCCCTCGTCTTCAAGCCTCAATCGCGCCTGTTCCAGGAACTCGAGCGCCTGCCCGTAACGTTTGTTCATTATGCATGCATCGACCAGCAAACCCAGAGTGTATGAATCAAACAACAGCGCGCCCATCGCCCGCTCTTTTTCCAGACCCTCTTGAATTTCGGCAATCCCCTTCTCGAACTCCCCTTGCTGGGCACTCGCCCATCCGCGCAAAATCAAGGCCATAGCTCGATAGTGCACAAATTCATGCTCATCACAGAGCGCGATCGCACTGTCGGCCTGGCTCGCCACAGCCGCGGCCTCACCGCGAAGCTGATGCACTCGCAGCATTATTGTTCGGGCCATTGCATCGCTGAACGGATGTCGCGATGGATCTGCATAACGGCTGGCCTCCGCGCAACGCCGCAGAGCCTGGTCTGGATAACCGAGGAACCAGAGTGCCATGGCATCATATGACCTTACATGGACCCGCGGGTCCTGCGCTGAAAGGTCGAAATATGCCGCAGCCTTAGTGTCCTCGCATAGGCCAATGCTGCGTTCCAATTCCGCGTGGGCAGCGGCAAATTTCCCTTTTGCAAACGACGTAAAACCAAGAGCTTCGTGGGCGAGAACCTGGCAAACGGAGTCGTCGATAGTCTCGGCGGAATTCAGCAGATGTTCAGCAAGCGCTTGAGCATCGGGAAGGGCGGCGCGCAGGAAATTCCAGGTCCACAAACCAAAAACCGCGGGAAAGGTGTGTTCATCAAGCCCGCTCTCTTTGCACAGCTGAAGCGCTCGCGTATACGCGTGCTTCACGTTGTCTGAACTCCAACCCTTGATCGTCCGCAGGGAATTGCCGAGCGACGTTTGGAGCAGCAATTCAAGCTTGTTGCGCTGCATCGCGTCGTCGATGCCGGGTATCAGCTTCAATCCCCGCTCCAGATGACCGACAGCGGCGTTCGCTGAGCGGCTCAGGGCCAGATTGCCGGCCTTAAGCCAGTAATCGATCGCAGGCTCCGCAAGGCCGGCTTCCGTAAAGTGGTGGGCCACGATTTCCGGCTGGCTCACCACGATGTCGGGAAACTTTTCTTCCATCGTGCGGGCAATCTGGCCGTGCAACTGCTGCCGCCGGCTTTTCAGCAGGCTCTCATAGGCCGTATCCCGCACCAACGAGTGCTTAAAACTATAGATAGCTTCCGGTGGCTCACCCTGCCGGAATAAAAGCTCCGCCCCCTCAAGTTGCGAGAGAGCCTGTTTGAGGGCCGGCTCGTTGCGTCCGGCCACTTCACGCATCAAGGAATAGGAGAACTCACGGCCAATGACCGCTCCGATTTGGCCGACCTCTTTCACTGGCGCCATGCGGTCAAGGCGCGCCATCAAGGAGTCCTGAAGTGTCGCTGGAATCGCGAGCGGAATCAGCGGTCCGCCGAGTTGATAGTTGTCGCCATCCTTGACCAGGATGTCCCCTTCGAGCACCGCTTTCGTGAGCTCCTCGACGAACAACGGGTTGCCGTCGGTTTTGGCGATAATCTGGGTCATGACTTCGGCCGGCAGCGCGCGGCCGTGGGTCACCTGCGTAACGATGCTTTCAACATTGCTACGATCGAGGCGGCCAAGCTTTATGACGCCGACATTCGGAAGGCCAACCCAGGGTGGCGCGAATTCCGGCCGAAGCGTGAAAAGGGCAAGGACCGGCAATTGACGCATTCGCTCGATCGTGAGATCGAGCAGTTCGAGGGAGGTCGCATCAGCCCAATGTGCATCTTCGAACAAAAGCAAGATCGGTTTCTGGTGCGCGAGCTTCTCGAATTGATCGAGCAGCGCCGCCAACGTGCGGCGACGCTGCTGTGCAGGATTAAGCGCCAGGGCCGGATAGCGGCCGCCCAAGGGTATCGATAGCAGCGCAGCGAAAAGCGGCGTTGTGTCCTGACCCTGCGATGCGGTTTTGGCGAGAATTGCTTCCAGCTTGTCGAGACGCTGCTGGGACGTATCGTCTGCCTTGAACCCGGCCGCCCGCTCCAATTGGACGATGAACGGATAAAGTGTGCTGTTGGTATGGTAAGGTGAGCATTGGTAACGCACCACCGTATGCGGCTCATCTGCGATGCGTTCTTCGAGCGCCGCCGCGAGGCGGGACTTGCCAATCCCCGCTTCGCCTGAGATCAGCACGATCTGCCCCTCACCTTTCCAGGCCAGACGTTTGCGCTTCAGAAGGAAATCGATTTCGTCCTCGCGCCCTATAAGATTTGCCAGTCCGGCCGCGTGGATCGCCGCAAAACGGCTCTCGGAGGCCGACACGCCGTCAACCGCCCACGCAGCGATCGGCTCGGCAAAGCCCTTGAATTTGTGAGGACCAAGGTCGCGCAGAAGGAACCGGTCGCCGATCAACCGGCGTGTGGAGGCGGCGATGACAATGGTCCCAGGCTCAGCCAGGGCCTGAACGCGGGCTGCAAGGTTCGGCGTGTCTCCAACGATAATATTTTCGCGCAATGCACCCGCGCCACCGACCACCACCAGACCGCTGGCGATGCCAATGCGGACCGCGAGTGGCTCTTCGGCGGGCGTCCTGAGCTGCGCAACGGCGGCAATTATGTCGAGACCGGCGCGGATGGTTCGTTCGGCATCGTCCTCGTGGGCTCGGGGGTAGCCGAAATAGGCCAAAATCCCGTCGCCACGGAATTCGGCAAGGAAGCCGTCCGAGGCCAGTGCGATACGAGCGCAGGCTGCCTGAAAGGCATCAATCACGGCACCCATGTCTTCCGGATCGAGTCGGGCCGTTAGAGCAGTCGAGCCCACAAGATCGCAGATCATGACGGTCAGGTGACGGCGTTCGCCGCCAACCGTCGGGGAATAGTCGCCCGGCGTATCCTTTCCGGTTTCGTTCGTGATGGGCGCACCGGGAGAGACGCCTGCCATCGCCTTGATGGCCCTGATGAGGCGTTTCCTGTCGCCCAGCGGGATCCCGAGCTTTTCGAGATCGTCTTCCGTCAGCTCCGGCAGGACATCGGTGTCGATGGCATTCTGGACGAATGTCGGCTCATACTGGCCAAGTCCCAAATTTCGCAGCCAGCCGCCAATGTCCATGGTAGCGCCCTAGTTCCGTTCCGGATTCCCGGAGGCTGTCACCAATCCAAAACGCTCGGCCAAAGGACCGCCGCGCGGCGTGCCCCGAACCGTCTGAATGAAACCCGACTATATATAATTGAAGCAGGCGCCGGGCGGGGATTTGAAGCCCCACGAATAGTTAGTCTTCGTTAAAAGCCGGCCGGGAAAAATGAAGCCAGGGGCCCACTGCGCGCTATTGCCGCCCGGATCTGTCGAATTTCACGGATTTTTTTAACTTCACCAACAGCGGATCGACGCGGCCCATTCGCCGCGGGCTCAGCTTTATTGCGCGGCCGTTCTCCATACACGCCGCGCGGGTAGCGCCTGGATCGATGGTGTCCATCCGGCGGGAGGCCGTGGCCGGCCCCCAGATTATTTCGAAGAAAGTGTGAGTTAGCTCACCATCGAAAGCGCGAGCCGGTGGTAGCGATCTTCGCAACGGAGGTCGACTATGCGTCACCGCACTCATGCTGACCGACAGAGGCTGCTCCGGCAAAGCAGCGAAAGAAATAACCGCACCGACACCATCGTCGCGACGGTCTGGCTTGCTTTTTATGTGCTGGCCATCGTCGTTGCGATTTCGTCGCCGGCGATAACCCGCGCGATCGATCTGGCGGCCCGATAGACACAGACATGCGGGTGAAGACACACCAGATCGATTACTTCATCGCGCTCTGCGACGAGCAAAGTTTTACCCGCGCGGCCAGGCGCTGCGGTGTCACGCAGCCGTCGCTGACGCGCGCGATCAAGGAGCTTGAAAGCGAGCTTGGCGGTGAACTGTTCGAGCGGAACAGAGCAAACGTCAGCCTGACCGGACTGGGGCACCACCTGAAGCCCGACTTCGTGCGTATCGATCGCGCGCTCTCTGAAGTCGCGCGCAAAGCCGCTGGACTGAAAACTCAACCCGAAGTGAAAATTAGTTCCAAAACAAGGGAGACATACATGCGTGTTGTAGCCGCTACGGTCCTTGTGATCGCGATCATGGCAATGGGTCTCGCGCTACGTCCATCACCATCCGCGATAGCAGCGATGACTGACCAGCCAAGCAATCAGGTTGACCCCTACGCTTTGCAGTCGACGACTGCGACGAAGGGACTTCCTCAGCAGACCCCGGAAAACCTCTTCTGAGCCACTCTTTCTGATTTCGCGCTTCGATGGGAGATCGCTTTGACAACGCGGTCTCCCATTTTCACTAGCGACACAATCAGCGAGAATCTAACGGATAGACATACGAACGTTTTACCGTTTGGTGGCCAATCGCAGCACAGCACAATTGGGTGTGAGCCGCTTCACTTAGGCCACGAACGACATGCGCTAAGACGCCCGCGTCAAGTGGAAAACAAGGCGATGCTCAGACACTCTGCGGACCATTCCTTGTCTGGACTTGCGTTGCATGCTCAGACGCGCGATCCGGACGGAGTTCAACGCGCGCCTGAACCCACTGCGGATTCACAAACGCGGATGGAGAGCAAAATGTCGTCGCAAACATTCGTGCAGGCCGATGTCCCCCGCTCCAGTGGGGCCGGACTCATCACTGAGGACCCTTGTTCGACCTATCACTGGTGGCCTCGCGGCGTTCGCGAGGCGATTCATGGTTGCGCTTCATGAATCAAGACAACGCCAGGCCGATCAGGTCATTCAGCGGTATAGGCATTTGATCGATCGTTCCCGGGACTGAGCAGCGGGGGTAACTTAGTATCGCTGGATACCAGCCATTATCGAGGTTCCTGGCAAATGAATGAATTCTTAAACTTCGTTACCTATGATCGGCATACTGCCGAACGGAATGGCCCACGCAGGGCCGCTAAAGGCATCACAAGCCATGTCTTCTAGCGACCGAACCGACAACACCGCACATTGTCCGCAGTGCCGGACGGTCATGGTGCATGTCGCGGTAACACCGCATCCTGTCGTTCGGACGATGCAGAGAAATACGTTCGTCTGCTACACGTGCAAGCGAACGCGGACTTATATGTTGCCTGGCACCGTCCAGATCGAAACCGGCGCAAGCGAGGTTGCGCAGCGCGCCTAATTGATTGCCAATGACGATTATTGCCGACGATGATTGATCGCAGAAAAGATCCCCGCCCTTCAACGCACCTGCGCGGCCTCATCAAATATGGCGCGGCCGGACAGCAAATGGCGTGTTCCGTTGATAACCTGACATCGACCGGCGCCGGCCTTCATGTCGGCACGACGTTCGGATTGCCGCGTGTGTTTCAGTTAAATGTCGACGGAGAGCCGCAGGCCCGGCACTGCCGGGTCATCTGGACGGAAGGTAAAAGGCTCGGCGTCTCATTTGAGTAGGCAACGCCGGCCGCTACCACTTCATCCCATCATCACTCTTGCCCACGCAACGAATGCGTAGAATTGGGTGGGATAGGCGATGAAATAAAAGATCAACGCCGGTGGTGCCAACAAAAACAGCCATTCACGCATTGGCGGCTCCTGCGAACAGAAGCGCATTGTTCCGGCACACGTGCTTAGAAGTGCATAAGATGATGTATCGAGTTTTCGCCTAGCGTGATTTAATTTCACCGACAATCTTATTCAAACGTAACGCCGATCTTCGTGTCCGTTCTCCAGATCGATCGGCAGGCGCGGCGAACGCCTTCAATAACGACCTCGAAATTTGAAGGTATTCCAAAGGTCGTTGACACCTGCAGGCAGGCGCCGGTGTCCGAAAGATTGCGGACCGCGCATTCGAGCTTCGGTGCTTTCTCGCTCAGGATGATTTGCGCATTCTTGAGAATACGCTTGCGAAAGATGTCGTGTCGTTTTTCCTGCACAGCCTTGCGTCCAGAATCAGTAATGTCCTAGCTGACTAGGCACATTGCCCAAAGTCAACAATCCACCGTCTTGGGACCCGTGCCCGTCCGGCGACACATCGTATCCTAAAGTCTAGCCCTCAAGCCGGCTTGTGACCAAGGGCCGCGAGAGCTTCGTTCTTGCGCACGATCTCCGCTTCCAGACGGCTGATATTCTCAAACAGCCGCTCGCTTGTCAGCCGCAGGAAATAAAATCCGAACTGTGGATTCTGGAAATAGAGCTCTTTGACCTGCTGATAGCCCGCCGTCAGCACCTCGCCGTCCTCGACGCATTCGATCGTCTGCGTGCGCCGGTTGCCCGGGGCGAGGAGACCGAGGTCGCCAAAGACCTGACCCACTGGAATTTCAATTCCGATTTCGCAAAGACGGTAGCGGCCGCTCACACTGTAATACATTGCATCGGCCAGATCGCCCTTGCGGAAGACGATGTCGCCTTTGTGAAAACCACGGCGCGACATGAACGGTTTCAGCCAGTCGATCGATGTTTCGCCATAAGAGGCCGCCGCCTCCACGTCATTGATCAACTTCCGCATCTGTTGCAGGCGGACGGTATTCAGAGGCAGCAGGATCAGGTTCAGGATCAGCGTCGGATAAATTCCGCTAAAAAATCCGTAGACGATGAAGAGTGCATTGCATGTCATGCTCACGACGCGCAGAGGGATCATCGTCTTCATCGCGCACGTGACGATGCTGGATGCGACTGCCGCGTAGCCGAACCACATCGGCCATTCGGTGTGCTTGAAGAATTCCATACTTATCCCCCAGGTCGGCTTCGTTCGTCCTAGTCCCCGTCGCCCCCGGCTATCAAGCCGGCATGAAGCCGTTGAAACCTAACACAGAGATGACCAAGGAAATAAGCACTCCCCCGCCTCAAGCACGCGCAGGCCGCAATTGCGCGTTGATCGCCCGAATCCGAGCCTCCCGATTATTGTCGTTTATGACAAATTTACCGGCGCGCCCGCCCAAGCGCTTCCGTCGCGAATCAATCATTTTTGGGATTCTACGAGTTCGTTCGAAGCGCAATGTAAATGGCGCGTACCGGCCAGAACAAGTTAACAAACCGGCGGTGCAGTGCCAATGAAAAATCGGCTTGCGAAAGAGCTGCTGTGGAAAAAAGCATTTGAGAGTGTCGCACCACCACTGTCCAGGACCGAACGCGAGAGCAAGCCGGTCCTTATTCACACACCGTTTATCGCCGCATTGCCCGGGATTGGATTTGCCACTGGGCTGATTTTTCCGTTGTGCATTGCTGCGGCTCTCCTATGCTCTTCCGGTGTCTGGACTAAAGCGCGCGCGGAGCGATTCTCGATCAATGATGCGATTTCCCAGGCCGTCCTGACAAATCCCGGCGTCGGCGAGGCTTCGGCAAGCCGCCGCGCGACTGAAACCGAACTGCGCCAGACGCAAAGCACATTGTTGCCGCAGGTGCGGCTGGAAGCGCGCGTGGGTCCGGAAAGATTCGACCAACAAATCGTTCCTCCGCCCCTCGGCAACGGCCAGTGGCTGAGCGGCAAATCCGGATCCGTGGTCGTGCGGCAGCTCTTGTTCGATGGTCTTGCATCGATCCACGATATCTGGCGGCAGGCGGCGCGCGTAAACGCCGCCTCTTTCCGTGTCCGCGAACGCTCGGAATTGACCGCGCTTGATGCGGCAGAAGCCTACATCGATGTCGTACGTTTTCTGCGCTTGGTCGCGCTCGCAAATCAAAACGTGACGAACCACGAAGAGCTGTTTTCGCACGTAAGATCGCGATATTCGGGCGGCCTCGCCGGCGAGGGCGATCTTCAGCAGGCGCGAGAACGCGTTGAGGCTGCAAAAGCGACGCGCGCTGATTTCCAGCGTAGCCTCGATGATGCACGCTCGAAGTATCGCAAGATCATCGGCATCGAGGCGATCAACGTTATATTCCCGGGCCCGCTTCGCGGCCTGCCGCGATCAAAGGACGATGCCCTCGCCGTAGCGCTGCGGCGTAACCCGACGCTTCTGGCGGCGGAATCCGACAAGGAAGCCGCAAAGCAGGCGTTTCGTGCCACCGGCGGGGCTTTCGTTCCAAGCGTGTCACTTGAGGGGCGCGCGTCGCATAGCGTGGACGCCGATACCTTCATCGGCAAGCGCGATGACATCGCCGGCAAGCTCGTCGTCTCCTGGGATATTTTCCGCGGCGGTCAGGACAGCTGGCGTCGCGCCGAAATGGCGGAACGTTACACCGAAGAAACGATGCGTCAGGCACGTCTGCAGCGCGATGCGCTGGAATCCGTCGACAAAGCCTGGGCGGCGCGAACGGTCACTTTGGGTCGCATTGCGGCTTTGACGCGCCAGCTTGCCGCCGACAAGAAAACCATCGCAATCTATCGGAAGGAATACGAAATCAAGCAGCGCTCGCTGATAGACCTCCTCAATGCGGAAAACCAGTATTTCAACGCGGCCGCTTCGCTGACGTCGGCGCGCGGCGTGGTCGTCTTTGCCGACTATCAGTTGCTGGCGGCGATGGGCTCGCTGCTCGACTACCTCAAGACCGCAATACCGGTGGACGCTGCACCGCTCGACACAATCCCGCTCGGCGCACTGCCGGTAAAACTCCCACCGTTCCTGATCTGGCCCGCGACTTTTGCCGGCGTCCCCCATCCAGGATCCGAGCCCTTATACGTCAATAGTTGGCCGGGCGCCGCCGACACCGGCAACTTGCCGCGGGGCGCGACGTTCGAGCAAAGATGGTCGGAAGTTTTCCGGCTCGACAAAAAAGAATGGATGGCATCGACCGCGTTGCCTGGACAGAAACCCGTGGCGGCTCTGGACGTGGCAATGACGTCCGATCTACTGGATCCGGAATAAATCTCCGGCCAAGTCTCGGGATTTGCCGCGAATGTATCGTCCGGGCCACTCGAACTTCATCCCCGGTTTTCGCAGAATTGACCCTGATGCGCGGACCTAACGTTCGCGCAGCGCTTCATCGCGCAGCAATCGCGCTGGTTTGATCATGTAGTCGAGAACCGACTTATGGCCGGTCAGCACTTCCACCGTGGCCACCATCCCTGGAATGATCGGCAGCGGATGCTCATCGGTTCCAAGGTGGTTTTTTTCGGTGCGGATCATGACGCGATAGAACTTTTCGTTCTTTTCGTCACGGTCAGGCTTGTCGTTCACGATGGTGTCCGCGCTGATGCGTTCGACCTTGCCTTTCAGTGAACCGAACACCGATAAATCGTATGCGGTCAGCTTGACGACAGCGTCCTGCTCCGGATGAATGAAGGCGATGTCCTGCGGACGGATGCGGCCCTCCACGAGCAGCGTATCATCGAGCGGCACGATATCCATCACGTCTGCACCGGGCTGGATCACGGCGCCGACGGTCGTCACGTTGATCTTGTTGACCACGCCATTCACCGGCGAGCGCAGCTCCGCGCGGCGAAAACGGTCGCGGGCCAGTTTGATTGTCTCATCCAGAACCGCAAGATCACCGCGGGATTTGGCGAGATCTTCCTCGGCCTGGGAACGGAACGCAGCCATGGCACTGCTGATACGCGACTGCGCTTCGGCCAGTTGACCCTTCAATTCCGAGGCCTGGCGCTCAAGACGCAGCATGTCGATTTCGGGAACGATTTTCTGGACGTAAAGAGCGCGGGTCAATTCAATCTCGCGGCCGAGCAGCTTGATTAAATCGGCAAACCGGATCTGCTGCTGCATCAGGACATCGACGTCCTGATTGAGCTTTTTTTTCCGCGCAACGAAAACGTTGCGCTCTGTCTCGACCGCCCGCGGCGCAATTCTGGCAAGTTCTTCCGCGAATTCTGCTTGACTGCGGCCCTCGACTTCCGCTTCCAGGCGCGCGACCCGCGCCGCGTTGGCCGCGCGCCGTTCACGGATTTCGCCAAGCTCCGAACCGGACTTGGTATCGTCGATTTTCATCAAAATCTGGCCCTGCGTTACGATCGCGCCTTCCTGGACCAGCGTTTCCCGGACGATGCCACCCTCGAGGCTTTGCAGCACCTGGATCTGCCGCGACGGCACAACCCGGCCGCTCCCGCGCTTGACCTCGTCGAGAACTGCAAAATGCGCCCAGGTCACCCCCGTCACCATGAGTGCAAGGAGCGACGCCAGCAGGACCCGCGATGTGCGCGGCGTGCGCAGCTCCGACGCCGCGCGGATATTGCTGACGAAGGCGAAATCAGACTGCTGCATTTTGCTTCACGGGCTCTTGTGGCTGGAAGGCCGGCCCTCGCCCGGCGGCCTGAAGCCTGGCGAGGATCTCGTCCCTTGGACCGTCGGCGATCAGCTGACCTTTCTCGAAGACCAGCAGACGATCGACCAGCGTCAGCAACGACAGACGATGCGTAGATACGATGATGGTCATTTCGGTGGCGGCCAGCGCCTTCAGCCGTTCGAGAAATTCGCCTTCACTGCGCATATCGAAATGCGCCGTTGGCTCATCCAGAAACAGGATTTGTGGCTTGCGGATCAGGGCACGCGCAAGCCCGATCGCCTGTTTTTGTCCACCTGACAGGCTGCGGCCGCCTTCCGCGATCGGCAGGTCATACCCAAGCGGATGGAGCGCGGCGAATTGCTCGACACCGGCGAGACGCGCGGCCTCGAGAATCTCGCTCGTCCATCGCCGCCGGAAGCCCGAGCGCAATATTGTCGCGCAGCTTGCCGAAAAACAGATCCGTGTCCTGCAGCACAAACCCGATACCGCGCCGCAGATCCGCCGGATCGTATTGGCGCAGGTCGACGCCCTCGACGAGAATGTTGCCCTCGTCGGGCTCGTAGAGCCCGGTCAACAGGCGGCCGACTGTCGTCTTCCCCGACCCGACCCGCCCGATGATGCCGACCCGTTCGCCGGCAGCGATCGAAAACGAGATTTTGTCGAGCGCGTGCGTGGTTGTTCCCGGATATTTGAACCGAACATTTTCGAAAACGATTGAGCCGCGATTGATCTGGCGTGCCAGATAGCTGCGGGCCGGCGGACGTTCACGCTCGAGCCTCATAAGCTTGTCGATCGCGCGAAGTGCCGCAAACGTCTGCGTCGCCCGCGTGATCACCGCGGCGATGCCCGAAATCGGCGTTAACACCCTTCCCGCCAGCATATTCGCCGCGATCAATGCGCCCATGGTGATCTGGCCGTCGAGAATAAGAAAGACGCCGGCGACGACCATCAGAAGGCTTGTGAATTGCTGTGCCGTGCCGGCGAGCGTCAACGACATCGTCGACCAGAATTGCACGTCTTCGCTCGAGCGTGCGGTGGCGCCGACGGATCGTTCCCAGGTCCTTTGCATGCGCGTTTCGGCGCCGACCGCGCGGACGGTTTCGATCGACGACAGGGATTCGACCAGCACGCCGTGACGGGCGCCCAATTCCGCCTGCAGCCGCTTGAACGCGCGATTGAGCGGCCGTTGCAGTATCAATCCGGTCACGATCATCACCGGCAGGATCACCAACGAAATCCACGCCAATGGGCCTGCGATCATGAACAGAACGGCGACAAAAAGCAGTGCAAACAGAAGATCCGTGGCCGAAACAACGGTGCCGGATGTAAAAAACTTCCGCACCGAATCGAAATCGCGCATCTGGTTGGCCAAAACGCCGACCGAGACCGGCCTTTGCGCCATCTTGATCGAGAGTACGTGCTCGAAAATATCGGCGGCAAGCGCGACATCGAGTTTTTTTCCCGTCATGTCGATGATGCGGGCGCGGACGGTTCGCAGGATGAAGTCAAAAACGATGGCAAGCAGATCACCGAAGTTGCCGTGGACTACTTGGCCAACAGTGCCTGGGGTACCGCCAAAGGCAACGCCGACCACGGCGCCACCCGGTGCCGCACCGTCCGCGCCGAGAACATCTGCGCCTGACGGAACGGTCGTCGTGCCGCTGCCGTCGAGCACGTCGCCACGCTCGACCACAAGCTGGCCGGACACAACGAGATCCGTATCGGGCTTCGTAAGTGGATGGTCGTCCTTGATGTCAACGACAAGCGCGCCAGTGGATTGATCACTGTTCGAATCCAGCAACGTCACGTTAAAGCTCGTGGCGGTGTCCCCGCCATTGACGGCCGGGTTGCCCGAGGTAGCCTGCAGCAGTGTGTAGGTGTAGCTGATCGTGCCGCTGCCATTCACAATCGTGTAGGAGGCCTGTAATTCTCCGGGCCCGGCGATCAGGGTGTCGGACGTGTGCCCGCTGCTGAGAATGATGCTGTTGCTGCTGTTATTGGGGTCGGCGATCGTGATCGAGCCGACTGATGTCAATGACGAGGGTGCCACTCGCCGGGTCGTTGTTCGAATCCTTCAACGTGACATCAAAGCTCACCGACGGCGTTGTTGTCGCGTCCGTATTGTGCAGCAGCGTGTAGGTGTAGCTGATCGTGCCGTTGCCTGATGCATCGATTGTGTAGGAGACCTCGAGTGAACCCGTCGCATCGGTCAGTGTCCGCGACGGATGTCCGCTGTCGAGCACAATCGTGTTACCCGGATTGGCGCTATCGACCACCGTGATCGACCCCACGCCGTCCAGCGACTTGAACGTGATTGCGCCGGTCGTCTTTTCGCTTGTCGCCGCCGGATTCGACCCGGTTGCGAGGCCTGCCTCGTCCACCAGCGTCCCTGCGTTCGCATCGTTCACTTGTGGGATATTGAGAACGCCCGGCAGCGCATTGTCCGCGGTAAACGTCAGCGTTGCATTCGCGTGCGAGCCATCGCCGTCCTAAATCGTATAGGTGAACGTGTCGACGCCGCTGCTCGAACGCGCATAGCTGTAGTTTCCAAGCGCATCGATCGTCAGCGTGCCGTGATCACCCGTGATCTGCGTATTCACACCGCCGGTGATCGGGGTTCCGGGATCGCCGCCCTTCGCAATGCCAACCACAGCGCCACCGAGTTTCGCGCCGTCCGCGCCGAGCACGTCATTCGTGATGACAGTCCCGCTGGCCTGACTACCGGTCGCCGCAAGTTCGGCGGAATTCGGATTCGCGATCGGGCTGTCGTCGATAATGGTAATGACCAGATTGCCGCCCTGCGTGCGTTCGTGATCCGAATCTGTTCACCGCCACAGCAAAGCTCACCGATGGAGTATTCTGTGCATCGGTGTTGTCGAGCAGTGTATAGGCGTAGTGGATCGTGCCAGCTCCTGACGGGTCGATTGTGTACGACGCGGTCAGCGAACCGGTCGAAATCCGCGAAGGTCACCTGCGTATTCGGTGGTGTTATTGTGGCATCGATGACCAGACCACCCAGCTCAATCTTCGACATGACCTCGCCTGCGGCTGGTCGTCGACGACGTCAATTGTCAGCGTGCCGCCCTGCGTTGTCGTGTTGTCCAGGTCAGTCACCGCGACATCGAAGCTGACGCTTGTGTCGCCCGATTTAACGCTCTGATCGCCGATTGTGTTGTCGAGCAATGTGTAGGTGTAATTGATCTGGCCGAGACCGGTGGTCGCGTCATAAGTAAAAAAGGCCGACAGCGATCCCGTTGCGTCGGCAGCCACCACCGCACCCGGCAAGTTGCCAACCGCGTGGCCGTTCAGTAGGACCGACGCAACACCGTCTGCTGACGTAAATTCGATCGTGCCCGTCATCGAGGCCGGATCCAGAGAATTCGAACCCGCAGGCTCGTTGCCGCGCACTGGAAGACCCGCCTCGAACACTGTCGTTTGCGCGTCGCCCTCGGTCGGAAGCTGGAAGCTGCCCGGCGCTGAATCCGCAACCGTTATCGTCAACGCTGCGTTCGCCTGCGACCCGTCGCCGTCCTGGACGTCGGCAATCGACTTCGTTTCGCCTAGGTGCACTGCTGGCCGCCGATCGAACGACCACCCGCACCAGAACGTGATCTTGCCAATCTGGGTCGTGGTCGGGGCATTGCCGTCCGGATTGCCCGCGTCCGAGCCCGCGGATTCCGTGACGCCGTCGATGGTCCGCGCCGGAAGCCCCGCCTCGAAAACGGTTGTGACTGAGGGATCTGTCGGGACGCTGATGTTGCCCGGCGCAGAGTCACCGACAGCAATCTGTAGTGTTGCGATCGAATGCGAGCCGTCGGCATCTGCGATCGTATAAGTAAAGGTATCGGTGCCACCTCCCGGCGCGCCAGTGTGGAGATAGCTGTAGTGGCCGTTGGAGAACAGCGTCAGCACCCCGAATTCGCCAATGATTGGCGAACCCGCCGCATTTACAGCAACTGGGTCTCCGGTACCCGTCGCGCTCACAACCGTCAGGCCGCCATCGGCGCCCGGCAGGTCCACGCCACTCGCGGCCGCGCCGTGGATCACGTCGCCAGTTACAGGCGCGAGCTGGTTTGGCGCAACGGCATTAGTATCCCCAGCAGCGATGGGCCCATCGTCAACAATACTAATGACGAGATTGGCAGGCGGGTTGTGGTCGCCATCCGGATCGGTCACGACCACCGCGAAGCTTGCACTAGGGACGCCGACAGTATTGTCGAGCAGCGTGTAGGAGTAATGGATCGCGCCCCTTCCTGTTCCGGCGTCGAACGTAATCCACGCCGCCAGCGATCCCGTCGTTCCGTCAGCAAACGGATGTGCCAGTGCATCCGCCTGCGTCGTGGCAGTCACTACATTGCCGCCCAACGATACTGACTGGACGCCGTCCGGCGAGCTGAAACCAATCGTGCCGGCGCGCGTCGTGGTCTGGAACGCGGGGTTTCCAGAATGCGTGCCATCCGACTCACCAGGGCCGCGCGACGCCAGGAGCCCGGCTTCAAACACTTGCGTGCCCGCCCCGCCCGGCGCCGGAATGTTACCGAGGACAGGAGCCGAGCCGACGACGGTCGAAGCGGGCGCGCTGAAGAGCTGCGCATGCGCGACAACGCCAAAGTCCGATTCACCAACGGCACCGAAACGGCCAAACGCCTCCGGCATATCTTCCGCCATCAGCGTCAGCGGCGATGTATTGCCCGGCAGAAACTCTATCGAGACATCGTGGAAGTCGGCACCGCTTGACGGGTCATTGGCAGGCAAAACCGATTGATCATCGGTAATTGGAACATTCTGCGCGAACTGTTCGCCATTGAGCGTGCGTCCCGCGCTCAATTCGACATTGAGGTCCGTGAGTGGCTTGCCGGACAGATCGAAAAACGGTTCAGCGGTGACCGTGGATTGGTTGTCGAAAAGGATGACCAGCTTCGTGTCGACATGCACGAGCGTCATCTTCTCGTTGGCGACAGCCGAGAGGTCGAGCTTCGCGCCTTTGTCGAGATCGAGAATGATCGCCTGATCGCTCTGCGGTTTTGCAACCCGCACGACATGCGATCGGACGAGATTGGCAAGTGGCAAACTGTTTGCTTGCGTGACGGCAACGCGTTCGTTCATGGCGCAGCCTCCTACTCAATACAACATGTGCAACCCTGCGCCCATGTGGATGAACGGGAGTTGAACCGGAGCGTAAGAGGAATGACAGATTTTCGATTGCAGCGCGTCCGCTGATCAGATGATGTGCAATGTCATCAATGCGACATCGTTCGTTCTGACGACGGCGGCGCGAGGTTGAGGTGTCGTGCGGGCTAATAAGAGAATAATCTAAGAGTGGAACACGACTGCGTCGCAACTGGCGCAGTTAGAACGCCTGAGTCCCGTTTCGGTAACGCGGTACTCGTGTCAGGATGGTGCAGGAGCTTTCGCGCCTTTGATTCTCGTCAAATCACGGTCAAATCGTTCATTGTAAGAATTGAATTTAGCGAACGAACGAGGGGGCGTCCATGGCAAAGGTCCGATTTGAGCCGCCAATTCACTGGGAAGATTGGTGCAGCTGGCTGCTCGCCATTTGGCTCTGCATTTCGCCAGGCGTCCTGAGTTTTGGCGGAGAAGCGGTGGCAACGTCGGCTGCGGTTTTCACCGGCTTCCTGCTGATCTGCACCGAGATTGTCACGTTGTCGACATTCCGCTCGTGGGAGGAATGGGTCAACGTCTTGCTTGGCGCCTGGCTTGTCGCTGCGCCGTGGATCCTCGGAGTGGCGAGCGCGGCTGCGGCAACGAATTTCGTAATCGTCGGGGCGCTAGTGCTCGGGCTGGCATTGTATGAGCTCTGGCAGAATAAAAAAAACCAGCCATAACGTCTAATTGTCAGGGTGGCGTATCGTCGGCTGTCGCCGAGTAAACGGACACGGTGGCTGGCGTGGCAGTGCAGATCCCCCCCTGCTCTGCCCGTTTTCCCTGCTAACAGGGAATTTTACAGGGAATTTTGCAAAATCGGGGCTTCGGGAGCACCAGAGACTGCGATTAATGGCGGTGCAGCTGAGTTATGGTCGCACAGGGCAACTCGGTTATGAGGGGAGGATACGATGCCTTACGCATTAATTACGGCACTCATCTTCACGTTAGTAGCGATCTTGCACGGCTGGAGGATTTTTAAAGCATGGACCGTGCAGATTGGACCCTATTCCGTGTCCATGACTGCTTCGTGGGTCGGCCTTATCGTTGCAGCGCTGCTCGCGATTTGGGGCTTTTCGCTGAGCGGCTAGCGCCAGCAGCGACATCACCCCCCCTTGGCTCGCAAGTGACCAAAAGCAGAAATGTGCGGTGCACTGGCTCACGTCCGCTTTGTGCCAGAAGCCGACATCAATGCTGATCTCCCGGAAGCGGCTATCCGAAAGCCCACATCCGCAAAATAATATATTTCGTTATTTTCGATGACCGTTGTCCAGGACCGCGCGGAGCGCAACTGTCACGACTTCTATTGTTCTGCGCGCTCGCTGCCATCGTAAGACCTGCGCCTTTGAGAGGCTTGAAAATCAAATTTCATGCTGCTGCTGCGATAGAAGTTTTTTCGCGCTGCCCCGGTGAAGGATCTCTCCGCATTTGTGATACAGCTTTAGAAATTCTTCTTTGGGAAGTGGATTGGGAGTTTTCAGTTCTAACGTGTGGTGCCCAACATCATTTTTGCCCTGAACGACTGGAATGGGGAAAAAGTCAGGGTTAAGGGCCTCAAACAATTCGATGATTTTGTCTGCCTCCCATGCTTTCTGAAGCCTTGTTTTGCTCCAGAATTATCGCCATGTGCTACCAGACATCCGACAGCTATAGGTTCGCAAATCATACGAAATTGCAGATAACAAAATTCTTTTACTAACGGTGGAACGACCGGCAATTGATTTATCGTTTCAGCATCAACAGCTGCGATCCGTATTTTTATTTCCTGCATGATATTTGCGTAGAGCGTGCGATGAGCTAAGGCCTCATCTCGCCGACAAGTATGCGCCTCTCCAGCCCAACGGAAACGGCAATCAGGGTGTCTATCTCGCCGAAATTTCTGACGGTTTTGCCAGAGGTTTGAGAGTTTTCTAATTTTGACTGGTTTTATTTTCAGGAATGCCGACGTGGATGCGTCTGCTGATACCGTAAGTGCAAGATCCCTCGCGCATAAATCACCCTGTTGCGATGCACTCACGATATCGGGAGGGTTGACAGCCAATGCCAAGGCAACGGAAGGTCATGCCTTATAGTAAAAGCGGTTCGGGGGATTTCACCATGACAAAGACAATCCGTGTGCTGTTGAAAGTTCTCGCAATCACCGTATTGGCCGGTGTCGGCACATCGGCCATGGCGCAAGACGCCATCCGTCTGCGCATCGCCTCGGGGCATCCGCGGGCGAACACATACGTCGCGCTGATGCAGGATTTCTTCGTGCCGGAAATCACCAAGCGCGTCGCTGCCAGGACCAAATACAAAGTCGAGTTCGTCGAAGGTTACGGCGGTTCGATGGTGAAGGTCTCCGACACGCTCCAAGGTGTGCAGTCCGGCATCATCGACATCGGCGGTTATAACTTCGGCTTCGAGCCGTCGAACCTGCCGCTCCACCCGTTCCAGGTCATGCTGCCGTTCGGCACCATGGATCCGGAAATGAGCCTGAAGATCGCCCGCGCCGTGTACAACAAGGTGCCGTATCTGTCGAAAGTGTTCGAGGACAAGTTCGACGAGCATGTCGCTGAAGCCGAGCGTCGGGTACCTCGTCTTGAACTTCTGCGCGGGCTGGAAATGGCAGACGATGGTGCCGTCCTTGGCGTACGCAGGCATCCCGTACCACGTTCTCGGCGTGAGGTCGGGCGCGTTGGCCTTGATGATGGCGTGGATTTTGGCCATCTCGCGGTCCCTTTTCTCCATCTCGGAGATCTTCTCGAGCAGATCGCGTCCCCCTCCGCCGCTTTATCGCGTGGGGAGCGTCGCGCCGTGGCCTTCGCTTTTCCTTCGCGCGCTCCTTCATCGCGGCTCGTTCCTCGCCGTGAATCGCGTGGCTCCCGTGGTTCGGTTCAGCCATGACTAATCTCCTTTCCCCGAAGCTCTCCCGCTGATTCCGCCGCCTCGACTCACGCGGCGCGGCCTCCCAGGCGAAACCGTCCGGGTCGGTGAACGGCCCGGCGTCGCTGGTGATGGCGATCCGGTGCGGTCCGGTGCCCTCCGCGGGGACCCCGGCGTCCTTGGCCAGGGCCCGGCGCTTGTAGAGCGCCAGCTTGATGTGCGACGCCGGGGCGATGAATTCGACGTACTTGCTGCCGAAGCCCCGCGCCACCGTCACGCCTCGCTCGACGTAGAACTGCTTGGTCGCGGCGACGTCCGCGCATCCCAGCAGGAGCACGATGTCGTCAACCTGCCGGGTAGCCGGACCGGTGTCCTTCTTCGCCGACGTCGCGATCTTCCAAGCAATACGTGG
>CAWFXX010000011.1:0-3802 GCA_963819915.1 uncultured Alphaproteobacteria bacterium
CGCGATCCGGGCCGCCTGGCTCCGGCTGTCGCTTTCGCCTCCTTGCGCGGACAAGTTCCTATTCCGGTTAACGGCGTCAAGTTGAAGGAATTTGGCACCCCGGACGCCAATGGCGGCGGCGAAAAGGGCGTTTCCATCGCAACCCGCGCCGGGGCGCAGGTGACCGCGCCGGCCGATGGCTGGGTGGTATATGCCGGTTCATTCCGGTCTTATGGTCAACTCTTGATCCTTAATGTCGGCGGCGGCTATCATGTCTTGCTCGCTGGGATGGATCGGATATCAGTTGATCTCGGGCAGTTCGTGCTGACCGGGGAACCCGTTGCAGTGATGGGAAATGGCTCCCATATCGCCGCTATCCTAGCGACAGGTTCCAGCCAACCGGTGCTCTACGTTGAGTTTCGTAAGGACGGGGTTCCCGTCGATCCAGGCCCATGGTGGGCGGCTGGCGAAGGCGAAAAGGTTCGCGGATGATGCGCAAGACCTCACTTATTCTTCTCGGCGCGGCGGCGGGAGCAGCAATGACGCTGCTCGCGGTACAGCCACGCATCGTATTTCTCGGCGCGACTGCCAAGGCAGCAGCGGCGGATACATACCGGCAGCTCAATCTGTTCGGTGACGTGTTCGAGCGCGTGCGCGCCGATTACGTCGAGAAGCCGGACGACAGCAAGCTGATCGAGACTGCGATCAACGGCATGCTGGCCGGGCTTGATCCGCACTCGAGTTACATGGACGCCAAAAGCTTCCGTGACATGCAGGTGCAGACCCGCGGCGAATTCGGCGGACTCGGCATCGAAGTCACCATGGAAGATGGCCTGATCAAGGTCGTGGCGCCGATCGATGAGACGCCTGCCGCCAAAGCCGGCGTCATGGCGAATGACATCATCACCAAGCTCGACGACGAGCAGGTGCAGGGCCTGACGCTCAACCAGGCCGTCGAAAAAATGCGCGGGCCGGTGAACACCAAGATCAAGCTCACCATCATGCGCAAGGGCCAGGACAAGCCGGTCGAAGTCTCGATCACGCGCGACGTCATCCGCGTGCGTTCGGTTCGCTCGCAGAGCGAAGGCGAGGACGTCGGTTATATCCGGCTCACGCAATTCAATGAACAGACCACCGAAGGGCTGAAGAAGGCGATCACCGACATCAGCGCGAAGATCTCCGACGACAAGCTCAAGGGTTATGTTCTCGACCTGCGCAACAATCCGGGCGGCCTGCTCGATCAGGCAATCTCGGTGTCCGATGCTTTCCTGCAAAAGGGCGAGATCGTATCCACCCGTGGCCGCAATGCTGAAGAGACCCAGCGGTTCAACGCACGCCCGGGCGACCTGACAAAAAACAAGCCGCTCATTGTACTGATCAATGGCGGCTCGGCTTCGGCGTCTGAGATCGTCGCCGGCGCATTGCAGGATCACAAGCGGGCAACCGTCGTCGGCACGCGCTCGTTCGGAAAAGGATCGGTGCAGACCATCATTCCGCTCGGCTCTGGCAATGGCGCGCTCCGTCTGACGACCGCGCGTTACTTCACGCCATCGGGCCGTTCGATTCAGGCGAAAGGCATTTCGCCTGACATCGAGGTTCTCCAGGACGTGCCGGAAGATCTCAAGGCCAAGACCGACACCAAGGGCGAGGCCTCGTTGCGCGGCCATCTCAAGGGTGACGAAGGCAAGGAGCAGACCGGCTCGCAATCCTACATTCCGCCGGAGCCAAAGAACGACAAAGCGCTCAGCATGGCGCTCGATCTCTTGCGCGGAACCCAGGTGAATTCGGCGTTCCCGCCGAACTCCAAGACGCCGGTCCCGAACTAAGCTCCGGCCCTACCTCTAGCGAAAGTGCGGGGCGGCCAAACGGCCGCCCCGATCGTTTTCAGGCCCATCTCAACGCGCTGTCGCGGCGACATCTCGCGATCCAGCGTGCAAACGTCGCGTGCTAGACTCCGCCGATGATTCGCGAGGATTCCGCGCTGTGGCACCGGACGATCTGAACACCCCGCTCGGCCAGATCAAAAGCAAGCGCCTGCCGAATATCCCCGGAACCGCGCCGCAATGGCTGGCCGGCGTGCTGGGACTGTCCGGGCTGGTGGTCGTCGGATGGGCGGTTTTCGTCAAGGATCCACTCGGCGGCGAACCGGTGGCCGTCGTCGCAACCGACCAGACAGCGGCGAAACCAACCGCGCGCGACAGCGCCAAAGACGGCAAAGAGCATGCACGCCACGATGGCCCATCGACGAGCGCGCCCGAGCCAGTAGCCGCGTCCTCGCCTCCGCCCGGATCGCGCACGGTCACGATCATCGACGGCTCCAGCGGCGCGAGGCAACAGGTTACCATTCCCGGAAATTCGCCCGGTGCGGGCGCGTTGCTCGATCCCAAGCTGCTTGAGACCACGCGCCACGGCTCGATTCCAAAAATTGGACCTGACGGCACGCGGCCGTCGGCGCGTTACGCGCACCCGCGCCAGATCCCGCCGAACAAGAAAGACACGCCCATCATTGCCATCGTCGTTGGCGGTCTCGGCATCAGCGCCTCCGGCACCGCTGATGCATTCGCAAAACTTCCAGCATCGGTGACTTTCGCTTTGGCGCCATACGGCGCCGATCTTGAAAAACTCGCCGAGCACGCCCGCGCCGACGAGCACGAAGTCCTGTTGCAGGTTCCGATGGAGCCCTTCGATTACCCGGACAATGACCCCGGCCCGCAAACTTTGCTGACCTCGCTCTCATCTGAACAGAATATCGACCGGTTGCACTGGCTGATGAGCCGTTTCCAGGGGTACGTTGGCGTGATGAGCTACATGGGCGCGCGGTTTACGGCGTCCGAGCCGGCGCTTGCGCCGGTGTTGCAGGACGCCGCCAAGCGCGGACTTATTTTTGTTGATGACGGCTCATCATCGCGCAGCATTGCGGGCCAGCTCGCCGGCAGCCACAACTTGCCTTTCGCCAAAGCCGATATCGTGCTCGACGTTGTCCCGACGCCGATTGAGATCGACCGCGCGCTGGCGCGCCTCGAGATGAGAGCACGCGACGCCGGCACCGCGATCGGATTTGCAACCGCGCAGCCTGCCACCATCGCGCGCATTGCCGAATGGGCGAAGAAAGCGGAATCGCGCGGCTTCCTGCTCGAGCCGATCACCATGGTGGCGATCAAGGCCAAGTCGTCGTAACGTCATTCGAAAGCGCAAGACTGACGCGCGCGAATTGACGGACGGACAATGCCCTCCCAGGACTCGCTGCCTTATCGTCCCTGCGCCGGCATGATGGTGCTCAACCGCGCCGGGCACGTCTTCATCGGACGGCGTACCGACGGCCCTGAACACGTCGATGCCACGCATGTCTGGCAGATGCCACAAGGCGGCATCGATGAGAATGAAGATCCGTACAAGGCAGCACTCCGCGAACTGTATGAAGAAACCAGCATTCGCTCGGTGCAGAAACTCGGCGAGATCGCCGACTGGCTCGCCTACGACCTTCCGAATGAGGTCGCGAAACAGGCCTGGGGCGGCAAATATCGTGGCCAGAAGCAGAAATGGTACGCGCTGCGGTTTACCGGCAATGACGGCGAAATCGATATCGCGCAGCCGGGCGGCGGTCACAAACCTGAATTCGTCGAATGGCGCTGGGTGGCCATGCAGGAATTGCCCGACCTGGTGATCCCGTTCAAACGGGACATCTACCTACGCGTCGTGCGGGAGTTCGAGCGCTTCACGCGCTGACGCGCGACGACCCAAGCGGATGGACCTAAAAATGCGCATGTCCGCTTTCGGGGGTGAAGCAGACATGCCGTTTTGCGCTGCACATGTCTGCTTTTGA